>JARGFQ010000010.1 GCA_029210565.1 Bacteroidales bacterium
TTTGTTTTATTGGTTTACACTTTAAAACTATAAATCAACCGTGACTTTCTTTTTTTTTATCTCATAAATCCAATTTTACAGAAACAAAGTTACGCAGCGTTGTATAAGTGCCCGGTTGAAGAATTGATCTATTATAATTACATTATATGCGATTCAGATTCGCCTGCTGAGTAATTTGTAATAATTCAATACATATAATATGGAGATCGTACTTGTAATTTTGTTTGTATTAATTATGGTTGGTGTATACTATTTAAAAACCAGGTTACCCACAAAAATTCTGTTCCCATTATCTTTATTTATTGGAATCGCTATGCTTATCTGGTTCTGGGTGTTCTGGGAGGGAGAAATTCCCGGACGGATACTTATTACAGTATTGGTCCTGAGTGGATTGTATACAACATTCAGAAAGCAGAAAGCAAAAAAGGTGTGAAAATTGATTTTTTCAGGGGAGAGTTTCTGTGGGACTTAATTGCCCGGCTCACGGATTGATCTACTATAAAGATATAATCCGTTCGGAGGGTTGTTTCTTACTTTGTTCTCATAACTGCATACAAATTGATGACACAGGCTTGTTTTTTTGCCTGAGATATTCGAACTTTAATGAGGCTTTAGCTAAAGCTTCTGATAAGGAAAGTTCAATACATCTAAACCTGCAATAATGAAAAAGCTTGAAATGATACTGATTATCGGAGCCGTGGTCGGGCTCCTGATGGCCCTCTTTGACATCCCGCTAAGCTCACTGATTGTATCACTGTTTTTCCTGGTGCTGGCACTGCTCTACTTCTATCTGGGGTTTGCGCTGTTCAACGGTATCAGGTTCCGTGGCATCTTCAAAGCCGAATCTTATAAAGGTCTTGGCCCATGGAGGATTGCAGTGGCTATCGGAACAGGTCTTGCTCTTTCAGACCTCACTGTCGGATTCCTGTTCACAATACTCAATTACCCGATGGCCGAATCACTTCTTACTTTCGGGCTGGTGTTGACTGCGATCATGCTCCTTCTTGCCGCCATCAGAAACGCGAAGGAGAAGGACCGGTTCTACAGGAATATCATACTGAGATGCGCGGTGTTCATCATAATCGGAACTGTATTTCTTCTGTTATCCGCAGATTTGTTCGGAGCGCCTTGAGCGCTATGCTGCCTGGCCACTTCGTGTCCAACTGAAATGACAAATAAATAATTGGAAGGCTAGTCTTTACCTCTGAAGTATGAAGAGAGCAGATGTGATATTTATGATACTGTTTAGTCCGCTGGCAGTATACATGGTATACGTCACAGTAACTGAATCATGGACCAAAGCCAATCGGATACTGATGATAGTATTTCTGGCTGGAGTTGTGATTGCTCCCCCGATACTTCAAAGGATCTGTAAAAGTAAGCATGACCAGGACCCTGATAAAAACAGTGACCTGCCTAACACGTAACAGTAGGAATAATGTATAAAGCCTGGATCAGATTCACAATATTTGCGGCACTCTTTTTCCTGATCTGCCTGGGTGTCTTTCTTTTTATGAACAAACCGGTTCTGGAAAACCTTTGGCAGGAGGCCCTGTTGATCGTGTCTATTCTTAACATTGTGCTTGCCTACATCTGGTATAGGCGCAACAGGGATGAATTTGCTGCCGAGAGAAGAAAAGAATAAATGAGCTCATGATATGCCAGAAAGTGTAAAAAGTAAGATCAGAAAAACAGGATTTATCCTCAGTGTGATATGCCTGATGGGTTCGGCAGTCATGTTCACGCAAATCCCTCCTGGCACCCCCGGCAGAACGGCAATGATCCTAACCGGAATCATTGCATTGTTTACAGGTCTGAGCCTCTTTTCCCAATTAAAGCAAAAGGAGCCGTGAGACCAAATGCCTCCGTCACAATAGCCGCCTTGTGATCATGCCAACATTTTTATACCTTTAGCGGTGTAATTAAAAAACACCCGATGAATCAGCTTGTGCTGAGAGATAAGGCGCAGGAGTACATATTTCGGTTCCTGGGCGGGCTGACACTCCTCGCAGTGGGGATCCAGCTGTTTACCAGCAGCCCCAAAAGAGCCATCTTCTGGATCCTGGTTGTGGGGTTCATCGTGGCCGGTATACTGTTTCTGACACTTAACCTCGGAGCCCTCGTCAACAGACTTACCGTCGACCGTGGCATCCTGACCATCAGGTGGAACACAAAGATCTTCAAGAAACATCTACGCATAGATGAGATTACAGAGATAACCGAGGATAAACGGTATATCCGCATCATCAAAACCGACGGAAAAAGCATACGCCTGCCTGTCCGCCTGCTCGACCGCGATAAGCGCCGGGCTATACGCAAATTCCTGAAGGAGAATACGGGCATGTGACCCGCCAGTCCTGCACTCCGCATCCTGTTCGCACAATTTAATTACCTTTGCATCAGGGAAACGATTATGTGATGAAACAACTGGTACTGCGTAATACCATATATGAAAGAGTATACCGCTCCCTGGGGGTGGTATGCATGGTGATGGTCATCGTGATAATCATTACAGGCGACAAATCAGAGTGGCCGTTCTGGGTACAGATTATCTCCCTGCTGCTGCTGGGCCTGGCTTTCCTCAGCCTCAACTTCGGCACCCTGGTCAACAGACTGACAGTCGACAAGGGAGAGCTGACAGTCAGATGGTACACCAAACCCGGACGGATTAATATTCCGATACATGAGATCGATGAGATACTCGCCAACGAGAACTTCGTCCGTATCATCATGAAAAACGGCAGGATCGTCCGCCTCCCGACCGGCATGCTCGAGTTCAGTGAAAAAAGAGCCGTGCGCAAGTTCCTCAAAGAGACAACGGGATTCTGAATCGTATGCGCACATCTCTCCCCCTCTCTCTTCTTCTGCTCCTACTGACTGTGACGGCTGCCGCACAGAAGGTGACTGTCAGCGGATATGTCACCGACGCCAACAGCGGCGAGCGGATGATAGACGCAACGGTCTATGAGAAGGAATCATTTGCCGGGACCACCACCAACAGCTACGGATTCTTCAGCCTGACACTCACCGCGGGTAAAAACCTGATTGTGGTTTCATACCTGGGCTATGACCCCATAACCACCGAGGTAACACTCACGGGCGATACTGTGATGAACTTCAGCCTGACCATGTCGTCGAGCGAGATAGACGCCGTCACCGTCACGGCCTCACGCCGCCAGTCGGTGATAGAGAGCCCGCAGATGAGCATGATAGACATACCGGTTGAGAAGTTCATAAAGCTGCCTGTGATCTTCGGCGAGGCCGACGTGCTGAAGGTCATCCAGTTGCTTCCCGGTGTGCAGTCGGGCACCGAAGGGTCAACAGGAATCTATGTCCGCGGTGGAGGTCCCGACCAAAACCTCTTCCTGCTCGACGGTGTGCCGGTATACAACGCCAGCCACCTCTTCGGCTTCATGTCAGTGTTCAATCCCGATGCCGTAAAATCGGTGCAGCTGTACAAGGGCGGATTCCCGGCACGGTACGGGGAACGGCTATCCTCGGTGGTTGACATACGCATGAAAGAGGGTAACATGAAGGAGCTGCACGGCAACTTCGCCATAGGGTTGATATCATCGAAGCTGTCGCTTGAGGGGCCGATCATCAAAGACAAGACCTCGTTTATCCTCTCTGCACGCCGCACCTACTACGATGTACTGGCACAGCCGTTCATTCTGGCTATGAACAAGGATGAGAACTCCTGGACCACCGGGGGATACTATTTCTATGACCTCAATGCGAAGATAAACCATGAGTTTTCGGAGAGAAGCCGTCTCTATCTCAGTTCATACCTCGGCAGGGACAGGGCATATACCCGGAGCACCGATAAGCCCAACTACTATGACGGCAGCTATGACAGGTACGAATACAAAGAGAGCTATGGTTTGGGATGGGGAAACATCATCAACGCCCTCAGATGGAACTACCTCATCACCAACCGGCTGTTCAGCAACACCACCCTTACCTACAGTAAGTACAACTTCGATGTAACCATAGAATCATCGTCAGAGAACCTCACCACCAAAGAGAAGGAGATTGACTATTTCAAGTATTATTCAGGGATTGAGGACCTGGGTGCGAAGATCGACTTTGACTGGTACCCCGCCTCCGGCCACTCGGTAAGGTTCGGTACAGGATATACATGGCACCACTTCAAGCCGGGGGTGACGACCTTCAGGTATGATTCGATGTATGACGACGAAGGTATCGATACAATCATAGGAGACATGAGGGTCAGGGCCAACGAACTTATCCTCTATGCAGAGGACAACTTTGACATCAGCCCGCGCATCAAGATGAACGCCGGCATACGCCTGTCGCTCTTCAATGTCCAGGATACCAGCTATTTTGTCTTCCAGCCCCGTCTATCGCTGCGGTACCTGGCAACGGATGACCTCTCCTTCAAGGTCTCGTACAGCAAGATGGCGCAGTTTGTACACCTGCTGACAACCTCGACCATCAGTCTGCCAACAGACCTGTGGCTGCCGGTGACACGCCGGTTCGAGCCGCCCATATCGCATCAGGTGGCTGCCGGCTCAGCCTTCAGGATTCCCGGCAACCTTGAGATGACGGTTGAAGCCTTTTATAAAACCATGGACAACCTCATTGAATATAAGGAGGGGGCCTTCTTTGGAGGCACGGGAGCAGGATGGGAGTCGAAGGTGGAGAAAGGCAGGGGATGGGCCTATGGCGCAGAGGTGCTGCTGGAGAAAAACTACGGCAAGCTGACGGGATGGATAGGCTACACCATGTCGTGGACCTACCGTCAGTTTGACAACCTGAACTTCGGTAAAACATTCCCGGCAAAGTATGACCGCAGGCATGACATCAGCGTGGCGTTGACACACAAGTTCAGCGAGAGGGTCGATGCCGGGCTGGTATGGGTCTTCGGCACGGGCAATGCCGCCACACTGGGCGTTATGGAATATCCGCCACAGGAGTTTACGGACGCATACTACTATTATACCAACGTAACGGACTTCCCGGGACGAAACAACTACCGCACTCCCTCATACCACAGGCTTGACCTGGGGGTTAACCTGCACAAGGTCAAAAAGAGAGGTACCCGCACATGGAGCTTCTCATTCTATAACGCATACTGCCGCCTGAACCCCTTCTTCATATACTGGGGATCGGAATATCACGAGGAGCCCGACCCCAACAATCCCGGCCAGATGCTCTATTACACCAAGCCTGTGCTCAAGAAGATCAGTGTCTTCCCGATCATCCCATCAGTTTCATATTCATTTAAATTCTGAGAGAGAGATGAAGAAGCTGATAATATACTTACCGATTATAGTGTTAATGCTGGTCACGGCAGGTGCGTGCGAAAGTGAGATAAAGTTCAAAGGGTCGGAGGTTGAACCGATGATAGTCATCTACTCACTGCTCAATCCTGACAGCCTGGTTACCGTAACCATCGCAGAGAGCCATGCTGTCTTTGAGTCCCGTTACGAGCCACGGCAGATAACCAATGCATCGGTGCGCCTTTACCGCGACGGCGAGCTGATTGAGACACTGACATATGTGCCTGTTACGACTTTGCCTGACTATTATCCTGCCGACCGTTTTTCACGGTATGTGTCGCTCAGCCATAAACCTGTTCATGGCAGCACCTACCGCATTGAGGTCGATGTTGACGGGCTGGAGAGTGCATGGGGTGAGACCAGGCTACCCGAACCCGTGCCTGTCATAAGCGTTGACACCGGTTCCGTGATAATTGAGGAGTATTCAGGAGAGGTAAAAATCAAGGTGAAGTTTCGTGACCCGGCTGACACTGACAATTACTACAGGCTGACAGCCAAAGCATTGACCGGTACTTATCTCGGCAACCTCAATGAGCCCTACGATCCCTCCTTCCCGGTGACCGTATATAACAGTGACATAGGCTACGGGGCACTCAGCGAACCCCTTATTGCACCGCAGCAGGAGGATGACCTGTTCGGGATGTACCTGCAGAACGACTTCTACCTGTTCATGGATGAGCTTATTGACGGGAAAGAGTACAGTCTGACACTGGCCTACAGCTATCCCGGACCTCTGGCAATTGATCATTATGAATTCATCCACGCCTATTTCAGTCTCCACACGATAACGAAGGATGTTTACCTCTACCTCCTGTCGTACTCGGCCCAGAGGCAGACGATAGACAATTTCCTTGCAGAACCGGTACCGGTATACACAAATATCACCGGCGGACTGGGAGTGGTGGGAGCAGTGTCGGTCTCCACCGATACACTGAAGACAGGAGAGTATCCGGTGGAGGGCGTATATTACGATTACCAGGCGTATTACAATATCAAATAGACCCCGGATCAACACACTGGCCTGCCCCGGGTCGCCTCACTTCACCGGCCGGCAATGGGTCACCTCACCCTCCCTGTCCGGATAAACCTGCAAGGAAGCCATCCTGCCTTTTCTCGCCAGCCCGCCCCGGATCAACTCGCAAAGTAACCATCCCGGCTCTTCTCACGGGCCTGCCGCCTTGGTTAACAGTAGCTTAACATATTTCTTATTCGTCTCATGTGACTATTACCCTGATTCCCCAACCCGCCCAGTCCCGGATCAACCCGCAAGGCAGAAATCCCGCCTTTCCTAACTTGCCTGCCGAAAAAAACCGATAATATTTTGCCGTTTGAAATATTAATGTTTACTTTGTATCGCAAAGTACTACAAAGTAAAGTCATGAACCAGTCAGATCCGCATATTGAAGATATTCAGGCCATCAGGAAGTTAATGGAGGCCTCATCCAGGTTTTTGTCGCTCAGCGGCTTATCGGGCATTGTAGCCGGGTTCCTGGGTCTTGCAGGGGCTTTAGCAGCACAGATCCTCATCACAAAGATCTCCGCTCCGGCCGACTGGTATGTGAGGCCTTTTGCCGAGGGCCCGGACGGGTACCGTGAGTTTCTTCCGCTGGTGGCAGTGATGGCGGCGGTGCTGTTACTGGCTTTCACCGGGGCTGTAATTTTCTCATCGCGCAAGGCCAGGAAGAGCGGCCACAGGGCATGGACGCCCGTGACCCGCAGGATGCTGGCAAGCCTGCTCATCCCTCTGGGCACAGGCGGGCTATTCATACTGCTGACCGTAGCTACCGTGCCTGCCGGTGTGACGGTGGCTTCAACACTGATTTTCTACGGGCTGGCCGTGGTCAGCGCAGGCAAATTTACCTTCGGGGAGATACACTGGCTGGGAGTGCTTATGGTGATAACCGGCCTGGTATGCCTGGCTCTGCCTCAATACTGTATTATCATCTGGGCCTTTGGATTTGGCCTGCTGCATATAGGCTACGGCCTCTTCATGCATCTCAGATACAGGGGATGAAGACGATACTTACAAACTTCAACAAGGCGTTTGAAAGCCGGGTTCGACTGGGAATAATGTCGGTGCTAGCGGTCAACAGCAGCATGGACTTCACGGGACTGAAGGAGACGCTGGAGGTGACCGACGGCAACCTGGCAAGCCACCTGAGAGCACTCGAGGATGCCGGATATATCATCATGGAGAAAAGCTTCATAAACCGTAAGCCAAATACGCGGTATACCATAACCGAAGAAGGACTCGACAGTTTCAACAGCCACCTTCAGGCCCTGGAGGAACTGATCAATAAAAAATAATTTTTTTTAATTCATAACTTTGAAATACAAAGTACTTTTATAAAAACAGATAAAATGGAAAATGAAAATGCAACACAGGAAAAGTGGTATCAGTCGATGACCGTCAAGATGGTTTTACTGGGAATTTTGGGACTCATGCTTATGATCCCGCTGGTTCTGATAATGGAGGTGATAAGGGAGCGTTCCCAGAATGCGGAGAGTGCCCGTGCGGAAATTGGCAACCTATGGGCCTCCTCGCAGACAGTCACCGGTCCGGTGCTGAATGTACCCGGCACAAAAATCATCGCTGATGACGGCAGGTATGTAACGACCACGATGCATATACTGCCTGACGATCTTAAGGTAAACGGTGTGCTTGTACCTGAGATCCGCTACAGGGGCATCTATGAGACCGTGGTTTATACCTCTGAACTGGAGCTCTCCGGCAGCTTCTCACTAACCGGCTACGATGAGTTCAATGATTATACCTGGCAGTGGGACAAGGCCTATATCTCACTGGGTGTCTCAGATAACAAGGGCATCAGCGACCAGGCTGACCTCACCATCGGAGGCAGGGTCATCAGTGCCCGCCCTGGGGCAGTCCAGACTGATCTGTTTGATAAGGGCATCTCCTTCCCACTTCCTCTTGAAGCCTCGCAGGACATTGAGTTCAGGGGCGATTTCACCATCAGTCTCGGCCTGAGGGGCACTGGCAGCATCGCCTTCGCGCCGGTGGGCAAGAGCACCGGGGTGAGCCTGACCTCGGAGTGGGAGGCCCCGAAGTTCACAGGCAGCTTCCTCCCTGCAGAACGGGAGGTGACTGACACCGGCTTTACAGCCTCATGGACGGTCACACATCTAAACAGGAGCTTCCCCCAGGTATGGACCGGAAAGAATTATGTCCCGTCAGACGATGCCTTCGGCGTCGACCTGATAATGGAGTCTGACCATTACACCAAGGCTGAGCGGAGTGCCAAGTACGGACTTCTCTTTATTGCGCTGACATTCCTGGTGCTGATAATTATAGAGCTGCGGTCTGAAAAGAGGGTCCATATCTTCTATTATCTGCTGGTAGCCCTGGCACTGATACTCTTCTTTTCGCTGTTAACCGCACTCAGCGAACATATCGGGTTCAACCCGGCATACCTGATATCCTCGGCAGCCACCATCGGCCTGCTGACGGCCTTCTTCGGGTCGCTGCTGAAGAAAAGGTGGATGGTGCTGCTGATAAGCGGACTGCTGACTGTGCTGTACCTCTTCATCTTCTTCCTGCTGGCGATGAAGGACTATGCCTTCCTGGCAGGCAATATCGGGCTGTTTGTGCTGCTGGCCGTGCTGATGCTGGTCTCGGCTAAGTACAGGCTGTTCAGGGAGTAGCCTGCATCATTTGGCGGGGAAAGACTGGCCCTTGCGGAAGTAATCAATTCATTGACGGAGTTATCCCTTCAGCATGAGGGGAGCCACCATGCATCACCCTTCCCCCTCTCCCGGGGGAGGGGTGAAATGGCATTGGCGGTGTATTATGTATTCTGATGATTTTGAAGTAAATTACGGGTTTGTATTAAAACGGCTGTTCACATGATACTCAAGCGGTATATTGAAGAGGATGATGATCAGACATTTGACCTGGTAATCGTCGGTGGCGGCATCACCGGAGCGGCGGTGGCCTATATCGCTGCCGCCCGCAGCCTCTCTGTCGCCCTTTTTGAAGGGAAGGACTACGGCGGGGCCACCTCTGCTGCCACCTCGAAGCTGATCCACGGCGGACTGAGGTATCTCGCCAACGGTGAGCTTAAGCTGGTGCGTGAGTCGTTGCGTGAGCGCAGGATCCTCGGCAACATCGCCCCCAATTTTGTATACCCGCTGCCGTTCCTGCTGCCGATGTACAAGCGGTGGAAGGGAAATATCTGGAAGATGCTCGCGGGCATGTACATATATGATGCCCTGTCGTATGATAAGAAAGATACCTGGGACAAAAGCAAGAAACTGCAGAATCACAGGCTCATCCCCCGCAGGAAGACCGTCAGGCTGGAGCCGAACCTGAAGATGGAGGATCTCAGAAACGCCTTCTACTTCTTCGACTATCAGAGCATCTTCCCCGAGAGACTCACGCTGGCGTTCATCAAATCGGCGGCGGAGTACGGAGCAAAGGTATCCAACTACACACCTGTGGAGGGATTTGTATTCGGTGAAGGAAACAGGATCACCGGCGTAAAGGTCCGGGACTCCTTCACGGGATCAGAGAAGGAGGTCAGAGGGAGGCTGGTGGTCAACTGCGGCGGCACCTGGGCTGATGAGATACTCAATCTTGCTGCCGGGAAGGATATGCCGGAACACAGGGTGAAGCGCTCCGAGGGGATTCACATCATAACAAAGAAGATTGCCGGCCATCATGTGGTATCGCTTCAAAAGAGCGACGGCGGTCATATGATGATCATGCCATGGCGCGATCATTCGCTTATCGGTACCACCGATAAGGAGTACTTCGGCGACCCTGACGACTACAGGGTATCAGAGGAGAGCATTGACGAGATCATTAACAACGTGAATGAGAACTTCGGCCGTAAGATCTCACGGTCCGATATCATCCATGCCTACGGTGGGCTGCGCCCGTTGGTTGACGACCAGACGAAGGGATCATATGAGACATCGAGAAAGTATGAGGTATACGACAATGCCAATGACGGCATTGAAGGGATGATCACCGTCGAGGGCGGCAAATATACTACCAGCAGGAGCCTGGCACGTGAGGTGCTCAGGCAGATCTCGGCGAAGCTTGAGAGGACCCTCTCCGACTCTGTCTCCGACAACCTATATCTCTCCGGATGCGAGATAAGGGATATGCGGCAGTTCATGATCAGGCAGCATCTTAACTACACGGACTTCAGCCGCAATACGGTGGAGTATGTCAGCAGGAATTACGGCACGGAGAGCAGGATTGTCTTCCAGATCGCCAGGGATGAGCCACGTTATGCAGAGGTGATAAGCCATGACGGAGAGATACTTGCCGAGGTGGTCTATGCTGTAATCTATGAAAGTGCACGGACACTCAGGGACATCATGCTGCGCAGGACCGGCACGGGCACCCTGGGCAACCCGGGCAGAGAGATCATTGACAGGATCGCCTCGGTGGCGGCAGAGCTTCTGGGCTGGGATCAAAAGCGCCGGGAGGAGGAGACAGCTTCGGTCCTTAAGGAATATGAGCTATATTAGGAGCATGGAGAGAGAGAATACCTACCGTCATATCCTCAAGTGGGGCGATAAGAGGGAAGAGTCGGTCGACCGCCACATGATCACACTGATAAAGGAGAAATTCGGTCTTACGGATGAAGATTTAAAGAAAAAACATCTCCCGGGAACGGAGGAGGTGAGACTTGAGAAGCCCTCCTTCCTGAAACCGTCCCACCTCGATTTCCTGAAGAGCGTCTGCGGCAGTGACAACGTGCTTACTGACGATCTCTCCCGCGCACAGTGGTCCTGCGGCAAGTTTTACGGTGAGCTGCTTGACCTCAGGCTCGGCCGGGTTCCTGACCCTCCCGATGCGGTTGTGTCGCCGCGCACTCATGATGAGGTGGTTATGATCGTCGAATTCTGTAGTGCTGAGAAGATAGCCATTGTCCCTGCCGGAGGACAGTCGTCAGTCACCGGAGCCCTTCGTGCCCCGCACGGAGGCATAGCCCTCGATCTGACAAAGCACCTTAACAGGATCATTGAGATCAACAGCATCAACAAGACTGTGCGTGTCGAGGCCGGCATTATGGGTCCGGCGTTCGAGGAGGAGCTTAACAGGCACGGCTACAGCTGCGGCCACTTCCCGCAGTCGTTTGAGTATTCAACCGTCGGCGGATGGATTTCTGCCAGGGGTGCAGGACAGGCCTCCACGGGGTACGGCAAGATAGAAGACATGGTGGTAGCTCTGAAGGCGGTCACACCGGCAGGTGTCATAGAGACGAAAGATTTTCCCCGGATGGCGCAGGGGTGGGACATCCACAGGCTCTTTGCCGGTGCTGAGGGCACGCTCGGGGTGATAACGGAAGCTACGGTGCACATCTTCAACCATGCCCCTGACAACACCTCCTCCGCAGGATTTATCTTCAGAAGCTTCGAACAGGCGGTGGAGACGATGCGGACTGTTATGCAGAGCGAGTACGGCAAACCGCACCTGTTCAGGATATCCGATCCGGCTGAGACGGATATAGCCTTCAGGACTTCCGGCTTCGACGGCACCGCAGCGGACAGTCTGCTGAAAGGGCTGGGTTTTAAAACCGGCAGCCGATGCCTGATGTTCGTGGCGGCAGAGGGGGAGAAGGAGTATGCCCGCTTCGTCATGAAAAAGATAAGGAGGACGGTGCGGCGGGGCAAGGGCATGTTCATTGGCGGCGGTCCTGTCAGGAAGTGGCTTGCCCAGCGATACTCCAGCGCCTACATGCGCGACCCGCTGATGGATCTCGGCATCATGACAGACACCCTGGAGACGGCGGTGACATGGGATAAGCTGCTGAAGGTATGGAGTGCTGCTCATGAGTATGTCAACCGCAGGCCGGGGGCCTTCATGATGATACACATCTCCCATGTCTACGAGAACGGGGCAAACCTCTACTTCACCTTCCTCAGTCCCATGGAAAAGGGCAATGAGAGGCAGGACTTCGCACTGTTTCACCGGGGGCTGGTTGATACTATCCTTGCAAACGGAGGTTCCATATCGCATCACCACGGGGTGGGCAGGGTGCTGGCCCCGTGGATGGAGGGGCACCTCGGGAAGAGCTCCATGGCGGTGATGGCCGCAGTGAAAAAGCATCTTGACCCTGACAATATCATGAACCCCGGCGGCATGCTGGGACTGTAACAAATTGATTATGAACCCTCCATGTGTAAGCACACACAAACGCAAGTACACAATAATATGATACATGGAGGTTCTCCCGATAAACCGGGCCAGGCTATCATACTAATGAAACTTGCATAAGCACCAACTCACAATAGGAAATGATTATTTACTTCATGCAAGTTCCATTCGACCAATGAGATAATAATTAAATAATCGAATGAAATAAATTACATGATGAAAACATCCGATGAGCTGATACTGGCCATAGATTTCGGCACGCAGTCGGTGCGCGCGGTACTGATCGATCTCGGGGGCAATGTCCGGCAGATATGCAAGACCGTCATTGAACCCTACTTCTCCGCTGCACCGGGCTGGGCCGAGCAGCATCCCGAATATTTCCGCGACAGGATGTTCGAGACGCTGCAGCAACTGTTCCGGGAGACGGAGTTCAGCAAGGATCAGATCAAGGCTGTCACCCTCACCACCCAGCGTTCCACACTGATCAATATCGACAGTGAGGGCAAATCGTTGCGGCCGGCCATCAGCTGGCTCGACCAGAGGCTGTGTGCTGTTGGAAAATACCCTGACTGGCTGACGCAGATAGCACTCAGAATCGTGGGCATGAGGGAGGCGGTGATGCATACTGTCAAGCAGGGCGAGTGCAACTGGCTCATGCAGAACAGCCCCGAGGTGTGGGAGAAAACCAGTAAATTCCTACTGCTCTCAGGTTATCTTACCTGGCTGCTGACGGGAGAATACCGCGATTCGGTAGGGTGCACCGTAGCCTATCTGCCCTTTGATTACAGGAAACAGCAGTGGACTGACAGGAGCCACATGAACTACAAGATGTTTCCTATTGAGAGGGATAAGCTGCCTGATCTTGTCAAGCCCACGGAGGTGCTTGGCCATATCAGTCGCGAGGCTTCAGAGCTGTCGGGCATCCCTGAGGGTTTGCCTCTCATTGCCGCGGCTGCCGATAAGGCCTGTGAGGTGCTGGGTTCGGGTGTCGTCACTCCTGATGTGGCCTGCCTCAGCTATGGCACCACGGCCACGGTGCAGACGACGCACAGCAGGTATCATGAGGTGATACCGTTTTTTCCTTCGTACCCCAGCGCCGTGCCTGACTGTTATAATACCGAGGTGCAGATATACCGGGGTTACTGGATGATCAGCTGGTTCAAGAAGGAGTTCGGGCTGAAGGAGATACAGATGGCTGAGCAGACCGGACGCCATCCTGAGACCTTCTTTGATGCCATGGTCGACGAGGTGCCTGCCGGATCCATGGGGCTCATCTTGCAGCCCTACTGGTCACCCGGGGTGAAGGTGCCCGGCACGGAGGCCAAGGGGGCCATCATAGGGTTCGGCGACGTGCACACCAGGGCACATGTTTACAGGGCGATACTCGAGGGGCTGACCTACTCTCTCAAGGACGGTCTCCTTCGTACCGTCCGCCGGACAAAAGTGCCGGTACATTCGGTCGTTGTCTCTGGAGGCGGCTCACAGAGCCGGCAGGCGATGCAGATTACAGCCGATATCTTCAATATGAACAGCTACAGGCCACACACCTATGAGACATCATCACTGGGGGCGGCTGTCAATGCGGCGGTGGGGATGAAGTATTACAGTGATTTCACCTCGGCAGCGGCTGCCATGACCAGGAGGGGTGAGGAGTTCGTGCCTGACCCGAAGAATGTGGAGATCTATGGCGAGCTGTATGACAGGGTCTATTCGAAGATGTACAAACACTTGCAGCCTCTCTATGAGCAGATCAGGGATGTCATCGGCTACCCGCCGAAGATATGACACCGGTGCCGGGGCGGCGGGGATGATACTCGGAAAATGCCGGAAGCTTCATCCGGTTGCTCTCTCATGGATGTTATGCTGGCGTCGGCCGTGTCATGCAAGTTTTAATTCTATTGTCCCGGCCAGTTCCACCTCTTATCTGACTATACAATTCTGATTTCGAGGCTACCTACGGAACCTGCCTTTTCCCGGGCTAGACAATTTTGATTTCGATGTTGCCTCCGAGGCCCACCTTATCTCCGGCGATTATCACGGCCGAGAGTATCTCAGTCCGTTCCAGTGCCTTCTCCGTCACCCGGTGCACATCATCACCCTTCTTAACCTCGTTACAGCAGGCAGTGGCATAGGCATCTGCCAGGGCCCCGTCGCGGCACGCTATCATGCATGCGTCAGCGATGCCGAAGCTGAGGGAATGACCCACCGTGCCCGATGAGCAGCAGAGGGCCAGCGGCGTATCTTCTGCCGTCACCTGCAGTGCAATCTTCTCCGACAGGGGTGAGCTACCGGCATGGACAGCCACCGAGGCCGGGCCTGTCAGCTTCATGAATATGTCGCCCCCGTTCTCAATGATCACCTCATCAGCCTCATATTCCACGAGCAGGTCGCGGCAGATAAACTCCGCCACAGCCCCGGCCACGGCGCTCATGGGACCGGTGCCTGCTGCCAGGGCGGCGTCGCTCATGGCGATGATGAGAGGGTGAATACCACCGGGCGCCACCACCGGGGTGAGCGAATCACGGAACTCAGGGTGGTGGATGATATGTGCATCCAGTATCTCCCGGTAGTGAAGGATGCGGTCCATGGCAAACTGCTCGGCCTCCTGGCGATAATGCTGTCTGTCGATTGCCACCCAGAGATCGGTCTCGCGCCATGAGACCCTGAAGCTTGTCCATCGGCTGTTGCCCATGGCTTCACGGTAGAGGCGGGGCTGGTATGCAGGACTCTTAGCCAAGATCGATGGAGAAGAGTTTCAGCGGGCAGGCTGTGAGACAGAGTTCACACATCACGCATTTTTCAGGTTCAAACTCCAGTTCGGCAGTACTGCGGTTCATTGTCAGCGCACCGGCAAAGCATACAGCCGAGCACGCTCCGCAATGAATGCACAGATCCTCACTGTAGGTGATCTTCCTGTCAATGGGAACACACTCAACATTCTGCTGTTTCATGTACTCCATCCCCTCCTTCAGAACCTTCGAAGGGGCCGTCATCTCCATCACCAGGTGACCCACCTGTCCGGGTGATACGTCAGCCTTGACGATGTTTACCATTATGTCAAACTTCCTGATGAGGTTATATGTTATCGGCTCACCCGTCGCCTCGGGCGGGAATGTCAGCACAAATCTCCTGTTTTTCATCCTTTTATGATTTTTATTATTATTGATCTTTTGGAACCTGTACAAGACACCGTAATCAAATCCTTGTGTTAGTCCATACTCCTGCAGGGTTCACGTTTACAGTTATTTGTATCGTTATAGCCTTATTTGCAGACTGTTGAGTCCAGTTGTTTTCCTGAACAGCTCAACAGGCTCTGTCAGCATGAACCGACCGGCCACGATTTCCTCCCTGAGAATGGCAGCTATCTCCCGGGCGACCTTTACGCTTGAAAGCGGGGCTGTCCTGATTTTCCTCCCCTTGAGTGTTATCTCGCCGGAGAAGAGTGACTGATAATCGGCGCTACCCAGCACACCGTTTGCAGGATTGCCATAGTCGATGACATTTGTCTCTATCTGGCTGTTCCGTATCATCACCCTCCGGGCCATATCCTCATCAAGAACAGGTATCGGTATTCCAACTCCCACAAAAATGGATACACCGTATTTTTCAAAATAGGCAGCCTTGATAAACCTGGTGTCCATCTCTTTTGCATTGCCTATAAGAGCGAGCGTGGCGGAATTGCCTACAGGCACACCATGATCGTTGACAGGCTTACCGGTGTTGAACTGGGTGCCGTGCCATGCCACGTAACCTGTAGCTCCGCCGAAGAATATGCGTGTGCCAATGCCGATGGTACGCATCTCCGGATCATTGAGCAGCGGACTCAGCTCTCCGGAGGTGGAAAATGTTGCATTGCCGTACGAAGGCAGCAGGGTCCCCATATAAGTGTATTTCATTTTTGAGGTGCTGTTCACCGCTACATTATAGTTCTGGTAGGCGTTTCGGGGATTGAACATTATCATTTCATTGACCCTATCCCTATTAATCAGCGTCTTTATTTCGGTACGCGGGTAACAGTCTGTTCCCTTGGCAGTTGCCTGGAGGAGTACATCATTTCCGGCTATCAGCTCCTCGATGACGTGAGCCCCGCCGTACTGGTCGTGTGGCAATGCCGTCTCGGTGGCACCTATGTAGGCATCAACGGCTGCTATGCCTCCGAATACGGGAACATTGTTTAGCGTGAGCTTCTCCATGCGCATAGGCGGATCGGTATGACCGAAGTTGATGAACATGCCCGACGAGCACATGGGGCCGAAGGTGCCAGTAGTCACAACATCAACTTTTTCCGATATCTCTGCCGGGGTCGATTCGCGGCCCATGGCTGAGACCTGCTCGGCCGTGAGCACCACTGCCCTTCCGCTGCGGATCTTCTCATTGATCTCCTCAATCGTCCTTTGCTTCGCCATAATGAATTTTTTCAGGTAACTTTATCCGTTGTACAAATAAACTTCAAATATATGCGTAGATCACTTACTGTCGCAGCCGTTTTGGCAATTCTTTGCTTCTCATGTGTTCCCGCTGATGACCCGGCCATTGACGTGATGACCTTCAACATAAGGCTTGACACGCCGCATGACGGGCCAAACGCATGGCCTCACCGGGCAGCCATGGTTGCCGGGTTTGTCAATGACCGGATACCCGATCTGCTTGGCATGCAGGAGGTTCTGTGGCACCAGTATGAGTATCTCGACTCCGCGCTGACAGGATACGGGTCAGTGGTTGCAGGGCGTGATGATGGTCTCCGGGCAGGGGAGGCATGCCCGGTCTTCTTCCGCCTGGGCAGGTTCGACATGCTTGATAAAGGTACTTTCTGGCTATCAGCAACGCCAGAGGTGCCCGGATCGATAGGCTGGGGGGCAGCGCTGACACGTGTAGCCACATGGGTACGGCTCTATGACCGCACTGTCAGGGATACGCTCTTGTTTATGAACACCCATTTCGACCATATAAGCGATTCGGCGAGGGTGATGAGCTCGGGGGTGCTGATGGAGAAGGTCAGGGAGCTGGCAGGGGATTATGATTTTATCATTACTGGTGATTTTAACGCGAGGCCTGAAAGCCTGGCGATAGCCGGGATGCTTGAGGGAGGGTTGATTGTTGATACCTATCTGATAACTGAGACCGCACCGGCGGGTGAGAGCTACACCTTTAACGGATGGAAGGATCAGCAGGGAGAGGGTCGGATAGATTACATCTTCGTACGCAGCGGCATGAAGGCATTGTCACATGCCACGCACCGCGTAATTGAGAACGGGGTCTTCATCTCCGATCACTGGCCGGTGACGGCAAGAGTCAGAGGATTATAATGCATAGATGCCTCCGCGTTTCCCGAAATGATTTAACACAACTGTATAATGTGACCTGGCGAGAGCTTAGGCTCTCTTCCGATAAGCTCTGATGGCAAGGGTGATAAAGGCGACGGCCAGCACTGTAAGCATTCCCACATCACGGGCGATGTCGTGGAACCCTGCACCTTTCAGCATCACCATGCGGTTGATGCGCATGAGGTAGGCCACCGGGTTCACCCAGTTGAACTGTTGTGCCCACACCGGCATGCTCTCGGTGGGAGTGAAGATACCGCTCATGAGGATGAATATCATCACGAAAAAGAAGGCTACAAACAGGAATTGCTGCTGTGTTGAGGCCATGGTGGAGAAGAATAGTGCCAGTCCCAGTACAGCCACGAGGAAAATGGAAGCGCAGGCAAAGAATAGCAGGAGACTGCCCTCAAAGGGTATATTGAATGCCAGCCACCCTATGCATAGTCCGAGTGCCAGATCGAGGAGTCCGATGATAAAGAAGGGAATGACTTTGGAAGCTATCAGCTCCCATTTTCTCACAGGGGTGACGTTGATCTGCTCAATGGTGCCGACCTCTTTCTCCCTGACAAGGTTGAGACCGGTCATCATCAGTCCTATTGCCGTTATAAGTATGACCAGCACGCCAGGGAGCATATAATATTTATAGTTCAGGGTGGGGTTGTACCAGAAACGTGATGAAACTGCTATTCCGGGAAGGGAGGCCTGGAGTGAGCCTGCCGCAGAGATGCCAGCAGTGGCAGCTCCTTCTCCTATTACAATATCCCGGTTAAAGTCGCGCACCACGGAGGTGAGATAGTTCCATGACAGCTGGGCGCTGGTGGCATTGACAGCATCGGCCAGCACCTGCAGACGTGGCCTGGTGATGCCGGCCAGACCCTCCGAGAAATCACCGGGAATGATAAGCGCCATGTCGGCATCGCCGGAGAAGAGGAGTGCCTCGGCCTCTTCAATGTTAACGGGAGTGGCAGTGATCCGGAAGAAGGAGGATCCGCTAAGCCTGGCCAGCAGTTCGCGGGAGGAGGGGGAGTGGTCATTGTCTATGACAGCCAGGTCAATGCGTTTGATCTCGAAGGTGACGGCAGGGACGAGAATCAGCATCTGAATTATTGGTACCGCAATAATAGCCCTTATCATGAACGGGTTACGCACTATCTGGCGGAACTCTTTCCGCAGCAGGAACATGAGTTTTCTCATTTTCCTCCCTCCCCGAGTCTTATCTTGAATTTCCCGGCACTAAGGCCTATAAAGAAGAGCGTCATGATAAGGAGTATCAGGGTCTCCTTCCAGATATATGCAAACCCTGCCCCTTTTATCATTATTGCACGAATGATCTCAACGAACCACCTGGGGGGCAGTACCATACTCACGTAATCATAAATCTTCGGCATATTCTCTATCGGGAATATAAATCCCGACAGGAGGAGGCTGGGCAGCATAAGAGCCATAAAGGAGATGAAGATGGCGTTTTCCATCTTGTCTACCGATGCAGAAACAAGGATACCGATGGAGAGGCCCAGCAGTATATAGAGCATGCACTCGGCTATCAGCAGGGCTATGCTGCCTCTCACCGGCAGCCCGAAGACATACCAGGCCATCAGCAGTATCACAATGACGTTCACCAGCGAGAGGAAGAAGTAGGGCGCCACCTTGCCGATGATTATCTGCCACGGCCTCAGGGGCGAGACCAGGAGCACCTCCATGGTGCCGAACTCCTTCTCGCGGACAATGGCCACGGAGGTCATCAGGGCGCTTATCAGGATGAGTATCAGGGTTATGACACCGGGGACGAACATGAAGTGGCTCTCGAGATTGGGATTGAAGTACATCCTTACCTCGGGGTTTATCACAGGAAGGGATGCGGTCAGCTGTTGTGTCAGCGCTGAGGAATAGTCGTTCAGTATCCCGGTGGTATACCCGGTAACCAGGCTGGCAGTGTTTGGCTCGGAGCCATCGGCAATGATCCCGACGGTGGCACTGCCCTCCCGTGTCAGGGCAGATGCCATCTTCTCCGGGAAGATGACCACTGCTTTTATCTTACCCTGTTTGAAAGTGGCATCAATCTCATCATAGGAGCTCAGGTGGTTACTTATGGTAAAGAAATCCGAGGCTTCCAGTTTCAGGGTCAAATCGTTGGAGACATCATCATGGGCATTGTCGAGCACAGCTATGGAGGCATTTTTCAAGTCCGTTCTCACGGCATATCCGAAGATGAGTATCTGCGCTGCAGGTATCCCGAAAAGGATTATCAGTGTCCGGTAATCGCGGAAGATATGGAGGAACTCCTTCTTTACAAATGCCATGAACCTCTTCATGCTGTCTCTGTTTTGGGTCTGGCTATCTTCACAAAGAGCTCCTCTATGGTGGCGGTGTTGTATCGGCCGCGCAGGGCAGCCGGGGAATCCAGGGCGACTATCCTGCCTTCGCTCATGATGGTAACGCGGTCACAGTATTCGGCCTCGTCCATGTAATGGGTGGTAACGAAAACAGTTATTCCGCGTGATGCCGTCTCGTAGATCATCTCCCAGAACTGGCGCCGTGTGATAGGGTCCACTCCGCTGGTGGGTTCGTCGAGAAAGACAATCTCAGGATCATGGAAGACAGCCACGGCGAAGGCAAGCTTCTGCTTAAGTCCCAGCGGCAGTGATCCGATAAGCATCTCACCGTACTGCGAGAAGCTGAGTCTTGTGAGCAACTCCTCCCTGCGCTGACGTATCTCCTTCATGGTCATGCCGTAGATGCCTCCGTAGAGTTCGATGTTTTCATTCACTGTGAGGTCATCATAGAGGGAGAAGCGTTGAGACATGTAGCCAATGCGTTTTTTTATCTCCTCGGGACGGCCTGCATCTATGCCAGCCACTGTCATCTTTCCGGAGGTGGGGTGCGAGAGACCGCAGAGAATGCGTATGGCTGTAGTCTTGCCTGCCCCGTTGGCACCGAGGAAGCCGAATATCTCACCCTTATAGACGTCAAAGGTCAGGTGGTCGTTGGCAACGAACGACCCGAACCTTTTCACAAGCCCTTCCACCTCTATTACCTTTTTTATCTCTGTCATGCCTCTCGCTTCATCAGTTCAAGGAAGATGTCTTCAATGCCGGGGACGATTTCTGTTGCTGTTACGCCTGCCAGGCCCTTTGCCTCCAATTCGCGGACAAGTTGTTCCAAAGTTGTGTCGGGGTGGAGTGATACGTGCATGGCATCGCCGAAGGGTTCCCTGCTCAGGACACCGGGAACAGATTTCAGGGCCAGGAGCAGCTCGTATTTTTTTTGATGACGGACTGCGAAGATTCTGTGGCTGCAGGATTGGCGGATGTTGCCCGGGGTGTCTATATCAAGGAGTTTACCGTTTTGGATGAGTGCGATGCGGTCGCAGCGCGGGGCTTCGTCCATGTAGGGTGTGGATACGATGATAGTGATCCCCTCGCTCTTCAGCCGGGCAAGCATCTCCCAGAACTCGGTGCGTGAGACGGCATCCACGCCGGTGGTGGGCTCATCAAGGATGAGTATCCTGGGTTTGTGGATCAGCGCGCATGAGAGGGCAAGCTTCTGCTTCATGCCGCCGGACAGGCGCCCTGCCTGTCTCTTCCTGAAAGGCTCTATCCGTTTGTATATAGGCTCAATAAGGTGATAGTTTTCTTTTATTGTTGTACCGAAGATGGTGGCATAGAAGTTAAGGTTCTCCTCCACGGTGAGATTCTGATAGAGGCTGAAGCGGCCGGGCATGTATCCTATGTGGTTGCGCAGCTCCCGGTAACGGCTGACAGTGTTGAGACCGAAGAGCGTCATGCGGCCGCCTGCAGGTATGAAGAGGGTGGCGGCGATGCGAAAGAGGGTGGTCTTGCCGGCGCCGTCAGGACCTATGAAGCCGAACAACTCGCCCTCATTGACGTTGAAGGAGATATCGTCGATGGCGGTTACCCTGCCGTACCTGTGAGTAATATTCAGTGCCTCAACAGCTGTCATCTCATTGAAATATTGCCTCGCCGGGCATGCCTGCCTTTATGGAGCCGTCGTTGGACACCTCAATGGTGACGGCATAGACTAGGTTAACGCGCTCCTCCTTTGTCTGGATGATCTTCGGGGTGAACTCGGCCTTTTCAGCTATGTGTGTGACGGTGCCGTCAAAGTTTCTGAATCCCTTCCCGCCGTCGTCAATGCGGACGGTGCATGTCGCGCCGGCCTTCACGTCGGCCAGCTGTGCTCCGCTGACCCATACCTTCAGCTTCATGCTCTTCATGTCGGCAATCTTCACCAGCGGTTTGCCGGCTGCGGTGACCTCGTATGCCGAGGCATATTTCTGTATTACCGTGGCGTCGAACGGAGCGCGCACCGTGCTGCGGGCTATCTGCTCATTGAGGAGGGCACGTTTGGCTTCTATACCCTGCATATCTGCCGCCACGGCACGGCGCTGGGTGTTGTTGGCCTCTGCCTGGCGACGCAGCACCTCCATCTGCCCGGTGAGGTCGTCGAGCTGCTTCTGCGTGGCGGCGCCGTCAACGTGCATGCGGCGCGTGCGTTCGAGGTTGATGCTCAGGTTGGCGATCTGCTGCTGTATTACGGCATCCTGCGCCGCAATGCCCGCCAGGCGCGCCTGCGCCTGCGCCGTCACCGCGTTAAGCTCTGCCCGCTGCAGCACCGCCATGGTGGTGTCGGTGACGGCGATGACGTCGCCGCCGGCCACCAGGCTGCCCTCGTTGACATCCAGGAAGATGATCCTGCCCGATGACTCGGAAGAGATAGTGACCTCGTCGGCCTCAAAGGTGCCCCAGGCATCAGCGTCACTCTCACCGCGGCAGCAGCCGCAGACAAGGAGAATTAATGCCGGTATAAGTAACTTTTTCATATGGGTGTATTTATTTCTATGGTCTGACAGAACCGCACCTGATTGCAGGAAGATTGTAAATGCTCATTTAATACTCCGGGTCAATCATGAACGGTCCAAAGAAATTTATTCATTGTATCCTGTGATGTGCATATATTCGGTCTCCGCCCTGGCGAGGCTGATCTTGCGAGCGGCAGCAGTGATGATTGCCTGCTTTTCGCTGTTGAGCTCGGTCATGTACTGAGAGGCAGTGATTACCCCGTTCTCAAGCTGGGAGGCGGCGGTGGCGGTAATCCTTTTGCGTATGGTTATCAGCTCCTCATCGAGGGCAGCAGCTTTACGCAATGATTCTATGTCAGCCATTTTGAGGGTCAGCAGCCGCTGCAATGCCTCTTCCGCCACACTCTTTCTTACCTCCAGGAGCTGCTGCTGCAGTGTGAGCGACCTGCGGTCATTGCTGTTTTTGTTCCAGTCGAAGATCTTCCATTTGACGCCGGCACCGAGAGAATAGTAAAAGTCTGCGTTGTCTGAGAGAAAATTGTTGCCTGGGGGATTACCGTAGCCTGCCTGGGCGTAACCGAAGAGCCTGGGCATCCGCTGGCTCTTCAGCAGGTTCTTTGAAAGCTTCAGTTGCCGGTTGCGGGTCTCAAAGAGACGTAGATCGGGGTTATTTTTCAGGTCGCTGCCGGTGATGACCTGTTCCGGAAGAATCAGCTCCGCATTCACCAGTTCCGTCATGCCGGTGATCTGTTCCAGTGCCTCTGCCAGTGACTTCTGGCGGAATATCAGCTCGAGCACTGACTGCTCCGCCTTTATGGTTTCAGCCTTCAGCACGTCGAGAGTTACCGACGGCACAACCCCGTTTTCCACTCCGGAGGCGATCTCTTTGGTCCGCGTCATGAGCTCCTTGATGAGAGCAAAGGTGACCTCGATCTGGCTCCTTATCAGGAGGATCTGGAAAAAGTAGTTATTAACCTGCTCCCTGAGCCGGTATATGTCAGCCTCGTTCTGTTGCAAGTTGAGTTCCCTGACCACCTGTTCCACGGCCCTGGCGTTGCGTGTCACGCCGCCGTCCCATATCATCTGTCCCAGATCAAGTGTAGCCCTGTACTGCTCGTGAGGTATTGCCGGCAGCGAGCCCGGTGGCAGGGGGACGGAGCCCAGCATTTCGGAGAGATCCACCACGTCGGACTGCCAGGCGAAGGTGCCGTTCAGGTCGAGCGACGGCAGCCATGTGACATCCAGGTTCTGCTCACGGAGGCGGGTCATCTGTGAATAGAGTTTACGCTCACCTGCCAGGGGTGTCGCTGCAGCGGCAGAGTCATAGCACTGCTGCAGGGTGATGATCTTCTTTGCCCGGCCAGCGCTGCTCTGCTGTGCTTGCAGAGTGGCGGAACTCTCATGCGCCCGGCCGACGGCGCTGCTCTGCTGTGGCTGCAGGGTGGCGGAACTCTCATGTGCCCGGCCGACGGCGCTGCTCTGCTGTGCTTGCAGAGTGGCGGAACTCTCATGCGCCCTGTCACCGGCGGAGATCTTCTGGGCCCGGCCGGCGGTCAACAGGATAGACAGCAGCCAGAGAACAACAAATATCCTTTTCATTTCTTGCGGTTTTTCAGGGCGGTCATGACAAACCCGGCAGCAAAATCCTTCCTCCCCTGCATGAAGGCGTTGAACTTCCTGCTGTCATTCAGCTGCGGCATCATGATCGCTATCATGTCGCGTGCCGCAACGGGGAAGACCGACATTCCCACTATTGTGATCATCAGCTGTGGCATATCGCTTTTCTTAATACCGTAACCCTTGAGTTCCTTGGAGTGCTTCTCGTAAATGAGGTCACGAATCTGTGAATACTGGAGCGTCTCCCTCAGTCCTTCCGCCAGCGCCGGGTTACGTGATATCTCATTCAGAAGGAATAAGGGGAGCTTGGGATTCCTGATGAGGAATTCAATATGCTCGTCGAGAAACCTGCGCATCTTCTCCTTGAAGGTAGCCTCCTCCATGAAAATGGAGAGGATCTTTTCGAACATCTTCTTTAGCAGCACATGGAAGACAGCCATAAAGAGCTGGTCTTTGGTCCGGAAATAGTAGTGAAGAAGTGCCTTGTTGATCCCTGCCCGGTCAGCTATCACCTGCATGCGGGCCCCCGCATAACCCTTTTCTTCAAATACTTCCGTGGCGGCATCAAAGATCTTCGACTGGGTCTGGCCAATCAATTTCCTTTTCTTAACCATATAGATTAACTAATTAGATTAATCATTTAATTTAACCAAATAGTCAAAATTAAATACATTTTTTTTAAACGGCAAGCTTTATTTTGATTTTTTTATTGGGGTGTAGAAGGGGCTGATTATTGGCAAACCGGATCAGGCTCTTCCCGGCTGCAAGGAGATCGACCCCGGCAAACCGGATCAGGCACTGCCCGGTTGCAAGGAGATCGACCCCGGCAAACCGGATCAGGCTCTGCCCCTCTGCAACAGGTCGTCACCGGGATACCGTGGCGTGTTAATCCTCCTTCTATTTTAAAGATGTACATTTGCCGGAGAATTATTCGTGAATGCTCAAAAACTTACTGATCATAGGTTCGGGCGGTTTCCTGGGTAGCGTAGCACGATACCTGGTGTCGCAGCTTAACCTTACCGTAAACTTCCATTCCATTCCGGCAGGCACCCTGCTTGTAAACATAACGGGCTGCCTGGTAATAGGGTTTCTTACAGGCATCGCAGAAAAAAGCCTCATACTGACACCGGAGTGGAGGCTTTTCCTGATGGTGGGTCTCTGCGGCGGCTTCACCACCTTCTCTGCATTTGCCAATGAGAATTTGATGCTGATCCATAACGGCCAGATGATGGCCGTACTGCTTTACACAGGGTTGAGCATCTTTCTCGGATTTGTTGCCGTTTATCTGGGTTACACATTGACTAATTTGTTTTGACCATGGAAAAGAGTTCCCATTCCGTCATGAGGGTATATGCCAGTACAACAGACAGACTTGGCTCACAGTTATTGTATGAAGCCATCGTCTACAGGGCCAGGGAAGAGGGAATCTCTGGTGCCACAGTCTACCGGGGAGTGATGGGTTACGGACTGAGCAGCCATATACATACCTCAAAATTCTGGGAGCTGACAGAAAAGCTGCCCGTTGTTATCGAGATGATTGACCGCACCGAAAAGATAGAGGAATTCTATAACCTGATCTCTTCCGGGCTCTCTGACCTCCCGAAGGGATGCCTCGTGACTATCAGCCCGACCGAGGTTAAACTCCATAAATTCGGAGAGAAGTCGCGGCAAAACTGACCCCCGCAACATTTTTTTTTAAAAAAACCGAAAAACATTTGGAAGTTAATGTTATTTATATCTAACTTTGTGTTAGAAATAATTAACACTGATAATCATGAAAAGAGTATGGATCGCATTTGCAATTGCTTTATTGGTTCTTACCGCGACAGCTATCTGGTTCTTCGGAACGGAGAATCACAAAATCGGTTTTGAGATTGTTTCCTTCGGAGTAATTATTGTCCTTGTCGGTCTGGGACTTGTCTTAGCATTCCGCAGGCTCTCCTCTGCAAAAAGGGGTGAGCCGCATGAGGATGAGCTCTCAAAGAAGATAATGCAGAAAACAGCGGCATGGTCGTATTACATCTCTCTCTATATGTGGGTCTTCATGATCTGGCTGAAGGACAGGGTCACGCTGGATACCGAACAGGTTCTTAGTGCCGGCATTCTGTCAATGGCAGTCATATGGTTTATCTGCTGGATTGTAATAAGATTAAGAGGCATCCGCCATGAATAACCGCATCAAAGAGTACCGGGCGAGGTACAACCTGACACAGGATGACCTGGCAAAGAAGGTTAATGTGAGGCGTGAAACAATAGTCTTCCTGGAGAAGAACAAGTACAATCCGTCGCTGAAGCTGGCACATGATATCGCATCTGTATTTGGAGTGCCGATAGAGGAGATCTTTATATTTGACTGAGAGAAGTCCGGGTGGCGAATAATCAGGTTCTCTTTTTCCTTTTCCTCTTGCACTTTTCAGTTGCAGTTCATAAATTTATGGTGCATTTCCTCTTTTATTGTGCAACATAAATTTGCGAGCCATGCTGGTTAAGACCTTCAGCGCTGCGGTGTTCGGCATCGAGGCAGTACCGGTAACCATAGAGGTAGAGGTTACACGCGGTGTACGCTATATGCTTGTGGGGCTGCCTGACGCTGCCGTGAAGGAGAGTCAGCAGCGCATTGAGTCGGCTTTCCGGGCGGTGGGACTCCACTGGCCCGGCCGGCAGGTGATCATCAACATGGCACCTGCCGACATACGCAAGGAGGGATCCTCATATGACCTCCCGCTAGCCGTTGGCATCCTTGCTGCGGCGGAGACGATAGGCGCCGGAGGTCTCGAGGGAGTGATGCTTACCGGTGAGCTCTCCCTCGACGGCGCCGTGAAGCCCGTCAGGGGGGTACTGCCCATGGCGCTCCAGGCACGGGCCAAAGGCTTCCGTGGCATGATGGTGCCGGCGGAGAATGCACAGGAGGGGGCAGTGGTTGAGGGTCTGGATGTCTTCGGCGTCACCAGCCTGGGGGAGGTGCTCGACTATATGCGCGGCGAAAAACGCCTGACACCCCTGAAGATGGACCTCCACTCCCTCTTCACCCGTGAAGGAAACATCTATGACATTGATTTTGCGGATGTCAGGGGGCAGGAGACCGTCAAGCGGGCCCTGGAGGTTGCCGTCGCCGGCTCACACAATGCAGTCATGATTGGTCCTCCCGGCTCCGGTAAGACGATGCTGGCGAGGCGGCTGCCCGGAATACTGCCACCCCTAACACTAGAAGAGGCGCTGGAGACAACCAGGATTCATTCGGTGGCCGGTAAGATCGACAGTCATCTCTCACTGATGACCCGCCGTCCCTTCAGAAGTCCCCACCATACCAGCTCGGACATCGCCATGGTCGGCGGAGGAAGCGTGCCCCAGCCAGGGGAGATCAGCCTGGCACATAACGGTGTGCTCTTCCTCGATGAACTGCCGGAGTTCAAACGCAGCGTGCTGGAGGTGCTGCGCCAGCCGCTGGAGGACCGTATCATCACCATCGCCAGGGCCAGGCTGAGCTGCGACTTTCCGGCCTCATTCATGCTCATTGCAAGCATGAACCCCTGCCCCTGCGGCTATCATAACCACCCGGAGAAGGAGTGTACCTGTGCCCCCGGGATGGTGCAGAGATACCTGAGCCGCATCTCGGGACCGCTGCTGGACCGTATTGACATTCATATAGAGGTTGTGCCGGTAAACTATGAAAATCTTGCCGCCACAACACCCGCAGAGTCCTCTGCCGCAGTGCGTGAGCGGGTCGTCATAGCCCGGGAGATACAGGCAAAACGCTTTTCCGGTCACGACGGCATCTACTGCAACGCTCAGATGACCTCCGCCATGTTACGCAGACACTGCCACCTCGACGATGCCGGCGGAAGACTGCTGAGGGCCGCCATGGAAATGAGAGGATTGTCCGGTAGAGCCTATGACAGAATACTTAAGGTCTCGCGTACCATAGCCGACCTGGATGAGTCGGAGACCATCAGACCCGACCACATCTCCGAGGCTATCAACTACCGTAGCCTCGACAGGGAGGGATGGGCCGGATAAAAATCAGCCTGTTGTTTTATTACATCTATCTTTTTGCTTAATTTGTGACCGGGGAATAGTACCATTTCAATACTGGTCGGAAAGTATGGAATTGATTAACAGATTAAGAAAAAAGCTGTCGGATGAACATTTGATGTTCGCCTACCGCGGCGAGGTGACGGAGATCAACTCTGCCGGACTGCTAACTATCCTTGAGCGGGAGATGGAGTTCTCTGAGTTCAATCCTCTGGGGCGCAAGAGACTCTTCATGTTCGTGCTTGAAAACCTTCAGAATATTACCAGGCACGGCATTTCGAAGAACGATGAGGTAACCTCACTGGTGGTCTACAGCAAGACCGAGGACGGTTACACTGTGAGCACTGGCAACGCTCTGAAAAACAGCGATGTGAAAGGTCTGAGAAAGAATCTTGAGAAGATAAACAGTCTCGACCCCGAGAAGGTCAGGGAGGTATACCGCACAATGCTTCAGGATTCCAGTATAGGGCACAAGGGTGGGGCAGGACTTGGCCTCATGGAGATGGCGCGCAAGACGGGCAACAGGCTAGACTATGACTTCCTTCCTATTGATGACAAGTATTCATACTTCATACTGAGCAAAACGGTTGACGCAGGAGGCAAAGGAATTGCCGGGCCAGGCGCCGAAGGCTCTTTTGACTCAGCCATGGTGGCCAATCTTGAGCGCACCATGAAATCCAATGATATCATCTTCATCTGGGCCGGCCCCCTGACACATGCCATCAGCAAGGAGCTGCTCAGCTTCAGCGAAGCCACCATGCGGGAGACAGACCTTGAGCAGAACCTGCACAAGCGTGTCTTCGCCACCCTGATAGAGCTCTTCCAGAATGTCGCACAGCACAGCCCGGGATTTGATGCCGAACAGAAGCACGGCATACCCCTGGCAATGATCAGGAAGAGGCCAACATCATTCATCATCACCTCGGGCAATCTTATCAGGAAGAGTGACATCGAACACCTTGTGCGCAAGCTGGAGATGGTCAACAGTTACGACGAGGAGGGCCTCAAGAAGCTCCTGAAGGTGGCTCTGATGGGACAGGATATGACCAAGGTCACCACCGGTTATATGGGACTGCTGGAGATGGCCAGGAGGTCAGGTCACAGGCTTACATACAAGTTCGAGGAGGTGAACGACGACTACTCCTACTACACCATCACGGTGAGGGTCAGAGCCCGCAGCCAGAAATCGCACTGACCGCACCAATTGCCGGTCGGATTAAGAGTATTAAAGCTGAAGCCGGGCTGAGCGCAACAGTATAATCCGGATCAGGAGCCTGCAGCCTGTAAAGGCTCACTGACCAGGCTAAGGTTCATTCCGTCATACACAGCATAGCTCTCACGGCAGCTGAACCAGTCGCCCAGAATTATCATCCTCCTGCCCTCCTCATCGAATGTCAGGGGCAGGTGCCTGTGTCCATAGATGTAGTAGCGTGCCTTGCATCCAGTTGCTGCCAGTGAACGGGTATGGCGGATAAGGTCTTCCTTCTCCTCGCCCATAAAGGGTAACGAGACATGTTTGGCCAGACGGCTGCTCTGTGACCACCCATGGCCCAGGGCCATGCCGAAACGGGGATGGATGGCAGAGAAGAGAGTGCGAGCAATTCTGTTGCGAAAGAAGGCAAAGAGCATCCTGCCACCCATGTTCCTGCTGCCGAGACCCTCACCGTGGGCAAGATAAAAGCTTTCACCGCCGATCTCTGTCAGGAGAGGTTCATGATGCACCGTGACTCCGCACTCATCGGCCAGGTAACCCTTCATCCACATATCGTGGTTACCTGCAAACATATGGATATCGATACCTCTGTCAGAGAGAGAGGCCACGGTGCCGAGGAAACGGACGAATCCTTTCGGGACCACAGTTTTATATTCCCACCAGAAATCAAAGAGATCACCTAAAAGGTATATTGCAGAGGCTTCATCGGCCACCCTCTCCAGCCAGGTGATTACCCTCTGCTCACGTTCACGGGGATCGGTGCCGGCTGCCAGTCCAAGGTGAAAGTCAGATGCAAAGTATGTGTTCCGGCCTCCCAAGATTGCTACTGTTTGTTGAATACCTGATCCAGCCTGATCTGCAGGTTACGGCCCGTAAGATTGTTGTTGATGATGTTCCCCTCGGGATCATACAGGAGGTTTGACGGCACCGACTGCACGTTCATCAGGCGGGCATAGACCGGGTTGAGAGGATCCTCCTCCCTGACACTGATCCACGGGATCTCTTCGAAGCGAACCCTGTTTTTCCATATCTCCTCATCCCGGTCAAGGCTGACATGGAAGATCTCCAGTCCCTTTGCGTGATATTCCGTGTAGAGCGACCTCAGCAAGGGCAGTTCAGCAAGGCATTCCGGGGATGTGGTGAGCCAGAATGAGACAAGCACATATTTACCCCTGAGGGATGCTACACTGACCATATTTCCTTTTGTATCAGGCAGTGCCGGTGTGGTGTTTGCTTCCGGCAGCTGCGAGGCAAGCGAGGCCATACGGTCGATGTACATGCGGTTCAGCTCTGAGGTGACATTCTCCTTCAGGGCACGGACATGTCTTGAGACGGGATACTTTACCGAGAGGGAGTCTGAGACGATCTTCAGATACTGCAGGTCACGGGGTTGGTACAGCACATAGGTGTTCTCGTCAATACGCTGGTATAGCGCTTTTATCGCGGCCATGGAGCTGATGTTCTCGATGACGAATTTTATGTTGAAATTTCGCTGGGCATCAACGATGTCAACATATGCCGCTTCCAGCTCAGCACCCCTGGCGGCTATCTCCTCAGCACTCAGGTCTGAATAGATCTTTCTGATGGAATCGAGCTTAGTGTTAGTCTCCAGCAGCCGGAGATCAAGCATCCTGACCTCTTCCGATCCCGGTGACCCCGAGACGGTATAGTTCATTGCCAGCGGCGACTTGCCGAAGCTGAGGTCTATATCCTCACCAGGCATTGCCAGCAGACCTATGAACTCGTCGTTTTCAAAACGTACCTGCAGGAACTCGGGGCCGGTGATCTCAAGCGCAAATTTTAAATGACCGCGCTTTATCACTGCAGAGTCAATCACGGTACTGTGGTCTACCTCTGACTTTTCCAGGACGGCGAGACCCTCCGTATTGTCACTGAGCGTGCCCCTGATGGTTACCTTATTGTCATTGCCGCAACCTGCAACCGTCAGGGCAGCCAGAACTATCAATATCAGCCTCTTCATTTTGAACATCAGTTTCCTCTGCAAAGAAAACAAAAATAGCCATTGGCTACTGTCCGCCCAGCAGTTCCTCAAGTTTTTTACGGAGGGCGTCTCCCCTGAGATTTACTGCCACCACTCTTCCCTCGCGGTCAAGCAGGAAGCTTGACGGTATCTCTGATAGTCCGAAGCTCCTTACCACCTCTGAGTCACGGTATTTCAGGTCGCTGACATGGTGCCACCTCCCCAGCCTGTCTTTTTTTATTGCCTCTGTCCAGTCTTCCTTCCTGATGTCAAGCGACACCTGGTATATGTCGAACCCGCGGTTGTGGTACAGGTCATACAGGCTTACAAGGTTAGGGTTCTCCTCGCGGCACGGCGGGCACCAGGCAGCCCAGAAATCGACCAGCACAATGCTGCCCCGGGTTGAAGAGAGTTTTACTGTGTCGCCGCCAGGGTCGGGAAGTGCGATCTCGGGCAGCAGGCTGCCGACGGCCGGTCGCGGGTCTGTGGTTGCACTCACCGCCAGGGAGTTTCTGAGCCCTGCCACAAACCGGTGAAGATCGACCACCAGGTCTGCTTCCGGGTACTGATCAAAGAGCAGTGAGTCGACCCTGTAGAACAGTTCCGGCTCCCTGGTTGCCTCAAAGAGCTGTTTGCCTGGCACCACCTGCTGGTTCAGAAGCCATATCGCCACCATCGAGCCGGTGTTTTCCTCAAGAAGGGCACTGCCTCTCTCACGGATGCCGGAGACCAGTTCCGCGGCCCTCCTGTCGAGGCTGTCCATCAGCAGCGGCAGCCGGGGGCTCCCGAGGCTGTCGTTGTACACCTCCGTAAGCTGCTGCAACTCCTCTATCACCTCCTGGTGATCCCTTCGGAAGGCCAGCATCAGGGAGCTCTCTTCAGAGCCCTGGATCAGCGTCGGTTCTGACAGCGCATTGTGTTTTGCCTCAACGGTTATCCTGTCACCCGGAGCGGCCAGCAGGGTCAGGAAGTCATCACTGCCCATGCTGAGCATGTAAAACGCCGGCCACGGGGTTGTATGACGGAAGCTGAACTTCCCTTCCTGATCCGGTCTCACCGAATCAACCGGTTCGAGATGCCCCGGTCTCACCTGCCTCAGAAGGAGGTACTCACCTTCCAGGGCATCTTCCACGGTGCCGCTGACGGTGAAATTATCACTGCCGCAGCCGCTCATCGCCGCAAGCAGGGCCACGGCAACCGTCAATATTACGGGCTTCCGGAGGCTAAATATTACATAAAACAGTTTTCCCCCTTTTTTGCTGTTGAAATATTTCATCTTGATCGAACTATTTAGACGCGCATTGGTTCAGTAATCAGACTACAAAGATATCTTTTTTTGAGAGCCTTCAGGGGTGACGGCATGTTCTGCTGCCGCTTAATAAATCTGTTTTTTTTGCTTTTCTTTGCACTTGATTTTTATTAGTGTTATATTAATAGAGTTATTTTTTCACTATTTCTGGACTTAAACGGAACTCCTTGAACTATGGGATACATTAAATTTGACAAGGCTCATGTAGTTAATCTTGAGTATTCCCTGAGCCGCGAGATATTGCGAACCAACAGGGCCGGCAGCTATTCCTCAACCACCATTGTAGGCTGCAACACACGAAAATACCATGGTCTCCTTGTCTGTCCCGTTGATGCTCTCGGTGGCGAGAGGCATGTACTTCTGTCGGGACTCGACTCCACTGTTGTCAGCAACGGCCAGAGCTTCAATACGGGCATCCGCAAGTATCAGGGCGATTATTACAGTCCTAAAGGCCACAAGTATATTGAAGACTTTGACATACAGGATATCCCCGGCATGACCTACAGGGTAGGCAATGTCTTTATGAAGCAGGAGCGTCTGCTGGTTCACTATGAAGAGCAGTTTTTGCTCAGGCTCACCATCATTGACACTGACGAGCCTGTGAAGATACAGCTGAGGCCGTTTCTTGCTTTCAGGAATGTACATCAGCTTACTCATGCCAACATGTGGGCAAACACCCGTGTAGAGGAGATTCCCGGTGGCATCAGGTCGCGCATGTATGACGGGTTTCCCTGGCTTAACATGCAGCTCTCCTGCAAGTCGGAGTTCGTTCCCGTGCCTGACTGGCACCTGGGGGTGGAGTATATGGAGGAGCAGAAGCGGGGGTATGATTTCTCGGAGGATCTCTTTGTTCCGGGGTTCTTTGAATTTACCGCCGGCAAAGATGATGTAATCGTCTTTTCAGCCTCGACGAGGGAGGAGAAACCCTCAGGATTCAAGACCAAATTTACCAGGACAGTATCATCAAAGATACCGCGCAGCGACTTCTGCAACTCTCTCCGCAATGCTGCGCAGCAGTTTATAGAGAAGAGGGGTGAAGACACGACAATTGTGGCAGGGTACCACTGGTTTGGGTCATGGGGGCGTGACACCTTCATCTCGTTACCCGGCATCGCCCTGGCGCGAAAGCAGGAAGATCTGTACGCTGCCGTGCTTGACACCCAGGTGCGGCGCATGAAGGGCGGGCTCTTCCCCAATATGGGCGAGGCAGACAATCCTGTCTTCAACAGTGTTGACGCTCCTCTGTGGTTCTTCCAGGCGATCTACAGCTACGGGCTGGAGGCCAGGGAGGCGTGGAGGAGGTATGGGGCGCCCATGAAGGCAGTGCTTGCTGCATACCGTGACGGCACCTCATTCGGTATACATATGAGGGATAAAGGGCTCATCTATGCTGATGCACCCGGTAAGGCGCTCACATGGATGGATGCAATAGTCGACGGAGTGCCGGTGACACCGCGCAGCGGCTATGCCGTGGAGATCAATGCCCTCTGGTACAATGCAGTATCTTTTGCTCTCGACTGTGCACGCAGTGCCAGGGACAGGATATTCGTCAAGGAGTGGGAGATGATGCCTGAGCTGATAACAAGGTCGTTCACCGAGCTCTTCTGGGATGAGGAACTGGGTTACCTGGCTGACTATGTCAGTGACCCGGAAAAACGAAATATGCAGGTGAGGCCCAACATGGTGCTCGCCACTTCACTGCCCTATACCATGCTGACAAAAGAGCAGATGAAGAGCATACTGGATACTGCAAACAGGATGCTTGTCACTCCCCGCGGACTACGAACACTATCTCCTTCGGAGGAGGGATACCAGGGTATCTACTGCGGAACGCAGGAGAAGAGGGACAGCGCCTATCACCAGGGCACAGTATGGCCATGGCTGCTGGGCCCGTTCTGCGAGGGATGGCTGAGGGTCTATGGCGAGGGAGGCGTCTCGCGCGTGAGAAAACTGATAATGGGGTTTGAGGAGACACTGACCGAGGCGGGGATCTCCACCATATCGGAAATTTATGACGGTGACCCGCCCCACGAATCGAGGGGGGCGATATCACAGGCCTGGAGTGTGGCTGAAGTGCTGCGCATATACTCTCTTCTGGAGACGAAATACAAAGAAAAACTATAATGATATGCGTGTCCTGATGTTTGGTTGGGAGTTCCCCCCTCATATTGCAGGTGGATTGGGGACTGCCAGCTACGGTCTCACCCGCGGTCTTGCATCACAGAAGGATGTGGATGTTATCTTCGTGGTCCCCAAAGCCTACGGCGATGAAGATCAGAGCATAGTGAGCCTTATTGGTGCCAACACCGTGTCCGTGGCCTTCAAGAAGGTGAAGTACCGTTATTTTATGAAGCCGGTGGAAAAGATCGAGGTCTTCTCCCGGCTGGTACCTTATACTGATCCTGAAGATTTCTGGAAGATGACCCGGGGAGAGGTAGCCGATACAGATCTCCTTGTGAGTACCAACAAGCAGGGTAAGGTGGACTTTTCAGGCACTTACGGAGCCAACCTGATGGATGAGATTTACAAGTACTCGGTAGTTGCCCAGGTAATAGCCTCGGAACAGGAGTTTGATATCATCCATGCGCACGACTGGCTTGCGTACCCCGCTGGTATAGCTGCAAAGGCCGTTTCAGGCAAGCCCCTGGTGATACACGTCCATGCCACTGACTTCGACCGCAGCGGAGGTAATGTCAACCCGGTGGTCTTCAAGATGGAGAAGGAGGGGATGGATGCTGCCGACAAGATCATCACGGTAAGCAATCTCACCCGTGAGATAGTGATAAACAACTATGACATTGACCCGGAAAAGGTGGAGACGGTATATAACGCCGTTGAGCCCTTGCACCATTCCGAGCTGGACGTCCCCGCGAGGGCTTATGATGACAAGATCGTTACCTTCCTGGGCCGTATAACCCTCCAGAAGGGACCCGAGTATTTCATAGAGGCAGCGAGGATGGTTCTGTCTCGCATGCCCAAGGTTAGATTCGTGATGGCAGGATCCGGTGACATGATGGAGCGTATGATGCGCCACGCCGCCAGCCTCCGTATCACTGACAGGTTTTACTTCACAGGCTTCCTCCGTGGCAATGATGTGTTCACGATGCTCAGGATGAGTGATGTATATGTCATGCCCTCAGTATCGGAACCCTTCGGTATCTCACCACTGGAGGCCATGCAGTCGAATGTCCCCGTCATTATAAGCAAGCAGAGCGGCGTGGCCGAGCTGCTCACCCATGCCGTCAAAGTCGATTTCTGGGATATTGAGGCCATGGCTGATGCCATTTACGGGATACTGACTTACCCTGCCCTCTCAAGGATGTTTATCATGAACGGCAAGGAGGAGGTTGACAAACTGAAGTGGGAGAAGGCCGCCACACATGTGAAAGATATTTACACCCGCGTTTTGAAACAGACAAGCCAACAGATATGAGCACACCACAGAAAAAGGCAATCTGCCTCTATTTTCAGGTTCATCAGCCCTTCAGGCTCAGGCGCTACCGCTTCTTTGAGATGGGTCATGAACACTATTACTATGACGATTTCATGAATGAATCGATCCTTCGTAGGATCGCCTCCAACTGTTACCTGCCAACCAACAATCTGCTCCTGGACCTTATCAGGAAGCACAAGGGCAAGTTCAAGGTGACCTTTTCGCTTACGGGAATCGTTATAGACCAGCTCAGGCTATATGCACCGGAGGTGCTTGCCTCTTTCAGGGAGCTTGCAGAGACAGGATGCGTTGAGTTTCTTGCCGAGACCAACTCACACTCGCTGGCCTCCCTGATGAACAGGGAGAGGTTCGAACTGCAGGTCAGGGTACACGGTGAGAAGATGGCAGAGCACATTGGCTACCAGCCAACCTCAATCAGAAACACCGAGTTGATCTACTCCGATGAGATCGGTAACTGGATGGCCGATATGGGATACAAGGCTGTCGTCACAGAAGGGGCAAAACACATCCTTGGCTGGAAGTCACCCAACTTTGTCTACTGCAACGCCATCAACCCGAGACTGAAGGTATTGCTCCGCAACTACACCCTCAGTGATGACATTGCGTTCCGCTTTTCCGATACATCATGGTCAAGTTACCCGCTCGCCGCAGATAAGTACGCCTCATGGATCAAGGGTCTGGCTCCGTCATCTGAGGTCGTGAATATCTTCATGGACTATGAGACCTTCGGAGAGCACCAGAAAAAGGAGACAGGAATCTTTGACTTCCTGAAACATATGCCGGATGCCATCATCAAAAAGACACCGTTCAAATTCATGACTGTTTCCGAAGTGGCCGACAATTATCAGCCGGTCTCGCTGCTGCATGTCCCGTCGCCCATATCCTGGGCCGATGAGGAGCGTGACCTGACGGCATGGATGGGTAATGAGCTACAGACAGCGGCGGTGACAAAGCTATACAGCATGGCAGAGAAGATGGCTGGATGCAGCTCTGAGCAACTGCAGCGCGACTGGGTCTATCTGCAGTCGAGCGACCACTTCTACTACATGTCAACGAAATTCTTCTCCGACGGAGCGGTACACGCCTATTTCAATCCCTATGAAAACCCGTACCAGGCATTCATGAATTACATGAATATCCTGAGCGATTTTGAGATCAGGCTCAAGACCCTCTGTCCCGTTGATTACCATGATGAAGAGGTGAACCGCCTCTCAGAAACTATTCAATCGAAGGATCATGTCATCATTGAGCTGCAGGAGAAACTGACAAAGCTTGAGAAAAAGGCAGGCACTGCCAATAAGAGAGCTGCCGCCAAAACAAAGGGTAAAGCTGCCGCGGCGCCGGCAGGGAAGAAAGTTGCAACAACAAGGGTTGCCGCGGCGCCGGCAGGGAAAAAGACAGTTGCGGCTCCCTCGGGCAGGAAAGCTGTAACTGCAAAAGCTGTCACCACACCGGCAGGGAAGAAAGCCGTAACGGCCAAAACCGTTGCTGCACATGAAGTTAAGAAGAGTGCAGCTGCGAAGACAGATGCCAGGAAAGCGTCGGTAAAAAAGAGTGCTGCAAGGAAGAGTGTGGCGAAGAAAGGAGCGGGCAGCAAATAATCGTTGCATCTTATGGCAATGAGTAACTGTCATACGCTTTTGCGTATTAACTGTATTGTAACTATATGAAAATGAGAGCTGATTTTTTGTTCGAAACGAGCTGGGAGGTATGCAATAAGGTTGGGGGTATCTATACTGTAATCTCCACCAAGGCACTGAATGTAGCCAATGAGTTCGGCGACAACTATATTTTGATAGGGCCTGATGTATGGCGTGATGACAGTTCAAACCCGGAGTTCGCTCCTGATGAGAGCATGTACCTTCCCTGGAAGGCTGTGGCAGCACAGGAGGGGCTGAACGTAAAGACGGGTAGATGGAACATAAAAGGCAATCCCCGGGTGATGCTTATTGATTTTACTCCCTATTTCGGGCAGCAGAATGAGGTTTTCGCCCGTTTCTGGGAGACATACCAGCTTGACAGCATATCCGGTCAGTGGGATTATGTTGAACCTGCACTGTTCGGTTATGCAGCTGGCAAGGTCATCGAGAGCTTCACCACATTCTACCGTGAATATCCGAAGGTCATCGCGCAGTTCCACGAGTGGATGACAGGCATGGGTGTTCTGTACCTTGAAGAGCACGCGCCATGGATCACCACCTCCTTCACCACCCATGCAACCGTTCTCGGACGCAGCATTGCCGGCAACAACCGGAAGCTCTACAGCAGGCTCAATGAGTTCAGTCCTGAACAGACAGCCCATGAGTTCAATGTCATCTCAAAGCAGTCTCTCGAGAGGATCAGTGCCGAACAGGCTGATGTGTTCACCACCGTCAGTGAGATCACAGGGCGCGAATGTGAGGTATTCCTCGGCAAGAAGCCAGACATCATCACTCCCAACGGATTTGAGGATTCCTTTGTGCCGGCTGCGGAGGAGTTCGATGAGGCACGGAAGGCGGCGAGAGACAAGCTGTTGTCTGTTGCCGGTGCCCTCCTGGGGCAGGAACTGCCTGAGGATACCCTGCTGATCTCCACCAGCGGAAGATATGAGTACAGGAACAAGGGTATCGATCTCTTCCTCTCATCGCTTGGGGAGATCAACCGCAAGGCAGATAGTGAACGAATATGCGTAGCTTTCATCCTGGTACCGGCATATCACAAGGGACCCAGGCATGATCTTCTTGCCGCGATGAACGACGGCACAAAAATCACCGACAGTGACAGGTACTTAACCCACGGACTTCACTATGTGCATGATGACCCGGTGATCAACCAGCTCAGGCGTGAGAACATTCTCAACAGCCCGGAAGAGAAGGTGAAGGTGATCTTCGTTCCCTCGTACCTCAACGGTAATGACGGCATAATTAACATCTCATACTTTGACCTCCTGATCGGGTTTGACCTGACAGTCTATCCTTCGTACTATGAGCCATGGGGTTACACCCCCCTCGAGAGCCTCATGTTCCGGATACCTACCGTAACCACCAATCTGTCGGGGTTCGGTATGTGGATAAACACCTATTTCACGAACCCCGGTGACGGTTGCCTGGTGCTTGACCGTACCGATGACAATGAGCCGGAGGTTATAAAGGGTATGGAACAGTTCATCCGCAGGTTTTTGCAGATGAGTCCCGAAGAGTTCCAGTCTGCCAGGGAGAAAGCATGGGAGGTATCGCGAATAGCCAACTGGAACACCCTCTTCCACTACTACACCGACGCCTACGCAATGGCGCTGGAAGGGAGCACCGAGCGCCGCGAACAGCCAAGGGAGTATGCACGCATCCTCGAGGCTACGGAACTGCCGGTGAGCAAGCCCCGGCAGGCGCCGGTATGGAAGGACATCTATGTTCAGTCAGAGCTGCCTGAGCGCCTGAGCTATCTCAAGGAGCTTGCAGGCAACCTGTGGTGGTCATGGAACAGTGATGCCGAGTTTCTATTCCGCCGCCTGGACCCGACGCTATGGGAACATGTGGGGCATAACCCCAAGAGACTGCTTGAGGCGATAGATTACAAACGTCTTGTGGTGCTTGCCGATGATGAGGCCTTTCTTAAGGATTCCGACAGGATTTACAAGGAGTTTACCGATTATATGGCCAGGCCTGAGATCGCCGGACAGCCGTCGGTAGCTTACTTCAGCATGGAGTACGGCATCCATCCGAGCCTGAAGATCTATTCGGGAGGACTGGGGGTACTTGCCGGCGACTATCTCAAGGAGGCCAGCGATTCGAATGTCCGCATCACAGGCTTCGGGCTGCTGTACCGTTTCGGGTACTTCAGGCAGAAGCTCGGTCCCAGGGGTGAGCAGCAGGCTACCTATGAGGCTGAGGATTTTTCACAGCTGCCAGTGACCCTCGTTAAGAATGAAGATGGCAATCCGCTGACCATACAGCTTACATGGCCGGGGCGCATTGTCAAGGCACACATATGGCTGGCCTCTGTCGGTAAGGTGAAGCTCTACCTTCTGGATACCGATTTTGAGGAAAACACCATTGAAGACAGGGCCATAACCCACCACCTCTACGGCGGTGACTCAGAAAACAGGCTCAAGCAGGAGCTTATCCTGGGTATCGGGGGCATGCGTGCCCTCATAGCCCTGGGCATAAAACCTGACGTATACCACAGCAATGAGGGACACTCGGCATTCATCGGCTTTGAAAGGATGCGTCATCTCATTGAGGATGAACACCTCACCTTTGAGGAATCGATGGAGATAATCAGGGCCTCAACCCTCTTCACCACTCATACCCCGGTGCCGGCAGGGCATGACGCTTTTGAGGAGGACCTGCTAAGAAAATACATCTCTCACTATCATGCCAGGCTAAATATCAGCTGGGAGCAGCTGATGGCACTCGGACGCTCAAATGACGAGTATGACCGCAAGTTCAACATGAGTTACCTGGCAACGCGACTCTCGCAGGAGATGAACGGTGTCAGCCAGCTGCACGGCCACGTCTCACGCGGACTCTTCTCGAAACTGTGGCCAGGCTATCTCCGTGATGAGCTTTATATCGGCCATGTCACCAACGGCGTCCATCACCCGACATGGGTGGCCCCGGAGTGGGAACATGTATATGAGCAGATAACAGGACAGAAGCACTTAGAACAGGGCGACCGCGAGCAGTGGGCGAAGATATATAAGGTGGAGGACGAAAACGTATTTGAAATCAAGATGAAGCTCAAAAAGCGACTCTTCGACCATATCCGCAAGCGGCTGCAGTCTGACATGCTCGAGAGACATGTAAGTCCCCGTACGCTGATGAATATCAGCTCCCACCTCAACGAGAAGGCACTTACCATCGGTTTTGCACGCAGATTCGCCACCTATAAGAGAGCCACCCTGCTGTTCCGTGATCTTGACAGGCTCGAGAAGATAGTCAATAATCCCGAGAGGCCGGTACAGTTTGTCTTTGCCGGGAAGGCCCACCCCAATGATGGGGGAGGACAGGAGCTCATAAGGCGCATCAATGAGGTGTCGCAGATGCCCCGTTTTGCCGGCAAGGTGCTGTTCCTTGAGAATTATGACATGGAGCTGGCGCGATACCTGGTGCGGGGTGTTGACATCTGGATGAACACTCCTACACGTCCCCTGGAAGCCTCAGGCACCAGCGGCGAGAAGGGCGTAATGAATGGAACACTGCACTTCAGCGTCCTCGACGGATGGTGGGTGGAGGGATATCATGCCTTTGCCGGATGGGCACTGCCCAAAAAGCGCGTTTACGCCAACCAGGATCTGCAGGACGATGTGGATGCAGAGACCATCTACAACATGCTGGAGTTTGAGATCATACCTGCATACTACTCGCGTGACAATGACGGCGTACCGCGTGAATGGGTCAGCTATATCAAGAACACCATGGTGAAGGTGGCCCCCGAGTTTACCTCCCGCCGGATGCTCAACGACTACCTGGAGAAATATTACAGAAAGCTCCATGAGAGGAGCAGGCTCATGCTGGCAGACAACTATGCGATGGCACGGGAGCTGGCCGACTGGAAGAGCAACATCACCAGAGTATGGGATGAGATTGAGATCGTTAAATACGATCTGGGCGATGCTACGAGGAATGTCTACCGTTCAGGCCATCCCTACACCACGGAGATAGTGCTCGACATCAAGAATATCCCACCGGAATATGTTGGTGTGGAGATGGTGATCACCCGGTTGCTGAAGAATGGCGAATATGCCTTCTTCGCCAGCAAGGAGTTCAAATATGTAAGCGGCAAGAAGGGAAGAGTGATCTACAGTGTCGAGTTCCAGCCCGAGATGGCCGGGACCTTCTTTTACGGCATTCGCATATATGCCAAACATGAAGCCCTGCCGCACCGTCAGGACTTCTGTCTGCTGAGATGGGTTGACTGAGTTACAGTTCGCTGATGCTTCTTACCCTTTCCTGCCTCAACACGATAGCAGTACGGGCAGGAACGTAGAGCCTGAGGTGATGTGGTGCCGTAACCCCGTATTTCCCCCTGTCAGGCAGAGAGAAGTAGGACTGGCTTGAGTCTATGCGTCCCTGTCCGCCGAATAGCGGATCGTCAGTATCAAGTATGATCCTGAATTTGCCTTTAACCTCTATACCGTAGTCGGTGAATGAAACTGTCGGGTTGAAGTTCATGACTGTAATGAGCTCCCCGCGTCTGAAGGCTATGATTTTGTCAGCGTTGTTAAGTGTCAGGGTTTCGGTAAACTGTGTCTGTGGCAGGCCGTGTCTGACTCCTGCCTCTATCATTGCCCTGTCAAACTCATCGAGATACCGGTAGCGGAGAAGCTCATTTTCAGCCAGGCTCCATTGCCGGCGTGCATACTTGTAGCTCCATCCGTTGCCCTCCCTGGGAAAATCGATCCACTCCGGATGCCCGAACTCGTTACCCATGAAGGTGAGGTATCCTCCACCGGCGGCAATGAAGGTAAAAAGCCTTATCATCTTATGCAGTGCCACTGCACGGTCTATCACCAGGCTTGGGGTGTGGATGCTCATGGATGTGTACATCTCTTTGTCTGCCAGCCTGAATATCAGGGTTTTGTCTCCTACAAGTGCCTGGTCGTGCGACTCGCAGTAGGAGACAACACGTTCTTCAGGCCGGTGCTGGGTGAGCTCGTGAAGAAGATATCCCAGATCCCAGTTCTCATCCGGTATCTCCTTCACCATCTTGATCCAGATATCGGGTACCCCCATTGCAAGGCGGTAGTCGAACCCGATGCCTCCTGCGGACAGCGGTGCTGCCAGCCCGGGCATGCCGCTCATCTCCTCGGCCACGGTGGTGGCATCAGGGTCAAACTCATGGATCAGCTTGTTGGCGAGCGTGAGATAGACGATAGCGTCACCGTCCTGGTTGCCGTTGAAGTATTGGCTGTATGATACGAAGTCGGACCCCAGGCCGTGGTCATAGTAGAGCATGCTTGTGATACCGTCGAAGCGGAAGCCGTCAAACCGGTACTCTTCGAGCCAGTACTTGCAGTTCGACAGCAACAGGTGGGTCACCTTAGGTTTGCCGTAGTCATAGCAGAGTGAGTCCCATGCCACATGCTTGCGGCGGTCCCCGGCATGAAAGTAGAGCCCCGGGTCACCGTCGAGCAGACCCAGTCCTTCCAGAGTGTTGGCCACGGCATGTGAATGGACAAGGTCCATGATTACTCTGAGTCCCATGCCGTGCGCGGTGTCTATCAGCTCCCTGAGCTCATCAGGGGTACCGAAACGTGATGAGGCGGCAAAGAGACTCGATACATGGTACCCGAACGACCCGTAATAAGGATGTTCCTGCACGGCCATGAGCTGTACGGTATTGTATCCCAGACGTTTTATCCGCGGCAGCACTGTACGGGTAAACTCGCGGTAGCTACCGGTCCTCTCCTCCTCGGTGGCCATGCCCACATGAGCCTCATAGACAAGGAGTGAGGGCGGGGGAGGAGGCGAGGGGTGCTTCATGTGGTAGCCCTCTGCCGGCTGCCACACCTGTGCTGAAAATATCTTGGTATCCTCATCCTGAACGGTACGGGTGGCGTAGGCCGGTATACGCTCGCCGATTCCGCCCTTCCATCTCACTATCATCTTGTAGAGGTCACCGTGAGCGAACATCGACTCTTCATAATGCCCTTCCCAGTCACCCTCACCTACCCTGGTGAGACGGTAACGGTCATCCTCCTTCCAGTCGCCGAAAGTGCCGACAAGTGTTATGTCTGTGGCGTTGGGAGCATGCTCCCTGAAGAGCCATCCGTCATCGGTGTGGTGAAGCCCGTACCAGTGATGCCCGTTGGCAAAGTCAGTAAGGGAGCTCCCTTCTGTGATGAAAACCTCGCGGTCACGCTGGTATTTCATCCGCGCTTCAATGATACCCTTGAAGGGATCAAGCCAGGGGTCAATATCGTAAAATCTTTTCATTCGCGGGGAGAATATTTATTCTGTTGCTTGAATGGAGTTTGAATGAAACCTGACATTTCAAATTTTTATGCGGTCTGCTGCTCATGCAAGTTTCATGTCACATAATATCTTTACTAAATTACAAAAATTGAGCTATGCTTTGCAGTCTTTATTAATTTTGCCCCTGCCGTAAAGTTATGCAGGTACACTACGACTATAAGAATATCAGATTCAGAAAACCCGTGGTCACCATGGGTGTCTTTGACGGCGTTCACCTGGGCCACTGCATGCTCCTGCGCCGTGTGACGGAGGAGGCCGCCAGCCGTGGTTCCGATGCTGTGGCCGTTACCTTTGATCCCCACCCGCGTATTGTCCTTACCGGCGACCCTTCGCACCTTCGCTTCCTTACAGACATTGAGGAGAGGGTTGACCTGATGCGGGCGACAGGCCTAGACCACCTGGTGATAATACCTTTTACGCGTGAGCTGAGCCGCATGACCGCCTGCGAGTTTGTGGAGGCTGTACTCTTTCGGCACCTGGGCGTCAGCCATCTTGTGACAGGGTTTGACCATCATTTCGGAAACAGGCACAAGGGTAACAGCACCACTGTCACCGACTGTTCCGCCAGGCTGGGGTTCAGTGTCTCAAGAGAAGAGGCCTTCATGATAGCAGGAGAGGCTGTCAGCTCCACCGGCATAAGACGAGTTCTGGAGAGGGGAGAGGTGAAAAAAGCCGCGATAATGCTCGGATATGAATACTCGGCAAGAGGCAGGGTGGTCTCAGGCAAACGGATTGGCCGAAACATTGGCTTCCCTACGGCAAATATCTCCCCGCACTTCCGGTATAAACTGATACCCGCCTCGGGCGTCTATGCCGTGGAGGTGTTGGTTGAAGATGACCCGCAGTGGCATATTGCCATGCTGAACATCGGGCTCCGGCCTACAATAAGTGATAACGATGGGCAGAGCACTATTGAAGCCCACCTGATTGACTTCGGCTCAGACCTGTACGGTAAGAATGTGACCGTAAGGTTCCGTGAGAGGCTGCGCGATGAGATGAAGTTTGAAAATGTTGAGGCTCTTGTTGCGCAGCTCCAGAGGGACAGGGAGATGACGATCAGGCTGCTGCGGTCATCAACAGGGACGGTGAGATAATACTCATGCTGCTGTATTACTGAATATGGAGAGAGAGATGACACTCAATTTGTTGCACCCTTGAACAAATATCACTCTTTTTAGTTATCTTTGCAGACCTAAAAAACAGATATATGTCATTCATAAATCATGAACTTCCGTATAAGGTAAAGGATATCGGGCTGGCAAGCTTTGGCCGCAAGGAGATTGAGATTGCGGAGAAGGAGATGCCCGGACTGCTCTCACTCAGGAAAAAGTATTCGGCGGAAAAGCCGCTTAAGGGCGCCAGGATCACCGGCTCATTGCACATGACGATACAGACGGCCGTGCTTATAGAGACACTGAGGGAACTCGGTGCCGATGTGCGCTGGGCGAGTTGCAATATATTTTCTACACAGGACCATGCCGCGGCAGCCATTGCTGCTGAGGGCATCCCGGTCTTTGCCTGGAAGGGTGAGACACTCGAGGAGTACTGGTGGAGCACCGCACAGGCGCTCTCATTCCCTGACGGGAAAGGTCCGCACCTTATCGTGGACGACGGAGGTGATGCCTCACTCCTGGTGCATATGGGGTACAAGGCTGAGAAAGACCCGTCGGCACTTGATGCCACTTCCTCAAACAGGGAAGAGGGTATCATATTCGATACGCTGAAGAGTATACTGGCGGAAGATCAAACCAAATGGCAAAGGACAGTCAGGGAGATGAAGGGTATCTCAGAGGAGACCACCACCGGTGTGCACAGGCTCTACCAGATGCTTGAGGCCGGTGAACTGCTCGTACCTGCCATCAATGTGAACGACTCTGTCACCAAAAGTAAGTTTGACAATCTGTACGGCTGCCGCGAGTCACTTGCCGACGGCATCAAGAGGGCTACGGATGTGATGATTGCAGGCAAGGTGGTGGTTGTGTGCGGATACGGCGACGTGGGTAAGGGATCGGCACGCTCAATGCGCTCATACGGTGCCAGGGTTATTGTCACCGAGATAGATCCCATATGCGCACTGCAGGCTGCCATGGAAGGATTTGAGGTAAAGACGGTGGAGGAGACTCTGCCTGAGGCGAACATCTTTGTCACCGCAACCGGGAACCGCGACGTCATCACCATTGAACACATGGAGAAGATGAAGGACCAGGCTATCGTCTGCAACATCGGGCACTTTGACAACGAGATACAGGTTGATGCCCTCAATGATTACAAGGGTATCACCAAGATCAACATCAAACCACAGGTAGACAAGTACGTTTTTCCTGACGGTCATGCCATCTTCATGCTGGCAGAAGGAAGGCTGGTGAACCTTGGCTGTGCCACGGGCCACCCGTCGTTTGTGATGAGCAACTCATTCAGCAACCAGATGCTTGCACAGATCGATCTCTGGACCAACAACTATGAAATAGCCGTTTACAGGCTGCCGAAACATCTTGATGAGGAGGTTGCCCGCCTTCACCTGGCGCAGCTCGGTGTGCATCTTACGAAGATGACCGCGAAGCAGGCCGATTATATAGGCGTCCCCCCTGAGGGGCCCTACAAGCCTGATCATTACAGGTACTAGAGAATACTATTGTCCGGTTGAGGCCCTGCAAGCCTGATCATTACAGGTGCCAGGGAAGATTATTTCCTGTTCCAGACCCTGACGGAGTTACCGCTGAAGGCTGTGCGGTAGTTCTTAAGGTAGTATTGTCCCGGTCCGGAATAAGGCTGGCCTGTTTGAGCCAGAGAGTAGTTCGTAGTGCATCTCGGGCATATTGCAAATACCCCGTCAATATTGACAGCCACGCTGGCAGCTTCAGTGACATAACAGTGTGGACAGGTCCGGTCATAGGCATAATATTCAAACCCCTGAAAGCCCGTGTTATATATGATGACGCCGTTACCGTCAAAGCCTCCTGTACCCAGGCCAAGGTGCCTGTGTGCCGAGGATAAAAGAGCGCTGGTGCTCGGAGCGTAGAAAAGGTCAAAAAACTCCGGGTTGGAGGCAAAAACCGTGAAATCGACGGTAATATCAGGGATAACCTCATTTTTATCACTGTTACATGCCGTTAAGAACAGCATGGTTGCGGTGATGAGGAAAAAAAGCCTTATTTTTATACCTGACATATCAGAATCAACGTTTGTAAATGTAGTTAATTCTCTTTTGTAAGCTACAATTGCGTAACGAAATGGATTTTAAATTAGTATTTTTAAGGTTTCTGGTTGTGGCGGGGTTGCTCCTGTTTGTCGTTCCGTCTGACGATTGCTATGCTCAGCGCAATGCCACCCGCAAGTTTGAGAGGGAGGTGTTCGGTAAAACACGGAAGGGCCCGCAGTCAAATGACGGCATCAAGGCACGCGGAGCAGCTGCCAGAGCCATGAAGGAGCAGGATAAGAAGGAAGCCAGGCGAGAGAGGGAGGATAAAAAGGCTCTGAAGGAGCTCAGAAGGCAGCATTATGAAAGTCAGAGTGCTGCAACCAGGGAGAGGATGGACAACAACAGCCGTCTGACTGAAGAGCGGTACAAGGCCAAAAAGCTGAAAACGAAAAAAGAGCAGAAAAAGCCGGACCTGAAGAAACCGGTTCAGCCAAAGCCCCCGAAGGATAAGAAAAAGGTCAAGACAAAGGACCCGAAGAAACAACCTAAACTGAAGCAATACAAGATAAAGAAATATTGACATTATGGAAGATATAGGCAGTCTCATTTTTTATGTCCTACTGGCGATAATTGCCATTGCCGGTTCAGTGCAGAGCAGCAGGAAAAAGAAGGCCTCGGCAGGGAAGGCGTTTCCGCCCAAGCCTGCCACCACGGTCAGAGGCGAATCCCGGCCGGCGGCCCAACCGCAGCCGAGGCCACAGTACAAGCCAATTGAGCCTCTCAATGAAGGCAGCTATGAGGAACCCAGGGCAGCCCAGTTTGCCGGAGAGGGATCATCGGCCACCACCATGGCTGAGGCCTTCGCCTCCGAGGGGTCTTTGTCGCGAAACAAGGCAGCAGCCTTCGCCTCCGAGGGGTCTTTGTCGCGAAACAAGGCAGCAGCCTTCGCCTCCGAGGGGTCTTTGTCGCGAAACAGGGCAGCAGACTTCGCCAATGAGGGAGTGTCGGCACTGGCCGATCTTTCCCAACAGGACTTTGTCCATACTGAGATCTCTGACAGCGAGATAGGCGATGCCCCGGAGTATGATTACAATGCCGCAATCCTGGATGACCTCATTGACGGGTTTGACCTGAGAAAGGCTGTTATTTATTCGGCCTTGCTCGACAGAAAAGAGTACACAATCTGATAATTAGATAATTACAAAAGCCATTCTTTTTGGATTTAATTTAAAAATTTATTATATTTGTTCTTTGAAGAGTTCCGGTAGTGCCGGGATTCTTCTTATTTTTTAACCTATTACAGTAAATTATGTCGGAATTTGTCTATGTAACAGAGGAGGGCCTTCAGAAGATGAAGGAGGAACTTGATCTGCTCCGTAATGAAAGGCCGGCTATTGCGAGACTGATCTCAGAGGCACGTGACAAGGGTGATCTTTCAGAGAATGCCGAATACTCAGCTGCCAAGGAGGCTCAGGGGATGCTTGAGATGAAGATAGCGCGCCTGGAGGACCAGGTGGCGAGATCACGCATCATTGACAGCTCACGGATCAACACCAAGACGGTGCAGATCCTGAACAGGGTCAGAATCCGCAACAAAGCCAACGGAACAGTAATGGAGTACCAGCTTGTGCCTGAGACTGAGGCGAACCTCAAGGAGGGCAAGATAGCAGCTACCTCACCCATTGCGCAGGGCATCATGGGGAAAAAGGTGGGTGATATCGTGCAGGTCACGGTACCTGCCGGTGTCATACCTTTTGAGATAGAAGAAATATCAATCTGAAAAATCAACCAGGAAAATGGCATCAATATTTACACGGATCATCAACGGTGAGATACCTTGCTACAGGGTCGCCGAAGATGAACGCTTTATTGCCTTTCTTGATGTCAGGCCGCTGAAGCCCGGCCATACCCTTGTGGTACCCAAGAAAGAGGTTGACTATATTTTTGATCTTGATCCGGAAACACTATCCGGCCTGACGCTCTTCGCACAGAAAGTGGCCGTGGCAATGAAGGAGGTGATAGAGTGCAACCGTATAGGGGTAGCAGTGCTCGGGCTGGAGGTGCCTCATGCCCATGTGCACCTGGTACCAATAACAGAGGAGAGCGATCTTCGCTTCAGCAACCCGCGTGTCTCACCCTCACCGGAGGAGAATGAGCGGCTTGCCAGGGCCATAGGAGAGAGAGTGAGACTCTGAAAAGAGAAGTATAGGAAGATGAAAAAAAAGCCCCTGTCATACCGACGGGGGCTTTTTTTAAATCTGTCAGCAGAAATCACTTCTTGCCAGGGCAGCAGGGAGCGGTAGTGCCTTCACCCTTGCCTGCAGGGATTACCTCAGCCTCAGTTCCGGCGCATCCTGCTGCCGAGGGGCACTTCGAGCAATCCTTGCCTGCAGCAGTGGTGGCGCAGTCGGCCTTTGCATCAGCTGCCTTGCTCTCTTTCTTGCAGGCATCTGCTGTTGAACCGCATATGTCACACTTGCCGTCCGTGTTTTTGTCGACAAAAGTACACTCTTTCTTAGTGTGCTTCTTCTCCTTATCGGTAGTCTGGGCGTAAACGCCCGCAGCCACAACCATCAGTGCGATGAGTATCAGGCTGCCGATCATCCATTTCTTCATGTAGTTGTCAATTGGTTTAAATAATAACGTAGGCAAAGTAAGTAAATTTCCGTCATAAAGCCATTTTATTGTATTTATCATATCTTTGAAATGCTTCTCGCTGTGAAGTGTTTCAGTTAAAAGATATTGGTGACGACTTTCTGAGTCTGTTTCTGCCGAGGCTGTGCCTCGGATGCAGGGCACATCTTGTCAGGGGCGAGCAGGTCCTCTGCACCGGGTGTCTCCTCTCTATGGCCATGACCGGATTTCATCTGCAGCAGGGGAACATGCTTGAGCAGGCATTCTGGGGTAGGTGTCTCATCGAGCGGGCGGCAGCCTTTTCGGTCTATAACAGGGGAAGCCGCATCAGGAAGATGATCCATGCGCTTAAATATGAGGGCAGGACTGATATAGGCAGATGCCTTGGAGAACTCTACGGGTCGATCCTTGCGGAGAGCGGTTTCATGGAGGGCATCGACATGATCATCCCTGTACCGTTGCACAGGAGCAGGCAGCGGAGCAGGGGCTACAACCAGAGTGAATGTATTGCCGCCGGTCTGGCGGCGGCAACAGGGGTGCCATCAAGAAAAGACCTGCTCCTCCGCATCTCTCAGTCAGGCTCGCAGACAAAGCACGGGAGGTACGGGAGGTGGGAGAATGTTCAGGGGCTGTTCAGGGCGGTAAAGCCCGAACAGATAGATGGCAGGCATATGCTGCTGGTTGATGATGTCATCACCACCGGCTCTACCGTTGAGGCATGTGTCAACGCAGTGCATGAGGCAGGTGATGTGAAGGTCAGCGTTGTGGCGCTGGCGGTGGCACAGAAGCTCACCCTTTGAGCCGGTCGCTGTTCTTCTTCAGGTAATCGCCCCAGTTTCTGTACTCTTTTGCCGCTGCAGGTCTGCTGCTCTGGTAGAAATGGCAGAGGGCAGCCCCCAGGGCGTCGGTGGCGTCAAGGATCATCTTTTCGCTGCGGAAGGAGAGCAGGGTGCTGAGCATGGTTGACACCTGCTCCTTGCTCGCCTGTCCCCGGCCCGTGATTGACATCTTGATCATCCTCGGGGCATACTCAAAGACAGGGAGATCACGATAGAGTGCGGCAGATATGGCCGCACCCTGCGCCCTGCCAAGCTTCAGCATGCTCTGCACGTTCTTGCCGTAGAAGGGTGCTTCTATGGCAAATTCGTCAGGATGATACTGGTCAATAAGCTTCAGTGTCTCCTCAAAGATGTGACGTATCTTCCTGAAGTGATCCTCTTTCTTGCGCAGGTCAATGATACCTAGTGTGATGAGAGAAGGCGTTCTACCGGTCACACGTATCAGGCCATAGCCTGTCACGGTAGTACCGGGGTCTATGCCCAGGATGATCTTCTCGTCTTCAGCTTTAGTCACTTCAGAAACAGGTGGCTGGGATCACGAAAAAGCTCTTTCGGGAGCTGGTCACCCTCTGAAAATATGCGGCTGCGGGTGAAGGGAACGGCTGTCTCCGCCTTCCTGCCCTCAAGAAATGCTACCGCTGCGGCCAGTGATGCCTCCTCAGGATCACCGAAGTCGCGGGTGATGTCATCTATAGCTTTTATATCCGGAGCCATGCCGTCATAGAAACGACCCTCACCCAATGAATTCAGATATTCAAAGGTGATGGGGAAGAAGACGTATTTATAATCAGGATTGGGATTCGTCTGTGAGGGGAAGGGAAACCCGAATCCGTCCATCCCGGTAGGCTTGCCGTGGGTTGTGTCCCCGACGATTGCGACCTCGATATACGGTTTCAGGCTGTTTATAACCACCTCGCTGGCAGATGCCGAGCTTCTGGTGGTTATGAATACCACCCGGTCGAGACCGAGAGGATTGCTCGTTCTGACGAAATTATAGCTCTGATCCCAGTCAGGTCCGACGAGGTCGTTGTATTTGAGAGAATAGCACAGTTTGGTAGTGTCGGCAGCCTCCATCACCAGGCTGGAAAGCTGCTCGGCTATGCTCATGAAGCCTCCGGTGTTGTAACGGAGGTCTATGATGAGGTCGGTGATGCCCGCGGATTTAAAATCGGCAAAGACGTTGTTCAGCTCCTGCTCTGAAGGTTCTATGAATGTGTCGAATGCAAAGTAGCCGGTCTTTCCGCTTGTCAGGTCAAAAATCTTTGGCGATGACACCGAGTTGATGGTGAAAGTGGCCTTGGTGGAGCTGTAGGTCACCTGTGTATCGTCAGGTCTTTCAAAGGTAAAACTGTTTGTCACCCCTGCCGTTGACGGACCCATGAGCGCAGTGTAGGCCGCATCGTCTCCCGAGATGAAGATAGGTGCAACGGGTGTGCCGTTGACTGCTTTCACTATCCATCCACGGCGTACTCCGCCGGGCCATAGGTCAGAGCCGGTATAGAGGCTTACCACCCTTACGTTGTTTTCACTGTCGAGTCCCATCCTTATGCCGTGGCCGACAAATGTCCCTGCCCTCATTGCCAGGTAATCCTCCCAGCTGACGACGAAACTCCACCTGTCCCTTGGCTTGTAACGGATTGCATCAAGTATCTCATCCGGCCCGGGATAGTCGGTTACCTTGACGGTGGGGATGTAGTTGTACCACAGGTATACGGTCTGCATAAGGTCGTAAAGGCCGTCACGGGCCCTCTCCTCTATAGTGTATTCATCAACGGGATCGGGTGGGTCTTTTTTGCATCCCGCAAGGAGTGGAATTATAAGTGCTGTGAAAAGAAGTATCTTTTTCATTTTATGTTTCGGTTTACGGACAAAAGTAACAAAAAATATGCCGCTATTGTTGTACCTCACTGCCGCTGATCCGGTTCAAGGGGCTGTCGTGGAGCAGTTGAAGGTCCGGAATTACTTTTATGTCTTTCTGCCGTGGCCGGCACATCTCGCTGCCGATGATGAGGAGCGGGTCTGTCATTGTTGCTGTGTCTCTCTTCCGCTATTCTGGTATATCACGCTGCCGATGATGAGAAGCAGACCCACGATAGTGGTATAATAGACAGGTTCGTCGATGATGAAATGCAGGAGCACTAATGATATGAAGGGTGCAAAATAGACCATGTTACTGATTTTGTCAGTGGTCTCTGCCATCTGAAGGGCTTTGAGCCACATCCAGAAGGTGATGCCCATCTCAAAGAGACCGCACCAGGCAGATGCTGCCACCCCTTTCAGGCTCAGTGTCTCACTGAAGGATCCTGTTGCGAGCAAGATGAGAGCCATATATACTGTTCCGAAGAGGAAGTTAGTAAAGAGCTTCACCGCCTCATCACGGCGGTCGCGTACATTCAGGATAAAATAGAGGGCCCAGAGCACGCTGCTTGCCAGTGCCAGCAGTACTCCGGCGGTATCTGATCTGCCGGGGTGCAGGGGGGCTCCCTGTGACGAAATGATATAAACCCCGGCCAGGCTGATGAAGAGCGCTGCAAAGCTGCGTGCCGGTATTCGCTGATGCAACAGCGAGATAGAGAAGAAGACCAGGATGATGGGCCAGATCATGTTTATGGGCTGTGCCACCTGCCCCGGCAGCCGGCTGTATGCTGTCAGCAGTATGAGATAATATGCAACGGGAACGATAAGTCCGAGAAGAGCTGACCAGAGGAGGTCCCTGCCGGTCATGAGTCGCAGCAGCTTCAGCTTCCCGGTGGCGACGACGATGACGAAGAGTACCAGCAGTGACACCAGGGAGGTAATCAAAAGCATAGTCACAATGCTCAGCTCTGCCAGTGCTATCTTGAAGGCGGTGGGAATGGTGCCCCACATGAAAACTGAAAGAGCGGCATACAGGTATGCCCGCGAGCTCTTTTTCATGTGGGGCAGCTTATCAGCTCAAAGCCCGTATAGGGCACGAGCACCGCTGGTATTCTGATGCCATCAGGGGTCTGGTTGTTCTCCAGCAGGGCGGCAACGATACGCGGGAGTGCCAGGGCACTGCCATTGAGGGTGTGGCAGAGGGTAGTCTGCTTTGCACCCTTCTCCCTATAGCGGCAGCGGAGCCTGTTGGCCTGGAACGCTTCAAAGTTGGATGTTGAACTCACCTCCAGCCAGCGCTGCTGTGCTGCGGAAAAGACCTCGAAATCATATGTCATGGCCGAGGTAAACGAAATGTCGCCGCCGCAGAGCCTCACGATACGGTAGGGCAGCCCGAGCTTCATAAGGAGGCCCTCGACATGGGTCACCATCTCCTCAAGCGCTTCGTAGGAGCTGTCGGGATGGGCTATCTGCACAATCTCCACCTTGTCGAACTGGTGCAGCCTGTTCAGTCCCCTTACGTGCGACCCCCACGATCCGGCCTCACGGCGGAAGCAGGGGGTGTAACCTATGTTTCGGATAGGAAGATCGGATGCATCAAGGATCACATCACGGTAGATATTGGTGATCGGCACCTCAGCTGTGGGTATCAGGTATAGATTGTCAATGCCGACGTGATACATCTGGCCCTCCTTGTCAGGCAGCTGCCCGGTGCCGAAGCCTGAGTCCTCATTCACAACGATGGGTGGTTCTATCTCCCGGTAGCCGGCCTTCTCCCCCTCGTCGAGGAAGAAGTTGACCAGGGCGCGCTGCAGCCTGGCACCTTTGCCCTTATATACCGGAAAGCCTGCACCGGTGATCTTTATCCCGAGATCGAAGTCGATGATGTCATATCTCTTTATCAGATCCCAGTGAGGCGCTGCTCCGTCAAAGAGTTCGGGCAGTGTCCCTCCGCTGCGTACCGTGACGTTATCTTCTGCAGTTTTACCTGCTGGCACCAGTGGATGGGGCAGGTTGGGGAGCCTGATCAGTTCATCCTGCATCGCGCGGCTCACCTCGTCGAGGCTCTCCGAGAGCTGTTTCTGATTCTCCTTCAGCTTACTGATGCCACTCTTTGCAGTCTCAGCCTCATTCTTCCTCCCCTCCTTCATCATTGAGCCTATCTCTCTCGAGAGGTTGTTAAGCTCAGCCTGAACGGCATCGTTTTCAGCCTGCAGCTCGCGGCGGCGACGGTCAAGATCAAGCACCGTGCTGACGATGCCGGCAGCATCAAAATTCTTTATCTTCAGCCTCTCTACGACTGCATCCGGTTGTTCCCTGATAAGGTTTATTGTAAGCATCTCAACTTTGTTATGATAGTGCGGGAGGGACAAATTTAAAAGAAAAACTCCTGAAAAAATACGCCAGTGCGTATATTTTCAGGAGTCTCTCTCTTACTCTGGCTCTCTCTTACTCTTCTGTAGGTTTTACCGAGACATAAGATTTGTCGTTACGCTTCTTCCTGAACTCCACCTTGCCGTCGACCAGGGCAAAGAGAGTGTGGTCCCTGCCGATGCCAACGTTCTCACCGGGGTTGTGCCTCGTGCCGCGCTGCCGCACGATAATGCTTCCGGCTTTGACTTCCTGTCCTCCGAAGAGCTTGACACCAAGCCTTTTGCTTTCTGAATCGCGGCCGTTGCGTGAACTGCCTACACCTTTCTTGTGTGCCATATCCTGATGTTTTTACTGTTTGCCTGTTATTTCTTTTCCGTTTTGCCGGCGCTCTTTGCGGGCGCTTTCTTCGCTGCAGGAGACTTCTTTACTGCAGGAGACTTCTTTACTGCGGGAGCCTTCTTTGCTGCGGGAGCCTTCTTTTCAGCGGGTTCCTTCTTTGCTGCCGGCTTTTTTGCAGGAGCCTTCTTTACCTCGCTCTTTACTTCGGCTTTTACCTCTTCGGCGACGGGGGTCTCAGCCTCCTTCTTCTCAGCCTTGGGAGCGGCCTGCTTCTTAATGCCTGACGGAGCTCCGATTCTCAGTATCTCTACCTCGGTGAAGTCCTGACGGTGCCCGTTTCTTTTCTGGTAGCCTTTTCTCCTCTTCTTCTTGAAGATGATCACCTTGTCTCCCCTGGGGTGAGCCACGACCCTGCCCTCCACGACGGTGTTGTCAACGACCGGCTCACCAACAGTGACTGCACCGTCAGTGTCAAGGAGAAGAACCTTTTCAAACTCAATATTATCGCCTTCGGCTGCATCAAGACGGTGAACGAAGATATTTCTTCCCTCTTCTACCTTGAACTGTTGCCCGGCAATTTCTACGATTGCGTACATTTTCAATCTCTCTTATGTTACTCCGTGAGGCGGACATGCTCCTCTGTGCATGACACTTCTGCGGGCCTCTCCGGATCTCTCTTTTTCGGACTGCAAAGATATAAAAATAAACTAATCCGCAAACCGGGTCGATTAATTTATCACCATGCAAGTGTGGATAAAAAAATGCCCCCCCGGGCCAATTAAAGAATCATAATATAATATATTTGTCGTAAAGGCCTGTCAGGCAGAAAATCTGGTAAACTATGCAGAACAAGCTAATTCGTCTGAAGGTCATAGGCATCTCCTACAGTCAGACGCAGTCGGGAGCCTATGCACTCATACTGGCGGAAGAGAAAGGAGAAAGGCGGATACCAATCATCATCGGTGGTTTTGAGGCTCAGGCTATAGTCATAAAGCTTGAGAACCTGGAGCCTCCGAGGCCCCTGACACATGATCTTTTCAGGAGCTTCGCCATGGCATGCGGCGTCACCGTGGAACAGGTGCTTATCAACAAGCTGCGTGAGGGGATCTTTTATTCGGAGATAGTATGCACTGACGGCGAGAGGCGTTTCAGCATAGACTCACGCACATCCGATGCCGTAGCGCTGGCACTGAGGTTTGAATGCCCCATATTCATTGAGCCGCAGATACTCAACGAGGCCGGAATAGTCATGAGCGACACCGCCGAGGAGGAGGATAAGAAGAAGGCAGGAGAGGAAGCTGTCAAAAAGAGCCCTGCACCCCCGAATGAGTATGGTGAGTTCAGTGTCGAAGAGCTAAGGGGGATGCTCACCGAGGCCGTCAGCCGTGAGGATTATGAACAGGCTGCCGCAATACGTGATGAGCTTACCAGGAGAAAGGAAAAAGAATAATAAATCACAAAACAGGATGAGGCTTTTTTATTTCTTGATTGCAGCCGGGCTGCTCTTGCCGTTTCACCTGAAGGCAAAGGATTATCTTGTCGTTTCACCGGACGGAAACATCACACTCTCAGTCAGGGTTGACAAGGCAGTGACTCTCACCGTTGCCTGTGACGACAGGGAGGTTGTCTCCGGTCTCGCTCCGGCGATGCTGCTGGAGGGAGTCAGGATGCCGGGTAACCGGCCTGCAGTTATGCGCAGCATCACCACCCGTGTCCGTGAGATGCTGGTGCCGTTGGTGCCGCACAAGAACAGCATGGTGCCCGACAATTACAACGCCCTGAGCCTCAGATTCCGAGGCGGTTACTCAATGGAGTTCAGGGTCTATGATGACGGGGTGGCCTACAGGTTTGTCACTGCGATGAAGGAAGAGGTCACAGTGGAGAATGAAATATTCGCATTTTCGATGCCCGCAGGCACACAGGCACTGTGGCCGCTCGAGCAAGGCTTCATGTCACATAACGAATGCGCCTTCATTCCGGCTTCAACGGACACCATCGGGAGTGAACAGCTGGCCAGCCTGCCGACACTGTTTATGATTGACGGAATGAACATACTGCTTACCGAGGCGGACATACGCGACTATCCCGGCATGTGGCTCACCGGCGACGGCAAGGGGGGAGTGACCGGACTCTTCCCGGCTTATCCTGCTGCAGTAAAGGCCCACAATGACCGTAATGTCTACGTGACGGAGAGAGAAGACTATATTGCCCGTGTCTCAGGCATACGCACCTACCCGTGGAGGGTTTTCATCATCACAAGGGATGATGCAGGCCTGGTGGAGAGCGAGATGATATACAGGCTTGGTGCTCCTCCTGCCGCCGGCTCCGACTTCAGCTGGGTCAGGCCGGGCAAGGTGGCATGGGACTGGTACAATGCCAATAATCTTTTCGGTGTTGACTTCAGGGCCGGGCTCAACAATGAGACCTATAAATATTACATCGACTTTGCGGCGGAGTACGGCATTGAATATGTGATCCTCGACGAGGGGTGGTACAACCTCGGTGATGTGCTTGTCGTGGCCGAAGGGTTTGACGTGGAGGAGCTGTGCACCTACGCCGCCGCGAAGGATGTAGGCATCATACTCTGGGTAGTGTGGAAGAGCTTCCATGACAAAATCGATGAGGCGCTGGCACAGTATGAGAGGTGGGGCGTGAAGGGGATCAAGGTCGACTTCATGCAGCGCGACGACCAGTGGATGGTCAACTACTACCACGAGGTGGCCGCCAAAGCCGCAGAGCACAGGATGCTGGTCGATTTTCACGGATGCTACAAGCCTGACGGCATGGAGCGCCAGTGGCCCAACGTCATCACCCGCGAGGGAGTAAAGGGGCTGGAGAACAACAAGTGGAGCCACGACTGTAACCCCGAGCATGATGTAACACTGCCCTTCACCCGTATGGTGGCAGGGCCGATGGACTATACCCCGGGAGCAATGGTCAACATGCAGAAGCGCGATTTCTCCCCGGTATTTTACAGGCCGGCGAGCCAGGGTACGCGGGTGCACCAGATGGCTATGTATGTGGTATACGAGAGCCCGCTGCAGATGCTGGCCGACAGCCCGTCGAACTACAGGCGCAACGCTGAGTGCACATCCTTTATCGTGGGGACGCCTGTCACCTGGGACCAGACAGAGGTGGTGGATGCGGCGGTGGGCGACTATATTGCCGTGGCCCGCCGGAAAGTCGACACATGGTATCTCGGCGCCATGACCGACTGGGATGCACGCACACTTGAGATTAACCTCTCTTTCCTTGCCCCGGGTGAGTACGAGATGGAGATCTTCAGTGACGGCATCAACGCCGACAGGCACGGGGAGGATTACAAACATATGACAGTGAAAAAGCACTTTCCCGGTACAGTGACGCTGAATATGGCACCGGGAGGCGGTTGGGTGGCCAGGATAACGCCGGCCGTAAATTAGAAGAGAGTGTAGATTATGCAACAATATCTTGACCTGCTGAGCCATGTGATGACACATGGTATTGAGAAGAGAGACCGCACCGGCACCGGAACACTGAGTACCTTCGGATACCAGATGCGCTTCGACCTCTCTGAACGGTTTCCGCTGATGACAACCAAGAAGCTGCATCTCAAATCGATCATCCATGAGCTGCTGTGGTTCCTCAGTGGCAGCACCAACGTCGGTTACCTGCAGGAGAACGGGGTAAGGATATGGAACGAATGGGCTGACGCCGACGGCAACCTGGGTCCTGTCTATGGCTCCCAGTGGCGCTCATGGCCTGTAGCCGGAGGGGGAACCATTGACCAGATAAGTGCCGTTGTTACCTCCCTGAAGGCTAATCCCGATTCGCGCAGGCATATCGTCTCAGCATGGAACGTGGGGGAGCTGGAGAAGATGGCGCTGCCGCCATGCCACATCCTGTTCCAGTTTTATGTTGCCGGCGACAGGCTCTCGTGTCAGCTCTACCAGCGCAGCGCCGACATCTTTTTGGGAGTGCCTTTCAATATCGCCTCCTACTCGCTGCTGACGATGATGATGGCACAGGTTACGGGCTACAGGCCGGGAGAGTTCATCCATACCATGGGTGATGCACATATCTACCTCAACCATACTGACCAGGTCAGGCTGCAGCTCACCCGCGAGCCCCGTCCTCTTCCTGTGATGTCCCTTAAAAGCGGGGTGAGCGATATCCTCTCGTTCAGGTATGAAGATTTCACCCTAACGGGATATGATCCGCACCCTGCCATCAGAGGCGAAATATCTGTATGAGATGATCACCATAATAGTGGCAGTAGACCGTAGAAACGGCATCGGATACAATAACAACCTGCTGGCTCACATCCCCGGTGACCTTCAGAGATTCAAGCAGATCACCATGGGTCACTGTCTCATCATGGGCAAGAAGACGTGGGAGTCATTGCCGGTCAGACCACTGCCCGGGAGGCAGAACATAGTGCTCACCGACAATGAGCTTGATTGTTTCGACTGCGCCCTGACGGCTCGTTCGATAGATGAAGCCCTGAGCCTCTGCGAGCCGGGAAAAGAGATCTTCATCATGGGTGGAGGATCAGTATACAGACAGTTTATGCCGCTTGCCGACAGGTTGATGGTGACACATATTGACAGGGAGTTCACTGCAGATACCTTTTTCCCTGCCATAGACCCCGGTGAATGGTATCTGTCAGAGAAAGAGGATTATATGGCGGGGGATTCTGAAGCCGTCAGCTTCACTAACGCCATGTACCTGCGGCGAAGGTAACTTTTTTTTATCCGGACGTTAAACTTTGAGTGTCTGCTGTCGTCTCAAAGAGACAGACACCCAATTAACACTCAAAAAAACACCGGTTATGAAACGAAAGTCGTTTATCCCGCCATGCCTTCAGGCTGAAGGGATAAATCTTTTTATGATGCCTTGAGTATCTGCATGTCTACTCTCTCAAGCTTGCGGGAGGCATAGTCGGGGGTGACGGAGAACTCCTTTACATCGGCTGAGGGAAGTTCGAACATGGCGTCGATCATGATAGCTTCACATATTGCACGCAAGCCCCTGGCGCCGAGCTTGAATTCAATTGCCTTGTCAACAATATAGTCGAGTGCCTCGGGGGCGAATGTCAGTTCAATGCCGTCCATGGCAAACAGCTTGACATACTGTTTTGTGATAGAGTTCTTTGGTTCTGTAAGAATGGCTCTCAGCGCAAGACGATCAAGGGGTGAGAGGTGTGTCAGCACCGGCAGCCTGCCGATGATCTCCGGGATGAGACCGTAGGACCGCAGATCCTGGGGTGCAATATATTTCAGAAGATCATCCTTGTCATAGCGGTCACGGCTGCGGCTGGCGTTATAACCCACAACAGCAGTGTTGAGCCTGTGGGCAATCTTCTTCTCAATACCCTCAAATGCTCCTCCGCAGATGAACAGAATGTTCTTTGTATCAACGGGTATCATTTTCTGTTCAGGGTGCTTCCTTCCTCCCTGCGGAGGCACATTGACCACCGAGCCCTCAAGCAGCTTCAGCAGGCCCTGCTGAACACCCTCTCCCGATACGTCACGCGTTATGGAGGGGTTGTCGCCCTTGCGGGCTATCTTGTCGAGTTCATCAATAAAGACGATACCCTTCTCCGCTGCCTTGACGTCGTAATCGGCACTCTGCAGCAACCGGGTGAGAAGACTTTCGATGTCCTCCCCCACGTATCCGGCCTCGGTAAGTACGGTGGCATCAACGATGGTAAAGGGGACATGCAGCATGCGGGCTATGGTCCGCGCCAGCAGTGTCTTGCCGGTGCCTGTCTCTCCCACAAGGATGATGTTTGATTTCTCGATCTCCACATCATCGCTTTCATGCTTCTGCATCAGCCTCTTGTAATGGTTGTAAACAGCTACGGAAAGGGTTTTCTTGGCCCTGTTCTGACCTATCACATACTGATCCAGGAACTGCTTTATCTCACCGGGTTTGCTAAGCTTGATGCTATCAAGGCTGAAGTTCGATTTGTTCCCCAGCTCTTCCTGAAGGATATTGTATGCCTGCTCTATACAGTGGTCACAGATATGGCCCTCAAGGCCTGCAATGAGCAGGTTTGCCTCTTTCTTTGTGCGTCCGCAGAATGAACATTTATCCATCAGGGCAGAATTACTTGACAGATTTGACAAGTACCTCGTCAATCATGCCGTACTCTTTTGCTTCTGTGGCCGTCATCCAGTGGTCACGGTCAGCATCTTTCTCCACCTGCTCAAGCTTTTGGTCTGTATGCAGGGCTATGACTTCGTAAAGTTCCTTCTTGATCTTTAGGATCTCTTTTACAACGATCTCTATATCAGAGGCTTGTCCCTCTGCGCCTCCCATCGGCTGATGGATCATGATGCGCGAGTGCTTCAGCGCCGAACGTTTTCCCCTGGTGCCTGCCGTAAGGAGAATGGCTCCCATCGAGGCTGCCATGCCGGTGCAGATGGTGGCTATATCGGCTGAGATGTACTGCATTGTGTCATAAATACCCATCCCTGCGTGAACAGCTCCTCCGGGGGTGTTAAGGTAGATCTGAATATCCTTGCCCGGATCTGAAGAATCAAGGTAGAGCAGCTGCGCCTGGATAATGTTGGCCACATAGTCATCTACAGGCAGACCCAGAAAGATGATACGGTCCATCATCAGGCGTGAGAAGACATCCATGGAAGCCACATTCAGCTGACGTTCCTCAATGATTGTCGGAGAGATGTATCCGTTGCTTGCCGAGATGTAACGGTGCATGTTGAGGCTGCTGATGCCGAAACGGGAAGCAGCATATTTACTGAAATCTTTAATATCTGACATGATTACTGACTTTGTTTGTGTCTCAAATATACGAAATTATTGCTCTTAAGGTTTCATTCTGCCTCGAAGAGCTTGTTGAACTCTTCGGCTGAGACCGTATTGTCGTCAACCTTCATTGAGTCGATTACGATATCCAGGACCCGCGTGTCAAGCACCTTTTCAGCCAGGCGACGGGCTTCATCCTCCTTGCGTAGCATGTCCTTCGCAAATGATGTAACCTGCTCATCAGTTGCATAATAGAGGCCGTACTGTGAGAACTGGGCCCTCGTGAACTCCTTAGCCTCTGCCAGTATCTCCTCGTCGGTGATCTTAAGGTTATTCTCTTTTGCAATGCGGTTCTTGATCAGCTGCCAGCGGAGGTCATCACGGAAGTGATCGTAATCTTTTTCTATCTCCTCGGCGGTGGCCTTTTCATTGGTTCTTACCAGCCATCTCTTCAGGAACTCATCAGGCAGGTCGAACCCGGTCTTCTCCAGGATTGTGTCGCGCGCGTCCGTTCTGAGCTTGAATTCGGTCTCACGGCTGAAATAGCCTCTTATCTCATCGGTAACCCTGGCTTCAAAATCCGCAGCGGTGGCAACGGCTCTCTCACCGTAGACCTTATCCCACAGAGCCTGGTCATTTTCTGCCGGCCTGAAGCGCGACACCTCCCTGACGGTGAAGGTGAAGTCGCCACTGATATCCTTTGCCTCATCCTTTTGAATCTTGAGCAGCCCGGCTATCTCATAGTCGTTGGGCAGGGCATCGCGGATGCTGAAGGTGATGCTGTCCCCGGCTGCTTTCCCCAGGAACTCTTTTTTGATGGCCTCATCCTTGACCATCTCTACCGAGAGTGTGGCGTCGTCATTCGTCAGGGTGCCTTCGGCAGAGGTCACCGAGCCCTTGAGCATATCCTTGTCCTCAGATTTCTCAGCCGCGATGAATTCACCGTGGCGCCGTGCATAGTTATCGACATAATCGGCTATCATCTTTGCATCAGGTTCAATAATGTAGCGGGTGAGCTTATGCTTTTTCGAAAGGTTCAACTCAAACTCGGGCGCCAGTCCCAGCTCAAAGGTGAAAGTGAACTCTTCGGAGTTTTCCGGGTCAAAGGAATGTCCTTCCTCCTTCGGTATGGGGTCACCAAGTATATCCAGGTTTTCGCTCTTTATAAAGTTGGAGAGACTCTCCGAAACGATACTGTTTATCTCATCAACGAGGACGCTGGTACCGTACATCTTCTTTATCAGGGGCAGGGGGGCATGACCCGGCCGGAAGCCTTTCAGGGAGGCGGTCCTGCGGTATTCTCTCAGTTTCTTGTTGACCTTCTCCTGGTAGTCGTCTTTGGTAATATCAATCCTGACCTGTGCGTTCAGCTGATCAATGTTTTCTCTGGTGATATTCATATGTTGTAAGTTTGCAATCCATTTAAAAAACCGCCTTCTGTTCGCCATTCGGCGGACCGTCAGTGCGGTTCAGCATTCTGGTGCGGATGAAGGGACTCGAACCCCCACGCCCTAAGGCACAAGATCCTAAGTCTTGCTCGGCTACCAATTACGACACATCCGCAAATTGTGGCGCAAATTTAGTGAAATTTCCTGATTTCTGAAAGTCGGACCGGAATTTACCTCCTGAGTTCGAACTTCTTACCAAGGTAGACATCTCTTACCTGTTCATCATCAGCCAGCTGTGATGCCGTTCCCTGCTTGAGTATCTTCCCTTCGAAGAGCAGGTAGGCACGGTCGGTGATGGAGAGGGTCTCATGTACGTTGTGGTCGGTGATCAGGATGCCTATATTCTTGTCTTTCAGATGTGAGACGATCATCTGTATATCCTCCACAGCGATAGGGTCAACGCCGGCAAAGGGTTCATCGAGAAGGATGAAGTTGGGTTTGAGGGCCAGGGCGCGGGCTATCTCTGTACGCCGGCGCTCGCCGCCGGAGAGCTGTATGCCCAGGCTCTTGCGTATGCGGGTGAGGCCGAACTCCTCAAGGAGCGACTCCTGGCGTTCACGGCGTTCCTCCCGGCTCATCTCTGACAGCTCCATGACAGCCATCAGGTTGTCTTCCACGCTCAGCTTCCTGAAGATGGAGGCCTCCTGTGCAAGATAGCCTATGCCCATGCGTGAACGCCTGTACATCGGAAAACCGGTGATCTCGGTATCGTCAAGCCAAATCTGTCCGTTGTTGGGCCTGATGAGACCCACAATCATGTAGAAGGTAGTGGTCTTGCCGGCTCCGTTGGGTCCCAGCAGTCCTACTATCTCACCCTGTTCCACCTCTACTGAGACCTCATTGACAACGGTGCGGGTCTTGTATCGCTTAACAAGGTCTGTGGTATGGAGTTTCATTGTTATGTAAAATTAAAAAATTGGTAGAACAGAACCTGGAAAATTCCCTTTTCAATTCTCTATGTGAGCCCGTGGTCATGCAAGTTTCATGTCGTTTCACTGTTTCGGTTGGCCTCGTTTGCTTCATCTGCCGCATCGTCCTCAGCACGCTTCCTGATGACCCTCGCCGCAATAAAGATACTCACTTCGTACAACAAGATCAACGGGATTACCACAAGTATCAGGCTGAAGACGTCGGGAGGGGTGATCACTGCTGCCAGCAGAAGCACGACGACAATTGAATGTCTCCTGTACTTGCGCATGAACTCGGGGGTGACAACCCCGATGCGGGCCAGGAAGAAGACCACGATAGGCAGCTCAAAGATGATGCCTGCCGATAGCGCCACCGAGGTGACTGACCCTATGTAGGAGGTAATGTTTATCTGGTTGTCCACCAGGTCGCTGACCCGGTATGACCCGAGAAAGTTGATGGAAAGGGGAGTGATTATATAATATCCGAAGAGAATTCCCGTGAGGAATAGCAGTGAGGCCGTTGAGACTGCTCCACGTGCATATTTCCTCTCCTTCTCATAGAGTGCCGGTTTGAAAAATGACCAGAACTCCCAGAAGATGTAGGGGAAGGCCATGATGAGGCCGGCAACGATGGAGATGTTAAGGTGAGTGGTGAACTGGCCCGACAGCTTGATGTTTATCAGTTCCACCGGATCCTGGTTAATGCAGAGCACCGGGGCATTGACAGCATCGGCAAGGCGGCAGAGTAACCTGTTGGTGATGAAGCCGGGATTGTTGGGAGCAAGAATGACCCTGTCAAAGAGAAAGTCCTTGAAGATGAATGCAACCACAGCACCGGCTACAATGGCACCGAGTGACTTTATGATATGCCATCTGAGCTCCTCAAGGTGCTGCAGAAAGGTCATCTCACCTTCAGTTTTTTTATTTTTGCTGTCTTTTGCGGCCATCAGAGAGGTCTCACAATAAAGCGTGTAAAGATGGCAAATCTAACGTTTCAAAACAATACTTGCCCTCTCCCGGGTAAAAAGAGAAAAGCGGCCGATATGAAAAATAATATTGATATGTTGTTTAAATTACATTAAATTTGAGATAAGGGTATTATGCCCGTCTCTATATATTTTGTAACTTGTTGTATGTTTAATATATGTTCAATTAAGGGGGAAGAGAGAGAAAATCATGTATGCTGATGCTTCCATTCACGATTACCTGAAGCGTTATTTTGGCTTTGACAACTTCAAGGGCAACCAGCAGCCAATCATCAGGAGCGTCCTTGACGGTAATGACACATTTGTGCTCATGCCCACCGGCGGAGGTAAGTCGCTCTGTTATCAGCTTCCTGCTGTGATGATGGAGGGCACCGCGGTGGTGATCTCACCGCTGATAGCCCTGATGAAGAACCAGGTTGACGCCATGCGTAACTTCAATACTACCGATGATGTGGCCCACTTCCTCAACTCGTCGCTGAGTAAGACGGCCATAGCACAGGTCAGGAAGGATGTTATGCAGGGCAGGGCAAAGCTTCTGTATGTGGCTCCGGAATCACTTACCAAGGAGGAGAACATCGACTTCCTGAAGAGCGTGAAGGTATCATTTTATGCTGTTGATGAGGCTCACTGCATATCAGAGTGGGGGCATGACTTCAGACCAGAATACAGGCGCATCCGCCCGATCATAGACACCATCGCGCGGGCTCCCATCATTGCCCTCACGGCCACGGCCACCCCCAAGGTGCAGCACGATATACTGAAGAACCTTGGCATCAGCAATGCGGCTGTATTCAAATCGTCATTCAACAGGCCCAACCTCTATTACGAGGTAAAGCCAAAGCAGGATGCCGCCAGGGAGATCATCAGGTATATAAAGAACAACCCGGGCAAGTCGGGAATCATCTATTGCCTAAGCCGCAAGAAGGTGGAAGAGCTTGCCGAGACCCTGAAGGTGAATGACATCAAGGCACTGGCATACCATGCCGGCATGGATTCTGTGACGCGTACCCAGAACCAGGACAGGTTCCTTATGGAGGATGTTGACGTGATAGTGGCGACCATAGCTTTCGGCATGGGCATTGACAAGCCTGATGTGAGATATGTCATCCACTTTGATATGCCAAAGAGCCTGGAGGGCTATTACCAGGAGACGGGCCGTGCCGGACGCGACGGCGGAGAGGGGAGGTGCATAGCCTATTACAGCTATGAAGACATCGTCAAGCTGGAGAAGTTCATGCAGGGCAAGCCCATTGCCGAACAGGAGATAGGAAAACAGCTGCTGCTGGAGACGGTATCGTATGCCGAGTCATCAACGTGCCGCCGCCGCATACTGCTACACTATTTCGGTGAGGAGTATCACCAGGACAACTGCGAGGCGTGCGACAACTGCCTGCATCCCAAGACACAGTTTGAGGGTCAGGACTATGTTGTCAACATGCTTGAGACAGTCCTGGCAGTAAAGGAGAAACACAAGGCCGATCATATAGCCAAGATCCTTGCCGGGACCATGAACTCTGCCATTAAGTCGTACAAGCATCACAAGCTCGAGACCTTCGGAATCGACGAGGAGAAGGATGAGCGTTTCTGGAACATGGTAATACGGCAGGCGCTCATCAACAAGCTCCTCACGAAGGATATTGAAAACTACGGGCTGCTGGGGCTGACGCCTAAAGGACACGAGTTCCTTGAGAAGCCCCAGCCCTTCATGCTGAATGAGGATCATGACTATGCCGATTCAGATGATGATGAGGCTTCATTTGGTGCGCGCACAGCTGCGGCGGATGAGGAGCTGCTGAGTATCCTCAAGGATCTGAGGAGGAAGATATCAAAGCAGGCCAACCAGCCTCCCTACAACATCTTTCAGGACCCCTCGCTGGAGGAGATGGCAATACAGTATCCGATCACAATCGAGGAGCTGCAGAACATCACCGGCATCGGTGCCGGCAAGGCACAGAGGTACGGCAACGAGGTGGTGGAGGTGATCAAGAGTTATGTTGCCGAGAAGGAGATCATCAGGCCGCAGGATATGATAGTCAGGTCGGTGGTCAACAAGTCGGGACTCAAGGTCTACATCATTCAGAGCATCGACCGCAAGATGCCCTTCGAGGACATCGCCAATGCCAAGGGGATAGAGTACGAGGATCTGCTGTCGGAGATAGAGGCTATCGTGAGTTCGGGTACCAAGCTCAGCATTGATTATTATGTCAATGACGTGATTGACGACGACCGTCAGCAGGATATTTACTCTTACTTCATGGAGGAGGCTGAGAGCGGGTCGCTTGAGGAGGCTATCCGGGATCTTGCCGGGGAGTTTGAGGAGGAGGAGATAAGGCTGGTGCGGATTAAGGTGCTGGCGGAGGGGAACTAGGGCAGTCGGCAGTCTCCAGTCAGCAGAGGGGCGAGCGAAGAGTAATGGCGCGGTGGGTCATTGACGCGAGCAGCCAGCTTGCAGGGCGGGCAATAAGCAGTAGTGACCATATATGCTGGTGGACGTTTCGATGTGAGATTTACGAATTGTGATTTTCGATTAGTCAATAGTCAATGCCTAAATAACGTTGACTCTTTTTTGATTGGTTTTTCTTTTTTTAATGTTAATATGATTGACTGTTGATAACGGGAGATTGGCATTGCGTTTAGCGCCCGCCCCGGTAGCTGGGAAGCGTATCGGAGCATTACAGTATTGTAGGTGCGGGATCTCCGCCACCTATCTTGTCCCGAACCTTCGCGATTGGGGAAAGAGGCTGATCGCCGCCACCGTCATAAACCAGAAGGGATACAACAGCTCGGAAAGAACGAATGGCACAGGTGCGATTTTTTCACCGCTCTTTTTAATATTCCGGGTTATGATCAGGTAGTCGGGCACCGTGCGTATGGCGTAGAGGACACCCGGCAGCGGAAGGTATTGTGGTGATATTGCTGCACCCACTGCGGCGGCGATGACGGCGGCGTTGCACGCCGCCGTGGCTGCGGCGAGGATGAGGGTGGAAGGGTCATGGTAGTACCACGCCTTGGAGGCCCAGCGGGCACGCTGACGCAACAGCGCCGCAGCCGTGACCGCGGCAGCGGTCTCCACCGCCGCCGCACTACTGCCCGCAAAACCGACAGTGCCCCCGCCACGCCTGACGGCATGCAGCAGGAAGATATCATCACCTGAGGGCAGGTTATCGCGCAGCTCGCCGGCGTGGCGGAGATACACCTGCCTGGCGTATGACATGTTGGCGGCGTTGCACATCACCGGATGACCCGCACGGGCCGTGGCCTCCGTGATAGCCTGCAAAGCCGAGAACTCGAAAACACCGAAACGTGACCAAAATCCCCGGCCAGGTCTCTGAACAACAGGGGCAAGCACCATGGATGGAATCTCTTCGCCGGATGATGGGTCTTGCAGGCCTGCCATACCTGTGCCGTCACCCCTGACAGATATTAATGGCCCGGCTGTAACACCGGAGCCGTCCCCGCTGACAGAAGAAGCCGTCTCGCCTGCTTTCCCGAAGCCATCCCCTCTCAGCGATGAGGTTTGACTGCCCGCAGTTGCAGATCCCTGCAACTGTCCGGAGAAGATTTGTGTGCCCGGACTGCCCTTTACACCTCCCCTATATTCAGAGACATGAGCGCTGATCCACCCCGGCCCTACAGTGCAATCAGCATCGGTGGTAAGTATCAGGTCCCCCGATGAGCGGCTTACTCCAAGGCGGATAGCCTTCTTCTTACCGGGAAAGGGGTTGAAGAGAAGTCGCATGCTAATGCCTGTCGAATCCCTGTGTGCCTCCATGAACTCGCTGACCGCAACCGGCGTACGGTCGGTGGAGTTGTCATTGACGATGATTAACTCAAGCAGGCCGGATGGATAATCCTGCTGCACCAGCCTCTCAAGCAGGGTGGTGACGTTACGCTCCTCATTACGCACGGCAACAACCACAGTAACCCTTATATCCGTTTCAGGCAAGGGTGTTGGGCGCTCCTCTTCACCAGGTGAGGCAACAGCCAGAGTAACCCCGGTGCGGCTTTCTGACAGGAGACTGACCTCTTCCTCCTCACCGGGTATGGCCACCTCTCCTGTAACTCCGGTGCGTTTTTCTAACAGCAAGCTGACGTTTCCCCGCCCGCCGGGCGTGGCCACCTCTCCGGTAACCCCGGTGAGGCCGTCGTCGCCCGGGGCATCACCTCCTGAATGGCGGCGAAGTATCAGCCACAGAAAACAAATGCCTGCAGAGTATATTATCACCGGTATTGTCAACCACCACATGTTATTTTTTTTGCGTTACTGCCAGCCACTTAATGCATGCTGTGATTTACGAGTTCGGATTTTCGGATTTCGATTTTTCACTGCCGACTGATCAATACTCATCCCACGCCTTGATTTCAAGCTCACTCTCCTTAACGGTGCAGAAGGCATGGATGAATGCGGAGGCCAGTCGTGCATTGGTGATCAGCGGTATGTTGTAATCGACTGCACTGCGCCGTATCTGGTAGTCGTTGTTCAGCTCCGTGGCCGACAGATCCTTGGGGATGTTTATTACCAGGTCAACCACCCTCTGCCGGATCAGCTCCACGGTGTTGGGAGAGTCATTCTCGTCGGGCCAGAACGCCACCTCGGCCTCGACCCCTGCGTTGGCAAGAAACTGCTGTGTGCCGCGTGTGGCATAGATACTGTAGCCGCGGTCACGCAACAGCCGTGTTGCTTCCAGCAGGTCAGCCTTCGTCTTGGCCGGCCCCGAGGAGATCAGTACGGCTTTTTCGGGCATACGGTAACCCACTGAATACATCGCCTTCAGCAGCGCCTCGAAGAAGCTGTCGCCGATGCAGCCCACCTCACCCGTGGATGCCATGTCCACACCCAGCACCGGATCGGCCTTGGCCAGTCGCGAGAAGCTGAACTGCGAAGCCTTGACACCTACATAGTCCAGGTCAAAGACCGACTTGTGGGGCTTATCCCAGTGCACCCCCAGCATCACCTTTGTGCCCAACTCTATAAGATTGGTCTTCAGCACCTTCGACACAAAAGGCATGCTCCGGCTGGCGCGCAGGTTGCACTCAATGACCTTGATGTCGTTCTCGCGCGCCAGGAATTGTATGTTGAAGGGACCAGAGATGTTGAGCTCACTGGCTATCTCTCTCGATATCTTTTTTATGCGCCTCACCGTCTCAAAGTAGATCTTCTGGGGAGGGAAGACAATGGTGGCATCACCGGAGTGCACGCCTGCATATTCAACATGCTCGCTGATGGCATAGGCAATGATCTCGCCGCCCGAGGCAACAGCGTCTATCTCTATCTCCTTGGCATACTCAATGAACTCAGACACTACCACCGGGTGCTCCTTGGAGACACTGGCAGCCAGCTCCAGGAAGTGGACCAGCTCGGAGCGGTTGGAGACGACATTCATGGCAGCTCCCGAGAGCACATACGATGGACGTATCAGCACCGGGAACCCTATCTCCTCTATGAAGCTGTCTATCTCGTCAAAGGTGCGCAGTTCCCTCCACCGGGGCTGGTCGATACCCAGCATGTCACACATCGAAGAGAACTTGTGCCTGTCCTCCGCCCTGTCAATCGACTTCGGAGGTGTTCCGAGAATGGGCACTCCCTGCCGGTGCAGCCGCATAGCCAGGTTGTTGGGTATCTGTCCGCCCATAGACAATATTACCCCGCGCGGAGTCTCGAGGTCGATGATATCCATCACCCGCTCGAAGGAGAGCTCGTCGAAATAGAGGCGGTCACACATGTCATAGTCGGTGCTGACGGTCTCGGGATTGTAGTTGATCATCACGCCGCGCAGTCCTTCACGACGGATGGTGTTGATGGCATTGACCGAACACCAGTCGAACTCCACACTCGATCCTATACGGTAGGCTCCTGAGCCGAGAACTATCACTGACCGCTTGTCGTTCTCATACCAGATGTCGTGCTCCATCCCGCTGTAGGTGAGATAGAGGTAGTTGGTCACGGCCGGGTACTCGGCTGCAAGGGTGTCTATCTGTTTGACATATGGCACTATACCTTTGCTCTTGCGGTGGCGCCGTACTCTCAGCATGGCCTCATTGATGCTGCTGTTGTCAGGTTTTATGATATGCCTTGCTATCTGAAAATCGCTGAAGCCGTTAATCTTGGAATGAAGAAGAACCCGGTCGGGCACGCTCTCCAGCGTGTCATAGTCTTCAAGCTGCTTTTTAATGTTGCTGATGTTCTGCAACTTGTAGAGAAACCAGCGGTCGATCTTTGTCAGCTCATAGATCCTGTCTACATCGAATCCCTGCTCAAGTGCCCCGGCAATGGAGAAGATACGCATGTCGGTGGGCTCTGAGAGCTCCCTCTCAATATCACTGAAGCTGAGGTTGCGGTTGCTGACGAAGCCGTGCATGCCCAGTCCTGTCATGCGTAGTCCCTTCTGTATTGCCTCCTCAAAAGTGCGCCCTATGGCCATGATCTCACCTACGCTCTTCATACTGCTGCCTATCTCGTGGGCCACACCCTGGAACTTGTTCAGGTCCCAGCGCGGGATCTTGCATACGATATAGTCAAGGGCAGGCTCAAAGCATGCCGTGGTCGTCTTCGTGACCGAATTTTTAAGCTGGTGCAGGCCGTAGCCCAGTGCCAGCTTTGCTGCCACAAATGCCAGCGGGTAGCCCGTCGCCTTGGATGCCAGAGCGCTGGAGCGCGAGAGACGGGCGTTGACCTCTATCACACGATAGTCCTCGGAGTTGGGGTCAAGGGCATACTGAACGTTGCATTCGCCGATGATGCCCACATGCCTTATAATCTTTATGGAGAGCTCCCTGAGCTTGTGATACTCGTTGTTGGTGAGCGTCTGCGAGGGAGCTACAACGATGCTCTCGCCGGTGTGTATCCCCAGCGGGTCGAAGTTCTCCATGTTGCAGACAGTGATGCAGTTGTCGTAACGATCGCGTACCACCTCATACTCGACCTCCTTCCATCCCTTGAGCGACTCCTCCACCAGAATCTGCCCCGAATAGGCGAAGGCACGGGCGGCCATGCTCCTCAGTTCGTCACTGTCTGAGCAGAAACCGCTGCCCAGTCCGCCGAGGGTGTACGCCGCACGTATGATAACCGGGAACCCCAGCCTGCCGGCAGCATCGAGGGCATCATCAACGGTGGTGACTGCTATGCTGCGAGGCGTCCTGACATCTATCTCATCAAGCTTCCTGACAAAGAGCTCGCGGTCCTCGGTGTTCATGATAGCCTCCACAGGAGTGCCGAGTACCTTTACACCGTGTTTCTCCAAAACATTGCTGCTGAAGAGGGCGGTGCCGCAGTTGAGCGCCGTCTGCCCGCCAAACGACAGAAGTATGCCATCAGGCTTCTCCCTCTCAATGACACGCTCCACAAACTTCGGGGTGACTGGCAGGAAGTAGATCTTGTCAGCGATTTTCTCCGAGGTCTGTACGGTGGCGATGTTCGGGTTGATGAGCACCATGAAGATACCCTCCTCACGCAGGGCCTTCAGTGCCTGTGACCCCGAATAATCGAACTCGCCGGCCTCGCCTATCTTCAGTGCGCCGGAGCCCAGCAGCAGTACCTTTTTTATCTCTTCCTTCATTATGCCCGTTTGGAGGGTAAAAATACAATTTTTTGCTGCGAGAATGCTTGTAATTAAAAATAATGTATAAATTTGCATGCAAAATGAATAAATATACAATATGAATAGAGAGCAACGACTGCTTCTGATTGAGAGACTGGTAAGGCAGAATGCCGTGACCACACAGGAGGAGCTGCTCATGCTTATGGAGGGTGCAGGGATGAAGTGTACGCAGGCGACACTCTCCCGCGATCTGAGGCAGATGGGCATAAGCAGGGGCTTTGACGGCAGGGGGGGATACCGTTACCTGCTCCCGGAGCGGAGGGAGGAGCCTGATGAACCGGTTCCGGGACGCGAGACAGAAGCTATAACCGCTATGACATGGGCCAAGGGGATGCTCCTCATAAAGACTCCTCCGGGATTTGCCCCGGCAGTTGCCATAAAAATCGACAGGGCAGGCCGCTACGAGATAGCCGGTACCGTTGCCGGTGATGACACCATCCTGCTCATACCGAGAGACGGTGTAAGCAACGAGGCGGTGGAAGAGTGTCTCAAAACAATATTCGGTTGAAGTACGGTTAAAGAGAGATTAGATAAAACCACAATTTTCACTATTCATGGCCTGATGTCACTGGGGCATGCCGGGGAATATGATTCTTCAGCTCTTCGGAAGGGATTTGTGACAATTAACATTTTATAACGATCACAGATGAAAAAAGTAATGTTAGCATATTCGGGAGGGCTTGATACCTCCGTGATACTTAAATGGTTAAAAAACAAAGGTTACGAGGTAATAGCCTATGTTGCCGACGTTGGGCAGAATGACGACTTTGAGGCTGTACGTGAAAAGGCACTGGCCATTGGTGCCTCCTCGGTCATCATTGACGACCTAAAGAGGGAATTCGTAACCGACTATATTTTCCAGGCTGTCAAGGCCAATGCGGTCTATGAGGACCGTTATCTCCTGGGCACTGCCCTGGCCCGTCCTCTTATAGCCAGGGGTCAGATTGAGGCGGCTTCCCAACAGGGTGCTGATTATGTTGCTCACGGCGCAACCGGGAAAGGTAATGACCAGGTGCGATTCGAGCTGGCATATTATGCCCTCAAGCCTGACATCAAGGTGATTTCACCCTGGAAGGATCCGGAGTTCCTCTCGCAGTTCCAGGGCAGGTCGGATATGATAAGGTACGCCGCCGGCCACCGTATCCCGGTAAAGGCCTCCATCTCCAAGCCGTACAGTGAGGATGACAACCTGATGCATATCAGCCATGAGGCAGGCATCCTTGAGGATCCGCTCTACTTCGCAGGAAAGGATATTCTGGAGAAGATGGTCATGCCGATGGATGCGCCTGATAAAGAGACACATATCTCAATAACATTCAAAGACGGCATCCCTGTCAATGTTACCAATAAGGATGACGGCACTGACTACAGTGATCCGCTTGAGCTCTTCACCTATCTGAACCGGCTCGGGGGAGAAAACGGCATCGGTCTGCTCGACATGGTAGAGAACAGGTACGTTGGAATCAAGTCGAGGGGCATTTATGAGACTCCGGGTGCAACCATCCTCTATGCCGCGCATAAGGACATAGAGGGCATAGCCATGGACCGTGAGGTGATGCGACTGCGCAACATGCTGGCCCCTGTCTTTGCCGAGCTGGTATATAACGGATTCTGGTTCTCGCCCGAGATGGAGTTCCTGAAGGCATCCATGGACAAGAGCCAGGAGGTGATTGACGGGGTTGTGCATATGATCCTCTATAAGGGTAATATCATCATCAAGGGCCGTGAGTCTCATTCGTCACTCTATAATAAGGAGCTGTCGAGCATGGATATCGAGGGGGGATTCAACCAGACCGACAGCCTTGGGTTCATCCGTATCAATGCTATCCGCCTCATGGCCCATCATGCCATCATGGAGGCCACCAGAAAAAAAGTGACTGAAGATGTACCTCTGGGATAAGGGGGGCGCACCCAGGGAGTCGCTCATAAGCTTCACCTGCGACAGCGACAGGGTCTATGATGCGAGGCTGGCGCCTTATGACATTGTGGGTTCAATGGCTCATGCCGTTATGCTGGAGAAGTGCGGCCTGATCACGGCTGGCGAGAGGGAGTGCCTTCTTGCTGGCCTGGCCCGGCTTATGGAGGAGTCGCTGCAGCCAGGCTTCTCGATCGGGAAGGAGTATGAGGATAACCACTCGTGGGTTGAGATCCGTCTGGGCGAAATGGCAGCGGAGGAGGGAAAGCTGGATGCCGGCCATCCGGGCAATGCTATGACTGATGAGGCAGCAGGAAAGCAACATGCCGGCCATCCTGGCAATGCTATTGCTGATGAGGCAGCAGGAAAGCAACATGCCGGCCATCCTGCCAATCAAATTGCTGTGGAGGCTGCGAGAAAGCTGCACACCGGACGCTCGCGGAACGATCAGGTGCTTACTGATCTTCACCTTTATATCAGACACCAGTCCTGCCTGCTTGCACATGAACTGCAGTCCCTGGCGGATACTTTCCTGGTTCTGAGTGAAAAGCACAGTGATGATCTGATGCCCGGATTCACTCACATGCAGGCAGCCATGGTAACATCATTCGGGCTCTGGTTTGCCTCATATGCCGAGAGCCTCTGCGATGACCTTCACGTGTTGGCAGGTGCGGCTGTACTGGCGGATGCCTCACCACTTGGCACCGCTGCGGGTTACGGCACCTCATTACCCATTGACCGGGAGCTGACAGCCTCGCTGCTTGGTTTTCAGAGGCTGATGGTGGCGTCGCCATATGCCCAGATGAGCCGCGGCCGCACTGAGCGGCAGGTGACAGACGCTATTGCATCGGCCGCGAATACAATAGGTAGGTTTGCCTCGGATGTGATCCTGTTCATGTCGCCCGGATATGGCTTTATATCACTCTCTGACGACCTTACAACCGGGTCGTCAATCATGCCGCAAAAAAGGAATCCCGACCTGTTTGAGCTTATCAGGGCGAGGTGTAACAGGCTGCAGGCCGTGCCGGGCGAGGTGGTGCTTGTGACCTCCGGGCTGCCCCCGGGATACAACCGTGATTACCAGGAGCTTAAGGCGACTCTGTTTGATGCATTTGACGGTATCTCTGAGCTGGCACGGGCAGTGCGGGTCGCGCTGGAAGGATTGGTGATCAGGAATGATATAATGAGCGACAGCCGGTATAATGATATCTTCTCCGTCGAGGAGGCAAACGCGATGGTGCGTGAGGGGGTTCCGTTCAGGGATGCATACCGTGAGGTGGCAGGAAAGGCGGGGTCAGGTTTATTCACTGCTCCCAAAAAGACCGACTACACGCATATGGGCAGCATAGGAAATGTCGGGCAGGAGATCATCAGGGAGCGGCTTGGGAAGATTACGGAAGGGTTCGGAAAAGGATATTCACCACAGGAGTTGTTTGATCGAATCACCGGGTGGGGTACCTAGAGGTGCAGGGGCAACAATACCATAACACCCGATACGCTTTCCAGCTATCGGGGCAGACGCTGCCTGGTAGAGTTGTGCGGTGATGCGCCGGTCTATAATACCAGGTTCTACGACATAAGGGTTTTCAGATATCTGCTGACTGTCAGACTGAAGACTGGCGACCGGACTACCGCCCTCCCCTACAGACTGGCTCTTCCCTAAAATTGCCCACCGGGCAATTTTTTACGGTCAGCCTCCTACTGGCTAATGCCTGCGACTCTCAATATTTTCTATAAAGAGATCAAACAGGAAATCAGTGTCCGTCGGTCCTCCGGAGGCCTCGGGGTGGAACTGGGTGGAGAAGAAGGGCTTTGCGATGTGCTTCATACCCTCATTGGTGTTGTCATTGACATTTATGAACAGCGGTTCCCAGCCTGCGGGCAGGGTATTGTTGTTCACGGCAAAACCATGATTCTGGGATGTGATATATGCTCTCTCCGTGCCCACCATCTGCACAGGCTGGTTATGGCTCCGGTGGCCGTACCGTAATTTATATGTATCTGCCCCCGCCGCCAGCGCCATCAGCTGGTTGCCCAGGCAGATGCCGAAGATGGGCCTGGCATCATCAAGTGACTTCCTGATATTATCAATGGTCGCACGGCACATCTTTGGATCACCCGGCCCGTTGGTCAGAAACAATCCGTCATACTCCTCATTACTGTAATCATAGTTCCACGGCACCCTGATGATAGTTGTATCCCTCTTCAGCAGGTTGCGTATTATATTGTACTTGACCCCGCAGTCGACCAGCAAAATACGGTACCGGCCGTTGCCGTACACCTTGCGTGTTGAAGTACTCACCTCGGCCACCAGGTTGACCCTGTTGGGGTCATAGAACTCCGTCGTCAAGCCCTCAGGCTCCACCTTGCCCAGCATGGCCCCCTTTTCGCGTATGCGCTTTGTCAGCGCTCTCGTGTCGATCCCGAATACACCCGGCACGTTGCTTCTCCTCAGCCACTCGTCGAGGCTCTCTATGGCATTCCAGTGGCTGTATTCAAAGGAGTAGTCCGATACTATCAGTGCACTGATATGAACTCCGGAGGATTCGTAAAACAGAAAGAGGTCATCCTGTTCATTTTTTCCCGGGGCACCGTAGTTGCCCACCAGCGGATAGGTGAGGCAGAGGATCTGTCCCCTGTAGGAGGGGTCTGTGAGGCTCTCGGGGTATCCGGTCATGGCGGTGTTGAATACAACCTCTCCGGCAGCGGCCACAGGAGCGCCGAATGACCATCCGCGGTAAACGGTGCCGTCCTCCAGCGTAAGCCTGACACCAACTCTCTGATCGTCCCTCATGTTATTCCTTTATTGCATTTTCTATCTGTGTCAGTGCCCTCTCCACAACCGACTGCGGGCATGCCAGGTTCATCCTCATAAAGCCCTCTCCTGCCGGGCCGAAGGTGGAGCCCTCATTCATCCCGACACCTGCCTCTTCAATAAAGAAGCGCTGCAGTTCCTTCCCTGGCAGTTGCATCTCGCGGCAGTCGAGCCATATCATATATGTAGCCTCCGGCTTTACCAGCCTGATCTGCGGCAGACGGTCGCGGCAAAAACGGGTGACGAGATCAACATTGCCCTGTACATACCGCATCAGGGCGTCAACCCACTCGTGACCGTGTGTCCAGGCTGCCTCTGCCGCTACGTTACCGAAAATATTTCCAAGATGGAGGTGCAGCCCGACAAGTATTTTCCGGTATCTCTCCCTCAGAACAGGGTCGGGAATAATCATTGTTGATGTGGAGAGTCCCGCAAGGTTGAACGTCTTGCTCGGTGCCATGCATGTGACTGTTATTGAAGCCGCTTTTTCCGAGAGGGAGGCAAGTGGCAGATGGCTGTACCCCGGCAGCATCAGGTCGCAGTGTATCTCGTCAGAGAGGATTATTACACCCTTTTCGTGACAGATATCAACGAGCTCTTCCAGTTCCTCTCTCCTCCATGCTCTTCCCACAGGGTTGTGAGGGCTGGAGAGAATCAGCATCCTTGTTGCCGGGGTAATCAGCTTCCGCAATCCCTCCGTATCCATAACCCATACGCCATCTTTCTCAATGAGGTTGTTTGACAAAAGTCTTCGGCCATGGTCATTAACTGCTGCATGAAAAGGAGCGTACACCGGGGGCTGTATTATGATCTCATCGCCGGGTTCGGTAAAGGCCAGAGTGCACATGTTTAGTGCCGGCACCACACCAGGACTGAATTCCGTCCACTCACGCCGTACCTCCCAGTTGTGACGCTGGGCGATCCATCGGGTCATCGCGGTAAAATATGAGTCAGGTCTGTATGAATAACCGAGTATCTCATGCTGCAGCCTGGCAGTAAGGGCACCGGTTATGAAGGAGGGTGTCCTGAAATCCATATCTGCCACCCACATCGGTATGACATCGGCTCTTCCGAAGACCTCCTCTCTGAAATCGTACTTGATACAACTGGTGTTTTCCCGGTTGACTACCTCATCAAAGTTCCACATCAGGAATCTGTTTGTTGCTCCGGGGTGCAAACTTACATAAAAACGACTGATTTTGCACGTGCAAAATCAAAGCCTTGCCATGGCCAGTTTATGTACAGGCAATGTCCAAACCGGGCCGTCACCGGGATCTGCCGAGCGAAGAGAGAATGAGATGCAGACGAACAATAACAGCATGACAGATGTTTAACATATTGTTTACACCTATTTTGTCCCCTGAATAATTATTGTTTGAATATAGTTTACTCTGAATGGTAAAAGTTTTATTTTTACGAATCAAAACATATTACAAAAGAGAGTCCTATGAAAAAGATTTTCACGAAAATTCTGGTTGCTGTTATGATCCTGACAGTAGCCGGTACCTCCGCATGCAAAAACAGGGGTGAAGCCAGGAAGCAGAAGGAGATCAATATGGTTGAGCTCGAAGCGCTTGAGCAGCAGATAGAGGAGAATGTATATCCTCTGCCGACTTCAGCCGAGGTGATCAAGCAGCTCACAGACATGGACCTGGGCTATATCCTGGGTGCAACCAATCCGCCGGAGAACTCCGGCAATTATGTTGAGAGTTACAACCGGTCCATCAATATCGGTGTCTACGGTGCGGACCTCAGTTATGCCACACTTTACAACATGCAGCAGGATGTCATTGATTACATGGCAGCTATACGCACGCTGGCACTGGAGCAGAATCTTTCAAAGATCTATGACGAATCACTCTATGATGAGATCAAGCTCAATTTTGACGACAGGGATGCCCTGGTAACCATTCTGACTGATGCCTTTGACCGTACTTATTCAATTATGGTTGATGCCGGGCAGGCCAACCTGGCACTGCTGATGGTCGGAGGAGCCTGGGTCGAGGGTATGTATCTCACATTGGCCGTATCCGAATCGGGCGCTCATCTTTCAGGTTTTGAGTCGGTAATCCTGGAGCAGAAGAAGTCGTTTGAACTCTTCGAGGAACTGGCCAGCACCTATTCAGATGACCCCCTGGTTGCAAGGATACTTGCAGCGGTGCAGCCTGTACGTGAAATCTACAACGGTCTGGGCACCAGCCTTACGATGGAAGATATTGAAACGCTGAAGAGAGCCGTGAATACGGTGAGGGCAGAGCTGGTAAAATAAACGAAATCAGATACCTGAAGACCGCAGACCACTCTCGCGGTCTTTTTTTAAGCTCATGAGGGAATCAGTATTACATGCACTGATACATATCTTTGCCATTATCTCAACGGTAAACCCTGCCGGGGTAACCTCGAGAGGCAAGAAGATCCTTCGCAGTTACCTCCGGAGGTACCTGAACCATGAGCTTGAGGAGGAGTATTTCAAGCTTTATGAGAACAATCTCAATTTTTATGAGCGCGAGCTGCGTGCAGTGGAGGAGGGGGAGCTGTCCGACGAGGACTCCCTGATCACCTTCCAGATAACGAATATCTGCCGCCAGATCAAGAAGGGGCTATTCATTGAGGAGAGGATGATCGTTTTTCTTCAGCTTCTGGAATTCGTCTTTGAAGACGGCACCATCTCGGACCAGGAGTCCTCCATTGTTGATATAGTAGCCCGCACCTTCAATATTCCGGAAAAGGAGAAAAGAAATGCCATGGCCTTCATGCTGGGTCTGAGATTTGACAATATCACCCCTGACTGTCTCCTGGCCATTGAGGGGGAAGAGAACATTGGCGATGCCGCATCGAAATTTGCCAACTACCATGAGTGGCACCACATGGTGGCAAAAGGACTCAGGGGCACTATCTACGTTCTGTACACTCCCAGCACGGGGCACCTTCTCTTTGAATACCAGGGAAAAACACCTCTCCATTTCAAGGGGCGCAGTGTGGTTCCCACACGGCCCTTCCTGCTCGAACCCGGGGTGAATATCAGAGGGCAGGGCATGGCCCCGCTCTATTACACAACCATATTCAGGAAGTTTATCAGCCCCGGTTTTACCGAGGAGATAGTATTTGAGGGCCAAAACATCGAGTACCGTTTCAAGGGTTCGGATAACGGCGTTCAGCCGATGAGCTTCAGGGTCAGCTCCGGAAACCTTGTTGGGATCATGGGCGGCAGCGGCGTGGGCAAAAGCACCCTTCTCAATATCCTGAACGGAAAGCTGAAGCCCGAGGGAGGCGCTGTATATATCAACGGGTATGACCTTCACAATGAGCCTGAAGAGCTTAACGGCCTGATAGGATACGTTCCGCAGGACGATCTTCTCATCGAGGAACTGACGGTCTATCAGAACCTCTATTACAATGCCAGACTAACCTTCGGTGATTATGACGAGGCGAAGCTCAATCAGACAGTACAGGAGGTACTCAGGCAGCTTGACCTGACAGAGATCAAGGACCTGATGGTGGGTGACCCGCTCAACAAAAAGATAAGCGGGGGGCAGAGGAAAAGGCTGAACATCGGCCTTGAGCTGATGCGGGAGCCTGCAGTCCTGTTTGCCGATGAACCTATCTCCGGGCTCGCCTCCCATGACAGCACCAATGTCATGGAGCTGCTCAAGGACCAGGCCATAAACGGCAAGCTGGTCTTCGTCATCATCCATCAGCCGTCATCTGACATACTGAAGATGTTTGACAGGCTCTGGGTGATGGACAGGGGAGGGTACATGGTCTATGACGGCGACCCCGTTGAAGCCATCGTCTATTTCAAGACCGAGACATCTCAGGCCAATGCGGCAGAGAGCGAGTGTCCTACCTGCGGCAACGTGGAGACAGATGAGATTCTCGAGATTGTGGAGGCAAAGGTGGTTGACAATGATGGCAGGCGAGGAACCGACAGGCAGGTGTCGCCGGTGGAATGGTATCACCGGTACAGGCTGAAGATGGAACCCACGCTGAGCGGCAGGCCTGAGATGAAACCTTTACCGGCGAGTAACTTCCGGATTCCTGAGTGGCTTAAGCAGGTAAAGACCTTCGTTAATAGAAACCTTGTGAGGAAGTACGCCGACAGGCAGTATATCGTTATAAACATGATTGAGCCTCCGCTGCTTGCTTTCATCCTGGCCTATGTCTCAAAATACATGAATGACGGGGTCTACTACTTCTCGGACAACAAGAGTTATCCGGTATTCCTCTTCATGAGTGTGGTAGTGGCCCTCTTTCTAGGCCTGACGGTGAGTGCCGAAGAGATATTCAGGGACAGGAGGATACTGGAGCGGGAGAAATACCTGAATATCAGCCGGTCCAGCTACTTTCTCTCAAAGGTCACATTCCTTTTTGGCCTTTCGGCGGTGCAGACATTCATGTATGTAGTCGTTTCACATCTGATACTTGACGTGGAGGGGATGATGTGGAGACACTGGCTGATACTCTTTACCACATCATGTTTCGGGAACATGGTGGGGCTCAATATCTCCGCAGGCATGAAATCGGTGATCAGCATCTACATCCTGGTACCGCTTATGCTCGTGCCGCAGTTGCTGCTGAGCGGAGCCATGATCAGGTTTGACGACCTTCACCATTCACTCACACAGAAGGTGTATGTCCCTGTGCTGGGTGATATCATGACCACACGGTGGGCTTACGAAGCCATAGCCGTGGAGCAGTTCCGTTCCAATCGGTACATGAAGCCCTACTTCGATACCGAGATGATAATCAGCCGGTACGACTGGGAGTCCTCGTTCCTGATACCCGACCTCAAAAAGAAGAGCAGGGAATGCGCTTTTGCCGCCGGCAAGCCCGAATATACCGATGTTTATAAGAGCAATATCAGGAAACTGACATACCACATAAACGATCTCAGCAGTGGTACTGGCATTGACCCGTGGCCTGCCATGAGGCTGCTGCAGGGAGAGCGCTATACCGTGGACGCATCGTATATAGTGATCGATTTCCTCGACTCGCTGCAGAAGAGCCTCAGGTCGAAATACCTCGACTACATGGCCGTGAAGGATGCTATAACTGACAGCCTGGTGCGTACCATTGGACAGGAGGGGCTCGTGCTGCTGCGCGAGGCCAATCACAACGAGGATCTTGCCGATATGGTGCTTAACCGTACGGTACAGAAAAAGCTGTATGAGACTGATAAGGTGATAATACAGAAATCAGATCCTGTACTGATGGAGCCGGGTTCGCCACTCGGGAGGGCACATTTCTACGCCCCCTCGAAAAGAATCGGAAATTTGAGGATCAATACCCTCTGGTTCAACATGCTGGTCATATGGCTGATGAGCACATTTCTCTTTGTGACCCTTTATTTCAACCTGCTTAAGAGACTGCTGAATCTTTTGGAAAGGATTCGCATTCCCGGTTTTGGATCAGACAGACTGGTGCCGCCATGGGAGCTGATAAAATAACGGCGAAGAAGCACCTGGGACAGCATTTCCTCAGAGACAGGAACATCGCTGCAGCAATTGTTGATGCCCTTCAGGCTGACGGGTGTGATATGGTTATAGAGGTAGGTCCGGGCACGGGTGTCCTTACGAGGTTTCTTACAGAAAGGGACTTTCCGTCGCTGAAGGTGGTTGAGATCGATCGCGAGGCGGTAGCATACCTCAGGGATAATGTGCCCGGGGCATATGATATTATTGAGGGGGACTTTCTTACGCTTGACCTGAGGGAGATGGGCGAAAGATTAGCTGTCATCGGCAACTTCCCCTACAACATCTCCAGCCAGCTCTTTTTCAGAATACTTGATGAGCGTGACAGGGTTGGGGAGGTGGTCTGCATGGTTCAGAAGGAGGTGGCTGACCGCATCTGTTCAGGACCCGGCAGCCGTGTCTATGGCATCCTGAGTGTGCTTCTGACAGCGTGGTACGATATTGAGTATCTGTTCACCGTGAGTGAAACGGTCTTCTCACCGCCGCCAAAGGTGAAATCGGCCGTGATACGGCTGCAGCGCAATGAGAGAGACAGGCTTGATTGCGATGAGCGGCTCTTTGTCAGTGTTGTTAAGCGATGCTTCAACCAGCGCCGCAAGATGATACGCAATCCTCTAAAGATGATGGTCTCTGCTGATCCAGGCGATATGCCCTATCTATCAATGAGAGCTGAACAGCTGTCCGTGGAACAGTTTGCCGAGCTCACACGGTGGGTGGCCGGGAACAGGATCAATGCAGGAGAGGGGTCTGCGTCCGAAGGTCAGAACGAATAGCCAATTGCCTCGACAGGGTTCATCCTTGAGGCCGCGGAGGCAGGGGCAAATCCTGCTATCACCCCTATCGCGCCCGAGATGGCAACGGCAAGGATGATGTTGCCAGCCGTCAGGAACATGTCGAGGTCAAAGAAGTAATTGACAAAGAGGGTTCCTGTAAAGACAAGGATGAGGCCAAGGATTCCGCCGGTGATCGACAGCAGGACAGATTCGGTCAGGAACTGCAGCAAAATCCACCTTCGTTTTGCCCCCAGTGCCATCTGTATGCCTATGATGCTGGTACGCTCTCTGACCGAGACAAACATTATATTGGCTATGCCGAATCCCCCGACCAGAATCGAAAATCCGCCAATGATCCAGCCGGCTATATTTATGCCCCTGAAGACCGGCTCCAGGGTGCTGGTAATCTGGCTGGCCTGGTTGATTGAGAAATTATTCTCTTCGCCCGGCGCTATGCGTCGTGCTGCACGCAGTATCATCGTAACCTCTTCGGAGAGCTGTTGGACGGAGGCACCCTGTTTGCCCCTGATCATTATATCAGCGTTGAGAAACGGGTTTCTGAAGTTGACAAACTGCCGGATGAAGTTGAGCGGCACAAGCGCGGCCTCGTCCATGCCACTGTCGGAGAGACTGCCGGTACCCTCTTTGGTGAATACCCCCACGACCTGTGCCTTGTGCCTGCCAATGGCTATCTCACGGCCGACAGGATCAATGTCGCCGAACAGCTTGTCAGCCAGCTCTGCACCGAGCAGGGCAACAGGCTTTCCGGAGGCAGATTCTGAATCAGTGAAATAACGACCACTGCCAAGCTCAAAGGACCTTACATCCTGGAAGTCGTATGTGGCTCCCATAATGTAGGCGTTGCTGACAGAATTGCCCCTGTACCTGACAGCCTCACCGGAGCCTACCGTGTAACAGATGGCCTCTGCTCCGGTTGATCTCCTCAGCAGTGCCTCGTAATCATCGGTTGAGGGAGGCGGCCATTTGATCATGTCCCACCACTGTATGTCAGGGTCAGGAGTCCAGGGCCATTTTTCAACATAGATGGTGTTGTCACCCAGAGACTCGATGCTCTTTCTGATACTGTTCTCCATCCAGTCGAAGACCGTGAAAACGGAGATGATCGACAGGATGCCTATTGTGATGCCGAAAAGCGAAAGGAATGTGCGTAGTTTATTGACTGCCACAGAACTGAAAGCAAAGATAAAACTCTCTTTAAACATTTTTAACCACATGGTCCGGCCATTATTTCCGGTCAAACTTACATAAAAACGTGCGATTTTTTACCGGTGAATTAAAATCTGTATGATTTATATCTGAGAGAGGGTCATGAAGAATACATCAATAGATCCGCAATAATTCATCAATTGAATTATATCAGGCCCCATTGGTTATTAAAAAAAATATCTATTTTTAACCGATCGCACCCGCCTTGGCATCAATTATCTTACTAACTGATTATGAGTGACATAAAAATAAAGAGTGCCTTTATTTCGGTTTATTCTAAAGAGGGGCTCGAAGCTATTGCAAAAAAGCTGGAGGGGATAGGAGCTACCATTGTTTCCACCGGGGGGTCTTATGACTTCATAACTGCCGCAGGTATTAATGCGGTCAGGGTGGAAGATCTCACCGGCTATCCGTCGATCCTCGGCGGCAGGGTAAAGACGCTGCACCCGGGCATTTTCGGGGGCATCCTGGCACGCAGAGGGCATGGGGAAGACATGCGTCAGGTGGCAGAATACGGTATCACTCTCTTTGACATGGTGGTTGTTGATCTCTATCCGTTTGAGGAGACAGTAGCCTCAGGTGCATCAGACCAGGAGATCATAGAGAAGATAGACATAGGGGGCATATCGCTCATCAGGGCTGGAGCAAAGAACTGGGCTGATGTGCTGATAGTCTCATCGCGCCGTCAGTATGATGAGCTGTTGCAGCTCCTTGACGGGAAGGGAGGAGTGGTATCACCGGAAGAGAGGTACCGTTTTGCCCTGGAGGCCTTCAACATGACATCGCATTATGATACAGCCATCTTCAACTGGTTCAACCGCAATGGTGATGTCGCCGCCTTCAAGCAGAGCATCACTGAGGCTCGCACACTCCGTTACGGCGAGAACCCGCACCAGAAGGGGATATTCTTCGGCAAGCCGGATCTTCTCTTTGAGCAATTGCATGGCAAGGAGATATCATACAACAACCTGCTTGACATTGACGCTGCGATGAGCCTGATAGATGAGTTTGAGGAGGTCACCTTTGCGGTCATCAAGCACAACAATGCCTGCGGCGTCGCCTGCCGCGAAAACCTTAAGGATGCATGGGAGGCTGCGCTGGCATGCGACCCGGTATCCGCCTACGGAGGTGTGGCCATCACCAACAGGGAGGTTGATGAGACGGTGGCAGTGGAGATGGATAAAATCTTTCTGGAGATGGCTATGGCACCGTCGTTTACCCCGGGTGCCGTTGAGATTCTCAGCCGGAAAAAGAACAGAATCATACTGCGCCGCAAGGATGCCGTGGCACCTGCAGCGTCATTCAGGCCGATGCCCGGAGGGGTGCTGTGGCAGGAGCGTGACAGGGCAACAGAATCCGCCGGGGATATGAAGCCTGTGACTGAAAGGCAACCGTCTGAGAAGGAGTATGCTGACATGGTCTTCGCCAACAAAATCGTCAAGCACAGCCGTTCAAACGCCATCGTTCTGGCAAAGGGCAGGCAGCTCTGCGCCAGCGGGATTGGACAGACATCAAGGATAGATGCACTACGGCAGGCAATCGACAAAGCCCGTGCCTTCGGCTTCTCACTGGAGGAGGCAGTGATGGCGTCAGATGCCTTCTTCCCCTTCGCTGACTCAGTCACTACAGCAGGAGAGGCAGGAATAACAGCAGTGGTACAGCCCGGCGGGTCGGTACGCGACCAGGAATCAATTGACTACTGCAATAAAACTGGCATGGCCATGGTTTTTACTGGTATAAGACATTTTAAACATTAAACAATAAACAAAAAACGAGAATTAGTATAAAGGACCAATGGGATTATTTTCTTTTCTTTCACAGGAGGTTGCGATAGACCTGGGCACCGCAAACACAAATATTATTGCCAATGACAAGCTGGTTGTCGATGAGCCTTCCATTGTGGCTATCGACCGTAATTCGGGCAAGCTTATAGCTATCGGCGAGAAAGCGCGTCAGATGCATGGCAGGACACATGAGAACATAAGGGTTATCAGGCCTCTGAGAGACGGTGTCATCGCCGACTTCAACGCAGCAGAACTGATGATCAGGGGGATGATCAAGATGATTAACACAGGCCCTAAATTCTTCTCTCCCTCCCTCAAGATGGTTGTGGGAATACCGTGCGGCAGCACAGAGGTGGAGATCAGGGCGGTACGTGACTCATCAGAACATGCCGGGGGCCGCGATGTATATCTCATCTATGAACCCATGGCTGCAGCCATAGGCATAGGTCTCGATGTGGAGGCGCCTGAGGGATGCATGGTGGTGGATATAGGCGGCGGAACGACGGAGATAGCCGTGATCGCCCTGGGAGGCATCGTCTGCAACAGGTCGATACGCGTCGCCGGCGACGGCTTCACGGCCGACATACAGTCATACATGAGACATCAGCATAACATTAAGATCGGCGAGAAGACCGCCGAGGATATCAAGATTGCGGTGGGCGCTGCCCTGCCGGATATCGAGGACCCCCCGGCCGATTTCATAGTGCGGGGGCCCAACCTGATGACTTCGCTGCCCATTGAGATACCGGTGTCATACCAGGAGATAGCCTACTGCCTCGACAAGTCGCTCACCAAGATCGAAGCCTCCATCCTGCAGGTGCTCGAACAGACACCACCCGAACTGTATGCTGACATAGTCAACAGGGGAGTCTTCCTGGCAGGCGGAGGAGCGTTGCTGCGCGGCCTTGACAAACGGCTCACCGATAAGATCAATATACCGTTCAGGGTGTCCGAAGATCCCCTTCATGCCGTTGTGAGAGGTACTGGTGTGGCCCTGAAGAATGTGGAGAAGTATCCATTCCTGATGAGATAAATCCTCTGTATGAATGAGAAGCCTGCTGAACTTCCTGCTCAGGTTTAGAACCCTGATACTGTTCCTGATACTGGAAGCAGTGGCCCTGGTGCTGATCTTCTCTTCACACAGCTACCATCAGACTGTCGCTTACGGTGCCGCCCGCACAGTTTCAGGCTTCGTCGCAAAGAGGATCAACGCTGGCGCAAATTACTTCATGCTCAGACGTGTCAATGAAGAGCTGGTGGCGGAGAACATAATGCTGCGAAGGCGCCTGGAACAGATGGGAGCCGGCATGCAGGAACATTTCCTTACCGTTGATGACAGCCTCTTTGGAGTAAGTTATTCCTACCTTGAAGCAAAAGTGGTTAACAACTCCATAAACAAGCAGAAAAACTTCATAACCCTTGACAGGGGGTCACGGCACGGAGTCACACGCGGTATGGGAGTAGCCTCATCCACGGGAGTGGTAGGCGTTGTGGTGGGAGTCTCTCCCCGATACTCAGTGGTTATGTCACTGCTCAATGCCGATTTCAGGCTGAGCGCCAGCATTGCGCGAAATGACTACTTCGGATCACTGGCATGGGACGGCATCAGCCACAGGTATGCCACCCTGTCAGAGATACCTCACCATGTACGTATTACGGAGGGCGACACCATCGTCACCAGTGGGTATTCTGCAATTTTCCCGGCAGGACTGCTGGTTGGGACACTCACCGGGGAGCAGGAGCGCGGCGGTGACTTCCTCTCCCTGAATGTGATGCTCTCAACCGATTCCAAGAGGCTAACAAATGTATTCCTGATAGGCAGCCTCAACCGTGAAGAAAGGCATAATCTGGAAGTGGAGGTCACCCGATGAAAAACCTCTCCAGGTATACCGGTGCCTTTGTTCTGCTGATAGTGCTTCAGCTGCTCATATTCAACAACATAGAGTTCAGCGGGTATGTCAACCCCTATATCTATGTGATGTTTATACTGATACTGCCTTTTTCCATTCCTTCATGGTTTCTTCTTATACTTGCATTTCTAACAGGACTGGTGGTCGATCTTTTTTCAGGCACACTGGGAGTTCATGCCTTTGCCACGGTGATGGCAGGCTTTGTGAGGCCCTGGATCCTGACACTCAATATTACATCTCAGGTCACTGACCCTGACATGTCGCCCTCCCTGTACCGCAACGGCCTGAGGTGGTTTTTCTTTTATACGGTGACGGTTGTCTTTGTGCATCATCTCTCACTATTCCTTGTCGAGCTCTTCACCTTCAGCAACTTCTTCCACACCTTGCTGAGAGTCCTGCTGAGCACTGCGGTGACCACCTTCTTTATCATACTTTTTGATTTCATCAGGCCGCGAAGATGAAGGACCAGCCATGAAGGACCGATTTGCCAGCAGGAAATATATCATCATTGGTCTTATACTGACCAGTGCCCTGATTTTAACAGTCCGGCTGTTCTACATTCAGATTGTTGACAAGACATACCGCGTCTCTGCTGCCAACAATGCACTCAGGCCGGTGACGCAGTATCCGGCCCGGGGCCTCATCTATGACCGCAACGGGGAGCTGATCGTTTATAACCAGGCGGCGTATGACCTTCTTGTCATACCGGTACAGACCAGTGCGTTTGACACAGCCCGGTTCAATGAGATACTGGGCATTACCATGGAGGAGTTCAGGGAGCGAATGAGGATTGCGAGGACGTATTCGCGCCGTACACCTTCGATATTTCTGACGATGATCTCCTCGGAGACCTATGCGGTGCTGCAGGAGGAACTCTACAGGTTTCCGGGTTTTTATGTGCAGGCCAGGACACTGAGAAAGTATACCCGACCGGTTGCCGCCCACCTTCTGGGTTACGTTGGCGAGGTTGACAACAGACTCATTGCCCGCGACAGGTATTACAGGTCAGGCGACTACATAGGCGTCAGCGGCATTGAGAAATCATACGAGGAGCAGTTGCGGGGAGTAAAGGGAGTAAACATCTTTCTGGTCGATGTTCACAACAACATCAAAGGATCATACGCTGACGGGCGGTATGACACCATGGCCGTTCCCGGAATAAACCTGTGGTCTACCGTTGATCTCGACCTGCAGGAATACGGTGAGAAGCTGATGATCAACAAGACCGGATCAATAGTGGCTATAGAACCGGCCACCGGGGAGATACTCTCGATTGTTTCTTCACCTTCATATGATCCGTCCCTGCTCGTGGGCAGGGTCCGTTCCTCAAACTTTGCCGGGCTGCAGGCTGACACTGTCAAGCCTCTGTTTGACAGGGCGCTGATGGCTTCTTACCCTCCCGGCTCCACCTTCAAGATCATGAACGGTCTCATCGGGCTTCAGGAGGAGGTGATACACCCGACCTCCCGCTTCAGCTGCAACATGGGTTATCATGCCGGTTCTAAGACCGTGGGGTGCCATGCTCATCGCTCCCCCCTTAACCTTCCCGAAGCCGTAGCCCAGTCATGTAATTCATGGTTTTGCAATGCCTTCAGGAACATACTTGAAAACAGTGAGTACGAATCAGTGCAGGAGGCGTATGACAGGTGGAGAGAGTACCTGGTGGCCTTCGGATTCGGTAACAAACTGGGGATAGACCTGCCCAACGAGCTGCCGGGTTTTGTGCCTGCCCGTTCCTATTACGACAGATACTATGGCAAGGACCGTTGGAAGGCGCTTACAGTAATATCCCTGGCGATAGGGCAGGGGGAGATAGGGGCGACACCGCTGCAGATGGCAAACATGGCCGCCGTTATTGCCAACAGGGGCTCATTCTATATTCCGCATGTTATCAAAAAGATGGGTGAAGACGGCACCCCCACGCCTCTCTACACGCAGAGATATACTACCGGCATATCACCTCAGAACTTTGAACCGGTGATAGAGGGGATGGAGGGAGCTGTCAATGGAGGGGAAGGTTCAACGGCAAGAGGAGCCAGGATTGACAGCATAATCGTCTGTGGCAAGACCGGCACGGCACAGAACCCCCATGGCAAGGACCATTCGATATTTGTGGCCTTTGCTCCCAAAGAGGACCCGCAGATAGCCATAGCCGTATATGTTGAGAATGCAGGCTTCGGCTCCACCTTCGCGGCGCCGATAGCCAGCCTGATGATAGAGAAATACCTTACGGACAGGATTAAGAGAAAGTACCTTGAGGATTACGTACTGAGAGTTGTGATAACACCGGATGCAGGTGAGGAATAACATACTGGCGAGGCTCGACTGGGTCACGGTGATCCTCTGGCTGGTGATGATGGTCATGGGATGGCTGAACATATATGCTGCTGTATATAATGAGCAGCATACCAGCATCTTCGACCTGTCACAGCGGTACGGCAAACAGCTGATGTGGATCATCGCAGCACTGGTGCTTGCTATGCTGATAATGGTCACAGACAATAAGCTCTATTTCTTCTTTGCATGGTTCTTTTACGGGATCATGATCTTCCTGCTGCTGCTGGTCCTGGTAGTCGGTAAGGAGATAAACGGTGCCAGGGCTTGGTTTGAGATCGGACCCTTCAGCATCCAGCCCTCCGAGTTCGCCAAATTTGCCACCGGCCTGGCTCTGGCCTCGTTTCTGAGCAGCCGACGGCAGTCTTCGGGATGGGATGTCATGGCACCCGCCACAGCCATTATCGTGGCGCCCATGATACTGATAGCCATACAGCCCGACATGGGCTCGCTTATCACCTATTTTGCCTTTTTCATTGTCCTCTACCGTGAGGGGATGAGCATCTATGTCTTTATCTCGGCTATACTTGCCGCAGCCCTCTTCCTGCTTACACTCATGCTGGGCAATGTGCCTGTGGCTGCAGGGCTGATAGCGCTGGCGATCCTGGTGATGCTGGTTATTTCAGGCTGGTCCCTCACTCTGCGTGCCCTGGGCATACTCCTGCCTGTCGCCGGCGTGGCCTTCCTGGCAGGACATTACCTGCTGGGACTGGAGACCTCCGGGATCATCGTTCTTTCGGTCGTGCTGGCAGGTATAGCATATCTCTGGTACCTCTACAGGCTTAAACTGAAGATGCCTGCCATCATCTATGCATTTCTGCTTGGGGGAATACTCTATCTCTTCACGGTAGACTATGCTTTTAACCATATACTGAAGCCTCACCAGCAGACCAGAATAAACATCATGCTGGGTATGGAGGAGGATCCCTTCGGGAAGGGTTACAACCTCAACCAGTCACTTATCTCGATAGGCTCAGGGGGGTTCTCCGGCAAGGGTTACCTCAACGGCACACAGACCAAGTTCAAGTTTGTACCGGAACAGAGTACTGACTTCATCTTCTGCACCGTCGGAGAGGAGTGGGGATTCATTGGGTCGGTGGTGGTGACAGGTCTCTTTGTGTGGCTGCTGCTCAGGCTGCTGATCCTGGCCGAGAGACAGCGCACGACATTCGTCCGTACCTACGGTTACGGCGTACTCGCTCTTTTCCTTGTACACTTTTTCATAAATATCGGGATGACCATTGGCGTTATGCCGGTGATAGGCATACCCCTGCCCTTCTTCAGCTATGGCGGTAGCTCGCTGTGGGGATTCACCATACTGCTATTTGTCTTTCTCAGGCTTGATGCTGGCAGGACCGAGTACCTCGGATAATCAGAAAGGCATGCGCATGCCGGGGGAGAGTACTATGCCAAACTCCGTCTCAACATAATTCACAAGCTGCGGGAAAAACTCCATAAAGTCCTCACCGATAGCATAGTAATTCTTATTCCATACCCGCATCGCCCAGCGTGTCTCCTTGGGCAGCGAGGTTATGCTACTCAATGTCTTCAACACCCTCCTGATACCCCTCGTCGTCTGATAGGTCTCAAGCCAGTTGTCTATGATGAAAAAGGGCATCTTCTCACGTACCGTCTCCGGAAGGATCTCGAAGTTGTTGACCATGGCCCTGTAAAAGTTATAGGTAACACTCTCCAGCGGACGCCGCGAAAAGAGATCCCACTCTTTGGTCAGGTAGTGATCGTACAGGATGTCAGTTATCACCCCGGCATATTTCCTGTACCTTCCGGTGAAGGGAAGCTTGCTGCGGTGCACGACCGGATGCCTGTCGGTGAAGGCATCGATGTGCCGGTGAATGATTATGCCCTTCCGGATGCCCTCGGGATATTTAAGATAGTCACGCCCCTTTACGTAATCGCCGATGTAATTCCCAATGATAATATCATCCGAGTCGCCAGAGAGATATATGTGGGCAAGGACATTCATCCATAAAGCATTACTGCAAAGATTCTGCCAATAATCTGAGGTTTAAAATATTAACCTGCATATTATTCAACAATATCCTCTGAATTATTAACTTACATATTTTCAAAATATTATGAGCAGCTAGAAGAAAGAAATAAAGTGACTTTAATCACCTCGAAATTCAGTTACAAATTATAAATTTGCCGGATACTGATGGCTTAAAAAGAAGATATTATTTAAAAATAATCAATATTAAATAAGGAGGTTATATGTTAAAAAGGAATGTGATCATAATCGGAGCAGCGGGAAGGGATTTCCACAATTTCAACACTTATTTCCGCGACAATGAGCTGTACAATGTCGTTGCCTTCACTGCAGCACAGATACCTGATATCGATGGCAGAAAATACCCTGCCGAGCTGGCCGGAAAACTGTATCCCGACGGTATCCCAATCCATTCCGAGAGTGAACTTCCTCAGCTTATCAGCAAGATGAAGGTTGATGACTGTGTCTTTTCCTACAGTGATGTGACCTATCATAAGGTGATGGCTACGAGTGCCATTGTTAATGAGGCGGGAGCCAACTTCATACTGCTGGGATGGAAGGAAACCATGGTCAGGAGCACTAAGCCCGTGATCGCTGTCGGAGCTGTTCGCACAGGCTGCGGCAAGAGCCAGACATCACGCAGGGTTGTTGAGCTGCTTATGGCAAAAGGACTGAAGGTAGTGGCCGTGCGTCATCCTATGCCCTACGGCAACCTGGTTGAACAGAAGGTACAGCGTTTTGCTGCCGTTTCAGACCTTGCGAAGCACAAGTGCACAGTGGAGGAGATGGAGGAGTATGAACCTCATGTCATCAGGGGCAATGTCATCTATGCCGGTGTCGACTATGAAGCCATACTGCGTGCCGCCGAGAATGATCCGGCAGGCTGTGACGTGGTACTGTGGGACGGCGGTAACAACGACTTCCCCTTCTATAATCCCGATCTTATGATCACTGTCACCGATCCTCACCGTGCGGGCCACGAACTGACATACTACCCCGGTGAGGTGACACTGCGCTTGGCCGATGTGGTGATAATAAACAAGATGGACAGCGCCGGTCCGGAAGATATACAGACAGTCCGCGAGAGTATAGCAAAGGTGGCGCCCAGGGCAATCGTGGTTGACGGCGCCTCACCCATCAGGGTCGATGACCCGTCAGTGATCAGGGGCAAGAGAGTGCTCGTCGTTGAAGACGGCCCGACACTCACCCACGGAGAGATGAAGATCGGTGCAGGCGTGGTGGCAGCTCACAAATATGGTGCAGCCGAGCTGGTTGATCCCAGACCCTTCACAGTTGGCAAGATGACCGAGACCTTTGAGAAATACCCGGAGATAGGAACCCTTCTGCCGGCCATGGGTTACGGCGATGAGCAGCTGAAGGACCTGGAGACCACTATCAATAACACCGACTGTGACGGAGTTGTAATAGGTACTCCCATCGACCTTAACCGCATCATAAATATCAAGCGCCCCAACACCAGGGTATGGTATGATCTGCAGGAGATAGGCAGCCCTAACCTGGAGGAGGTGATTGACGAGTTTGTAAAGAAGCATAAACTGGCGTAGTATTTCAGTCCACAGTCCTTAGTCGGCAGTCGGCAGTCGGCAGTCTTCAGTCGGCAGTCTTCAGTCAGGCAGTAGACAATAGGCAATCGGCAATAGTGTGGTCCTCAGTTACGGGTTTTCAGCCCCAGGCTGAGGACTATTGTTTTACGTCATGTGGTACCTGCCATGCAGTCGCACCACCGTGCCGGCCACCCCTGCGCTGCTGCCTCCTGTCCCGTTCCGCTGAAGCAAAACAAGGAATCACAATCTGATTCATCAGTATTGTCTGTCGCCTGGCCATTTCATATCTTTGACGCAAAATCGTATTAATGCCAGATACAGGCCTTACGGACCTGAAAAGAGTCGGATCAGTCAGCACGGGGATAACCGTAATTGGCTCAGGAAGCTGGGCAACTGCGATGACCATGGTGCTCACAGCCAATGGTCATTGTATTACATGGTATATTGACAGGCCGGAAATATACCGGCATGTAAGACGTTACGGCAGGAATCCCTGGTACCTTCCCGCAATTGAGTTTGATCTTACGTTAATCAGGCCCACCAACAATATCCATACTGCTACAGAGTCATCAGATATCATAATACTGGTCACTCCAGCCGCCTATCTGAAAGCTGCACTGGAGGGTTTGGCTGAGGATGACCTGGGAGGAAAGACCGTCTGTTCGGGTATAAAGGGGATCATTCCGGGTGACAATTGTGTTACCGGTGAGTATCTGATAAGGAGGTACGATGTTCCTGATGAGAATATTGTTATCATCACGGGGCCAAGCCATGCCGAGGAGGTATCAGCAGAGAAGCTGACCTATCTTACTTTTGCTTCGATGAACAGTGAAAGGGCGGCGGCGGTGGCTTCCTTCTTCTCCAACAGGTGGATAAGGACTTTAGTCTCGGGGGATTTTATAGGAGTTGAATACGCAGCAGTAATGAAGAATATCTATGCCATTGCAGCTGGCATAGCGAACGGACTTGCCTACGGCGACAATTTTATTGCAGTGCTTCTGGCTAATGCCGCAGGTGAAATGAGCCGGTTTGTTGATGCAGTATCGCCGTTCCGGCGTGACATAACCGAATCGCCATACCTGGGAGACCTGCTTGTAACCGGATATTCACAGTTCAGCCGGAACAGGAATCTGGGATTTATGATAGGAAAAGGTTATGCTGTGAGAAACGTACTTCTGGAGATGAACCAGGTGGCGGAAGGATACTTTGCCTCAAGCTGCATTCATGAGGTCAATAAAAAATTACAGGTAGACATACCCATAGCGGAAACGGTATACAGGGTTCTTTACACTAATGCAAATCCTGTTCAGGAGCTAAAAAGTCTGTCAAAAAAACTAAAATAGGAAATGAAACTTACATGAGCAGTAACTCACAATAGGAAATGATTATTTCTCTTCATGTAAGTTCCATTAGACCAATAAAATAACAATCAAATAATCTGATGAAAAACAACATCTCTGTCAAAATTAACGGTATCGGCTCATTTGTGAACATTGATGAACTTAATAGCCTCAAGGCCAGTGCTGTTGAGCAGCTTCGAATACTCCGTGAAGGCAAAGGCCCCGGAAGCGAGTTTACGGGGTGGCTACGTCTTCCTGACGAGACCCTGTCAATAACTGATGATATGAGGGCGTGTGCGGCACGTCTCCGCGCCCAGGCCCCGGTGACGGTCGTTGTCGGCATAGGAGGTTCATACCTCGGTTCCAAGGCCTTGATAGAGGCGCTGACAGATCCTTTCGGACATGAGGAGCACAGGGTTCTTTTTGCCGGTCAGACACTGAGTGAGGATTATCATGCGACACTGTTGCGGTTCCTTGACACCACACTCTACAATATTGTGGTCATCTCAAAGAGCGGTACCACCACAGAGCCTGCCATTGCCTTCCGTATCTTGCGAGACCATCTGAAGAACAAGACCGGAGAGAAGGGTATGAGACCTCACATTGTGGCGATAACTGATGCCCGGCGCGGGGCGCTGCATCAGCTGGCTGTTGACGACGGTTACCAGACCTTCGTCATCCCTGATGACGTTGGCGGAAGGTACTCGGTCCTGACGCCGGTGGGCCTGCTTCCCCTGGCGCTGGCAGGGTACGACATCGACGCCTTTGCCCGCGGGATGATGGCTATGGCCCTTTCGCTGCGGGAGGGAAATGATACCGGATCAAACATAGCCGTTGCCTATGCTGCTGCACGCAACAGCCTCTACAGAAAAGGCTATACTACCGAGATACTTATCAGTTACGAGCCGTCGCTGGTCTTTCTGGCAGAGTGGTGGAAACAGCTTTACGGTGAGAGTGAAGGCAAGGAGAGTAAGGGCATCTTCCCTGCATCGGTAAACTTCACCACTGACCTGCACTCCATGGGTCAGTATATTCAGCAGGGTGAGCGCAAGCTCTTCGAGACAGTGATCCATGTCGAAAGACCCCGTCACAGCCTGGTAGTGCCGGGTTCGTCTGACGGTTCCGACGGTGTTGGTTTTATAGCGGGCAAAACCCTCACGGAGGTAAATCACAAGGCTGAGGACGGAACCCGCATAGCCCACATCGAAGGTGGGGTGCCGGTGATTACAATAGGACTGCCACGGATAGATGAACAGAGTCTCGGTCAGCTGATGTATTTCTTTGAACTGGCCTGCGCCATCAGCGGTTATCTTATCGGGGTCAATCCCTTCGACCAGCCGGGCGTCGAATCCTACAAGAAGAATATGTTTGCCCTGCTGGGCAAGCCGGGATTTGAGGCTGAGAGAGAGCGACTGGAGAAGCAGCTTAAGGTGAAAGGATAAAGGCGAAAGGCGAAAGTTCCACTGGTAGGTTAAGGTTTTGTGTTAGCGTCGCACCCTGGCATTGCCTTCCCAGATGCTCCATACCTGCTCCTCGTCGGCAGGCTGGGCATAGTCGGTAAGAACAGTGGTAGCCAGTGCGCCGCTGGCCCATCCGAACTGTATCCACTTTGAAGGTTCCCACCCCCGGAGAATGCCGTAGAGCAGTCCTCCCACAAATCCGTCGCCCCCTCCGATGCGGTCAAGAACTGCTATCTCACGTGGTTCGATAACATGCCAGTCGTTGCCCTCAAGCATGATGGCACCCCACTTGTGCAGGTTGGCATTGATCACCTGGCGCAGGGTGGTGGCAAAGACAGAAGCGTGGGGATAGGCTTTCTTTACCATAGAGATCATCTCCTTGAATGATTCAATCTTAGAAGCTATGTCCTTTCCGCCAGCCTCGGGTCCCTCAATACCCAGGCAGAGCTGAAAGTCCTCCTCATTGCCTACAAGAATATCGGAGAGCGATGCTATCTCCCTGAATATGTTCCCCAACTCCTTTTCGCGGCGCTTCCAGAAAGAGGCCCGGTAGTTGAGGTCGAAGGAGATCCGGGTACCGTATTTCTTTGCAGCGCGGGCCAGCTCAAGGCAGAAGATGCCGGTCTCAGGTGATAAGGCACCTATCAGTCCGCTCAGGTGTACTATCTGCACTCCCTCGGTGCCGAAGATACGGTCAAGGTCGAAGTCGTTGACGTTCAGCGTCCTTCCAACCTCGCCCGCACGGTCGTTGTGTACCCTCGGCCCGCGGGACCCTGACCCGCTGTCGGCTATGTTGAACTGGTGCCTGTAACCCCACGGATCGCCCTGATCCACCTCTTTGCCCTCATAGCTCATATGACGGCTGGCAAGGTTATCCTTAATGAACCGGGCAACGGGACTGTCCTTCACAAAGGTGGTCAGCACCTTCACCGGAAGGCCGAGATATGACGAGATGCTTGCCACGTTGGTCTCCGCGCTTGTCGCCTGCATATGAAAGTTATCACTGCAGTGAACGGGCTGGCCGCTGAGAGGGGTTATCCTGACACCCATGCTGGTGGGTACAAGGAGAGAATACATCGGATTCTTCTTCAGTTCTATGCTCATGGTGCGATCCTTATTGTCCGGTTCAGGACTGTTTGCGTTACCTCACATCCCGAACAGTAATTGCCAGTCAGTGCCTGGACCTTGTTCCGGTCATGTAAATTTATCCAAAATCCTCTTTTAAACAATAAGATTTGCCTGAAGCTAAAGATCGGATTGCCACATTTACTGTTCAGGCAAAATTGGGTGTCTCAAAACTCAGATTTATGTGTGCTGCAGCAAGCAGTGGTCTGACCAGTACTCCGTGGGGACAGGCCTTTTCACAGAAGCCTTCGCAGTTAATGCAGACATCCGCTTTTTTGCCAGGCAGCTCGCTATAACTCTGAATGGCCAGCTTTTCCTGTTTTTTTGCCTGGAAATAATAATTGTACCGCAATATTGTGTTTACCGGCAGATGGTGAGGGCATAAGGCTTCGCATATATTGCATCCAATCCTGCAGTGCAGCCTGCTATAATTCGACTTGAATAAACCAAGCATTTCATTGGTCTGAGGTTCAAGCTTGGTACCCGAGAGCCTGATATATTTTTTAATGCCCTCAAAGTTTTGTAGCAGTGTGCAGATTGTATTTACGTTTTTGTTCGACAGGATAAACTGAATGGCTCCATCCTTCATCTTTTCCGCTCCCGAGATCCCGTACCTGGCAAAGAAAGCTTCAGCCTGTTCGTTCTGCAACTTATATTTCTCATATCCGATCTTATACCTTTCGCTGAGTTCACCTCCCTCTTCTTCCGCTTTCTGCTTCATTTCGCTGAAGAGTTCATATATAAGAATGGGGATGGATTTCATTGTCATTGTGCCTATGTTATTCTCTTGACAGGCATTCAGCACCCTCTCTCCCATCTCAGGTTCAAAAAAGTTATACGGTAACATTAAAATGTCAAACCGTCCGTCCTCAACAGCCGTCATCAGCACCTGTTCAAATGTCTCCTCAGGATTATCCCACCAGCTGTGTCCGTGGCATGATACGCCGGTGTATCTTATTTTCCCTTCTTTTTTTAATTGATCAACTGCCTTATGGTAATATTTGTTCCTTACTCTTTCAGAGTTTTCCGCACCGTGGAGCATGAAGCAATCGACATAGTCAGTCTGAAGTCTTTTTAGGCTGGCATTTGCCCTGTCAATGATATCCTGAACAGATTCATATTCCTTCACGGAGTATGCCAGTTTGGTGACAATGAATAACTTCTCTCTTTCATGGTCCCGGATGACGTTGCCGACAAGGGTCTCATTATTGCCTCTGCCATACATTTCGGAAGTTTCAATCAGGTTCACACCACAGCCCAATGACGCCCTGAGTGTTGATTCGCTGAAGGGATATCCTGTAGCAATATCTGAAACCCGGAAGTTGGTTCTGCCCAGAGTTCGGTATGAGGTAATCTTAGGAAATTCCTCTTCAGGTTCCCGGGCTTCTGCTGAGGGTGCCTTTGCCCCGAGAATACCCGCTCCTATAATGCCTGCAGAAGCGTTCCTGATAAACCTGCGCCGGTTAAGTCCATGATTCTTCATTGCCTCAGTGTTGGTTCATACCCGTAAGGTAAAACTTTCAGAGACCCAAGTCAAAAAAAAATAATATGAAAGTAGCTGGATGTCAGAGAGGCTTCTGACCCTCCGGCCTCATCTGCGGAAAGAAGAGCACGTCCTGTATTGATTGCTGGTTGGTCATGAACATGGTGAGCCTGTCGATGCCTATGCCCATCCCGGATGTGGGGGGCATGCCATATTCAAGTGCCCTCACGAAATCCATGTCGATGAACATAGCCTCATCATCGCCCTTTTGCGAAAGGCGCATCTGCTCATGGAACCTCTCAAGCTGATCTATCGGGTCATTGAGCTCAGAGTAGGCGTTGGCCACCTCCTTGCCGTTGACCATAAGCTCAAACCGTTCGGTCAGTCCCGCCCTGCTGCGGTGCTTCTTGGTCAGGGGGGAGGTCTCCTGCGGATAGTCGATGATGAAGGTGGGCTGAATAAAGTGGTGTTCGCACTTCTCGCCGAAGATAAGGTCAATCAGCTTGCCTGCACCCATTGACGGCGAATGGCCGATGCCCATCCTGTCACACTCGTGGCGCAGGTCATCCTCGCTCATACCTGTGATGTCTATGCCGGCATACTCCTTAATAGCATCAGTCATCGATACTCGCCGGTAGGGCCCGGCATATTCAATAATATTGTCTCCGAGAGGAACTTTTGTAGTGCCGTGGAGATCCATGGCCACCTTTGACATGATCTCCTCGGTGAACTCCATCATCCAGTTGTAGTCCTTGTATGCCACATAGATCTCCAGTACGGTGAACTCGGGGTTGTGCATGCGGTCCATCCCCTCATTGCGGAAGTCCTTGGCAAACTCATAGACACCGTCATATCCGCCCACTATCAGTCTCTTGAGGTAGAGTTCATCGGCGATACGGAGGTAGAGCGGTATGTCAAGGGCATTGTGATGTGTCACGAAGGGCCGCGCTGCAGCACCGCCGGGGATCGCCTGCAGCACCGGTGTCTCCACCTCGAGGTAACTGCGTGAGTCAAACAACTCGCGCATAGACCTCATCACCAGGGTACGCTTGCGGAACACCTCGCGTACCTCGGGGTTGATGATCAGGTCGACATACCGCTGGCGATAGCGCATCTCCGGGTCGGTGACGGCATCATACATCACCCCGTCCTTCTCCTTGACAATTGGCAGGGGGCGCAGCGATTTGCTCAGGAGAGTAAGCTCCTTAACATGAACAGTTATCTCACCCATCTGTGTCCTGAAGGCAAATCCCCTGACGCCTATTATATCACCTATGTCAAGCAGTTTCTTAAAGAGGGTGTTGTAGAGGGTCTTATCCTCTCCAGGACAGAGGTCATCACGGCGTACATATATCTGTATGCGTCCCGATGAGTCCATCAGCTCAGCGAAGGAGGCGTTGCCCATGATGCGGCGGCTCATGATGCGTCCTGCCAGACATACCTCGGGAAATTTGTCTTCCGTATCACTGAATCCTGCCAGTATTTCCGCGGCTGTGGTATTAACCGGGTACATTGCAGCCGGATATGGATCTATGCCAAGCTTGCGGATCTCTTCAAGTGATTGCCTGCGAACCTGTTCCTGCTCGCTTAGTTGGGGTGTGCTCATGCTGTGAAAATTTGTGCAAAGGTATAATAACAAAGGCAATAGACAATAGAGGGCTGAGCGTGAAAAAAATGCCCGGTGGGCATTTTTCAGTCGGCAGTCTTCAGTCGGCAGTCTTCAGCTGGCAGCTGACAGTCTTCAGTCGGCCCTGATAACCGGGACCTGGGATCCTCAACCCGCCATTTGGCGGATCGGGACTGTTGGAAGTAACGACCGCTACCAACTATACTTAATGCCAAGGGTTGCGTTAACAGATGAGACTGCCTTTATAATGCCCATGGCGTTGGCGCCGAAGTTCAGACTCCAATTTTCACCTGTCCGGATGTTAACCCTGCAGCCTGCGATGCCTCCGAAAAAGGTGCCTTCCAGTACCCTGTTGACGTACACTATATCTGTCATACTTCCCGTGTAGGCCGGGCCTTCCGGCATTTCGTACCGGTTCAGGTCGAAAACATTTGACTGCCAGGCGATGACCGGCCCGGCAAAGAGATCAACAGACACCGCCCTGCCTTTGCCTGCCTTTAGACCCGGTGCTGCATACAGGCTGTAAGCCGCATGGTGATAATTGAGGTCAAGAAGCGTCACATTGTTTACAGTCTGGTTTCTTTCTATAGTCCGTGACGCAAGAGTGTATCCTCCCCCTGCTTCAAGGCTGAGCCAGGGTTTGAGGTTATGCTGGTACGATACCGTGTAGCCTGCACCCTGCATTCTGTATTCAGGCATATACTCGTATGAGCCTGTGAAGAGGATGGATTCTTTTTCCTGTGACCAGAGTGTGCCGGTGCCCATCAGCAACGCCAGCAATATGAATAGCTTTTTCATCTTCTTTTACTATCTGAAGTATTGGAAAAATTCAATCATTAGTCGCACTGAAGCCAGGCTTGATTTGTCGAGGATGACAAACTCTGCCTCATTACTTTCAGCCGAGATTTTCAGTGCCCAGGCCGACGCCTCGTCAGCCTCGTCACCTGTCCAGTAATAACCGGATGTGCCATGTTCCTGAAGCTGGTCGTTAATGACAATCCCCGGACAGGCCAGCTGAAGTCCGTGCTCTGCCTCCACCTGCAGGTTGAATCCTGCAAGGGCTGATCCGCCGCAGTAGTCGATCATCTCCTGCCATTCAGCTTTTGAGGGCAGGTGGTAGTCCTTATCCAGAGTGTCGGCTACACTCCAGGGCATAAGAGTTCCGTATTCTGCCCGTTCAGACGAGGTGGAGAAGTTATACCATTGTTCTGAGTCCGGGAGCTGTATGTTGTCATAAGCCCATACCCATGTCCGGTGATGATCAGAAAATGAAAAATTATAGTCTATCCTGCGGAAGTCAATCTCCAGGTCGGTCCATGCGTTCTGAATCCTGTAGTGTTCATCGGTATAAAAGCCCTGGTATAATTCAGTGATATTCCCATTGCTGTTTCTCACCTGGAGGCCGATGTAACCACTTGATTCAAACGGGACCTGAGCTGTGACAACGGGAGTGCCCAGCCATCCGGTCTCCCATTCCCGATGATCACCGTTGATGTCCCATCGGTATTCGAGCCGGTCGCCCTCTTCTGTAGAAAAGGAGCCCGAGGCATCGAGGTTGACCTTAAACATATACCTGGGAGGTGTCTGCGTGCTGAACTGGGCCACAGGCGATGTCATATCTATACGGTCACATGCTGCCACGAGAACTGCAGCCAGCAAGAATAGAAGTATATTTTTTATTTTCATCTCAGATAGTCTATTTGGTATAACTGAACAAAACACCGAAGAGGACACTGATCTGGAATCCGAAATCGTTGTCCAGGATGTTATAGTTGCAGGAGAGAGAGGAATCGAAGTAAAGGTGATAGTCGAGCCGCTGCTGGTACCCAATGCCTATCTCCGGGGTTAGAGAGCCTTTGATGAAACGTTCAAGGTGATGGTCATGAGACAGTGGATCAGGACCTGCGTTCTTATCCCTCAGGGTTATCAGGGAGAGCAGGTCACTCAGCTTGAAAAGCCCATAAACCCCCTGGCAGTTGTTACCGCTGCGTCCCTGTTCAATTTCTCTCTTTTTCATGAAATAGTACCGGCCACCCATCGAGATCCCCTGCTGATGAAATGCTTCCTCTTCAGTCCAGGTCATGACAGAATTGATCTCTGTGACTGCCGTGAGCGATGTGTTTATCTTCTGCTCAATGCCGCCGTGCAGGGTAAAGACAAGGAAACTGAAATTGTCGCTTGGCTTGAAAGGCTGAACACCTATCTTAAGAAGCCTGTCCTCATCACCCAGACGCACATCGAGGTAGCGATACTTGTTACGGTAATAGAATTCCTGATCCTGCTGCAGTTCGGTTTCGACCCTGACTGTGTCGGTCTGTGCGAAACAGTTCATCCCTGCCGTGCTGGCTGCAAGCATTAATATTATAATTGCTGATCTCTTCATCTCCTTCATTTTTTAAAGAGTTCGCGGGCATCGAAACCGATACCGACAGTGATCATTGATATTGCTGAACCGGTACTGAGATGTGACCGGAAATCGGCCCGGGCATTGAGATAAAGTGCCTGAGAAAACTGCCGGTGGTAATTGACGCCGAAAGTGAATCCCAAATCCAGGTCTCTCGTCAGCACCTGTTCAAAATACTGCATATAGCTGTATTCGCCTGTTGAATAATTGTAGGACATCCATGTTCCGCCTCCGGTCGGGTCTGAGTTAACCAGGAAGGCACAGCACAGACCTCCGTGCACGGAGAAGAACCGTTGTCCCATTCTGAAGGGTGAGAAGCCCAGTTCAGCACTCAGGTCAATGGCTGTCTGGTTCTCAAAGGCGCCCTCTATCCAGCTCTCCCCGTTTATGATCCACGAGGTAATATTCTGCCGGATGTAAAACCGCTTCCCTATTGTTTTCAGGTGCGACAGGCTTGTGCCGACACCCCAGCAGTCGCCGTCACCTGAAAAGACTGCTCCGCTGTTCACGCTGAAGATACGCTTGTTGTAGGGACTCTCTTTGAAACTCTGTGCATCTGCTCCCCGATTCATCAGAACCATCAGGATGAGGGTAAGCAAAGAGAGCCTGAGGAACTTCTTTCCAGGCATTTTGAATCTGTATTTATGCTTCGTATTCATGGACGAGTTAATTTGTTAATATCGTAATATCACAGTATGAGGTGCTTACGTCGATCAACCCAGCAGATGATTCATGACTTTTTTCCACAAGTTCGTTCCTGACTTGTCTGCCGCCCGGAAGGTTTATTATGCCCTGCATCGCTTTAAGGATGTAACGGTAGTTTTCAAAGTCCTCAACAGTGACCCCGACTTCGGTACGGTGGCCTTTCACAATGAAAGGTCCGGCACCGGCAAGACCAAGGTATGCTTCGCCATATGAGCAGTTAATCGTTGTTGAAGCGGTGAGATCCGTAGTCAGGATGTCAGACTTTTCAGAATTGACAATAAGAATTCCGCGAACTGAATTTAGCTCCATGTCCGAGTATCGGGTTGTTATCCTGCACTCAGAGCTGATATTGGAAACCCTGAGTGATCCAAATGAGACTGTGGCACGGGCTGAAGTGAGGTTCGTGATCTCCACCGGGCCATACAGGTTTGTTATCTCCGCCGCAACAGAATGGGGCATGAAAATCTCAATCTCTATGGTCAGGTTGCTGGATATCTGTTCATGCTTTCCCCTGAAGGAATTGCTGACCACCAGTTTGTCTCCCTCTCTTTCAGCTGAATAATGTATGTATTTCAGATCGGCAATGGCCTGCTCCCTGTCCCTGTTTCGTGAGACAGGCCTGAACAATACCTTCACCTCGCTGCCGTTCCAGCCCTGAACCTTTACGGAGGCCTTTTCTCCATAAACAACAACTCCGACGATACCTTTCCCGTAACTTTTCTCAATTGTAGCCGATGCTTTCTGTATCACTTCCTGACCGGCAAGATTGAAGGTTCCCAGGAGGAAAAAGCCCATTGCTATGTAATGAAGGATTCTCATGAATGGATCAGTTGTATCAATTCCTGCAAGGTGTCCGACTTAAGATTCTCTATCTGTATGACCGATTTTATGATTTCCGGGGAGTCACCCACCTGGCCGATAATCGTTTCAAGCTGACGGAGTTCTTGGTTCAGCTCATTGTAGAGCTGAAACTTTTCCCGGAAGAGATCCGACTGGCATATGGGGGCACCTGTTTTACAGAGATTGCTGATGACCTGGAGCGGGTCTTCATCACCGTTGTCAGGTTTCATGACGTAATCTTTTCCCTCACTCAGCACCACTTCACTCTCCACAACGATTTCCTGCCCCGGCCTCACCAGCCAGGGGATGGCCAGAAGAAGGAACACTGCCGCAGCTGCGGCAGTGGCCAGGTAAATGACTTTGCGTCGATGTCCGGCTCGTTGCCTTCCGTATAGCCTGATGTCATCCCTTTCTGAGGGTCTCTGCAGCGTTCTTACCTGAGGCTCGGTAACATCCGGGCCGGACGGCCAGGTCAACTGCTCCTCTCTCAAAGCTGCCTCGATGGCCTCCCAGTTACCGTGAGAGGCAGTGTGCATGGGCAGATCGTGAATCTTTGAGCGGATGGCCTCTTCCGTATCCAGTGCAGTTTCAATTTCCTCCCACAGCGATACCGCCGGTGAGTGGAACGGAAGCTCCCTCAGTTTTTCGGATAATTTGTCATCAAACTTTTTACTCATCTGCCTCTTTTGTCACTCTCCTGCGGAGGAGCTTCTTTGCGTAATTCAGTTGCGACTTTGAAGTTCCCTCATTTATGTTAAGTATCTCTGCTACTTCCTGGTGTTTGTATCCTTCAATTTCTATCAGTATGAATACGCTGCGGGCCTGCGCGGGCAGCGACAGGATGGCTTTCTCGAGGTGTTCCGCGGTGAAATTGAACGAGATTTCAGACGCCTTGTCGGGGATCTCGTCTGTTATCACCTGCAGTCGTGCATTTCTTTTCAGATAGCTCATCGCGTTTCTGATCAGAATGGTGCGCATCCATGTATAGAGCGACGATTCAAACCTGAAGCCGGCAAGTGACCGGAAGATCTCAATGAACGCATCCTGAAGAACATCATTGCTGGCCTCACGATCGCTTATCAACCTGTATGCCAGGGTGTAAAGGCAGGTGCTGAATCTTTCGTACAGTGCGCGCTGAACCAGCCTGTTGTTTTCCAGGCATCCCCGGACAAGCTCTCTGTCGGTCTGGTTCAGTTCACTCAGCTGCATATTCGTCTTCTGTTTATATAGTGGAGGTTTGGTCGCAAAAGGTTGGAATGGATAACAGGTCAGTCGGCAGTTGGCAGTCGGCCACCTGCGCCACCACCTTCGCTTAAGCTATGGACTTCGTCCGACGTTGTGGACTTCGTCCGTCGGAGTCGGCACTCGAAGAAGGCTACGGCGGCTGAAAGCAGTTTTCAGTCTTCAGTCGGCAGTCGGCAGTCGGCAGTCGGCAGTCGGCAGCGCGGCATAGATCAGCGGCGCGGATCCATTGACTGTATCAGATTGCGGAACAGTACCTGCATTTTTTGAGTTACAGGTCCCGGCCTGCCTTCACCTATCACCTGATCGCCGATCTTCAGCACCGGAACGATCTCTCCAGTCGTGTTGCAGAAGAAGGATTCGTGCGTATACGCCAGCATGTCTGCAGCCACAGCCTCCTCAATGAGCGGGATGTTGTTCTCAGCCGCCAGGGCTACCACATTGTTGCGGGTGATGCCGGAAAGTATTTTTTCGGACTCAGGATGGGTATATAATGTATCGTTCTTGACGAAGAATATGTTTGAGTGGGCGCCTTCGGTTACCAAACCATCACGTACAAAGCAGACCTCGGCACAACCGTTGTCATGTGCCTCCTGGTAGGCCATCACATTGGCCAGTAGTGCGGTCGACTTGATGTCACAGCGGTTCCATCGGGGGTCAGTTGTCAGCCAGAGGGAGGTTCCCTGCTCGCAGAGCAACGTGTTGATCGAGTGTCTCTTTGCAAAGCCGTAGGATGTGGGAGAGACCGGTGGGTCAGGGAAGGCATGGTTGCGCGGTGCCACACCCCGTGTTATCTGGAGGTAAACTATGGCGCAATCGCCGCCGAGACCGTTACGCTGGATCAGCTCCTCAGATATCTCCTCGATCCTCTCTGCGTCCTGCCAGCTGATCTTTGTCTCGGTGAGGCTTCGCCGGAGCCGCTTTGCATGGGCGGGCAGGTCGAAAAAGTAACCGCCGTACCACCTGGTGACCTCATAGACGCTGTCGCCGAAGAGAAAACCCCTGTCGTCAGGGCTTATCACCGCCTCATTGCGCGGTATGAACTGTCCGTTTAAATAAACTGTATCCATCTGTTTTTCAGAATTTAAGTTTTGCCAACTCATGCAGCTGACTCTCTGTCAGGCCTTCGGGTTCATATCCCGCGGAGCGGCACAGGAACCATATTGAGGCGGACTTGGCCAGGATATCGATAAGATCGAATGTCTCCAGGGGATCTCTCCCGGTGGCAAAGAGACCGTGTTTCTCCCACAGCGCAGCACTGTGATCTTCAAGAGCCTTTAACGTTGCCTCGCCGATAGCCCTGGTGCCGGGAAGGATATAGGGAACGAAGCCTACACCGTCAGGGACGAATACCCTGGTCTCCGGATGCATGCCCATCAAAATGCTGTTAAGTCTTTGTTCGTCACATAATTCCCGAATCTGTGTCAGGGCTATCAGCTCAGTAACATGAGTATGCATCACCACCCTGTGGTCTGGTCTTTTCTGACTTAGCATCTCATGAATACAGAGGTGTGCCGACATCTCGCTGGTGGGCCGCAGAGCTGTCTCCCCCGGGGGTGAGAGTATCCGATAACCGGTGCCGTCGTCGCTGATCCTGATAAGAAGTAGGGTATCCAGTGGCCTGGCGGCCACGTCACGCATCCTGGTATTTGTAGCTGTAACAAGAAAGTGGAATGCGGCAAGGGTCTCACATCTTTTGGGCAATGGCAACAGTGTTGGCTGTTCATCCGGGAAGGAGGCCATCTCACCCTCCGTCAGCCTGACGGAGATATTGCCGGCATTTCGCTCAGCCCATCCCCGTTGCCACAGCCATCCGGCTACGGCGCTGACATCGTCTGTGATATTTTTCATGAGAATACTCAGCTCCTGATCCGTTGCAGTTGCTGCTGCATTAATCCTTCAAAGATACACATTCATTGTTTCGCAAAGGTAAAATTTTCCCCTCAGCCTTTCCTTTTATTATGTACCTTTGCGTATCATTTCAGGGGACAAGGGTATGACAGGTGAGAGGAGACTGCCATCATGGCTTAAGATGCAGCGGGCAAGCGGGGAGAGCTACACCATGGTCAAACGGCTGGTGGAGGATAATCACCTGCACACGATCTGCACATCAGGCAGCTGTCCAAACATAGGCGAGTGCTGGAATGCAGGCACGGCCACCCTGATGATACTCGGTGACATATGCACCCGCTCATGCAAATTCTGCGGAACCAGGTGCGGCAAACCCCGGCCTCCTGACCCCGGCGAACCAGAACGTGTTGCCAGGGCCGTGAAGACAATGAGGCTGAAGCACTGCGTCATCACTTCGGTAGACCGTGACGACCTGCCTGACGGCGGTGCAGCACACTGGGCAGAGACTGTCCGGCGCATCAGGGAGGTGAACCCTGCAGTAACAATAGAGACTCTTATACCCGATTTCAGGGGAAATTCTACCGATATAGACAGAGTCATTGCTGCCGGTCCTGATGTTATCTCACATAACATTGAAACAGTCAAACGACTGACATCGGAGATCAGGTCGGTGGCAAAATATGAGGTGAGCCTGGCAGTTCTGAGACACATAGATGCAAGAGGAGTGAGAGCCAAATCAGGATTGATGCTGGGCCTGGGAGAGACCAAAGAGGAGGTGATAGAAGCACTGAATGACCTCCATGCAACCGGTTGCGGGATTGTGACCATAGGGCAATACCTGGCTCCCAGCCTTGCGCATATACCTGTAGCAGAGTATGTTACGCCGGAAAAGTTTGATGAGTACCGCAGAAAGGGGCTCGAGATCGGATTTGAGTTCGTTGAGAGCAGTCCGTTGGTAAGAAGCTCATATCATGCAGAGAAGCATGTAGCACGGGGTGCCAGTCTTCAGAATAATCAGGCGGATGCCAATGGCAGGGCACCAAGGAATAGCACTGCCGCGGTTTCAGATAAAGAGGGGGGACCGGGTATAGAATCGGCGGAGGCAGGCAGTGAGCCGGAGAACCATTCACGCAATGACCGACCGGCAATGGTTATCTACGATGACCTGGGGTGGGGTGACTATAAGGAGACATGGGATTACCAGGAGCGGTTCTTCAACGCCAAGGTGGCGGAGAAGGGAGTTAGGAACGGCGATCAGGGCAGGACGCCCGACCGTCTGATCTTTGTGGAGCATAACCACGTATATACCCTTGGCAAGAGCGGGTCTGACCAGAACCTTTTGCTCGACTATATACAGCTGAAGGCGCGCGACGCATCCTTCTACCGCATCGACAGGGGTGGTGACATAACATATCACGGTCCCGGTCAGCTTGTCGGATACCCGATCTTTGACCTTGAAGCGATGAAGATCGGGCTGAGGGAATACATACACCTGCTTGAAGAAGCAATTATAAGCTGCATCGCCCGTTACGGAATAACGGGCGGGCGGCTGAAAGGAGCCACAGGAGTGTGGCTCGACCCGGATGATGGCTCACGGGCAAGAAAAATCTGTGCCATAGGCGTCAGGGCCTCACGCTACGTAACGATGCACGGCTTTGCCCTGAATATAAATACCGACCTCTCGTACTTTGACCATATCAATCCCTGCGGATTCACTGACAAAGGTGTGACAAGCATTGAGAAAGAGACGGGGAAGAAGGCAAGTATGGATAACGTGAAGAGTGATATGCGCAACACAATGAGGGAGGTCTTCGGATATGATTATTACTAAAATAACATACAATGGACAAAAGGTGGCTCTTGAAAGAGAGAGGCGACGATCGTGTCGTTACGACCCTGGCGGCAGAGATGGGTGTGCCGTCTCCTATTGCCAGCCTTATGGTGCAGCGCGGCATCGAAACCAGGAAACAGGCTGAAGATTTTTTTAATCCCTCACTCAGCTCCCTGCCTGACCCCTTCCTGATGAAGGACATGAACAGGGCTGTTGACCGGATAAGTACGGCGATATCACGAAATGAGAAGATACTTGTGTACGGCGACTATGATGTCGACGGAACAACATCTGTTGCTCTGTTATACTCTTTTCTGCGTGAATGGCATTCAAACCTTGATTATTATATCCCTGACAGGTACCATGAGGGCTACGGGCTCTCCCAGCAGGGTGTTGACTATGCGGCCGAGGGAAAGTGCCGTCTCATCATTGCCCTGGACTGCGGCATAAAAGCTGTTGACAGGGTAAAGTATGCTAAGTCGAAGGGGATAAACATCATCATCTGCGATCACCATCTGCCTGGTGATAAGATACCTGACGCTACGGCTGTGCTTGATCCCAAGCAGCCGGGATGCAATTATCCCTACAAGGAGCTCTCAGGTTGCGGTGTGGGGTTCAAACTGATACAGGCCTACTGCCAGGTGCAGAAAATTCCCTTTGAGAGGATTATTCCATATCTTGACCTTGTGGCCGTCAGTATCGGGTCGGACATCGTGCCTATGACCGGCGAAAACAGGATACTGGCCTATTACGGCCTTAAACAACTGAACGAATCCCCGCGCCTCGGCTTTCTGAAGATCATCGAGAAAGCCAGGATACGCATGCCGCTTGCCATTGAAGATGTTGTCTTCCGCATAGGACCGCGTATAAATGCCGCCGGCCGCATGGAATCGGGGAGTAAGGCCGTGGAGCTGCTCGTGTCGCAGAATCCCCAGGAGGCACTGACTATCTGTGATGGCATCGACCGCAGCAATGATGACAGGAGAATAAAAGACAGTGAGATCACCTCTGAAGCCCGCCGTATGGTAAGCGAAGATGACAGGAACGGTGACGCACGCACTACGGTGCTCTTCCGCCAGGGCTGGCATAAGGGGGTAATAGGCATAGTGGCATCCAGGCTGATAGAGACCTATTACAGGCCTACGATAATTCTTACGGAGTCGAAGGACGGTTTTGCCACAGGCTCGGCACGCAGCGTGCCGGGTTATGATCTCTACCAGGCAATAGAATCATGTTCTGACCTGCTCGAGAGCTTCGGCGGACATATGTTCGCGGCAGGACTGACACTCAAACAGGAGAACCTTCAGTCGTTCCGCGAACGGTTCGAGAAATTCGTCAGCGAGACCATCAGGGAGGAACACCTCGTTCCATCAATCAATGTTGATCAGGAGATCACCCTTGAAGAGGTGACACCTGAATTCTACAGACACCTGGACCGTTTTCAGCCGTTCGGACCGGAGAACACGGCGCCGATCTTTATCTCACGCAGGGTTAAGACCCTCGCCTGCCAGCCCGTGGGCAACAACGGCACGCACCTCAAACTGAGCTTCGCACGTCATAATGCCGAACAGATAGGTGCCATAGCTTTCGGACAGGCAGATATGATGGATACCTTCCGTGATTCCGGAGGAGTGGTCGACATTGCCTATTCCGTTGAGATAAATGAATTCCGCGGTAAGAGATCTGTTCAGCTCAATATTAAGGATATTAAGGATTGAGGGGCAGTCTTCAGTTGGCAGTCTTCAGTCGGCAGTCTTCAGTCGGCAGTCTTCAGTCGGCAGTCTTCAGTCGACAGTTAACATGCTAATAATAAGGCTGTAACCGACTAACTACTCTTTACTGCCGACTGCTGACTGTGGGCTGTGGACTTTTTTTCTCCCTTTCCACTTGACATTCTCCCCGGGTTGACCTACATTTGAGACAGTAATTGTGTCTCACGATGATGCTGCGGTGGAATGCGGTATTAGTTTCGTTTTTTATGACTGCTGCCGGCCTGCAGGCCGGTGAACCTCTCTTTGTGCCTCACGGTGCCGCTTCTATGGGTATGGCCTTCGCGGTGACAGCCACCCCCGGCCACTGGAGCTGCTTCAACAATCAGGCGTTGCTGACTGCCGCTCCATCAACGAGCTTCTCCGCCGCCCTGGAGAACCGGTTCATGGTACCCGGACTCTCATCAAAGGCAGTGAGTGCTGTAATAGCAGTCATTCCTGCGCCGCTGGGTATCGTAGCAACGCATTACGGTAATGCTGACTATTACAGGCTCTTTACCGGGGTTGGCAGCGCTGTGAAGGTAACTGACGGCATCGCCCTTGGTCTGCAGGTCGATTGCATCACGGAACACGGTGCCGGAGAGTACCGCGACATCACTCATGTGACATTCGAGACAGGCATGACTTGTGACCTGTCGCCCTCACTGTCCCTTGGAATGCATCTCTTCAATCCGCTGACACCGCTCAACGGACTGCCCTCCTCAATCGATGCGGCACTGCACTGGAGACAATCCGATGATTTCATGCTTGCCATAGGAAGCTCGAAAGCGACTGATGAGCCTCTCTCGGTCCGGTGCGGGTTGAGCTGGGATGTTCTTGACAGACTGGTATTACGTTCAGGGTACATGAGCTCACCTTCAGCCTTCGCGTTTGGCATCGGCTTCCGGATGGCCACATTACAGGCCGATGCGGGATTTCTCATGAATAGCATGACAGGTGTAACGTCGTCATTATCATTTATATGGACATTGAGGTGAGCGTTATGATCCACGCGGGGATAATTATCAGAGTTACAGCCAGGGAGGGTGAATTCTCAGGCCGTTTGTAATATGGCAGGTATGGCGGATATCAAACCGGAATATATGCTAAGTGTGAAACTGACAATCCACAGAGCGACTGATCAGGTCGTGATCACTATTGTATGAAGCGTCTGGTAATCCTCAGAGCTGCACTGGTGCTTTGGTGCATGGCCCTGATCCAGGGCTGCCTGTTATGCCAGGAGGTCATCACCGGCTTCAGCGAGTCAGTTGAAGATATACTGGCTCTTACGGATGAGTATGATCCTGCTTCACTGCTGGAGGGACTGTCAGAGCTGAAAGAGTATCCGGTGAGGATAAACGGCGGTGATGAGAAGGAGATATCACGGCTCTTCTTCCTGACAGAGTTCCAGGTTATGGTGCTGGCCGCCCATGTAAGAAAAAACGGCAGCGTTGTAACCCTTTATGAGCTGGCACTCCTCCCTGCCTTCGACCGTAATACGGTGATGCTTATGGCACCATACATATCGCTTGAGTCTCCCGGCGAGGCAGGCGGCAAAGGCTACGGCCGTACCACAGTGACCCTGACATCCTCAGCACGTTTCAGCGGGGAGGATAATGACACAGAAGGGGTACGCTCATTATTTAAGGTCAGGCACGAGAGGGAGCGTATCGACTTCGGTCTGACAGCCGAGAATGATCCGGGTGAGCGGTTCACATTCAGGAGTGCTCCCGGGACTGATTTCCTTTCGGGTTACCTGGGTTTCCGGGGCAAAAAAATCATTGACCGGGTCATTGTCGGCGATTATGCCCTGAGGTTTGGCGAGGGAGTTGCCCTGAACAGCAGCAGGTGGATGGGTTCATGGCTCAGCTCGCCGTCGTTCATGTCTGGCAGAAGCGCGGCGATGCCGTATACCTCTTCGGAAGAGAATGACTTCTTCCGCGGAATCTGCATTGCCATTGGTGATGTCAACAGCGGGGTGCTTCTCTTCGGCTCTTCCAACATGATCGATGCACGTCCGCTGTACGATGAAGATAACACATTCACCGCGGTGAGCAATCTTGTCAGGGGTGGTGTTCATGTCACCGAATCGCAGATGGCGGCACGCAACAGCCTCACTGAGACAGTCGCCGGTCTCCGCCTCACCACGGGAGCTGACAGGATCAGGGGCGGAGTGACCGCAATGTCGACATGGTTCTCACAGCCGTTCCTGCCTGATAGAAGCAAGACCGAGAACATCCATGCCTTTGAAGGGGACAGGCTGCTGAACCTGTCGGCGGACTGCAGGGCAGGCACAGGCCCGATTCTGCTTTTTGCCGAGGCCGCCCTGAGCCTGCCCGGATCATGGGCAGCTACTACAGGACTGAGGGCAAAGCCGTCAGGTAGGGTCACCTTCAATCTGCTTGCCCGGCACTTCTCTCCCGATTATCATGCATTTCACGCAGGCGCATACAAGGCCGGATCAGGGTCGGACAACGAGACAGGGATGACGGCATCACTCCATCTTGAAGCTGCCAGGCATCTTTTTGTCACCGCAGCGGCGGATCATTACCGGATACCCGGGCCACGATACCGCTCCGCCTCGTCCTCGTACGGCAGCAGGATAGAGATAAAGGGAGAATACCTGCCCCGCGATGATATCTCACTGAGGCTGTCGTTTACCTCATCATCACGTGAATACGATGCTGCCTCAGAGACCGGCATCGCCAGCTCTGTGATACATGCCAGGCAACAGGTGGGTTTTGTTCTCAATTATGCCCCGGCCGCAGGTGTACGTCTGACCACACGGGCATCTGTCTCTGCCATCACTCCCTCAGTAGAGAGGGGCTATCTTCTCTGCCAGGATCTCTCTTACTCATTTCACAGGGTTCCCCTGAGGCTGTGGTTCAGGTATCTCCTCTGCTCCACCGGAGGATGGGACAGCCGTCTCTATGCCTGGGAGAACGACCTGCTCTCATCGTTCAGCGTCCCGGCGCTCTATGGCGAAACAACCCGCTTATTCCTCATGCTCTCGTGGAAACCTGCTGAAAAGATAGAAGCAAGGGTGAAATACGCCTTTACGGATTCCCGGAACGGGTTGAAGCAGGAGGTAAAGGGGCAGGTGCGGATAGTGTTTTAGTCGGCAGTCGGCAGTCAAAAAAATAAAAAGATCATGAATGACAAAAAAAGTGAATCTAGGAACCTGATAGTATACCAGAAAGGATTTAGCCTGGCAATGGATATTTATAATATCAGCAAAAATTTCCCCAATGATGAACTCTATTCCCTAACTTCTCAGATTAGGAGATCCTCAAGATCAGTATGTTAAAATATTGGGGAAGGTTATCGCAAGTGACTGTATGAGGCACATTTTGTTAGTAAAATGTCGGATGCAGATATGGAAAATTCAGAAACGCAGGTCTGGCTTGATTTTGCCTTTGAATGCAAATATATTACTGAAGAGATCTACCACGACTACCAAAATCGATCTCAGGAGGTTGGCCGGTTATATAATAGTATGATGCAGAATCCAACAAAGTTCAGGTAATGGGAGTGCCAACTGCCAACTGCCGACTGAGGACTTATTATCCATTCGTTCGGTACCTGTACCTCACTCCCCCCAGCTCCTCATTCGCCTTCACGATCTTCTGCTTCAGGCTCTCCTTGTAGGCTATCAGCTTCTCCATGACGGCCGGATCGCCGGTGGCGATCATCTGTGCGGCCAGGATGCCGGCATTGAGGGCTCCGTCAATGGCTACGGTGGCAACAGGAATGCCCGGAGGCATCTGTACGATAGCCAGGAGGGCATCCATGCCGTCAAGTGAGGCCCTGACCGGCACCCCGATGACCGGCACAGGGGTCATGGCTGCTATCACTCCCGGAAGATGAGCCGCCATTCCTGCACCGGCGATGATGACCTTTATTCCCCTGCCGGCGGCTCCCCGCGCAAACTCCTCAACCTCGTCCGGCGTGCGGTGCGCCGAGAGGGCGTTGATCTCGAAAGGTATCCCAAGGCTGTCCAGAAACTCTGCAGCCTTCTCCATGACCTTCAGGTCGGAGACACTGCCCATGATTATGCTAACTGCCGGATCCATATGCTCTTTTTTGATGTTAAACCTTTGCCGGGGTAAAAATAAGCTTTAAATTTATAATTTTGCGGCATCAACAACCTGAACTATGAATGAGATAACACTACTTGACAGGGAGTTTTCTGTCTATCTGACAGAAGATGAAATCCAGAGCCGGGTGACGGCACTGGCGGAAAAGATAAGTGAAGACCTGAAAGATCAGGATGTTCTCTTCTTCGGTATACTGAACGGCGTATTCCTCTTCGCGGCAGACATTTTCAGGCAGATAACACTCAACGCGCATATCTCCTTCATAAAACTGGCATCGTACTACGGCACCACAAGCACAGGCAAGATCAAGGAGCTGATAGGATGGAATGAGGATATCACAGGGAAGACGGTAGTAGTGCTGGAGGATATAGTTGACACCGGCAGCACTCTCGAGAGAGTGATAGGTGAGCTTAAACTGAGAAAGGCAGCTGACATAAAGATATGCACCCTGCTATTCAAGCCTGAAGCCTACACCAAAGACATACCGATAGACTATATCGGATTTGAGATACCCAACAGCTTTGTTGTCGGATACGGCCTTGACTATGACGGTTACGGCCGTAACCTGAGGGCGATTTACAAACTAACAAAATAACTCCGTAATGATAAATGTTCTTATGTTCGGCCCTCCCGGATCAGGGAAGGGAACGCAGTCGGTGACCCTTGCTGAAAAGTATAATCTCCTTCATCTTTCCACCGGTGACATGCTCAGGGCTGAGATCGCTGCCGGTACTGAGCTGGGGCAGAGGATGGAAGCCATCATGTCTTCCGGCGAGCTGGTGCCTGATGAGGTGGTGATAGAGATGATAGCACACAGGATAGACACCACCACCGGCAAGGCAGGCTTTATCTTTGACGGCTTCCCGCGCACAGTGGCACAGGCGGAAGAGCTGCAGACGATGCTTCAGGAGCGTAATATGAAGATAGACCTTATGCTGGTGCTTGAGGTCAATGATGCCGAACTTATGGATCGCATGAAGAAGAGAGCCCTGGTATCAGGCCGGGCCGACGATGCCGACGAATCCATCATTAACAACCGCATTGCCGTCTACCGCTCCAAGACAGAACCAGTGCTGGAGTTCGGGCATAAGGCAGGCGTGGTGAGCATCGTCGACGGTGTGGGATCGATTGATGATATCTTCGCAAGGCTCTGCACCCACATTGAAAGGGTTATCTGACCAATGGGTGACACCAACTTTGTTGACTATGTAAAGATTTTCGGACGCTCGGGCAAGGGCGGCGCAGGCTCGGCACACCTCAGGCGCGAAAAGCTAAATCCCAAGGGAGGTCCCGATGGCGGCGACGGCGGCCGTGGCGGCGATGTCATACTCAGGGGCAACTCGCAGCTCTGGACACTGCTCCATCTTAAGTTCAAAAAACACACCTTCGCAGGCCACGGAGGTGCAGGGTCAAAAAACCAGAAGAGCGGCGCTGCCGGAGAGGATGCCTTCATTGAGGTTCCTCTCGGTACCGTGGCCAGGGACGGGGAGACCAACGAGATCCTCTTCGAGATCACTCATGACGGCGAGCAAAAAATACTCGTAAAAGGCGGCCGGGGAGGACTGGGAAACACGCACTTCAAGTCGGCCACCTTCCAGACACCCCGCTTTGCACAACCGGGAGAACCGTACGAGGAGGGATGGTTCATCCTCGAGCTGAAGGTGCTCGCAGACGTCGGACTGGTAGGCTTCCCCAATGCCGGCAAGTCAACACTCCTCTCCGTCGTCAGTGCCGCCAGGCCGAAGATAGACAGCTACCCCTTTACAACCCTCACACCTAACCTCGGCATCGTCAGCTACCGCGATGACAAATCGTTTGTGATGGCAGATATCCCCGGCATCATCGAAGGTGCCGCTGAAGGCAAGGGGCTGGGTCACAGGTTCCTCAGGCATATTGAACGCAATGCCGTGCTCCTTTTCATGATCCCCGCCGACACCGGTGATGTCGCAGGGGAGTATAATATCCTCCTGGAAGAGCTCAGGAAATATAACCCTGAACTCCTTGACAAACGCCGGGTGATGGCCATTTCGAAATGTGACCTGCTGGATGAGGAGCTCACCGAGGGTATGAGGCCGTCACTGCCCGCCGACCTTCCCGTTGTTTTCATCTCGTCGGTCAACGGAACGGGCATAACAACACTAAAGGACCTGCTCTGGCAGGCACTGAACAGCTGAAAATGGAAGAACTCGACCGTACCATATTCCTCTTTCTCAACTCGCACCACTCGCCGTTTTTTGATACGGTGATGTGGATAGTGAGCCTGAAGACGGTGTGGATACCGCTCTACCTGGCAATCATCTGGATGATCTTCCGCAAGTATGGCAGACGTGCCTGGATTCCCCTCATGCTGGTGCCTGTGCTGGTTCTTATTGACGATCAGGGTTCAACCCTGCTGAAAAACCTGGTCGGCCGTCCGAGACCCTGTCATGAGCCGGCCCTTGAGGGAATGGTGCATACGGTCAACGGTTACTGTGCAGGGATGTACGGGTTTGTCTCGGGCCATGCAGCCAACAGCTTCGGGGTAGCCGCCTTTGCCTCACCGCTGCTTAAGAAGAACTGGCTTTCATGGTCTCTGTTCATATGGGCAGCTGTGATATCCTATTCAAGAGTCTACCTCGGAGTGCATTACCCCGGTGATATCATCGGCGGAGCCACCCTGGGCATCACCGCAGGCAGCGCTCTTGCATGGGTAGCAATAAAAATAAATAAAAGCATAAGACAATGAATGTCATAAAGTCTGTATGGGTCTGGTTGTCAAGCATCGTTTTCATCACGCTTGCCTTCCCCGTAGCACTTCTTCTCTGGCTCATCTCACTGCTCTTCGATGACCGGCGTCTGATGAACAACCGCTGGATGGTGATCCAGGGTGTCGTGCTTACGAAGATGAGCCCCTTCTGGAAGGTGATAACGGAGGGCCGTGAAAAGATAGACCAGGATCAGGCCTATGTCATCGTTCCCAACCACCAGTCCCTGCTTGACATTGTCTTTTTCAACATGCTGCGCCATCGTCTCAGGTGGGTCTCCAAGAAGGAGATCTTCCGGGTGCCCCTTGTCGGGTGGGAGATGAGGATGGTTAAGTATATTGAGCTTGTGAGAGGCAACAAGAGCAGTGTCATAAAGATGATGGAGGAATGTGTAAAGTCGCTCAAAGAGGGCATCTCCATCGTCATCTTTCCTGAGGGGACACGGTCACTCAGCGGCGCGATAGGCAAATTCAAGACAGGAGCCTTTCAGATTGCCATCAAGACTGACAAGCCCCTGTTGCCGGTGCTTATCGACGGCACCGGGGAGATCATGCCCAAGAAGGGAGGTGTCATATTCAGGAACAGAAGGGTGGTGAGGATCAGGGTCCTCGATCCCATCTTCCCCGGCCAGTTCGGGACAGGTAACCCTGAGGAGCTTGCTGCCCGGGTACAGGCACTGATGGTGACGGCCATGGACCAGCTCCGCAGCGAGAAGTGAAATGCTGTCTGCCATGATTAATCACGGTTATTGACTGCCGACTGCCGACTGCCGACTGGTACTGCCGACTGAGTATAATTCACCGGCGTTGTTGATAAATCGGAACAATTCGCCTCGGGTAATTCTTTATATTTGCCCCAAAATTCGGGATGATGGACGGAAACTATTCTGAAGAGAACATCAGAACCCTTGAGTGGAAGGAGCATATCAGGCTGCGTCCCGGTATGTACATCGGCAAGCTGGGTGACGGCTCGTCTCTTGATGACGGAATATACGTCATGCTGAAGGAGGTGATGGATAATGCGGTGGATGAGTATATGATGGGCTTCGGCCGCAAGATTGATGTGACCATCAGCGGGAGGGAGGTCAGGGTGCGCGACTATGGCCGCGGCATACCCCTGGGGAAGGTTCTCGACGTATCATCGCGGATGAATACGGGTGCAAAGTATGACTCCAAGGCCTTCAAGAAATCAGTAGGGCTTAACGGCGTTGGTATCAAGGCTGTCAATGCCCTCTCATCGTCATTCATACTGCGCTCATACCGTGACGGTCAGCTTAAGGAGATAGAATTCGGGGCAGGAGAGACGGTCAGGGATGAGGCCCTGATGCCCTCGAAAGAGGACAACGGCACTGAGGTGATATTTGTTCCCGACGAGGCGATGTTCGGTAACTACCACTACATCTCCGAATACGTTGAGAGCATGTTGAAGAACTACTCATACCTCAATGCAGGTATGGTCATCAACTTCAACGGCAATAAGATAGTCTCACGCAACGGGCTGGTGGACCTTCTCAATGACAACATGAACCGCGAGGGCCTCTATCCCATCATACATCTTAAGGGTGATGACATAGAGGTGGCCATGACGCACGGGATGCAGTACGGTGAAGACTATTACAGCTTCGTCAACGGGCAGCATACGTCTCAGGGAGGCACTCATCTCACAGCGTTTCGTGAGGCACTTACCAGGACTGTCAAGGAGTTCTATAAGAAAGACTTCGATGCTTCCGATATCCGGTCCTCGATTATCGCTGCCATTTCGGTGAAGATCGAGGAGCCTATCTTCGAGTCGCAGACAAAGACTAAACTGGGGTCAAAGGATATGGGTCCCGGTGGCCCCTCGGTGCGTAACTTCATCGTTGATTTCATACGCAAGCATCTCGACGATTACCTTCACAAGAACGTGGAGACGGCCCGCATCTTGCTGAAGAAGATACAGGAGTCGGAGAAGGAGCGTAAGGCTATCAGCTCAATACAGAAGCTGGCCCGCGAGAGGGCAAAGAAGGTGAGTCTTCATAACCGTAAGCTCCGTGACTGTCGCATACATTACAACAGCAATGATGAGAGGAGACTCGATTCCACCCTGTTCATCACCGAGGGTGATTCGGCCAGCGGCTCCATAACCAAGTCGCGCAATGTTGAGACACAGGCGGTCTTCAGCCTCAGGGGCAAGCCCCTCAACAGCTTTGGCCTGACAAAGAAGATTGTCTATGAGAATGAGGAGTTTAACCTGCTGCAGGCAGCGCTCAACATTGAAGAGTCACTGGAAGACCTCCGCTATAACAATGTTGTCATCGCTACCGATGCCGATGTGGACGGCATGCATATAAGGCTGCTGCTGCTGACATTCTTCCTTCAGTTCTTCCCCGACCTGGTCCGCAAAGGGCATGTGTATATCCTTCAGACTCCTCTGTTCAGGGTCAGAAACAAAAAGGAGACCCGCTACTGTTACAGTGATGAAGAGAGGCAACAGGCCATCAGGGCCCTCGGTCCTGAGCCTGAGATCACCCGCTTCAAGGGCCTCGGGGAGATTTCCCCCGATGAGTTCGTGCATTTTATAGGCAAGGATATGCGGCTTGAGCCGGTCATCATGAAGAAGTCTGATCCATATACACAGTTTCTTGAGTTCTTCATGGGAAAGAACACCCCGGAGCGGCAGGATTTTATTATTGACAACCTGAGAGTTGAGGAGGAGATACCCGAAGCTGCCCAGGCATGAGAGGAGGTTGTTGTAAGCAATGAAAGAGAGTGATTCTTTTGAACTGATACCCGACAGTGAAGAGGAGGGGGAGGGAAACCCGATAAACGGCAATATTCCAGAAGCACTGCACACAGTTACGGCACTGTCGGGCATGTACCAGGACTGGTTTCTTGATTATGCATCGTATGTCATACTCGAGCGTGCCGTACCCCATATAGACGACGGGCTCAAGCCGGTACAGCGCCGTATCCTCTACTCGATGAAGCGGATGGATGACGGGCGCTTTAATAAGGTGGCCAACATCATCGGTCACACCATGCAGTTCCATCCTCACGGCGATGCCTCCATAGGTGATGCCCTGGTGCAGCTCGGACAGAAAGAGCTGCTGGTGGAGTCGCAGGGTAACTGGGGGAACATACTCACCGGCGACGGTGCTGCCGCACCCCGTTATATAGAGGCAAGACTGTCAAAATTGGCCCTGGAGGTGGCTTTCAATGCCAAGACCACCGAGTGGATGAGCTCATATGACGGCCGCAACAGGGAGCCGGTGACACTGCCGGTAAAGTTTCCGCTGCTGCTTGACATGGGTGTTGAAGGAATCGCCGTGGGCCTCGCTTCAAAGATCCTGCCTCATAACTTCAATGAGCTGGCTGACGCTTCAATAAGCTACCTGCAGGGTAAACCCTTTGTGCTCTATCCTGACTTCCCGACAGGAGGGATGATAGACGTTTCGAGGTACAACGACGGCGCCAGGGGAGGAGCCGTAAAGGTGAGAGCCAGGATAGAGAAGGCAGACAGGAGGGGACTGGTGATCACTGAAGTGCCGTTCGGCAAGACAACATCTTCACTCATTGAGTCAATCGTAAAGGCCAATGACCGTGGAAAGATCAAGATCAAGAAGATAGACGACAACACGGCAGGAGGAGTGGAGATAGTGATACAGCTTCAGGCAGGTGTCTCCCCTGACAAAACCATTGACGCACTCTATGCCTTCACTGACTGTGAGCTCTCTATCTCACCCAATGCCTGCGTCATCACCGACGAGAACAAGCCTGCCTTTTTGGGTGTGAGCGATATCCTCAGGCACTCAGCAGACAGGACGGTGCAGCTGCTCACCCGTGAGCTGGAGATACGTAAGGCAGAGCTCGAAGAAGAGTGGCACTTCTCCTCGCTTGAAAAGATCTTCATCGAGAAGAGGATCTATCGTGACATCGAGGAGTGCGAGACATGGGAGGCAGTAATAGAAGCCATTGACAGGGGGCTTAAGCCCTATAAAAAACTCTTCCGCCGTGAGATAACCCGTGATGACATCATCAGGCTGACAGAGATAAAGATCAAACGGATCTCAAAATATGACTCCTCACGTGCTGACGAACATATAAAGGGTATTGAAGACGCGCTTGAAGAGGTGTCGAGCCACCTGGCTAACATAATTCCTTATGCAATCAATTATTACCGTCAGATTAAGAAGAAATACGGCAGGAAGATTGAACGCCGTACAGAGATAAGAAGCTTTGAGACCATTGAGGCTACCAAGGTGGTAGCTGCAAATGCCAAGCTCTACGTCAACCGCCAGGAGGGGTTCATAGGAACCGGACTGAAGAAAAACGAATATGTATGCGACTGCTCTGATATCGATGACATTATCGTGATAAGGAAAGATGGTACTTACCTCATCACCAGGGTGATGGAGAAGCAGTTTGTAGGCAAGGATGTCATTCACGTGCAGGTTTTTCTGAGAAATGATACACGCACAATCTACAATGTGGTCTATCAGGATGGACGTGACGGGCCATATTACGTGAAACGGTGTTCACTCACGGGCCTTACACGCGACAAGGAGTACACTCTTGGCCGTGGCACCAACGGCACCCGCATTCTTTACATGAGTGCCAACCCCAACGGTGAGGCAGAGGTGATAAAGGTGCATCACAAGCCCCGCGCCAGGCTCAAGAAGCTCACTTTCGATTTTGATTTCGGTGAGCTGGCTATCAAGGGTCGCGCGTCGATGGGTAACATTTTGACCAGAAACCCGGTACATAAGGTAACGCTGAAGGAGAAGGGACTCTCCACCCTGGGAGGACGCAAACTGTGGCTCGATGAGTCAGTGATGAGACTCAATGCTGACGGCCGGGGACGGTTCCTCGGAGAATTCGTATCGGAAGACCTGCTGCTCATCATCACCAAGGGAGGTCTCTTCCGCACTGCAGTGCCTGACCTGTCACTTCATTTTGAGGATAATATCCTGCTGCTTGAAAAATACAGGGCCTCAAAGATATTCTCTGCCGTATACTGGGACCAGGAGCAGGGATACTACTATGTCAAGCGGTTTGTCTTTGAAGAGTCAGAGAGGCTGCAGTGCTTCATTGACGAAAGTGAGGGATCAAAGCTCATCAGTCTGACGGAGGTTGAGTACCCCCGTCTTGAGATCAGCTTCGGTGGCAAGAATGAAGGAAGGAAGCATGAGATCATTGAAGTGGCAGAGTTCATCGGCGTGAAAAGCTATCGCGCCAAGGGCAAGAGACTCTCTAACTACAGTGTTACCGATATCCGTGAGCTTGAGCCTGTGGTGAAGAGCGAAGCAGCACCTCAGCCGGCAGAGCCTGAGGAGGAGGAAGAGCAGAGCTCTCCCGATTCGCATGTTGTTTTGCCCGACGACCCCGCACAGATGAAACTCGATCTATAGCATACCTTGAATATTTACCTTATCGGATTCATGGGAAGCGGTAAAAGCACCGCCGGCAAGAGGATAGCCTCCTTGCTGCGATGGACCTTTGCCGATATCGACAAGCTGGTAGAGGAGCGTGAGGGAGAGTCTGTATCAGGAATCTTTGCACACAGGGGGGAGGCTTATTTCAGAGAGGCAGAGAGCGCAACACTGCGGGCCGTGTCAGAAAGGTCAAGGACGGTGGTCGCCTGCGGAGGAGGAACACCCTGCTCACAGGAAAACATGGAGGTGATGGCTTCAACAGGTGTGACCGTCTGGCTCAGGCTGCCGGTGAAGGAGATCACAGAGAGACTCAGGAGATCAAATAACGTACGCCCGCTTCTGTCTGGCACCAGAGGAGGTGAACTGGATGCCAGGGTGGCACAGATGCTTGAGAGCAGGGAGTGCTGGTACAAGAAGGCAGACCTGGTAATTGACGCGGTGAATGACACTATTGAAGATATCACGGTTAAAGTCGCAGCTCTTGTTAGAGAGAGGAGAGGCTACCTCTAGGATTGTAAATTATTTTGTATATTGTATGAGTGAGTCTGTAACTATTCCGGGATATGTCAAAACCTTACGGCCCAGGTTATAGTTTTATATTCTGGACTGACATGACACTGACAGTGATCACGGCAGCCAGCCTGCTGACTGTGATCGCCGGCCTGCCACTGTTTAAAGAGAGCCCCCTCCTCTATTCAGTTTCACTGGTTGGCGCGGCTGCGGGGCTGGGAGTGATGGTGAGGGACCGATCCATGATTCCCCTGCTGAGAAGAATGAGGCTGCAGGGCAGATTGCTTGCCGCCCCGGTGATGCTGCTTGTACTTTCAGTCCCTGCCGCTATCATATATATATCCTATGACCTGAGCGGAAAGGAGTCACTGAATCTGCTTGCAGCTTTTTTCACCTCCCTTGCAGCCCTGATCTTTCTCTCTCTCCTGATCTCCATCTCCCTGCCCTCAATGGGTGCGCTGCTTCACCTTCATGCAGCAGAAAAGGGAGAGAGGAAGAATACCGACAGCCTGCAATGGAAGGCCCTTGCAGCAACAGCAGCACTGTTTGCAATACTGTTCCTCTGGCAGATGCTTACTGACAGTGACCTGTCCGGTCTTGTGCTTATGGTTCCGTTGCTGTCCCTCTTTCTGATAATTTTTGACATCATCCTTGCAACCCGGTTCAGGAATACATTGCTGGCAGGACTTAAGAGGGGCCCGGCAGACGGTGCCCGTGCTGAGGGCGACACTTTTGCTACGCGCCATTCAGTGGTGGATGCCGCTGGCAAACCCCGGACTGAAGATGCTGCTGCCGTGCCGTCCCGGGCTGAGGATATTGCTTCCGAGCCATCCGGTGTGGAGGGTAATGCTGTCCTGCAGTCCCGGTCTGAGGATGTTGCTGCAGCAACACAACAGTCAGGCGGCTTCAGAAGTATACTGCACTTTGCCAGTCACTATATTGATATCATATGCGGAAGAGTTGATCTCATTGTTGCCGGGGCAGATGACACCTATGCCTCCGAAGCTGTAAGAACCGCAGGTAAAACCTTTGACCCCGGGTTGTTGTCAGCCCTCAGGAGCATAACCTCAGCGGACAGGTTCGGAGAAAAGGTCAGACACGACGCCGAAGCTGTCGCTAAAAGCATCGAAAAATATTATGCAGACCCGGCAAGGAACACCGATATGCTGAGACTTCCAGGCATCTCCGGTAAGAGCATGCTCGCCAGGGGCATATTGTTAAGTCCCAGAAAACCGGCTGTCTCTGAGATAATTAAGCTGTTAAGTGAGTCAGATCCTGAGCTAAGACGTGCCGGACTTATTGCAGCCGGAAAATTTGGTTTTACCGAGTTGAAGGAGGAGGTGCTTCAGGCCCTCTGCTCACCTGAAACAGAAAAGGAAGCATTCCATATCCTTCGACTTTTCGGACCTGAAGTCTATGGGGGTATCATCGGTCAGGCGCTGAAACCATCGAACAGTGAAAGGGAAAACCTGATGATCATCAGGCTGCTCAGCATGATGCCTCTCTCCGAGGTTGCACTGCATATGATTAACATGATTGCCGGAGGGAATATCTCGGTGCGGCTGAAAGCAGCCTGGTACCTGGCAGAACAGGGGTATACGCTACCGGCACAGCAGAAGCAGAAGACCGAAGAGATCATAAGTGTGACGGTTCATGCAGTGGCAAGAATCATTACACTGCAGCGGGAAGCCGTAAGAAAAAAATACTTTGTCCTGGCAGAAGCGCTGAGGTATGAGAAACATATGAATATTGCCTTCGTCCATGCTCTTGTGGCTCTGCTGGCAGGGATGGATTCCGCCGCCATGATCCGCCGCCATTCAGGCGACGGGAGTGCCGGAGGTGCAGAGACAGCCGCAGAGGCAGTTATGTCGGCTTTGCCCGGCAATCCGGAAAAGCCGCTGCAGGCTCTGCTGGGCAACCATACAGACAGGAGAAGGCAGAAAGAGATATCACTCTATTATCCACTGAGAGCGGCTGCGGGCCGCTCCCTGGTTTTATCAATTCTCTCCACGGAACAGAATATTACCGGCGTATGGACTAAGGCCTGCGCACTTCACAAGGTGGCTGCTGAGGGCACCGGCATTGACAGGGAGCTGGCTGTGTCATATCTTTTCAGCAACAACCAGATACTCCAGGAGCAGGGCGCCAGGGCGATATGCGCCATAAACCGCGAATGGTACAGCGATGCGGAGAGGAGACTGCCTGAACATACCAGGAGCAGAATAGAAACTGTCATTAACGGAATAGTACCGGAAATGGCTATGATATTTGAGAAAACAAGGTTCCTGAGCCTCTGCTTCAGAAAGATACCCGAAGAGAGAATGATAATGCTCGCTACGGCGATGAGATACTCCGGAACTTTCGATGCGGAGTCGATGCCCGGGCAGATATCATGGATCGTTCCTTCGTATGAAGGCAAAAGCGGTTTGTATTCTCTTCCCGTAAGTGATATTACCGCCTTTGTCTTTCACTATTCCGAATACACTGATATCTTTGTCGAGTATATGAATAATCAGGGAAATGCAACTGTCTGAAAAAGTAGGTATATATGGCTGACATGAATATAATTATCCGGCCAAATCCGTTCCCCGGCCTCAGGGCCTTCAGACCTGATGAGGGACATCTGTTCTTCGGACGCATGGAGAGTACTCTCAAGGTTACTGCCAGGCTGAAAGAGACCGGATTTGTTGCCGTGATCGGAGCATCAGGCAGCGGTAAATCGTCATTGGTACTGTCAGGGGTCATCCCTGCTCTCCTGAAAGAGAATACCGAAGAGAAAAAGGCATGGTCATATCTTGTCTTCAGACCTGACCACAATCCGGTTGACCGCCTGGCAGCGGAGCTGTCAGCCCTCTCTGCCGGAGCAGGGTTCACGCAGCTGTCAGTCTCATCCGTTGCTGCATCATTGCATAACAGGTCAGAAGGACTGACCGACGTGGTCAATAAAATAAGGAAAAACCTGCGGCAGCAGATAGTGATTGTCATCGACCAGTTTGAGGAGCTATTCAGATACAACTCACCATCAGGGAATGAGAATCCTGAAGATGATGCAACCGACCTCATCGATCTGCTGGTGAACGCTGCCCACAGGACTGATGAGGGGCTCTATATCATCTTGACCCTCAGGTCGGAGTATGTGTCCGAATGTTCACGGTTCCACAGCCTGACGAACCTGATGAACAGCAGCAGTTATCTTCTGCCTCAGATATCTCATGAAGCCATTGCCTCAGTGATTGAAGACCCTGTAAGAGTGTCAGGGGCCTCTATTGACCGTTCACTTGTCAAGGTGATACTCTCTGACCTGACCGAAAGTCCAGGGCAGTTGCCGGTACTGCAGCATCTGCTCATGCGCCTGTGGAATCAGTGGAGCAGAAGCGGTGATATGAGCCGGCCTCTGAGCATTGCCGACTATGAAGCTGTAGGTCAACTGAAGGGGGCCATCTCCCAGCATGCCGGTCAGGCTCTCGAATCTCTTGATGAGCGACACAGATATGTGGCATCACGGATCTTCCGCACCATAACCGCAAGGACAGATGATGGAAGGGAATTGCGCAAGCCTGAGCGCATTATCTCCATCTCCAAAAAGACAGGCTGCACCATTGAGGAGATAATACAGGTGGCTGAGGTATTCAGAAGCCCTGAATACTCTTTCATCACCCCCTCCAAGGAGGTGCCCCTGACCACTGACAGTGTTATTGACCTGACACATGAAAGCATCATACGGCTTTGGAGTATGCTCCGAAAGTGGATGGACGATGAGGAGGCCTCGCGTAAACTGTACCTGCAGCTTGCCAGGGCGGCTGAACATTACCAGGAGGGCACCGGCAAACTGTGGACGGCCCCTGATCTTCTCCTGGCTGTCAGGTGGAGGGAGGAGAACAACCCTACGCTGGCATGGGCTGAGACTATTGACCCAGCCTTCGAAAGAACAATGCTCTTCCTGAGAAACTCCGAGGAGGAGTATGCAGTCAGGGAAGAGTACCACCGGAAGACGGGTACGGAGAGGATAAGGCGGACGAGGCTGATAGCAGGGTTACTGGGTTTAATGGCGCTGATAACCCTCATAGCTCTCGGTACTGTCTTTTCACTTCGCAACAAAGCCGAGAAACAGAGGTCGGTAGCACTGCAGATGAAAGATGAGGCACTGGCAATCAGCGACCTGCTGAGTGACAGCCTGAACTCCCTCCAGGATACCCTGCAAACGGCATCGATGCAGGCCGGACTCGAAAGAGTGAATACTCTCGCCGCTGTCACCAGGGCTGAAAAGGCGGAAGAAAAAGCGGCTGAGGCAGAACGTACTGCCAGGGAATCGGCCTCGGAGAAGGCGGCAGCTGTGGCGGCAGCCGTGGAGGAGAGCAGACGGAAAATGCTTGCTGTGGCTACCTCCCTGTCAGTGAGGTCATTGAATTATTCCGGAGAGAAAGACCTGCAGATACTGCTGGCCAGGCAGGCTTATATATTCAACGACCGGCATTCGGGATCAGAGGATGACCCCGATCTGTTCACGGCCCTGTACGATGTGGCGAAGAGATATGGAAACAGGTACTATTCCCGATTCGGTACTGAAGGTATTATAATGACGGCAATGGCTGAAGATCCTGTCAGTCACTATGTATATACCGCTGACAGAGAAGGGAATGTGCTGCGATGGCAGAGCGACCAGGCTGCCTGGAGTCACAGAACGGTCTGGTCAGGAGACAAGATCATAAGGGTAATGAGAATCAGTCCCGATGCTTCCTGGCTGGCCTGCGGCACCGAGACCTCAGAGATTATCATGATACCCCTCGCTGATGACTCGATAGGTTATACCATGAATGGCTCTGGAGGGAGAGTCACTTCCCTAGCGTTCTCTGCCGGCAGTGACCGGCTCTGGTCATCTCTCAGCAACGGCACAGTCAGTGAGTGGGATCTGGCATCGCGGCATGAGAGTGTGATTGGCAGCTATCCTTCAGGGATAGCTGCGCTGGAGATGTCGGCAGATCACTCCTTGATGGCCGCACTCACACAGGAAGGAAAGGTGCTGCTCTGGGAGACGGCCACACCGGATAAACAGTTCGTTATCGAAAGCAATGACAGCAGGATCACTGCACACAAGTTCCTCCCGCGGGATAACATGCTGGCCATAGGCGACGGTGAAGGAACGATGCAGATATGGAACACCCACGGCAGGAATGTGGAGGAGAGCATTGAGGGCCATCTCAGTGCCATAAGGTGTATAGCATGCAACCATCGTGACGAGCAGATAGCCACAGCAGATGAATCGGGTGAGATAAGACTCTGGTCTGCAAGCGATCTGAGCCAGCCTCCGGTGGTGATCTCAGACAGCGAAAGGGAGATTGTTTCGATGACCTTCACCGATCAGGGCAACGCCTTCCTTGCAGCTGCCGGCAGCTATGTTACACGGCGGCCGGCGCATGTGAGAGGCATGACCGACGGTCTTTGCGACAAGGTCACCCGCAACCTCTCGGAGCAGGAGTGGAACGCATTCGTGGGGCGCGATATTGAGTATGAACCAACCTGCCCGGATAAGGCATACCGCATCAGGGTGAGGGAGATCATCGGAGCCAGGTAAAACATTTAGTTGCTTCTGGTGTTAAAACTGAAAGCCAGTCACCCATCCGGATGAAATGGCTATTTTTGCATTCTGATCAACTAAAAGAACCTTTAATGAAAGACCAAAGAGTACTGCTGATGATCCTTGACGGCTGGGGTATAGGAGACGGAACAAGAAGCGATGTCATCAGCACAACGGGTACACCCAACATAGACGCAATCAAAAAAACATATCCCTCCTCCCGTCTGCTCACCTCCGGCGAGGATGTCGGGCTGCCTGAAGGCCAGATGGGAAACTCCGAGGTCGGCCATCTGAATATAGGAGCAGGGCGAGTGGTATACCAGGACCTGGTTAAGATCAACAAGGCATGCCGCTCAGGAGAGATACGATCAAACAAAACGCTCACAGATGCTTTAGCCTATGCACGTGATAAGGGGGTAAAGGTTCACTTCATGGGCCTTCTGTCCGACGGCGGGGTACACTCTCTTGACACCCACCTCTATGCACTGTGCGATATGACCATGGACTACGGTCTGCGGGAGGTGTGGATCCATGGCTTCGGCGACGGCCGCGATACTGACCCGCGCAGCGGAAAGGGTTATATGGCCAGCCTCCTGAAACACCTGGAGAAGAGCAATGGCAGGGTGGCCTCCTTTATAGGCAGGTACTATGCCATGGACCGCGACAAGCGATGGGAGAGGATCAGGGAGGCATATGACATGCTGGTGCATGGGATTGGAAGACCCACCAATGACATACTCAGCGCTATGCAGGAGTCGTATGACGCGGGGGTGACTGATGAGTTCATGAAACCGATAGTGGTCACGGATGATGACGGCAGGCCTCTGGCAACGGTGGCTGAAGGAGATGTGGTTGTCTTCATCAACTTCAGGAACGACAGGGCACGCGAACTGACAATGACACTAACACAGCAGGATATGCCGGAGGCAGGTATGAAGACCATCCCACTCTATTATCTGACCATGACCCCCTACGACGACAAGTTCGAGGGCCTTCACATCATATTCCCAAAAGACAATGTAGAGAGAACCCTCGGGGAGATACTCGGCGAGCTGGGGAAAAAGCAACTAAGGATTGCCGAGACGGAGAAATATGCGCATGTGACCTTCTTCTTCTCGGGAGGCAGGGAGAAGGAGTTCCCCGGAGAGGAGAGAATACTTATCCCTTCACCCCGGGTGGCCACCTATGACCTCCAGCCTGAGATGAGCGCCTATAAGGTCAGGGATGCTGTCACCGGGGAGATTGCAAAGAAAAAATTTGATTTTATCTGCCTCAACTTTGCCAATGGAGACATGGTTGGCCACTCAGGAGTCTATGAGGCGATACAGAAGGCCATCAGGGCTGTTGATGAATGTGCCGGTGAAGTCGTCAGGGCGGCAGTTGCAAACGGTTATGAGGTGCTGGTCATCGCTGATCACGGTAATGCCGACTATGCTCTGAACCCTGACGGATCACCCAACACTGCCCACTCACTCAACCCTGTGCCGCTTTACCTGGTCAGTAACAGGTTCAGTGAAGTCAAAGAAGGAATCCTCGCCGATGTAGCACCTACGATACTTACCCTCATGGGCCTTTCCATACCTGCAGAGATGACCGGCAAACCACTTGTGTAGAACGAGATGCTTCAGATTGACGACACTATTGTATCACTTGCTCTTATTGAAAAAGAATTTTCCTGTGACCTGACGGCGTGCAAAGGCAACTGTTGCCGCTACGGTGACACAGGTGCTCCCCTGATGCCGGAAGAAGCAGCAACCCTCGAAAGGATCGGGCCGGAGCTCAGACCCTACCTGAGGCCGGAGGGGATAAGGGCCATAGATAAGCTGGGCACCAGTATCAAGGATCTTGAGGGTGAGGATGTGACTCCCCTCATTAACAATGAAGAGTGTGCCTATACTGTCATGGAAGGGGACATCTTCAGATGCGGAATAGAGATGGCATTCATTGCCGGAGCGGTAGATTTCAGGAAACCATTATCGTGTCATCTCTTTCCGGTAAGGGTGAAACAGTACCGCGATTTCAGAGCAGTGAATTACGAAGAGTGGTCTATATGCCGGCCGGGTGTTGTCGCAGGTACCGGGAAGGGAATAAAACTGTATGCCTTCCTGAAGGAGCCCCTGGTAAGGTCTTTTGGGGAAGAGTGGTATGATAAACTGCAATGGTCAGCAAACGAATACGCAAAAAAAAATAATCATGGAAGTAATTAAGAGTTACATTGAAACAAACAGGGAGAGATTTCTTGAAGAGCTTTTCGGGCTCATACGTATCCCTTCAATCAGCGCATCCGAAGCCAATAAACCTGAGATGGTGAAGGCAGCGGTATATATCCGTGACCTGCTCATCGGAAACGGGGCTGACCGTGCGGAGGTCTATTCCACACCGGGTAACCCCATCGTTTACGGTGAGAAGACCATAGACCCGTCACTGCCTACAATACTTGTGTACGGCCACTATGATGTTATGCCAGCGGAACCGATTGACAAATGGCTGTCGGCACCGTTTGAGCCTGAGATACGTGACGGCAAGATATGGGCCCGCGGTGCCGACGATGACAAGGGTCAGCTGTTTATGCACCTGAAGGCCTTTGAGATGATGAATGCCACCGGCACACTGCCCTGTAATGTCAAGTTCATGATAGAAGGCGAGGAAGAGGCCGGTTCAGAGAGCATCGCAGGTTTCTGCTCTGAATATAAAGAGATGCTTCGCTCAGACGTAATACTCGTCTCCGACACCACCATAATCTCTCCGGACACCCCATCGGTCACCTCCGGGCTTAGAGGCCTGTCGTATATCCAGATAGAGGTCACGGGCCCCAACCGTGATTTGCACTCCGGTCTCTACGGCGGGGCAGTGATGAACCCATGCAATGTGATATGCGATATGATTTCACAGCTAAAGGACAGCGACGGGCGGGTAACCATCCCGGGGTTCTATGATGATGTGTCAGTACCCACCGATACCGAGAGGGCAAAGATGGCCGAGAGACCTTTCGACCCGGCAAAATACATGGAGGCAATAGGGGTTGAAGCACTGGCATCGGAAAAGGGATTCACCACACTCGAGAGCACAGGCATCAGGCCGACGATGGATGTCAACGGCATATGGGGCGGTTATGTTGGTGAAGGTGCAAAGACGATACTACCCTCCAGGGCTTATGCGAAGATCTCAATGAGGCTTGTGCCTTTCCAGAAAGCTGAAGAAATAGCCGAGATGGCAATAGAGCACATAAAGGCCATTGCACCGGCAGGGGTAAAGGTATCAGCAGAATATCTCCATGGCGGCGAAGCTTATGTCAGTCCGCTTGATACTCCAGAATACCTTGCTGCCGAACGGGCTTACGAGGAGATCTTCGGTAAGAAGCCCATCCCGGTCCGCAGCGGTGGCAGCATACCTATCATCTCAACTTTTGAAAAGATTCTCGGGGTCAAATCGATACTCATGGGGTTCGGGCTTGAGGATGATGCCATACACTCACCCAATGAGAACTATCCTCTCGAAAACCTCTTTGCGGGGATGAGGGCAATACCACTCTACTATAAATACTATGCCGAGATGAAGAAGGCAGGGAAATAACTGCCGCCGCTGCACGGTTGAATTCAGGTCGCTGATTGGTAGTCAGATATAAGCTATTGCTGCGCGACTGAACCCATGTCGTCACTGCGTTGTCAGATGCCGGGTCATCGATGTGTGGCTAGTCAATTTTCAGTTTCAGCAGCTCAACCCTGGTGGGTGTGCTACGCAGCACGGTGAAGAGGTTGGAACCTACACGTATGTGCTCCTGCTGGCGCGGTATGTTACCGTGAACATAAAGGATCAGCCCTGCAAGAGTGGTATACTCGTCACTCTCGGGCAATCTCAGGTCCAGCTCCTCATTGAGGTAGTCAATGTCAAGCCTGCCGGAGAGGACATACTCCTTCTCGTTTATCTTTTTCTCCACCAGGTCACTGGTGTCATGCTCGTCTTCAATGTCACCCACTATCTCCTCGAGGACATCCTCAATGGTGACCACCCCTGAGGTGCCTCCAAACTCGTCAACGACCAGTGCGATGCTCTTCTTGGCATCGGAGAGCATCCTGAGCACCTTGTTTGCTGTCATGGTCTCAGGCACCACGACCAGTTTCCTCATTGCCGATTCTATGTCCGCCGGCTCAGGAAGGATATCCTTTAGCTCGTAATAACCCACCATATTGTCAATGTTATCACGGTAGAGCAGTATCTTTGAATGGCCAGATTCAATGAATTGCTGCTTAAGCTCCTCCGTGGTCGACTCCAGGGGCAGGGCGACGATCTCCGTGCGGGGTACCATGCACTCGCGCGCCTTTACTGACGAAAAGTCCAGAACATTCTGGAAGATCCGCAGGCTGCTGCGCTCCTCGTCCTTCTCCTCTTCAGTCTCTACCAGGTCATTGACGAAGTGATCGAGATCAATACGGGTGAAGATCCTGTTTTCCTGCTCATTACGCTCCGTACGGATACCGAAGAAGAGCCTCGTGAGGATATTGGCAAGCCACAGGGTGAATTTGCTGACGGGATAGAAGAGATAATAGAAGAGGGCTGTAGGAATTGCAAAGAGGTTTAGAAAGAAATTGGGATTCAGCCTGATAACTGATTTAGGCAGGTAATCTCCCAGCACAAGTATTATGACTGCCGTTATGATCGTCTGAATCAGAAAGATGATAACCTCGGAGGGAATAATATGCATCAGCCACCGCTCGATCATATCAGCTGCCAGCATACTGAATACAACAGTAGCAATATTGACCCCGATGAGCATTGTAGAGATATACTGGCCAGGATTACGGGCAAAGACAGAGATTATTCCCGACCCGAACTGCCCGTGCTTGCGGTCAAGCTCAATGCGAAGCTTGTTTGAGGAGACAAAAGCCAGCTCCATGGCCGAGAAGAAAGCGGCCAGCAGTATGGCAAACGAAATGATCACCAGCGGGTTCATCACCCAAAGTTACATTTTTTTTCGCTGAGAGTCGCGCACTGCAGCAAGGGCAAAAGCTACCGCTGACATTAACAGCCAGAGCCAGGATCCCCGCAAGCCATTAAGGCTGATCTCCCGTATGGCAATGCCAAGGCATACCAGCCCGAGAACAGCCCAGACTATCTCAATCAGCAGGAGTGACTTTTTGCTCATTTTCCACGTATATTGTAGCGCTTACATTCTTGATCTTCCACTTGGAAAGCCGCGGGTCTGATTCGAATCCTGTACCCATGATTATCTGATCCTTGCCTGTGATCCTGACAAACCTGTCGGACCATACGCTCGCCTTGGGTTCACTCCAAAAGAGGAGTTCGGTTTCAAGAATGTCACCCTCGGTATTAACGGCCACAACGCTGTCACGCAGTTCCCATAGTTCATCCTTTTCTGTGTACCGTGCGTATTGTGCTGTTATACTGGCCTGGGGCTCCGTTTTCTTGTCGTAGAAAAGCACCATCAGTCCTTCCGGAAAAAGGGTATAGGGCTGCTCTTCGTTGGAGAACTGCTGTATATATGGTGTCTGTACCAGCAGCGTTACCTTGCCCGAGTCGGAATACATTGTTTCAACATCCCGGGCTGTCAGCGACGGCAGCTCTCTCATCTGAAGCTCCCTGACGGGTAGCTCACTGTTATCACAGGAAGAAAGCAAAGCAGTCCCGGCAATCAGCACTGCTCCAACAATTGAATATGTTCTGCCGGAAGGCACGGTGGGCTACTCCTTCTTAAACCTTACTGTGGTTGACTCATTTATCCAGCCGCCCACCTGGTATGGAGCTCCCTCTTCCACGAGGCTTCTGAAGAATGCCTCTTCCTTGGTGGGGAAGAGCCTTGCGTAGATGGCGATCCTCTCGTCAACCTGTTCCTTCAGTCCCGGGTCAGTATTCTTTGCACGTACAAGATAGTCGACCACAACCCAGTAGACAGTCTGATTTTCAAAGGTCTCACCTATCCGCGCGCCGGCATAGGCTTCCGCAATTATAAAGAGAGCATTGCCATTGGTGGGGTCCAGCGAGTAAGCTGCCTTGGCAAAATCACGTGCAGCCTGCTTGCTGTCGGAGGTGAGTTCGAGAGTGGCCAGCTTGGTCAACAGACCTGATTTTACTTTAAGGTCCGTCTCCATCTCTATGGCTTCAGTATAATATTTTTCAGCCTCATTGTAATTTTTACGTGCCACATTCATCTCGGCAAGCTGTGCTGCCGAGGCGGCATTAGGCTCGCAGCGGTATAGGTTGGTGGCTGCCCTGAAGTAAAGTTCTGAATCCCTGCATCCTGTCTCCGTAAGAAGAGACAGCACCTTCTTCAACGTTGCGGTGTCAGATAGATTTTTATCAACCCCCTCCGCAAAGAGTTCCTCGATACTTGAGCATGAGGCGGCTCCGCTGGACCTGAAGACGGCATCAATATTCTTTTTGGCGTCGAGGTAACGGCGGTCATCCGGCTTGCGAGCCAGCTGGCTGTCAACAACTTTCATCGCCTCAGCGTAGGCTTTGATGACTGCTGGTGAGTCTATGAGATCAAGCACGAAACACTTGGCGGTGATGGCCATGTATAGGCTTGAATAGGTGTAGTCAAAGCTCTGCGGTGATGTCGCCATCACACCGTTGGTGATGTCATGACACTTTTTGGCGTATTCAGGGTCATTGCCCCCGAACTCATATAATGCAAATGCCTTTCGCAGGTTATTTGATTCTTCTTCATTGAAGTATTTCGTGCGCTGGTCAAGTATCATCAGCACAGTGTCAATGTATGCCTTTTCCCCCGACTTGCGGAAGAAATCCTTGTACATCGTCTCACCCTTGATATAGGTATTCTTTGATGATCCGGGGCAGTCGTTGAAGACGCGTCTCCAGAACTGGACGGCCATGTTGTAATCCTTGTTCTCGTAATAGGTTGAGTATAGCGATGTGTTGCGCAGGCACATTATGCTGTCTTCACCCCTGCCGAAAGGTGTGCCGGTTTCAACACCATTCTGCGCCTGAGAGGTAATGGAGATTGCTGCCAGAAGTGCTGTAGCAACGATCGCGCTTAATGTTCTTTTCATCTCTTTCTATTATTGTTAATCATACTTCGCTTTCAGAAACCAGTAGTCAAACAGGTTGAGGCTGGCCCCGACCGTCATCCTTGTCTCCCTCACCATGCTGTCATCGGTACCACCCCTTCCTGACAGGTCAACGAAGAGGGTAATTCTGGATCTCGATCTTCTCATCGGTATACCAGCTCCAAAAGTTATGCCGTATTCATTGAGCTTGTCACCTTCAAAGAGAGTATAACTCTCACCGTAACGGCATCCTATGCGGTATTCCAGCCTATCAAAAAAACTGTAATTGGAGTATTTGTCAGGGATATATTCAGCTCCTGCATGGAGTGAGATCGCATCCCTGTAGGTTCCGTAGGTGTTGGGAAGAGATGCTTCCGTCCATTTCGTGTAGACGATATCAGCTCCGGCAGTGAACTTGTCGCTTTTTCCTATGGCTATCCCTCCCCTTAATGTTGCCGGGAGGCGGCTGGTGGTGCTGCCATTGGCCTGGAAGAGGGTGTCAGAGGCGAGAAGCGATGTCTGAATATTCGAATACCTGAAGATGATTTCCTCGGTGTTGGTCTTGAGGCTGAAGGAGGGGGCAAAATTAAAGCCGGCGTTCACAAACCATTTGTCGGGCAACGGTACCATCACCTGCATCGAGGCCTCAATGCCTATCCCGTTCATGGCAATGCTGCCCTGTTTCCTGGTATTGAAATAGTTGTTGTCAGAGGTGAATATGAAGTCGTTGAGCCGGGTGGCCTCGCCGAATATCAGGAACATGTTCATCCCTGCAGAGATATACCTTAAGGGTGAGTATCCGGCTCCGAGCAGTACCTTCTGATAACCGCCGGAACCCTTGTGATGTTCGTACAGCTTACCGGCAACGCCGTCTGAGGAAGTCTCACCCCCAATGTTGTATGAGGCGTTGGAATAGGGCACTATGGCAGCAGCGACTCCCAGTCCCCTTATTATCGGGAATCCCAGCATCATGTGCGAGAAGGTGAGATCCTGGGAATAGCATGTCAGATCACCTTCGGCCAGCTTCATCACACCGTAATCGAGCCCTAAATCAAAGAGGAATGATGCGGTGTCTATGCTGCTGTACGATGCCGGGGTGAGATAGTTGAGCGTGAGGTTATCCCTTAGGCCGCTGCTTATGCCACCCATGGCACGGCTCCTGAATGTTCCCTGCTGATCAATGTTTCCGATGCCGTACCTCGCAAAGGGAGAATACACATTCTTCTGGGCTGCCGCTCCGGAGGCCAGGAGAGCAAAAAGGCATATCAGGACAAATCTTCCGGTTCTATACATTAGTATCAAGTAAAAAGTTCAATCCCTCAGCCACAATATCCGGGTAAAAAAACATCTTTCTGTCGCTTCGTGACATGATCATCATGCCATCGCCTCCCGTTATCACTGTGACAAGCCTGGGGTGCTTTTCTTCGAATGTGCGAATATACTCATTTATTTCATACACGATTCCCGTTACGACGCCGCCGGCTATTGCATCCTCCGTTGATCTGCCCGGGAATGAGAATCCGCCGCGGTATCTCACCAAGGGCAGGCGGCCGGTGAATTCATGTAGCGCCCGGAACCGCATGGCCATGCCTGGGGAGATGCTGCCGCCACGGAACGTCCCTCCGCTCACAAGGTCGATGGTCAGGGCACTGCCGGCATCAATGACCAGTATGTCAGACTCCGGGTGATGATCCAGCGCACCCGCTGCAGCAGCAGGACGGTCAACGCCGAGCGTCGCAGGGGTGTCATAGTCGATAGTGAAAGGATAGCGCGACCGCCATGTGAGATGATGGACCCTGGTGATGGTTTTCCCGAGGAAGGACAGCAGCTCCGATGGGTCGTCATCTACGCTTGAGACGATGGCACCGGCTATCTGCATGCTGCCGGCAAACTTACTGACGGCCCCTGGGTCATCTGAACCGAGCCGCTCTTTCCTTACCAGTACTTTGCCGTCAAAAAGAGCTGCCTTGGTGCCGGTGTTGCCGATGTCGATTACCAGATTCACTGGCCATCCTCCTGTTTTAGGGTTGTTGTGTGCCAGGAGAGGATCTTACCAAAGAGTGCTATCGCCTGAGAGACGGAAGTAACACCCCTGACGGTAAGGCTGAGCTTGGCGTTGCCCTGCTTCACTGTCATGCTGCCCTGTTTCCTGTTGACATAGTTCATTACTGAGATGAAGAGAGGATCACTGTAAAACTGTGACGTGCGGTCCGTCACAAAGTTAGCAATAAGCGTGCTGTTTTTTATTATGACTCTCTCAATACCGATACCTGATGAGATCCACTTGAGCCTTACAATGTCCAACAGTGCCATGGCCGGAGGGGGAGGAGGTCCGAACCTGTCCGTAAGATGGGATTCAAAGGCTGCCAGTGCAGTCTCGTTCCTGATATCATTCAGCTCCTTGTAGAGCCTGATGCGCTCAGGTATGTTTGACACATATTCATCGGGGAACATTATCTCCAGGTCTGTCTCTACCGTCACATCAGCAACGAACTGCCTGGTGTCACTGCCCTTTTCAGGTTCACGCACTGCAGTTGCAGCCGGGAAGAGATCACCGAACTCTTCGTCCTTCAGCTCCCGGACAGCCTCCTCGAGTATATTCTGGTATGTCTCGTACCCTACATCGGCAATAAAGCCGCTCTGCTCTCCCCCAAGCAGGTTACCGGCACCGCGTATGTCAAGGTCGTGCAGCGCAATGTTAAATCCGCTCCCCAGCTCATAGTTCTCCTCAATAGCCTTGAGCCTCTTCCTGGCTTCACCGGTGAGCACAGAGAGGGGGGGAGTGAGAAGGTAGCAGAAGGCCTTCTTGTTGGAACGGCCAACCCTGCCGCGTAGCTGGTGCAGCTCTGAGAGCCCGAACTTGTGGGCGTCATTGATGAAGATGGTGTTGGTATTGGGGATATCAAGTCCCGACTCGATTATGGTGGTTGCCAGGAGCACATCATAGTCGCCCCTGATGAAGTCGAACATTACATTCTCTATCTCTGTTCCCTCCATGCGTCCGTGTACCACGGCCGTCTTCACCTCAGGGCAGATGCGGTTGATGGTGCCTTTCACCTCCATGATGTTTTCAATCCTGTTGTTGATGAAGAATACCTGTCCGTTGCGACTCACTTCGTAGACGATTCCTTCACGGATAATATCATCATTGAAGCCGTGCAGCTCGGTGATGATCGGCATCCGGTTAGGGGGTGGTGTGGTTATTATCGAGAGATCGCGTGCACCCATAAGGGAAAACTGCAGCGTGCGGGGTATGGGAGTGGCGGTCATGGTCAGGGTGTCAACACCTGCCCTCAGGCTCTTGAGCCTCTCCTTCACTGCCACGCCGAACCGCTGCTCCTCATCAATGATCAGCAGGCCGAGATCCTTGAACCTGACATCCTTGCCCGTCAGCTTGTGAGTACCCACGATGATGTCTATATCGCCGTCAGCCAGCTGCTTCAGTATCTGCTTCTGCTCCGCGGGCTTACGGTGTCTGCTTATGTAATCAACACGTACAGGGAAGTTTTCAAAGCGTGAGGTGAAGGTCCTGTAATGCTGCAGAGCAAGTATTGTAGTTGGAACAAGCAGGGCTGTCTGCTTGCCGTCTGTGGCAGCCTTGAAGGCCGCCCTGACAGCCACCTCGGTCTTGCCAAACCCCACGTCGCCGCACACCAGCCGGTCCATGGACACCGGCGCCTCCATATCCTCTTTTATCGCAACGGTGCTGGCAAGCTGGTCGGGGGTATCCTCCCAGATGAACGAGGCCTCCAACTCCCTCTGAAGATAGGAGTCGGGTGAGAAGGCAAAGCCCCCGGAGGCCTTTCTCTTGGCGTAGAGCTTGATGAGATCACGGGCAATATCCTTGACCTTTTTCTTGGTAGCCTGCTTTATCTTCTGCCAGGCGCCGGTGCCCAGCTTGTTGATGCGCGGCGGCGTGTCATCCCTGCCCTTGTACTTTGAGATGCGGTGCAGCGCATGGATGCCCACAAACAGTATGTCATTGTCGCGGAACACCAGCTTGATGGCCTCCTGCATGCGGCCGTTGACCTCTATCTTCTCCAGCCCCCCGAAACGGCCGATGCCATGGTCAGAATGCACCACGTAATCCCCGGGATTGAGGTCGGTGAGCTCCCTGATGGTCATGCTGTCACGGCGGGTGAAGAACCCTTTGATGCGGAACTTGTGATAGCGGTCAAATATCTGATGATCAGTGTATACGGCGATTCTGAGATCGTGATCGGTGAAACCCTGATGAAGGTTGAGGAGCAGGGGAGTAAATTCTGCCAGCGGGTCTGTCTCCGCAAAGATATCCTTCAGCCTCTGTTTCTGAACCTCGCTCTCCGAGATGATGAAGTTGCGGTAACCATCCTTCACGTTTGACACCAGCTTAGAGGTCAGCAGCTCGAAGTTCTTGTTGAAGGATGGCTGCGGCTCAGTGTGGAAGATGACGGTAGTCATATCTTCGGATGGCCTTCCTCTTCCGAAGAAGATCTGCCTGTGACGTGCACAGAGCTCTTCGAGATGACGCCCTGTGATGATGATGTCACGCCGGTCACTTATTTCCCCCTTGCTGCTGCGCGTGTGTGCCTGTGACCAGATGGCGTCAGTCTTCTCTATGATGAAGTCAAAGTTGTCACTCCAGATAATTGATGACGGCGGAATGAAATCGATGAAGCTGTCATTGCTCTCGCTGAAGGCGAGCTCACGGATGTCGGGGATGACCTGTATCTCATCATGGATCAGCAGTGAGAGCTGGTCGTCGGGACTGAACGAACGGACAGAGTCGACCTCTTCGCCGAAGAAGTCGATACGGAAGGGCTTGTCTGACGCATAGGAGAAGAGGTCAACGATGCTGCCCCTGACGGAATACTGCCCCGGCTCGTAGACGAATTCGGTCCTGATGAAGCCGTATTCCCGAAGCACTTCCTCCAGAAACTCCGTTGAGAGCCTGGCACCCTTTTTAATGGAGAAGGTGTTTTTCCTGAGGTTTATTTTGCTGACGACCTTCTCCATTACCGACTCGGGATAGGTGACGATGATGCATTTTCTCCTTCCCGAACTGAGGAAGTTAAGGACCTCGGTTCTGAGTATCATGTTTGCCGGCTCGGTCTGGTCATACATCACAGACCTTTTGTATGATCCCGGGAAAAAGAATATATTGTCATCACCCAGCAGTTCGGTGAGGTCATTGTAGAAGTATGCCGCATCCTCTTTCTCCGGGAAAAGCACCACGTGGGTGGTGGGCTGCTGCGACAGGGCACCGGCCATCACCACGGCCCTGGATGAACCGGTGAGACCGTGGATCATCACCGGCTCATTGCTGTCACCGGCAAGAAGTTGTTCCAGCTTCCCGAAGGAGGGATGCTGCCTGTAAATCTCTCTGAAGAGGGTGCTTGTCATTTGATTTCTCCCAGGGAGCAAAATTAGCAAACAGAGCGGTCTCCGCAAAGGAAAAGATGCTCCCGGGGCATGGGGCCTGACCTTAACAGCACAATCCGATGAGCTGCTTCACCATCTCCGTGGATCCGCAGTAAAAGGGAGATCGCTGGTGGAGCGCTTCGGGAGGGATGGCCATTATCCTTCTCGTACCGTCAGTTGCCAGTCCACCTGCCTGCTCGATGATGAATGAGACAGGATTACATTCATAGACCAGCCTCAGCTTCCCGGAGGGATAAATTATCGAGGGGGGATAGAGGAAGATGCCGCCGGTAAGCAGGTTGCGGTGGACATCAGATACCAGCGAGCCGATGTAACGGGAGATATACGGACGCCCTGATGCAGGGTCGTTTTCCTGGCAGTACTTTATGTATCTCTTTACCCCGTCAGGAAATTTTATGTAGTTGCCCTCATTGATTGAATAGATTCTCCCTGACAGGGGAGTCCTGATATTTGGGTGGGAGAGACAGAACTCCCCGATGGTCGGATCCAGGGTGAATCCGTTGACGCCATTGCCGGTGGTATATACCAGCATGGTTGAGGAGCCGTAGATAACATAACCGGCAGCTACCTGCCGTGTGCCCTCCTGGAGGAAGTCCTCCTCGGTTGCCTCGGCCTCGCGCTCGCTTACACGCCTGTAAATGGAGAAGATAGAACCTACAGATACGTTATAGTCGATGTTCGACGAGCCATCGAGCGGATCCATACAGACCACGTATTTCCCTCGCCTCGACAACTCACTTGTAAAGATGATCTCATTCTCATTTTCTTCTGAGGCGACTCCGCAGCACTCGCCGGAAGCTTTCAGAGCGTCAATGAACACATCATCGGCATAGCGGTCGAGCTTCTGCTGCTCTTCACCCTGGGGATTCTCGTCTCCCGAGCGTCCGAGGATCTCCACCAGCCCCGCCTTGCGAATCTTCGCGTTGACCATCTTTGCAGCCGTGCCGATATGATGAAGCAGGCTGGAGAGCTCACCGCGGGCATAGGGGAAATCCTTCTGTCTCCTGATGATGAAGTCATTCAGGCTGATGATGTCATAGCTTGGCATGGTGGTTTATTTTTGTTTGCGGATGGTCAGTGGAGGTCAGCCCTGAAGGCAGCCCTGTAGGCATATACCTTGCCGAGATTGTTGTAAAGCTCATAGCCGAAGGTAACTGATTTGGCTCTCTTATGCAAACTGTTTGAGGAAGGAAAGTAGTACCAGTCTTCGGTAAATGAGAGTTTGCCGATAACGGACCGGTCATCGCCGAACTCATGCTCTATCTTCTTCACGTCGTCAGCAGAGAGAGCCTCACCGGTATGATAGTCATAGACTGTCATCGTGCCGTCATAAATCCGCATGAAGATGCTGCTTATAAAATCTGCTCCACGGTAGCCGGCAACCTTCTCCGTCTCCCAGGGATCACCGTCAGGGTCAGGTTTTATTATCACTTCGGTGACAATGTCACCTGCTATCAGGATTGCGTCCGGGGGCAGGGAGTCAGTGACGGTGAGTTCGGGGTATGCTGCCCCTGCGGGCTCGGATGCAGTCTCCCTCTTGAGCTGTCTCCCGCGCTCATTGCATGAAATGAGGAGCATTATCAGGAGCAGTGATGCAACGGTCTTACTCATGCAGGTTGTTTTTGTCGGTTAAAGCTTAATCTTTCCGCGGCTCTCATGCCGGTGAGACTGCCTTCAGCAAAGACTGTGATGCCGTTGACGATAGTGGTCATGACCCTGCTGCGGAAGGTGGTTCCCTCCAGGGGTGACCATCCGCATTTGCTGAGTATGTTTTCGCCGGAGACAGTCCATGGTGCATCCGGATTGACAAGCACTACGTCAGCCTTATACCCTTTTCTCAGGAAGCCTCTCCCTGCCACATTGAATATGATCGCGGGGTTGTGGCACATCTTCTCAACCACTGTCTCAGGTGTCAGCTCTCCGCGGTGGCAAAGCTCGAGCATCACGGTGAGGGAGTGCTGGATCATCGGCCCCCCGGAAGGCGCCTGGAAGTATGTGGCCATCTTCTCCGTCAGTGTGTGCGGCGCATGGTCGGTGGCAATGATGTCAATCCTCCCGTCGCGCACAGCCTGCAAAAGCGCCAGCCTGTCGGACTCCCTTTTGATTGCCGGGTTCCATTTTATGAGATTTCCCTTTTCCTGGTAGCAGGAATCATTGAACCAGAGATGGTGAGCGCACACCTCTCCGATAATCTTCTTTCCTGACGGATCATGCCTGGCAGTGAGCAGGGCAGTCTCCTCCGCGGTGGAGAGATGAAGCAGGTGAAGGGTGGTGCCTGCACGGCCGACACGTTCCACGGCAGCTGACGAAGAGGTAAGGCAGGCTTCACGACTGCGTATGAGCGGATGGTACGACGGGTCTATCCCATCACCGTACTCTTCGTGATAGGCTGCGCTGTTGGCCCTGATGATCTTCTCGTCCTCACAGTGGCAGGCTATGGGTATGTTCCTGATCTTAAAGATGGAATCAAGGGCTTCTTTATTACTGACAAGCATATTGCCGGTGGAGGCACCAAAGAAGAGCTTTATTGCAGGGACAGTGCAGGGGTCGGCAGCCAGCAGCTCGCCGATGTTGCTGTCTGTGGCACCGAGGTAGAACGAATAGTTCACCACCGATTTCTCTGCGGCCAGGGCGTTCTTGTGCACCCACTCCCCGAGGCTCACCGTCGGTGGCCTGGTGTTGGGCATCTCCATGAAGGATGTCACCCCGCCGGCGGCGGCGGCCGCGCTCTCGCTGGCAATATCTCCCTTGTGAGTGAGTCCGGGCTCCCGGAAATGGACATGATCGTCTATCACTCCGGGAAGGACCCACATGCCGGTGGCATCAATGATCTCAGTGTCGCTGCCGGCGGGGCACTCCCCGGGAGGGCAGATAAGCTCTATGCGGTCGCCGCTGATGAGCAGGTCGGCACTGATCTTGTCGCCCTCATTGATAAGTAAGCCGTTTCTGATCAGGATATGATTCATAATAACAGTATTAATTCAAAGCGGATTGCGGTCAGTCGTCTGCCCTGCACGGCTTGCGGAAGAGGCTGATGATCTTCATGCGTAGCACCCCCCACATTGCTTCACTGAAGATGCCTCCCGACATCTTTGATGTGCCGGCCCTGCGGTCAGTGAAGATGATTGGTATCTCAACGATGTTGTAACCCAGCAGCCATGCCGTAAATTTCATCTCTATCTGGAACCCGTACCCTACCGACCTGATGTGGCCGGGGTCTATATTCCTCAGTACCTCTCGGCGGTAGCATTTGAAGCCGGCGGTGGTATCCTTGATCTTCATGCCTGTGATAAGCCTGACATACATGGAGGCGATGTATGACATGAGCACCCTTCCCATAGGCCAGTTGACGACGTTGACGCCTGATATATAGCGTGATCCGATGGCCAGGTCGGCCCCGTTGCGGGCGCATGCCTCCCAGAGCCTGACAAGATCGTCGGGGTTGTGAGAGAAGTCGGCGTCCATCTCGCAGATATACTCATAGTCCCTCTGCAGCGCCCAGTCGAATCCTGCTATGTATGCCCTGCCCAGGCCTGCCTTTTCGGCTCTCTCAAGGAGGTGCAGGTTGGGGTATAAACGCATCAGGTCTTTCGCAATGGTGCCGGTGCCGTCGGGTGAGTTATCGTCAATGATCAGTATGTCAAAAGGCACTCTGAGTGCGGAGATGGCATGGACCAGCCCGTGGATGTTCTCCGCCTCGTTGTATGTTGGTATCAATACCAGGTTTGACATGGGGTCCGCTCAAAGTGCGAATTTAAGTATATTTTATTACGCCGGGCTCATTTTTAGTCTCTGCCATTGTCTTTGCGGCTCTTTTTGGCCTTGGAGCGCGAGCGCTGCAAATTCCGGCGGGCGGGCACAAAATATTTTGGGAAATATTTTGCTTGTTTGTACTTAAGCGTTACTTTTGTCACCCCAAATGATGCAAAATCATGGGGTGTTCTTTAAAGAGTGCACTGTACAGTCCCATAGCTCAGTTGGTTAGAGCGCTACACTGATAATGTAGAGGTCCCCAGTTCAACTCTGGGTGGGACTACTGGATTTTCGATTTCAGATTTGCGATTTTCGATTGAAAAATCAAGTCGCACATCCCAAATCGACAATTCAAATTGAAGATTTCCGGTTTTCGGTTTTCGGTTTAACAATCAAATCGCAAATCGACAATGTAATTGGGGATTTAGCTCAGTTGGTCAGAGCACCTGCCTTGCACGCAGGGGGTCAAGGGTTCGACTCCCTTAATCTCCACAGGTACCCGGTATATTAAGAGTATGCCGGGTATTTTTTTATCCGGAGGTGCTGACCGCAAGCGTCAGTATTCGACTCCCTTAATCTCCACAAGAGGCTTCAGCGATGAGGGCTCCTTTTTTGCCCTCCGTCACCTTCGGCTCCTCCGTCCGTCAAAAAAAATGATGTTGGTTGGGATAAAATGCAACAAAATTTACTGATTGCAGTTATATAAAATACCTTAAATAGAAAAGGTGGTCCCCCGGATTGGATGTTAGTCAAATATTACATTCGTCAAAATCTATCGACCCCGGAGGGGTCAGCGAGGAGGGGGACCACCCATTTTCAAAATTAGTAAATATTTAAACCCCTGCTATTTTTTTTATCCCCAAAGCCATTTTATTTTTTAACAAAGGGCTGTTGAGGGCTGTTGTCCGGATTTTTGGCATCAGGCAGCCTCGCGGGGAATAGGCCTCCAGTTGGAATGCAGTCCGCCTACCTGACATTTGCCTGCCCGGGGTGGTGATCGGAAGGATCATCAGGGACAATTGCGTAATTATGACCTGACACCTGCCTTAATTAAACCTTTGTCGGAAGAATCCTTCCGGGAGAGTGGGGTTCGTGGACCTGGCATCAGCATATAAGAAGAAGCAGGCGGAAGAATCCTTACGGGAGATTTCGGGCTGTCTGCGGGGAATCTGCCCTTTTTGAGTCCGGAGTGGATTATTAGCTCCGGGATTTTGGGAGAAGAGCGGCATAGGATTCAATGCTCGCCGGCGGGGGGAATAAATTTTTATTGTGGACTTTCCGAAGGGGGAGAGATACCTATATATAATATAGGCGGCAGACAATGGGATATTTTTGTGGGCATGTGAGTGTGCAGGGGAAAAATAATTCAAAAAAAGAGTATCATAATTTGTTTTATAATAAACTATCCATATCTTTGCACCCGCTTTTAAAGAAAAGCATGTTCCCTGAAAGGCAGATTTGACAGAACGGACTCGAGTAATTGCTCCCGAAAGGAGTGATGAGAAAGGAGGAAAAAACTTTTTCAAAAAGTTTGGTGAAGAGAGAAGAGTTCATTATCTTTGTCGTCCCTTGTCTCAAAAAGCAGGGAAGGAGTTCTTTGATTTAATGATGAAGTAGTAGCACACAGGCGAGAGAGATCTCGCCAAAAACCTAGCGATTTTGTTTGAGTTTTTGAAGAGACCGGATTGAGCTTCAAAAGATATTTAAAGTACAAATATTACAATGAAGAGTTTGATCCTGGCTCAGGATGAACGCTAGCGGGAGGCTTAACACATGCAAGTCGAGGGGCAGCACGAGGTAGCAATACTTTGGTGGCGACCGGCAGACGGGTGAGTAACGCGTATGTAACCTGCCCTGTACAGGGGGATAACCCGGAGAAATTCGGACTAATATCCCATGGTAATATTGGAAGGCATCTTTTAATATTTAAAGTTCCGGCGGTACAGGAGGGGCATGCGTAACATTAGCTGGTTGGTAAGGTAACGGCTTACCAAGGCGATGATGTTTAGGGGTCCTGAGAGGGTGATCCCCCACACTGGTACTGAGACACGGACCAGACTCCTACGGGAGGCAGCAGTGAGGAATATTGGTCAATGGGCGCAAGCCTGAACCAGCCATCCCGCGTGCAGGAAGACGGCCCTATGGGTTGTAAACTGCTTTTCCAGGGAGAGAAACTTACGTACGCGTTACGTAACTGACGGTACCCTGGGAATAAGCATCGGCTAACTCCGTGCCAGCAGCCGCGGTAATACGGAGGATGCAAGCGTTATCCGGATTCATTGGGTTTAAAGGGTGCGTAGGCGGACTATTAAGTCAGTGGTGAAATCCTGCAGCTCAACTGTAGAACTGCCGTTGATACTGATAGTCTTGAGTTTGGTTAAGGTAGGCGGAATGTGTAATGTAGCGGTGAAATGCTTAGATATTACACAGAACACCGATTGCGTAGGCAGCTTACTGAGCCGACACTGACGCTGAGGCACGAAAGCGTGGGGATCGAACAGGATTAGATACCCTGGTAGTCCACGCCGTAAACGATGATTACTCGCTGTTGGCGATACACTGTCAGCGGCTAAGCAAAAGCAATAAGTAATCCACCTGGGGAGTACGGCCGCAAGGCTGAAACTCAAAGGAATTGACGGGGGCCCGCACAAGCGGAGGAACATGTGGTTTAATTCGATGATACGCGAGGAACCTTACCTGGGCTTAAATGTAGAGTGCATTTTCTAGAGATAGAAATTCCCTTCGGGGCTTTCTGCAAGGTGCTGCATGGTTGTCGTCAGCTCGTGCCGTGAGGTGTCGGGTTAAGTCCCATAACGAGCGCAACCCTTATCGTTAGTTGCCAGCTGGTAAAGCAGGGGACTCTAGCGAAACTGCCACCGTAAGGTGAGAGGAAGGTGGGGATGACGTCAAATCAGCACGGCCCTTATGTCCAGGGCTACACACGTGTTACAATGGCCGGCACAGAGGGCAGCTACCTGGTGACAGGATGCTAATCTCGAAAACCGGTCTCAGTTCGGATCGAAGTCTGCAACTCGACTTCGTGAAGCTGGATTCGCTAGTAATCGCGCATCAGCTATGGCGCGGTGAATACGTTCCCGGGCCTTGTACACACCGCCCGTCAAGCCATGGAAGCTGGGGGTGCCTGAAGTCCGTAACCGTAAGGAGCGGCCTAGGGTAAAACTAGTGACTGGGGCTAAGTCGTAACAAGGTAGCCGTACCGGAAGGTGCGGCTGGAACACCTCCTTTCTGGAGATGCTCAAATCGGTAAAATCAATTTCGCCTGTGACTACTTCATTTTAAAATACTGTGTCCTCCGTAGCTTTAGCGAAGGAGGATACTTCCAAAGAAGCAGAAGTGAAAGGGGAGAGATCCTCCTTCGCCAGGGCTTCGGAGGATATAAGTTCTTTGACATACTGGTTTTAAGAGAAGATATCAAATTTGATAAATTTTTAATTGTAAGATTAACAAGAGATTACTCAAGAAAGTAATTAAGGGCAAACGGTGGATGCCTTGGCTCTCAGAGGCGATGAAGGACGTGACAAGCTGCGAAAAGCTGTGGAGAGGAGCAAATATCCGATATATCCGCAGGTATCCGAATGGGGAAACCCTCCAGGCTGAAGGCCTGGAATCCCGACGCAAGTCGGGAAGCAAACCCGGAGAACTGAAACATCTAAGTACCCGGAGGAGAAGAAAACAATAGTGATTCCCAGAGTAGTGGCGATCGAAATGGGAAGAGCCCAAACCGACGATGTTTAGGCATAGTCGGGGTTGTAGGACCGGCATAATTATCATTAATACAAACTGGAACTACCTGGAAAGGTAGGGCATAGAAGGTGATACCCCAGTACAGGAAAGTATTTGTGATAAAGCTGGTATCCTGAGTAAGGCGGGACACGTGAAATCCTGTCTGAACCCGCGGGGACCATCCCGCAAGGCTAAATACTCCTGAGAGACCGATAGTGGACTAGTACCGTGAGGGAAAGGTGAAAAGCACCCCGAACAGGGGAGTGAAATAGTACCTGAAACCGTTTGCTTACAATCGGTCGGAGCTCTGCCGCAAGGCGGGGTGACGGCGTGCCTTTTGCATAATGAGCCTACGAGTTACCTTTACTAGCAAGGTTAAAACTTTAAGAGTTGGAGCCGAAGCGAAAGCGAGTCTGAATAGGGCGTATAGTTAGTAGGGGTAGACGCGAAACTTTGTGATCTATCCTTGGTCAGGCTGAAGTTCCGGTAACACGGGATGGAGGGCCGAACCAGTAAACGTTGAAAAGTTTTTGGATGAACTGAGGATAGGGGTGAAAGGCCAATCAAACTGAGAAATAGCTCGTACTCCCCGAAATGCATTTAGGTGCAGCCTTGAGTCGAGTTTTGCAGAGGTAGAGCTACTGATAAGGCTAGAGGGCTTCATCGCCTATCAAACCTTGACAAACTCCGAATGCTGCAAAATGGTGCTCAGGAGTGAGGCTATGGGTGCTAAGATCCATAGCCGAGAGGGAAATAACCCAGACCATCAGCTAAGGTCCCGAAGTATATGTTAAGTTGGAGTAACGAAGTGCGACTGCCCAGACAGCTAGGATGTTGGCTTGGAAGCAGCCATTCATTTAAAGAGTGCGTAACAGCTCACTAGTCGAGCGGTTGTGCGTGGATAATAATCGGGCATAAACATATCACCGAAGCTATGGTCCCTGACGTTACAGTCAGGGAGGTAGGGGAGCATTCCAGTCCTGCGTTGAAGGTGTACCGTAAGGTATGCTGGAGCGTCTGGAAAAGAAAATGTAGGCATAAGTAACGATAAGGCAGGTGAGAAACCTGCCCACCGAAAGACTAAGGTTTCCTGATCAACGTTAATCGGATCAGGGTTAGTCGGGGCCTAAGGGTAAGCCGAAAGGCGATCCCGATGGACAATCGGTTAATATTCCGATACCACCGCATATTGCGATGGGGTGACGGAGGAGTGAAAGGACCGCCCGGTGACGGAATACCGGGTTAAAGGGTGTAGTTATATGCACGGGTTAACAGCTTGTGTGTGATGAACCTGATAGTACCGCGAGGCTTCGGCTGAACGGATAGTGTCCCTAATCAGACTTCCAAGAAAAACCTCTAAGCTTCAGATGTGTGGTGCCCGTACCGCAAACCGACACAGGTAGTCGAGGAGAGAATCCTAAGGTGCTCGAGTGATCCGTGGCTAAGGAACTAGGCAAATTAGACCTGTAACTTAGGGATAAAGGTCCCCCTGTAACTATATGGGGGCGCAGAGAAATGGCCCAGGCGACTGTTTAACAAAAACACAAGGCTTTGCGAAATCGAAAGATGAAGTATAAGGCCTGACACCTGCCCGGTGCCGGAAGGTTAAGAGGGGGGGTTATTTTCCTTCGGGAAGAGAAGCTCTGAATTGAAGCCCCGGTAAACGGCGGCCGTAACTATAACGGTCCTAAGGTAGCGAAATTCCTTGTCGGGTAAGTTCCGACCTGCACGAATGGTGTAACGATCTGGGCACTGTCTCAGCCACGAGCTCGGTGAAATTGTAGTTCCGGTGAAGATGCCGGATACCCGCAACGGGACGGAAAGACCCCGTGAACCTTTACTATAGCTTAACATTGATTTTGGATAAGTGATGTGTAGGATAGGTCGGAGACTATGAACCGGTTTCGCCAGG
>JARGFQ010000011.1 GCA_029210565.1 Bacteroidales bacterium
ATAAAAATCTTTAAAATCTGCCGCTGAGCCGGAGGCTGAAGTTACGGTGGGGCTGCACGTCTCCCGGGCGGCCCATATATTCGGTGTTTGTGACATTCTTTACCGCTACGGAGACCTTCATGGTATTGCTCAACCTGTATCCGGCACTGATGTCCATCAGGAAATAGCCAGTATTATTCTCCTGCCAGTAGTCGTAAAAGCCCGGCAGGATCTCCTCCCTGGTGAGAGGTATGAGGAAGACATCATCGATGCTGAGTGTCTTTGACCTTACATAGATGTCAACACCCGTCTCAAACCTGTCACGGACACCCTGCAAACCCGCCTTGACAGTGTGTTTCCTACGGTATTTCAGAACAACATCTGTATTCTGACCGGTGTAGGCATTGTATTCAACCGGGTAGATATAAGTATATCCGCCGGTAATGGTTAAATCAGCAAACCCGAATGACCCGCGGAGCATGATCTGAGTCTCAGCACCGTAGATCCTCGACTGCTCAACATTTATCGCCTTGAAGCCTACGCCGGAGAGACCTGTTGCCAGATTCTGCTGTGCTATTAAAATATATTCTATCATATCACTGTTCTGTGAGAAGAAGAGAGCCAGGTCGCCCTCGCCCCTGATCTCACCGAGCAAGAAGCCCTGCATGACCCCCACCTCGGAGCTCCACCCCGACTCCGCCCTGACACCCGGACTCGGGAAGATCCTTACCGAGCCGAGGGTCGTCGTGGCATACTTCTCGGCTATGGATGGATAGCGGTAGCCCTGCCCGAAGGAGGCCCGAAGGAAGGTATACTCCGCCGCTTGCCAGTTGATGCCAGTCCTGAATACAGGGACAACCCTGTCACCTTCACCGTCGAGTATATTCTGTTCCACCCGCACGCCGGCGGTGACCTTAAGCCTGTCCAGAAGCCCTGCCTCCAGTTGTGCAAACCCCGCGAGATTGAGGGCACGGTGATCGCCGAAGAAATTGGAGGTGACACTGCTCCAGGTCTCGGCAAAGCCTGCTGTCATGCTAAAATGGTCTGAAAACCTGTACCAGAACTGGTATTCACCGTAGACGGAGAACGCGGCTGAGTTGTTCTCCACCCGCACCGGAAACCGGTTGGCTGACGACAGCAGGCGCATGCGTATGTCATGCTTCATCCTGCCGTTGCGGCTCAGCGAGATGAACGGGTCGGCGGCAAAAAAAGAGCCGTGAAGCCTTGAGACTGTGGATGTATCCTGTTTCAGGGCCCCGTATTCAGCGTCCTCCCACAGGATAAAATCGGCTTTGTATGTCTTTCCCCCGCTGAGGCTCACCCCGTATTTCAGTCCCTCTACCCTGCCGCTGTGATGCTTTAGCCTGAGACTGATCCTTCCCATGGTCTCGTCATTGTACTTCCTGTAGCCGTTGTCGGGGGCAAGATAAAACGCGATACCAAGATCCGTATTCCCAATTTTCCGCAGATGCGAGAAAGACGCGCTGCCGAAGATTCTTGGAGTATCCCACCATTTCCAGTCGCGGTTGCGGGGAGCGCCGTAGATTCCTCCCTCGGTATAGAATGTCGTCAGAGGCACGTTTGATGCATCGGCGGTTCTGAAGTTTATCACCCCATTCAGGGCTGAGGAGCCATAGAGAACCGAAGAGGCTCCCTTTATTATCTCCACCTGCGACAGGTTCTCCAGCGGCAGGAACTGCCATTTTATGTTTCCGGCATCTGCCGACATCATGGGCAGGCCGTCAACGAGGGCCAGCACCCGGCTGCCAACGCCGTAGCTGAATCCGCTGCCACCCCTGACCGAGGCCTGTCCGTCAAGCACCTCGATGCCGGAATTCTTGGTTATCAGCTCCTGCGCATCGGTAATATGTGTCCGGAAAAGGTATTCAGGCTTAATGACATCCATAGATACAGTCAGTTCCGACCTCTTCTGCTCCATCCTGTCAGCGCTGACGACGATCTGATCAAGCAACTGGGCCTCAGGTTCCATCACTGCATTAAGCTCGAGTGTCTCCCCCTCCTCTAGGGTGACGGTTTCTGAGTGGGATTTATATCCGATGTATTTGAATTCAACCCTGAACGACCCCGGAGAGGTGGCAAAGGTGTAGAAGCCGTCAGTGTCAGTGGTGGTGCCGAGGCCCCTTCCATAGATGACGTAGACGTCAGGCAGCGGCTCCCCGGTAAGCCTGTCGGTCACCCTGCCGCCGACCGTGGCCTGTGCAGAGACAGCTCCATGAGTGAGCCACCCAAACGCAAAAAAAAGAATGGCGACTAATCGCATTATTTCGGCTTGAAGGTCATGCGGATATTGAGCGGGACCAGCTCGGGATATATGAATGTCACCTTAAGCGAGGTGGATGTCAGCTCTGCTATTGTGGTTGCAATTGATGGTACCGGCAGATCAGGAGAACTGATCGCGAGGCTGGCATCATTGTCAACAAGCATCCATGTCCCTGAATACTGACCGAAGGTGCCCGTTCCGTCCTTGTTGAAGGTCGCATCTCCCTTGAACTTCTCAAGTTTCTCTCCCGGTCCGCTTGCATCAACACCGTCGGCAAGCAGGCTGTCGCTGGTCCAGCTGTGGTCTGTCAGAAGTGTGAAGCGATCTGTCTCCTTTTCCTTTCCACATGAAATCAGGATCATCAAGATGGCCGGAAGTATGAGTACCAGTAACTTTTTCATGGCTGTTGTTTTTGTTTCAGTTCTGATAATAACCTGAACTGACAACAAAGATAGATGAAATCAGTTAATTAACTGAAGTATTATATTTTGAAAAACAGGCATACCTGCCTGATCCTGACAGGGGAGTGCTGCACGGGTTTCAACAGACCGGTGCCGGGTCATTCTCTCCCCCAAGTAATCAGAGTGACCAATGCCGTGGGCAGGAAGATCGTGCTACTCTGAGTTCTTGCGGTAGTATATGGTTTTGAAATCAAAATCCTTTACAATAAGCACCCCGTTATGGTCAACATAAAGTGTGCGAAGATCAGGGAAGAGCCAGTAGTTCTCATACTCGTCAAGGTCGTAAGAAGTCATGATCCCGAATCCGGGAATGGCCACATACCAGCAATCGGCCCACCTGGTAAAGAGATTGTCATATGACGACCTGAATGCTACGCCCACGCTGTGAACACGTGAAAAAGTGGCTCCCCTGTCGTCCGACCGGTAGATAACCTCTCCCGTTCCCTGGTCGCAGATGATGAAGATCTGATCATCATCAGTGACATACAGTTTTTGAGAATAGGCCGGGGTTGTCAGCTGCGTCCATGTCTGGCCGTCGTCATCAGAAATCATCAGGCTGCAGCAGTCGAGCCCGTGCTTTATCAAGGCCCCGTCCGACAGCCTGAAGACATCACCCAGCCTCTGCTCAGACATGCCGGCTCCGGCGTCATGCCATGTCACAGCCATGTCATCGGAGTATCTTATCGGTTCCTCGGCCGTATAAACCCACAGCCTGTTGTCGTTGGAGACAAATATCTGGTGGTAGTGTGAGCGTTCGGGCCACGGTTTGGTGCAGGGCTGCCATGATGATCCGTGATCCAGGCTCCTGAAAATATTGCCGCCGTTGGTACTGACATAAATCACTCCGTTACTATCTATCTCCACGGTACGCGGTCTGTCCGGGGAATTGAAAACGGGATCGTTGACCCTTTCCCACTGGTAATACCTTTCCCCCTGCCTGTAGAGATAACTGCCAGCGGTAATGAAGGTAACCCTGTTGACGGTATCAGCCACCATATCCATTATCTGCACCTCCGGTGTGCCGGTGACTCCGTCCCACTCATCCTCCCTGAAGCCATAGGCAACCAGGTCTATTGAGGTCATAAGGCTGCCGGAAAGGTTCCAGACCGATGCCCTCAGCACCTGCCTGAATGTTTCGTGGCCCAGGGTCCAAACTGCACCGATATCCTGTCCGGAAGAGACATATTCACGTTCCTGTGAGATTGATCCGCCTCCCTGGACAGGCTCGAAAATCACTCTTACAGAATCGACCTTCGCAGATGTATTGGTATATACCTGGAACCACGCTGACACATCCAGCGACTCTCCTGCCAGCAACCTGGATTCCTGGCTGTTATTAAAGTAGAACTGATAGTTCTCCAGGATTCTGCGTGAAGGATCTTCAGTACATGAGGCAAGAATGAGCATCATGATGGCAATTATTATTGCCATACTACGCACATCCCATTTTTTTGTTATAGTTTTCATCATCCGGCTGTGCTTATATCTCATCAGATCCTTACCTGTAAAGCGGAACGCTGAGTCCTGCCCGCAAGGCCAGGGTACTGTTCCGTATAAATATGTCCTTTGGATTAGGTTTGGGTATCCCGCTGGAGGCCAGATTGAAGACCTCGGAAAATCCCTGTCTGTATTCTATCCCTATATCCAGCTTCAGGTTACCGTGCAGCGGTATGGCAACCCCTGCTGCGGCCAGCCATCCGAAGTCGTTCCTCTTTATCAGTTCCGTAAGATCATCATGGATGGTAGTCTCTTCAAGAGTGTAGGATCCGTTGCTGAAAGTCTCCCTCATTGCCGTGCCGGTACAGCGGGCATTAAGCCTGGCGGCGAAATATGGTCCGGTGCTGAAGGAGAAGGTCTCATTCCCCCCGAAGTGAAAGTCGATCAGCACAGGTATCACCGCGTAATCTACGCTCACTCTGCTGTCCACGTAATAATCGTAATCTCCGGACCCCGACCAGTCATGATAGAGGTAATAGAGATCACTGGAGTCGCGCATTGAATATCCCTGGCGTTCCAGGGTAAGCCCGGTGCGGAACCATGTCTTTGACCCGCTGATCCTGAAGTTAATACCGAAGCCTGCCGACGGTCCCGCATAGGATGAGTATTTATCTTTCAGTATGTTTCCGGTGTTACGGGAGAGATTTACGCCGGCAAGCCAGGTGAGGTAGATATCCTCACTGACCTCTCCAGCATCCTCTTTAGCGTCCTCTTTCGCCCCCACGCCTTCATCACCGGTTCTCCCCAGCCTGCAGATCAGTCCGATAGTGAGATCCGTGGATCCGTGCTTGCTGTCCGGCACTGCGGTCAGAAATCTCCGTCCGGTATTGTATCTCCCCCGCACAAACAGATCAAGATTTTCAAGCAACGGGTAGTCCAGTCTCATCATGTAGGTATAACCGTAATCATTCCTCAGCGAATCATCCGGATTATAGTACCAGCCGTAATCAGTGTCCTGGTCAACCAGGAAAGAGTAGTAGGCTCCGGCTCCCAGGGTCAGCTGCGGTCTGGTCGGGATGGTCACAGTCAGCTGCAGCGGCAGGGTCACAAAACTGTAGTTGGCACTCTCCAGATTGTTGATATACGGTGGCATCCAGATAGATGGATACATCAGGTAAATACCATCCGGATAGTATGTTTGGTCATACCTGTGATACTCATAGTAAACAGTAGAATAGTCGACACCTGCATTCAGCCCCAGTGTCGGGGTCATCTGCCAGCCGGCAAAGAGGCCCGCCGATGGTCCCGGCTTGTTCTTCCAGTGACCATAGGTAGTTGTGCTGTGCAGGTCCGAGAAGTTGATGCCGGAACCGGCGCCAACTGAAATCTTCTGTGAAAATAGTGGTGTAGCTGTAATACTGAGTAACAATAACACCACGGTTTGACGACAGGGTTTCATAGTCAGAAAGTCAGGGTTGTTCAATTTGCATACTGCAAAAACTGTGCCCGGCGAGGGCACATGGACGGAAAAGATGTCATAGAGCACAAAACTAATCAGCGACGATGCAGGTTGCAGGAATTGCCGGATGCCACCACAGGGTAAAGGCTCCGGAACTCACCGGTTTAAATCCGGGAGCGATGTCGCATCCAAGTGCCAGCACGGAGCTGTAAGTTGTCTGGCTGGCATTTCAGTTCCGGGTCATGAAGGTCAGAACAATTCTTTTTACTATTTTTAGTTTTCTTAACTACAAACCATAATCCAATAATATGAGCGAAAGATATTCTGTGAGTCCCAACGGTGAGAGGTTTCCATTGCCAAAGCCGGAGGATTATAAAGCTGAGTTTGATAGCATTAAGGAGCGTGTAGAAAAGGAACGTGCCAAAGGTCGCGAGATAGTTGTGGTCATGGGCGTCGGATTCGTAGGCGCCGTTATGGCTGCCATCGTAGCCGATACTGTCGACAAGAAAGGCAAGCCGTCGAAGTTTGTCATAGGGATGCAGCGTCCCAGTGCCCGCAGCTTCTGGAAGATACCGATGCTCAACCGCGGTGTCTCACCCGTCAAGGCCGAGGACCCCGAGGTAGACCCGATGATTGCCCGCTGCGTCAAGGAGAAGGAGACGCTTATAGCAACATATACCTATGATGTTTTGAAACTGGCCGATGTGGTTGTGGTGGATGTGCAGTGCGACTATATCAAGGAGGAGCTGGGCAACGTTCGTGCCGGGCAGACTGATATGGCGGCCCTGGAGGCTTCTCTGGCAGTCATCGCCGAACATATCCCCCCTGAGGCACTGGTACTGATAGAGACGACCGTCGCACCGGGTACCACAGAGCAGGTGGCATACCCGATAATGAAAAAGGCATTCAGGAAGCGTGGTATAAAGAGCGATCCGCTGCTGGCGCACAGCTATGAGAGGGTCATGCCCGGCCGCAACTATGTGGCAAGCATCCGCGATTTCTGGAGGGTATGCAGCGGCATCAACGACGAGGCCAGGAAGCGTGTTGTGAAATTCCTCACCGAGGTGCTCAACACTGAGAAGTTCCCGCTGACGGTGATGGACCGGCCGATAGAATCAGAGACAGCCAAGATCGTGGAGAACAGCTACCGCGCAACAATACTGGCGTTCCTGGATGAGTGGAGCCTCTTCGCCGAACGTAACGGTGTTGATCTCATCAAGGTTATCAAGGCAATCAAGATGAGACCCACACACAGCAACATGATCTTCCCCGGGCCTGGCATAGGCGGTTACTGCCTCCCCAAGGACGGCGGACTGGGAGTATGGGCATACAAGCATATCCTGGGCTTTGAGGATGACATCTTCAGGATCACCCCCATGGCCATTGATATCAATGATACACGCGGACTGCATGTGGGGCAGCTTACACGCGACGCCCTCCGCAACATGGGCAAGGCGATAGCAGCATCAGACGTGCTGGTCCTGGGGGCAGCATACCGTGAAGATGTAGGCGACACACGCTACAGCGGATCAGAGATCGTCATCCGCAAGCTGGCGGAGATGGGAGCCGAGATCAGGGTACATGACCCCTACGTGGAGCACTGGTGGGAGTTTGAACAGCAGGACAGCTACCCGGCAGAGGGACAGAGCAAGGCACAGTTCTTCCGTAACCAGGAGAAGCTGAAGGAGATAAGGATCGAACAGAACCTTGACAAAGCCCTCAAGGGTGCAGAGGCAGTGATACTCGCGGTGCCGCACTCCGCCTATCTCGATCTCGATCCTGACATGGTGGTGAAGAAGATAGGACAGCCTGCTGCCATCATCGACTGCTTCGGAATACTTAGCGACGAGAAGATCAGGCGCTACTTCCAGCTAGGATGCGAGGTCAAGGGACTGGGAAGAGGACATATACAAAGGATCAAGGAAGAGACACGCAAGTCGTGAGGACGGTGAGAAATAACGAGAAACCCTAAAACAGGTTATCATGAATAAAAAGGTAAATGAACTGTATGATGAATACCGTGACGGCAGGGTGAGCCGGCGGGAATTCATGAAGAAGCTTGCCGTCGTCACCGGTGGCACAGCCGCTGCAGTAATAATACTGCCCGGCTGCAACGGTGCGTCAGCCAGCCGCCGAAAATCAGGTGCCCTAAACCTCATCAATAAATTCATCACCTATCCGGGAGCCACCGGGGAGATGAGAGCCTATCTCTCCATGCCCGAGGGCAGGGATAAGCTGCCGGGAGTGATAGTCATTCATGAGAACAGGGGTCTGGTACCCCACATTCAGGATGTCAACAGGCGCATGGCCATGGAGGGTTTCATCTCGCTGGCACCTGACGCCATCTCCCCTCTCGGCGGAACACCGGAAGACCAGGACAAGGGCAGGGAGCTGATAGGCCAGCTCAACCGTGAGGAGACGGTGAAGAACTTTGTTGCAGCCGTCAAATACCTCGAGACCCATCCCCGCTCTACGGGCAAGGTAGGTTGCACAGGCTTCTGCTGGGGCGGTGCGATGACCAACCAGGTGGCGGTGAATTCCCCTGACCTCGACGCTGCCGTTCCCTATTACGGTTCAACGCCGGCAGCTGAAGAGGTGCCTAAGATAAAGGCAAAGATAATGGCACACTATGCAGGCAATGATGAACGCATCAATGCCGGCATACCCGCCTTCGAAGAGGCGCTGAAGCAGGCTGGCATTGAGTACCAGATTTTCATCTATGAAGGCGCTGATCATTCATTCAACAATGATACAGGAGCAAGGTACAACAAGGAGGCTGCCGATCTTGCATGGGGCAGGACCGTCAGGTTCTTCAAGGATAAGCTGGGAGAATAACTGTATCCCTCCCGGAGCCGGACTACATCAAATGTGACGGGCTGCCTGCAAGGCTGACCTCCACCCCGGCAGCCAGCGGTCACCTTTCCCTTGTCAGGTTGCCTGCAAAACTGCCAGCCACCCCGGCAGCTAGCGGTCACCTTTCCATAAGCGGGCTACCTCGTCCACGAAAGGAAGGCAGTAGTTAAAAAAATGCTTGTACCCTTCGCAGAGGTAATTTAATCCCGGCTCACCGTCAGGGGTTTTCAGAAACCGGTTTTTCGGACACTCGCCGTTACACATATCAAGCACCTCGCATTCGCGACAGTAATATGGCAGTGACCTGAATTTGTGCTCTCCGAATTCCTTCTGCAGGGGATGGTCAAGCATCTCCGCAAGTGAGAGATCAGCTATGTTTCCAATCCTGTGCTCAGCATCCACGTAGTGGTCGCACATGTAGAAGTCGCCGTTCATCTCCACCACCGGTACCCCGCCGCATTCAACCCTGAAGATGCAGAGAGTGTGCTCCTGCCTGAATGCGGTTCTCAGGGCCTCTTCAAAGTTCTGAACCTTAATCCTGCCGATATCCTTCTCAATCCACTCATCGAAGATTGTCACAAGAAATCTGCCAAAATCCATAGGCCTTACGCTCTGCGGTGTCGCTCTGCCTGAGCCCCTGCCATCCTCCTCAACCAACGGCAGGAAGGTTATATATTGTGCTCCCAGCTCCCTGAAGAACCGGTATATCTCAAGCGGGGCATGGACATTGTCGTTGCTTACCACACACAGGAATTCGTACGGCACATTGTATTGTTTCAGTATCTCAAGGCCTCTCAATGCCTCCTCAAATGTCCCGCTGCCGTCAGCACGGGTTCTGTTGAGGTTATGATACCCCTCCTGCCCGTCAATACTGAGGCCGACATAAAAATTCTCCCTGCTGAAAAATCTGCCCCACTCATCAGTTATAAGCGTGCCATTCGTCTGGATGCCGTTTCGTACCGTGCTTCCTTCCGGCATATATGCCTCCTGGATAGTCATCGCCTTTCTGAAGAAATTGAGACCAGCCAGGGTGGGCTCCCCACCGTGCCAGGAGAAAAATATATCCGGCTCAGTGGAGGCCTCAATATGCTGACGTATATATCGTTCCAGCATCTCATCACTCATAAACCCGCCCGGCACGGATCTGCTAATGCCCTGCTTTTCAAGATAATAGCAGTATGAGCAGTGCAGGTTGCACCTGGCGCCTACCGGTTTGACAAATACCTGGAATTCACGTGATTCTGATGCCATGGCTGAGGTTCTTGTTGTGTTGCGTTTAAACAGGTGAATATCTGCCGGTCAGGAAATCTGCAAGATGTTCGGATCCTGACTTCATGACGACTGTCTCCTTCTTACCCTTCATGAACCCCTGAAGACTATCAGGCATCTCCACTTCCGTTTCTATCAGTGGCTCCACGGTACCGGTAAACTTCCCCGGGTGCGCGGTCTCAACAAAAATGCCGGATTTTCCCGGATGCTCCTCCAGGTAACTATCAAGCCCCAGGCTGGCCACGGCCCCGTGCGGGTCAAGGATATAGCCTGTTCTTTCATACTCAGCCCTTATATGCTCCCTTATCTGTCCGTCGTCGAACCAGTAACCGGATAGCCCGGAGGTGATACGGCAGAACTCATCATCAAACAGCCTGGTAAGCCTGGGGAAGTTGCCCGGGTTGCCCACATCCATGGCGCTGGCAATTGTCTGCAGGCTTATCGCGGGGGTATAGACACCGGAAGATAGATATTCCGGCACTACTTTGTTGATATTTGTTGCCGCCACCAGGTGGTCAATATCGAGTCCTGACTTCCATGCCATGGCTGCCGCGGTGATGTTTCCGAAGTTGCCGCTCGGCACTGATATAACCTTACTGCCGCCGGCACGGCCGACAGCGTAGTAGTAGTAAAAGCTCTGCGGTATCAGCCTGGCAATGTTTATGGAGTTGGCAGAGGTAAGCCTTATCCTGCTGCCTGTATCCAACGTGGTCAGAGCGCCTTTCACCATCGCCTGGCAGTCGTCGAAGGTACCTTCAACCTCTATGGCGGTGATATTCTGTCCCAACGTTGCCATCTGGTTCTCCTGCAGGGTGCTCACCTTGCCGGAAGGATAAAGTATCATGACATCAACCCCCTCTACCCCCAGGAAGCTAGAGGCTATTGCACCGCCGGTGTCGCCGGATGTAGCCACCAGCACCACCGTTCTCATGCCGTCATGTGATGCGAAATACCTGAAGCACCCGGCCATGAACCTTGCCCCGAAGTCCTTGAAGGCAGCCGTGGGACCATGGAACAGCTCCAGCACCTGCTTCCTGCCGTCAATCTCCCTCAACACGACGGGGAAGTCAAAGGCCTCGGTGCATATGCGTTCCAGCTCCGGGGAAGGGATATCGTTCCCGACATACCGTGCACCGACCTCAATGGCTATCTTCGTCAGTGACAGTTCCGGCAGCCGTTCAAAAAACTGCGGTTCCATCACCGGGACCGTCTCAGGCATGAACAGGCCCATGTCGGATGATATCCCCCGTATCACCGCATCGCGGAATCCAAATTTCAGACGGGGGTCTTTGAGGTTGTTGTAACGCATGGACTGAGATGTTTATACTGTTCAGCAGATTCCTGCACCCCGGCTGCTGACCGGTGAGAGGTAAGCCTTAAATCCTATCCTCTCACTGTGCATCACCCTGCTCATGCTTTCCAGCACCGCGCGAGCAGATGATTCTCCCCTGCAAAGAGCAAATACCGAGGGTCCCGAGCCTGAGATGCCGGCACCCAGGGCACCGCTCGCCAGTGCGCTCTTTTTCATCCCCGAGAAGCCGTGTATCAGTCCGGCCCTTCTGGGCTCGGCAACAAAATCCTCCAGCGAACGGCTGATGAGCTCATAATCTTCGCTGTAGAGTCCGGCAACAAGTCCCCCTACATTGCCCCACTGTCTTACCGCTGTCTCCAGCGGTAGATGCCTGTCAAGGAGGCCGCGTGCCACCGAGGTCTTAACCTCGGTATCCGGGTGTATTACCACGACGGAGAGCTCCGGCGGCAGATGAAGCTGCACAATATCCAGTGGCTCATAGTTGCGCACCAGCGTGATCCCGCCAAAGAGCGACGGCGCCACATTATCGGCATGAGGAGAACCTGAGGCGAGCCTCTCACCCTCCATGGCAAACCCGACCAGCTCGCTGAGAGAGAAGGCATTGTCAAACAGGAGGTTGGCCGCGAATGCAGCTGCTGCCGAGCTGGCTGCGCTCGAGCCGATGCCGCTGCCGGGATGGATTCCCTTTTCAATGATGACCCTGAAACCTGCCGTGAAATCCATGGCTGTGGCCATGGCATGGAGAACAGGTCCGACCACGTTCTCTTCCGGATCGCGACTCAGGGTGTCGCAGCCCCTGATATCAGCAATCTCAATTCTGCCCGTATCCGTCAGCTCAAGCTCAACAGTGTCAAATGGCTCATTGATGGCCATTCCCAGCACGTCAAACCCGCAGTTCAGATTTGAAACTGTTGCGGGAGCTCTGACCCTTACTTTTCTGACCATCGCTTCAGTTGTTTATTATTGAGAGTATATCTGCAAAAATACCCGATGCCGTGACATCTGCGCCTGCTCCGGCTCCTTTTATGATGAGCGGTCTCTCGGAATAACGTTGCGAAAATAACGAAACTATATTGTCATTCCCCTCAAGATTGAAGAAAGGATGATCTGAGCCGACCTTTTCAAGCGACACTCCCGCACGGCCGTTGCCGTACCTGGCTATTACCCTAAATCTCTTGCTCCGCTCAGACAGCCCCTCTCTTTTCATCTCAAAAAATTCATCAAAGTCGCTTAACAGCGAATGAAAAGTCAGAGGATCGTATGTTTCAGGTAATGGTTGAGGGAGATAATTTTTGAAATCGATTTCTGATGCCTCAAGTCTTATGCCTGCTTCCCTGACAAGTATCAGAAGCTTACGGGAGATATCGGTTCCGCGGAGATCAGTCAGAGGATCCGGTTCAGTGTACCCCCCGGCCATGGCCTTCACCACTGCTTCACTGAATTTCATTCCTTCGCAGAAGCAATTGAAGATAAAATTCAGGCTTCCTGAAAGCACCGCCTCTATCCGGAGGAGCTTGTCGCCAGTCTTTATCATATTATCAATCGTCTGAATGACAGGAAGTCCCGCACCAACATTGCCTTCAAACCTGAAGTGAGATCTCTTTGCAATCGCCAGCTTTTTGAGATTTATGAAGCTGTCATAGGCTGATGATGCGGCAATCTTGTTGCATGTCACTATTGAAATGCTTCTTTCCAGGATCATCTGGTACAGGTCGGTGACCTCCGGACTTGAGGTGTTGTCAATAAAAATTGTATTGGGCAGGTTCAATTCAAACATCTCTTTTTTAAATAACTCAAGGTCCGTTTTACGTTCACTCTCCATCATCTGCCTCTTCCATTCGGGGCCTCTGATCCCTTTCGCCCTTATCACCATCTTCCTTGAGTTTGCCAGCCCGGTTATCCTGAACTCCGTCCTGTATTCCTTTTCGAAGTACCCTGATTGTGTGAGAACCTGTTCAATAAAGGCCGTTCCCACATTTCCCGCACCCACTATAAAGAGGTTAATCACTTTGTTGGCTGACCGGAAAAATTCCTGATGAATTGAATCAACCGCTTTCCGGCAATCGCTCATTTTAACCACCGCAGACACATTGAGTTCGGATGAACCCTGGGCTATAGCATGGATATTGACGCCATTTCTCCCGAGTGCCGAGAAAGCCTGTCCGCTGATGCCTACGGAGTGTTTCATCCCCTCTCCGACCATCGCGATTATTGAATATCCCTTTTCAAGGATAGCCGGATGTACTCTTCCTGATCTGATCTCATACTCAAATTCCCCGTCAATGACCCCTCTTGCTCTCTCTCCCTGCAGCTCATCCATTGCAATACATATCGACTGTTCCGAAGAGGCCTGGGTGATCAGGATAACATTGATATGATTCACTGCAAGGGCGGAAAAAAGCCTGGAGGCGATTCCTACAACACCGGCCATACCGCTGCCTGTAAGTGACACCAGGCATATTCCGTCTGTTGAGGAGACAGCTTTTATGGCATTTCCATTGGGAGAAGCCTTCTCTGTGATCAGGGTCCCGCGATCAGAAGGGGCAAATGTATTCTTTACCAGCACAGGTATCCTCTTTTCCATAACCGGATGAATTGAAGGGGGATATATCACCTTCGCCCCGAAGTGGCTCAGTTCCAGTGCCTCTGCATAAGATAGCTCCGCTATTGAATTGGCGTCTTCTGTATATAGCGGGTCAGCAGTAAATATTCCGCTGACATCGGTCCAGATCTCAAGCAGTTCTGCATCCATTGCGGCAGCAATAAGGGAGGCAGTGTGGTCCGATCCCCCTCTTCCAAGGGTAGTAGGATATCCCTGTATTGATGTAGAAACAAACCCTGACGTTACAATCACCCCGGGATTATCTGACAGCTTCTCCTTTGTGGCTTTAACAGTGGCCGTCATATCAACCCTCTCCTCCCTGTTGACCAGCCTGGTAAAGATCAGTTCCCTGGCATCAACATGAATAACGTCATCAAGCCTCTCTGAAAGAGCATTATATATCACCTTTATTGACATAAGCTCACCAAAACCGAGAACCATGTCTGATGACCTGAGGGTCACTTCACCTATGTTGAATATCCCGTCAAGTATGTTTGACAGCCTTGCTGTCATTTCCCTGATCTGTGAGGTAACACCCGTAGCGTTTTCCGACCTTACCAGGCTCTGAGCTATGGCTACATGCATACCTTCTGTCTCATTAAGAAGCCGGTGATATCCGCTGTCCCTTTCCGAGGCCATCCTGAGACAGTCATTCAATATATTGGTGACCCCTGAAAAAGCGGAAAAGACAGCAACAAGTGGCCGCTCCCGGGTTGCAATGATCTCAACAACAGCTCTGATACTTTCGATATTCCCAACCGAAGTGCCACCAAATTTCAAAACTTTCATTCCATCAAATATTAATTTATACATTAACAATTATACCCCCCGTCCCGGGAAGACAGATATATGGATTACTTCCACCTGCGAATGATATTTCTTTATTACTCCCTAACCGGGAGTGGTGGTGAGAGTGGAGGTTGTTCTCCGTGAAAACATGATAGCGGATGCAGAAAGCAGATCAGAGACCCCTGACTTGTCTGAGGATATACCGACGAAATAATACAACTTTTTTCACTTTAAGTCGTAAAAGTATAAATTATTAATGATTTTGCCATATTACATTTAAATAAATTATTAAGTCATCTGCAGTCATTTGATATGCCATTGAAGCCGGCTCACACTCTGCTGGAAGCACTTCTTTAGCGGATTAATGCTAATTTTGGATCATTGAGCGAGAACATGATGACACGACTCTTCTTTAATATTATTCTGCTGTTAGCTATTTCAGGATCCATTCAGAGTCAGACCCTGACCGACAGTAACCTCCCAATCGTCATCATCACCACCGACGGAGGGGTATCGATACCTGACGAGCCCAAGGTCAAGGCTTCGATGAAGCTCATCTACCGGGGGCCTGGAGAGCGCAACTATGATACTGACATGGATAACCCGGCCTTCCTCAATTATGACGGCCGCATAGGCATTGAGATAAGAGGCTCCTTCTCACAGGTCTCACCCAAGAAGAATTACGGTTTCACCACCCGTATGACCGATGATGTCACGAACAACAATGTCAGCCTTCTCGGGATGCCTGAGGAGAACGACTGGATACTGGGAGGAATGGTCTTCGACACCGCCCTCGTCCGCGACTACCTGTGCCACCGTCTCTCTGAGAGGCTGGGCAACTATGCATCGCGGGCCGTCTATTGCGAGGTGATCATCAACAATAACTACATGGGGCTTTACATGTTGCATGAAAAGCTGAAGGCCGACGACAACCGGATAGACGTTATCAAGATAAAGACTACGGACAATACACTTCCTGATCTCTCAGGCGGCTATATCACCAAGGCTGATAAGCTTACCGGAGGCGACACCCGGGCATGGATCATGTATTCATTCCAGAATTCCATTGTCGAATACATTCACGAGTTGCCCAAGCCCGACGATGCCACCACGGCCCAGACCGCCTATATCAAGGGAGAATTTTTCAGGCTTGAGGCAGCGGCAAAGAACAACGATATCTCCGTCATCAACGGCTACCCGGCGATAATCAATATTCCCTCCTTCATTGATTTCATGATCGTCAATGAATTCGCCTCAAATCCTGATGCCTACCAGTACAGCACCTACTTCCACAAGGAGAGAAACGGCAAGCTCAGGGCAGGACCGGTATGGGATCTCGACCTCTCCTTCGGCAATGACCTCTTTCAGTGGAGCATGGACAGAAGCAAGACCTACCTGTGGTACTTTGAGGATTATTACTACAACAACGGCTCAAGGTTCTGGCGTGATCTCTTTCATAATACCCAGTACAAATGTTATCTCTCACGGCGCTGGAATGAGGTTATTCAGCTCGGTCAGCCTTTTCACCAGGCTTCACTTTATACCTTCATCGACAGTGTGGTATTGCAAATCTCCGAGGCCGTGGTCAGGGAGTACCAGCGGTGGGGGAAGAGCGGAAGCCACGCCCAGCGCATCGCTGACATAAAGACGTTCATGGCAGCCCGGACCGAATGGATAACCGCAAGCATAGGTCCATTCACCGAATGCAGTGATGTGAGCGTACCGCCGCTGGTGATAACGAAGATAATGTACCATCCGCAAACCACCACCCAGTTCACTGACGAGGAGGAGCTGGAATTCATTGAGATAAGGAACGCCGGCACCACGACCGTGAATCTCAGCGGCCTCTATTTCCCCGGCACAGGCTTTGTTTACCGGTTCCCTGCCAGCTCCACACTGGCACCGGGACTATGTGTGATTCTTGCCAGCAACGCCTCCGTCTTTCAGTCGGTTTACGGCTTCGCTCCCTTCGGGCAGTTTACCAAACACCTTTCGAACAGTGGCGAGCCGCTGATCCTCGCCGATGCTTTCGGGAACGTGATCGACTATGTTGAATATTCAGATCAGAACCCCTGGCCTGATGCCGATGGCAACGGGTACTATCTGAAACTTACGTCGACTGACCTCGACAACAGCCTGGCAGAGAGCTGGACAGCATCAAACGACCTTATCACCTCCATTGAATTGCCTTACGACCCGGTGACCGTTGCCATTTTCCCGAATCCCTTCAGGGAGAGACTTTATATCAGAAGTGAGTCGGTGATAACCTCGGTCGACATTTATGACATTAACGGCAGGCTGGTGATCTCACAATCGGGCGGCAGTGAAAGCTGTGAGGTAAATGCCGGCAGGCTTGCAGCCGGCACCTATATCATAAGGGTCACAACAGGTGACAGGTATTACACTGACAAGATCATAAAGAGGCATTGACCTACCAGGTATAGGTTCCGACGGCACCTCCCTCAAGAGTGAGAGGGACGGTGAGGCCCCTGAACCTGACATTGAAATTTCTCTTTGAAGGAGTGGTGTTGAGCACTATCAGTACCTTCCTGCCGTCAGGAGTTTGGAACCCCACATTGGGCAGGTCCCCCAGCATGTTGGTAGATACCCGCACTGAACCGGGTCTGACATGTCTGGCAGCATGGGCCAGGATATAATATGCCGGGTTTCTTTTTACGCTGTTGCCGTCCAGGGTCACGGTACCGAGACACCTGTCGCACCCTCCCTCTGTATGAGGATCATATGTAGGGTCAGAGGCCAGGTTCCATTCAAGGACATTCCTGCACCAGTTGCGCGTTGCCCCGATGATCAGGTTTTCTACGTGCCATTTAATGTCTTCAACCATGTTTCCGGGCCCACCCACCCACTGCTCTGTGAAGTAGAGGCTCTTTGAGGGATATGCTTCATGAACGGCAGTGAGGTCGTTGATGGAGCCGCCGTAAAGATGAAAGGCGGAGCCGTCAACATATTGCCGGGCCCCAGGGTCATTGAGTACGGCCAGCGGGTAGTCGGTCCTGTCGGCATTGTGATCATAAATGATGATCTTCGTCGTGATGCCGGCAGCTGTGAAAGCAGGTCCAAGATTCTCTTTGATGAACAGAGCCTGATCCTCAGCCGTCATCACCATGCTCGGGTTGTTGCCGCCGTGCAGAGGTTCATTCTGGATGGTGATGGCATCTATAACTATCCCCTCGGCCTTCATAGCCTGGATATATTTCACAAAATACCTGGCGTAGGCATCAAACCACTCACGCTTCAGGCTGCCTCCCACAGAGGCACTGTTGCTCTTCATCCAGAGCGGGGCCGACCAGGGAGACCCCATAATCTTTATTGAAGGGTTTACAGCCAGTATCTCTTTCAGGACAGGTATCAGGTCCTCCCTTTCTGGATCGATGCTGAACCTCTCCATCATCGGATCTGTCTCGCCCGAGGGCAGGTCGTTGTAGGAGAAGACCCTGTCGCTCAGGTCAGAGGCGCCGATGCTTATCCTGAGGTAGCTTATTCCTATGCCGCTGCCCTCTGTTGAGAAGAGCTCCCTCAGCAGCTCTCCGCGGGCCTCCGCCGTCATCTCATTAAGCAGGATGACACTTCCGCCTGTAAGACAGTTGCCGAAGCCGTCTATCTCCTGGTATGTCTCTGTGGTGTCAACGACGATAGCAGGGTCACTGTTTGCCGCTGTGAGAAATTCCAGCTTCCCGTCGTACTTTCCAAAGAGAACACCCTGATTTGGGGAGGTGATCCACGCCTCCACCATGACTCCCGTGCCTTCGCCGGTATCCGGGCCGTTTTCCGGAGACCTGTTGCAACTGATGATCAGCAGAGCAATAATAAATGGCAATATCTTCATTGGTAAAGTTATTTGACCTGGTAAACCCTTACGTAATCAACTACCATCGACCGTGGGAAGATGGAGTCATCAACACCCTGCACTCCTCCCCAGTTTCCACCGACAGCCACATTGAGCAGCAGGTGGAACCGTTTGTCAAAAGGCCACACCTTATACCCGGTTCCCTCGTTCTGAAATGTAAAATAGTGCCTGTCATCCACATATCCTCTGATCTCTTTCAGCTCCCACTCAAGGGCATAAACATGAAAATCGGAATAGCATGTTGATACGGTTGTCTTTGATGATTTCTGTGTCCCAATGGTGTGGTTATATGCTTCCGTGTGAACTGAGGCGTGGATTACATATGGCTCCCACCCTACGTTTTCCATTATGTCTATCTCGCCGCTGGCAGGCCATCCGCCGTACTCCCAGTCGGTGGGCAGCATCCATATTGCCGGCCACATACCCCTGCCGTCGGGAATCTTAGCCTTCACCTCCACCCTGCCGTAGAGCCAGTCGCCCTTGCCCTTTGTCCGGAGTCTTGCAGAGGAATAGTCAAAACCCTCATAATCCTCCTTAATAGCGGTGATGTAGAGAAACCCGTCCTTGACCTCGGCATTCGCCAGCCTGCTGGCAGTATAATATTGCAATTCGTTGTTCCCCCAGCCGGAAGCATTGCCTTCCGTATCATAACTCCACTTCGCCGCATCGGGCAGGCTGGTGTAATTAAACTCATCACTCCATACCAGTACCAGCTCACCGCTGTTTGGATTATTCGGATATTCTTCGGGATCATTCTCACCGGCACATCCTGGCGCAAGCAGAAAAACCGGGAATAAGATCAATACTATTATTGGCATTGGTTTCATCTGTTTATAATTTGATACCTGAAGGTCACATGCAGTCTCCATGTTTGCCAACCATTTTCATACCTGTTTGTGTTTATCAGACATGGAGGGCTCATTTCTTCAGATTATGCTACCTGATGATAAAATCAGCATGGAGCCCCTCATCTGAATTCGGGCCGATCCAGAGATCAAACTCGCCCGGCTCGGTGACAGTCTCTTTGCCATTGAAATAGGCGAGGTCAGCAGCAGTGAGGGTAAACTCCACTTCAGTCGTCTCTCCCTTCGGTATAGTAAGCCTCCTGTACCCTTTCAGCTCCTTGATCGGACGGGTTATGGTGCCAACCCTGTCGCGGATATAGAGCTGTACTATCTCATCGGCATCCCACTCACCGCTGTTGGTCACCCTTGCCTTAACCGTAATGGATCCTGTTGTGCTCATCGAATCATCAGAGAGGATTAGATCGCTGTAGGTGAAGGTTGTGTAGCTGAGTCCGTATCCGAAAGGCAGCAGCGGAGTGTAACCGTAGTCGAGATGGAAGGACTCGTACCCGAGTGAGCTCTGCGGATTCTCAACAGGGATCTCGTCTATGGGTGTCCATGTCTCGTCCGATGCAGGCCTGCCTGTATTTTTCCTGTAATAGTAGAACGGGATCTGACCCTCTCCCTTTACGAAGGTCACAGGAAGCTTGCCCGATGGTGATTCCTTTCCGAAGATAAGGTCCGCCAGTGCGGGGCCTGCCATGTTACCTCCGTGCCAGGCATAGAGAAGTGCATCAGACTCCTTCAGCTCATCTCCTATCGCCAGGGGCCGTCCGGCCATTACAATCACAACCAGAGGCTTGCCTGTAGCGGCCAGTGCCGTGAGCAGCTCGCTCTGGGCGCCCGGCAAATCAATATTGCCCCGGGACTGCCCCTCGCCTGAAAGTATCCACTCCTCACCGATGAACAGGAGGATGGCATCGGATCTCCCGGCTGCGGCCAGAGCAGCACTGAACTGATCTTTGCTTTTGTCGCGACTGTATTTCAGTGCCTGAACGTAATTAACCTTTCTGTCACCGATCAGATCCCTAATAGCCTCCAGGGGAGTGACCGAGTTCTCCGGCAGCCCGTCGAAGCTCCATGTGCCCATCTGGTCTCGCGGGGAATCGGCAAGCGGTCCGATTACGGCTACCGAAGAGATCTCATCTGCAAAGAGGGGAAGAGTGTTATTGTCATTCTTCAGCATCACTGTGCTCTGCCTTGCCACCTTGCGGGCATGCTCAAGGAAGGCAGGATCAGGGATCTTCTTTTCTGCCTCCGGATCAATATATGGATTTTCAAATAATCCCAGTTTGTATTTCACCCTTAGTATGTTCTTTACTGCAATGTCAATCTGCTCCATTGTGATCTTCTTCTCATCGAGCAGGGCTTTGATGTTCTCAAAATATGTGGTGGTAGCCATCTCCATATCGATGCCGGCAACAATGGCTTTTGCAGCAGCATCCTTTTCATCAAAGGCATATCCCTGGTCAACAATCTGAGGGACCGAAGCCCAGTCGCTGATAACGAACCCGTCGAACCCCCACTCATCACGCAGTATCTGTTTCAGGATAAACTCATTTGCCGAAACAGGAATGCCGTTCAGTTCATTGAACCCGGACATGAATGTCAGGGCACCGGCATCTTTTGCAGCCTTGAATGGTTTCAGAACCACATTGCGCAGTACCGGTTCCGTAATATAAGTTGTATTGTAATCACGTCCGGCTTCCGAGAAACCATAACCGGCATAGTGCTTTGCACATGCAGCTACAGAGCCGGGGTCAGTGAGGCTGTCACCCTGCAGTCCTTCCACCATCGCATATGCCAGTGTGGAAGCCAGATACGGATCCTCACCGCAGCCTTCGGCTATTCTTCCCCACCTGGGATCCCATGTTATGTCGATCATCGGTGCAAACGCCCAATTGATACCCTGGGTCGAGGCCTCCGCTGCAGCAATGCGGAAAGCCTCCTTCACTGCCTCAGGATTCCAGGAGGCGGCCATCCCAAGAGGGATAGGGAAGATCGTGCGGTATCCGTGGATGACGTCCCTGCCAATCAAAAGAGGTATTCCGAGCCGGCTCTCTTCAACAGCAATTCGCTGAGCCTCATTAACCTTATCTGGTCCGTGGTAGTTGAGCAGCGAACCGAACCTGCCATCGCGGATGGCTTGTTTAAACTGATCATAATCACTGAAATATCCATCAAATAGCTGTGACATCTGCCCTATCTTTTCATCAAGAGTCATACGGGCAACCATTTTTTCAGCCCTGGCATCAGCCCCGTCATCGAAAGGAGTTTCTGTTTTGCAGGAATTGGTTAGAAGGGCGGTGAGCAGGAACAGAGCTACAAGCGAAGGTTTAAGTGTATTCATTGATTAATCTCTTATTATATTATTTACCACTAACAGTTTTCATTGTCTGCATCGCGCAGGAAGTCAAAGACCGGGCAAATTTAATAATTTATGCCTGACATCAACAGCAGGAGGCAAATGAACAGGAAATCAGAGATTGATTTGTACACGGCACAATAGCCGGCGTAGAGCTGGATAGTCCATTCTCAACCGCGATTATTACCGTCAACGGTGATACCGGCTTACAACAGGGTGTGCTCTGCTCTCACCCGGAACAAGAACTGAAAACTGGTCAGGAGTGCGGTTTTACTGATACGTTAATCTGTTTTATCCCTCCGCTTCGGTTGAAGATCATGTTGCTCAATTGAATATCCAAGGTGTCACCCTCTATTATCAGAACTCCGCCTTCATATAATACTACCTCAATCTCCATGTCTGAAGAGACAGAATAAATGACCGGCACCTGGCAAAAGGTAAAGGCAAGCTGATTGGCAGTCAGATCAACACTCTCGCTCTTGCCACTGACGGCTATGAAGGTGAACTGTCCATCACTATCGTGAAGTTCATCATAATTAAGCAGTGAGGTGTAAAACCTGACTCTGCCTGCCTCAACAACTACACCAAGCTCCTTCATCCTGGAGATTATGTCTTCCTTAACCTGCCCGGTCATCCCGGGCTGCTTTGCACCCGAATTACCCGGGGTGTGAGAATAGGCATCGGTGGGAAAGGCTCCGTATTTTTCAGGCGATTTATGCACCCCGATACCGGCCTTTATATCATAATAGTGATCTCTCAGCCCTGCAGATATGGCACCTCCGGCCCCCTCCTCAATTGACTTGAAGAAACACTCCTGGGCTGCCAGCAGAAGCTTTGATACCATATGCCAGTAGATACTGCCCAGACCTTCGTAGGCATAGAATGTGCCAGATCTTCCTGTAAACGACTGATGGTCGAATAACTCCTCATAGATTCTCAGAACCACTGTCTTCTCCTTTTCGACCAGCTTGCCGTATGATCCGAGATCGAGTAACTTTAGTGCCGCCTCCAGGATCCTCACGTTTCGGAAACTTCCGTGAAAATGAACTTCTCCGGCATTGTCGCGCTCCACAACGGATGTGTCACCTTCAGCGATCAGCCTGGTTAAAAGCTCTGATCCCTGAACCCTGGCTGCCGGGATGTTATTCTTCTCAAGAAACCTTTTCAACTGCCTGTCAGGATAAAGCAGATAGCTGTACTGATCAGGCCTGAACAGGTCAGACTGCCTGAGTGAGTTGAGCACCTCAAGTGACTCTTCAGCTGTAAGGCAACCTGCGCTGAGCACGGCCACCTGTCCCTCCAGCATCCTGTAGAGGTGACGGACGGTTACAGTGTCACCACCTTCAAATGAAACCAGGTTATACGAATGGTACAATCCGTCATCGCGCCTGTTCTTTCGTATTGACTCATCGGCATATTCAAGCGACAGCCCCAGGAATTGGGAGAGCTCCTCCATCTTAACCGCAGTCTTCTTTCCGGAGAAGGCATGCCCATAGATCGTCTGGCGATACCTTGTACCAGCCTCACCCATGGCATCGGCAAATCTACGGCGCTCCTGGCCGGAGAATCCGTCTTTCAAAAGAGGTGCTCCATCTTCCAGTATGCCCCGCACATTATCGAACAGCTTCTTTACCTCTTCAGAGACTTCCACAGAGGTGAGATCAGAACGATTAACGATATTCTTCCAGAAATGCATGAACTTTCGCAGGTAGCAGAGGGTCACCATTGATGCGCCGTTACCTACCAGTGCATTATTGGCATCATTCCACTCCGGCCGCTGAGTGTTAAGCCAGATCCCGGCCTCAGGGATGAAATTCACCAGCTTGGCCAGCAGCAGCACCAGTATCTTCTCCGTAAGATTCACGTGATAAACTGCCTGACCGTCAATGCTCAACAGGCGGCCGTCAGACCCGATATCCTCAACACGGGCATTGATTCCGGCATTCAGCTCTTTTTCGAAGTCAATGGTATTCTTCGGATCCCGGACAATATCAGAATAGGGCTTTATCCGATAGGGCACATTGGCATAGGCAAAGACCTCATCTGCCAGCATCCGGTCAATTTTGCCGGGATGATACATGTCTGACAGTTCGGCAAGCTTCTGCAGGTAAATAATCTGGTGATCGCCCCAGTAGCCTATATAAGACCACGGATCATCAGGATCGGGAGCTTCCCAGTCGATACCGTCGCGTGTGATGCGATAGGGATTATAGCCATCGGGTGTGGTGGCGTTCAGGAACTTGCTTATGATGCTTTCGGTGAATTCCGGAAACGATATGCAGAGGGCCTCCCAGTTCTGGAAAATATCACGCCAGTTTCCCTGGAAATCAAATTTCGGCGAACCGTCTTCATTTTTGGTTTCAATCGAGAACTGATTCCACGGCCGGCTGGGATCGCCGTGCCGGCGACTGAAGGTCAGGGGCAGGTATTCGCTGAAAATGCGAATCAAGGTGGCGTTACCGCTCTGCTTTGCCAGGAGGTTCAACTCCTGCAAGGAAATTTCAGTGCCTTTTGATGCCAGCAGTGCTCCGGCTTCAGCCAATACCCGTTGGTCACTCCCGCCTGTAAATTTCAGGAGGTCATCCACAGAAATAGTGTAGTTATTCAGATAGATACCTCCGCGCATGATATTGAAGAGGGTATTTGAGAAATGCCGTGCCGTGCATAGATCATCACTGCTTTTCTGCAGTCCGTCAGCCGATGCAACAAATGATACCAGCCTGTCTGTGCCTCTTTTTATATCTGCGTCGATGTGCTCATCCATATGATTTCCGGCCCGCAGGAAGTGATCAAGGTTTACGACATCAGTGGTACTCTGGTCAACCTCACAAACCATAATCCATTCCTTTTCCTGCTGACCCTGCAGCAAGATGTCAGCGTTCAGCAGATAAGCCCCTCGTGTGGCCCTGATGTCAGCCTCGGTCTGAACGGGAAGTCCCGACATAAACCTGTCAATCTGCCTTTCGGAAAGAAGCACCCTGCTCTCTTTCAGCCCGTATGACCAAACAGTTGTGGCGTTGAGCGATTCACTCGGTTCTGCCTTGTCAACAGGTATGGAGCTGAGCATAAATAACCCGATTTTTGTTTCCTCTATGAGTTCACTCTTCTTGTAGCCATCCAGCAGATTACTATATTCATTCTGAAAATTATAATCTGCACCGCTGGGCAGAATATTTTGAACGCCATCAAGGATTCCGGCTTTGACCGGCTCCTTGCCAAAATTCACAATCCTGGATTTCCTGACAAATCCATATTTGTCGCTGGTGAACCATCCGTATTGAAATTCCAGTTCCAGGTCAAGATTCTTCTCCTGAAAGATGATCTTGTTACCATATATACTTTTAAGCAGCCTTCGTTCTATGTTGTATATCCCGGCCAGCTCTTTGGAAAACGGTTGCCACATGAAGGTTTGACTCCCTTTCTGAGCCAGAATAACGGTTTTGCTTCCCGTCAGGCCGCAATAGTCATGAATCTTGTCAACTGTATAGTAAGGGAAAAGGGCATGATCACGGTCTTTTCTGCCTGCCGTCAGTGATCCGTTGCTCGAGATGAATATCCAGTGATCGGAGTCGCTGACAATGGTCATGAAGAAATCCTCCATCTGATCAGAGTTGCCGATCCGGTAAAACTTCTCCCCGTCAATCTCCACAAAGCTCCCCTGAACGCTTTTTTCTGTATTAATCAGGACAGCCTGGCCCAATTGTATATTCTCTCTTTTCATCCGTACAAGATATAATTTTCAAAGGTCGGATGGAACCTCCGCAATATAATTTATGTCTGTTTGCGTTTCCTGGCACTCAAGGAGGCCTCATGGTGTTTCAGGTAATTGCTGAATGAAGGTTTAGGCTGGCGGTTTTCATAAAAGACGCCCCAGTGTTTTTCCACTTCATCCGGCTCTGAACTGTCGCCTCCCCCCTTCCACGGTTCATCAAATGCCTCAAACAGGAATGTGGTTACACGGTTCCTGGCAATCCAGTCGTGGAGATGGATCAGATAGTGCTCCTGGGCATCAAGGCCAACGGCACCCCTGATTAAGGAAGCCTGCTCCCCGGGCCCGGTCTTGCGGGCATTGTAGTTCGTTGCCCAACCCGCCTCTCCGATTACATTTACTTTATCAGGATGCATCGCCAGAACCTCCTGAAAATATACTCTGTCCATCCATTCAATGGCAGTTTCCAGCGCAATACCATTCCACATTGCATACATATGTGTGACGATAAAGTCAATCTCATCCGCCACTTTTTTACTTTCAAATGTAATCCAAAAACTATAATCGTCAGCTGTAGCTACGGGGACAGTAGTATTATTTCTGACAAGCCTGATATACCGGATTAAATCCTGCTGATCCATTCTGTGCGCTGACCAGGTCACCTGGGTCTCATTTCCCAAGCTCACAGCAGCGATGATGTCCGGATATTCATTTGCCAGTTCGATTCCTTTCAGGGCCTGTGCGATGTTTTCTTCTCTTCGCACAGGAAGACCGGTTTCATTTTCCAGCCAGACACCCAGTAACACTTTTATGGGGAGCTGTTTTTTCCTGATAACCTTCAGTATTCTGGCTGAGTCGTCATCAGAACCGTAGAGCCTGATCAGATTCCAGTGATTCTGAATTATGTGCAGGTCTTCCTCAATCTCAGTGACAGAGGGGCCTTTTACGCCGGGTGCCTGACCGCTGCGATAACAACCGTAGGAGACTGCTTCACCTATCCATTTGCCTTTCAGGCAGGGCTCGAATCCGCGAATTGCAAAGGGATCCTGCCTTACAACGGAGGATCCCGAATTATGAACCTGAGAGTTCTTCTTCATGGAAAAAGGATCTTATGAGAATAATTCTAAAGCTGCACACGCACTGTCTGAAGAGAGTTTGCAACAATGGTTATGTCAGCATACTGATCCCTTATCTGAAGTTTGTATGAAATATCTTTCTTCGTAGTATTCAACAGCTGCACACTCAGAACATTGTCAGCGTTAAGGGTAGCACATACATGCAGATCATCCTCACCCAGTCCTTCACCATTATTGTATGTCTGCACTGCCCTGTCTCCCGGCCTGATTGTTTTGCTGAACTGAGCCAATATATAATAGACAGGTGTATAGTATACGTGGCCTGTCTCAGTGTTTATCATTATCGGGGCACCGCAGTAGTTGCCCACGTGATTAGGTCCTCCGACATGATCAAGCACAACGTTCCAGTCGATCCAGCCAGCCAGCCAGTGATCAATACTGACAATTATGTTTCGTGCATAACGGTGCACCGGAGTATAAGCCGGATGGTCTTCGGCCATGACCCCTGCCCAGGTGGCTGAATAAGCCCAGTCCGTGGCATTTTCGTTCCACCAGAATGAATCATTGTCAAACCAATCCTTCTCCATAAAATGTTCCGGATCGGTAATCCCCTGCGGAGCCGGTTTGCCCAGGTCATCGATACAGCCTTCAGTGTGAATGATCTTCTTGTCCGGGAACTTTGCATTGACGGTTTCGAATACATCTTCATACACCCTGAAGGTGCTCTCATACCAGTGAACAGCTGTGCCATATACATATTCAGATGTCTCGCCATCGGCAAGTATCACATCTGTCCAGTGCTCAACAGCGTCTCTGTTCTGGTCGTAGATAAGCAACCTCACATCAGCATTCTCTCCTGATTTCAGTTTCGGCCCCAGGTAATTTCTGACAAACGCATTCTGGGTCTGAGGGGTGAAATGCATACTCTCCCATTGGCCGTTGTTGCCATGCGGTTCATTGACGGGTGTTATACCCCAGATATCGACACCCTCAGACCTGTATTCGTCAAGGTATCTGACAAGATAGTCGGCATAGGTCTCCTCGTACTCTTTCCGGAGACTGCCTCCGGTTCCCTGGTAGTTGTTTTCCGGGGAGCCTTTGATGTACCACTCTTCAATATCCTTCATCCAGGGCGGGGCAGTCCATGCAGATGCCACTATCCTCAACTCCTTATCATACTGCCGGCTCTTGATATCGATTGCCTCCCTGATCATGGGCAACAGATCGTACTCTTCATCCTTTATTCCAGGAAATTCAGTCTTACTGAATCCCTTTTTGTCGGGTGCGATGCTAAACGACTCCAGCCTGACGTCTCCCGCCCTGTCGAGGTAAGAATATTTTCCGTGAACAGAAAAGTCACATGCCCCTATATGAGTTCTTGTCAGTGAAAAGTTGGCTCCCTCCTCACTGAATATCTTTCTCATGACCTCCATGCGTTCAGCCGGATCGAGATGTGCAAGGACAAAGGCAGAGGATTCCGTAAAGGATGATCCGATGCCGTCTATTGTCTGTTTCAGATCATCCGGTTCTATTGTGATCACGGTGCCCGCGGGTTCGCCCCTGACAAAGTTCACATTATCCTTCAGGGCTATTTTGTCACCGCTCTCTGAGGTGACGTAAATCTCCTTCGTTTCCAACAGGCCAGTGTCACATGATTGCATAATGGCTGCAAAGATAATCAGTAGTAAAAAAAAGTAGCTTTTGTTCTTCATAACAGATGTTTTCAAAGTGCCGGTAATCACTGCCGGGATTTCAGTGATCAAACATATTTCAGGTTCCCGTCCTTATCCCAGATACCCCAGTAAGCTCCCACATCTCCTTCTTTTTCAATCTTCCATGCTTCATCAAAGCTTGAAAAATACATAATCTCCATTTTCTCTGCCAGGCTCCATCTCTGAGTGTTGATAAAATATCGCAGGGCATTGTCCGTGGAAGGTTCGGATGCCTTGAAAGACTTACCCTTATCCGGCCATCCTGTCTCACTGATAACCACCCTTTTTCCCCTGGCAGCCTGAACCACGCTGTAGTACATGTTTTTCATATAGACCAGTGAATAGTCAATATAGCAGCCCTCCCAGAAGGGATAGCAGTTGATGAAAAGCACATCACATGCTTCAGTGATTGCCGGCCTGTTGACAAATTCGTAATAGGCATCAACATAGCCGACACTGGCCTGCGGCACCTGCTGTTTAACCCTGTGAATATATTCCAGTAATTCCTGCTCTGTCAGTTCACCACGGTACAGGACTTCGTTTCCTACAGCCACCAGATCCGCATATCCTTCCCTGACGACCCTGATCAGGTTTTCAATCTCCTCGTCGTTATGTTCCCTGTCATCACCAAGCCAAGACCCTGCCATTACCTTGAGGCCATTTTCCTTCGCAATGCGGGGAATAAGTTCATGCCCGTCAGTGCAGGAGAATGTTCTGATCCAGGAAGTATACGGTTTTATGATTCCCATCCTCTGCCGGATCTGTTCCTCGCTGACGATGCTGCCCGGAGCCTGTCCCTCAACATATGAGCTAAAGCAGAGACCGTGGATACCATTCTCAAGAAAATCTCTGAACAGCTTCTTCAAGTCGGCAGTTGATTTGTTGCTGAAGTCCTCTCCCGTGAGAGACAAGTATTTGTCGCTTCTGTATGACATATTATCTGGCTTTATCTTTTATCTCTGTTCTGTTGCATATATGTGATGAAATTGACACCGAAGTTACACTATTACAGTGGTTCTGTCCTTATTATCACCTGTGTAAAATTATGTTTTTTCCTGGTCTAATTACCGCTACACAGGTCGAATGAAAAATACCGGCATTATTTGAGTCCTGACCACAGGATCAGAGTACTCCCCTTCTTGCTTCCAGTTTCATCTTTATTTCACGGGCTTTGTACTCTGTCAGGTCATATTTCCACATCACCACGATTGCCAAAAAGGCAGTCAGTGCCGGGATAGTTATATCAGCCAATCGCAGGCGAATAATAGTATCAGCAGCCTGCACGGCTACATTCTGGTCAAATCCCACCAGTTTCAGCACCAGGCCTCCCAGCACCAGCGCCAGTGCCTGTCCGAGCTTGACCATCCACCAGTATATTGCGCCAAATGTTCCCTCTTTACGGGGCATGCCGTTATTCAGTTCGTCAAGGTCGCACACATCAGCTGTCATGCTCATCATCAGTGTGAACAGGCCACCGATTCCAAAGGCCATGAGTGGAAGAGGCATAAAGATAAGCCAGGGAATCTCCGGGTTAAATCCCCACCACTTCAGGCCATAACCTACAATAGAGACAACCGTTGAGATGATAAAAGCGTTGCGTTTCCCTACCTTATTGGCTATGGCAGAAATAACCGGAATCACCAGGAATGCGGTGATTATTGCCGATACGGTAGAGAACCATGCCGGCCAGTTTCCCGCCAGACCATAGTCGCCTTTGAACATGTAAAATACTATTATGAAATAGCTGAATGAAGCTACCATCTGAAAACCATTGAAGACCAGGAATGTTGCTCCGCAGAGTCTCATAAAGGGTTTATTCTTTGAAACCTGGGCAATACCCCTGAAAAGATCAATAAGATTGGAAAACAGTGTCTTGTATGTTATCTTGACCCTGCCCTCCATTTTCGATGCATCAATGCCTTTGCAGAATATTGCAGGCAATATGCCAAGGACAATACAGATACCGCCAACGATCACAGATAGCTTTCTTACCCCTACAGCCTGAGTCTCAAAGAGGTTTGGATTTGCAATCAGCACCCAGAACCAGGGTACTATCATCCAGGCAACCTGTCCCACAGTCTGTGAAAATGCCATCAGTCGGGTACGCTCATTATAGTCTGATGTCATTTCATAGCCCAGTCCGATCAGGGGAGTGGCAAAGATTGTATTTCCAAGCAAATAGATCAGGGAAAAAATAAGGAAATACCAGAAGTTATACATCTGGGAATTTTGAGGATAGAGTTGCCACAATACTGCAAACAGCACTCCGCTCAAAATCGCACCCGCGAAGATATAGGGTCTTCGGCGACCGAATCTCGATTTGGTGTTGTCAGAGATAAAACCCATTATCGGGTCGGTAATGGCATCAAAAAATCGTGGAAGTCCACCAAGCAGGCCTGCCAGGAATGGGTCCATCCCAAAGGCTGTAAGTAAAAAAAACATGAATATTCCAAGCGCACCAGGCAGGAGGTTGTTAACCAGATGGCCGGCACCAAATGCCGCTTTCTGAACAATGGGTACCTTGTCTTTCTCAGCTGTTACATAATGACTCATGGAAAGAAAATTATGGGAAGATGTTCAACACTTTTATCAATTCTCAAGACATCCGGTCCTGCACAACGGAGAAGCCAGGTTCATCACCGCCGGGCATCCGGGAATTTCCGCTATTTACCGTTTACCTCCGTGTATACTCTGACATAATCAACATTCATCGTCTGAGGGAACGGCGTATCGGATGTCGGAAAACCGACATAATCGCCACCGACGGCCACATTGAGAATCATAAAGAAGGGGTGATCGAAGACCCACTCACCTGTCAGGTCACCGGGTTCTATCACCTGATAGAGCACATCATCAACAAAATAGTGTATAAAATCCTCTCCCCATTCTACCGCAAAAACATGATACTCAACATCAAACCTGTTGTTTGCATACCCATAACTCTTTGTTATTGCAGCACCGCCCGAATAGCCCGGTCCGTGTACGCTGCCATGTATCACGTTTGGCTGCTGACCACGGTACTCCATGATATCAATCTCACCACTCTGCGGCCAGGGATTGGTTTCTATATCTGCACCCAGCATCCAGAATGCAGGCCATATACCGGGTCCCCACGGCAGTTTTATGCGTGCTTCAAAACGGCCGTACGCCTGGTCAAATTTACCCTGTGTCCTGATCCTGGCTGAGGAGAAAGATCCGCCGTTATTGATTGCCGTTATCTTCAGTGATCCCTCAGCTACAACAACATTCTGCGCATCATTGGTATAGGTCTGCAGTTCATTGTTACCCCAGCCGCCTGCTCCAAGGTCAAATGCCCATTTTGATTCGTCAGGTGCTCCGTCGGCATCGAACTCATCCTGCCATACCAGCTGATATGTACGATCTTCCAGTCCTGAGTTGTTCTCACAGCCTCCCAGGATAAAGATACCTGCCAGGAAGAGTACACCCCTGATAAATAATACGTTATTTGATTTCATACTTAATGATTTTACCTGTTTATGAATTTTGTTTCCCGAAAAAGCTGAAGCTTCAGTGTTCAGTATATCGAAGCTGAAGCCTCAGCCAATCAGGGTTATTTCCAGAGATAAATATTATCATACCACACATTGGTCAGGTTGGCGGTAGTAATCCCGATCTGGGCAACATCACTTCTCGTCAGGTTGCCTGTAACTATCCCTCCCAGGGCGGTGATGTCAATATCCACAGAGACCCAGGTGCCTGCAACTATTGCGGGTGTTGTTCCGGTATTGATATTGACTTCCAGGGCAGAAGCCTCAGAAGCTCCACCCGCAAAGTCAACCAGTTTTACATTGAATACATCACCTGTCAGGTCGGTATCATCAGTATAGAGATCGAAATGGATATGAGTGAATGAAGATAAATTCTGCCTGTTAGTAGAAAAATCAATTCCATGACAGACGATACCCGCGTTCTTTTTGAGGGTATTGTTTCCGGCTATTGATACCTGCGTAACTGCTGCACCTTCGCACCATCCGGCGTCAAAATTATCCGTCGTAATGTTAGTATAAGCGTCACTGAAGATTGAGACTACATTGGCGGCACTCCGTGCAGGCGGTGTGGGTGCGGCGGCAGTCGGTCCGGTAGCTGAAGTACCGCCGTCATCGTAGAAATAGATGTTGTCAACCCAGATGGTGGTGGCACCCGCTGGTTCACCCACGAGAATATACTGTGCCAGATGGCCCCTGGTTGTCAGGCCGGCGAAGTCACTCAGCGGAATATTGTAGCTGACCCAGACACCCCTGGCCGGTGAGGGATAGTTAAGCTGATGTTCCACATCATCACCTCCACCGTATGCTCCGTCAGCGCCAAAGTCAACCAGCTTGACACCGAAATTGGTGAAGTCGGCTGACCATACATCAAGGTGTACATGGGTCATGGCTGTAGCGTCTATCGTTGCTGAGGTTGTCTCTATGCCGACAAAATTGAGAGCTGAATATTTCTTCGTAGCATCTCCGGCAACAGTAACCTCTTCATAGCTTGCCGCAGACCAGTCTGTTCTCCACGTATCCACCGTCACGTTGGTGTAGGCACCGCTGAACATGGAGATGACACTGGCGGCGGCGTGCGTCGGCGTCGGAGCAGCGGCTGCCGGCTCTGTTCCTGTACCGCCAGCCGATTTGTAAAAGTAAATATTGTCTACATAGAGAGTGCTCAGATTACTTGAAAGCACCATCTGGGCAAGATCCGACCTTGTCTGGTCCCCGGTAAAGGCTGTTATCGGGACATCCACAGAAACCCATGATCCTGTCGCCAGCGCAGGAATATCTCCGCTGGCAGTATGAACAACAGTGAGTATATGACTGGTAGCCTCCGCAGTACCGCCTCCGAAATCAACATTCTTTATTGAAAGCGACTTCGACATTACGTCATCAGGGGTCCAGATATCGATATGGAAATGAGTCATGCCCGAGGCATCAAACTTATCACTGCTGAAGTCAATGCCGGCGAAGTTCGTAAATGTATATTTCTTTACATCATCACCTGATATCTGCAAATCTGCCACATCCGAATCATCCCATTCTGCTGACCATGAATTGACAGTATTGTTGGTATATGCGTTACTGAAGAGAGATATTACATCAGCAGGATCCCTTGCAGGAGGCGCCGGAGCAGCCTCTGTCGGGACAGTAGGTGTACCTCCTCCGCTACCGTAGAGATAGACATTATCAAGGTAGAATCCCGTCAGGGTTGATCCCAGACGTTCAAGGATTATTTGTGCCAGTTTGCTACGTGACGACAGGCCGGAGAGGGGAATGTCAACACTTATCCAGCTTTGCGAAGCCAGCGGGCCTGCAATTTCATAGACAAGCGTCAGATCGGTACCATCAAGGTCTCCGTCGGGACCCATATCCACCAGTTTTACTGCCAGTTTGTCTGCAGGGTCCACCGCATTTGGAATCCAGACATCCATATGAAGGTGCGTCATGGTAGTGGCATCTATTGTAGGTGAGGTAAACTGAATGCCTACAAAGTTGAAGTTGGTATAGAAGAGGACATCGTCATCCCCAACCTTGAAATCTGCTGAGGTGGTAGTCTGGTAAGGCTGCCAGTATCCGTTGTAGAAATCGACCGGCACATTCACGTATTGATTGCTGAAGATCGAAATAACGTCTTCCTGGTCTTCCGCGGGTACCGGGGCGTGTGTAAAATCACCCGAAGAATTGACAGTCAGTGATCCCATGGCATCCGTACCGCCGGCAGTGGCAGTGATAACTGCTGTTCCTTCACTGAGTACCGAAACGAGTCCTGTTGCATCCACACTGGCCACACTTTCATTTGAAGAGACAAATGTAAAATATGCAGGTGCCGCATTGACTGTCTGGTCGATTCCGGTTGGCATATTAAAGGATACTCCCAGTCCGCCGACAGGAAACTTCAGTCCGTTCACTGCTGATTCAACCCTATCATCTCCGTTCAGTATAACAGGCTGACGGTGAGCGATGGTGCCAAGCTTCTCAAACTTCACCTCATCAATCCAGAATGTATATCCCAGGCCGTCTTCGGGACCTTCAGAATAGAAGAACATACCCTTCTCCTGTTTCAGCCTGGAGGGATCAGGAATTGGGATGATATATTTCTTCCAGTTAGTGTTTACAGCGACATTCTGCATTGAGACGAGGTACTTTGATTCACCAAGGTCATTGCCGAAGCCAACCAGGTCAATGGTAGCAGATTTTGAAGCTTTGGCCCAGAAGGTCAGTGCATCGTAGCCGGAGAGATCCCGTCCTACAGTTGTAAAGTAAGTGCCGCCGGCATAAGCCCCCAGCGGATCCTCAAAGTCAGGCACCTCGAATCTCATCGATGCCGAACCCTGATATTTAACCTCCTTATCCACATCAAAAGCGGTTACCTTGGAACCGCCAAATGCTGCGTAGTTGAGTCCGGCACTGAAACCATCGATGAAAACTTCAGGTGTGGTGGGATAGGAAACTAGCTCCAGTTCATCATAATCCCTCGTACAGCTGCCGGAGCCCGCGAGCACCAGGGCAGCGATAAGGAGAATTGCTGACCAGTTATATTTCTTGTTTTTCATTTGAATCTTCATTTATGGTTACATGCCTATATTAAAATGCAAATAAGTCCTGATCTCCCATTCATTGCCCCTGGGATAACCCGGCACTGTGGGGTCACAGACCATATCTCCGTTTACGTCTATGTTTTTCGTTGGACAGTAGCGGGGTGAATACTGGTCAAGAGAACGCCAGTTGAAGCGGATCCCTATCCGTGTCTGCGGCAGTTCAACCCATTTGGGTTTTGCTACGGTGGTCGACAGGTCCGCCTTTATCTGAAGAGGATATGTCAGGTTGAAGTCGCGGTGATAATCATAAGGACCCCAATCGTTGACCTTAACCATCGAAATCAGTTTTGCCTTTTTGAATATCATTCTGAGATCTCCGCCGTATCGACGTATCAGTCGTTCGTCGCTGCCATTTGATTCAGCAGTTCCGGCAAAGAGATTGGCAATCAATCCCAGGTTGGGTGTTGGCTTGGAGACTATCCGTGAGTATGCTTCCCAGAGGTCGCGTGCCGGCGGAGCGCCGTCAAACGCAAAGGTTGCGCGACCGTCTGCCAGTATACCTATGGCAGCATCCTGGGTTGTCGGATGGTGGCGGTAGACGAATCCGGCGCTGATTGCAAACGGAGCATCTTCACTCTCGTCGTTATCCCATTCATACATCCAGGTAGCGGGAGTCGGATCATAAGTTACCAGGAACTCACCTGCCACTGTTTCCCTGTTCTGTCTTACGGCAAAGGGATCATCAAGAATGTTCCTGGCTCTTCCCGGAGCCGGCACATCTCCCGGCATCGGGCCAATAACGGGCTTCTGCCACAGGAAGTTGGGAGCAAACTGGAAATCACCTATCAGCACGGTCAGACCGGTCAGAAAGTTAAACTGGTTTCCGCTTCCGCTGTCCTTGAGTCTCCAGCCCGTAAAGGTCTTTGTGTAGTCGGCACCCCCACCGGCAACCAGTCCCATGGCAGCCCCCTGGGCATACCAGTTGACAGGTCCGGCAGAGAGAGTCAGTTTGGCCTTGCCGCCCCAGGTGTCATTGGAATTGATTTTGTCCTCATAAACGGTATAGTTGCCTGACTCTCCTTCCACGAGCTGGAACGTCTCTCCAACTCTGGGCTGGCCTGCCCATATACCTCCAAGTTCGAGGCCCACCGGTCCTATCTGCCTCTTGATATGCAGGGTGGTCCTTCGCGTCGGGGGTGAGGGTATGGCAAATGAACTCACCGCCGGTGCCTGCTCATCAAGGTCCTCATGATAAATACCGGTCAGGTCAAATCCGGCAACCTTCCTGCTGTATTTGACCAGGACAGCAGGGTTGGCTCCCCACCACAGTTCCGGACCAAAGGCAACCTTCAGGCCATTCAGTGCCCTCTTACCGTTAATCTCAAAGCCGAAAGGTGCCTCACCGTTGTAAATATCCATATTTGGACCGTAGTTGGCTTCCGGATATAATCCGAAGAAGTCGCCCTCATAGCCCCAGTGATAGTGACCGGTGCGGTAAAAGCTGGTAAGGTCAAACAGTTTGGCATTCCAGGTAAATTCAGCACTGTAAATCTTTACGCGGTTCAGGGCCGATAGCATCAGATTACCGTCATCGGTATTAACCTCGCGGGCACGGCCCCTGTTCTCATAGAAAATCTCATCTATCGGATTCTCGGCAATATTGCCGAGGACATTTATTGCAACCTTCCCCCTGAGGTTCGGTGCAGGATTTGCTTCCACATCCACATAAAACGACTGCATGTGATCGAAGCCCAGCTCATCCGGGTATTTCAGGGCTCCCGGAACAGGGTCAACCGGAGTGGAGATCCTGTCGCCACCCGTACTGAATGACGAAAGCTCAGCCCGCAGCCCGCTGACACGTACTTTTTTCACCTGTTCGCCGACCAGTGCCGCCTTGTCTCCTCTGGCCTGCAGGACGGAACTGCTTAATTCAATTCCTGAAAAGTGCCTGTCAAGCGATTCGGGTGTGACACCGTCAGCATAGGGGTCCAGCGTATGAACCTCCTTGAGGGCATAGTATGCTGCACGGGGGTAGAGCTGATAAAGTCCCCGTTCATTTGTCGGACCCTTGGCGCAGATACCGAACCACTCCTCATTCATGTTGTTTTCACCGGCTACATAATCGTTGAGATAGCCACCGTTGGACCAGGAGGCATGGTTGTCCTGAACATCGAGGTCGGTGGTCTGGCCAAATTTCCACCATCCGTCGCTGAACTGGAATGTGAATCCCCCGATGCAGTTTCCGGCATTACCCATGCCTGCTGCATTTCCGTAGATTTCCTTCCAGTTGTTTACCATATAATAAGCCTGCGACTGCTGATCTTCGTCATTTTCGATGGCATTGAATGCATCAGCACCAAACTCAGTGAACATTACGGGAATGTCGAGTACTTCCTTAACTCGCTGGAATGCATCGCCAAAAGATGCTCCCCTGTACATATTCACGCCAAATATCTCTACGTCCCTGCACTCCTCCGCAATGATATCCAGGAAAAGCAGATCACCGTTACAGATTGCCACGGGATGTGTATTATCAACATCCGACATCACATTCACCGCCTCATTAAAAAGCTTGTACATATCACGTGCCCTGGCAGTCGACTTTCTGTCCTCCACCGGGATATCTTCCGTCTCGGCACCCTCCCAGAAAAGTCCGTAGTTATTTTCATTACCCAGCAGAAACATGAGCAACCCTGGTGTATCCTTATAGTCGTTTACCATTTGCTTCACTTCGGAGAGCAGCAGATCACGAACGCGCGGGTCGGAGTATTCGGTGTTCGGAACCCACTTGCCGCTCAGGGTAAGACCGTACCGCCCAAACGAATGGTTAAGCATTGTATAGATGCCATACTTCTCATAGATGTATTCAATCCATCTGGCCGGGACACCAGTGTACTGACGTACAGCATTCACACCCATATTTCTCAGAAGCGACATCTCTGCATCGAGGGCAGCCTTTATGACGTCGTCAGATTGCTTCCACAGACTGTAGGTGACCGTGGTACCTATCGGGAAGTAATCCCAGTTCATGCCGTTGATCATAAAATCCTGGCCGTTGACTGCCAGCTTAATTCCGTCATCCTGCCTTACCACAGTAACCCGGTCAGCCTGTGCATTCACGGCTGATGTTACTATAAATAAAACAATTAGAAATCGCAGAAACAGGAGATTCTTTTTCATACTATTCAGATTTGAGATTGTCCGCTTACTTGGTTGTTCCTCATGATTGCGGGCATTCATTTACATACCTCTTACATCATGACCTGAAACAATGCACAAGTAAGTCAAAAGTTGTTCCAATACCTGCTGCATGAGAGAAAGATAAATACATCATGGGTAACCAAAATATACATCAATACTACATCACATATTAGCTATATGCATGTTATTCATATTCTTGCCAATTATTTGACACGTCAATGGCTCAACATACAGGAACAAACTGTACATCACGAGAAGAAAGAGAGAGAGATTAAGGAAGGCCGGGAGTTTTGAACGGTGTTGTATAAACGAAGAACAGTGGGGCAGCAGATTTACATCAGACAACAGACTGGACTGGCACAATGACCCGACTTAAGATATGCATCGGAAAATCCTCGGGACTGGCTCTCTGACACGGCTTAAGACATGTATCAGACGATCCACGATACCAGTAAACTGACCCGTCTTCAGATTTGCATCAGATAATCCACGAGATTGGTACTCTGATCAAGTTGCAGTTTTTTTCTGAGGCGATACCTGCTGATCTCTACACCGCGGATTGAAATATTCATCAGGGGAGCAATTTCCTTGGTTGAAACATTCATCCTCAGGTAGCTGCAAAGTCTTAGTTCCCCGGGGGTCAGTTCAGGATGCAGGTTTCTGAGGCGGGAGTGAAATTCCTGATGCACTTCATCAAAATAACGGTCAAAGACCTCCCAGCTCTTTTCATTTTGAATGTCCCTGTCAATTTTCCGGCTGATTTTTTTCAGATCGGCTACGACAGATTCATTTCTGGCATTCTGGATCAAAGCTGACAGTTCCTGTTTAAGGGAGTTCAGGAATTTATTCTTCTGTATGATGTGATAGGCAGCGGTAGTCAGCTCCTTGTTCTTATGCTTCATCTCCGACTGGAGCTTTTCGTTTTTAAGTTGTATGACTTCCGTTTCCGCCGCCAGTTTCTGTTCCTCCAGAGTCTGCTCTGTCTTTCTGAAGGCCTTGATTTGCCGCTCCTTTTCCTGTATCCTTATCCGTTCAATTCTTCGCAGATAGAAGTATACTGAGGTCAGAATGATACCAGACAGCATTATAAAATATAATATCAGTGCTTTATATGACCTGGAGAAAGGGGGTTCGACACTGAAACAAAATTTATCGACAGAGCTGATATTACTGTATATATTTCTCGCCTTAACCTCAAAACAGTACTCCCCCTCGTGCAAATTTGTATACTCTTTGCTGTTTAAGGTAGTCCAGTCGGACCAGCTATCATCAAAACTGACCAAGCGGTAACTGTATTCGACTTTCCCGGCATTCTCCATATCCGGCGAATTATATCGGAAGGCGATATTGTTCCAGGAGTAGGGCAAGGAAAACTGGTTCTGAATTTCATGCTTATCCAGCTGGGAGTTGCCTGAGGAATACCACAATGAATCTTCACGCTTTGAATAGACATTGACCCTGTTGATGTAAACATGCGTCTCGTCAAAATAGTTTTTATATATCGAGGGGTCATAATGAACCAGGCCTTTCTGGGTACCAATATATATATTGGCCGGATCCCGGATAAAGATGTTGTCAAACGGTGAAACACGTGTATCGTTAAGGTCCAGAAACGGCGTCGATATTTTGGTATATGTTCCATCTTCCAGCAGCCGGAATACACCCAGCCCTTCACTGGCTGAATACCATAGATTCCGACTGTGGTCTTCCTCCAGAAGATAAATAAGCTTAAAGTCATCAAAAAAGTCATTCAACTCTTCCGGTTTGTAAAAAAGCTCTTTCTGGTCGTCAAACTGATAAATGCCCTGAGTGGTTGAGATGAAAAAATCGCCGGATCTGGCATGTAAAATGTAAGGCAATTCCTCCGGAAGGTTGCCGGAGCCCCTGTATTCATTCACAAAGATAACACTGTCAAGACTTTCATTGATATGAATATGGAAGAGTCCAAGATATCCATGGCTCATCCAAAGCCAGTTATCATCCCTGATAATCAGATCCTTTGATGAGACGTCAAACCCCTGAACTCTGTCTCTGAACTTCCATCTTCCATCCTTCCCCTTCATAAATGTAATCAACCCGTCATATGTACCACTGAGCAGTATGTTGTCATGACCCGGGATTGATTTAAAGTTCCAGACACCCCTGCTGTTTGTAAGCTTGGAGGATCTTACCCCGTCAATTGCGTAGGCTCCGTTGTGATGCCCGCACAGCAACTGCCCGTCTGCGACCGTAAGATTCCAGACCTGTCCTTCCATACCTTCAACCAGGTCATACTCAATGTTAATATGGCTTCTGAGCTTATCAAGTTCCTTTGTAAACAGACCCTGGTTGGTTCCGATATAGAATCTGCCGTTATGAATTGCCGTTGCATAGGTGGCTGCAATATTATAATTGTCATTTATAACCGAAGTAGGGAGACTTGATTTAAGAAAATCAATCCCAATGTCAAGTCCCAGCCAGATATTATCCTGCCGGTCAACAAACAGCGACAGAACGGTGTTGTTCTGCAAACCGTTGGATCTGCTCAGATGCTCCTGAATCTCCCCTCTCTCATTTACCACAAACAGTCCGCTCTTAATGGTTCCGAACAGGAAGGTGTTGTTGTGAACTGATCCGCAATAAAGCTTGGATTTTTTCAGCTCTTCAGAAATTTCGGTTTTCCAGGGTTGCAATTTCTGACCGGAGAGCACGAACAATCCGTTGCTCATTGTTCCGACCAAAAGGTCGTTCGCATTTGCCGGAGTCAGTGACTGAATTTCATCATGAGTGAACATACTATCATCTGAAATAGTCTGCAGTCTGTCATCCACCAGCATCCTCAGTCCCACGCCTATTTCAACGACATAATAATTATTGTTTACATAGAAGGAATTGCCAAACCTCTCCTTTGGCCTGATAACATGAATGATGTTGTTTTTATAGATGAAAATGGATTCAAAACTCTGGAAAACGACTCCGAACCTGGTCTGGTAAATATTCCATACATCATCAAAATTCCTTGCATCTTCCGGAATAAGATGATTCAGGGAATTATAACTGATCCCCTTTCTGGCAGATCTTTCGAGCACTCCTATTTCATTGAATGCACCGACGTATAATTTTTTGTCTGCTCCGAATGCCAGCGACCTTACTACTGAATTATTGGATGCGGGAAAGGTCTCCCAGTCCTCACCGTCAAATCTCAGTATACCGTTATTATTGGCAACATAGATATTCCCCTGCTCATCATCAGCGATATTCCAGTTCTGAGTGCCCCCACTGTACTCACTTCTGCCTATATTCCATATCTCCGGGACCCCTATAGATTTAAACTGGCCGGAGAGGCTGAGCGTGGGAAAAATAATCAGTATGAAAATTATTCTCCTGCTCCGAATGAGTACCGTGGCTGCAAATGATGGAACTGTCATGAATCGGTCGAGTTCATCTCCAGGGAATAAAATTTTGAAAATGAAAAAATCATTGCCTGCCCGCTCATCAGGCAGGCAATGATTGCATAATCAACTATTTGTGGATACCCTCCACATGAGGCCCTGACAGTTCGTCGAAGTAGAATGAATGCGTACCCTCACCAACGCCGGGATTGCACATGATCCTCACCACATTGTAGAAGTCATGGTTGAAGTTGTCATCCGTGACTATGTTTGAGGTGAAGATATCACCTGTCCAGTCCCAACCTGCGCCTACACCGTTGAAGTCATACTCGGCCACTTCCCAGGTATTGTCCTTCTGGATGGTATAGATCAGATCGTATGTTCCGGTCTGCCATGCGTTACCGCCCTTGTCTGTATTCTCAAGCTTCAGAAGTATCTGGTCACCGGCTTTGCCGTAAACCATGACCTTGAAGACCTGCTGCAGCCTGAGGTCAAACCTGAAGCCGCTGTTGAGCTGCATATAGGCATTTGCCCACTGGTTGTCGGTCTTGGTGTAGTAAGCCACCTTTGCCGACTTGTTTGGATACTCCTTGTACGGATTGTCAACGGTGGTGACACTGCAATCCTGTCCCAGCACCGGGAAGACCTGCACCTCACTGAAGTCGTTGTAAACGATCATCATGTCGAGCAGGAATTCCACATAAGCCGAGTTGTTGTTGGCCAGAACAATCTGCTGCGTGCCGTTCAGCATACCGAGGCTGGAGTTGATCTTTGCTGTAACGGTGTATGTGCCTTTACGCATGTACACATGATTGACCACCTCATCCTTACCCCCGGTAACCTCATCACTGCCGTCGCCGAAGTTCCAGGTGATACCTGTAACACTCTGACCGGCAGGTATTGAATAATCAGTTACCGAACATGACACTTCATTATCAGTCCCTTCAGTTACGTTAACCGTAAAAGATATAGTAGGTTTAACATAACCTGCAGGTATTAACTGATAATGCCAGGCATTTCCATCACCTCCTATAGCAACCATAACAAGCAGGTTTTCTTCAATATTCAGGATCTCATATTTGCCACCCACAGCTCCTACATCAAAAATTGGAAATATCGGCTTTGTACTTGTCAATGTGAGGTATGATTTTCCGCCACTTTCCTCAATAAACCAGGTTCCGGGCTCAGGAGTAAAAGTAACTTCATAATCAGTATCATTCATAACCGGGTTGCTATATGCGGGGTCAGAAGTCCTGAAATCTTTCACATAGCTCTTCCCGTTATTTACGTATGTTGCAGCAAAGCCGTCAATCTTGAAGTTGATACGATCATCATACAATACTTTAACGGCCTGTTTGGCCAGAGGAGCGGCTGACCACCACTCAAGCCCTGCGCCACCGGCAGCTCCTACACCGAGGTGACCCTGAGCCATACTGTCAAGCGCCCATGTTTTACCATCGATGTCATCTATACCTCCAGACAGAAATATAAATTTGGGATCAGTGAATATTGAATAATCCGTTTCAGTCTGGGTCAACGTCTTGTTGATCGTTGCCATGCCGCCCCGGGTGACAAGAGTTAACTTTACAGTGTAGTCACCCGGTAAAGAATATCGCACGATATTAGACTTTCCGCTTCCTTTGGTTCCGTTACCGAAATCCCATGAGGCAATGCCGGTAACAGCCGATGTGTTCGTTATCACAAAGTTGAACTCATCGCTTCCGGGTGCAATGGAAAAATCAAGTTGGTCAGCCGTCGGTGCTGTCCCGATATCGGGCTTGTCCGCCAGCTGAGGTTCACAGGCAGTTATCATCAGCAATAATGCCAGGATGCCTGTTAGTCTGGGAAAATGTTTATATATTTTCATTCGATTATTTTATTATTATTTCATTGGTCGAATGGAACTTACATGAAAACAATCATAACCTCTTGCGAGTTGCTGCTCATGTAAGTTTCATCATTCTTCGATTTTAGAAAAATTTATAAACCTGCGTAGGCCGGAACCATCTGCTTGAGCACACCTGCGTTCATATTCCGGATCTCGGTGGCAGGGATGGGGAACATACCCCATGAGTTAGCCTTAAAGGTGCGGTTGGCGAAGTCACCTGCGTTGGGTGTGCCTGCAGGAACTATGAAGCTGGCATTGACCATCTGCTCTGAATAGGTAAGTCCTCTCCTGAGGAGATCCCACTTTCTCATACCCTCTCCCCCGAATTCCACACGTCTTTCATGGTAGATGTCATCAAGGGTTATCGTCTCTTTCGCTGCTGCTTCACCCAGCGCCCTGGTCCTGACCCTGTTATAGTACCCTGCTGCCTTGCCGGGATTGTCGGCCAGCCATACCTCTGCTGCCATCAGAAGCACATCGGCAAACCTGATATCCATATGGTTGCGTGGAAAGTTATGGCTCGGTTCGCCGCCTGATCCCTGATAGTCGGCACGCGCCATATACTTCCTGTTAAAGTAGCCTGTATTCATGAACGCCCTGTTGTAGTCGGTCAGGAGAGTCTCGGCATCATAGAGGGTGACATATTTCCTCGGATCTCCGGGTTCGAATGCATCAGCCAGGCTCCAGGAGGGGATCGAAAATGACCATCCCGGGAAAACGGTAGCGTCGCCCCGGGGGTTACGTACGCCGATCCAGACGCAAGAGAAGTTGCCGTTTATGTTCCAGCCTCCCCAGTCGCCTGACTTAGCCTTATCCGAATACTGTATCTCGAGAACGCCTTCACTGTTATTCTGGTTGTCCCAGTCGAACAGGTCGGCGTAGTCAGGCACCAGGGAATACTCTTCACTGAGGATCACCTGGTCGAGTGCCGACTGTACCCATGCCTTGTTTATGGCTGTGGTTCCGTTGCTCCATTGTTCTGCTGTAAGGCCCAGTCCGCTGATGGCGCTCATACCTGTGTGATAGAGGTATATGCGTGCCGCAAGAGCCTGTGCAGCCCCTTTGGATATCCGTCCCTTTTCAGCTGCAGGTATTGTAACCGGCAGGGCAGCGACGGCATCAAGCAGATCTGTGGCAATCAGGGCAAAGATCTCATTCGGACTGCTCTGAGTGACATTCTTGTACTCTTCCACATCGGGGAGCACCTCTGTAATCATGGGTACCCATCCGAAATGACGGACCAGGTCCCAGTAGAAGTAGGCTCTCAGGAATTTGACTTCACCTTCAAAACGTGTTTTAAGGCCGTCACTCTCCCAGGCGATATCATCCTGCTTCTGCAGATAGAGGTTTGCCCTGTAGATACCTGAATAACAACGGTTCCACAGATCAGAAGATGAGCCATTTGTAGGTTCCATCATGAACATCTCCATATCCTGCCACTGGCTCATGTCCGAAGCATCGGAGCCGCCGCAGAAAGCATCGTCGGACCATATATCCGACATGGTGGGAACAAACTGCCAGTTCTGTACGGAGTATGCATCATACACCGCCGTGACAGCGAGGAAGGCATCTCCCTCTGTTTTGTAGTAGTTGGCTTCTACCTGGCCGGTCTTGGGTTCAAGCTCAAGGAACTCCTGTGAGCACGATGATCCTGCAACCATCACAGCCAGAAAGAAGAGACCATATAAAATTGACTTTTTCATAGTTCTGTTGATTTGCATGTTAGAATGTAACACTAATGCCTGTCATGATGGTACGGGGCTGCGGATAAATGCCGCGGTCAATTCCGTTGTCAAACACTCCTCCTCCGATCTCCGGATCATAACCCGTGTATTTGGTGAAGGTGTACAGGTTCTCCGCCGAAACATAGAGACGCAGTTTACTCAGGCTGATAGCATCGGTTATGCTCTTGGGAAGTGTATAACCGAGGGTGATGTTCCTCAGTCTGACAAAGCTGCCATCCTGGATGTAGAAGTCGCTTACCGTCTTGCTGTTCAGGTTGTTGTCGACAAAGGTGACGCGCGGATAGAAATCCGAGGTGCCTTCGCCGGTCCAGCGGTTAAGCCATTCAGCGCTGTAGTTGGCACCGTTCATGTCATACCTCCTGGTGGCACTGTAGATCTCCTGACCCAGTGCTGCGTAGAGAAACATGTTGAAGTCGAACCCGTACATCTCTGCATTGAGGTTCAGACCGCCTGTAAAATCAGGGAACGGGCTCCCGATCACAACCCTGTCGGCATCACTGATGGTGCCGTCCCTGTTTTCATCGACAAATTTTATGTCGCCGGGCTGGGCGTTGGGCTGGATCTTCGCTCCGGTGGAGCTGACATAACTGTTAACCTCCTCCTGGGTCTGAAAGATGCCGGCCGTCTTCACGCCGTGGAAAACTCCCATGGGGGTGCCTATTGCTGCATATATTACGCCACTCTGTCCGAAACCTCCGTCACCGCCGGCAAGTGTCTTCCCGGTATTCTGGATGTCAAGAACCTCGCTCTTGTTGAAGGCGCCGTTAACTGAAGCACTGAAATACAGGTCGCCGAGCTGCTTGCGGTAGCTGATCTCAGCCTCGATGCCGGAGTTCTGAACGGATCCGCCGTTGATGATCGGGGCGGAGTTTCCGACGAGCATGGGTACCGGTGCCGTCACGAGCCAGTCTTTGGTCTTCTTGATATAGTAGTCAAGGGTGACGGTAACACTTGAATTCAGAGTTGAAAGGTCGATACCGAAGTTGGTCTGTTCCGAGGTCTCCCACCGCAGTGAGGGGTTGGCTATCCTGGTAGGCTGGGTGCCGTTATACTGTGTTTTGCTGTCACCGAAATAATAGATGTTCTGGTTTCCGATGACCGATGTGTATCCGAAGTCACCTATACTCTCATTTCCGTTCTGACCCCAGCTGGCCCTTAACTTAAGCATATCAATAACATTGGAAAGACCGCTCATGAAATCCTCCCTTGATATGACCCATCCTATTGATGCCGAGGGGAAGTATCCGTACTTGTTCTCATCGCCAAACCGCGACGAGCCGTCACGCCTGATTGTAGCCGTCAGCATGTAACGGTCCATAAGGTCATAATTCACACGTGCAAAGAGTGACGCAACGGTATGTTCGGAATAACCACCGCCTGCATTTGCACTCTCAGGGTCAGTGGCATTGTCAAGGTATGAATGTTCAAAATCGTCAAAGATGAGATCGTTCTTGGAACCCCACAGATTTTCATACATATCCTTGAATGCCGTCGTGCCCGCCATAAGCGTCAGGTTGTTAACGCCAAACGACTTTGTATAGGTAAGCACATTCTCAAAGTTCCACCTTGACCATATGTCAATAGACTTATTGGCCCTGTCAATAATGCTGAAGTGCATTGCATCAAGATAATACTCGGGAGTATAGGAGTCGTTATTAACAATGGCATACTCACCGCCGAATGATGTCCGGAACACAAGTCCTTCCAGCGCCCTGGCCACTTCGCCAAAATCAAATTCACCGTAGAGGTTACCTATTAATTTATAGGTCCTGGTTTTGGAGTTGTTGTAACTGATCATGGCAACAGGGTTTGTGATCTCCTGCAGGCCTATGCCGTATGCTTCTGGTGTTGCCCATGAGCCGTCGGAGAACATTACCGGAACTATCGGAGGCATGTTCAGCGCCTGGTTAAGTCCCAGTCCGAAACGGTCGTTCGTGGCAATACCCCTGGTGGTGATACCGACAAGATTGACATTGCCTCCAAGCTTGAAGAAACCGAAGGTGCCTGCTGCGTTAAGCCTGTACCCGATTTTCTCAAAGTTGGATTTCCCCTTGGCTACAATACCGTCCTGACTGAAGTAATTGATCGACGATGAGTATTCGAGCTTGTCGCTGCCCCCCATGAAAGAGAGGGAGTGGTTTTGCTTGGGTGCGTTGTAATAGAACATCTCATCCTGCCAGTCAGTGTCTGCAGTGAAGCTCTCTATCTGCGACGGGGTGAACTTGGGACCCAGTCCGCCGTTGATGGATGCTTCATTGGTAAGCATGATATATTCCTTCGCATTGAGCATAGGAATCTTCTTCCATGGGTTCTGGAAGCCGTAGTAACCGTCATATGAGACAGTAAGCCTGGTGTCGGTGCGCCCTGTCTTTGTTGTGATAAGGACGACGCCGTTTGCGCCGCGGGCACCGTAGATGGCAGCCGAGGCGGCATCTTTCAGCACTTCAATGGATTCAATGTCGGCGGCGTTCAGGAAATCGGTTCCTGCACCGCTCATCGGGAGTCCGTCAATGATGTATAGAGGCTCGGCATCACCATTGGTCCCTGCGCCCCTGATGCGTACAGAGATCTGCGATCCGGGCTGTCCGGAGTTGGCCGTGATCACCACCCCTGCAGTCTTTCCCTGCAGGGCCTGTGTGACACGCATGTCCGCAGATTTCCGCAGATCATCGCCGTCTACTTTTGCGATAGCTCCGGTAACGAGGCTCTTCTTCTGAGTGCCGTATCCCACTACGACTATCTCGTCAATCAGCTCCATATCGGAAGCCATAACGATATCATATGTGGCGCTCTCTGTCACCACAATCTCACGTGTCTTCATCCCCACAAAGGAGAAGACAATGGTAGAGTTCACAGGTACATTGTCGAGGCTGTAGTACCCGTTGATGTCAGTCATGGTCCCGGTTGTCGTGCCCTTCACGAAAACACTCAACCCGGGAACAGGCTGACCGTCGTCAGCTGACGTTACAACCCCTTTTATCTGCAGCCCCTGAGCATTCAGCCCCAGGGTAAATGCAATGAATAAAAGGGTCATGATTGTCTGTTTCATAGATTTGAATTAGAGGTTAGAGGTTAGATTTATGTTGATTTTCTATGCCTCGCCGGGCGGGCCGTCGAGATTGTGTAAATATACAATACCTGATTATACAACAGCAAACATCACAATACATCAAAAATACTACAACAGTCATTGTGAATTAACACATCAATTGCAGATAAATCTGTACTGCTTACGACTGATCTTCAGTTTATTACGCTAATACAATTAGTATGATGACTTACATCTAACGATAAAATATGATACTACAAAAGTGAATTTGACCTACAAATTGAGTATGTGTGTTGTAAGGTTGGTCTCCCTGGGTATGCCCATCTTTTTCCTGACCCTGTACCTGCATATCTCCACACCGCGAACGGAAATATTCATGAGGGGAGCTATCTCCTTTGTGGTGATATTCATTTTAAGGAAAGCACAGAGCCTCAACTCAGTGGGAGTAAGCGTCGGATACCTGGACTTGAGACGGTTAATAAAATCTTCGTGTACCTCATCAAATGCTTTCGCAAACACCTCCATCTGGTTATTGTTGTCAACCTCCCTGTTTATCCTGGAATAGAGATCACGTATCCTGCTCCCGGTTGCATTATCCTTATAGACTGATTTCAGGATACTAAGCTCTTTTTTAAGTGAGAGCAAAAACTCATTCTTCCTGACCAGGTTCATTGCTTCATTGGCAAGTTCCTTGTCGCGTTGTATCATTTCGGCTTTGAGCTTCTCGTTCCGGATTCTGATGATCTCCTTTTCAGCTTCGAGAGCCTGCCTGATATACTCCTGCTCCTTCGCCTGATAAATACGCTGGCTGTTGATTCGCTCCCTTCTCTTCGAAAGCTCGATACGCCAGTTGACAAACCTAACAAGAAACAGAACAAGGCTCAACAGCGCGATCATATAGGCCAGATATGCTGCCGGCGACTTATACCATGGATGTTCAATGACAAACTCCACCTGGTCAGGCAGGCTTTCTCTCCCCAGCATGTCTCTCGCCTTTACCCTGAAGGTATATCTGCCGTCCGGGAGGTTGGAATACTCCTTGGTGTAAGTCCTCTCCCATGCTGACCATCTGTCATCAAATCCCTCCAGCATGCAGCTGTATTCAGTGTTGCCGGCGTTGTTGTAAAGCGGTGATGTGAATGTGAACCTGATTACATTGTTATGAAACTTAAAACTGTAAGGCCTCTCCTGAACCTGATCGGGGCCAGATCCTCCGCCAAAGTAAAAAACCGTATCCTGATGCAGTGCCTCTGACCTGACGATATATGCTGAGAACCCCCGGGGACCTGATGCACTATGCCCGGCAGAATAGTGGGCAAAACCGTCTTCCGTGCCAAAAAAGAGATGATCTGACGAATATGAATAGACAGATTCAAAACCAGGGATGAACCTGCCTGACAGCGGCAAGAATGGTGTTGTAAGGTGATTGTATGTACTATCTTCCTGTAACCTTAACACCCCTGCCCTGTTTTCGGAAACATACCAGATATTTCCGTCCCGGTCCTCCATAAGGTAGGAAATCCCCACAACCGGACTCAGGAGCCTGTTGATATATTGAGAGCTGGTGAACCTGTCTTCTTCAGGCAGATACTCAAATACTCCGGCCTCGGAGAGCACAACTATCCTATCCCTTAGCCTGGTGATGACAAGGTTATAGTCTGTCGGCAGACCATCATCTGAGTTATAGAACCTGTAATATGAGACTGTATCCAGCCTGCTGCCCAGGCGAATCCTGTAGATGCCCTTGAAGCCGTGGCTCATCCAGAGGTCTCCCGCCTTATCCTCCTCAAATACCCGAAATGATTCACCGAAGCCCTCGACTCTCCCGTCGAACTTCCAGATTCCCTCCTGCCACCTGAAAAGAATAATTCCGCTGAAGGTCCCCCCTACCAGGTATTCAGGGTGACTGTTCAACTCATGATATTTCCACCCGCCCGGAATATCGCTGATCAGCCTGGCCCGGTCGCCATCTACAATGAAGGTTCCCTTATTATGGCCGCAAAGCAGGACTCCTCTGTGAACACTCAGGTGCCAGACCTGACCGTCTGTGCCCTCAATCATCCTGTAATCCTCTTCCGTACCAACTTTTAACCATGATTTCACGTAAAGTCCCTGGTTGGTTCCAAGGTAAATTTTGCCGCCATGAATCACAGCGGCGTAGCCGGCGCCAAAACCCTCTGCATTCTGGATGAAGGTAACCGGGGAGTTGATTGTAAGATAGTCAATGCCTTTGTTAAGCAGAAGCCACAGATTTCCGTCACGGTCATAAAAGACATTCAGGATCGTATTGTTCTGCAATCCATTTTTCTTGTTGATCTGCTGGATAATGTTTCCTTCACTGTCGACGATCATCAAGCCGTTGAGTATTGTCCCGACAGCAAAGTAATTGTCGTCCAGCCTGACTGCACTGAATATCTGGTCACGTATCAGCATCCTGCTGGCAGGGACATTCCACCTGACAAGCTCCCGGCCGTCATAAATGAAAAGTCCACGGTCGGGTGTACAGACAAGGATATCGTTGTCATCACCCTTCGGCATCAGGGAGATGATCTCCTCACCTGCCAGAATTGCGCAACCTTCAATCCTTGAGAGCATGGTGCCGTCATATTCCATCAACCCGTTCTCAGCATCGTTGAAGATAAGCCTGCCCCGGACATTGAAAGAGTTCTGGAATCTTGAGGGAGCCTTAAGAACAGCAACCGGACTCCCCTCCCTGAAAAAATAGGCAGCATCATAGGTCTGAAAAACAATTTTATCCCTGTACTGGCAGATATGCCACACATCGTCAAAATTCCGGTTTTCTTCAGGTATCAATTCCTTAAGCGATCTGAAGGTCATTTTCCCATTCTCTGACCAGACCATCTTACCCAGATCATTATAGGCTCCAATGTAAATATCTCCGGACTCGTCAATGTATACCGACCTTACCATGGACCGGTTAGGTATGGTGTAAAGCTGCCACTGCTCGCCGTCAAAGACCAGAAGCCCGTCATTGTTGGCAAAATACATGAACCCCCGACTATCCTGTGCGGCTCCCCAGTTCTGAGTGCCGCCACGGTAGTCATCCTTGGAGAAATTGCGTATGTATGGAGTGCCGATATTCTTAACCTCCCCGGCAGCCACCCCGCTTACCAGTAAGAATAATTGCAGCACAGTTGCGCATCGTCGGATCACAGTCTCTCGTTTAGCTGAGCAATTTATAATTTTTATCAGCTTCCTGTGAGTTGCGGTTTCATTTTTTATTTTTGGGTATATTTGCCATGATCCGGAATTGCCCGGCATTTAACCTAAACATTGTTGCGCCAAATGGTCAAAGTCACCAATAACAGGATCCCGCATGAATTTTTTGTAACCAAAGGTTCAGGATGCAGTGAATATGCCCTCCACCCCGGGTCATACCATATGGCACTGTACGATGCGGGCATCGCCGAATACAACATCATGAACTACTCATCAGTGCTGCCGGCGACAGCTAAACTGATGACTCTTGACGAGATAGATATGCCTCCCTACGGATCCGAACTGTGTACGATCATGGCTGTAGCTAACGGCTATTACGGTGAGCATATCTCAGCCGGTGTCATATTTGCATGGATTTATACTGATGAAACCTGCGAGGAGAAGGTGGGAGGACTTGTCTGTGAACTGGCAGGTTACTTTGACATGGAAGCTCTCGAGGAGAGGCTCTATACTGTCCTCAATGATCTTCATGACAGAACCTTCTCTCAGTACTACCTCGGTGAGCCTACCGTCATAAGGGAGTCACTGACAATAGACAAGAGATACGGAACAGCCCTCGTGGCTCTCTGCTTTATAAATTTCACCCAGGGTTAATAGCACTGAAAATCGAGCGAGGCTGACAACAAAACAAGACCTGTAATAAACGCCTGCGATGAGCAGACAATATAAACTGATCAGTTTCTTCACCCCGCCGCCCCGATGGCGCATCCCGGTCATCGTGACGCTGGGTATGTTCACAGGCCTGTTTCTTTTCCTTCTGAAGATATCAAACGCCACCTCATATCTCTCCGATGACCCCAGGGTATGCATCAACTGCCACATCATGACACCGCAGTTCGCCACCTGGTCGCACAGCGCACACCGTGCCGTCACTGACTGCAACGAGTGCCATGTGCCACATGACAGCTTCATAAGAAAATATTACTTCAAGGCCTCCGACGGTCTGCGCCACTCCACGGTCTTCACGCTGCGCAAAGAACCGCAGGCTATCTATATCAGAGAGGCCGGCAAAAAAGTGGTACAGGAAAACTGCCTCCGCTGTCATGCCTCACTCTTCAGTGACGGCCCCGGCATGCCCGCCGAAGCCCTGACGGACAGGCGTGACAGGCAGTGCCTCGACTGTCACCGCTATACACCACACGACAGGGTTAACAGCATCTCGTCAACACCCTTCGCCATAACCCCTACCCTCAAGGATAATCTTTAGCTAACTCTCAATACCCACACCCATGACAAGCATTAAGGAAGCAATATCAAAAAAACCGTGGCTGGGCTGGCTGCTGTTCCTGGCAACCGTTGCAGTGGTGTTCCTCCTCGGCATGCTCGCTTCATCAGTTGTTGAAAGACGCAGTGAAGCAAAGTACGCCTACCGCCCGCCGACAGACCTGCAGCCCTTTGAGACAGACAACAGCGTCTGGGGTAAGTTCTATCCACGTGAATATCAGTCGTGGCTGATGACTGCCGATACCTCCTTCCGGAGCAAACATGCTGGCAGTAAACCGCTGGATATCCTGGCCACCGACCCCGAACTGGTTGTGCTATGGGCAGGATACTCATTCTCAAAGGATTACAGGCAAGCAAGAGGACACTACTATGCTATCGAGGATAACCGGAACACGCTTCGTACAGGGGGGCCCCTTACTCCTGACACCGGCCCTCAGCCAGCAACATGCTGGACATGCAAGAGTCCTGATGTGCCCCGCATGATAAACCAGATGGGTGCTGAGAGCTTCTACAGCTCCACCTGGGCAGCACTTGGTCCCGAGATAACCAACACCATCGGTTGCGGCGACTGTCACAATCCTGAAGACATGACCCTCACCATCACGCGCCCTGCACTCAGGGAGGCCTTTGAGCGTCAGGGCCGCGACATAAAAGATGCGGGCCACCAGGAGATGCGCAGCCTCGTGTGCGCCCAGTGCCATGTCGAGTACTATTTCAGGGGCGAGGGCAAATACCTTACCTTCCCGTGGGATGAGGGTATGACTGCCGGCGAAATGGAAAAATACTACGACAGCTATGGGTTCGCCGACTGGACACATGCCATCAGCAAGGCACCGATGCTGAAAGCTCAGCATCCTGACTACGAACTGTTCAAAACAGGTATTCATGCGCAGCGCGGCGTGGCATGTGCCGACTGCCACATGCCCTTCGTGGCTGAGGGAGGGGTTAAATACACCAGCCACCATGTACAGAGCCCGCTGAACATGATCTCCTCGACATGCGCCGTCTGCCACAGGCAGAGCGAGGAGGAGCTCCTTAACAATGTATATGAAAGACAGGATAAGATTGCTGCCCTGAGAAACTACCTCGAAGATATCCTTGTCGTTGCGCATTATGAAGCCAGGGCTGCCTGGGAGGCGGGAGCGGATGAGAAGACAATGGAGCCTGTACTCAGGCTCATCAGACAGGCACAGTGGAGGTGGGATTTCTGTGCCGCCAGCCACGGCGGTTCATTCCATGCCCCCATTGAAGCGGCCTCGGTGCTGAGCAACGGCATCATGAAGGGCCTGGAAGCCCGGATAGACCTCGCATCAATACTGACCGGCAAGGGAATCAGGGATGTCACTGTTCCGGATATCTCTTCCAAAGCTGCCGCTCAGAAATCGATCGGCCTTGATATGGAATCCCTGATAAGGGAAAAGGAGGAGTTCAAAAAACAGATTCTGCCTCTATGGGATAAAACCTCCGTCTGAAAAGGCTCATTATCACAAAGCGAAAAAACGGCATTATGACAGGCAATCATAAGTTATCTTCCATTGTGTTTACCCTTTTGATACTGATCTCACATGCGGCGGCGGGGCAGACCGACAGACATACCTTTGCACTGGGCGGGAAGGAGTTCCTGCTCGACGGTAAACCCTTTCAGATCATCAGTGGAGAGATGCATCCGGGAAGGATCCCGGCAGAGTATTGGAAGCACCGGATACAGATGGCAAAGGCCATGGGCTGCAATACTATATCTGCCTACCTCTTCTGGAACCATCATGAAGCCAGTGAAGGGATTTATGACTTTCACACCGGCAACCGTGATATTTCGCGCTTCATTGCCACCGCTGCCGAAGAGGGGATGTGGGTTATCATAAGGCCGGGACCGTATGTCTGTGCTGAATGGGAACTCGGGGGGATCCCCCCCTACCTGCTTCGCAATCCGGAGTTAAAGATCAGGTGTATGGATTCGCATTACATGAAAGCCGCTGAGAGATACATCTCACGCCTTGCGGATGTGCTGCGCCCTCATCTCATTACCAGCGGCGGACGTGTGCTGATGGTACAGATAGAGAACGAATACGGCAGCTACGGCAACGACAGGAATTACATGGAAGCCCTGAAAGTTATCTGGGAGAATAGCGGCATTGATGTTCCCTTCTTTACCGGCGACGGGCCAACGACATACATGCTTGAGGCGGGTACGCTGCCTGGCTGTGCGGTAGGACTCGATTCCGGCAGCAGCGAAAAGGACTTTGAGCTGGCACGAAGGATGAACCCCGGCGTGCCTGTCTTCTCCAGCGAGACATATCCCGGCTGGCTGACACACTGGGGAGAGGATTGGGCACGACCTGACACGGGCGCATTGCTGCGGGAGGTGAAGTTCCTGATGGATAGCCGCAAATCGTTCAACTTCTATGTGATACACGGCGGTACGAACTTCGGCTTTACCGCCGGGGCCAACTCGGGAGGCAAGGGCTATGAACCTGACCTTACCAGTTACGATTATGACGCTCCCATAAATGAACAGGGAAGGGCTACGCCCAAGTACATGGCGCTGAGAAAACTGATAGGCTCCTACCTCCCGAAGAGAGCCAAGCTCCCTCCCATACCGGATCCTGTTCCTGCAATGAGCTTCCCGGAGACGGAGCTTGTGCCACTGACCTCCATCTGGGATAACATGCCTGCTCCCATACACTCAGTGCAGCCCAGGCCATTTGAGATGTACGGCCAGGACTACGGGTTCATGCTCTACGCTACACGCTTAATCGGACACAAGGGCGGAAAGCTGACTGTCATTGATCTGCATGACTATGCCACCGTCTTCCTTGACGGCAAGTATATAGGAACGCTTGACCGCCGTCTTGGTATTAATTCTATCGATATTCCTCGGGGCGAGAGTCGATATCCCCTTCTTGAGATTTTTGTCGAGGGGATGGGGCGCATAAACTTTGCCCACTCAATGATCGACCGCAAGGGCATTACCGACAGGGTGACACTCAACGGCATGACGTTGATGAACTGGGAGGTGTACGGATACCCGATGGATGAGGATTTCATCTCCGCGCTCCAGCCGGCAGGAGCTCCCGGGGAAAAGCCCGGCATCTTCTTCAGGGGGTCATTTGATCTGGAGACGACAGCAGACACTTTTATCGACATGACAAACTTTGTCAAGGGCTTTGTATGGGTCAACGGACATAACCTTGGAAGGTACTGGGAGATCGGCCCGCAGACCCGACTATACTGTCCTGCCCCCTGGCTCAAAACAGGAGAAAATGAGATAATCATTTTCGACCTGCACAAAACCACCCCGGGGAGTATCCGGGGATTCCCGACCATGTAATGCAAAACTGCCGTTCCAGGACCCTGGCACGGGGTCTCCGGTCACGAAATTAAAAACTTCGGGTTATAAGGCCGTGTTTCTGGCCGGTCTCCGTCAAGGCAAGTCAAGAGACTAGCTGATTCCCGTGATCGCTGACAGCAGATAGTATATCCCTGCTGCGAGTAACATGGAAACCGGGATTGTAAGCAGCCAGGCGTAGAGCAGGTTTATTGTCACGCCCCAGCGCACAGCGGTCAACAGCCTTTTCCAGAGCTGCAAGCACATCCTTCTTCTTGATCAGCTCAATAGCATCAGTCTCCTCCTGGAACAGTTTTGCCAGGTACCTGTGGTTAATATCATCGGCATGTTCCTCCAGATCTCCTATCTTACGGCAGTTATCCTTGTACTTACTCAGATTCAACACGTCACGAAGGCCGTTGAAGGCTGTATTAATCTCGATGGATGCATCGCGGATGACTTCAGCCATCTCATTGAACTCTGCAGGTATCTCCTTTAGCTTGTACAGGTGAGCCTGCTTGGTTGCACTGTGCATCAGATCCAGTACCGAGTCGGTGGCATGGATAAGTTCAAAGATGTCCTCACGGTCAAAGAGTGTAATAAAAGTACCACTGAGAGCCTTGTACAGGTTTTTCGCTATCTGATCACCTACAAGCTCCGCCTCCTTTATCTTTTTCCCCAGGGACTCTCTCTTTTCTGTCGACGGTTCATTCATGAATTCAACCAGCAGTTCCGCACCTACGATCAGGTTCGCTGAAGCATCCTTGAAGAGGGGATAGAACTTACCCTCTTTGGGTGCAAGAAAAGAAAACACCTTATCGAGTTTCATCTGAATTATGAGTATGGTTTGACAACGCCACAAGAATATAGTAATGACTTTAGTCCGGAAAGAACATTTGTGGGTATTTTGCTGAAAGATGTAATATTTATTCTTTAGCTTAAGCTAACATTCGCTATATTAGCATTTCAAATCCCACATAATCCTTTTATGAAGATTACATTCTACGGGGCTGCCCGTGAGGTGACAGGCAGCAAGGTGCTTATTGAGACAGAGCATGGAAAGAACATCCTGCTCGACTGCGGGCAGTTTCAGGGGAAAGGACTGGAGACAGAGGAATCAAACAGGGCTGTGCCCTTCCCTCCTGCCTCGGTTGATCATGTAATATTGTCACATGCTCATATAGATCATTCAGGACTTATTCCCTTTCTTTACCGGAACGGCTTCACCGGGTCGGTAATATGCACCAATGCCACTCGTGATCTCTGCTCTATAATGCTTGCCGATTCGGGAAAGATACAGGAGTATGATACCCGGTACTTCAACAAGAAAAGGGCAAGAAAAAATCTTCCTCCCGTTGATCCGCTTTACACCCAGGCTGATGCCGTGGCCTCAATGCATCTGTTCATCGGGGTGGCCTATGACCGCAAGTTCCGCATAGACGACTTCACCACAGTCAGATTTACAAATACCGGACATATGCTTGGCAGCGGTGTGGTAACGCTTGAACTGAGGGAGAGGGACGGCATCAAGCGGCTGGCGTACACCGGTGACATCGGAAGACCTTCAAACAGGATTCTTAAAAGTCCCGAGTCATTCCCCCAGGCTGACATCCTAATTACCGAGTCTACCTACGGCGACCGCCTCCACCCTACTGTCGAGGAATCTGGCGAAGAGCTCTTCAGAGTGGTCCGTCACACATGCGTCGAGAAGAGGGGCAAGCTGATCATCCCCGCCTTCAGTGTCGGCCGCACCCAGGAGGTAGTCTATTCGCTTAACAGCTTGTACAATGCAGGAAGGCTGCCCAGGGTGGATATATATGTCGACAGTCCCCTCTCAGTCAATGCCACCAATATTTTCCGCCTGCACACTGAGTGTTTCAATCGTGACGTACAGGAAGTAATGCTTTCTGACCCTGACCCGTTCGGGTTCAACACTCTCTTCTACATCACCGAAGTTGAACATTCAAAGAGGCTTAATGACATAAAGGATCCGGTGATTATCATCTCATCATCAGGGATGATGGAGGCCGGGCGCGTCAAGCATCATCTGGCAAACAGCATAAGCGACCCTGCAAATACTGTTCTTGCCGTGGGCTACTGTGCACCGTCAACATTAGGAGCCAGAATACTGGGAGGGGCCGAAGAGATATCCATACACGGTAACAAATATGAAGTAAGAGCAGATATTGAGAGGATAGAATCATACTCCGGCCACGGAGATTACAGGGAGATGGCCGATTACCTCTCATGCCAGGACAGTTCCGGGCTACAGAAGATATTTTTGGTACACGGCGAATATGAGACACAGGTCAAATATCAGTCGTATCTCGAGTCAAAGGGATTCGGAAACATTGAGATCCCGGCATACGGAAAATCTTTTTCAGTGTGATTTATACAATATTTCTTTCAGAGTCGTTCTGAAAATCTATTTTTGCACAAAAATTTCCGTGTCATGTTCATAGCAATGGTCGTTCTCTTTGTGCTGGGTTACCTGGCCATCGCACTGGAGCACCCTCTCAAGATAGAAAAGGCTGCCAGTGCACTTATTCTCGGTTCCGTCCTCTGGGCTCTGTATGCTCTTTTCGGTGAGCAGATCCTGGGTCTGGGCTTTTCCCCCTCATGGGAAGAGATGAAGATGATGGCCCAGGAGATAATTCACAACATCATGCCGGTCATGAACGCTGACGCGTTCGCCACCTGTCCGTTCAATGAGACGGTGGAACTGGCATCCCACCCCAATGCGTTTGTTAAGTTTGAACTGGCACATCACCTTGTGGAGACTGCAGAGATACTCTTCTTCCTCTTCGGCGCCATGACCATTGTTGAGGTCATCGACCAGCACCAGGGATTTACCGTCATCACCAACAAGATCTCCACAAACAGTAAGGTCAAGCTGCTCTGGATCCTGGGTATCCTGACATTCTTCATGTCGGCTGTCCTTGACAACCTCACCACCACCATCGTGATGATTGCCCTTCTCAGGAAGCTGATATCCGACAAGCCGACACGGTGGCTTTATGCAAGTATGATCGTAATATCGGCAAACTCAGGAGGCGCATGGTCTCCCATAGGCGACGTCACCACCATCATGCTCTGGATAGGGGGTCAGATAACCACCGTCAACATAATTGTCAAAGTCATTCTTCCCAGCCTTGTCAGCATGGTCGTCCCGCTGACCATACTCTCATTTATGGTCAAGGGCAATGTTACGAGGCCCGACAGGCCTGCTTACGCCGGTGAGCTGACAACCCCCTTTGAAAGAACATTCATACTCATCCTGGGTGTCTGTATGCTGCTGTTCGTGCCTGTCTTCAAGACTGTAACCCATCTTCCGCCCTACGTGGGTATGCTGTTCGGGCTGGGTATCTTATGGCTGGTTTCGGAGATCATGCACCGCGACAAGGAGGATGAGATCAGGAAGAAACTTACGATCTACCATATCGTCAAAAAGGTTGACACCCCCACGATATTCTTCTTCCTTGGCATCCTCTCGGCAGTAGCTGCCCTCCAAAGTGCAGGTCAGCTCAGCCTGCTTGCCGGATGGCTTGACGAGAAGCTTGGGAACATCTACCTGATAAACCTTGCCATCGGGGCCCTCTCAGCCGTTGTTGACAACGTACCGCTTGTCGCCGGCGCCATGGGTATGTACGATGTTGTCACATCTGACATGCTGCGTATGGCTGCCGATCCGGCCTATGCATCGTTCTTTGTGCAGGACGGCCTCTTCTGGGAGTTCCTGGCCTACTGCGCCGGGACGGGCGGAAGCATGCTGATAATAGGCTCCGCCGCAGGTGTGGCAGCAATGGGTCTTGAGCGCATTGACTTCATATGGTATATGAAGAAGATATCATTGCTGGCCCTCTCGGGATACCTCGCCGGTGCCGGGGCATACTGGCTGCAGGCACAGCTGCTTGGACACTAAACCAGAAATGCCCTCCGCGGGCGCCTTCATGTTATTATAGCCTGATGACAGGCTAAAAAGAAGAGAGGCCGGTGTCCCCGGCCTCTCTTCTTAATCCTAGTATCTCTGTTCATCCCTGTCGCGGAAATCGCGACGGGGCCTGAAAGGTTTCTTCTCTGCCTTCGGCTCAGACTTCTTAACGATGATCTGGCTGCCATCGAGCTCTGAATTGTTGAGTTTTTCGATAGCCTCATAACCGGCACGGTCATCAGCCATCTCTACGAAACCATAACGCTTGGAAAAGCCGGTCTCACGGTCCATAATAACTTTTGCGGAGATAACCTCCCCAAATTTGCTGAAAAGTTCCTGAAGGTCTTCTGCTTTGGTAACAGAACTCAGCTTGGCGACAAAAATGTTCATCTGAAAATTAATTAAATGTTAATAAAACAACAAAACCAACAGGTAGGGGCACATGCAATTATGCCGGCCTCTTCAGACCTGCTAATCAACACAAAGGTATTTAAATATTTTTAACATATGCAAATTAATTTAATTATTTAAAAATGATGCAATGAGAGTACCCGCAGCAGCCTACTGCCTGCTCACGGGAGTTTCGTCAAGCCACTCTTCAAGTTTGGTGAATACCAGCTCTTTCTGTTCCGGCGAAAGGTTTCCTATCCGGGTTCCATGAGCACCCCCCTCCTTTGTTATCTTTAGGCACCTGCTGTTACTCCCCGGATCTGCCGCCGTTGATGACCATGGGTCATATTCGCCGTAAAGAAAGAGGAAGTTCTCGGCCTCGGTCTTTATGTAATTGTCAACGCGCCTGCCGAACTCGTAATCGTAAACATAGTCCGGACCAACGGGAGCTGAAAAGAAAAACTCCGGGTTGCCGGTATCACCCGCATAACGTAGCAGTCCAGCAAACTTTTCAAAATCATAACCGTAATAACCAAGCTCCGTCATTGCCTGGTAAAAGAAGGGTTCAAAGGCCTTTACGCCCTGGTCTGAGAAATAGAAAAAATCGCCTGTTGATGCCAGGTGCCTGAAGATCTCCTGGACATTCCCGTCGAGGGGTATCGAATCACAGGGTACTCTGCCCCACTGCCAGAAGGCAAACTCATATTCCAGAACAGCCATCTCATAAGCTGTCTCAGCTCCTCCAACCCGGGTGTAAGTCCATCCTCTCTCCTCAGAGAGTGCGGTCATCATGGGAAAAAGAATGTTAAATTTCCGGAGGGCAAGCTTCTGAAACTCATAGATCCGGTCACGGCACTCCGCCGTCCCAACCTGCTCCAGGAATGGCTTCACACGCTCATCTTCAGGACCGAAATTGAGCGGGGCAACATATGGCACCCGCGCATCGACATCATCAGGATAATAATAACTGTGAAACATTACAGTCTGACCTCCCTTGCTGATTCCGGTTGTCACCCATTTGTTGCGGAAGACCGGCTTGAATAGCTCTATTATCCGGTGATGATCGGTAGCCGCCTGCCAGGTGGTAAGATAGGTCCAGAGAAGTGAGTCAGGTTGTGAGTCTTCAAAGTACCTGTGCTCTACGGTTATCTGGTTGCAGTCGAGAAGCCGTGCCAGCTCGCTCTTGTGGAACCTGGCAGAATATCCTTCTGTCACAACCACAACGGGTTTGTCGATGCCTGCATAACCCAGGAAAATCTGCTGGCTGAAGTCCGGACCGTCAGGGTTGTTGTGATCAAGGGGCTGGATTATTTTAATCTCATAAGATTCCAGAAAGGATGAGTCATTTTCAATCTTTTCCACTGTCGCACCGGGGAGCGAGGAGAGCCTTTCCTCCAGTGTCATGGAGGAATTGCTGCATGAGGAGATCATAAACGGCAGTAATGCCATCAGTAAGAAGAAGAGTCGTTGCATAAAACAGTTATTAATAATTTAGATAGGTTTCATTCTCTGACCAGCGGGGCCGTTTTTCTGTCGAGCCACTCTCTTTCTTCCGGCTTCAGCCTGTCAGCCAGTAAGTTATATACCGCCTTATGGTACTCGTTCAGCCACTGAAGCTCTATGTCATCCAGCAGGGAGAGATCTGTCAGTGCCCTGTCAATATAACAGAGGGTGACAGTCTCAAATCTCAGGAAGTCTCCGTACTCAGTCTCCCTGTCATTGACACATAGTATCATGTTCTCAGTCCTGAAGCCGTATTTGCCCTCAAGGTATACTGCCGGTTCATCTGAGGTGACCATGCCGGGTTCAATCACGGTCTTCAGGTCTCCGGCAGCTGCCGAGCCTATAGTCTGCGGGCCTTCGTGAACGTTGAGGAAACTGCCCACCCCGTGCCCGGTGCCGTGACCGTAGTTCAGTCCGTTATCCCACAAAGCCTTTCGGGCCAGCAATTCGAGCTGGTATCCGCGGGTGCCGTGCGGAAACCTGGCCATAGCCAGGGCAATGGTGCCCCGGAGAGCCAGGGTAAAGTGCCTTTGCATCTTAGCGTCCGGTTGCCCCAGCGCAATTGTCCTGGTGATATCGGTGGTTCCCCCGTAATACTGGCCGCCGGAATCCAGCAGAAAGATCCCCGACTGCTCCAGGACGGCATCATTGTCGGGTCCCGGCACATAATGAGGCAATGCTGCATGCTCGTTGAAGGCAGCTATGGTGGCGAAAGAGGGTCCGGCACATCCCTCCTGCTCCATCCGAAGGGACTCAAGCTTCGCCGAGGCAGAGAGCTCAGTAACCTTCTCCCTGCCAAGGCTCTTCTCAAGCCAGATGAAAAAGCGGGTGAGGGCCACACCGTCCCTGATCATCACTTCACGCAGGTTCTTTATCTCAGTCTCATTCCTTATCGCCTTGAGCCGTGTAGGGATGCTGACGTCATGAATGACCCTGATGGTCCCCGGAACAGCTCCGCGCAGTGCTGCCGAGGTAGTTGAAGGCGATAGCAGCAGGATGCTTCCGGCAGGAAGTGACCTCAGCACCGAAGTGGTCATCTCATAAGGCAGCAGCACCACCCCATCACGGTCAAATTCCGCTTTCATGGTGCCGGGTATCTTGCCTTCGTCGGCAAAGAGCATCACCTGGTCTTTACTCACAATGGCGAATGACAACAGCAACGGGCTGTAGGTTATGTCCCTGCCACGAATATTGAGAAGCCACATCACGTCATCACAGGAGGTGAGCAGCTGATAGTCAACATCCATCGTCTTCATCCTCTCCCGCACACGATCTATCTTCTCATTCCGGCTCTCCCCGGCAAATTCCGGGGGCAGTGCAAAAGCCTCTTCGTCCGGCAGCGGCGGTCTGTCGCGCCATACCGGAGTTATGAGATCACTTCTGAGGGAGAGCCTGATACCCTTCTCCTTCAGCCTCCCGCGAAGGAGGCTGGCAATGGAGGCAGAGACCAGCCGTCCGTCAACGGATACCAGGTTGCCACTCTTCATCTTTTCTGCCAGCCAGTCAATATATTCCGGCGTGTGCGGTATCTTCAGCCTTACAAGTTCAAACCCCGTTTCCCTGAGCTGGCCGGCAGCCTGAATAAAATAGCGACTGTCGGTCCAGAGACCGGCAAATCGCGCCGTGATCACCACAGTGCCGGCGGAGCCGGAGAAACCCGTCAGCCACCTAATTACCCTCCAGTGATCGGGAACATATTCGCCGAGATGGGGATCGGCTGAGGGCACTAACAGGGCATCAATGCCCCTCTTTTTCATCAATGCACGAACGGCAGCAAGTCGACTTCTATGAACATCTGGTTCCATCTCTCCCGAAATTAAAGTTCCTCCTTCCCGAAGAAATGCTTAAGCCAGAAACGATTCCCCTCGTTGGTCATGAAGATCCTCTTGGGCCCGCCCCACCCGTGACGCTCTCCGGGGTAAATCATCATCTCAAACGGTTTGTTCAGGTCCTGCAGTGTGGTCACAAGCCATATCGTGTTCTGCATGTGCACGTTATCATCAATATCACCGTGACGCAGAAGCAGCTTGCCCCTGAGATTCTCCGCATGGGTCAACACGGAGCCATTTCTGTATCCTTCAGGGTTATCTTCCGGGGTGTCCATGTATCTCTCGGTATATACATTATCATAGAGTCTCCAGTCGGTAACTGAATAATCGGCAATGCCGTGAGTCCAGTAATCAGCCCCTGCCGTAAGTGCCATGCATGTCACGTAACCACCGTATGAACCTCCGGTAATGCCAATACGCGAAGGATCAACCCATGGCTGTTCACGCAGCCACTTAACCGCATCGGAATAGTCTGAAATCTCCCACTTGCCCAGCGCGCGGTGCATGTAGTCGAGCCCCCGCTTACCGAAGGTACCCGAACCACGGTGGTCAACATTTATGGTTACTATACCGTTCTCAGCATACCAGCGCGGCTGATAGCCCAACCACCTGTTGCGTATGCTCCCTGCGTCAGGGCCGCCGTAGATGGTGAATATCACCGGGTATTTTTTTGACGGATCGAAGATGACGGGATAGGTGATCAGGGCGGGCATGTCAAAGAGACCGTCAGCGCTCTTAATGGTTACCAGCTCCTGCCTCTGATGCTTTTCGGAATCAAAAGCAGGAGACTCGGCGGTATGGATGGTACGCACCGCCCTCCCTCTCTTGTCTATGAGATCGATACTGCCAGGGTTGTCTATGCTGTTCCAGCTGTCGAGAAACCATGAGCCGCCCGGTGATACGGATGCCGAATGATAACCTTCCCCGGGTGTGACCTTCAGCAGTCGCGTGCCGTCAAGCCTGACCCTGTAGAGATGATTGTCAAGTGCGTCAGGACCGGTGCCGTTGAAATATATCTCCCCGCGGGCCTCATCAACCTTTACAATGGAGGTCACCCTCCAGTCGAAATCGGTGATCTGAGACCTGAGGACTCCATCCCACCCGTACCAGTAGAGATTGTACCAGTCGTTACGGTAGCTCCTGACTATGAATCCGCTTCCGTCACTCATCACATATATATCCTCGAAGAAATCGACCCATGTCGGCCTGCTCTCCGTGTAAACCTCCGTGTGATCACCGGTAGCCACATCGGCAAGTATAAAACGCATGTCATTCTGGTCACGGTTCAGCACCTGTACCATCAGCTTCTTGCTGTCAGGGGTCCATGAAGGCCATGCAATGTACTGGTCTACGCTCTCATCGGTTTTTACCCAGTTTGTCTTGCCAGTTGCCAGTTCCACGACCCCCATCTTCACTTTCGGGTTGGGGTCACCGGCTTTCGGATAGGAGGTAATCTCCATCTCACCGCGGGGACCGTCGCTCTCCTCCAGCCTGTTGAGGTAATACTGGGGCACGGGGTTGTCATCGGTATGGAGGTAGGCGATGCGCCCTGCATCAGGTGACCACCAGAAGGCAGCATATCTTGAGGCCCTGCCCAGTATCTCCTCGAAGTAAACCCATGAGGCCCAGCCGTTATAAATCTTTTCATTGGCATCAAATGTCAGTCTTGTCTCCTTTCTTGCGTCGAGGTCATATACATAGAGGTCCTTTTCCTTTGTGTAGGCAATCTTCCTGTCGCCGGGGGCAAACCTCATGTTAACCTCCCCGCCGGTATCGACAGTCAGTCTTATCCCTGCACTGTCACTCCCGTCATAGTACCAGAGATCATTGTCGCGGAATACCACAGTAGCTTTCATGTCCGAAGAAACGGCCATGCCAGGCCCCGGCTCAACCCCCTCAGGCAGCATCTCCCTGAGCTTCTGCATGTCGGTTTTATAATCCGTGACAGCAACTGACCTGCCTGTCCTGCAGTTATAATCGGAAATCACAGGTTTCTTTTCTGCATCAAGGGTGCGGATAAGCATCCGGCTGTCATCAATCCATTTGATCAGCCCCGGCTGCTGATCTGAAAAGCCCCGCCGCTGTCCCGAAAGGGTTATGGTTACAATCAACAGTAACGAAAAATGAATGATCCTGAACATCTGCTTCATAATAGTAAAAGTGTGGTTAAGATTTGGTTTAATGCAAACAAATATAAGAAAGTTACCAGACGCCTGGCTCTGAAGTTGTCCAACAGCATATAATGATATGCCGGCGTAATGTTTACCTTTGTACAAACAAACGAAAGAATGGGGAGAGAAGGAGAAAGCCATTTAACGGCTGCATGGATGAAGCTTGACAATGCTGCCAAAATCTACCCTGCCATCACAGGGTCTGAACTGACGGGCGTTTTTCGCATCTCTGTCTGGCTCTCCTCTCCCGTGAATCTCCCTGCCCTGAAAAAAGCCTCAGAGGAGGCTTCCGCGCTGTTTCCCCTCTTCAGTGTTGAGCTTTGTAAGGGCTTTTTCTGGTATTACCTCGAGTATAACGGCATGACTCCCAGGGTTATGGCCGATACAGGACCGCGGTGCCAGCCTTTTCCGCGCACCATGAACGGCGAGCTTGTATTCCGTGTTCTGGCGCGCGAAAACATCATCTCGGTGGAGTTCTTTCATATCCTCACTGACGGTGGCGGTGCTCTCTTCTTCCTGAAGACGATGCTGAACTTTTATTTCGTACACGCTTTTGGGATAGCCGAAGTGCCCTTCCCGGAGGTGAGCGGAGGACCCCTTCCTGGCAGCGGCGATGATATGTTCGCTAAGATATACGGCAAGGGTATGCCCAGTCCCCGGGTGATGTCGAAGGCATGGCATCTCCCCTATCCTCTCAGAGAAGCTCCGCGCTTCTGGGTGACAGAGATTGAAGTGCCGGCCGACCGACTGGCCACACTCACCCGGGAGACGGAATGCACCATCACTGAATACCTGGCTTCGGTACACCTGTTTGCCCTGCAGGAGATACGTCATGAAAGAGGCAGGGGATCACCGTATATAAGGGTGCAGGTGCCTTTTGACCTTCGCAGGCGATATGACGCCCCGACACTGCGCAACTTCTCGCTCTTCGCCATGCCTGAGATAGACATCAGAATGGGCCACTACACCTTTGAAGAGATCCTCAGGGAAGTGCAGATCACCATGAAGATGATGACGGACGAGAAGAGGATCAGGCAGGTAATAAGCCGTAATGTGTCAAAAGAAAAGAATGCCCTCATTCGTATCATCCCCCTCTTTATCAAGAGTCCTGTACTGCGGTTCGCCTATAACAGATTCGGCCCCAGGCAGTTCACCAGCACCATCACCAATATGGGAAGGGTGACCCCGACAGGTCCTGCGGCAGAGTTGATGCAGGCCATGTCAGTGACGCCGCCACCGCCCCACAGGGATATTAAAATCACTGCAGGACTGATAACCCTGGGTGCCAACGCAATCATTACTTTTGGATCGATCACTGACAACACTGAACTGCAGAAGCGTTTCATCAGGAAGCTCACCTCTGCGGGCTTGCCGGTGAAACTTCTGTAAATTCATTAACGAACTGAGCTATGTCTATATGTAAAAACTGCGGAGTGGACCTCGGGGAAGGAAACGAGAGGTGTCCTCTCTGCGAGCCTTCAGAAGACTCAGCCGGCAGGGTGGCATCACCCGCCGACCTCTTCAGACTCTCAAAAATCCAGAATGCAAAACATCTTTACGAAATAATTATGCTGCTCCTTGTCTCCGGCGTCATAATAACAATAGCCATTGACGCTGCATTCGTCAAAGGAATGGGATGGTCCCTTCTTACAACAACATGCATAGGCTACCTTATAGCACTGGTATCGGGATTTTGGTACCTCCGAAAGAAGCCCTACTGGATGATATCGGCAACAACACTCTTCACGCTGCTCTTCCTGTGGTTCATAGATCTGCTTACCGGAGAAACAGAATGGTTCCTCTCCATGGGCTGCCCCCTGGTAATCTCAGCAGCTATCCTCTTAGCAGCAGTGGTTTACCTCAACTCCTTTTCCCGATACCGGGGACTGAACCTGCTGGCTACTATCCTTGTTGCTGTGGCACTGTTTGTCCTCGTCACCGAATATCTGACCGACAGGCTCACATCCTCTGAATTCGCTCCCTCATGGTCACTGGTGGCCGCCGCCTCACTTGTCATCATCGCCATGATCTTCATCTTTATCCACTACAGGCTGAAGAGGGGCCACAGCCTGGGCCGTATGTTCCATATCTGATGAAAAAGTAGAGGCAAACCTGGCTTACACCACACTGTTGATACGGGTATGAGGATCAGCGGCGCGTCTCCGCAACCGGCAGGTCGGCAGGAGCAATATACAGGGTTAAACTTGACGAAACCCATCCCTATACATTCGCAATGGGTAAAGAGTGGTTCCTAATGAAAAGAAACGAAGGACTGCCCTAACTGGAGAAAGGAAGCAACATCGGGTACATCGCCGATGAAGAACCGGTGGCCGGTTTTGCAGGTTACAAGTACAGGAAGAAGGTGAAGAACACGGGGGTGATCGCTTCGGACAATATCGGCAGGGGTGCCGTGGTATACCTGTCAGACAATCCCTACTTCAGGGCATACTGGAAGAGCGGAAGGGTGCTGCCTGGCAACCTCCTTCTGAGACAGGTTCCTTCGCAGATCATTTTCGGCATATTGGTTTTCTCGAACGGTTAGATTACATTTATACTCTGAACCAACAGCCAGGGTATGCAAAATCTTCTGAACAGGTTCCTCGGGTATGCCAGGTCTGACACCAGATCTGACGAGAGCTCAGGGTCAACCCCTTCAACGAACAGCCAGATGCTCTTTGCCTCCAGTCTGGCTGATGAGCTGAGAAAGACAGGTCTGGAAGAGGTGACCCTCGACAGTAATGGTTACCTGATGGCAACCCTGCCGGCAAACACACCCGATTCAGGGCCAGTAATGGGATTGATTGCACACATGGATACCAGTCCTGATGCCCCTTCGGCAAATATTAAGCCGATCGTCCATCAAGACTATGACGGCAGTGACATCATTCTGAACCGTGACAGGGATATCAGGCTGTCACCGAAGGAGTTTCCGGAACTGGCTGCCTATAAAGGGCAGACAATAATCACCTCGGACGGGCTCACCCTGCTGGGTTCAGATGACAAGGCGGGAATCGCGGAGATTGTTACTGCCATGGAGTTGCTTATGGCAGACCCCTCCCTGAAGCACGGCAAAGTCAGGATAGCCCTCACCCCTGATGAGGAGATAGGAAGAGGCGCCGATCACTTTGATGTCGCAGCCTTTGGCGCCGACTATGCCTATACTGTCGACGGCGGTGGCATCGGGGAGCTGGAATATGAGAACTTTAATGCCGCAGCGGCAACGGTCACTGTGAGCGGACGCAGCGTCCATCCCGGCACGGCAAAGAATACCATGATCAACTCCATCATGGTCGCCAGGGAGTTCGATAAGCTCCTTCCTGCTGATGAGAGGCCCGAAAAGACGTCAGGTTACCAGGGGTTCTACCACCTCTATGACATCAGGGGGGAGGTGGAGGAGACGGTCATGAAATACATCATCAGGGATCACTACCCGGAAAAATTCAGTCAGCGGAAGCAGCTGGTTGAAGATGCTGCGGCAACGGTTGAGAGAGTGCATAAAGGGGCAGTCGTCAGGGTAAGGATGAAGGATCAGTATTTCAATATGAAAGAGATAATTGAAGCAAACTGGTATATCATCGAGGAGGCTGTCGTAGCTTACCGCAGGGCCGGCATTGAGCCTCTCATAAAACCTGTCAGGGGAGGCACCGACGGTGCCAGGCTGTCATTCATGGGATTGCCCTGTCCGAATATCTTTACCGGCGGTCATAACTATCACGGCCGGTTTGAATATATTCCCCTGCACTCAATGGAAAAAGCCGTAGAAGTAATCGTCAATCTGTGCCTTTCAGCAAATAAACGCAAGAATTGAAAACTGCATAAGCAGTAATTCATATAAGCAGTTGATTATTCAATTTATGTAAGTTCCATTAGACCAATGAGATCATAAAAGAATAACCGGATGAAACTTACATGAGCAGTAACTCACAAAAGGAAATGATTATTATTCTTCATGTAAGTTCCATTAGACCAATAAAATAATAATCAAATAATCTAATGAAAAAACTGATACTTCCTGTCATCACATGCATCCTCCTGTTTGCAGCCTGCACCGGAGAGAGCTCCCTCAGAAGGGCCGCTGACACCATCGCTGCCGATGAGCTGCGCGATTACGTACAGACACTTGGGTCCGACAGCTACATGGGCAGAAAGCCCTTTACCGGCGGCGAGACCCTCACCGTGGCATACCTGGTCACGGAGCTTGAAAAGATAGGGTTCGCGCCGGCGTTCGGAGAGAGCTGGTTTCAGAACGTACCGATGGTGGAGGTTACCTCCAGGGTCACCGACGAGGTGACTGTCACTGCCGGCAGTGAGAAGATAGGTCTTACTGCACCCGATGATATCGCCATCGAGTCTCCGTCAATGAAGCAGCTTGTGGAGCTTGTGGATATACCAATGGTCTTCTGCGGATTTGGTATCGTAGCACCCGAATATGGGTGGAACGACTACGCAGAACTGGACGTAAAGGGTAAGTGTGCCGTGGTCCTGATCAACGATCCCGGACTCTATACCGGCGATACAACACTCTTCAAGGGAAGGGAGATGACCTACTACGGTCGGTGGACCTACAAGTATGAGGAGGCGGCAAGACAGGGTGCCACAGCAATACTGATAGTCCATGAGACTGTCGGGGCCGGCTACGACTACTCCATACCGAGGAAGAGCTCCATCTCTCCCGGGCTCTACATGGAACAGGCTGAAGGGGATACACCGCCGTGCCCTGTGACCGGGTGGTTCAGTGCAGATGCCGCAAAGAGGATCTTCAGTGCAGTGGGGCATGATGTAGAGAGCCTGCGGGTAGAGGCATGCGCTGCAGACTTTGCAGGTTTTTCCATGGGCACCGCCATCTCAATGAGCGTGGCAAATAGCCACAGGAGAAACAGCTCGCTGAATGTGGCAGGTATTCTTCCCGGCAGCACCGTGCCTGAAGAGTGTATAGTCATTTCGGCACACTGGGATCACTTTGGCATTGGTGAACCTGAAAACGGAGATTCAATATACAACGGCGCCGTTGACAACTGCACCTCCATGGCCTGGGCCTTTGAGATCGGCGAAGCTTTCGCCTCAATCAAGGAGAGACCGGCGAGGTCGGTTATACTCTTCTTTCCCACCGCTGAAGAACAGGGACTTCTCGGATCCTCCTGGTTCGCCGCCAATCCTCCGGTAAAAACGGAAAATATCGTCGCCGCATTCAACAACGACCTCCTTCTGCCGATGGGAAGAATGAAGGATATTATGATTACGGGCTACGGACAGTCGCAACTCGACGATATGCTAGCCGAAGCCATAGCGAAACAGGGTAGATATATAACCCCTGATCCCAATCCCGAAACAGGAATGTACTTCCGGTCAGACCACTTCCCCTTTGCACAGATAGGAGTCCCGGCCCTCTTCGCCCGCGGTAACAGCGACAGCAGGGAGTTCGGAAAGGAGTGGGCTGCCGCTCAGCAGAAAGATTACATCACAAACCGGTACCATAAACCAGCTGACAATTACTACCCGGAAATGGATTTCGACGGCATCGTTGAAGACGCCAGGGCTGTTTTTGTAGTCGGTTACAGCATTGTAACAAGCGATATCAGGCCTCAGTGGAAACCCGGATCGGAATTTGCATACTTAAGATAATAAAGGCTATAGATAATTTCTGCATCTCGAGTAAGGGTATTTTGAGATAATTTTATGTTATTTTATTAACACTGTTATAAATATAACATTAATTATTATCTTTACATCGCTTTTGTATTCCCGGAAGCAGTACAGATAAATATCAAGTGAAGGAGTGATAATTCTTAGGTATTTGTAAGAAGTAACACATTAAGTTTGCAACCATACCACTCGACAGGAGTCAGAAGCAGTTAAAAACATCATCAGAAATGGAAAAACTCAAATCAATTGCAGACCTGAAGAAAGTCCGGATAGAGACCAAGACACAACTCGATATGAGAGCCAGAGATGGCAGCCCGGAAGCAGTCGTTCAGGTGAGGGTTGCCATGGCAACCTGCGGAATCGCATCAGGCGCACGGCCGATAATGGACTTCTTCGTTGAGGAGCTTGACAAAAGAGGCATCGGTGCCGTCGTCACCCAGACAGGATGCATGGGCTACTGCTATGCTGAGCCTACTGTGGAGGTACAGCTACCGGGACAGGAGCCTGTCGTCTACGGTTTTGTCGACAGAAAAAGAGCCGACGAGATCATTGAGAAATACATCAGGAACGGTGAACTGGTTGAAGGAATCATACCGGTTAACTATGAAAGGATAGACTAATAACAGGGAGGACCAGTATAATGTCAAAATTCAGAATGCACCTTCTGGTATGTGGCGGGACAAGCTGTCGCGCCTCGGAAAGCGCTCTCATAGCTGAGAGCCTGAAGAGGGAACTTGAAGAAAAGGGTCTTGGTAACGAGGTACAGGTTATAATGACAGGCTGTTTCGGTCTGTGCGAAAAAGGGCCCGTCGTTAAGGTTATGCCTGATAATGCCTTTTATGTGCAGGTCAAACCCGAGGATGCTGCAGTCATCGTGGCCGAGCATGTCATCAAGGGCAAACCGGTAAAGCGTCTGCTCTACGTCAACCCCTCCACCGGTGAGCATGTGAGCGGTTCAGGGCTGATGGGCTCCTACCGGAAGCAGATACGCATCGCACTCCGCAACTGCGGCTCCATCAACCCTGAAAACATCAATGAATACATCGCCCGCGAAGGCTATGCCGCCATCGGGAAGTGTGTCACGGAATACACCGCTGCCGATGTGATCGACGTCATCAAGAATTCCGGCCTGCGCGGCCGCGGCGGAGCCGGTTTCCCCACCGGACTCAAATGGGAGATAGCCTCTAAAAACCAGGCTGACCAGAAATATGTTGTATGTAACGCCGACGAGGGTGACCCGGGCGCATTCATGGACCGCTCGGTGCTGGAAGGCGACCCCCACTCCGTCCTTGAGGCAATGGCTATCTGCGGATATGCTATCGGCGCCACGAAAGGACTCATCTACATCCGTGCCGAATACCCGCTGGCAATACAGCGGCTGAAGATAGCCATCGGCCAGGCACGTGACTACGGCCTGCTTGGCAACAACATCCTGGGAAGCGACTTCAGCTTTGACATCGACCTCCGCTACGGCGCGGGAGCATTTGTCTGCGGCGAAGAGACAGCCCTCATCCACTCCATGGAGGGCATGCGCGGTGAACCCACAAACAAACCTCCCTTCCCTGCCGAAAGCGGCTTCATGGGAAAACCCTCCAACGTCAACAACGTCGAGACATTTGCCAGCGTCCCGGTAATCATCAACAAGGGATGGGAATGGTTCTCATCAATCGGAACGGAGAAATCAAAGGGAACGAAGGTATTCGCCCTCGCCGGCAAGATCAACAACGTGGGACTCATCGAAGTGCCCATGGGCATCACACTGCGTGAGATCATTTTTGAGATAGGCGGTGGTATCAAGAACGGCAAGAAGTTCAAGGCTGTACAGACAGGAGGCCCCTCGGGCGGATGTCTTACCGAACATCACCTCGACACTCCCATCGACTTTGACAACCTGGTTGCCGCCGGTTCGATGATGGGATCAGGAGGAATGATAGTGATGGATGAAGACGACTGCATGGTCTCCATCGCAAAATTCTTCCTGGAATTTACAGTGGAAGAGTCTTGCGGCAAATGCACTCCCTGCCGTATCGGAAACAAGAGGATTTACGAGCTGCTTACTTATATCACCAAAGGTAACGGCACCCTCGCTGACCTCGACAGGCTCAGGAACATGTGTCATGTCATCAAGGACACCTCACTCTGCGGACTCGGACAGACATCACCCAACCCCGTCCTTTCAACCATGGACAACTTCATGGATGAGTATATAGCCCATGTCACAGAGAAGAGATGCCCTGCCGGATCATGCCGCGACCTGATGAAGTATACCATTATAGAAGAGAAGTGCGTCGGATGCACGGCATGTGCGAGAGGATGCCCTGTCAATGCCATCAGTGGAGAGCGCAAGGAGCCGCACTTCATTGACCAGGAGAAATGCATCAAATGCGGTGCCTGCTTCGAGAGATGCAAATTCGGCGCTGTGCTAATCAACTAATGAGAGGGAGAATGACGATGGAAACAATAAAGCTTACCATAGACAACAAGCAGATCGAAGTCGAGAAGGGCACCACCATACTCGGTGCCGCACGCAGGATGGGCATTGACATACCCACCCTCTGCCACATGAAGCTCGACGACCTGAATATCGAAAATAAACCGGGAGGTTGCAGGATATGCGTCGTAGAGGTGCAGGGACGCAGGAACCTCTCTCCGGCATGTATCACCAAATGTGATGAGGGAGCGGTTGTCCGCACCCACACCCCCAGGGTCATGAACGCCCGCAGGACCGTTATGGAGTTCATCCTCTCAGACCATCCGAAAGATTGCCTCATCTGCCCCAAGTCAGGTAACTGCGAGCTGCAGAATATGGCTATCAGACTGGGCATCAGGGAGATCACAGGACAGGAGATTGCAGAGATGTCGACATACCGGAAGGATACCTCACCCTCAATCATACGCGACCTCGACAAGTGCATCATGTGCCGCCGGTGCGAGATGATGTGCAACGAGGTACAGACCGTCGGCGCCCTCTCAGCAGTGAACAGGGGCTTCATGGCCGTGGTTGCCCCTGCCTTCGAGCAGAACCTCGAATACTCACCCTGTACATACTGCGGACAGTGCGTCGCCGTCTGCCCCACAGGTGCCCTTACAGAAGTGGATCATACCGGCGATGTGCTTCGCGCCATCGCCGATCCCTCAAAGACAGTCGTGGTTCAGACCGCACCCGCCGTACGTGCTGCCCTCGGTGAAGAGTTCGGCATGAAACCGGGATCACTGGTCACGGGCAAACTTGTCTCTGCCCTGAAAGAGCTCGGGTTCGATTATGTCTTCGACACTGACTTTGCTGCCGACCTTACAATAATGGAAGAGGGCACAGAGCTTCTTGCCAGGCTGGGCAAGTTCCTCAACGGAGATGAGGATGCCAACATTCCCATACTTACATCATGCTGTCCGGGTTGGGTCAACTTCTTTGAGCACAACTTCCCCGACCTGAAAGATGTCCCATCCACGGCCAAGTCGCCACAGCAGATGTTCGGCGCCATCGCCAAGTCATACTTTGCCGGAAAGATCAATGTCAGCCGCAAGGATATGGTGGTCGTATCCATCATGCCGTGCCTGGCAAAAAAATATGAGAGCCAGAGACCCGAATTCTCCGTCGACGGCAACCCTGATGTCGACTTCTCCATCTCCACACGTGAGCTGGCCCACTTCATCAAGCAGGCCAACATCGACTTCAACAACCTGCCCGATGCTGATTTCGACAGGCCGCTGGGTGAATCCACCGGCGCCGGGGTGATCTTCGGTAACACCGGAGGTGTCATTGAGGCGGCAGTACGTACTGCCTATGAACTCTACACTGGCAAGAAGCTCAGCCGTCTCGACTTCGATGAGCTGAGAGGAATGGAAGGGGTCAGGCAGGCCACTATTAACTTTGACGGTTTGCCGATCAACATCGGCATAGCCCATGGGCTCGGCAACGCCCGCAAGCTGCTTGACGATGTACGCGCCGGCCGCTCTACATTCCATGCCATTGAGGTTATGGCCTGCCCCGGAGGATGTATCGGAGGAGGCGGACAGCCACTGCACCACGGCGACTCTTCAATACTCAAAGCCAGGGCCAGGGCTATCTATGAGGAGGATAAGAATAAAACCATCAGGGTCTCACATGAGAACCCATACATCATCAACCTCTACAAGGAGTTCCTTGGCGAACCCAACAGCGAGAAGGCACACCACCTGTTGCATACGCACTATTTTGACAAGAAGGCGAAGATCATTGTTAAGCAGTGAGATCTGAAACATTAATCTAATATTCAACGAGATGTCAAGTATAAAGATAGAACTGAGAAAGGAAGATGTTGACAAAATCAACGAAATATGCGATTCATTCGGAAACGAACAGTCAGAACTGATAAATGTCCTCCACAAGACTCAGGAACACTTCGGCTACCTGCCGGCAGAGATACAGGAGGCCATAGCCTCAAAACTCAATATTCCTGTAGCCCAGGTCTACGGGGTGGTGACCTTCTACTCATTCTTCACCATGACTCCCAAGGGCCGTCACCCGATAAGCATTTGCATGGGCACAGCCTGCTACGTTAGGGGAGCAGAAAAGGTGCTCGATGAATTCAAAAAGGAACTTTCACTGCAGGTGGGTCAGACTACCCCCGACGGCAAATTCTCGCTCTCCAGTCTCAGGTGCGTGGGTGCCTGCGGACTCGCCCCGGTGGTGCTCATCGGTGAGAAAACATACGGAAGGGTGGCTCCGGATGATGTGCAGGACATACTTAAAGAGTACCAATAACCGGTTAACGCTTTCGGCCTTTCGCACTCCCCCTGGCAGAACTCTTCTTCCTGCGGGCTGAGGGCTGAGGACTGCTGACTGAAGAGTGCCGTCCCGACGCACTTCGTGGTCGGGATTGAGTCTCCTCCGATGTCGGAGCCCCAAACTGCCGACTGCTGACTGAAGAGTGCCGACTGCTTTTAGCTGCCGTAGCCTTGGCCAAGGTGGCGGACTGCCGACTGAAAAAGTACTCCTTCTGCCTCTTTTTTTCCGCAGGTTCCCGGGCCACATAGACCTTTCTCCCGCCGTAGGGGTCGAAACCAAGATAATACATTGCCGTTGCAAGCGTCATCGGCGTCGGAGTGAAATCCTGCACCTGCTCCGGATGCATCCCCATCTTCTGCAGCTCGTGCGACAGAGCTGCCATCTTCTGCTCCGTCGTCCCCGGATGCGCAGAGATAAAATAGGGTACCAGTTCATACTTCACCCCGCTGCCATGCACTATCTCGAGAAACCTGTTGCGCAGCCTCCTGAAATGACTGAATGAGCTCTTTCTCATCAGGTTGAGAACCTCATCGTCGGTATGCTCAGGGGCAACCTTCAGTCGGCCGCTCGTATGATTGAGCACAAGCTCCCTCAGATACTGCTCTTCATCCTTCCCTGCCGAGCTGTTGAACTCCTTCATCAGCAGGTCATACCTCACTCCGCTGCCGACAAAAGCCTTTTTGATGTACGGAAGAGCATTGACCTTCCGGTATAGCGCCAGCAGCTCCCTGTGCGAGGTGTTGAGGTTATCACATACCGCAGGCCAGATGCATGAAGGCCTGCCGCACCTGTTGCACCTCTTCTTATCCCTGCCCTCCATCCTGTACATGTTGGCCGAGGGGCCTCCGAGGTCTGAGAGGTATCCCCTGAATCCCGGCATCGTGCTGATATGATCCACTTCACTCAACACCGATGCCACCGAACGGCTGCTGACAAACTTACCCTGGTGTGCTGCTATGGCACAGAAGCTGCAGCCGCCGAAACAGCCGCGGTGAATATTTACCGAGAACCTGATCATCTCCCAGGCCGGAATAGCTCCTTTCTTCTCATACCGGGAATGGGGTGCATAATTGAACGGCAGCTCATGAATCGCATCCATCTCTGCCTCCGTGGCCGGAGGTGAGGGTGGATTGACCACTACACTCCTTTCGCCGCACGGCTCTGTCAGCCTGACAGGCCTGGGACTGTTGCTTGTCTTCTCAAACAGGACAAAGTTCTCGGCATAGGCCTTGCGTGACTTCATCACCTCCCTGCACGAGTGCATGACCTTATCCTTCACCCCCGGCATCGGCGGGGGCATCTCCCCGGTAGGCAGGAGGTATGCGGACTGAGGCAGATCGAATATCGCATTTATCCTCTCTCCCTGCCTGGCACGGAGAGCCAGTTCCGTCACCGCCTTCTCTGCCATGCCGTATATCAGCAGGTCGGCACCGCTGGAGATAAGAATCGACGGTTCCAGGGAATCCTTCCAGTAGTCGTAGTGCATCAGCCTCCTCATTGAGGCTTCAATACCCCCGACAACCACCGGCACTTCGGGAAAGAGCCTTTTGAGTATCTGTGTATATACCATCGTGGCATAGTCAGGGCGGAAGCCTGCCGCTCCTGCCGGTGTGTAGGCATCGTCTGACCGAAGACGGCGGGCAGCAGTATAGTGGTTAACCATCGAATCCATGTTACCGGCGGTGACACCAAAGAAATAACGCGGTGCACCCAGCTTGGTGAAGTCGCGCAGGTCATCGCGCCAGTTGGGCTGCGGCACCACCGCAACGCGCATGCCGGCAGCCTCCAGCACACGGGCAATCACGGCCGCCCCAAAGGAGGGATGGTCTATATAGGCATCACCGCTGAAGAGTATGACATCAGCCCTCTCCCACTCCAGCGCCTCCATCTCCTTTTTTGATGTTGGCAGCCAGTGACGCCTGAAATTTTCACCTTTTTTCACGTCACCAATTTACATAATATAGCTAACTTGCCTGTAGAAGGTGCCGCAAATAGGTTATCTTCACCGCAACAAGCAGATGGTATCTGAAAGAAACAGCAGTGGCTCAGTGAAGGCAAAGACGGCAATTGTCGTATGCCTGGCACTGTTCTGTACATTCTGCTGCGCTCTGCCTCTCCCTGCCCAGGAAGCACCTGTAAGACCAAAGGTGGGGCTGGCACTGAGCGGCGGCGGCGCAAAAGGACTGGCCCATATCGGGGTACTGAAGGTGATGGAGGAGGCAGGACTGAGACCCGATTATATTTCCGGGGTCAGTATCGGCAGTATTGTTGGAGGGATGTATGCCATGGGTTACTCACCTGACAGCCTGGCGTCCATGTTTCGTGAATATGACTGGGATGCAGCCCTCTCTGACAGGATAGACGAGAACAAGGTTATCTTCCTCGAAAAGAAGCACTACTTCAACAGTCTCTTCTCTCTGCCCATTACCAGGAATAAGATACTTATCCCATCGGGCCTGATCAATGGTCAGCAGATAGAAAGCGGCCTGAACCATTACTTCTGGCCGGCACTTACTGTCACTGACTTTTCTGAGCTGCCAATCCCCTACCTATGCGTCGGTACCGATATCATAACTGCAAAAAAGGTTATCCTGACCCGCGGATACCTTCCTGACGCCATCAGGGCAAGCATGGCAATACCCTCGGTCTTCACCCCTGTCAGGATTGACACAGCGCTCCTTGTCGACGGCGGTGTCGTAAGAAACTATGCTGTCTCTGAGCTCTGTGACGTGGGAGCCGACATCATTATAGGATCATACGTGAGCTTCAGAGGGATCAAGGTAGAGGATCTTGAATCGGCCTATGGTATCCTGAAACAGATAGGATTGCTGACAAGCTTTGCCGATTATGAGGAACAGAAAGGACTCACCGACATCATGATAGAGCCGGAGCTCAAAAATGTATCTATCCTCTCTTTTCAGAATACAGACTCTATTATCAGCAAGGGATACCATGATGCTCTTCCCTATTTTGAAAAGTTTAAGCGGCTTGCCGATTCACTTGATGCCATCGCTCCGCAGGCAGCGATCAGGCCCCTGACTGATGTAAGCACCTACAAATTTAATCGGATAGAGGTCATCGGTAACAGCATTATCAGCGATGACCAGATAAGAGGCGTGCTTGACATAGAGCCCGGACAGGTTGTCGACAGGGATATGCTTGCCGAGGGTATAGATCTTCTTTACGGCAAGAGCTGGTTTGAAAAGGTGAAGTACAGGGTGCTGCCCCGGCATGATTCTCTGATACTCCAGATTGACTGTATTGAGCGCCCGCAGGCAATGCTTTACGGATCACTTCATTATGATCCCGCACTGGGCTCAGGGGTGGTGCTCAACATCTCCATGAGAGATCTCATAACTTCCAGGTCAGTAATCAACTTTGACTCCTTTCTCGGGCAATACTACCGCATCAGGCTGGGCGCCATGCAGTTCGTTGACCGAAGCCAGAAGACGGGTATGGAAGCATCATTCTTCGCCGACAATACCCGGCTTCCGCTTGTAATACTGAGACACCAGACAGGAGCCATGCTAAGCCAGAACTTTGTCACATCACTGTCATTCAGCCGAAGGTTAAGCCTGAACCACATGATGAGCCTTAACGGATCAATTGAGAATCAGCACCTGATCCCTGATTATATCACCACTGACCAAATACGTAAACTATCTTACAACTACCTGAAGCTCAACTATACCTATCAGGCTAACACTCTTGATTACAAACATTTCCCTGACAACGGTTTGGTTTACAGCCTTTCCGTATCCGCATCCAGACTCCTCAGCGGAGCCGTCAAGAGGGGCACGAGCCGGTATGTTTATGATAAAGAGGACGAATCGTCATTCTCCTTTGAGCGTTTCTACTCCGCGAGAGCCTCATTCAGAACATATACCTCTTCATCGGCGAAGCTAACGTTTAACTTTGGAGGGGAAGCACTCTTCGTCACCGGGGCTGATTCAATCACTTCAAACAATAATTTTTTCTACCTCGGTGGTCTGGACGCTGTGACTGGCCGCTCCGTGGCCGCCGTAGGATTCCATGCAAACCAGATAGCTGTAAGAAGCCTCGCCGGCGTAAGGTTTGGCGGAGACTATGAAATTCTTGATGACTTATACCTTCGTGCAATCACAAACATCTTCGCTATCCAGGAGCCTGACCGGAATATCGGATTCACAATAATCGGCGGCTACGGCGTGGGGATAAACTACATGACCATTGCCGGACCAATAACAATAGGAGTCATGCATGGGTTTTACGAAAATGAACTCCTCTATAAACCGGTTAAGGGTTACGTTAGCGCTGGCTTCAGCTTCTGAACATCACCGGTGGCCTGATTGTTGTTTTGATATCGAGGGAGAACCTTACCCCCCACTGGAAAATGAATATCAATACCGTCATACTGCAGCATAAGAGAGTGTGCAACTTCGTAGTCCGCCGCAAGGTCAAGCAGAGCTTTGATATCATGGCTGATATGCTTGACAGTGTATCTGTTGGAGGCCTCAGGGATGAGTTTCACAAGCTGCAGTCAACCTACATGAATATCCTCACGTATACCGTTGAAGGTATTAGCGATCCGGAGCGCCACAAGGTCTATCTCAAACTTATGCGCGATATCCTCCGTCTGAATGACAGGATTAAACAGGACATTTTGGCACATCACTCGGCCTGGTACACTTATTCTGTCAGAGATCGTGAACAGAGAGAGGAGAGGCTTCGGGGAGGCAATATAATCGAGAGCGTTGACAACCTGGTCTTCAAATCGAGGCTCGACGAGATACTCTCATCGGCAGAGATCATCAATACAACCCCGGAGAGCGACAGGGCAAGGGAGACAGAACATCTGTCGGGCATCATCTTCAACCACCTTTGGCTTGCCGATTTTTACGGTGAGGCAGAGGAGAGCCTAATGAACATGCTCGCCACTTCCGGCAAGTTCGAGTGGCATGAGATGGCGTCTTACGTCAGCGCCGTGACTCTCAGCAGCCTGCGGATCTGGGACCCGGCCAAACTGCAGATGCTTGGCCGGCTCACAAACGACAAAACGCCTCATGTGGCTGAGAGAGCAATTACAGGACTGATCTTCAGTCTCTACTATTATAGTAACCGTCTAAGCCTCTACCCTGAGGTCATGGAGTCGATCATGGAGCTGGCCGCGGGGAGTAAATTCAGGGAACGCAGCCGGATGGTGGTGCTGCAGGCTGTCAGGTCACGCGACACTGAGAAGTTGAGCAAGAGGATGAATGAGGAGATACTCCCAAAAGTTGTAAAACTCAGGCCCCGCATCGAGGAGAAGCTTGATCTCGATATGATCCTTGGTGAGAATCCCGGCGAGGGGCAAAACCCTGACTGGTCGGATATGTTCAGCGGATCAGAGGAGATGTTCAAAACAATGGAGGAGCTATCCAACCTCCAGATGGAGGGATCGGATGTATATATGTCAGCCTTTTCCGGACTGAAGAAATTCGATTTCTTCAGAGAGCTGCGCAACTGGTTTATTCCGTTCTATCCTGACCATATTGCGGTTGACGACATCTTCAGGGATGAGATACTCGGACCGGCAATCAATGAGCTGGCCGAAGCACTCTATAAAACCCCCTTCATATGCAACTCCGACAAGTTCTCTCTCATCCTGAATATGAAACACCTGCCTGCAGAACAGAAAAGCATGATGCTAAAGGTGTTCAGAATGGAGCTTGAGGGATTGGAACAGATGAAGTATGACGGTGAGCTTACCGACCCGGAGGCTCAGTTCAGAACCAACGTGACCCAGTATATACACGACCTTTACAGGTTCTACAAGCTCTCCGACTTCAGGAATGAGTTCGAGGATCTCTTCACCAGCAGGCTTGATATCTACAACTCTCTTTTCTACAGGGAGATATGCGGCTCCCCCGAAGATGACAGGTCGCTTGCCGATTATTTCTTCAGCAAGGAGTATTATTCTGATGCCCTCTCCCTCTATCTGACCCTGATCAGCACAGTCTCTGATGATGCCGAGATTTACGAAAAGGCCGGATACTGTTATCAGAAAGAGGGAGAATATGAAAAAGCGGTGGAGGCCTACTCAAAGGCTGCGCTCATTGACCCCAAGAGCTGGACGCTGCGCAAGACCGGCTATTGCCTCAGGAGGCTGGGAAGGTCAGAAGAAGCACTTGAGGCCTACCTGCGGGCGCTCAAAAACGATCCCGATGATCAGGGCACAATACTAATGACCGCCCACTGCTATCTCGACAACGACAGGTATGAGGAGGCCCTGAAACATTATTTCAGGATAGAATATGAGAGTCCCGGAAACGTCAGGGTACTCAGACCCATCGCATGGTGCTACCTGATGACGGGGAAGTACAGGGAGGCAGCAGAGTATTTCGGCAGGCTGGCCGCAAGCGGCCTCACACCCTATGACCTGGTGAACATGGGTCACCTGGCACTCCTCCAGGGCTCCTCGCAAGAGGCCGCCGCACACTACATCAGCGCACTGGAAAAGGGTCAACTCAGTACAGAAGCCTTCATAAACATCGTCAATGATGATACACCGATGCTGACGGCAGCCGGTGTCAGCGCTGACGACCTCCCAATCGTCCTTGATTACGTACTGATGAGCCTGAAAAAGGATCAATAACAACCGAATCAGCTTCGTGAACCACTGGGACATCCTCCACGGGGAGGAGCCTGGGCCACGGTCTCCTGACATCAATGGTCATGTTCTTCCTGTATTGGAGAATAAACATACCCCTGTTTTCATATCCGTCACTCCTGCTGTCACGCCTGAAATCGGGCTCCAGGCATAGAAGCACAGGATTAAAGAGACCCGGGTCCTTCAGGAAATCATGGCCGTGCAAGGCCATACCCCCGATGAAATACCACGCAATATCAAACCCTCTCCAGGCAAAACTGCCGGCCATGGGTTCTGTCCTGAACCTTTTCATGAATGACCAGCTGAAGGCCTTAGCCTCCGGCGAGTTAATATCAACATAGCACTCAGCAGGAATAAAGAGCTCCAGGTCATAAAAGTATTTCAGGTCAATGGTCTCCAGATCCCTGACATCAGGATATCCGATCACCCTGATATCATACTTGCGCAGTAATGAATGAATGGCTGAAAAGGCAGAACTGATGACTGAGCTGTTCTTGGAGGCAAGTATAACAATGTTTTCACGCTCAGCAGAAAACAAAGTATCAAGCGATGTGACACCGCTGTATGCATCGCGCCGTGATGACATCCCGGTAAACCAGTATGGTACCGGGCCTACAGTGTCAAACGGAGCCACCTCCTTCGCCACCTGCCTTACACTCTCCCACAGCATCAGCGTGGACGGATCGTACATGGCGCTGTCACCGTGGAGGAATACTACATTGCTGCCGGGATGCGACCTGAGCTCACCGGCCATGATCTTATGTGCAATCAGTTCAGACGGGAATACCCTGTATAGTGTTGGCCTGTTACTCAGAATATCCCTGTCACGCAGGGGTACCGGGGAGACGACAGGTATATTTCGCTCTGTAGCCCATGATGATATCTTCCCAAGATTGTAGGAGAATACCGGCCCAATGATCAGGTCAGCATTATCAAGCTTTCCCGACCATATAAGCCTGTTTATCTGTGATGTGTCTGCGTATGTGTCATATACATCCATCTCTATGGTCAGCCCCAGTGATCTGAGGCTGTCAGCTGCCATGAGTATGCCTTCATAGGCCTCCAGGAAGGGCAGGCTCCCTTCGTAGATCCAGGTGGAGGGTAGTGTCACCCCCCTGTATATAACATCGCCTCGTATGTCTTTGCGGGTTGAGTCAATATAGGTCCTCCTGTTGTTCTCATCAGTGTAAAAAGGCAGCAATACTGCCACATGTACTGAGCCGGTCAGGGAGGTGATTTCCGTCCGCGCCTCCGGCACCGTGAATATCTCTGCCTCCTCCGGAATGGTCATCGTATCAGGAACCTGCTCTCCAAGTTGGATGGTGTCTATGACACTAACCGCCTCCATTCTCTTGTAATCGGTTGAAACACGCTTCCGGGGTATGCGCAGGTAATCTCCTATCTGCGGGAAGAGCAGTCCCCTGTTTGCCCTTTTCAGATCTCTGACTGTAATGCCGTACTGCCTGGCAACTGACGCCAGGGTCTCTCCCCTCCTTACCCTGTGATAGATGTACTTCTCATCACCCTGTGCTGCAACAGGAGCCTCCCTATGAATAGCGGTGACACGTTCTTCCCCAACAGCGGTATCGCGCCGGGGCAACGTATCCTTTGCAGGCACGGGTGCCACATCACTCTCTGCCTTCTGCATAGCTGAAGAGACGGGTATCTGCAGCATCTGTCCCTCCTGGATGCCGTTATCCCGTATGATATTTTCTCCTATGATATGCACTATGGTAACGTTGTATGCCTTCGAAATCGAATAGAGGGTCTGTCCTCTCAGAACCACATGGAGAAAATATTCCTTCCCTCCGATGACGGTCCGATGGTCCGATACCTCCACCGGTACCGGTTCCTGACCATGCAGCGGTGTCAGAGAGAGTGTCGCCAGCAGTATCACTACTGCCTTCAACAGCTGTCCGTGGAGCATACCCTGTATTGTCTTCATCACAAACTGAACATTTATTAATTTCTGACCGCTTGTCAGCGGCATTATCTCAGACCGGCCAGGAAAACGGTTACGTTTCTCTCTATCCTCACGAGAGGATCTTCTGTCTCATCCTTCACAAATTTACAGCCGGTAATTTTTTCATAAAGCTCAATATAGCGTTCGGAGATCTCCGTCACTATCTCCCCGGTCATCTCCGGCACCTTCTCCCCGCTCCTGCCCTGAAAACCGCGTGACATGAGCCACTCTCTCACAAACTCCTTTGAAAGCTGCCTCTGCTGTTCACCGGCAGCGAACCTCTCTTCATAACCGTCGGAATAAAAATAGCGTGAGCTGTCTGGAGTATGTATCTCATCTATCAGATAGATCTTCCCGTCGCGTCTCCCAAACTCGTACTTTGTGTCAACCAGTATCAGTCCGCGCTCAGCAGCTATCTCCGACCCTCTCAGAAACAGCTGCATTGAGTACTCCTCCAGCATTCTGTACTCTTCCTCAGGCACAAGGCCACTGGCAATTATCTCTGCAGCAGATATATCCTGGTCATGCAATCCCTGTTCGGCCTTGGTGGTAGGGGTTATCAGCGGTCTGTCAAAACGCTGGTGCTCCCTCAGGCCGTCAGGAAGGGGTATGCCGCAGATCTCCCGGGCTCCGGATTTGTAAGTGCGCCACGAGCTGCCTGTGAGATAACCCCTGACAATCATCTCTACAGGATAGGGTGTGCACCTGTGACCGACCGTAACATTGGAGTCCGGTGATGCGGTGTTCCACACAGGAACAATATCACTGACCATCTCCAGGAACATTGCGGCTATCTGGTTGAGCACCTGCCCCTTGTAAGGGATGCCCTCTGGGAGCACCACGTCAAATGCCGAGATGCGGTCTGATGCAATCATCACCAGGTAGGTGTCATCAATGTTATATACATCGCGTACCTTGCCTCTGTATATATCTTTCTGGCCGGGGAAGTGGAAATCTGTCGTTACAATAGGTCTTGCCATTTTACTCTTCTTTGGTATCATTTTTCTCACGGTCTCTGTTCTTCTCTTCTGCATCATATGCCCTCACTATCTGCTTGACAAGCCTGTGCCTGACGATATCGCGTTCATCAAAGCGAATGACTGAGATACCCTCTATTCCCTCAAGCAGCCTGATGGCCTGCAGCAGTCCCGACTCACCCCTGCGGGGCAGGTCTATCTGTGTTGTGTCACCGGTAAGTATGAACTTCGAATTTACTCCCATGCGGGTAAGAAACATCTTGAGCTGGCTCACCGTGGCATTCTGGGCCTCGTCGAGTATCACGATGCAGCTCTCCAGCGTTCGTCCCCGCATGAAGGCAAGTGGCGCTATCTGCACCGTTCCGTCAGCAAGCCACTGCTCCAGCTTGCGAAAGGGGATCATATCATTCAGTGCGTCGTACAGAGGCTGCAGGTAAGGATCAAGTTTGTCTCTCATGTCACCCGGAAGAAACCCCAGTCTTTCACCTGCCTCCACAGCCGGACGTGTCAGCACTATCTTCTTGACTTCATGGTTTTTGAGAGCCCTGACGGCCAGTGCTATGGAGGTATAGGTCTTGCCCGTGCCGGCAGGGCCCTCGGTAATGATCAGGTCATTCGCCCTGTACTCCTTAACCAGCAGCAGCTGGTTGATTGTACGGGCTCTCACGGGTTTGCCGCTCGTGCCGAATACAAGCGTCTCCTCAAACTCACCGCCGGAAGCACTGTGCATATGCTCATCGTCAAGCATCAACCGCTCCAGGTCACTCTCATCCAGCCTGTTGTAATGCCTATAATATTCTATCAGCTCATACATTCTGGCGGCAAAGAGGCTGACCTCCTCTTCCTCGCCAATACACTTTATTTCCCCCCCCCTGGCAATCAGCTTAACCTTCGGATAATATCCCTGTATCTGCTCTAGCAGCCTGTTGTTGGGTCCGAACATGACAACAGGGTCAATATCCTCAAGCCTTATCACTTTCTCTGTCATCAATCTTCTCTCTCTTTGCTCTCCCAGCTCTTTTTTTGAATGCCTCTCTTCACAAAGTAAACTTATTTTTTTCAGAAGATTATCTTTGCTGTAACAAATTTGGAATGGCACTGATCACACTGACCACCGAGTGGAGGGAAGATGATTTCTTTTACGGCATACTGAGGGGCAAGCTCGCTTCGGGCTGTCCCGATGCCACAGTGGTGAACAATGCAGGGGGCATCCCGCCCATGAACATCATGCACGGTGCCTTCGTGATCAGGAATACCTACTGCCACTACCCCGAGGGTACTATACACCTTGTCTTCATAAGCAGCGAAGGGACCGGCAGCCAGCCCCACCTCCTGGTAAAGGCACGCGGACACTGGTTCATCGGTGCTGACAACGGCATCTTTAACCTTATCCTCAACTCCCCGCCCGATCTGGTGATCCGGCTCAAAAACGACACCGGTGATGATGAAATCGCCCTTTTTGCCAGTGCCGCTGCTGCTATAGCATCGGGAAAACAACCCGAAAGCCTGGGTACCAGGGAAGAAAGTCTGTCCGAAAAGATGCCGCTCAGGGCTGCCATTGACAGGGATGTGATAATTGGAAGCGTTATCTTCATTGATTCATACGGCAACGCCATCACCAACATCACACGGGAGATATTTGCAAGGGTCTTTGAGAGCAGGAGCTTCAGGATTCTGATAAAGAACAACCGCTACTATACTGAAAAGATAAGCCGGCGTTATAGTGATGAGCCTGTGGGTGAGATAGTGACACGATTCAACACTCTTGACCTGCTTGAGGTATCCATTAACGGAGCAAACATGTGCCAGTTGTTCGGTGTTGATACAGGTGATGCCGTGAGGGTTGAGGTAAAAGATGATGCGGGCGTGACAGGAGGCCTTTTTAAAAACTGAAACAGATGAAGGAAAGAGCAATTGCAGAATTTTCCAGGCTGCTGGATATTATGGGCGAACTGAGGGAAAAGTGTCCGTGGGACAGGAAGCAGACAAGCCAGACCCTGAGGAAACTGACAATAGAGGAGACATATGAACTTGCCGACGCCATCATCAGGGATGACAGTGACGGAATAAAAAAAGAGCTGGGCGACCTGATGCTGCACGTGGTCTTCTATGCCAGGCTCGGAGCCGAGAAAGGAGTGTTCGACATGGGTGATGTACTCGAGGGCATTAACGGGAAACTGATATACCGTCATCCACATGTGTTCGGCGACGTGAGTGTCACAGGCGGAGCCCGTGAGGTTGAGGAGAACTGGGAGCATCTGAAGATGAAGGAACAGAGCGAATACAAACCGGTCCTATCAGGCGTTCCATCTTCCCTGCCGGCAACCGTCAAGGCCAACCGTATCCAGGAGAAGGTAAGGGGTGTTGGCTTCGACTGGGACTCAAGGGAACAGATATGGGATAAGGTTACCGAGGAGCTCAACGAGCTTAAGGAAGAGATCATTGCAGGCAGGAGCGTTGATATTGAATCTGAGCTGGGCGACCTCTTCTTCTCACTTATAAATGCGGCAAGACTCTACGAGATCGATCCCGAGGCGGCCCTCGAGAAGACCAACAGGAAATTCATCGGCAGGTTCAATTACCTTGAACAGCAGACCCTGGCGAAGGGACTCTCCCTGCGTGAAATGACCCTTGATGAGATGAATGTAATCTGGGAAGAGGCCAAACAGTTTGACATAAAGAGCCCGGACGTCACACCGCAAACCGGTAGCTGAGCATCTGATAGATGACCTTTGCGGCCATGAAGTCAGGGGCCCTGTTCTCAGCCGAAGGACAGAGTTCAACAACATCAAACCCCACCACGTTACGGCTCCTGAAGAGATCCCGCAGGAAGAACATCAGTTCACGGTAGTCAGGCCCTCCCGGTTCAGGGGTTCCTGTTGATGGCATGACCGACTGGTCGAAGACATCGAGGTCAAGAGTGATATATACATTTTCGGATAAGAGCGACAGTGCCTTGCCGTAGAGCGACTTGTCAGACCACAGATCATGAGCGTAGAAGATCCTTTCGCTGTCAACAAATGGCAGTTCTTCCGCCGCCATACTGCGGATACCGAGCTGCACCAGCGGAGCATACTCCCTCGCCCTGGCAGCTGCACAGGCATGATTAAGGGGTGATCCCTCATATTCGGGGCGGAGGTCAGAGTGGGCATCAAGCTGCAGTATCGTCAGCCCATCAAAAGACTCCGATGCCGCCCTGAAGGCCCCGATACTGACAGTATGGTTGCCGCCTATCACAACGGGAAAACGCTTTTCGTCAAAGACGCCTTTGACGGTGCGGTAAACAGCCTCCGTAAGCACTGCCGGGTCACTGCCACACTCAAGAGGCGGAAGGGTGAAGATACCCCGCTTATGTGCCTCCCCTCCTGTCTCTATATCATAAAACTCAAGTGCCGGAGAGGCCTCAAGAATGGCTGCCGGACCCCTGTCGGCACCGCGGATATAGGTGCTAGTGGCATCATACGGGACAGGCACGATGATGATGTGTGATTCATCGTAGCTGTATCGTACCTCGTCACCGCCGAAGTTCGACACTGCCATTCTAACTCTCTTTCTCCGGTTCCGGGGTGATGTCGTCTGAAGGTTCCCCTGCGTGAATTGAGGTTTTCTTATCAGTAGCCCCGCCTTTGCCTTTACCCTTTCCGGTCTCCTCCTTTTCATCACCCTTCTTACGGTCGGCCTTCTTGCCTTCAGGACTCTTCTCTCCTGTCTCCTGCTCTTCCTCCCCTGCGTCAGTCTCAGCCTCATCGGCCGGAGATTCTTCTTCCCTGACCAGCATGCCGAAACCGTGAAGGATATTATACCAGTGCAGAACCTTCTTAATGTCTGATGTGTAAACCCTCTCGCGGGCGTAGTCAGGCAAGACCTCTGCAAAGTACTCCTTCAGTTCAGCGTCAGACAGCCTGTGCGAGATAACCTCACCACCGTTCTCCTTGTCCCACAAAATATCCATCACCTTTCCCAGAGGCATATCTTCACCTTTGGTAAAGATTGATATCTCATCCAGGGCGCTTACCCTGGCATGGGCTCCGGCACTGAAACGGCGTCCGGTCTCAAGGTTCTCAACTATGACTGCATTCTTGCCCTGCGCGATGAACTTGAAGAGCGTTCCTTCACCGGAAATAGCCAGAATATCTTTCAAATTCATTTTTACAATAATTAAGGTTAATTAAATGTATGCCAAACGTCTGTCAGACGATGTTTCGTTCTTTTTTGATCTTATCCCATGCCTCATTGACAGCCTTGAATTTCTCCTCCGCCGTCTTGCGGAAATCTTCCCCCAGGTGGCTCACCTTGTCAGGATGATATTTCAGTGCCATCTTGCGGTAAGCTTTTTTAAGCTCCTCATCGGTAGCCGAATGGTCAACTTCCAGTATGCGGTAAGCCGCGTCAGTTGACGGGACGAACATATTGCGTATTGATTCGTAGTCGACTGAGGAGATGCCCAGCATGCCTGCAATAGACCTGATCATCTCTGTCTCCACCTTCTCAAAGCGTCTGTCGGCTGCTGATATATTGTATAGGATGTGAATGAGCTGCAACCTTGACGAGTAGTCCATGTTATTCCGTATTTGGTTGCAGACGTCGTTCAGCGGTATATCCCTTCTCAGCAGGTCCCTCAGCATCTGCAGCGCCTCCTGTGCGGTACCAGGACCAAACTGGGTCAGAAAAAACCGTTTAACATAATCGAGTTCCGACTTCAGCACCTTACCGTCAGCCTTCATGACAGCGGCTATCAGTACTACCAGGCTGACACCGAAGTCCCCGGGCGTTGTTCTGTAGACTCTCTGCCCGCCGGTCTCCTCCCTGATCACGGTCGTACTGTCAACAAACGACCCTATAAAGAAGCCCAAAAGTGCGCCTATCGGACCTCCAAAGACAAATCCCAGCCCTCCGCCTATCCATTTGGCAAATTTTCCCATCACCTTCTGCTTCCGGCAAAACGAAGCATGTCATCATGTATCTTAAGGATCTCCGGAATGATCATCTCGTTGTCTGAGTTGTTGATGATGTAGTACGACTGCTCCTCTCTCTCCGCATCTTCCATCTGATTTTTTATCCGCTCTATCACCTGCTCACGGCTCAGGTCATTGCGCCCCATTACACGTGCTATCCTCTCCTCAACCGGTACGGAGAGTGTCAGCACCCTGTCGACGTGAGTGTCAGCCCTTGCCTCGAAGAGAATGGCTGACTCCATAATCACGTAGGGTGCCTCTGAGCTGTCGGCCCATCCGTCAAAGAGCTTCAGAACTGCCGGATGGATTGCGGCATTGACCTTCTGAAGCATATCCGGAGAGTTGAAGATGATCCGCGCCAGCTCCTTGCGGTCAAGGCTGCCGGTGACATAAAGATCCCTGCCGGTGATAGCATTTATCTCTTTCCGCAACGACGAGTCGTCCTCCATTATCTCCCTGGCGACAACGTCGGCTACGAAGACGGGGACTCCCAGAACCCTGAATATCCTGCATACGGTTGTCTTCCCGCTGCCTATGCCTCCCGTAACACCCAGTCGTTTTGCCATTCCTCAGGGTTCTATATCTCCTTGGTTTGCTTCAGGCTGAAGGAGGAGGATTGCTTGCCTGATACCGTTACCTCCACTACAACCCTCTTCTGCTCCGTTGACAGGTAGTCCGGACAGTCAAGACGTATCTTCGACCTGAAGTTCTCGTCAATCCGCCTGAATGACCTGTGCCTGGTGGTGATGCCCGGAAGAGTGTCAAGAATATGTTCGGGACCTGTCACGCTGATGCTGTCGGGATCGGGGACTATAATCACCTTCTTTCCCTCGGGAAGATCGATACTCAGATCAGGAATCACGGCCATGCGCCGCGTGACCAGTCTGTCATAGCCGAAAAAGAGCGTGTCAGGGTAGATCGAAATTATATCGAAGTCAGCATGAAGCTGCTTTGAGAAGTTATTGATAAGCCCGGAGGTTAAAAGGTAGTAGTGCGGAGTAGCTCCGGGCAGACGCCTGGGCGTCTGCTTTGTAAAATCAATGACCACCGGAGCCCTGCTGCCTGACAGTTTGACCTTCAGTATAGAGTAACCCGGTCCCCGCAGATCCATCTCCAGCTTGTCGGGGAGATCACCCGTGACAATGCGGTCTTTGGGCGGATTGATATAGCGCACCGGGTAGTTGATGGTCCCCTGAAGCTCCTTGCTGAGCTCATTGAGATACCAGAATATGAACGACAGCAGCAGGAAGAAGGCAAAGACCGGCAACTCCTTGTTGAGGAACTGCTTCGACCGCTTTTTGTCGTTTATTATCATGGTCCCGTTTCGGTTTTGAGTTTACTGCCTTGCCTGTATGTCTGAAGGATCCTTCAGAATAGCGCTCTTGTCAACCCTGATCTTTACATCATTGGCTATCTCAACAGTAACAACATTGTCGGTTACATCAACAACCTTTCCGTAAATACCGCCGGTGGTGATCACTTTGTCGCCCTTGGCAATCGCGTTACGGTAGTTGGTAAGCTCCTTCTGCTTCTTCATCTGCGGCCTGATCATGAAAAAGTAAAAGACCACAAATACCAGCAACAGCGGAAGAAGGCCTGTGAGCATGTTCGGACTTCCCTGTCCTGCCGGCGCGGCCTGTAAATAAATCATTGCAAGTGTTGTCATTTTTGGTATTGTTTATTATTGTTAATATGTATTTAATCGTTTTTTCTATCAGCTGATTGTCAGTTAACGGTTGCACTTCGCTTTTGTATCCCTGACTCCAAATCCGTAATTCTTAATTCTTATTTATTCTCCACCTCCGCAATGATACGCAAAATAACTAAATTATTCTCTGCATTCGATTGAATCACAATAGTTTTTGTCTGAAGACCCTCTCTGCCGGATGTGTCGAATATAACCTCAACGGTTCCCGTGCCTTCAGGAGGCACCGGTTTCCTGTCGTATTTCGGAACAGTACAGCCGCAGCTTGCTGTGGCAGAAGTTATAACCAGATCAGCATCGCCAGTGTTTCTGAAAGTAAAGATGCATCCCACCTTTTCACCGGAACCGACCTTCCCGAAGTTGTGTTCCGGCGATTGAAACGTCATGACCGCCGTTCCGGTAGTGTCAGAAGGCATGTAACGCTCCGCACCCGATGAATTCCCTCCGCATGAAGAGGTCATAACCGCCATAACTGCCAGCGCTGCTGTTAAAACATAAATTGAATTCTTCATCATCTGTTCCGTTTCTCACTATTATCGTCCGGGTTATCAGGAGGGTCCGCCGTCATGCTTCTCCTATCAACCCTCTGCCCTCCTTCACAAAGCTTCCGTCAGCTCTCATCTCTCTGACGATCTTGTCAAGGATGCCGTTCACAAAAGTACTGCTTTTGGCCGTGCAGTAATCCTTGGCTATCTCGATATACTCGTTGAGCGTAACCTTCACGGGTACCTCGGGAAACTCCACCAGCTCCGTAATGGCAAGATGCATCACAAGCTGGTCCATCAGGGCAATCCTCTCCACCTCCCAGTTGGTAGTGTGAGAATCGATCAGCGCACTGTTTTTCTCGCTGTTCAGGATAGCCTTCCGGAGAAGTACCTTCACGAACTTTTCATCATCCTCACCGGTAAAGAGGGCAGGCATGGCTATTGAACTGCCATCGTCACTCTCCCTGAATTTTCCGAGTGAATTCCGTATCATCGATGCCACAAAGAAAAGATCATCATTCCAGTAAACCGACTGCTCCTCGAGGCTGGCATCAAGCTCCCCGGATGCAGGAAGCAGCTTTGTCACAAGCTCTTTTATAAAACTGCGGTCAGCCTTGTAGCTGTCGTCCGGAGATGACATGTATGCCTTGTAGCTCTCCCACTGTGTCATCTCGTTGTAAATCATTTTGACTATACCCGGATGCTCTGACCACGACAGGCCCTGTGTTCCAAGCCAGCGGCTCAACGACCTGAATCCTGTGATCCTGTCCTTCCTTGTCCATGATGCAGGAGTCGCTTCTGCATAGCGATGCAGCTGCTCATTCTTCCTGAGCTGATTGATGACCCTGTTCTCAGCAAAGCGTGTGTTCGGATTGATATCCTCGGGCGACGGAATATTCTTTGCCCTGGAGAGGACCACTTTCCCCCTGGCCATGTCGGCGAGAGCAATCAAAAGCAGCAGGAGATAATGATAAAGATCGTAGCTCTTCCTGATGCTCAACATCAGCTCCTGTTCAGCCTCCTCCAGGTCAGAAATCTCCTTCCTGTTGCAGGCGTAGAGAACTGAAAGCGCCTTGATCCTTAGTTGTCTTCTGCTTATCATTTAAAGAACATATTTTTCAGGCAGCAAAGTTAAAAAAATAGCAACTTAATCTCACTGCCTGATTAAAAATCTCTTACAATTTGGAGGCTAGATTTTGAGTTGATGAAATAATTGTTACATTTGGCCATACTAACCGGTTGAAACCCTAAAACATTCACTACTGATGGAAGACGAGAAAGGCAGAACGGACGATCAGATTGAGAGAAGTGACAAGGAGGAGGTATTTACTAAAGTTGTGCGCGCAGGGAAAAGGACATATTTCTTTGATGTCAAATCAACAAGACATGAGGATCTCTACCTCACAATCACAGAGAGCAAGAAGCGCATGGGCAAGGATGGCAAGATGTTCTATGAAAAACATAAGATCTTTCTTTATAAGGAGGATTTCGAAAAGTTCACCGAGGGTTTGCGTGAAGCGGTCACCTTTGCAGGCAATGGAGAGGTTACTCATGCCCCGCTTGACGCCGTGACCTCCGATGAAGAAAATGCTAGCGCCGTTCAAACCAGTGAGTTCTCAGATGTCGATTTTGATGAACTTGGCACCAGGTAGAGAAGACCCCCTGACTACTGTTGAACCTCAGTACGACGGTTAGATGGATTACATTCTTTTAGCACTGGCCATCATTCTTATGATCACGGGTATTGCCGGATGCCTTCTGCCGGTACTTCCCGGGCCGCCATTGAGCTACCTGGGGATTGTGCTCCTTCACCTTACCCGTTTCGCTGACATAAGCAAAAACCTGTTTATCATACTGGGAGTGGTTGCCGTCGTGGTTACGGTAATCGATTACGTCGTTCCCATCTGGGGAACCCGTCAGTTCGGAGGATCCAAATACGGAATGAGAGGTGCGACTGTAGGACTAATAATAGGACTCTTCCTCGGTCCGCCCGGAATTATTATCGGTCCCTTTATAGGAGCCGTAGTAGGTGAGCTCATATTCAAGGATGATTTTAAATATGCCATCAAGGCTGGCTTTGGCAGCCTCCTCGGATTCCTCACAGGTGTGGGTCTCAAGCTGGCCGCCTCACTCCTGATAACCTTCTACTTCGTCAAGGCACTGATAGTGTAGATTTGCGATTTCGTTTTCGAAAAGTCTACTGCCTTTTGCCCACTGCATTTAGTCACCGTCGCCCTCTTCGACATCCACAGTTTTAACGGAGGATGTGGCGAAGGTGGCCGACTGCCGACTGGCGACTGCCGACTGGCGACTGCCGACTGCTGACTGGCGACTGCTGACTGCCGACTGCCGACTGGCGACTGCCGACTGCCGACTGCCGACTGCCAACTGGCTATACACCCAGCGTTGCAACCATCACTGCCTTGATGGTGTGCATCCGGTTCTCGGCCTCGTCAAACACAATCGAATGGTGTGATTCAAATACCTCTTCCGTCACCTCCATGCCATCGAGACCATATTTTTTAAAGATCTCCTCACCCATCTTCGTCTCCCTGTTGTGGAAAGCAGGCAGGCAGTGGAGAAAATTGACCTTCGGGTTACCCGTCAGGATAATCACCTCCCCGTTTACCTGGTAAGGCTTCAGTAATTTGATCCTCTCCTCCCATACTGCCTCGGGCTCACCCATGGAGACCCAAACATCGGTATAGAGGAAGTCAACATCCCTGACAGCATCGGCCACGGTCTCGGTAAGTGTGATCTTTGCTCCTGTCTCCCGTGCTATCTCACGACACTGCCGTACCAGCTCAGATGAAGGCTGGCATGCTGCGGGAGCCGCAGCCCGGAAGTCCATACCCATCTTGGCCGCACCCACCATCAGCGAGTTACCCATGTTGTTGCGGGCATCGCCAAGGTAGCAGAAGCTGATCTTGTTCAGGGGCTTGTCACAGTGCTCCATCATGGTCATGAAGTCAGCGAGGATCTGTGTCGGATGAAACTCGTTTGTCAGCCCGTTCCAGACCGGAACTCCGGCATAAGCTGCCAGCTCTTCAACTATCTGCTGACCGTAACCCCGGTACTCGATGCCGTCATACATCCTGCCCAGCACGCGGGCAGTATCCTTCATCGACTCCTTGTGCCCTATCTGTGAGCCTGACGGACCCAGATAGGTCACGTGGGCTCCCTGATCAAACGCTGCCACCTCAAAGGCACAACGGGTGCGGGTGGATGTCTTCTCGAATATCAGCGCGATATTCTTGCCGGTGAGCCTCTGCCTCTCTGTTCCGGTATATTTTGCCTTCTTGAGATCAAAGGAGAGGTCAAGGAGAAATTTTATCTCCTCCGGTGTAAAGTCGAGCAGCTTGAGGAAGCCGCGGTTTCTTAAATTGTAAGCCATATCCCTGTTATTTGCGATTTGCGATTTTGGTTGCCGACTGAAGACTGCTGACTGCCGACTGGGAACTGCCTAGTCATACTCCATCGTTATCTTTGTTCCATACCGTTTATCCTCCAGCTTAAAGGCCTCGGTGATGATGCTCTTGCTTCCGCCGGCACGGATGAAGCTCAGGCAGGCCTCTATCTTCGGAGCCATGCTCCCCTTCGAGAAATGTCCCTCATTGAGATACTTCATTGCATCACTGTAGTTAAGGAACTCCTTGATCTCCTCGTCGGGCTGCTTGTAATTGATATAGACGTAAGGCACATCCGTCAGGATGTAGAACTCATCTGCCCCTATCTTCGAGGCGAGCAGTGCTGAGGCGAGATCCTTGTCGATGACTGCCTCGGCAGGCCTTACATCATTCTTTTCGTCAATGTAGACAGGAACCCCTCCCCCTCCTGCAGCGATGACGATATTACCCCTGCCGGCGAGCTCGCGTATAAGATCATGGTTCATCAAATCCCCAGGTTTGGGTGATGGCACCACCCTGCGGAATCCTCCTTCAGTCTTTACCTCCTCCTTGAATACCCATTCCTTTTCCCTGGCAAGCTCCTCGGCCTGCTCCCTGGTGTAGATCTTGCCCACCCTCTTCTGTGGATCGCTGAAGGCAGGATCATCCTTGTCGACCACCACGGTAGTGACCAGGCAAACGACATTCTTGTTGATGCCGTGCCTGTTAAGCACATTCTTGAACATCCGTTCAATCATATAACCTATGCCTCCCTGGGAGTCAGCCACGCATATGTCAATGGGCATCTGAGCAATACCGTACATCTGCTCCCCGGCATCATTGCGCATGAGTATGTTACCAACCTGTGGTCCGTTTCCGTGCGTTATGACCAGGTCATATCCTTCCTTTATTAAATGTATCAGGTTCTCAAGGGTGTCAGTCGTATTCTGCTCCTGCTCTTCAATTGTCCCCACCTGGTCACCCCTGAGAAGTGCGTTGCCCCCGAGGGCGATAACTGCAAGTTTCTTACTCATTACTTTTATGTGTGTAGCACTGCGACAAAGCTAAAATATTAAATGAAACCTGCATATGCAGGAACTCACAAAAGAGTATGATTCTATTATTTCAAGCAAGATACAATTGACCAATAAAAGAATTCTTAATCGTATGAAATTAATCATGGCCAAAATTACTCAGACAAAAGGGCCAATTTGACCCCATAGTAAAGGAGAGGGACGAAATCTGTAACAGAATTACTACATTTACACCCAAACAGTTTTACGTGAAGTATCTCCCTCCTCTCAAGATCCCCATGCTGATTCTGACTCTCCTGCTTGCCTCCTGCAGGGGCGATGCGGGGTATAAGAACATGAGAGAGGGCGAGATATGGTATAATATCAAGTATGTCAGCAACCCCTCCTCCCTGTCAAGCGATCTGCTGCCAAAGGAACTGGTGATAGCGTTTAAGAGTGACCTCATCAGTACAAGCCTCAAAGCACCTATCGGAAACACCGGCATTACCACTGTCATCAACCCCAGGGAGAACATCTATGACACTTATTTTAACCTGCTCAGCTTCAAGTACTATTTTGAGGGCAACTACAGGGACATTCAGCCCGGTTTTACGGCTATGGAAGGAATGACGGTGCATGACACCGGACGGAGATCGGTAATCTGCGGATTCAACTGCCGGCAGGCCAGGGTAGATATCCCCGGTTCCGGGAGCGCCAGGCATATCTGGTATACCTATGAGATTAAAGCGGAGAATCCTAACCGTATGACTCCCTACCGGGATGTTGACGGAGTGCTGATGGACTTCTTTTACATTATTGGCGATGCAGAGCTGCAGTTCACGGCTGATGAGGTACTCAGGAAAGATATTCCCGACAGGGAGTTCGAAAAGAAGAGCAACTATAAAAAGGTGCCTGCCAGTTTCCTGAATGCTCTAATTCTCAAAATGATCTCCTTTTGAAAATATTGATCTCCGGCTCAACCATTTTTTTTACCTTTGCTATTCATTTTACAGGTCTCTGAGGATCAGTTACACCCTTGCAGCTTTATGGGCAAACAGAAGAAAAACAACGGTTCGTCATCCAGGAAGAAAAGTCCTGCCAGCAACCCGTCAGGGGAGAACCTGAGGTTCATTGCAGGTCTTGTTCTGCTTGTCTTTGCCCTCTACATGCTGGTGGTCTTCATCTCCTATGTCATGACAGGAACGGCGGACCAGAGCTCACTGGGACCTCAGCCTGAAGACGCTTCGTACGCCTACAGGAACTGGGGCGGCAAGGCAGGTTTTAAGATCAGTCACTACTTCATCTACAACGGCTTCGGACTGGGATCATTCTTTCTCCCTCTGATCATTGGCGCCATAGGCCTTGCCCTGCTCAGGGTCAGATACTTCCGGCTCGGCAGGAATATCCTCCGGTTTCTTCTGGCGACCGTGCTGGTCTCGGCAATACTTGGTTTCATTGCCGGTCAGTCGACCTTCCTCGGGTCTGGCCCCGGAGGCGAGTTCGGGTATATCGCGGCAAGCAGGATGAATGACATCCTGGGTAAGGTAGGCACCGGTGCAGCCCTGCTGGTAATCACGGTAGCATACCTGGTATTCGCCCTTCACGTCAGCCCCCATGCCCTCAGGAAACCCATTGCCTCGGTTGCCAGGGCAGGAGCCTCAGCCTTCTCAGGCGAAGGGAGGAAGAAAAACATTGTCACGGAAGAGGCCAGGGTGGCACCGGAAGAGAACTACCCGTCGGTTGAGGATGAGCCTCTCAGGGGGGATGAAGAGGAGACCGACCCCATCGATGACTTTTACAGGCCGCCGGAGGTGCCGGAAGAGAGACGCATCGTGAATGTCATCGGCGGCAACAAAAAGCCAGTATCGGTGGAGCCGGTCGACGACGATGAACCGGTAATCGACCTTCCTCCCTTTGACCCCCGTCTCTCTCTGCCGCGCTACAAGTTCCCCACGCTGGCCCTGTTGCGCGACTACCGGAGCACGGCAACCACCACCACTGACGAGGTCAACGCCAACAAGGAGATCATCACCAAGACCCTCTCTGACCATAAGATAACCATCAGGCAGATCTCTGCCACGGTCGGACCCACCGTCACCCTTTACGAGGTGGTGCCCGACAGGGGTGTAAAGATCCACCGCATCAAATCGCTCGACAACGATATAGCCCTCAGTCTCTCGGCCCTGGGCATCAGGATCATCGCCCCCATACCCGGAAGGGGAACGGTGGGTATTGAGGTGCCCAACAAGAAGCCTGAGACGGTATCAATGAAAGGGCTGATTTCTTCACGGGAGTTCAACCACTCCGATTACGAGCTTCCCCTGGCGCTGGGACGCACTATCACCAACGACCCGTTTATCATTGACCTCACCACCATGCCCCACCTGCTTGTTGCAGGAGCTACCGGTCAGGGTAAGTCGGTAGGACTCAATGCCATCATCACATCGCTGCTCTACAAGAAGCACCCCGCGGAGCTGAAGCTTGTGCTTATTGACCCCAAGAGGGTCGAGCTGCCGCTCTACGCCAAGATCGAACGCCACTTCCTTGCCAAGCTGCCCGATGAAGAAGATGCCATTGTCACTGACACCAAGAAGGTGATCAACACCCTCAATTCGCTCTGCATTCTCATGGACCACCGCCTTGATCTGCTCAAACTGTCACAGACAAGGAACATCAAGGAATACAATGGGAGGTTCATAGCCCGCAGGCTCAACCCCGAGAAGGGGCACGACTTCATGCCCTACATTGTGCTTATAATTGATGAGTTCGCCGACCTGATAATGACATCGGGGCGTGATGTGGAGGCACCGATAGGAAGGCTGGCGCAGCTCTCCAGGGCGGTAGGCATCCACCTTATCATCTCCACACAGAGACCCTCGGTAAGCATAATAACAGGGTTCATTAAGGCCAACTTCCCCTCACGCATCGCCTTCAGGGTCTTCTCCGGCGTCGACTCACGCACCATCCTCGACACCACCGGTGCCGACAGGCTGGTGGGAAGAGGTGATGCACTCATCTCCCGCGGCGGCGAACCTGTAAGGGTGCAGTGCGCCTTCATAGACACGCCCGAGATAGAAGAGGTGACCGAATTCATTGGCTCACAGCAGGGCTACCCCGATGCAATGCATCTTCCGGAGTATGTCGGTGATGATGATGCCGACAACGGCAACAGGGAGGTTGACCTGAAGAAGCGCGACCCGCTCTTTGATGAGGCTGCCAGGCTGGTGGTGCAGCACCAGCAGGGATCAACATCGCTTATCCAGAGAAGGATGCAGCTCGGATACAACCGTGCCGGACGTATCATCGACCAGCTTGAGGCTGCAGGCATCGTAGGACAGTTCGAGGGAAGCAAGGCGCGCGAGGTCATAGTTCAGGATCCTCAGACTTTGGAACGGATTTTGAAGAGCCTTGATGAGGAGAACGCATAATATGAACAAAACAGGACTCATACTGCTGCTCACGATGACAGCACTGACGGCTGCCGCACAGAAGGACCCGGAGGCTATCATGGTGCTCTCGGAGTTCGGCAAAATGGCTACCTCGGCACCGTCGGTGAAGATAGATTTTACCGTTATCACCAACGACAGCCGTGAAGGCGACATAACAACCCTTACCGGCTCAGCAGTGATAGCAGGAGACAGGTACAGGATCACCCTGCCCGAGAACGAGATATGGGCCGACGGGAAAGCTGTATGGAGTTATCTGCCGGATATAGGTGAAGTAACAATCACTGAGCCTGATCCCTATGAAGACTCCTTCATGTCTAAACCGTCCCTCCTCTTCACCATGTACGAGGAGGGTTACAAGGTGAGACTCGTTGAGCAGAACACCACTGAATGGGTCGTTGACCTCTATCCCGAAGAAATTGACAACAACCTGGTGCTCATCAGGCTCAGGATAGGGAAAGCGGGTTACGGTCTCAGGTCAGCGGAATACAGGACCAAGGATGGCATAAGCGTAACGCTTACATCAGACAGTTTTGACCTCTCCTTCCGCCCGCCATCCGGCTATTTTACATATGACCCTGCCGATCATAAAGGGGTGGATGTGATTGACATGCGGTAGAGTCAGATGATACAGCGGGATTTTATAATAATAGGTACGGTGATCGTGGTGCTGATCATCGTCTACATGATCATGAAACGCCGCACCGACAGGATCAGGTCACGGCGTGACGACCGAAACAGATTCAGACAAAGCCGATAACAACAGCATTAAAAGAAAGCTGCCCCTTGCGAGAGGCAGCTTTCCTTTAGTGATTACCTGTTTTCAGGTAATGAAATTATCTACAAATCAAAATTATTAATAGACGTTCTGTACGATGTTGGGGTTGGCGTCAATCTCACGCTGCGGGATAAGGAATACCCACTTTGGATTAACACTCGGCTTATCCTGATACATACCGTCAATGTAGAGGTCGGGATCTGCTCCTGACCCGGTCAGATCAAGTACCTCATCATTCCTAAGCATGTCGAACCACCTGAAACCTTCCAGGAACAGTTCAATCCTTCTCTGAAGGAGAATCTCGTCAACAAGAGCCTGTCCCGTATTGGTTGACTTTACATACCCGGCATCCCTTTTAGAAACCAGTTCAAACAGAACATCCTGTGCCAGTGCATCCTGGGTGCCCAGACGAGCCAGAGCCTCTGCCTCTATCAGATACATCTCTGATGCCCTCATATGAATTACGTCCATGGGATCAATGGTTGGTCCGTTGGACTGCTGCAGTTTTATGTGCATATAAGGAACCATATTGTGAGATTTCGAGTTATTTACGATAACTCTGTAGGCTGCAACAGAATCGAGATAGTCCTCCCTGGTGGCATACCTTCCTGCATTGTCGCCTGCATCCCATGCGTCGAAAGTACTTGGTGCATTCGCAAGGAACAGGTCTTTCCTGTAGTCGGTATCGGATATCTGAGCATAAAGCAGGTGATTAATATACTTGGGATTACTCCTGTTCTGTGAACCATTGAAATTGTTGGAGCAGTAGTAGAAATATGAATAGTAATATGCTGTCTGGTCCTGTATCATTTTTGACCCCCATATCCATTCCGGGTTATCGATACTGTTAAAACCGGACTTGAACTGACTTTCGTTCATCAATGTATAATCCTGGCGGGCTTCATGAGCCATTGTCGCTGCCTTCTGCCACTGGCCGCTGGTCACGTATACCCTGGCAGCTATCCCCTTGGCAACATCAACATTGAGGTGCGACAGGTCTGCTCTGGATGTAGCATCGGCAAAATGGCCTATAGCGGTTGTAAGGTCATCTTCGATCTGTGTGTAGACCTCCTGAACTGTATTACGAGGCTTCCCTTCGTAAGGAGGTTCAGTGGCAGTCATAATAGGTACACCAAGATCCGTTGCCGGATTCCCGACCATATAAGGTTTGGCAAAGAACTGCACCAGCTGAAAATGTGCCCATGCCCTGTAGGTATAGGCCTGTCCCAGAATATTGTGCAACTCATCGGACATCTGCAGATCTCCGGCAGCATTGATGATGTTGTTTACCGAACCGATGATATTGTAATAGAAAAACCACGAGTAGGAGACATCATTTCTGTTCGCATTGGTATGCATAATCCATTGTAAACGTGCCCTGTGCCAACCATTGCCGACAGTGGAATGCAGTGCATCACTGGCTCCGTACTCTGCCGTGGGGATCATAAACTGTTGTCCGGCATACGCTCTGATATAACCATTCTGAGCATACATAGCCCGATGGATACCGTTCATGGCCAGCATCATATTGTCAACTGATCCGAGAGCAATCTCATTCGAGACAGCATCAGTAGGAACGGTTTGCAGGAAATCTTCCTCACATGAGCTCAAGCCCAGTGAGATGGCGAAGATTAAGACTAACCTTAAAGTTAAATATTTCGCTTTCATTTTTTATACTGTTTAAGTGATATCAATTAAAACTGCAGATTAAGTCCTATGATCACTGACCTGCTTGGACTGTAGGCAAACTCGCTCTGTGTTCCCGAGAAGTTGTAGGTTGGGTTCATTCCCTTTCTGGCTGTAAACAGATAGAGATTTTCACCTGTCGCAAATACACTTAATTGACCCATTCCCAATCTGTTGAGAAGCTGTTTCGGGAAAGCATAGCTTAAGGTTACATTCTTAATATTGAAGTAGTCCGATGAAACCAGAAAAAAGTCCGAAGTTGCATAGAGGCTGGCATTCGCATACTGAAGTCTTGGAAAATCAGCTATATCTCCGGGGTTTTTCCATGAATTCTTGACATCCGGATGAAAAGACTCTCCGGCTACTGCACCAAGCATTCCCTGGTATACGCCATCAAGCATCTTGCCTCCCAATGAATAGGTGAACAGGGTACTCAATGTAAAACCCTTAAATGTAAGAAGATTTCCTATAGATCCCTGCAGTTTCGGAAATGCAGAAGCTCCCACGTAGCCATATCCTGCTGCGCTCTGGCCTTTGGTAAGAACCGGATCGCCATTGGTGTCGTAAGACAGCTTTGTGCCTGTCACGTTGCCTTCTTCATCGGTTACGTCTTCCCAGACATGGAACCTGGTGGCACCGTCGGCAGGGTCAATATCATAGAATTTTCTCAACCAGAAATCATAAACAGAATGTCCTACTGACCATCTCTTGGTGCCACTAACGAATGGATCAGGAATATAAGTGATTTCGTTTCTCAGGGTAGAGGCTAAAAGAGTCAGGTTCCATCTGAAGTCACTCGTACGTACTATGTCGCCATTAACATTGAATTCCCATCCCCTGTTAAACAGGGCGGCAATGTTCCTTGGCTGACTTAACAGGCCCATTGAAGAAGGCAGAGGCATATCATACAACAGGTCATCAGATTTTCTGTTGTACCATTCAACACTTGCATTGATCCTGTTGAACAGAGAGAAATCAATTGCAACGTCAAAAGTCTTGTTCACCTCCCAGGTTAACGCCGAGTTACCCACAGTCTCCCAGCGTATGCCCGGGGAAGTGGCATTCGGACGGGTGCCATAAAGGGCCTGGTAGCCGTAGGAACCGATATTGTCATTTCCAACTTCTCCATATGAAGCCCTTAATTTCAGGTTATCAATCCATTCTAAATTAGCCATGAACTGTTCCTCGCTGATTCTCCAGCTGCCTCCCACGGAGAAAAAGTTACCCCATCTGACATCCTGTGAAAAGGCTGAGGAACCATCCCTGCGGTAAGAACCTTCAATATAGTACCTGTCGTTGTAGTTATACTTTAGCCTCCCAAAGTACCCTTCCGTTCTTTTATTAGTAGTATAACTTGTATTGGTTGAAGTGTTTACAAAGTTATTCAACTCATATATGCCGGTAACAATAAACTGGTTTTTGAAACCTCTCTGGTAAGTGTACTCCCTGGAGTAGGATTCGTGACCCAACAGAGCTGCAAAGTTATGTACACCCATGAAGGTCTTTTCATAGTTAAGCAGCTGGTTGAAGTTGACTGAGGCCCTTATGTAACGAGACTCATCCATCCTGGCGGTCGGGGCTCCGTCACCAATCCTTGGATTCTCATAGCCCTTGTAATGATAGTTTTGTACATCAAGACTTGCATTAACCGTAGCAGTGAGGCCTTCAAGAATCGTAACCGTGGTATAGATCCTGTTACCCAGGTTATTCCTGTTATACTCATCACTGTTCCAGTTCAGCTCGGCAATGGCATGTCTGCCCTGATTTATGGGCCTAGAATGTAGCCCGCCATCATCGTACTGCTTTTCCCCTGCACCGTCGAGTATATATTCACCCGTGGCCTGGTCAACCAGGTAGATAGGATAGATAGGCGCCGTCATCCTTGCATTCCTGAATGGGTTGGCATAGGTGGCAGAATTTGAGGTACCCACATCACTGTAATCCAGTGAGGCATACATATTGGCCCCGATCTTCAGCCATTTCTTGACATCATAATCGAGATTCAACCTGGTATTTATACGCTCGAAGTCAGATTTAATAGTGTAACCTCTCTCATCAAGATAACCCAGGGAGTAGAAATAACTTACCTTTTTGCTGCCGCCCATAAGGTTCAGATCATAGTTCTGCCTGTAACCTGTCTGCATTGCAGGCTCATACCAGTCGAGATCAGGAAAACCAATCTTTGCATTTGGGTTTATTTTTCCATCAGGGCCCACAATCTGATTGTTGGGTGTGCCCACAAAAGGATTATATCTGAGCTGTGAGTAAATATTCTCATACGCATATGATCTCGCCTCGCCTATGGTGGCGTTGGTACCGGCCCAGAATCTGGTCTGTGCATAGGCCTCAGCCTGAAGTTCATAATAATCGAAGGCATCAACAGACTCATAATGAGGAAGTGACTGGCTGATCAACCCTGCCTGTGCTTTTATGCTGATTACCAGATTTTCACTGCCTTTAGTCCCGCTTTTAGTCGTGATAATGATTACACCGTTTGCTGCACGTGAGCCGTAAAGAGCTGTTGATGAAGCATCCTTTAGTATAGTCATGGACTCAATATCGCCCGGATTAATACTAGCCAGGCTTCCTGAGTACTCCGCTCCGTCGAGTATGATCAGCGGATAGGAAGATGTGTTCAGGGTTCCTAATCCACGAATCTGGATATCAGGGGAGCTGCCCGGCTGGCCTGAACCGGCTGTAGTCTGTACCCCGCTGGTGGAACCGATCAATATTTGTCCTACAGAAGATATTGAGCGACCTTCCAGCTTCTTGGAGTCGATAACAGCAGCAGATCCTGTCAGAGATTCTTTCCTGACCGTACCGTAGGCAACTACCATTACCTCTTCCAGACCCAGAACGTCGGGTTCAAGGGTTGCATCCACAACAGACCCGGAAATGGAAAGGGTAAGAGTTTTCATCCCCACAAAGGAGAAAACCAGTCTTGTAGCGTTTTCAGGAACATTCAGTGAGTACCTTCCGTCAAAATCTGACATCGTCCCCACAGTTGAACCCTCTACAACGATCGATACTCCGGGTAGGGGCAGTCCATCCTCCGCAGAAGTAACCGTGCCGGATACTTGCCGGGTTTGTGCATTCAGCGCCAGACCGCAGATAAATAGCAGTAATGACAAAAGAATAGCTGTTCTTTTCATAGAGATTGATTTAGGTTAGTTTACAAAAAATTTACAATAACAACTTGGCAAAAATAACAATATTTAATACATATCAATAATAACATGCTTTTTAACCTTTTTTACAAATTGAAATATTTAATCCCACAACTGACTGTTATACTATAGAATACAGAGGAGGGCAGAATGTTACTCATCACACTTTGTCCTTTAATGTTGCCAAAAGGTCATCTTCGATTTCTGTTGCCCGGGCGTCGATCTTCCCGCCCTCAGCAAGCAGAGACCCGGCGAAATCTCTGTCATGCAGTCCTTTAACATTTACCTGAACGTTCAGGAAGGCACCTCTGATGCAGGCTCTGGTCGCCAGCACCCCTACTGCAGCATCAGTCACTGAGTTGGGATTTCCCTTTTTGATCATCTCTGCCAGGAGCTCAAAGTTTTTGAATGCCTCCTTCATCACCGTCAGCGGCACCAGCGATGCCTGCTTCGTCGCCTCCTCCACGGCAGCCGCCCTGGCAACCTTCTCCTCTTCATTGCTTTTCGGCATACCGAAGGCATCAAGGATGGCATTATAGGCATCAGTATCCTCATCAACGAGCTGCAGCAGTCTATTCTGCAGCTGCACTCCCCTTTCTGCCCATGAGGCAAACTCCTCCCAGCGGTCGTCCCAGCCCCGCTTGTGGCTTGAGAGATTGGCCACCATAGTCCCCAGCGCCGCCCCCATGGCTCCCATGGCAGCAGAGACTGACCCGCCGCCCGGGGCAGGCGACTCTGATGATGTTTCCCAGACAAAAGATGCAAGGGAGAGATCGGCGAGCCTGGTACCGCTCTTGTCGCGCAGTATGTACTCTATTATCTTTTCATCAGGATTAAACGGTTTCAGCTCCGAAAGACCCATGGACCTTATTGCTGTGTCTATCAGTTCAGCATCGGAGACACCTGCCGAGCGCTGCTGCTTATGCAGGAAATACTGACCGGCATCAAGCATGGCCTTAAGAGGGATTAGTCCCACCAGTTCCGAACCTGTCACCCTCACTCCCCTGGCGTCAGCCTTGCGGCACACCTCATCAAACGCCACATGTACCGGCGTCACTGATATATTGGTGAGGTTCATGGATATCTGCGCAAACCGGTACTCTGGTATATACCATCCTATGGCTTTGACAGCCTTCAGTGATCCGGGTATCATTACAGGTGCACCGTCTGCATCTCTTACCACCTTGCCAGTGATGGGATTCCCTTCACGCTTCTCGCGTCCACGCTCCCTGACATCAAAGGCAATGGCGTTGGCACGGCGTACCGAGGTAGTGTTGAGATTGACGTTGAAGGCCACAAGGAAATCGCGTGCCCCCACAATGACGGCTCCGGCTCCGGCATTAAAGCGCGCCGGTCCAAAGTCGGGCTTCCAGGCAGGATCCTGAAGCTTCTTCTTAAGCCCTTCATATTCACCTGCCCTGATCGCGGCCAGGTTCCTTCTCTTTTCTTCAAGGGCAGCAGCCTCATAACAGTAAACGGGCAGCGAGAGCTCCTCTCCTATCCTCTTTGCCAGCTTGCGTGCCAACTCAGCCGTCTCCTCCATGGTGATGCCGGCTACAGGCACCAGCGGGCAGACATCAGTGGCTCCGAGACGCGGATGGGCACCGGTATGCTTTGACATGTCAATCACCTGCGAGGCCCTGCGTACAGCCCTGTAGGCTGCCTCGCATACCGCCTCAGGCTCACCGACAAATGTCACAACCGTACGGTTGGTATCGCGGCCCGGATCAACATCCAGGAGACGCACACCCTCCACAGCCTCAATTTCATCAGTGATCTGCCTTATCTTTTCCATATCGCGCCCCTCACTGAAATTGGGTACGCATTCTATAATCCGGTTACTGTTCATATAATAATAAGGTATTTGCGATTTTCGATTTGCGATTTTCGATTTTGACTGCCGTCTACAATACTATAAGGCCTACAGCCTATAATTGAAACTTATTATTACTTTAAGACCCCGATACGACTTCCGGCCTTCGGGGCAGGCTTCACAACCTACTGCTTCTAGCCACCGAAGCCTTGGTGCAGGTGGCCGACTTCTTTCAGCCACCGTAGCCTTCTTTGACATCTGACTCCGTCGGACGAAGTCTGTAGTCTTAATGTAGGATGTGCCGCAGGTGGTCGACTACCGACTGATAACAACCACCCCATCCAGTATCACGGTCTCAACAAGGTTACTTCCATAAGCATAGGACATATACTCATATGACGGTATCTTTTTGGTTATGAATAAATTTGCCTTTTTACCAACGGTGATTGAGCCGTGTGTCTCCGACAGTCCCATGGCATATGCGGAGTTGAGGGTCACCGCATTGATCGCCTCCTCCGGCAGCATACGCAACCTGAGACAACCCAGCGACATCACCAGTTTCATGTTACCCGAAGGCGACGAACCCGGATTGTAATCGCTTGCCAATGCGACAGGCAGTCCGGCATCGATGATCTTCCGTGCGGGCGGATCTGTCATGCCGAGGAAGAAGGCGGCACCGGGAAGAAGTGTGGGCATGGTGCCGCTGCCTGCCAGGGCAGCAATCTCATCATCGCCGGTAAACTCAAGATGGTCCACCGAGAGAGCCCCGTGCTTCACTCCAGCCTGTATTCCTCCGGAATAATCAAGTTCGTTGGCGTGTATCTTGGGAACCATATCGTGACGGGCACCTGCTTCCAGGATGCGCTCCGTCTCCTCCACCGTGAAAAAGCCCCTGTCGCAGAAGACATCAATAAAGTCGGCCAGCTTCTCCGCAGCTATTGCCGGTATCATTTCAACGACTATCAGTTCAATATACCCGCTCCTGTTATCGCGGTATTCAGCGGGGAAGGCATGTGCACCCAGAAAGGTTGACCTCACCGTCAGCGGCGACTCCTGCTTTATCCTCCGTATCACCCTGAGCATCTTGAGTTCATCCTCCGTCGTCAATCCATAGCCGCTCTTGATCTCTGCCGCCCCGGTACCAAACGAGATTATCTCCCTGACACGCTCCATCGACTGCCGGAAGAGATCCTCCCCGGATGTTTCATGCAACAGCTTCGCTGAGTTGAGAATACCGCCTCCCCGCTTTGCTATCTCCTCGTAAGAGAGACCCCTGATTTTGTCGGTATACTCCTTCTCCCTGCTTCCCGCATAGACCAGGTGGGTATGCGGGTCACAAAAGGCGGGAAAGAGATATCCTCCTCCGGCATCGATCTGAGTTATTTCATTTCCAGGAGAGGGTATGCTCTCAGGAGGTCCGAAGCCAACAATAATGCCATCCTCAATCAGCAGCCATCCCTTCTCAATGACGGGCAGATGTGACATGTCTCTCCCTGCCACGAAGGCAACGGGTTCTTCCCTGGTCTGGACCAGCATCCCCGTGTTGTGAATAAGAAGACTCATGGCACAGGTTTTTTAGAGTGCACTAAGGTAGCAATATTAAAAATATTAGGTTATGAGCATCATTTTTCTTTATTTTTACATCCGCGAAATTGAACCCGATGGCACCCGCCTGCAACAAGGACACAGAAAAACCTCAGTTCACTTTATACACGAGGTCCGCTGGGCTATCGGGCATGCGAGGCCAATTCACCTTAAAAATCCAAATCATCTGAACATGAAACCCACATGATTGACCACAATCACAAACACGAATAAATATAATTTACAATCATGTGTGGTTCTCCCGATAAATCGGGACAGGCTATCAAACCTTCAAAATCAAAATTATATTATGATGAAAAAACTCCCAATCATTCTGATCACTCTCCTGCTCACGGCATCTGCCGGCGCCCAGGATGTCAAGACCGGATGGAACTTCGGTGCACTGCCTGCAGTCACCTTCAGCACCGACCAGGGCTTCCAGTACGGAGCGCTGGTGAACCTGTTCGATTACGGTGACGGGTCAATCTACCCTGAGTACTATCACAGGATCTACGTCGAAGCCTCGACATTTACGAAGGGCAGCTCGATACTCAGGATAGCATATGATTCAGACTATCTCATAAAAGGAATAAGATATGCCGTTGACCTCAGCTACCTGCCTGACTTCGCCTACGATTTCTACGGCTTCAATGGCTACGGATCAATCTATACCAAAGAGTGGGTGGATGATGAGACAGCCACAGACTACCGCAGCCGCCTCTTCTATGCCATGAAGCGTCACCTCTTCCGTTTCAAGAACGACTTTATCGGAGACATAGGCGAAAACAACTGGCACTGGAATGCCGGGCTGAGCATACAACAGTTCAGGACCGACAATCTCGACGTGACGAAATTCAATAAAGGTCGGGAAGAAGGAGATCCTAAGTATCTCGATCCTGCACAACCGACACTATTCGAGTATTACAAGGGTGCAGGCATCATATCATCTGAAGAGGCTGACGGCGGCTGGATTACCGGACTCAAGGGCGGCATCTCCTATGACTCACGTGACCAGCGTGCCAGCCCGATGAAAGGCATCTGGGCCGAGACAGGGGTGGAAGTAGTGCCCGGTTTCCTGGGGGCAGAATCAACCTTCGGCAAACTTTACTTCACATGGAGACAGTATTTCACTCTTAAGGAGAATGACCTGAGCTTCGCCTACAGGCTGGGTTACCAGACTACCCTTTTCGGCGACGTCCCCTTCTACTACCAGGGTCAGGTGATAGTGTCCGAGCTTAGGGGATCATCCTCCGAAGGCCTCGGAGGCAGCAAGACGCTCCGTGGCTTACTGAGAAACAGGGTTGTGGGCGACGGCTTCCTCTACGGTAACGTAGAGCTGCGCTGGAAGATGGTACGATTCCGGTTTATTAACCAGAATTTCTACCTGGGCACCAACTACTTCGTCGATGCCGGTATGGTAACCTCTCCAATTGATGTCAACGTCAATGCATTTTCTGCAGCATATCCGGAGGAGGACGACAGCAAATACTTCCAGGATGTGAAAGACACACCCCACGTGGCTGCCGGCCTCGGTCTGAAGATAGCCATGAATGAGAATTTCATCATCTCCGCAGATATCGGTAAGGCCCTGAAGGCACAGGACGGCGATATGGAGTTCTATATCGGGCTCAACTATCTCTTTTAGTCGGCAGTCGGCAATCGGCAGCCCACAATCGGCAGTCGGCAATCGGCAGCCCACAATCGGCAGTCGGCAATCGGCAGCCAACAGTCGGCAGTCAATTTCAGTCGGCAGTCGGCCACCTTCGCCACATCCTCCGTTAATACTGTGGATGTCGAAGAGGGCTACGGTGGCTAAAAGCAGTCGGCAGTCCGCGTAAGTCGCTCATTTACTGAGGACTGCGGACTGAAGACTGTAGGCTACAACTTGCCCAGCCACATGCCGAAGGCAACTCCAATATAGTTGCCGAGGATCCATCCTATCATGCCTGTCGCCAGCCCGGTGAGGATGATATCCTTGTTCTTCAGGGCGGCGGCAACCATAGGCACGAAGGGAGGTGAATAGACAAACCCGGTTGTCGTGATCAGGTAATCATCGACCGATATCCTGAATACCCACGAGAGAAACAGGTGCAGAAACAGGGATCCGAAGTAGGCATATGTAACGAAAAGAAGCAGATTAAAGTACTTTGCCTGGAAGATCACGCTCAGGTCGCATCTGGTGGCAATGACTATGGAAAAGGCGATGATGAAGTACATGCCGAGCTGAAATGTCTTCCTGATATCCCTGATGCGCCTTATGAAGGAGGCAGCAACACCCAGTGTCGTTATCGCAAGGATAACCGAGATGGTCATTGGTACTTTGGGGAAAAGAAAACTGACACCAAGTCCCAGACCCAGCAATACTATTGACAGACCCACGGCTCCGAGAAGAGGCAGCACCGTCTCCTTTTTGAAGATCCCGGTATAATCGTCAAAATCTTCAGCCATCTGCTCACTCACCGCCTTGAAGTCAGCCTGTTTTGCTGTCATTGTTGATGGAGCTTTGAAGGGAGGAAGGAAGAGTCTGAAGAAGGCCGGCCCTGCTGATATAAAGAACAGTATAACCACGGCTCCGACAATCATGTCGTAGGTATTGGTCATGATGAAGGCATTCGGTTCAACCTTCAGCGCAAGGGCGATGGAGGCCAGGTTGACCGAACCGCCGGTGTAGAGTCCTATCAGCATTCCTCCTATCCTGTCTGATCCTTCGACCTTATCCCTGAAAATCAGATAGCCTGTGGCCACTATCACCATCACCGATATCAGTGCCAGCAACATTGAGAGGAATCCTTTGCCGGAGAACCTAAGCCACCTCCTTACATTAAGAGAAAAGAGTATCAGGGGTATTGCCAGCAGCACCAGTGCCGTCTGCATGCTGTCCTGCACGGCAGCAATGCTGTTGTATCGCAAATCACTCTGTGAGAGGGTGCCTGCTGCCACCAACTCCACTGCCTCTGATTTGGGGATGTACGACCTGTCATGTCCGATTGTTGCTTCGCGGAAAGTATCACTGCTGCGCGGCATGATGCCCACATTTGCAATGATTATACCAACGGCATAGGCCAGTACTATCGCACCGAGCTTCCTGAAGAAGGCATATTTTTTTGTGAGCCAGATAAGGAATGCCGGAAAAATAAGGCAGAAGAGGGCCAGGAGGATAAGTGTCAGCATGGCGGGTCAGTTTTAGTGCTCCTAAAATAAATAAAGCCCCCTGCACGAAATGCAGAGGGCTCACAAAAGAGGTCTTTATACCTAATATGTGTAAGTATTATTACTTATCAGGACACTCCTCAAAGCTTTTTCTGTACTGTTCTATAGCCCGCTGGCTCATGCCCATGCTGGAAAATCCGCCGTCGTTGAAGATGTTCTGCATAGTGATCTTCCTTGTCAGGTCGGAGAAGAGTGTGATGCATACGTCAGCGCAATCGGAGGCATCGGCGTTGCCCAGCGGCGACATCCTGTCGGAGAAGTCGACCAGCGAATCAAATCCCGAAATGCCGGCACCGGCGGTAGTGGCTGTGGGCGACTGTGATACGGTGTTGACTCTCACATGCTTCTCTTTTCCGTAGATATATCCGAAGCTTCTTGCTATGGACTCCAGCAGTGCCTTGGCATCACCCATGTCGTTGTAGCCTGCCAGGGTACGCTGGGCAGCCACATAGGTGAGTGCCACTACGGAGCCCCATTCGCTTATGGCGTCAAGCTTGTACGCTGTCTGCAATATGCGGTGAAAGCTGAGGGCGGAGATATCCAGCGTCTTCAGCATGTTTTCATAGTTTATCTCGGCATAGGGTATCCCCTTGCGAACATTGGGAGACATCCCTATCGAGTGCAGTACGAAGTCGATCTTCCCGCCGAAGTATTCCAGCGACCTGCCGAACAGCTCATTGAGATCTTTCATGCTGGTGGCATCGGCTGATATCACCTCGCTGCCGGTCTTCTCAGCCAGCTCCCCGATAGTGCCCATCCGAATGGCAACAGGGGCGTTGGTCAGAACCAGGCGTGCTCCCTGGGCATGTGCTTTCTCCGCCACGTGCCACGCGATGGATTTGTCGTTCAGGGCGCCGAAGATAATTCCTCTCTTGCCCTCCAGCAGATTGGTGATCATGATCTGTTTCTTTTATTTGTTTTCTTTAAAGCGTTAATTGCTTCCGAGAAGCTCACGCGCATTGCGCACTGCTGCTTCGGTGACTGTGCTTCCGCTGAGCAGCCTGGCAATCTCCCGTATCCTCTCTTCGCTGTTCAACAACCTGACACGGGTAATTGTTGAGTGGTCACTCTCTTCCTTGTAGACATGATAGTGCAGAGTGCCCCTGGAGGCCACCTGCGGAAGATGCGTAATATTGATGACCTGCATGCTCCTGCCCATCTCCTCGAGTATGTCTCCCACCATGGAAGCCACCTCGCCCGAAACCCCCGCATCTATCTCGTCAAAGATTATGGCAGGTAATCCGGAGCTGCTTGCCAGCACCGACTTGAGGCAGAGCATCACCCTCGACAGCTCTCCGCCGGAGGCACATCGTGACAGCTCTTCCGGTGCAACCTGCCTGTTGGCGCTGAACATGAACTCAGCCTTCTCCAGTCCGGAAGGTCCGGGCATATCCGACGGGAGGAGATCTGTCTCAAAGCGTGCGTGAGGCATCCCCAGTTTCTTCAGCATGGCGGTGATCTCACGGGTGAAAGGACCCACTGCCTCACGTCTGGCGGCTGAGAGCCGGCCGGCCAGCTCCGCTACGGCAGCATAGGCTTCATCAGCACTCTTCTTAAGGCCAGTGATACGTTCATCAACGCCGGCGGTCGATGACACCTTTTCTGCTATCTGCTCCTGTCGTGCCAGCAGCTCGCCGAGGTCCCTGCACCTGTGCTTCTGCAGGAGAGACCAGATCGTATCCAGCCTCGCAGTCACCTGCTCAAGCCTGCCTGGGTCATCTGCTGTGTTGCCGTTGAGCTTCTCCGCCTCGTAGGATATATCATTGAGATCAATAAGCTGGGTGTCAATCCGCTTCTCCAGGACGGCAGCCTCTGGCAGCCATCCCGATATCTTCGCCAGGCTGTTGCGTACCGTCCTCAGCAGTGAGTGAGCCGAGGGACCGTCACCCGACAGTGCCGTTGTGACAGTCATCAGGGCCTCCTTTATCTCTCCTGCATTGGTGAGCCTCTCCTGCTCCTGCTCCAGTGCCTCCAGCTCTCCTTCCGTGAGCCTGGCAGCCTGCAGTTCCTCAAGCTGATGGGAATAGTAGTCATAGTCAGCCCTCTCCCTCTCCGCATCACCCGCAGCATCATCATAAGCACGCTTTGCCCTGAGATAAAAGCCCCATGCATTACGGTACTCCCCGGAGAGAGTCGCAGCACTGGCATAGGCATCAATGACGCGCAACTGGAACATACTGTTACCGAGCAGCAGGGTCTGATGCTGTGAATGAATGTCTATGAGCCTGGTACCAAGCTCTTTCATCACATTCAGAGTCACAGGGGTATCATTGATGAAAGCCCTCGACTTGCCGGCAGGAGTTATCTCGCGTCGCAGTATCGCATCGGCCTCATAATCAACATCGCTCTCCTCGAAGAGATTCTCCAGATCATATCCCCTGATGTCGAAGTCAGCCTCCACGATGCACTTCTCATCCTGGCTCAGCAGCACCGACGTGTCAGCCCTCTCACCCAGCGCCAGCCCCAGTGCTCCCAGGAGAATCGACTTGCCGGCCCCCGTCTCGCCGGTAATAACGGTAAAACCCTCACCGAAGCCCATGTCAAGCTCCCGGATGATGGCATAGTTTTTAACTGTCAGTCTGCGAAGCATGATCAGTCCGTTAACCCGAAGGAGTGAGAATCTTCTGGTATTTTGAATCGTTGGCCGGATCTATCTCGGTAAGTATCTGCACAACCCGGTTCTTCTCCTCGGGGAAGGCCTGGGAGAAGATATTGACGATCTCATCGGCCTTGGCATCCAGGATAATGGTCATATAATACATGAAGGGATCGGGACGGCGGCGATAGACCTCCTGCAACTGCCTGAGACTCTCGTATATCTCTGTACGGGCCCTGGTGATGTCCGACTCCAGGCGGTCCATTCCCCTGATATGATACAGGTAGACAAACTGCCTGACGCCTGAATACTCACTGTCAAGTATGTTCTTCACAAGCCAGTACCGGTTCCTGTTACGTGAACCGTCATAGGGCTTCCACCCTGCCTCCGGTGCATTCTGTGCATTGGTGATGATCTTTTCTGCGATCTGGAAATATGGCGTGCCGCCATTGGGCGAAAAAGTATCGAAGTCCATACCTATCAGGAGATAGGCATAGTATGCCAGCACTGAGACCAGGTTGCTGGTGTGGCTGTTGGGATTGAACTCCAGCGGCTGAAATTCAACATACCTGAACTGAAAATTATTGTCGACGAAGTTCAGAACGGTCGATTCGTATGTGGTGTTGAAAACCGGGCGGCGAAGCTGTACCTGCAGCGTGCCCCTGAACTCATCAGCGGAGAGCTGCTCATCAAGGTTTATAAGAATATTGCACTCAATCCTCTCCGAAAAGCTGAAGAGATTATCTGTCCAGACCATGCTGTTCATGAACTCATAAATGTCGCGCTGCATGCTCTGGAAGACCTCCCTGTTCGAGCCCTGGATCTTCTGTGCCGAGACCTGCACATTGCAGTACAGCTCCTGCGATATCACGCCGGACACGGCGAACAGCATGGCAACAGCCGTTAAGAAAATCCTTCTTCTGATGTTCTGAGACATTTGGTATCAGCCTGTCAAAGAGATGATTCTGCGCAGTATATCCGATGCAACCTCACCCTTTGATTTCAACTCAAATTTATCAATATTATTGTTACTGTCAATGATGGTGATCCTGTTGGTGTCATAGCCGAACCCCGCCCCTTCATCCCTTAGTGAATTGAGGATGATCATGTCAAGGTTCTTGCGCTTCAGCTTAGCGATGGCATTGGCCGTTTCATTGTCGGTTTCCAGGGCAAAGCCTGCGAGGAACTGGCCACTCTTCTTTACAGTGCCGAGATAAGCTGCTATGTCCTGCGTGGGCTTCAGCCTGATGACCATCTCTCCCTCGCCTCTCTTGATCTTTGTTCCAAAGGTCGTCTCAGGGGTGAAATCAGCCACGGCAGCAGCCAGGATAGCGATGTCACAATCACGGAAGGCAATGATGGAGGCCTCCTCCATCTCTGCTGCTGTTCTCACAGCGACGGTTTTTACATCTGGGTGTGCCGGCGACAGGCTCACCGGACCCAGCACCAGCGTCACCTCCGCCCCCAGTGATGCAGCCTCATCGGCAAGGGCGATACCCATGCGGCCTGATGACCGGTTACTTATAAAACGAACGGGATCAATGGGTTCTGCCGTGGGACCGGCATTGATGAATACCTTTCTGCCCCTGAGAGGCAGTTCAGTTATTTTTTTTTTTGAGAGGAACGTTTCGATCTCCCTGACAATAATTTCCGGCTCACTCATGCGGCCCTTACCGTCCAGGCCGCTGGCCAGCTCACCGGTGTCGGGCCCTATAACATGATGTCCGAATGACCTCAGGGTTTCAATGTTTCTCCCCGTTGCCGGATGGTTGAGCATGTCGAGATCCATGGCCGGGGCCAGGAAAACAGGACATCGTGCAGAGAGAAGAGTTGTCAGCAGCAGGTTGTCAGCTATGCCGGCTGCCATCTTACCCATAGTGTTGGCTGTGGCGGGGGCTACAAGGAAGAGGTCGGCCCATATGCCGAGATCAATGTGACTGTTCCAGCGCCCGTCCTCCGGATCAAAGAAATCAACCAGAACAGGATTTTTGGAGAGGGTAGCCAGCGTCAGGGGGGTGATGAACTCTTTGGCCAGAGGAGTCATGATAACCTTCACCTCCGCTCCTTCCTTAACGAGCAAACGGACGATTGCAGCGGCCTTGTAGGCGGCAATGCCACCGGTGACACCCAGGAGTATCTTTCTGCCTTTCAGCATGAGGTTAGTTACTTCTTCTGCTTCTGATCCTTGTCGGGATTGCGGTAATAGACCTTATCCTCCTCGAACTCTGCCAGGGCAATGAGTGTAGGCTTGGGCAGCCTTTCGTAGAATTTCGAGATCTCTATCTGCTCCCTGTTCTCAAAAACCTCCTCGAGGTTGTCATTGAACGAGGCAAACTCCTCGAGCTTGGAGTTCAGCTCCTGCTTCATCTCCACGCTGATCTGGTTGGCCCGGCGGGTAGCAATGATAACGCTCTCGTAAATGTTCCCCGTTTCACTGTCAAACTTGTTCACATCCCTTGTAATGGTAGTGAACGATGCCGATGTCTTTTTATAATCCATAGTTATGTTGCTGTTGTCAGTTACTTTCTGTCTGCGGAAGCGACGTATCCACCTTCAGGAATCTTGCCGTCGTGTTGAATATTTTCGCCACCTCCATGGAGTACCTGCTCTCAGGAAACTCTTCAATAAAAGAATAATACTCGTCGAGCGTTGTCTGATAACGCTCAACCTGTTTCTCCGAAACGCTCCTCTCAGCATAGAGAAACAGCGCGTCAAGCTTCAGATACATCAGCTCCTCGCGGTACTTTGTGTCAGGATACTCCTTGAGGCTGTTGGCCAGCGAGACCGTGGCAGCACGATACTGTTTCAGGTCATAGTAGAGCCTGGCACTCAGATATGACTTCTCCACCAGCTTCTCCTGAAGCTCCTGTATCCTTGCCCTGGAGTCGTCAATCCGCGTGCTGGTCGGATACCTCTGAATGAAGATTGTAAAACTCTCTATCGCCTTCCTTGTATTGGTCTGGTCCAGTTCGGGCCTGGGGCTCATGTAATAGTCACAGAGCGCTGAGAGATAGGCGGCCTCCTCCGCATTGTTGCTTCCCGGATAGGTGTCGGCAAAATTCTGGTAATAGGTGCCGGCCATCATGTAATCACGGATCCTGAAGTGCGCCTGCGCATTGATCCAGTTGAGCTGCTCTGCCTCTTCCGTGGCCCGGAACCTGGGCATTATCTGGGTAAGAAGCTCGATCGACCTTGTGTATTTGCCGTCGTCAAAATAGTCATAGACCTTCTGCTTCTTGAGCTCATAATCGCTGCTCTTGAGAAGTTTTTCATACTCACCGCACGATGTGACGGCAAGTGCCATAATGATAAATATTAAAGGCCTGATCCTCATAACCGGAAATGTTGCGCAAAATTACTCTTTTTTTTCATTCATAGTTCCACCACGATGCAAAAGTGCTAATTTTAAAGGTGCGAAATGGTTAAAGGAGTGTTAATTTACCAACATAAATGGGTATAAATAGGTACTCCAGCTGATTAATGTTTTATAATTTTGCGGACATTAATCAAAAAAAACAGAGGTGGACATTTTCGACAAGATCAGAAGGAACCGTGGTGAACTGGGACAATACCAGGAACAGGCTGACGGATATTTTATGTTTCCGAAGCTGGAGGGTGAGATAGGCCCCAGGATGAAATTCATGGGCAGGGAGGTGCTAAACTGGAGCCTTAATAATTATCTCGGGCTTGCCAATCACCCTGAGGTCAGGAAGGTTGATGCCGAGGCGGCAGCGCAGTATGGCCTGGCTTATCCGATGGGTGCCCGCATGATGTCGGGACAGACAACCATGCATGAGAAATTTGAAAGCATGGCTGCTGAATTCGTCGGCAAGGAGGCTGCCTACCTTCTGAACTACGGGTACCAGGGAATGGTGTCAATAATTGACGCACTGGTCGGAAGAAAAGATGTGATAGTGTATGACTCGGAGTCGCACGCCTGTATCATGGACGGACTCAGGATGGTGTTTGCCAAGCGGTTCGTCTTTCCCCACAATGACATGGAGGGATTTGAAAAACAGCTTGAGCATGCGCAAAAGATAGTCAATGAGACCGGGGGAGGCATACTGGTTGTCACCGAGGGTGTCTTCGGCATGGCCGGCGACCTCGGTGCGCTCGATAAAATTGTGCCCTTTAAAAAGAAATACAACTTCCGCCTCCTGGTTGATGATGCCCACGGCATAGGTACCATGGGAAAAACAGGTGCAGGCACCGGTGAACATTTCGGTGTTCAGGACGATATCGATGTTTACTTTGGAACCTTCGCGAAAAGCTTTGCAGGAATAGGCGGCTTCGTCGCCGGAGACAAGGATGTCATCAGCTACCTCAGGTTCAACCTCCGCTCACAGATCTATGCCAAGGCACTGCCGATGGCAATGACAATCGGGGCAATCAAACGGCTGGAGCTGATAAGGGATCATCCCGAGCTGCGCGAAAAACTGTGGACCATTGCAAGGGCACTGCAGAAAGGATTCAGGGAGGCAGGCTTTGACCTGGGCAGGACTGAATCACCCGTTACTCCCGTGTTCCTCAAGGGAGACATACCGCAGACGACACAGATAATCAAGGATCTGAGGCAGAACTACGGCATCTTCTGCTCGGTGGTGATATACCCGGTGGTGCCGAAGGGTGTCATCATGCTCCGTATAATCCCCACGGCCGTCCATACCATGGATGACGTAAATTATACCGTGAACGCCTTCAAGGAGGTCAAGAAAAAACTTGAGACCAACGCCTACCCCGACGAGGTAGCCGATTTCAGGAACTGACAGCAGTTTACTGCCTCTCTTCAAAATCATCTATTGACAGGAAGGAGTACTGGTACTCCATAGGAAGTATCTTTGCATATTCCTCAACCGGGCACCCCTCAAGGCATGCCATTATTATCTTTCGCCCGAGCGGCAACAGGTCAGAGGTGAGGAAGCCCTGAAGCTCTTTCCTGAAGAAATCCTGCAGTATGGCTGCTCCGGCATCATAGCCCTCTTCTCCCACCTCTGCCTGCCGGTAGACCTTCAGGAACCTGGTGGGGATGGGAGACCCCTCAATCGTAAGGTAGTTGAGTTCATAGCCCAGCAACGGGCAGCGGGCAGGTCTCAGCTGGTCAGACCTCAGCTTTGCATTGCCACGCCGGGTAAGGTACTCACGCATCAGCAACTGTGGCCTGAATCCTACCTTCCACGCCCCAATATGCTGATTGGGGGTAAGGGTATAACGAACCCGGGGAGTATTCACTATCTGCTCCAGAAGGAGGTTGGCATGTCTCACCTTCTTTCCTGTGGCAAATGGCCAGTATGATCCTACCCCTTCGCTCTCCAGGTCGCCCCCGCTGGTGATACTGGGATTGGCATAACCCCGCGGACTGACAAGGCGCCACAGCCATGCCAGCGCCGGGGGCAGAATATGAAACAGTCCGGCAATGCCATAGGAGGGTAACTCAGCTGTGCAGGCCGGCATTCTTACCCCGAAGTTACGTACGTCAACGGTCACCGGCCTGTTGATGATGCCGGGAACAATACTGCGCGGCAGGACAACCCTCGGATTGGGACAACGTTTTCCGGGAGCATCCTCTGAGTGATTCCAGATCAGAGCGGTGCCGTCAGGCCTGGTATCCAGGTTTAGAAAGAGCAACGATTCACCCGGGTCTATTGTTATCTTTTCAAGAAACGGATCGTCACCGTATCCTTTAACTCCGTCAACACGTATGAACCATGCGTTCTCCGCATCAGCCACGGTGAGCTTACCGTTGCTGGTCTGGTAAGAAGGGTGGCACAGGGCCATATCATCAGTGGCCGGATTGAATGAGCAGAAGAGTGGTATGGAGATAACTCTCCTTTCACCCGTGATTATGTTCTCCCCTATGACTATCTGTCCGTTGGGCTCACGCACAAGATTCTGTATCATCTCACTCTTCCCTCCCCCACTGGCACCTTCATGCATGAAGGTGGTGATGTTGTCATAGGGGCTGACCGCCTGCACCGTCGAGCAGTGTGTTGTCAACCAGCCCTCCTCCTCACCCTTGTCAAGAAGGACACTGTAAAAACCTTTCTTGGCACTCGGTCCGGGATAAAGGTTATAGGCAAACATCTCGTGCAGACCATCACGCCTGTTATGCACCACGACCTGCCTGCCGCTGAAATGGGTGTGCCTGAAGGGCGGAGCCACATATACCACGGATTCAACTGTAAATCCTTCCGGAAGCTCATCAACAGACATTATCTTCTGAAGCAGGGAGAGACCGAAGGCAAAGAACGAGGCGTTGAGAGGTGTCACCACCACACCTCCGGCACCTATGGGATAATTGCCTGCGAAGCACAGGAATATTCCCAACTCACGCCCTCCAAGCCAATCCAGGGTCTCATCCCTCAATGCGCTGAACTCATATCCGTTAATATCAGAAAATCTCTTTTTGTCGGTTGGCCTTTGGTCACCAATAAGCATTGTATCAGGATCCCGCCTGCGCATGTACGGTTCGGTGTAGTTCGCTGACAACCCGTTGGTGACCCGGTGAAGCACCACCTCTGTAACTTCACCCCTGCCGGGGATGTCATACTTCACCTCATAATAAAGATCATCCGTTCCACCAGTGGACTCGGACAGTATCTCTGCCGGGTTATTGAAAAAGACAGCTTTCGGGGAGCCAGCAGCCAGCACTGCAACCTCCGGGGGAAGCCTGATACCTCTCTTCTCTACAAGGGCAATAGTCTCCAGTGCATTCATCCGGACCATTATTTAATCAGTAAATCAATCTGTTATCCAATAACCTGGGGAGGTTAAATACCTGCATCCTCCTTCTCAAAAATAATGGATAGAAACTGCGACCTCACCACCCGTCGCAGATAAATATCAACATCTTTTAAGAAAAGCCTGGTTTTTCTGTAATGTTTTCAATCCTTTTTCGTCATAGGGGTAAACAGTATTAATAAATATCGAAAAACGGACAGCCATGAAAAGAATGGTTTTTACACTTGTTATCGCCGCCCTGGCGGCTTCGTTGTACGGACAGAGAGACCCGCTTGATGATTTCTTCAGTAACTACTCCTACAGGGAGGGATACTCGTCGGTCATCATCAACGGAAACATTTTCGGGATGCTGCAGGCCTTCGACGATGACCCGGATCTGGAAAGACTTGACAGAAAAATAACTTCCGTCAGGATCGTCACCCGGAAGGGATCGCTCAGGGCGGGAGAAGACGCCATGCTTTCCGAAATCGGAAAAGTAATCCGGAGGGGAAGATATGAAGAGCTGATGACCGTGAAAGATCATGATTCAGACCTGCGCTTCATGGCAAAAAGCAGGGGCGACGTGATAACAGAGCTGCTCGTTGTCTCCTCGGGTGAAAATGAGGCGGTGATACAGGTATGCGGAAAACTCACTCGCGAAGACGTTGAACGCATGTCGGAAGGCAACGGCGATGGCCTTGCCCGTCTTGAGATTCTTGAGAATCCGGCAAAATGATAACTTTGGGGCAGACATCAGTAAAGAATGACGCCAGGGGAGTTCAGGGAAAAAATTTTGCCGCAGGGAAGGAGGCTATATGCCCTCGCCTGGCGCTACCTGAACAGCAGGGAGGAGGCCGAGGACGCAGTTCAGGAGGTTATGATGAAACTGTGGGAAGAGCGGGCCACACTTGAGAGGTGCGAAAACCTTGAAGCCTGGTGCACCACCGTCACACGCAACTGCTGTATCGACATTGTGAGGAAAAGAAATAGGGTCATGTTTGAGGAGATGGATAAAATAGCCGAAATTACGGTGAGAGAGGACGATCATGCTGCTGCATCCGACAACACCGAGGCTGCAATGATGATCTCGATGATAGTCAGCCGCATGAAGGAGCCCTACAGAAGCGCATTGATCCTCAGAGATATGGAGGGATATTCCTACGAGGAGACGGCAGAGGCGATGAATACCAATGTAAACGCCCTGCGAGCAACACTCTCCAGGGCCCGCAGGGTGGTAAGAGAGGAGATGAAGAAAATTTATGCCCATGGAACAGGATAAGGTGAGGGAACTGCTGCACAGGTACTACGGGGGAGTGACCACTGAGAAGGAAGAGGCACAGCTCAGGGAGCTTCTCTCTGATCCTTCCCTCCTCTCATACTTCCCGGAGGAGAGGCACCTTATCATCATGAACGAGACAGTGCCTGAGCCTTCGGACGATTTCTATGACAGGCTTACGGAGATAACGCACCGGGAGAGGCGCATGAGGCCGGGCCACAGGTTGCTTAGGCATGCTGCGACTGTTGCGGCAGCAGCGGTGATACTGGCAGCCTCATGGATGCTGCTTAACCAGTACAGAGCGCAGTCGGTGAAAGACACCTACACCGACCCGGAGATCGCCATGGCGGAGGTGAAGAGCATCCTCACCGACGTGTCAAGGAAGATGAACACGGGAATGGAGGAGCTGGAGCCGATGAGGAAGCTCACGGAAGCACCTGAGGAGGTAGGAGAAATGAGCCGTATTAACAGCATCGTGGAGGATAACCTCTCGAAACTCCGTTACCTCAACAGACTTGACAACGGAAACGGGAACAACTGATACTTCCATGACCACAGGATCACAGAATGATTTGAACAGAGAATGCCATGCAAGTATCACTGAAACAATAAGATAGTAACGAATGAAATCCGATATGAAGAGAATATTGATTTTTATAATAATCGCCGCCTGGTCACTGACAGCCCTCGGTCAGAAGAGCCCGGTTGAGGATCTGTTTGACAGGTACAACGGCAGGGATGGTTTTACCTCCGTATATATCTCATCGAAGATGTTCAGCCTGCTGTCGAGGATCGACAGCGACGATGAGGAGTTCCGGAACCTTGTTACCCGGATAAAGGGCATCAGAATCCTGTCGATAGACAGTGCATCAAATACCGGCAGAATCAACTTCGCCGGTGAGCTGGTGCCAAAACTCAACCGTTCGGGCTTTGAGGAGCTGATGACCGTGAAGGAGCAGCATGACGAGGTGCGCTTCATGATACGTGAGGCGGGCGACAGGATCGCCGAGCTGGTGATGGTCACCGGTGGCGCCGGCAGCTCGGTGGTATGGATCACCGGCGACCTCGACCTCAGAACAATAGCCAGCCTGTCGGGCACCATGGGCATTGAGGAGCTGGAGGAGCTGGAAAATGTTGAGAAATAGGCATCTTCAATGCTACGGCACAGCATGGTCTGCAATAACATTACAGGTTATGCAGCCTCATGCAAACAGAGAGGATTGATGCTGGCAGCAAATCATTGATTCCATGAAAAGAATTAGTAATATCTGATATCTGACCAGAATGCAATCTCGGGTCCGTGAACAATCTCCCCCGGCACCACGTTACTCGGATAAATGCATCCTCAGAATTGAACAGCAGCCATTACAACAGCATGAACATCCCGGAGGAACTCCTCCAGGCATATACCGCCCTCTTTATCTTCCTCGGGGGGTCCGTTTCAATGAGTCCGGAAGAGAGCGGACTGCCGCACCTGTGTGACAGCGGACTGTTGAGAAACCTGCCGGTTGAGAGCCATAACGCAACCTATCAGAGGGCAGGCCACCTTCTTCGGTCGCCTTGCCCTTTCAAACAACAGTGCCATCACACTGTCTCCAAAAACTACTACTCACTGCTCGCCGACGACAAGACAGCATATGCCTACCCTTCTGCCTCCCACTGGAGAATCTTAGGAAAAACTGCCGGAGAGGATAAGGCCATGCCCGGTAAGCTCTATGCACAATATGGTTTCAGAAGGTCTGAAGAGTGCGGCCTCGAACCTGATCACCTCGGCATAGAGCTTTTGTTTGTCGACCTGCTACTTGAGAAATACCTTACTGAGGATGATTCCACGGTGAGAAGTGTTATCCGGGAAGACCTGCTTGATTTCATCAACGGATCGATGCTCTCATGGCTGCCACGCTGGGCGGAGGAGGTCTCCGGTAAATCTGTCACTAAATGCTACACGGGCATCGCAGGACTGATAATCGGTGCCCTGGAAGATGTGAGGGATATACTAAGTGATCAGAAGTTGGGGTTGTAAAACCGTTTTATTGCACCCATGTAATAATCGTTCCAGCCCGCGGCTATGTTGGTATAATCCTCCACCGGAATGTTTGTATGCTCAACTGTGACAGCAGTATTACCGCCGTTGGCTGCAATGGTTATTGTCACCATTGAATCCAGCTCCCTGTCTCCAAAATACCACTCCTGCACCACCTTGCGGTCAGGCACGAGATCAACGATTTTGCCGCAGATGTCACCGTCCCACATGTTAAACTCCTCTCCGGGAGCGGACGGCATCACGGCCGCGTAGCCCGACCACAGTTCAATTGTGTACGGGTTTGTCAGTGCAGCATAAATATCTGAAGGTTCGGCATTGATATGAAAAGTCTTTCTGAAATTTCGCATATTAGCGTATGTTTTCCCCTTAATAAGTGTTGTTCTGTTATCCCTGTTCTGCAAGATATCTCTCGGCGTCGATGGCCGCCCGGCATCCGCTGCCGGCAGCAGTCACTGCCTGTCTGTAAACATGATCCATCACGTCGCCGGCGGCAAAGACACCAGCCACCTTTGTCGTTGTGGATTCCGGTTCGGTAATTATGTAGCCTGTTTCGTCAGTGTCAATCCACTCCCTAAAGACCTCTGAATTGGGAGTATGGCCGATGGCCAGGAAGAAACCGTCGATCTTGAGATTGAACTTCTCCTCCTCCGGCGTACCACGGTGGCGCACCACCACTGCACCCTCAACACCCTGTGTGCCAAAGAGGTCCTCCACCTGGCACTTCCACAGTATCTCGATGTTGGGCGTGTTCATCACCCTGTGCTGCATCGCCTTGCTGGCGCGAAGCACATCACGCCTGACAATCATATATACCTTTCTGCACAGCCCCGCGAGATAGGTAGCCTCCTCACAGGCAGTGTCGCCGCCGCCAACGACAGCAACATCCCTGCCCTTGTAGAAAAATCCGTCACAGGTGGCGCAGGCAGAGACACCCATGCCTGCATATTTGGTCTCAGCAGGTATACCCAGGTATTTCGCCGTGGCACCGGTGGCAATGATGACCGTGTCAGCCATTATCTCCACACTGCCGTCAAAGGTGACCTTCAGCGGCTTGCCTGAGAAATCGGCAGAGGTGGCAATACCTATCCTTACATCCGTGCCCAACCTCTTCGCCTGCTTGAGGAAGTCTTCCATCATCTCCGGTCCGGTGACACCGTCAGGATAGCCGGGGTAATTTTCAACCTCAGTAGTTGTGGTAAGCTGTCCGCCCTGCTGCAGACCCGTATAGAGCACAGGCTTAAGGTTGGCCCTGGCAGCATATATCGCTGCAGTATATCCGGCGGGTCCGGAGCCTACGATAAGACATCTTACTTTCTCCGACGAGACAGGAGCCTTCTTTTCTTCCTCACTGTCTGTCTCAAGTGGTTTGAACAGTTGCATCTGGTATCAGGTCTAAGAGATGACAAAAATAGAAATTATATTATACGGTATGCTAAAATGTGATAATTATTTGACTGGGCGAAATTATCGAAACTACTGAATCACTGCTTATTGAGTAATGGCTTCCGACAGGGGACATTCTAATGCACCTGAGAACCTCTGTGGCAGTGCCGGGACTCTCAAAACGAAGTGACGCCCGGGTTCTGCCCTCACTCTGTATCATCAGCGCGCTGTAACCTGTGGCCTCGCCAAAGGTCTCCGACAGTTCCGGTATGCCGTTATAAAGACCCAGCGGGCCTCTTACCAGTACGGCACCTCTCATGGTCTCATCATCAACAGGCTCCTCAAAAAAGAGGGTGGGGTCAAAAGAAGCCTCAGGGATATTGGCGAGGATACCGGTGGCTATCTCATCCGCTGTCTCCTGATCTTCCTCTGTGCCGGTGTCATTTATTATGCTTACATAGAATGGTCCCTTGCATAACTGCAGCTGATAGGCCGACCGGCAGAGATGTTCCGTCAGCCTCGGCCCGCCGTTGCATCGAAAGCGCGATACCGAGAAGATGCCGAATGCAGCCTCCGGATCTTTCATACGGTAGATCTCGATTTTAATATCCCTTCCATTGCGCACCAGCTCTGTAACGACCAGTGTATCAAAACCGTATTCCAGATAGAGCTCTGCCCCTCCGTTGATGTAACCATAGAGTGACGTCTCGGTGAAGGTGCGGCTGCGGATCTCCCCGATGCCCTGAACAGCTGCCAGGCCCTGACGTGATTCCGTTGTCTGAGCCAGGGACGAGAGCGAAAAGAATAAGAGTAAAAGAAGTGAAGATGTTTTTTTGAATCGCATCTTTATGAGTCTGTTTTGAATTTTGTCTATAATTATACGGTGACCTCCCTGAGTTCGATCTTTGTCCTGTTAGCCACGCCCAGTCCGAGTTCCTCAGCCTGCAGCATGAATGCAAGTGCCCTCTCCGTACCCTCCTTCTGCAATCCTTCCGCTATTCTCTTTGCCAGCACGATGTCATATCCGATCCTGTCCACCGCCACCGCATCACTGCCCGCGATTATGGTGTGATAGTCGCAGAAGAACTGCGGGTTGGCCCCGGGGCCGCCGTTAAAGCATCCCTTGATGCCGTCTACAATGTTCAGCACCACCTTGTCGCGCAGCGGGGCAAAGGCGCACACCTGTGCACAGGTTTCATTCCAGAGCTTGGCATGCAGTCTTCCTGTGTTTGACACGGAGCCGAATGCCAGGTTCTTTAGTGCCAGTGTCACCGTGGCACCGGCATTCTTCAGTATGGGTATATTGATGATTTTGTCAAGTTCCTGTGTGACAATCTTTGTGAAATAGGAATATTTGCCCCCGTTGACCATGTAGGGCATGGTATACTCGTCATACTCACCCTCCACGTCTGCCCAGTAGTACCATTCGCGATCAATCATATGCTCTCCGTAGAGCTTGCCGTCCTTGCCGTAATAGAGCCCGACCTTGTCCATCTGTTCCGTACCGACGATGCGGATCCCGGGATAATTCTCCGCTGTGAAACCGACATCCGTTAGTTCAAACTCACGGCGGTCCCAAATTGTCAGCTGCGATCTTTTTATACCGCTCTCCTCAAGCTGAGCTATCACCGATCTCACCACCTCATGGCTGGTGCTCAGGCTTTTGCCTGCAACAGGATTCACTTTCAGACCTATTCTCTCGCCCGGGGATACAAATCTCCGCCACGCCTTTTTCAGCTTCTTCTCGCCTGTCATCTCAAGCATAGAGCGGGCGATCATGTCATATACCTCCTGTTCGACGATGGCATTGTCATGTACCGACCTGCTGTTCCTTACCAGTGCCACTCTTCCGGGGAATAGTCCCGGCATGGAACTCTCATTGCGCGGCACCTCCAGTGCGTCGGCGATGTTGGTGTCAGGCTTGTCCTGTACAGTAGGCATAAAGGCTGATGCCGGGCTCATTGCCTGTGCCACGGGGGCTGCGGCAGCGGCGGCGGCTCCTGCGCCTGCCAGGCGGAGGAAGTTACGACGGTTGACCTGGTTCATAGGATGCTGGCTTTTGATGTTTGGTTTTCTGTTGAACGCAAATATAAGGAAAATGAGATGCTGCCCCCTACCCGCACAATATGTTCCGCAGCTGCCTGCTGCATTTTTTTGCATAATCGGAATAGTTGACTAATTTTGCACCGCTTTACATCACGGGATGTAGCTCAGCCCGGTTAGAGTACTTGTCTGGGGGGCAAGGGGCCCCGGGTTCAAATCCCGGCATCCCGACATTGCAAAAAAGCCCACCCGCCATCTTGGCGGGTGGTTTTTTGTTTTTAAGATGTGACGAAAAAGCTTGCTTTTGAGGAACATCGGAAAAACAAAAAGCGCCTCATCCGTCAATCGACGGATGAGTTGGCTTTTTTGCTATAGTCTCCCCCAGACCCGGGATCACGAGCCCGACACGCCAGTGGAGGGCGAGTAATCCCGGCCGATATTGATGGTTATCTGGTCCTGTATCCCCCAGACCCGGGATCGCGCAAAAGCAGTGAGCGCTATCCCTTTGCCCTCTTCAATCAACAGAAACTATTCTTCAGACGACTGCATCTTTGTTTATGAAATGCATATAAGAAGAAAAAGCCGTAAATTTACCTCATGAAAAAACTGCTGGTGCTTTTGCTGATGTCATTGCTACTGGCCGCATGCAACAGGGCCGTGTGTCCTGTATACAGCGACTATGCCAACGACATGAGGAACAGCTTCTTTCAGAAGGGTAACCACAGGGCCGACGGCATCAACAGGGTGTACCGCGATACCGCACAGAAAAAACTGCGGTGAGATCCACCGGTGCCTGTTAATAAGAGATATTACTGGGGCAGACCCGGCACCTGCACTGAACCATCATCTAACTGCCGGAAAAACATGCGGAAACCCCGGTGCAGATCACTCACCGGCCAGGAACTGACACTTTCCGACCATGCCGAATCATGCAGTCTCAGTTGGGCAGATGATCAATACCAGCTCTGCACCAACACCTTCATGTCGTTCTGATATTCACTGATACGGTAGAACACCGAGGAGTCATTCTCAATCTGGTATATCCAGTAACCGTAGATCCCGGGAGTGACATACTTCCTTCTCAGATAAAGCCTGTCGCCGGGATTGAACCCACACTCCCTGCTGTAGGCTGATATCTTACCGAAGGTGGTGTCCTGCGTGGTCTTTATCCATATCAGATGGGGGTCCCCGAACCTTCCCGGGGCAGTGTGACGGTAATCCTCGAATTCACCTATATACCTCCTGGTGACATAAAGCCTGTCCTCATCTAACTCTGACGTCGACTTGTTTGAGGTGGTACATGACATGACCGCGCTCATGATAAACAATAATAATATCAGTTTCTTCATCTCTGTTAATTTTTCAATGAACCGGCCCGTGCAACAGCCTGTTACCAGACTGCCGGCACTAACCTGAAGGCGCCTCCTGATTTACCCGGCAAAAAAGATGTACTTGTAGCTTACGCCCCGCTCGCTAAGCCAGAGACGAAGCGCCTTGGCTATCTTCCTTCGCTTCAGAAGAACCTTCCCGGTTGCTTCTGATGAAATTTCATAATAGGTACTCATCTTATCTCCTTTTTAAACATTTAATGTTATCCTGTTTTCAGTTTTCTGTCAGGCAGTCATCAACGGAAAGCCCGAAATCTTCCTGGAATGGAAATAGGTAACTCCGTTCATCTCCGTCATGCTTATCAGGCTCAGTCCGTTCCTCTCAAGCATCTCGGAGACCTTACTACTGTTGAGTGAATGGCATTCCATACGACCAAAATGAAAAAGCCAGCCCGGGAAATCGTACTCCCTGCCAGGACGCTCCGTAACGGCACTCTCCCCTCGTGCCGGCGAAAAGCAACCGACAAAATTTGTACCCGGGGGCAGTATCCGCGACAATGAGCTGAGAAACATCTCCAGGTGCTTTACCATGTTTAGTCTGCGGAGGGTTATCAACGTCGTCGCTCTCCTCAGATCCACGGTTCCGAATGTGGCCCTGTCATGCCTTGACAGTATGACCACCCCCGGACCATTGAACAGTCCGCGATTCATCAAATAGCGAAAGAGCCTCACACCCCCGGAAGCGATAAGCTTTACCACCCGATAAATCAAACCCGCCCTCACACGGTGAATCAACCCCACCCTGATATGATAAATCAGCCCTGCCCTCACACGGTGAATCAATCCTACCCTGACGCGCTGAAAGCTGATGCATCCCGGCCATACTCCCGAAGTAATTCTCCTGCTCATTTCAGTTTGATTTAATACTGATCCTTAATCCATGGATTTCAGGTTTAAATCCATGTTAAAGATAATACACCGGGCAGGGGAATGCAAACTTCATAAGACCATATAATGGGCATTTGCGTCGTTACGTAAAGACTTCGTCAACCGGTATGGAGGGTTCATTGACACAAACGGGCAACTCAGCCCTCCGAAGAGGTTATTAGTCAAAATTCATCAGGTTTTGACGAGCGGAATCAAAAAGAGGACTAAATTTTAGTAAAATTCTGGAGTCAGACGTACGAAGTGCCTCTTCGCAGCCATTTAAAAGAGAACAACAGCATCCCTGATCACCTGCGAGGCATCATCGGTAGCATATAGCTTCATGCTCACCTCCGGTATCGAATGCTGCAGTATATCGGTAAGCGGATTGAATGACTCCCTGAGATCAGCTGAACCCCTCATGTCATCATACTCCTCAAGGGGAATATATATATGAACCAGCAGTCGGTAATCGGGATTGTTGATCCTCGAAAGTGACTTGATAATCTTGGAGATCCAGAGCATTGAGGAGGTGTTGTAGTACTCCATGTTGAGCCTGAGATTGGTCACCGGCTTCGGGTGAAGTATATAGTCATTCACCCAGTTCAGTGCCGGTTCGTAGAGTCTGGAGGCATTCTCCGGCAACGATCTTCCTGTAAATGATATCTCCCCGCTGGTGTTGAACAGCTCAATCCGCGGAGTTGTAGATGTCTTTTCGAATACTAGGTTTTGCAGTTCTTTCATAGAAAATTCTTCCCTGAAATCATTAAAAAGAAATATGTCATATATAACACAACAAAATTAGCTGACACTGCTGCAACTTCATAACCATTAATCAAATTATGGAGCACCGTCATCAACTTATTGGACTGTTCGTCAATGAAAGCTCCGGCAGCTCCCTTACCCGGACGCGGCTTCTGCAGGATCACCCTGATCTACATTTCGGGGAAAGAGTCAGAATAATCAGCCATTGACCGCTTGATGATCTCCTGGGCCTCTTCCTTTCCGTAAATCTCTGCTATGGTGACCTGACGCTTCTCACCAGGCAGGTCCTTATATGTAAGGAAGTAGTGCTTCAGTCTTTCAATGGCTATCTCAGGGCAGTCGGCGATATCCTTATACCCGCCGTATACAGCATCATTGTGGAGTACAGCTATGATCTTGTCATCCGCATCATTACCGTCGATCATCCTGAAGCCCCCGATGGGCCTTGCCAGTACAAGGATATCCCCATGAGTGATATCTTTTTCAGTGAGGATGCATATGTCCATTGCATCGCCGTCACCCCTGATGCCTGTCATTCCGGTGCGTTCCATGCACCTTTCCGCCACGGCCGTTCCGGTGAGCGTCCTCGGTATGAAGCCGTAGAGAGCAGGAACCACGTTAGAGTAGCGCTGCGGCCTGTCGAGCCGGAGATAGCCCGACACCTTATCCATCTCGTACTTGACGGTATCGGTGGGTACCATCTCAACAAAGGTCATAACTATCTCAGGTGCATTTTCCCCTATATCGATCCCGTGCCATGGATGCGATCTGAACCGGCAGCAGTCATTCCCGTCACTCTTCTTCATTATGATTTCAGTTTTGTCTTCAATCGTTAAACAGTTGTTTATTTTATGTGTTGAATGAAACCCGGATGAAATATAGCATCAAATCCGTTTATGGTACCTGCTCATGCAAATTTCATTAATTCAGATTCCAAGGTACACTCCTATCAGTTCCTGGTCTGTATCATCAAGCAATGGCAGGCTGGGTAGCCTGAAGAGGCTTGAGGATGAGTTTCCGGCGGCATCGCGTTCGGAGGTGCGTATAAAACGGTAGCCGTGCCTCTGTGCGGCGGCGATGATATCCTCATCTCCCGCACCGTCGCCGTAGGGCAGTGCCAGCGCATCAACACTGCCGTATATATGTTCTTCAATTAGTCGCTTTGATCCTCCCAGCTCCTCATCGAGGTATGCTTCGAAGGCCTCGCCGCCGCCCAGGGCCTCCTCCATGGTCATCAGAAAACGGTGATACATCAGTATGATCACCCTGGGGTCATCAACAGGGTCGGGACCGGGATCCTTGCTGCAGCCAGCCAGGAGTGCAATACTCAGCAGGAATATTATAGTTGGTTTATGCATTGTTAAGTCGAAAGCTTCGCCCTCCGCAACCGCCTGTTGGCGGTGGAGGAGGGTCAAAACCAAAATCTCCCATTATAAAACGCAGTAACGTCCGGATTCTTGCTTCATCCGTTCATTCCTTTTAACATTCATCTCTTCGGCGATTCATTTGGTCGCTGTTTCGCGATACGTCGCATACCCTCTATCTCATCGCGCAGCCGTGCTGCCTCGATGAAGTCGAGAGCCGCCGCAGCCTTCTCCATCGCCTTGCGGCTCTTTTCCATAGCCTTCTCAAGCTGCTCCCTCGACATATATCTTATCACAGGGTCAGCTGCCACATCAACCTTCTCGGGACCTGTATAGGCTTTCACCTCCACACCCTTACGACCAAGTCCCCTGAGCATTGCCCCTTCCCTCTTCACTATCTGCCGTGGAGTGATACCCATCTCCTGATTGTATTTGAGCTGTTTGGCCCTCCTCCGGTTGGTCTCATCAATTGTCTCCCTCATCGCTCCCGTGATCCTGTCAGCATACATCACCACCAGCCCGTTGAGATTCCTCGCCGCCCGTCCCGCCGTCTGTGTGAGTGCTCTCCCAGACCTCAGGAACCCCTCCTTGTCGGCGTCGAGGATGGCCACCAGGGAGACCTCCGGCAGATCAAGCCCCTCACGAAGGAGGTTGACACCCACCAGCACATCAAACTCGCCCGAACGCAGACCCTCCAGTATCTCCACCCTCTCCAGCGTCTCCACGCCGGAGTGGATGTAACGGCAGCGGATATCATACCGGCCCAGGTAACTGTTCAGCTCTTCAGCCATCCTCTTGGTCATGGTTGTCACCAGCACCCTCTCACCTGCCGCAGACCGGTTTCTTATCTCCTCCATCAGGTCATCCACCTGGTTACGGCTGGGTCTTACGTCCACAGGCGGGTCGAGCAGCCCGGTAGGCCTGATCACCTGGTCAACGAAGACCCCCTCGCTCTTCTGCATCTCATAATCGGCCGGGGTGGCACTCATAAATATAGTCTGACCCGTCAGCGCCTCAAACTCCTCTAGCCGCAGGGGCCTGTTATCCAGCGCTGCCGGGAGCCGGAAACCGTACTCCACCAGCGTCTGCTTCCTGGAATGGTCGCCACCGTACATAGCCCGTATCTGCGGCAGGGTGACATGGCTTTCGTCAATTACGGTAATAAAATCCTCCGGAAAACAGTCCAGCAGGCAGAAGGGCCTGGTGCCGGGCGCCCTGCCGTCAAAATAGCGGGAGTAGTTCTCGATGCCGCTGCAGTAACCCAGCTCCTTGATCATCTCCAGGTCATACTGCACCCTCTGCTCTATCCTCTTGGCCTCCTCCGGCCTTCCCGTATCACGGAAGTGCCTGGACTGCAGCACCATGTCATCCTGTATCTGACCAACAGCGGTGTTAATGCGTTCACGGGTGGTGACGAAGAGATTGGCAGGGTATATCACATACTCCGTGAGATTATCCCTGTGCTCCCCGCTGAGAGGATCAAAAGTTGTGATCTCCTCGATCTCATCACCGAAGTAGACTATGCGCAGCGCAAGGTCGGCATAGGCGGGATAGACATCCAGTGTGTCACCCCGCACCCTGAAGGTGCCATTTGTAAACTCCAGCTCGTTGCGCGCATACAGGCTGTCGACCAGCTTCCGCAACACCACGTTGCGACCCGGCTTGCTGCCCTTGATGACATGCACCGTGTTCGACCGGAAGTCGTCGGGATTGCCGATGCCGAACAGACAGGAGACCGATGAGACAACTATGACGTCACGCCGGCCCGACAGCAGCGATGAGGTGGCACTCAGACGCAGTTTTTCAAGCTCGTCGTTGATGGCCAGATCCTTCTCAATATAGGTATCGGTCACGGGCAGATAAGCCTCTGGCTGATAGTAATCGTAATAAGAGACAAAATACTCAACCGCATTGTCGGGAAAAAACTGTCTGAACTCACCGTAAAGCTGCGCTGCCAGAGTCTTATTATGACTGAGAACAAGTACAGGCCTGTTCAATTGTTCAATGACATTTGCAATGGTGAAGGTCTTGCCGGAACCCGTAACTCCCAGGAGAGTCTGGTAAGGCACGCCCTGCAGCAGACCCCGGGTGAGCTGCCGTATCGCCTCCGGCTGGTCGCCCGTGGGCACATAGTCTGAAATGAGCTTGAATTCCATAGGATGTTACAGAGACAAAAATAACAATTCGGATCAATAGGCAGAAAGGGAATCCGGAGTTTAATACCAAACCGACTGTCGTGAAGCTTTTATCCTTCTTTTTACTATATTTCCTCAACAAATCCGGGCGCAGGCCTTGATTTTTGTTTGCATGTCTGTAATCAGGCGTTTTTATGTAAGTTTGATCAGAGGTTGGTACTGTGAAACATACCGAATACAAATATTCTCCGGTACGACTGCTAACAGCGGTTTTTCTCTTGCTTTTCTCCATGGCCGGAGTTGATGCACAATCCTATGTGCTCACAAATTACACCTCAAGGGACGGAATAGGACATGACCACGTGAGAAGTGTGGTGGCTGACAGCACTGGTTTCATATGGATGGCTACATGGGACGGGCTGACAAGGTATGACGGCACGGACTTCGTGAACTATTTCCACGACCCGGCAGACAGCACTACCATTCCCTATTTTTCCGTCAACTCGGTTGTGATAGATGCTATTAACGACCTCTGGCTGACAACTGACAACGGTGTGCTCTGCAAGTTTGACCGTGCCGTGGAGGAGTTCAGGGTGATCAGGATGCTGAACAATCACTCTATGGCTGATCTGGTGAACTTTGCTGCGGACCCTGACGGTCTGCTATGGTTTGTACTGCGGAGTGAGTTGCTCAGTTATGACCCCTTAAAGGGGAAGACAACATCATATCTATGGTCACAAAAACTGACCGACCTGGCGATGTTCAACTTCAGCCAGTTCAGCATCACCTTCGGCGACGCTGATAAGATATGGCTGACAGGTCCTGTAGTAATAGAGGCATCACTGGAAGCAGACACCCTGACCGGTGAAGGAAGGGCAGTAATCAGAAGCGTAAACAGCATCAAATGGCAGACTGGCAGACCGGGCACTTTCTTTGGCAGTACCGGGATGTCACGTATCACACGTGACAGCGAGGGGAACCTGTGGCTGGCATCCCTTAAGGGGTTGTTCAGGTATGACAGGGAACAGTCTCTCTTCACGGAATACGGCGGCAGTTGCAGTAACCTGACATTCAGAGACACAATCCCGATGGCATTCTACAGCCACGACAGCGGAATCAATATATGGCTCCCCGCGAGAAACAGAATAACAACGATACCGAAGGAGATTACTGGACTGCCTACTGCAATTTTCTTCTACGATGATGACATGCTCTGGTTTGCAACCCAGACAGAGGGCAATACCTACAAAGGAATTACCAAGGCTGTCTTTACCTCCCGTGAATTCAGGCATATTGCCCCTTATACCGCCAGTGGTGGCGAGCTCAACATCTTCGGTATTGCAGGTGACAGCCAGGGTGCTCTCTGGCTTGCAGCCAGAGACAGGAATTATCTCATCAGGATAACGGCGCAGGGTAAAACTGAAAAGCTTAACATACTCATTGAAGAGGAACAGACCGTACTATGGCACCCGAGAGCATTCCTTCCCCACGAGAAAGGGATGTGGATCGGATACTATTTTAACAGACTGGTATGGTATGATGCTGCCACCCGGCAGATGGAAGAATACAGCCCGGCTGCATTTGTACATACCCTTTGTTACGACAGCGAGGGAGGGATACTGATTGCCGACCATGGCATGAAAAGGTTTGACCCGGAGACCGGGGCTGCGAAGAGCCTTTACGACCTGGGAGATACAATCAACATCTTTACCCTTCATCGCCAGGGCGACATCCTGTGGGCCGGATGCAATTACAGCTATCTCATGCGCCTCGACCTGGTTACCCGCACAGCCGATTCCATAAAGATAACCCGTGGAACTACCAATATCGAGGACATATGCGACGGTGATGACGGCGTACTGTGGCTTGCCACCCTGGGTACGGGCGTATGCAGGTATGATCCGGCCATTGGCGAAAGATTTTTCTACACTACTGCATCAGGACTCTCAAACAACACTACATACTCTCTTCTCAGAGACTATGAAGGCAACATCTGGGCATCCACCAACAACGGGATCTCGGTTATCAATCCTGACAGCGAACTTATCAGGGTGTTCGGGGAGAATGACGGACTGAGGATCCATGAATTCAATTCAGATGCATCATGGGTGACCGGCGACGGCAGGTTCATCCTCGGCGGCGTCGGCGGCGCCGTGGAGTTTGACCCGGCCCAGATTCTGAGCGGCTCACATGAAGAACTGTCAAATGATATTGTTCTGGAGAAGCTGGAGGTGTCAGCGATAAGGAAATTCCCCGGAAAACCTCTTTACCGTGCTGACACCATCACAATCGAGAAGGGGAATGACAATTTTCACCTCTCCTTTACAGTCCCCGAATACCGGCACCCGGAAAAGATCAGGTACAGATACCGCATCAACGGCGATAATAATAACTGGTACTACACTGACCACAGCGACAGGAACATCAACTTCTCAAACCTTAAGCCCGGATGGTACGACCTGGAGACCCAGGCAACGGATTTCAGCGGCTCGTGGAGCATCTCCAGGAAGATCGCCATCCACATGAAGCCTTATTTCTACCAGACAACACTCTTCCGCATAGCACTCCCCGTGACTGTTCTGTTTCTGCTAACGCTGCTGCCCGGATTCATCATCAGCCAGCTGAGGCACAGGGAGCAGCAAAAGCGTGATGCATTGCGCCAGCAGGCTCTCAGAGGGCAGATGAATCCGCACTTCATCTTCAATGCCATGAACTCTATCAATTACTTTATCTCCAACAACGACCGCCGCTCTGCCAACAGGTATATATCAGACTTTGCAAAACTTATCAGGACTGTCCTCAACAATATGAATGAAGACTACGTCAGGCTGAGCGCGGAGCTGGAATTGCTAGAAGATTATCTTGAGATTGAACATCTGAGGTTCGGTGACAAGTTCGACTATACCCTGCACATCGATCCCCGGATCACCCCTGAGGCGGTGATGGTCTCTCCGGGCTTCGTTCAGCCATTCGTTGAAAATGCTATCTGGCACGGTCTGATGGGACTGGAAGAAAGGAAAGGAACGATTACCGTTGATGTGACCTTGAAAGAAAAGACCGATCTGCACAGTGGATGACGATGGTGTAGGCAGGGCCAGGTCAGAAGCCATGAAAGACAGAAGCCTCCACGGCAAGTCCAGGGGTATGGCCCCTGCAATGGAACGGCTCAGGATAATCAACAACCTGCATTCCGCAAATTGCCGGATAGATATCAGCGACCTTTACCCTGACAACAGGGAAACAGGAACCAGGGTTGTTATCGAAATCCCGGTGAAACCCTGAAAGCAACAAATGTAAAGTCAGACATACAACATCCCAACCTTTAGGAAATATGATACGTGCTTTAATAATTGATGATGAACGACCTGCCAGGGAGGTAATTGCAAACTACCTCGCTGAATATTGTCCTGACGTTGAGGTGGTCAGCCATGCCTCGTCCGTCAGGGAAGGCTATAAATCAATAAAGGCCAGTTCGCCGGATGTGGTCTTTCTTGATGTGGAGATGGCTGACGGCACAGGCTTTGACCTGCTTTCAATGTTTGACACGGTCGATTTCAGGGTTGTCTTTGTCACTGCTTATAGTGAATATGCCATCAGGGCCTTCAGGTTCAGCGCGGCAGATTACCTCCTTAAACCGATAAGCATAGATGAACTTATTGATGCTGTGGAAAAGGTCAGGAGAGCTGAAAGTACCGGCCTTAACAGCGAAGTTATCTCATCGCTCCTGAAAAACCTGAGGGAGGGACCAGCAAGGCAGTCGACACTCATAATTCCCAACATAAAGGGATTTGAAGTCCTGAAGGTACCTGAGATCATCATGTGCCAGGCCGATGGATACTGTACAAACTTTCACCTTACCGGTCAGAGGAAGGTGGTCAGCTCCAAAAACCTCAAACATTTCGACGGACTACTTGCCGATCAGGGATTCTTACGAGTTCACCACTCCTATCTTATTAATCTGGAACACGTTACTGGATACACTAAACAGGGGGAGATACTGCTGTCAGAGAACCTGAAGGCCAGTCTGGGCAACTCCTACAAATCTGAGTTTATCAGAAGGTTCACCGGAAAATAGCTTTTCCGTGGTGTCAGACCGTTCATCTGTTGGGCCATATCATTCATCTGTTAGCTCAGGAGATGGTTCTGTGAGTTCCACCCTGCTGAATGCGCGAAGATACTTTCGTTTTGGTTATTTTTACGGCGAATTCTGACCCGGCCAGGAAATCACGGAAGGGTCAATCGCTTAAAAAGCAGTTCTTCCCCCCAATGCCGCACTGAAATGCGGAAACAAGATGAGCCCGGTTAACCTGGGCTCATTCTTTTTTACAGGAGGGTGCCTGCGGCATCCTCAATATCATTTAAAGGTAAAGGAAATGCTTACCCGAGGTAGCCCTTGAGCAGCTTGCTGCGCGATGTGTGCCGCAGGCGTCTTATGGCTTTCTCCTTTATCTGTCTTACCCTCTCACGGGTAAGGCCAAACTTTTCACCTATCTCCTCCAGCGTCATCTCCTGGCAGCCAATGCCGAAGAAATAGCGTATGATGTCCCTCTCACGCTCAGTGAGAGTGGTCAGGGCACGCTCTATCTCCTTGGAGAGCGACTCGTCAATGAGCATCTTGTCAGCAATGGGAGAATCGAGGTTGGTAAGCACATCCAGGAGACTGTTATCTTCACCCTCAACGAAAGGTGCATCGACAGAAACATGGCGACCTGACACCTTGAGGGTATCGGCAACCTTCTCCTTCGGAAGATCAAGCACTTCCGCCAGCTCTTCAGGTGACGGCGTACGCTCGTTTTCCTGCTCAAACCGGGCAAAAGCCTTGTTGATCTTGTTAAGAGAACCAACCTGGTTCAGAGGCAGACGCACTATCCTCGACTGCTCTGCCAGAGCCTGGAGGATGGATTGCCTGATCCACCATACCGCATATGAAATGAATTTGAATCCGCGGGTCTCGTCAAACTTTTCTGCTGCCTTGATAAGGCCAAGGTTACCCTCATTAATGAGGTCCGGGAGGCTAAGTCCCTGGTTCTGATACTGCTTGGCCACTGAGACAACAAAACGGAGATTTGCTTTCGTTAGCTTCTCCAAAGCTGCCCTGTCACCCTTTTTGATCCTCTGCGCAAGCTCTACCTCTTCCTCAACCGATATCAACTCTTCCTTACCAATCTCCTGCAGATATTTGTCCAACGATGCACTCTCACGGTTGGTTATGGATTTGGTAATCTTAAGTTGTCTCATTCTTTTTGCCCCTTCGAAAAAATTTTCGCAAAGATACTGCTTTAAAAGTTAATAACCAAATATAATACCTCAATCAAACAGAGGGGAGCCAATGCTTTCAATCTCCTGATCTGCTTATTGTTACTAAATCCCTGATGCTACCTCCTGGTCTGGTACTTGAAGTAGGTCCCGTCAGGGGTAAATCCCTCTATGGAAGTGAGGTTCTTCTCATCATTCGTTGCCCGGCGTATGTCCGCAGCACTGTTCACCTTCTGACCGTTCACGTCAACAATGACTGTTCCTCTGCCAAGCCCAAAATCCCGCAGGCGGCCTTCAGTGATTGAGGTGATCTTGACCCCGTTGCTAATCCTGTACTTCTGCTTGTCACCGGATGTTACCGGGGAGAAGGTTGCGCCAAATATTGAAGTGCTCTGTGAACCCGGGGCAACGATTCCAGTACCGCCCTCGATGTTGCGCAGAGTTACCATTTTCTTAGCCTGCCTGCCCTTACGCAGGTATGTCACTTCAAGCCTGTCTCCGGGTCTGTAGCGGTTTACCTTCTCCTGCAGGTCGGCAGTAGTCTCAACCGACTCACCGTTGATGGCGATTATCACATCCTTCTCAGCAAGGCCGGCAGCCTGTGCGGCTCCGTCCTCCACCACTCCTGCAAGATATACTCCTTTTATTTCCCTGAGTTTTTCTGCCTCAGCTATCTCTGAATTGACGTCGGTAATGTTCACTCCCAGGAGTCCTCTCTGAACTTCGCCGTACTCCCTGAGATCTTCGTAAACTTTTTTTACGATGGACGAAGGAACTGCAAAAGAGTTGCCGGCATAGGCACCGCTGGGTGAAATTATGGCTGTGGTAATGCCTATCAGCTCCCCGGCAGTATTCACCAATGCACCACCGCTGTTACCCTGGTTCAGAGCAGCATCAGTCTGTATGAATGACTCGATACGGTACTGGTTGTCAAGAAGCCCCAGACTCCTGCCCCGGGCACTGACTATACCTGCCGTCACCGTCGAAGTCAGATTGAACGGGTTCCCTACTGCGAGCACCCACTCGCCCAGCCTGATGGCATCGGAGTTTCCGAATTTGATGTAGGGCAGCCCTGTGGCCTTTATCTTCAGAAGGGCAATGTCAGTGCTGGGATCACGCCCTACTACATCCGCCCCAAATGTCCGCTTGTCATTCAAAGTAACCTCAACCTCATCAGCCTCCTCAATTACATGATTGTTGGTCACTATGTAACCATCAGCGGTCACAATCACACCGGAGCCAAACCCACGGACCTCCCTCGGCCGGCCTGCCCCCGGACCGTAGAAAAACTCATACAGCGGATTGCTGTAATCTGAGCTGACAGTGGCCTTCGTCTTGACATGAACCACTGCGTGAACCGTATTCTCAGCAGCAAAGGTGAAATCATTCACACCTGACTGAGGCACCATAGAGGTGTACCTGGCATTCTCCTCAATCATCTGCCTCTCCTTCTCCGTTCCTGTCACCAGATTATCCCTGTCGAGAAACCTGGTGTAGATGAATAGCCCTGCAAGCGCTCCAAACAGCGCAATCAGCAATGTAACTATGAGACTCTTACCTTTCATATTCATTGATTCTTTTGTTTTGTCATCTGTCCCACTTATGCTGCAAATTGCGTGCCTCGTAAAATATTAAGTATCTTTACAACCGCATAAATGGTAAATTGTTTTACAAATTTTCGTTTTTTTAACAGACCGGTGCCGCGATCTTTTAATAATTAACTTCATTTTAACGGAATGATAATTCCCTTTAACAAATATGAGGGTACAGGCAATGACTTTATCATTGTACGAAACAATCCCAGGCTCCTTGACCACAATGATAACAATATCTTCAAAAGGCTGTGCAATAGACGTTTCGGGATAGGAGCTGACGGGCTCATACTAATCGAAGATTCCCCCGGCTATGATTTCAAAATGCTCTACTACAATGCTGACGGCTCTCCGGGAGAAATGTGCGGTAACGGCGGACGCTGTGCGGCACACTTTGTCATGAAACATCTTACCGCACCCCGCAACCTCTCCTTCCTGGCTGGCGACGGTCCGCATACAGCCAGATCAGCCGGTGATGATATAATAGAGATATCGGTAAGGGACGTGAGGGAGTCCAAAGAAACCCCTGACGGCATCATGGTAAACACCGGTGTACCTCACCTGGTAATCTTCACAGATGATACGGAGAGAGCTGATTTTGTGACATTTGCACGTGGCATCCGGTATTCGTCACGCTATGCCCCCGAGGGAGTCAATGTGAACCTGGTAAGGGTAACAGATAACGGTTTGGTAATCAGGACGTATGAACGGGGAGTGGAAGATGAAACCCTATCATGCGGTACCGGCGCAACGGCATCTGCCATTGCGGCAGCCCTGACCGGAAAAATTGTCACTGGTGAGACCCGGGTGAGCGTCAGGGGCGGCGAACTTCATATCAGGTTTGTAACTGACGGGGCGGCAGCCTCGGAGGTATATCTTACCGGACCGGCAACATTTGTATTCAGCGGAGAGACAGAAATCCTATAACATACCAATTATGAAACAGAACTCAGTGAAAAGCCCTTTCTTAATCTTCCTTTTCATCTCCTTATGTCCGGCACTTGTAGCGCAGCCCGGCAACGCCGAGATCATGGATGCCCTGAACAATGTGGGACGCCGGTTTGAGTCCCTGAACCATCGCCTTGATGTTCTGGAAAAGAATATTGACGATATCCTCTGGTATGAGCGCGTGGGCGATGTGGCCTTCATTGACAAGATCTATACGACTGGTCCACCCCCTGCAAAAGAGAGTAATCCAACCGGCCAGGGCGCCGGCAACCCCCTGAAACTCTGGAGCTATGTCTTCATACCCCGCGATGCGGACGCGTCAAAAAAATACCCCCTGCTGGTCTTCCCTCACGGCGGCGTCCATGCCAACTTCACCACCTATTACACCCACATCATCCGTGAGATGGTAGCCCAGGGCTATATCGTCGTTGCAGCCGAATACCGGGGTTCAACCGGCTACGGTGCGGGCATGTACCGGCAGATCGACTACGGCGGCCTGGAGGTTGAGGATGTCGATGCCAGCAGAAAGTATATGATCGAAAACTATGAGATCGTTGACAGAGACCGGGTGGGTGTCATCGGCTGGAGCCACGGCGGACTGATAGGGCTGTTCTGTATCTTCGATCACCCGGAGGCATACAAAGCCTGCTTTGCAGGCGTGCCTGTCAGCGACGTCATAGCACGCATGGGCTACAAGGACGACAGCTACCGGGATCTCTACTCCGCCCCATACCATATAGGCAAGACGGCCGATGAGAATGTGGCCGAGTATCGCAGGCGCTCCCCTGCATGGCAGGTTGACCGCTACCAAAACACTCCGCTGCTGATCCACACCAACACCATCGACGAGGATGTGAACGTTCTTGAGGTCGAACACCTTATAAAATCACTCAAGGCAGCCGGAAAACAGAATTTCAGTTATAAAATATTCGAGGAGATGCCCGGAGGCCACTCTTTTGACAGGATGGATTACCGCGAGGCCAGGAAGATCAGACTCGACATATACAGCTTCCTCAACGGCCACCTGAAGCCGCCCCGGCCCTTTAAATCGCTCCGTGACCTGGAGAGAGCCGCCTACCGTTTCTGATGAGCAGGCAACGACTCTTCGGTAAGACACTGGATGAGCTGTCAGACATCACCGCAGCGGCATCGCTTCCCACTTACGCTGCACGGCAAATCGCTGGCTGGCTCTACAGGCGGGAGGCACCTGAGATCAGCGGAATGACTGACCTCTCTCTTGCTGCGCGCAGCCTGCTGGAGAAAGAGTGGGAGACCGGACTCACCCCGCCCTCGTCAGTGGCCTCCGCCAGTGACGGCACAAAAAAATACCTCTTTGGCATCTCTGATAACCGGTTTATAGAGACAGCCTTCATCCCTGACCGTGACCGGGCTACGGTATGCCTCTCGGTACAGTCGGGATGCCGCATGGGATGCCACTTCTGCATGACGGCAAGACAGGGGTTCCAGGGCAATCTATCATCAGGCGACATCCTGAACCAGTTCAGAAGCATCCCCGAGCACCTGTCCCTGACCAATATTGTCTATATGGGCATGGGCGAGCCTCTCGACAACTTCGAAGAGGTGATGAAGAGCCTGGAGATACTCACCTCGGAGTGGGGTTACGGATGGAGTCCCTCACGTATTACGGTAAGCACCATAGGGATCACCGACAGGATACGTGATTTCCTGGAGGGCACCCGGTGTCACCTCGCCGTCAGCCTGCACTCCCCCTTCGATGAGGAGCGCCAGGCGCTGATGCCGGTCCAGAAAGCTCACCCCATCAAAAATGCGCTCGAAGTAATCAGGGGGTACGACTTCGGGAGACAGAGACGGATATCCTTTGAATACATTCTGTTCGAGGGGCTCAATGACACCCCCGCACATGTCAGGGAGCTGGCCAGGATCCTCAACGGCATTCGCTGCCGCATCAACCTGATCCGGTTTCATGCCATTCCGGGCTCCGAATACCGGAGTCCTGATGCGAAAGCCATGGAGGCATTTCGTGACCACCTCAATGCAAAAGGGATTACAGCCACAATACGTGCCAGCCGCGGCGAGGATATCGGCGCCGCCTGCGGCCTGCTTTCAACACTTGAACAAAACAAAACCAGATGACACTTGCATGAGCAAGTGCCTGCATCAGGGTAAGATTACCATTTTTCATGTAAGTTCCATTCAACCAATAGAATAAACATAAGATAATCCAATGAAAATCAAATTTTTACAAGCAGTCATCATCGCCGCACTCACCTCAACCTGTCTCAGCGGCCAGCAGAATACCATAGATACTATCCTGGCAGACACTTCTCTCACCGGAACATCGTGGTCAATTTGTTTTGCAGACGCCGTAACCGGTGAGATGATCTTCGGTCATGATGCTGAACGCAACCTCGCCTCTGCCTCGGTGATGAAGCTCTATCCCACCTCGGTGGCACTAGCGCTCCTGGGTCCTGATTACCGGTTTTCAACCGACATCTACATCTCGGGGAAATTCAACAGCCGCCGGGGAGTGGTTGACGGTGATGTCGTCATCAAGGGCGGCGGCGACCCGGCACTGGGATCAGAGTACTTCCGGGATCACTACGGTGATGTTGTGGGTCAGTGGACGGCAGCACTGCTGACTGCCGGCATCAGGCATGTAAAAGGCCGCGTTGCAGCTGCCACGTCATTTTATGATTTCAATCCCGCCCCCTCAGGATGGTCGTGGGGCAACCTGGGTCAGTACTACGGGGCTGGAGTTTACGATATAAATTTCAACGACAATAAATACAATATCTATATCACCGGCCATAATGAAGGATCACCGGCGGTGATCGACTCGGTCGAGCTATACGGAAGAGATGTCCGGCTAACGAACTATCTGACCTCGTCAGGCAGAAGTGACCAGGGCTATGTCTACAATACACCCTATTCCCACACTGCCTGGATATCCGGAAGCGTGCCTGCCGACAGCAGCTTTGCTCTGAAAGCATCCAACCCGGACCCTCCCCTGACGGTTGTGAGACTGCTTGACCGGGCCATGCGGGATGCAGGCATAAGAATCGACGGCGCTGTCTCAGCGGCAAGAACCAATGCAGTTCCGGAGGAGATGACACCTCTCTGCGTTACCCTCTCTCCCACCCTGGAAGAGATAGTCAAGGTAACCAATCATGAGAGCGTCAACATGTATGCCGAGGCTATCAGGAAGCATCTCGGTTACGTTATCCTGGGAGAGGAGTCCTACAGCGCTGGTGCCCGGGTGATAAGATCATTCCTTGACTCTATCGGGTGCGAGCCCTACGAAGCTGTCATACTTGACGGGTCAGGACTCTCAGCCAACAACAACATCAGTGCGCTGATGACGGTGAGGCTGCTGGTGCACATGCACAACAGCCCGTGTACTGTCCCGTTCATCGCCTCCCTTCCCGAGGGAGCCGTCTCGGGTACCATGAAGAGCTACTTCAGGGACGAGTTTTTCAAAGGAAGGGTCTTCGCCAAGACCGGAACCATCAGCAGCGCCAAGTCGTTTGCAGGCTATGTGACCACCGGCAGCGGGAGAAGACTGGCCTTTACCATGTTCGCAAACGGATTCACCGTACCGAACAGGAAAATAACCGACTATATGGAAGCGGTAGTCAGGGAGATAATCGAAAAATACTGAACAACAACCTGCCTAAGGCACTGGAGAACTTTTCGCTGCACTTTTTGTTTTAATATACTTTAACCCACATTGCAGGGTATCCATACAAAAGTGATATAAAATCGGTTGATAACCAGGATATTTATCAACAATTGTC
>JARGFQ010000012.1 GCA_029210565.1 Bacteroidales bacterium
GGAAAGGCGTTAACAACTTCCTAATCCTGCGTAGCATCACAGATACGGCCTTGAAAAACAAGCAACCCGTATTGAAAGCTCTCAATCTTATCGCTAAATTGGCAGGGACTGATTAGTTACTTTTGTTTTAATTATCAGGTCCATTTGCGTAAAACGGTAACCGATACCAGCGGTGTATTCGTTGCTAACGGTTTCTGTAAGCTGGTTATTTGCAAACGAAAGGTTCAGGTTTCTCGACCGTTTCATTTCTGCACGGGTTGTGAGATCGCCCATCCACATTATATCCATATTGATTAACGGGCTAAATGTTTCCATAATGCTCACCGAATTAAAATCGTATGCTGCAACAAAATTGTCAGAAAAGTCGCGCACGTAACTAAAACCGTCGTTTTCGGCCAAATAATTTAAGTTGGTAATAAACGAACCCACGTTGTAACTCGAGCGGTATGCGTGTTCGAAATTCAGCGAACGCATAATTTTATTTAAGCCGGGGATTTTGGAAATCATCCCTTCGTACTGGATTCTCCAGTTTGGCCGGATAAATTTAATCGACGGGAACAAACCCAGCGACACTTTATTGGGATCTTTATTTTGGTACGCCGCTAAAAATGCGGGAACCAGCACTTCTACCGAATTTGGTCCGTAACCATCCGGATATCCCGGGTAGTTGGGATTTGGTGCATTTGGATTGTACCCGAAATTGTTATCGGCCAAACGTTGCTGTGCCAGCCGGTTGGCAATAATTACACGGTTATTTCGTAAATCTTCAAACGCTTTCGACTGGTGTACTTCGCCTTTCCCGATGGCAAAAAATGCCGTTCCCCAGGTGAGTGTTGACATGCTGAAAGTACCCGATTCGGATAAACTGTTTGCATTAAAAGCGCCGGAAGACTGGTCGTAATTATAAAACTCCGTAATGTTTTTCGAGATGGTCCGGTCGGCAGTAACATCAATTCTTAAATCGGGAAGCGGTTCCACTGTAGCCCGCAAACTAATCCGTTCGGTTTGGGTAAAAAGGTAGGGCGTATTTAATGTCGAATCGTTGGTAATCCATCCGTTAGCCGCTGCTTTTTTCGCGAAATCCTTATCCTGAAATCCCAAAAGAAATGGCATTCCGGGTGCAAAATTTGTTACACTGTTTCCATTTGTAAAAATCGGATCAGTAGTATATTTCCCGGCGCCAAAAATTACCGGTTCGGGCAAATAACCGGGCAGTACAGTTCCACCCGATTTGATATACGATCCGGAGACATTTTGTACGCCAATTAATATACGGGTGGTAATATCCAGCACTTCCTTAAAAACGGTTTGCTGGCCTGGTTTTCCGCTTACCGAAAGCATTGCCTGCGCCGCATCAACCGATGGAATTATTTCAATGGTATTTGCGTCGAGGATATTTATTTTCACCGGAACTACCTTGCCATCGACCCCGGTAACCAGCGCTTTAATTTTTTTTGTATTGAGTTTGTGCGTTATTTTTTGCGGGGTATTTGCCACCAGTTTTACATTGTTCGTATAGGTTTGATCCTGTTTTTTCTGAGGCACTTCTTCCCGCGCCTGATTTTGTGCACTGCCCAGTACTGAGGCTGGTGCATAGCCATCAGCCGCTGCATGTCGAACTGTAAGCAGCAGAATTGCTGTCAGCAGAAGAAGGCTTTTTAATCTCATCACTGCAAAGATAGTGAAGTAGGTTATCTTTGCTCCCGGAATGATGCAACCCGGCGACAAAATATTGATGACTCCGGCCCGTTGATATTTCCGTAGCAGGATCATGAGGCTCAGATACAGAACTCTTATAGCGATTATCCTTCTTTGCCCGGCGGCTGTGAATGGTCAGGACACGTGGTACGGATCGGTATCAGGCATGCATTTTATGTACAATCCGGCCTGGACCGGTGCTGCCGGCAACACTGTCATGAACCTCTCTGCCTTTTCCTTTCTTCCGGCCGGGGGCTTCGGACTGCGTTCAGTATATGCTTCAGCCGACTCATATATTCCTTTGCTTCACGGCGGTGCCGGTGTCTGGATGAATGATGACATGACGGGAGAGGTGATGAACGACTTCAGAGCAGGAGGCTCCTATGCATATCATCTGCGTGCCGGCAGAGATCTCTTTTTCAATGCCGGCCTGACCGCCTCAATGATATGGCGCGGTATAAGGAGTGGATCAATAATATTGCCGGATGATATTGATCCCTTCAGGGGTATCATTGGCGGCCCCTCTGACTATACAGGACCGGGTAACATCGCCCGCTTTGACCTCGGCGTCGGAGTATCATTCGCTGCCGGGCCGTGGTACGGCGGAGTGTCGGTAATGCATCTGACCCGGCCCTATCTTGGCGATGACCAGCAGGATCTCAACAGGCTCAGGCGGCTGCTTAATGTGACGGCAGGGAGCTCCTTCACCCCCGGCAACGGTAAACTCACTGTCGGGCCCTATGCCACACTGTCAGTGCAGGGCAGTGACCTTACCGTTCATGCCGGTGCTGAGGCTGGATACGGTGACCTTCTTTTCGGCCTGTCGGCCTGGCACTCATTCAGTGTTGAAGCAAAAGAGTATTCCGGAGGATTCACTGCTGTTCAACCGGCTGCGGGATGGAGTGTCGGCTCGGTAAAGGTCATATTATCATATAGTTACGCGATAGCCGGAAATAGTTTTGCAATCGGGGGTACTGCTATAGTGCGGGCAGGGTTATACCTGACTTTCAATATTGTTGAAAAAAGAAGGGTAATACATATAATAAAGTTACCTCTTTTGTAGTTATTTTGATGCAGCGTGTAATGCAACAGATTAAAATTCTAATGTTGAAAATTAAATAAGTTAACCTTTTAGCGCTATGTATAGACTCAGAGCTTTACCGGTTTTTGTGGTTGTTGCACTCTTTCTCTTTTCCTGCAAGGGGGGCAAACAGGACAATGTATCTCCTACCACCGGCTGGAGTTACCGTGATCCCAGGTCGGGTGACGTGAATGATCTCGGCTATCCTATCGGGGAAGCATCGGAGCAGATCACCGGCCCCAACCTCGTCCTCATTGAAGGCGGTACCTTCACCATGGGGCGTGTGGACCAGGATGTGATGTTCGACTGGAACAACAACCCCCGCAGGGTAACTGTATCATCCTTCTATATGGATGAGACGGAGGTTACCAACCTCGACTACCGCGAGTATCTCTACTGGCTGAGGCGTGTTTACAGCGATTATCCCGAGGTGCACCGCCGTGCCCTTCCTGACACGTTGGTGTGGAGAAGCCCGCTGGCTTTCAATGAGCCTTATGTTCAGTATTATTTCAGGCATCCTTCATATAATACCTATCCGGTAGTCGGCGTTAGCTGGCTTCAGGCCAACGACTATTGTGTATGGCGTACTGACAGGGTCAATGAGCAGATACTTCTCGACAGCAAGTGGCAGGACGCCAATGTGGAGCAGTCCGGTGCCAACAACTTCAACACCGAATCATATCTCGCCGGGCAGTATGAAGGCGTACCCGGACAGAGGGTTGATGAGCTGCACCCACGCGTGCGCCAGGAGGATGGCATCCTTCTTCCCCGTTATCGTCTGCCGACGGAGTCCGAGTGGGAGTTTGCAGCCTACGGCCTCAGGGGCAACACCTTTGAGGAGAGGATTTACGAGAGAGCCATCTACCCGTGGGACGGTCACAACGTGCGCAACGCCGCTCCCAAGCACAGGGGTGAGTTCATGGCCAACTTCGTCCGTGGACGCGGAGACATGATGGGTGTGGCCGGCAATCTTAACGATGCCGGTAGCATAACCGTGGATGTGAGATCGTACTGGCCCAACGACTATGGCCTCTATTGCATGGCCGGCAACGTCAATGAGTGGGTGCAGGATGTTTACCGTCCGCTCTCCTCTGAGGACGTGGATATGTTCAACCCGTTCAGGGGCAACGTCTTTACCGACCTGCGCCGTGATGCCAACGGCATGGTGGTGGAGAAGGACAGGCTCGGAAGACTTCAGATAGACACTGTCAAGCCCGAGGATGTGGCCGACAGGTATAACTACCAGAAGTCGGATTACAGAAATTACCTCGACGGTGACGTCATCTCGAGCATCTCCTCCAGCCTCGAATGGTCAGGCAACGCCGACCTTCCCCAGACTGAAAGGATGTACTCTCAGAACGAGATCGACAATGACTATGTGACCCTTATCAATGACAGGGCCAGGGTCATCAAGGGTGGATCATGGAAAGACAGGGCCTACTGGCTCAATCCCTCAACCCGCCGTTATCTTGACCAGGAGGCATCACGCGATGACCTGGGCTTCAGGTGCGCGATGATACGGGTGGGGAGTCCCTCAGGACTATAATTATAATGACCTTCGGAAAATATCAGGCCTCATTATCAAAAGTAGTGAGGCCTCTTTTTAGATAATTATGGAACCTGACCGATTGTATGAGCTTTACCGCAGCAGTGCGGGTGTGACGACAGATTCCCGATCCCTGCGTGAGGGCGAAATCTTTTTTGCCCTCAGGGGCCCCACCCACGACGGCAACAGGCATGCCCCCGCGGCACTGGAGGCCGGAGCCCTCGCTGCGGTGGTGGATGATCCTTCACTCACGGGTGAGGGTTATATTGTTGTCAACGATGTTCTTGAGACGCTCGACGCACTTGCCAGGCGTCACCGCCGCAGTCTGGGGGTGCCTGTGATAGCAGTCACAGGTAGCAACGGCAAGACAACAACCCGCGAACTTATCACCGCCGTCCTCGCCAGGAAAGGAAAGATGCACAGCACGGCAGGCAACCTCAATAATCATATAGGGGTGCCCCTGACACTGCTCGGTGCTCCTTCGGACATAGCATTCATGGTAGTGGAGATGGGCGCCAACCATAAGAGGGAGATCGCGGCTCTTTGCGAGACAGCCATGCCAACCCATGGTATCATCACCAACATAGGTACTGCACATATTGAGGGATTCGGCTCCCTGGAGGACGTTAAGAAAGCTAAATCGGAGCTTTACAGTTGGCTTGAAAAAAGTGGCGGCACTGCCATCTATGATGATCAGAACAAGGTACTCACCGAGCTTGTGGCGCTGGCCGGGATATCTGTGCCATACTCTTCACCGGCTGAGAGGAGTCTCCGGGCAGAACCTGCAGAGGGTGAAGGTCTCACCCTCCGGGTCAGGGCGTCAGTAGACGAAAGCAGCTATGAGTTCGAGACCGGGTTATTCGGATCCTACAACATTGACAACGTGCGGGCGGCTATGGCCACCGGACTTCTCTTCGAGGTTCCGGAACAGGAGATTGTTGATGCCATTACGTCATACAGGCCTGCAAACAACCGTTCGCAGATAGTAGAAACGGGGAGGAATATCATCATCGCCGATGCCTATAATGCCAACCCTTCAAGCATGGAGAAAGCCATATCCTCATTCGCTGCCTTGCAGTCGGAGAAGAAGATGGTCATCCTGGGCGACATGCTCGAGCTGGGGTCAGAGAGTGAGTCGGGGCATGCCTCGGTGGTTAGGCAACTGAACAGCCTCGGCAATGCCGTGATACTGCTGGCGGGACCTCAATTCAGGCAGGCGGCTGCAGGCACGCGGGCAGAGCTCTTCGGCACATCGGAGGAGGTGGCGGAATGGCTCCGGCAGAAGCGGCCGGAGGGATATAACGTCCTGGTAAAGGGTTCCCGCGGGATGATGATGGAGAAGGTCTTTCCCCTACTCTGACCTGCCACGGAGATGAATGGATAATATCTCCGGCCTGGTGCCCAGCCGCATGCGGGGCCCCCATATACCAAATCCTGAAGATACAATCACATGGGTGTTGCCGAACTTCTTCCACCCGTAACTCAACTCGAACATCCGTTTTGTTATGAGAGATAACGGCCACATCTGGCCGTTGTGGGTATGCCCGGAAAGCTGCAGGTCTACAATTGTGCCTTCGAGATCGGAGAGACCGTAAGGCTGATGATCCAGCATGATAACCGGCAGGGAAGGATCGGCGGAGGTGAGCAGCGAGTCGAGCGAGGCACGTCCTTTCCCCGACCCCTGCATGACAGTCCTGTCAGTTCGTCCTGCAATCTGAACGCCGTTGTCAAGCCTCACCGTCTCATCGGTAAGCACCCTGATACCCTTGCTTTCAATATATGGCAGTGACTTCTTTAGGTCACTCATGAACTCGTGGTTTCCGGTGATGGCATAGGTGCCGAAACGCAACCCGGGCAATGTCAGGTGCGACAGAAGGTCGTCACGGAGAACGGGACCGATGCTTCCGTCAATGAGGTCGCCGAGGAAAAGCACCAGGTCAGGCTTCTCTTCAGCGATCATGGAGGAGAGATGTCTCATGCTCCTCTTTCGGATGATGCTTCCCAGGTGGATGTCAGATACTGCCACAATGCGCATCTGGTCGCTGCCGTCGGTGAAATGTTTGTCGACGGTGATGTCGTAACGCTTTATGACGGGAGTGATGGCGTTGAAGAAGCCGATGACGATGAGTAAAGCTGTGACTGAGGTGACGCCAGTAAAAAGCCATAATCTGAGCTTCGGGATTACCGCATCAGGAACAAGGTGGAACGGTTTCTGCAGCAGCAGCAGGATATCAGCCGTCAGCCAGAGCAGAAAACCGTAAAGCATGAAGGCCATCCAGAAGCCGCCGATGACATTGAGAATATCGGAAAAGAGGTTGGTATAACTGTGCTCAAGTATCTTACCTGCCACAAATGCTGAGGCCAGCAGAAGGAAGATCACTGTATATGCCGTCACCGGGATCCCCGCCCCTGAGAGCGCCCTGCGGCCCTTGAGGTAAAGATAGAGGTTGGCCAGGAAATAGACGGTGAGCACCACCGTCAGGAATATTGCCATCTGCTGTTTTCTGTTTAGTTCCACTTCAGGTCACGGAACTTTTTTCTTCCGCGTATATAATACTCAAAAAGGAGGTATTTGTTCATCATTGTGTGAGGAGTATGATACATGATGGGGTGCGGATTCATAGCCCGGTACGTTTTGATGGCAGTTTTGAGACCGCGAAAGTGTCTGTGTGCCCTGAAGACAGCAGCGGCTGCGGAACGTCCTTCACGGAAGAGAATTGTAACTGCTGCAACGCCGTCGAGCAGTTGGCGTGCAAGGATGGTCCTCCGCAGATGCCTGGCAGGAAGGTTTTTTGCCAGCATTATCAGGCTGTTGCGGAAGTTGTAATATATCTTCGAAGGCGAACCGTAACCCAGTGTGCCTCCACCGACATGCCAGACGGTGGCATGTGGTACATAACAGACGGTGAAACCGGCATTTTGCATGCGCCAGCAGAGGTCTATCTCCTCCATGTGCAGAAAGAACGACTCGTCAAAGCCGTCACACTGTTCGAAGGCCGATGCCCTTACTGCCATGCATGATCCGGATGCCCAGAAGATCTCACGGCTATCATCATACTGTCCGCTGTCAACCTCAATGGTGTCTAAGATACGTCCGCGGCAAAAGGGGTATCCCAGTTTGTCAATGAAGCCACCGGCGGCACCGGCATATTCAAAGGCAGCAGGCTCTGCGTAAGAGCGTATCTTAGGCTGGCAGGCTCCCACATTTGGATGCAGCTCCATGAATGTTGTCAGTTTCTCTGCCCATCCGGGTTCCACCTTCACATCCGAGTTAAGCAGTATATAAAACTCCGCCTCCGTCTCCGGAAGCGCCCTGTTGTAGCCTCCGGCATAGCCGTAATTCCTGTCGAGCTTTATGATTTTCACCTCCGGAAGGTTCTCCCTGACCCATTCCACAGAACCGTCATCTGATGCGTTGTCAGCGACAGTGACCGATATTTCCATTGAGAGTGTGTTACCGACAACGTCAGGGAGGAATCGGCTAAGAAACTCTTTTCCGTTCCAGTTCAGTATGACAACAGCTGTCTTAATCATTTTTCATCGGTCTTTTATATTTCCAGCGTCTGTGGGACCAGAGCCAGTATTCAGGTTGAGTCCTTATCACCTCCTCCAGCATGGAGGCATACACTGAGGTTATCCGGTCAGGCTCCTCCTCACGGGGATGCTCGGTTAACACGCTGTTGTGGAGCTCGTAATAACCTCTCCTGACCTTGATGATCTTCACAAACACCACTGCCATGTCGTACTTCACCGCCACCTTCTCGGCACCCCGGTAGAAGGCAGTCTGCTGGTTCAGGAAGGTTGTCCAGAAGGCATTGTCACGAGGCGGAGGTGTCTGGTCAGCTATGAAACCCGACATGGTCAGAATGTTTTCACTTCTGAATCTCAGCAGCTCTCTTATTATGTTTTGCATGGGTGTGGCGCAGGTGCCGTATTTTGTCCGGAGTCTCAGTATAAATCTATCAAAATATTTGTTTGTCAAGGTTTTATAAATGGTAATTATTTGATGGCGGGTGGAAAGCTGCACGGCGGAGAGCCACTCCCAGTTATTGTAATGGCTGCACAGGGCCACTATGTCCCTTCCCTGGTCATAGAGACGGTCAAACTCTCCTGTCTCTTTCACCACGAAGCGTCGCGAAATCTGCCCGGGACTCATGTGTATGGCCTTGACTGTCTCCAGGAAGAGATCCGTAAAATGGCTGTAAAACCGGCGTGCGATCTTTCTCCTCTCTTCAGGACTTTTCTCCGGGAAGGCATTCTTCAGGTTCATCTCCACGACTTTCCGCCTGTAGCGTACCACGTGCCATATCAGCGGTTGCAGTATATCTGACAGGAGATAGAGCGCTCTGAAGGGGAGGAGGGTCAGCAGCCAGATGGCTGCATAGAAGAGCCTGAAGCCGATTCGTTCCATCACTCCTCCTTTCCGATCAGATCTCCGTTCATTGATGCATCATCACGGACGGAAGTCAGCTTCACCGTTCTTACGGTCCCCGGAAGGCCGCTGCGGTAAGGAGTCACAACCCTGATGTAATTGCCTGTCAGTCCTGCCACCATCCCGTCAGCACTCTTCTTCTCGAACAGCACCTCATGCAGGGTGCCTGTTGCGTTCTGCATGAAGAGCATACGGCGGCTCTCCGACAGTCTTATCAGCTGCCTGCTGCGCTGCTCCTTCACCGATCTGGCAACAAAGTCAGACATCTCCGCCGCCGGCGTGCCGGGTCGCGGCGAGAAGGCGAACACGTGAAGGTATGAGAAAGGCAGTTCTTCGAGGAAACGGAGTGTCTCTTCAAAATCACCCTCTGTCTCGCCGGGAAATCCTACTATTACATCAGCGCCGATGCCGGCGCCTGGAATCTTCTCCCTGACGGCCATCACCCTGTCACGGAACAGCTCCCGGCGGTAACGCCTCCGCATCAGTCCGAGCATCCTGTCGCTGCCGCTTTGCAGGGGCATATGAATATGAGGCATTATCATCCGTTCTTCAGCCATGTGGTCAATAATTGCGTCGGTGAGCAGATCGGGTTCTATAGAAGAGAGCCGCAGTCGTTCCAGACCCTCGACCCTCACCAGTGCCCGGAGCAGCTCCTCCAGGGATTCTCCGGTGCTCTTGCCGAAGTCGCCAACGTTGACACCGGTAAGTACTATCTCCCTGACCCCGGAAGCGACTATCTGTGCTGCCTCCTCAACTACCTGGCGAATTCCGGGATTGCGGCTCCTGCCTCTTGCCAGGGGCACAGTGCAATAGGAACAGCGGTTGTCACATCCATCCTGTACCTTCAGGAAGGTGCGGGTGCGGTCTCCTGCAGACCATGCGGCCCTGAACTGCTCCGTCCCGACCCTTTCGCAGGCATGTATCTCGGGAGTGTTCCTGCGCTCAAGTCTGTCTATATATGAGGCCACGTCAAACTTCTCCGCCGTGCCGAGGATCAGGTCGACGCCGGGAATGGAAGCAATCTCTTCACGTCTCAGCTGTGCCCAGCAGCCCACCACGGCTACAAAGGCATCGGGATTGCTGTTTATGATCTTCCTGACAGCCTGCCGGCACTTGCGGTCAGCCGCCTGTGTGACCGTGCAGCCGTTGATGATGTAAACGTCAGCCTTGCTTACCGGAGAAACACGCTCATACCTTTCCCCGGAAAAAGAGCGGGCAATGGCAGAGGTCTCGGCAAAGTTAAGCTTGCATCCCAGGGTCTGAAACGCTACTTTCCTCTTCAAAATTAATCGGTTACTGTTCCGGCTGCAAAAATAGCAAAAAAGAGACTCCATAACAGCCTGTCCGGGGAGCAAATAAGCCGCTCCACACAAGCTTGCCATAATATCAGACAGGCCGCTTTATAACAGCCTGCTTGCCAGTTCCGCAAGGAAACTCCTCTCTCCCTTGACCAGGTGGACATGTGCAAAGAGATCGAGTCCCTTCATCTTGTCCGAGAGATAGCTTAGGCCGTTCGATGCTGAGTCAAGGTAGGGGGAATCAATCTGTTCTATGTCACCGGTGAATATCATCTTGGTACCTTCGCCAGCCCTGGTGATAATGGTCTTCACCTCATGAGGCGTCAGGTTCTGGGCCTCATCAACGATGAAAAATATGTTTGACAGGCTTCGTCCCCTGATGTAGGCCAGCGGTGTAATGACCAGCTTCTCGTCCTTGATCATGTCATTGATACGGATGAACTCAGGACTCTGTGCGCTGAAGCGGTGCTTGATGACGGTCAGGTTGTCAAAAAGAGGCTGCATATAGGGATCCATCTTCTCCTTCACATCGCCAGGGAGGTAGCCCATATCGCGGTTTGCCAGCGGTACTATCGGCCGCGCAAGGAAAATCTGCTTGTAGCGTTTATGCTGGTGCAGCGCGGCCGCCAGTGCCAGCAGCGTCTTGCCCGTGCCGGCCTTGCCGGTGAGTGAGACCAGCTGGATATCCGGGTTGCAGAGGGCGTCGAGGGCGAAGGTCTGCTCGGCGTTGCGCGGGTCAATGCCGTAAGTAGTCTGCTTCAGCACCCTGACCAGCATCTTCGTGACAGGATTGTAATGTGCCAGGGCACTGGAGTTGCTGTTTCGCAGTATATAGAAATGATGCCCCGGCTCCATCTCCTTTAATTTCAGCTCTGAGGCGGGTACGCCGTCTGACTGTTCGTAAAGCTTATTTATCAGATCGTGATCGATGTTTTCTATGATCTTTATCCCCTTGTATAGATCGTCGAGGTTCGCCACCTTGTCGTTCTGATAGTCCTCAGCCAGCACTCCCAGCGACTTAGCCTTCATCCGCAGGTTGATATCCTTGGTGATGAGCACCACGGTTTTGTCCCTGTTTGCCTGGGTTACAAAATCGGCTATGGCCAGTATGCGGTGATCAGGGGTACGCTCGGGGAACGATTCCGAGACCCTTTCGGAAAACTGCTTGCCGGTTTCGATATGTAGTGTTCCCAGCTTGTCACCAAGCGGAATATTGCCGGTGAGAAGCATGTCTCCGGAGATCTTGTCGAGCTCACGGGTGAACTCCCGTGCATGAAAATTGATCATGTCATTGCCCCGCTTGAACTTGTCAAGCTCCTCCAGCACCACGATGGGTATCACAACATCATTTTCCTCAAAATTGTAGATGCATGTGTAGTCATGCAACAAAACATTTGTGTCAAGAATGAAAATCTTAGTTTGCTTTTTTCTTTTCGCCATAACAGAATAGTTTATAAAACAGTAGCATCTCCGGCGCCGACGCTGTCACAGGCCACAAAGATAGCCCACCCGTGATGGGCCTCAAGCCGGTTTTTGTAAATTTGCGAACAACCGTCACAAGGTTATCAACATGACATATCAGGAAACAGTGAGTTATCTGTACAGCCTCCTTCCGGCATACCATCGCGTTGGCAACCCGGCATACAAGGGGGATCTGAACAACACCCTGGAGCTCGACAGGCTCTTCGGTCACCCTCACTCAAGGTATCGCACCGTGCACGTGGCAGGCACCAACGGCAAGGGTTCGGTCTCTCATATGATCGCTGCGGTGATGCAGGCAGCCGGCTGGCGTACAGGACTCTACACCTCGCCGCACCTGAAGGACTTCCGTGAGAGGATCAAGGTTGACGGGCAGATGATGGGGGAGGAGGATGTCATCTCTTTTGTAGAGGAGCATGACGCTCTGATCCGGCGCGTGCAGCCCTCCTTCTTTGAGCTTACTGTTGCAATGGCCTTCGACTGTTTTGCACGCACGGAGGTTGATGTGGCAGTGGTGGAGGTGGGGATGGGAGGCAGGCTCGATTCAACCAATATCATCACTCCCGAGCTTTCAGTGATAACCAATATAGGTCACGATCACATGGAGTTCCTGGGGGAAACCCTGGCAGCTGTTGCGGACGAGAAGGCGGGCATCATCAAGGAGGGTGTGCCCGTGGTTATCGGTGAGACACAGGATGAAATTGATGATGTTTTCCGCGTGCGGGCGTTGGCGATGAACGCGCCCGTCACCTTTGCCGACTCGGTTTTCAGGTGTAGCCTGGGGAGCTTCTCCGCCTCGCGGGCCAGGCGAAGCTTCAGGCTGACAGACCTGCGGAACAGCTCCGTTCTGCGCGGCTATACACCGCTGGGCGGAGAGGCACAGCAGAAGAACATCCAGACCGTGGCTGCTGCCGTGGAGCTGCTCTCCGGATCATTCGGACTGGGGAAAGAGCATTTTATGGCAGGGATGGCAGATGTGGTTGCCTCAACAGGATTGCTCGGCCGGTGGCAGGTTCTGTCGCGCAAGCCGTTAACCGTTTGTGACACAGGTCATAACAGGGAGGGGCTGGAGTATGTGATGAAGCAGATAAAGTCGACGCGCAGGAAGAATCTGCACATGGTCATCGGGTTTGTCAGCGACAAGGATCTCTCATCCCTGTTGCCCCTCTTTCCACGTGATGCCATATACTATTTTACAAGGGCCTCAGTGCCGCGGGCGCTGGATGAGAAGCTGCTCATGGCGGAGGCACTGAATTACGGGCTTGCCGGAGACAGCTACCCTTCAGTCGCCGGGGCTCTTGACGCGGCGCGGGCTGCCGCCGGACCTTACGATATGATCTTCATCGGGGGGTCAACATTTATTGTGGGGGATGCTCTCTAGAGTCAGGTAGTAGGCAGTGGGCAGTAGTGTTCTCAGTCCACAGTCTTCAGTCAGCAGTTTGAGGCTCCGACGCAAGAGGCGGAGACTCAAGCCCGTACACGGACCTGTCCCGATGAAGTCGGGAGTGTCGGGACAGCAGTCTTCAGTCGGCCACCTTCGCCACGGCTACGGTGGCTAAAAGCAGCAGAGGGATTGGCGATTTGCGATTTTTTATTAAATCGACAATCGAAAATCTGAAATCGCAAATCCCCTAAATTGCCTCAATAGTTGATGGTGGTTTGGTAGCTATATTGTAGGTGACGGATACCACGCCCGGCACCTCGCGCAGTATCTCGGCGGCGAGAGCCTCAAGCACCTCGAAGGCCAGTCTTGTGGGCGTGGCAGTACGGGCGTCCACGCTGTCCCAGCAGCGCACCTCTATCTGCCGTCCGAAGTCGCGTTTGCCGTCGCGCATGCCGGTGACCCTGTCGTCATGGAGTATGGCCATATACTGGAAAGCGCCGCTGCCGGCGAGCCTCTTCTCAACGATGGCGGTGGCACGCCGCACGGTGTCAAGCTTTGTCTGCGTCACCTCACCGATTATACGTGCCGCCAGGGCAGGTCCCGGGAAGGGAATCCTGTTGAACATACCCTCGGGCAGCCCCAGTGCCCTGCCGGTCATCCTCACCCCGTCCTTTCTCAGCTGAATGAGAGGCTCCAGGATCTGGTAGCCGAAGGTCGACTGTGGATCGATGCCAAGCTGGGCAAAGACGTTGTGCTGCCTCTTTATGCCGGCTACGGTCTCATCAACATCTGTGAGGATGGTACCCTGCAGGAGATACCTGGCCTTACTCTCCCTGACGATACGTCCGAACACATTCTTATAGAATGTCTGGGTAATTGCTTCACGCTTCTCCTCGGGTTCGGTAATACCTCGCAGGGCATCAAGGAACTCCTTGCGGGCATCGACGATCTCCACTGTGACGCCAAGACTCTTGAAAAACGCCGCGACAACCTCCGGCTCTCCCTCGCGCATCAGGCCGTTCTGTATGAAAACAGTCCTGAGCCTGCTGCCCAGGGCCCTGTGACCAAGCATGGTCACAACTGACGAGTCAACCCCGCCGGAGAGAGCGTTAATGGCTGTACCGCTGCCAACAGCAGCTCTTATCTCATTAACCTTCTCAGTGATGAATGTGTCGGTGTTCAGATCCTGTGCTTTGATTTCCCTGATCATTTTTCCGGATTATTATTGTTTTTAACAAACTTACATAAAAACACCTGATTTTGTACAGGAAAATAAAAATCACGGCCACTGAGCGGATTGACAGAGAAAATGTAATTGAAGGCAGGCATTTGTTTCTGTAATCCATCAGGCTTTTGAACTGACGTGATCAGTATCTAAAGCTTTTTTCATACCTTAATCGCAAAATTCAGAACAGATGAAACTAAATCTTTTGCTGCTGTGCTTCCTGGTTATATCGGGAGTGACCCTTAATGCCCGGGAGGGAAAGAAAATCACCATCCTTCATACCAACGACTTCCATTCCCACTTTCTGGGATATGCACCGGAGACGGCCTACACGCCGTTCGAGACTGACGGTGACCCGACGGTGGGGGGATTTGCAAGGATTGCAGGAATTATCGCAGAAACCAGGTCGGAAAATCCAGGCACCACCCTGGTGCTCGACGGAGGCGATTGCCATATGGGAACACTTTTCCAGGCCCTGGAGCCGGAGACTGGTTTTCAGCTGAATCTCATGAAAAAGGCAGGCTATGATGTGATCGCCGTCGGAAACCATGATTTCGATTTCGGCCCATCCAGGTTCGTGGATATGATAGATAACGCCATGGATAGGGGAGGAACACCTGTTCTGCTGTCAGGCAACTCCGTCACTGACCCTGACGATCCTGCTGATGATGATTTCGAAGCGGCACTCTCCTCGGGGCAGATAAAGAGATACCATATTCTGGAAAGGGATGGCATTAAAATAGGTCTCTTCTCACTGCTGGGAGAGGATGCTGATGAGTCGGCCCCCTATGCCTGGCCGATTACCTTCGGGAAAAACGCAAAGGCAGCAAAGCGACTGGTAAAGACTCTGAAGAAGGAGGGGTGCGATATGATCATATGCCTGTCGCACAGTGGTGTGTCAAGGAACAAAAAGGGAGAATGGGCAGGAGAGGATGTTAAGCTGGCAAAGAAAGTAAAAGGTATTGACCTGATCATCTCCGGACATACGCATGTGCTTCTGGAAGAGCCGATCATTGCCGGAGGGATTCCGATAGTCTCAGTGGGTGACAACGGAAGATACGTGGGTAAGATTGAAATGCTGTACGGTCCGGACGGAACCAGCCTTGACAGATATACTCTCCTGAAGGTGGATGACAAAATCGGTGCTGATGCCTCAATCCATAATGCCATCGAAGCACAACTGGAGAGGGTCAACAGTGAGATTCTCAAACCCATCGGACTGGAATACAAGGAGCCAGTGGCCGTGGCTGACTACCCATTGACAGTGGAAGAACACGGCGATATGGCGGGAAGCAACCTCGGAGCCCTCGTTGCCGATGCTCTTTACCATTATGTCAGCGGGGAAGGTCCTGGTATCGATATAGCCATGGTGGCCCTCGGAGTGATACGTGATCCTATCCTGCCGGGCACACAGAGCGTGGCCGACCTGTTCAGGACAATGTCACTTGGATCAGGTCAGGACAAGACTCCCGGCTACGGTCTTTCGAAATTGTGGGTCACCGGTAAGGAGGTAAAAAACATCGCCGAGATACTCATTTTCCTGTCGAAATCAACCCCTTCCAATTTCTGCTATTACTCCCACCTGCGCATTGAGTATGATCCTGAAGGCAGGATCTTTAACAAGGTCAGGAAGATAGAGCTGGCGGACAGTGAAGGAAACTTCTCCGAACTGGATACATCTAAAGAAAACGATAATCTTTATTCAATTGTAGCCAACTCCTATATGGTAGATAATCTCGGGCTTATAAAAAAGAAGACCTTTGGCCTCATAAGCGTTGAACCAAAAGATGCCCGGGGTAATCTCGTGGTAGACATGTCAACGGCGGTGGCCGATTTCAACAGTGAACTACCCGGCATCCAGGAGGGCAAGGAGTGGCTGGCTCTGCTCAGCTATCTGCGCCATTTTGAAAGCCCGGAAGGAGAAGAGATACCTGTCATTCCGGAATATTACCGTAATCCTGATCGGTCTCTTATCACAGTAAGCGGAAAAAGGTGATCAGGGCACGGCATATTCCCTTCTTCGTCCGGTTCTTCAGCTTCTACTCGCGCAACGGACTGAACCGCCTGTTTCACAGTGTAGACATCGACTGCTCCGCTGAGACATCAGGCAGGCCGGTGCTCCTTATCGGTAATCATTTCAGCTGGTGGGACGGTTTTATAGCTTACCGGCTGAATGATCTGCTGCTTCATAAGAAGTTCCACATCATGATGCTGGAGGAGCAGCTCTCTTCCAGGCTCTTTCTGAACAAGGCCGGGGCTTTCTCTATAAAGAGGGGATCACGGTCGGTGGTGGAGTCGCTGCATTATGCCTCCTCGCTGCTGCATGAGAAGGAAAATATGGTAGTCGTCTACCCGCAGGGGTCCATAGCATCGATACATCAGAGGCCTGTCAGGTTTGAGAAGGGGGTGGAGCGAATCATTGCCGGAGCATCAGACAAGCTGATGATCCTGTTTTATGTGGCACTGCCCGACTGGTACTCTGGGAAGAACCCTGTACTGACGATTAGGGTCATGGAATATACAGCAAGGGAGAGATCAGCATCAGATATGGAGGAGAGTTACAATATTTTCCTTAACGAGTGTATTACCAAGCAGATACCTTCATGATTCTGACGATATCAGCTCTTCTGGTCCTCTACCTTACTTTTCTGAGGTTCTCCGTTGCCTTTATAAATATGGTTAGCAGGCCCTACCTTCCGGAGGCTGAACCGCAGACTGGCGATCTGCCATCTCTGTCAGTGCTGATACCTGTCAGGAATGAGGAGAAGAACATCGACAGGCTTTTAGGCTCGCTGGCATCTCTTACATACCATAATGCGGAGATACTGGTGTATGACGACGGGTCGACAGACGGATCGGCACAGATGATCAGGGGCTATGAAGCACTGGACAGCCGGGTGAGATATATTGTAGGGACGGAACTGCCTCCAGGGTGGACCGGAAAAAACCGTGCCTGTCATAACCTGGCGATGGCGGCCAGAGGAGATTATCTCCTTTTTCTTGATGCAGATGTCACTGTAGGCTATGATCTCCTGCGGCGGGCTGTGCTCTTTGCACGCAGGCATGACCTGGCCCTGCTGTCGATGTTTCCCGAACAGGTGATGAGAACCAGGGGCGAGAAGATCGTCGTACCCTTTATGTTCAGGATATTGCTGTCACTGCTCCCCCTGTTTCTGATACGCCGCTGCAGCTGGACCTCCTTTGCGGCCGCAAACGGTCAGATGATGCTCTTCAGAGGCGACCTGTACCGCAGGCTTCGTTTCCATGAGGCGGTCAAGGGCAGGCTTGCGGAGGATATAGAGATCATGAGACTGGTGATGCGCAAAAAGTTGAGGGGCGATACCCTGGTCGGGGGGAAGGAGATACGTTGCAGGATGTACCGCAGTTACAGTGAGGGTATCAGCGGTTTCTCCAGGAACATTTTTTCCATGTTCGGTAACAGTATTCTCTTTTTTCTGTTATTCTCGCTGACAGGACTGGCAGGCTGGATTCTGTTCCTGTTTCTGCCGTGGTATTATATGGCATCTTATACTATTATGATATTGGGTTTGAATGCAATGACAGCCGTGACAAGCAGACAAAGGGTCTCAGAAAACCTTAAGTATCTTCTACCCGGTATAGCGGCATTCTATCATATCGCATTGACTGCCGTTGTCAAGACATTCAGACGACGCTACGAATGGAAAGGAAGAGAAGTAAAATGAGAATAAGATTTCGGGTGGTTGCTTTTGCATTGATGATTATTGCCCTTCCCCTTGCCGTGGCCGGACAGGATTGCAGCAACTGTGACATATACAGGGGATACATCACCGGTGATATGAAGTTGTGGGAGAAGGGAATGAATAACCTGCAGCAGTCATACAACCGTGAAGCTGACGCCTGTATACTCTATACTCTGGCGGAGGCCAGGTACGGATATATAGGTTATCTCCTGGGAACCGGAGACAAGAGCGTGGCACGGCCCCTTATAGATGCTTTTGAGGAGGATCTGGAGCTGCTGGCCACATACCCTGAGTACAGTGCAGAGACCGAGGCTTTCAGGATCTCCCTGCTGGGCTTCCGGATGGGGCTTAACCCGGCACGGGCAGTAACCCTCGGACCGAAGGCGCTGAAGCAGCTGGAGAAGGCAATGGAGAAGGGGGGTAACAGGCCTGCCGTATGGATAGAAAAGGCCAACAGCGAAGCGCATATGCCTGCCTTTGCGGGAGGCTCAAAGGAGAAAGCTGCCGCCTCATTCAGGGAGGCATTGCGTCTCTACGAGGCCGGCAGCGGGATGTCAGCCTGCAACTGGAAATACCTGAACACCATGGTGTTGCTCGGGCAGCTTCTCGAGAAGATAGATGACTGGCAGGGTGCCCGCGAGGCTTATCGCCGGTCACTGAAGCGGGAACCTGACTTTGAATGGGTGCGTGATGAACTCCTGCCTGCTGTGGAAAAGAAGATAAATTAATCTGTTTTAAGAAAGACGTGTCCGGAAAGAAAGTACTGATAGTCGGCACGGGCCTGGGAGGGCTGGCAACGGCTCTGCGCCTCAGACGCCGCGGTTACGATGTCGAGATGGTGGAGATGTACAAGCAGGCCGGAGGGAGGCTTAATCAGCTCAGGTCTGAGGGGTTTACCTTCGACATGGCACCCACATTCTTCAGCATGAGCTATCACTTTGATGAATTTGTCAGGGATGCCGGCATTGAGATGCCGTTCAGGTTTGTGAAGATCGATCCGTTATACCATGTGAATTTCCGTGGAAGCGACAGGCGTTTTATCATCTACCGCGACCTGGAGAAGCTTACCCGGCAGTTTGAGGATATCGAGCCGGGCTTCCGGGAGCGGATGGAGCGGTTTCTTGATTCGTCGGGAAAGCTGTTTGTTGATATTGAAAAGGGAGTGCTGTCAAAAAACTTCAGGTCGCTGCCCGACTTCATAATTCAGATGACAAAGCTGCCCGTGAAGCATGTGCCAAAGATATTGCGGTCGGTGTGGGGCGAGATGAGCCGTCATTTCACCTCTTACGAGGTGCGTGTCATCTTCTCCCTTGTCTCCTTCTTCCTGGGGGCAACGCCCTTTGACACCCCGGCTGTCTATACCATTCTGAGCTACACCGAGATGGTACATGACGGGTATCATAATGTAGAGGGCGGCATGTACAGGATTGTGGAGGGACTGCTGAGAGAAGCTGACAAAGCAGGGATCAAAATACATTACAATGTCAGGATCACGGACTTTGATGCCTCTGGCAGGCGCAACAGGGCCTTCATCGATGCTACGGGAAAACGGTGGGAGGCGGATATCTTCGTGGTGAACGCCGACGCTGCCATGTTCCGTGGCTGGGTCTTCCGGCGCAGGGGGTTCAGTGACGAGAGGCTCGACCGGATGCAATGGACCCTCGCTCCCTTCACCATGTACCTGGGGGTAAAGGGGAGGGTGGGAAACATTCACCATCATAATTACTTTCTCGGGGAGCGAGACTATGAGCAGTACTCCAGGGGCATCTTCCGCAACAGGGTCTCGCTTGAGAAGCCTTATTACTACGTGAATGCAAATGCCATCTTCAACCCGGAGAGCGCCCCCGAAGGATGTGAGAACCTCTTTATCCTGGTTCCGGTGCCTGATCTCAGGTTCAAACCCGACTGGAGCGACAGGGAGCAGATTGCCGATGCCGTGATAAAGGATCTGTCACAGCGGACCGGGCACAACATAGAGGCCAATCTGCTTACACGTGTGGTCCTTGACCCGGTGGCATGGCAGAATATGTTCGGACTCTACCGCGGAAGCGGTCTGGGACTGGGTCACAAGATGACACAGGTGGGCGGCTTCCGGCCCTCGAACAGGGATGAGAGATTTTCCAATGTGTGGTATACGGGTGCATCCACCGTCCCCGGCACCGGGTTGCCGATGGTGATGATCAGTTCAAAACTCACAGTACAGAGAATTGACGATGAAATTAACTCTATATGATAAGATTGCCATCAGATGCAGCAGGGTGGTAACCACCGGCTACAGCACCTCATTCTCGCTGGGCATAAAAATGCTTGCCGCCAGGCACCGCAAGGCCATCTATGCCATATACGGCTTCGTGCGCCTGGCAGATGAGATAGTCGATACCTTCTTCGGTCAGCCCCAGAAAGTGATGCTTGACAGGTTCCGGGCCGATACGGCCGAAGCCATAGGCAGCCGCCTCAGCTCCAATCCTGTGCTTCACAGCTTCCAGTGGGCAGTCAACACCTACAATATCGACAAGGAATTTATCGAGGCATTTCTCTACAGCATGGAGATGGACCTCAGCCTTAAAAACCATGACCGGCAGAGTTACAGTGAGTATATCTACGGCTCGGCGGAGGCGGTAGGGCTCATGTGCCTGAGGGTTTTCTGCCATGATGACCTGTCGCGGTTCGACAGGCTGAGGGAGCCTGCCCGGCTGCTGGGATCGGCTTTCCAGAAGGTCAACTTTCTGAGGGACATAAAGAGTGACTGGACAGAGCGGGGAAGAGTCTATTTCCCGGGAGTGGACTTCAAAAAATTCACTGTGGAAGAGAAACGGCAGATAGAGAAAGATATAGAATCTGAGTTTGCCGGGGCACGGGAAGGTATCAGGGGGCTGGACCGTGGCAGCAGGAGAGGAGTTTTCCTGGCATATTCATATTATCTTGCCCTCTATGCAAAGATAAAAAAGGCCGGCGCTGACTCAGTTGCCGGGAAGAGGTGCCGGATATCGAACGGCAGGAAGATGCTTCTTCTACTGAAGGCACTCTTTTATGACATGGCAGGACTAATTTGAAAGAGAGAATAATGAAAAGCAAGGCAGCGGTTATTGGGGCGGGTATAGGTGGATTGGCCTCAGCCATAAGACTGTCACTGAAGGGGTATGAGACACATCTCTTCGAGAAGAATGAAGTGGTCGGAGGTAAGATAGGAGAGATTCATCTCTCCGGATGCCGCTTTGATACTGGTCCTTCTCTTTTTACCCTCCCATCCCTGGTGGATGAGCTCTTCACGCTGGCCGGGGAAGATCCGCGAGATCACTTCGGCTATCTCTCCCTGCCTTCATCGTGCAGGTATTTCTGGGATGACGGGACGAAGATGGATGCCTGGACTGACAGGGAGCGCTTCGCCGACGAGGCTGAGCGTATAACGGGCGAACCAGGGGAAAAGGTGATCGCATTCCTTGATGAGTGTGCTGAACTATACGACCTGACTGCAAGGATATTCATATTTTCACCGTTCTATCAGCTTGACAACTTCCGCAAGCCGGAGTCGCTCAACGTGGCACGCAACTTCAGGAAGCTGAATGCCTTTTCGACCATGCACCAGGTTATCAGGAAGAGGTTCGCCAGCGAGAAGCTGATACAGCTGTTTGACCGATACGCCACCTATAACGGCTCCAGCCCTTACCGGGCACCGGGCACGCTGAATGTGATAGCCCACCTAGAGCATAACACAGGTGCCTTTTTCCCCGAGAAGGGCATGAGGGATATTGTTGAGGTCCTGACACAACTGGCCAGCAGGTGCCGGGTGACGATACATACAGCCACTCCGGTGCTGTCGGTGATTAAGGAGGGCAACATAGTCGCAGGTGTTAAGACAGCTGAGGGCATCATGAACGCGGATGTGGTTGTCTCCGACTCGGATGTGATACCCTTCTACAGGAACCTGATGCAGGAAGAGCGTCCCGCACGAAAGCAGGAGAGACAGGAGCGCAGCACCTCGGCGTTGATATTCTACTGGGAAATGAAGGAGCGATACGAGGAGCTGGATCTTCACAATATCTTCTTCTCCTCCGATTATCCTGAGGAGTTCAGGGCTCTAGGCAGGGGAGAGGTGACCGATGACCCGACGGTCTATCTCTTCGCCTCTTCGAGGGTCGTTGCCTCTGATGCTCCTAAGGACAGGGACAACTGGTTTGTGATGATCAATGTGCCCTATGACAGCGGTCAGGACTGGGCGGCGGTGGTGGAGCGATCGAGGAGGAACATAATAAATAAGGTGAGCAGAAGACTTGGAAAAGATATTGCGGAGGAGATTGCGGAGGAGGCGATCCTTGACCCGCCGCTGATAGAGAAGCTTACAGTCTCCCACCGCGGCGCACTTTACGGTAGCAGTTCCAACAGCCGTTTCGCCGCTTTCAGGCGTCATCCCAATGTCAAAAACAGGTACGGCAATCTGTGGTTCGTCGGCGGGTCGGTGCACCCCGGCGGAGGCATACCTCTCTGCCTTGCCTCGGCGAAGATAGCTTGTGACATGATACCGCCGGCCGAAGGATGAGACCGGGTCGCCATATAGAGAAGTCGACCGGGATCCTTCTCTGGGTCTACGGGGTGGGACTGGCCGGAATGCTGCTGCCCTTCTCGCGTGAGCTCTTTATTACCATCACTCCTCTCAACCTTCTTTTTGCCGCCCTGTTTCTCTTTTACGGGAGATGGCCCGCACGAAGGGTGCTCTTCACGGGGCTGGCTGTTTTCGCTGCCTCCTTTCTGGTTGAAGCCGTTGGGGTAAATACCGGGAAAATATTCGGATCATACAGCTATGGCAGTGCGCTGGGACCCAAGCTATGGAATACTCCTGTCATCATAGGTCTCAACTGGTTTGTGCTGATCTATTGTACCAATGTGATCAGCAGGCAGTTGTGGGGTCTTATGGCGGATAAATTGATCCTTGGCCGAAAAGCAGCAATGCAGCGTGGTTCTGCCGCGCGCCGGGATGATGCACAGCAGCCTGGTTCTGCCGCTAGCCGGGAAGAACTCCTGGCGCCGGGCTCTGCCACGAGCCATGATGATTCGCCGCTGCCTCGTACTGCCGCCCGCCGGGATGATGCACAGCAGGTAGTATCTGAAGCAAGCCCCCATTTTGCATGGAAGTCGGCATTTATCATCATCACCGGGTCGTTGCTGATGGTGCTTTACGACCTCTTCCTGGAGCCGGCAGCCACACGTTTTGACATGTGGTCATGGGAGGGAGGGATTATACCTCTGCGCAACTATGCGGGCTGGTTTCTCTTCTCAGCACTTTTTCATTCGGTTGTCAGGCTGGCCGGGGAGGAGAGGATCAACAGCAGAGCACTTCCGCTGTTTGCAGTGCAGATGGTTTTCTTTGCAGTGACAGATATTTTCTACCTGCTTTCGGAATGGCTCTGATTGTTGGCAAGAATCCTGACAAAGTGGTTCTCGAGATGCCGACGCATTCCCTCACGGAACTTGTCGGGGGTTCCCTTCTTCAGGAGTGCGACGAGTTCCTTGTGTGAGGTATATTTTTTTCTTTTGCCCTTAACGTTCAGCAGACCGATATTGTACACATGTTGGAAGGCAGGCAGCAGCAGGTTCTGAAAATCTTCGAGGGTGTCGTTGCCGGTCATCCGGTAAAGCTTACCGTGAAACCGGATCTCATGATCGACGTCAAAGAGTATATCATCGGAGTGGTCGGGTTCTATCTCCACAATCTCTTCCAGCTCCCTGATATCCCTGTCTGTCTTCCTGGCGAAGATAAAGTCGGCCATTCCCACCTCCAGTGCGAGCCGCATCTCAAAGACATCCATCAGGGTCTTGTTGTCGAGGATTCGCGGAATCAGTGATTTGCCTAAAACGGCGGAGAGATCCGGACTCTTGATGATGGTTCCCTTGTGCTTCCTGGATTCAATCAGCCCCATAGTCTTGAGCCTGTTTAACGACTCTCTTATTACTGTCCGGCTGACACCCATTATTGATGCCAGCTCGGTCTCCTTGGGTATTGAATCACCCGGCTTCAGCTCCTTGTAAAGAAAGACCTCTATAAGGCGTATCTCCACCTTGTCTACCAGACTGCTGGTGTCTATTGCCTTCAACTCAAGTCTTAAATCCTGATTATCCATTATTTATCGCCACCAAAAAGAAAGTTATACAAAAAAAGCAAAAAAATCAGATTTTTCTTGCATGTAAAAATAAATAATTATTCTTTTGCATTGCATTAAGTCATACATAAATATATAATACATTTAATAATAACCTTAAAATCAATCCCAACCCAATGAAAAAAGAAGTTACTTTTTGGCCGAGGATATTGATGCTGCTGTTCACTTTGATGGTGACCGGCAGTGCCATTATGGCCCAGAAAACAATCAGGGGCACGGTGACGGATGCCGCGGACGGACTGCCGTTACCTGCAGTAAGCGTTATTGTCAGGGGAACAACAATCGGAACCGCCACCCTGGCTGACGGCTCCTTCAGTCTCAGTGTTCCTGAAGGTTCAAACCAGCTTGAGATTTCAATGGTAGGATACGTCAGTCAGACGGTTGCTATCGGAAATCAGGATGTCATTGACATTGTCCTGGCGCAGGAGACCACCATCCTTGATGAGATAGTGGTCACGGGTTACAGCACACAGTCGCGTGCCGAGATGACCACTTCGATCTCCAAGCTTGACACCAGGGTGCTTGAGAACGCCCCGCGCTCCAACGTAGCTACGGCCCTGCAGGGTACTATTGCAGGTCTGAAGGTGACACAGACCAGTGGCCAGCCGGGCACAACACCGAGCCTGGTGGTCCGTGGAGGTACGAGCTTCTCCGGAACCGGCAACCCTCTTATACTGGTTGACGGAGTGCCCAGTACGTTCTACGCATTGAACTCTGACGACATTGAGTCTATAGAGGTTCTGAAGGATGCAGCCTCAACGGCCATCTACGGTGCCAGGGCTGCCAACGGTGTCATTCTTGTCACAACACGCAAGGGTAAGGCGGGAAAGTCAAACATCACCCTCAGGTCCAAATTCACCTTTAACCAGCGCCGTCCCGACCCGATGGAGTACCTGGGTGCTGCCGACTACGTGAAATTTAACAGGCTGGCGGTCAAAGCCGCACAGGATGTGATGGGATATGCATGGCTGAACCAGTTCCTGACGGGCAACCATGCCGCCGCAACAGGCAATAACACCACAAACTCGATCTATACTACCATGGTGCTCTCGTCTGACAATCAGTACCTTCTCGATTACCCCGGATGGCAGACCATGGAGGATCCGGTTAATCCCGGAACCACCCTCATATTCATGGAGAACAAGATGAATGAACTGTTCTACCAGAACAGCAGTTCCCAGGATTACACCCTCTCATTTGACGGAGGAAATGATAAAGGCACTTACTATCTCGGCCTCGGTTTCATGGATGACAACGGACTGGTTTTGAATTCGGCATTCAAGAGGATATCGGGAACCTTCAACGCATCCTACAACCTGACTGATGCTCTGAAGGTATCTTCCAACATCTTCTATGCACACTCCAACAGGAACCTGCCCTACGACAGTGATTATAACCTGTTCCAGAGGACGGCCGGTCTTGCTCCTACATCTCGTATTTATAACAACAATCCTGACGGTAGCCTCTCCAATAAATACCAGCCGGGCACATACCTCGGGTTTGGTAACCCGCTCTATTATTATGACAAGTTCATACGCTACAACCTGGAGCAGCGCCTCTCCGGTTCCGTGCAGCTCGACTATACGTTTCTGAATGACTTTACATTCACCCTGCGCGGCAGCCATTTCTCTGTCAACAACTCCAACGAGTCGTTCAATAAGGCCTATCTCAACTCAGGCAGCCTCATTACCGCAAGGAATGCATCTGCGTCGCAGCAGAGAACCCTGCGCAACCAGGTAACCGCACTGCTTAACTACAGGAAGACGTTCGCCGGGCTGCACAATGTCAGCGCTCTTGTGGGCACGGAGTATTTCATGGAGCAGTCCTTCAGCTTCTCTGCCGGGACACGTCTCTCACCTACAGACCTCATCTATACAATGAACGTGGCATCGGAAGCAAACGGTGTTCCCGATTCATTCAGGACAGGATATGAGATCGCCTCTCTGTTCGGACAGGTAAACTACGATTTTGATTATAAGTACCTGGTCGGTCTGACATTCCGTTATGACGGCACATCGCGTCTCGGAAACAACAAGTATGACTTTTTCCCGGGCATCTCCCTCGGTTGGAATGCCCACAACGAGGATTTCTTCAAGGACTCCGGCATCAGCGCCTATGTAAACAAACTGAAGCCGAGAGTCAGTTACGGTGTTAACGGTAACATTGACATCCTTAGCAACTTTGGTGTGTTTGGCAGTTACGGGGCTACCTCGGTTTACAACGGATATTCCGGCTATGTAAACAACGGCCTTCCACTGCTTGACCTTAAGTGGGAGCGTTCAACCACACTCAACCTCGGACTTGACATGGGACTTTTCGGAAACAGGGTAACAGTTATTGCCGATTACTTTATAAGGGATGTCAAGGACAAGCTGGCAGGACTTACGCTGCCTCTCTGGACAGGCTTTTCGTCCATTACAACCAACAACGGTACTCTGCGGAACAAGGGTCTTGAACTGCAGGTCAACGGTGATGTTCTGAAGACATCTGATTTCAACTGGAACCTGGGTCTTACCTTTTACCGGGTAAGGAACTATGCAAAGTCACTTCCTGAAAACGGTGTCGAAAAGAACAGGCAGGGCGGTACCGAGATCTATGACCCCGAAACAGGAGGAACAATTTATGTTGGCGGACTGCAGGAGGGTGAAAGAGTCGGGTACGACGTAATCACTGCCTACATTTTTGAAGGTGTTTATCAAACCCAGTCAGATATTGACGCACATGCCGGAAGGATAGTAGAGTTTGCCCAGGATAAGGATACCCGTTTCCTTGGTGATGCAATCTGGAAAGATGTCAACGGTGACAATGTCATCAACTATCTCGACAGGGAGGTGATAGGCAGAAGAACACCGGATTTCGTCGGCGGACTCACCTCTGCAATGAGCTGGAAGGGGCTCAGCCTGTTCGTGAAGACCGACTTTACAGTAGGGCACATGATCATTAACGGACGCCGCGTGAAGGGTATAGCCCAGACGCAGGGTAACCAGAACGGCCCTCTGGAGATCAGGGATACCTGGACGACAGAGAATCCGACATCAAACATACCCATATTCACCCTTGTCGACAGGCAGAAGAACCACCTTGCCGGCGGAGGTGACCAGGGCTCCATGACAAGCAGCAGCTCCAGGATGTGGGAGAAGGGCGACTTCCTTGCACTGCGCGAGGTCACCCTCAGCTATGATCTCAAAGGGGAAGATGTCAACAACCTTTTCAAGGACCTCAGGCTCTATGTTACCGGCTCCAACCTGGCCTACTTCAATAAATTCTCAGGAAGCTCACCCGAGGAGTCGGGTGACGGCATCGACTACGGAAGATTCCCGCTGCCCAGGACTTACACCCTTGGCTTAAGCGTTACTTTCTAATATATAAATACTGCAAACAATGAAAAAACTGATAATATTACTTCTGGGCATCGCATTCCTGAACTCATGCGAGCTCGATATGCAGCCTGAAAGCCAGCTTACTTTCAATGGCTTCTGGGAAAGTGAAGAGGCTGTCAGGGCGGCACACACCGGCATAATGGCCGCGTACAGAGGCTATGCCTACACCTTCTTCCAGATGGGTGAACTGCGCTCCGATGTATGGGGCGGCAACACGATTGAGTCGCCTTACGGAATAGACCTGATAGAGAACAATATAAGCACCTCCATAGTTCCCTTCTCAAACTGGTCCAACTTCTACGGGCTGCTCCATTACGTGAATGACTTCATCAAGAATGCTCCCAACGTAACCTTTAAAAAGGCGTCTGACCTCAATCATCTCATGGGTCAGGCATACGGTATCCGTGCACATATCTACTATACCATGGTAAGGGCATGGGGTGATGTGCCCATCTCCACCGAGCCCCTCCTCGAGGTTGACCTTGAGAAGCTGAAGAAGGCCCGTTCACCCAAGAGCGAAGTGATGCAGCTAATCAAGAGTGACATTGCTAAATCGCTTGAATACTTCGGCAGCGACAACAGCCTCTGGCTCAATAAGACGGTTTACTGGTCAAAGGGAGCTACACTTGCACTCAAGGGTGATGTGTACCTCTGGTCGGGCAAGGTACTGGGCGGCGGTAATGCCGACTTTACTGAGGCCAGGACTGCCCTTCAGGATGTTGCCGGCTTTGAGCTGGTTCCCTATGACAAGCTCTGGGGTCAGAGCAATGAGAATAACAAGGAGTTTATCTTCGCTTTTGACTATCAGCAGGATCAGTCAAGCAACTTCTATTACAATTTCACAGGAAGGGCTGTTGACATCCGCACCATGTACGATGATCAGGGTAACTCAATGTCGGGATTCGTCGTCAACGGCGCAAGCAGGTATGGCCCGACAGACAAGGTGTTGCTGCTTATTGACGACCTGAATGATGCCAGGAGAAACACCTTCCTGCGCCTCTACTCTGACGGTGCCGTTCATATTCCCTATGTGGCTGTAGAAGAGAGCTATCAGGGTGCTGTCATGAACAAGTTCCTGGGCATTGTGGATGCCGACGGTTCAAGGAAGGACTACAACAATGTGCCTCTGTACCGTTATGCTGACGTTCTCCTGATGCTGGCCGAGGCCAAAAACAATCTTACGCAAGATCCTTCCGCTGAGATCAATATGGTCAGAGAGAGGGCTTACGGTGCCAATTACGGCGGAGCATATATCTATGTCAACGGCAGCCAGGCAGACAATGCAAAGGCCATACTTGACGAAAGACTGAAGGAGTTTATCGGCGAAGGCAAGAGATGGTGGGACCTGGTAAGGGCAGGAGGTACATATGTCTTTGATGAGATTGCCACACTCGATCCTTCAGAAGCATACAAGATCTATTACTCCATCTCCCAGAGCATGCTGGCAAATGACTCTGAGCTGGTGCAGACGGAGGGATATTGAAGTGGTTTGATGTGTGGGTTTAGGGTGACAGGTATTTATCCCGGCCGTAAGTGGCCGGGATAATACCTGTTTTGTATTTTTATTGCATGGTTTTCTAAAAAATGAGCCAATGAGACTTTTGCTGATTTTTGTTGCTGTCGCGCTGATGGCTTCAAGGTGTGACAGGAACAGAGACACTGATTCCGACTGGAAGATCGGGGATCCTGAAATGTCCGTCAAAACCGAACCCCTGTTTCCCGAAAGGGAAGAGAATGACCTTGTAACCATATGGTTCAGCGCTGAAGGATCTGACGAGTCGCTCTCGCTCGAATCGATCGAAATCAGGTTTACGGACAACAGTGCCGTTGCATCGCTCGCAGCCATCTCAGCCTGGTATACCGGAGTAGTTCCAGGCGTTCCTCAGCGTACGTTGCTGGCAACGCTGGAGAGCCCCGGGGAAAAGAGTACCTTAAAGGGTGAAGTCACTCTTGGCTCAGGCAAAAACTATTTTGTACTTTCATTTGATGCTCGGGATGATGCTGATCCTGCCGGCAGCCTCGAGGTGGAGTCAGTGACGCTCTCCTTCAGCAATAATGCCAGTCGTGAGATTACTCCATCACCGGGCACCCCTGTCATCAGGTTTGGCAAAATACTCAGGGCCGCAGGTCAGGATGGGGTTGACACCTACCGTATTCCCGGACTCGTCACAACCAATAGCGGAACACTGATAGCCGTCTATGACAACAGGTACAACAACAGCAAGGATCTGCAGGAGGATATTGACATAGGTATGAGCCGCAGCACTGACGGAGGACAGACTTGGGAGCCCATGAGAGTCATAATTGACATGGGAGAATATGGTGGACTCTCGGAGCAGCTTAACGGCGCCGGGGATCCGTGTGTCCTCTATGACCGGGTAAACGGAAACCTGTGGGTGGCAGCCTTATGGATGACCGGTTCTGCGCCTGACAAGATGCTATGGTGGGCATCACAGCCGGGCATGGCACCGCAGGAGACAGGTCAGTTCATACTGGTGAAGAGCATTGATGACGGTCTTACATGGTCAGAACCTGTAAATATCACGGAGCAGATTAAGGATCCTTCATGGCAGCTGCTGCTGCAGGGTCCGGGACGAGGTATAACAATGAGTGACGGCACACTTGTTTTCCCGGCACAGTTCAAAGCCGATATTGGAGTCAAGGCACTCGACGGCGGGCAGTATACCTGTCACTCGACCATCGTTTACAGTAGTGACGGTGGAGAGACATGGAACATTGGCACAGGCGCAAAGACAAACACCACGGAGGCGCAGGTGGCAGAACTCTCTGACGGCAGTCTCATGCTCAACATGCGTGACGACCGGAATCGCACGGACAAGACCGAAACCAACGGCCGGGCCGTGGCAGTGACCTCTGATCTGGGAGCGACATGGACTGTTCATCCCTCGTCCAATTCAGCCCTGCCGGAACCGAACTGCATGGGAAGCCTGATAGCTGCTGATATTACTGTTGACGGACAGATGAAAAGAGCTCTCTTCTTTTCCAATCCCGACAACAAAAGCGAAAGAACAAACATGACCGTCAAGGCAAGCCTTGATGAAGGAGTTACATGGCCGGAGGAGCAACAGGTTGAACTGTTTGCACCGGCAGGATACGGCTATTCATGTCTCACCATGATAGACGACAGTCATGTCGGGATACTTTATGAGGGAGTGAAAGAGCTCTACTTCCAGAAGATAAAAGTAGATGAGCTCCTTGGTAACAATTAGCAGTAATACAATCGAATCATGACCATAGATACATTTGAAGGCCTTATTGCCGCACCTTTCACACCGATGCATCCGGACGGAGAAGTCAACCCGGACCTGATTGAAAAATATCACAGCCTGCTTACAGCTAACGGCGTTGTGGGTGCCTTCATCAACGGCTCAACCGGCGAGGGTGTGTCGACCACATTTCGTGAGAAGCTGGTGGTGGCAGAAGCTTGGGCCAAAGCTAACTCCGGAGGAGGGATAAAGGTCATTAACCACCTCGGGGGCACCTCCTACAAAGAGTGTATCGAACTGGCAAAAGAGTCGGAGAAGATGGGACTCCATGCCGTGGCACTTACATCACCATCATACTTTAAGCCTGCAAACGCAAAGATGCTGGCGGAGTTCTTCATCAGGGTGGCATCGTCGGTTCCTGGAATGCCGGTCTATTATTACCACATTCCGGTACTTACAGGGGGTTACTTTAATATGATCGATTTTGTCCGCGAAGTTGCACCCCGGGTGCCGAACTTTGCGGGCATCAAATTTACACATGAGGACTTCATGGATTTTCTAAGCTGCCTTAATTATGATGGTGGTAAATATGACATGCTCTGGGGCCGTGATGAGAATTTTCTCTCTGCGATGGTACTGGGTGCACGTGGTGCCGTCGGAAGCACATACAACTATGCTGCCCCGCTCTATCATAAGATGATGGAGGCTTTTGACCGCAACGACCTGGAACAGGCACGTGCGCTGCAGCAGAAATCCATTGATATGATCACTCTCCTGGGAAAGTACGGAGGCATCGCCATCGGGAAAGCCTTCATGAAATTCATCGGCCTCGATTGCGGTGAGTTTCGCCTTCCGGTGAGGAACATGAGCAGGTCAGACTATGACGGTTTCGTGAATGACGTTAAGAACCTTGAAATGGATGATCTCTTCTCAAAAATAGCCTGACCTGTGGTAAGAAACCGTAGTATATACATTCTGTCAATACTGGCACTTGCTGTGTCGTTAACCTTAAATCACTGTTCGAGAATGAATATTGAGTGGTCAAAACTACCCCCGCTGCCGCCGCCGGCTCCGGGTAGCATACAGCCCGGGGTGGCCGGACCCTTTGCCGGGATACACGGTAAAACCCTTATCGTTGCCGGAGGTGCCAACTTTCAGGACACCATGCCCTGGCACGGTGGAAAAAAATATTATCATAATGATATTTATACCCTTCATCTTCCTGTCAACGGAGGTCCCTGGAATAGCTTACGGGGCGAGATCTCATTGCCTGCACCTGTCGCTTATGGTGCATCCGCATCAACGGAGGCGGGACTCGTCTGTATGGGGGGTGAGACCGAGCAGGGTCTTACAGATGAGGCTTATATAATATCAGCGGCCGGAGAGAGGCTGATCATCACTCCGCTTCCTCCATTGCCGGTGCCACTCGCAAATGCAGCCTCAACATCTGTCGGGCCGACAGTCTTTGTTGCCGGAGGCCTGACATCCGACGGTTCATCACAGGCACTCTACTGCCTCAACACCGAAGAAATTGCCGCCGGATGGAAGAAACTTGCCGACATGCCCCTTCCACTTGTAAACAGCGTAATGGGTGCCTCAGATGGTAAGGAGCAGAAGCTCTGGCTCATGGGTGGACGTACCAGGGGAGAAGATGATGACATATCGGTCATAAGGTCAGAAATAATTAGCTACTCAGTCGATGATGACAGGTGGCAATGGGAGGGAGAACTGAATGACGGGAAAGATACCCTCAGATTGGCAGCCGGCACAGGCACGGCGCTTAACGGAAGATACATGGTACTCTTCGGCGGCAATGACGGAGAGGTATTCAACAGGGTTGAGAAGATATTGTCTGAGATGGGCCGGGAAACAGATACTGCAGTGCTGGCAGGGAAAAGAAGGGAATATATCAGCCTTCAAAAGAGCCATCCGGGCTTTTCGCGGCAGGTGATTTTATATGACATCGAAACAGGTGAAAGCCTCAATGCCGGCGAGATACCCGGCCCGGCACAGGTGACCACTACTGCCGTATCCACCCCATTCGGGATAATAATCCCCTCAGGGGAGATCAGGCCGGGAGTTCGGACTGACATAATCAGGATGGCAACCTTCAGATGATCAACAATGACACACGATGCTCTTGTTGAAGTTGCAGAGAGGTACAGGAGGAATCTCCTGGATGATGTGATACCTTTCTGGATGACCCATTCGCCCGACCGTGAGCAGGGAGGATATTTCACCTGCCTTGACCGTAACGGCAGTGTCTATGATACTGACAAGTTCGTCTGGCTCCAGGGGCGGGAGGTGTGGATGTTCAGCCATCTCTACAATAACCTGGAGAAGAAGCCGGAATGGCTTGAGATGGCACTCCTGGGAGCGGATTTCCTTGAGAAGCACGGACAGGATCCGGAGGGTAACTTCTACTTCTCGCTCACAAGGGAGGGCCGGCCACTCGTGCAGCCTTACAACATCTTCTCCGACTGTTTTGCGGCAATGGCATTTGGCGAGCTGGCCAAAGCTACGGGAATTGCCCGCTACGGTGATATCGCCCTGAAGACATTCAACAATATCCCGAAGAGGTCAGATAACCCGAAGGGCAGGTGGTCAAAGGCTTATCCCGGCACCCGTCCACTCAAGGGCTTCTCCCTGCCGATGATACTCAGCAACCTTTCCAGGTTGCTGGAGCATCTGCTGGATGATTCCGTGGTTGAAAAGATAACCACGGACTGCATCCATGAGGTGATGGATGTTTTCTACAACAGTGAACACGGGCTTATTCTTGAGAATGTGACTCCCGATGGCCAATTCTCAGACACTTTTGACGGCCGGCTGCTGAATCCAGGTCATGCCATCGAGGCCATGTGGTTCATGATGGACCTGGCCGTAAGCAGGGACGACATGAAGCTGGCTGAGAAGGCAAAGGAGATAACCCTTTCAACGCTTGAAAGAGGATGGGATAAGGAGTTCGGGGGTATCTATTACTTCCTGGATGTTCTTGGCCACCCGCCCCAGCAGCTCGAGTGGGATCAGAAGCTCTGGTGGGTGCATGTTGAGACGCTTATTTCGCTGGCTAAGGGATACAGGCTGACTGGTGACAAGAGATGCCTCAACTGGTTTGAAAAGGTTGATGCTTATACCTGGAGCCATTTCCCCGATCCTGAATATGGTGAATGGTACGGTTATCTTAACCGCAGGGGAGAGGTACTCCTTCCTCTCAAGGGAGGCAAGTGGAAAGGATGCTTTCATGTCCACCGGGGACTGCTGCAGGTCTGGAAAGCACTTGAAGGGGTTTCGGGTTCCAGAGTATTAGTTAATGATTAAGTAATGGTGCCAGAGAAATCTCTCCAGCCTGGCAAGGAGGAATATTTATGTCTGCCTGGAGGCGGGAGGTAGTCAGCCCCTCCGATGAGTTGCGGTCCGGGGGAGTGTGATTTGTCAAACTTATATGCAAGGCAGGTTAGACAGTTTGATAATAATCACTTCCCCGGGAGACTGCTCTCATCCACAAACTGATTTGTATAGTAGAGATAAACATAATCACCTCCTGCACCCTCGTTGAGGTCCTGGGGTGTGGCAGAAGTATATCCCGCCGTAACGACATACCACGTATTCCCGGTTCCGGTTCCGAAAGAATATTTATTATTGACCCTTAACCCGGTCACGAGCTTATCCGAATAATCGTTCCTTCGTCTGTAAGCCAGATAAATATAATCACCCCCTGCGGCCCGGTTCAGATCATGATTTATCATGACAAAACCGGCTGGCAGATTCGAAAGTTTTTCGCCGTCAGAGGTATTTATTGTAGCAACCTCAGCAATCGGGGCTATAGTGTCATTCTCCATTCCTGCCAGGTAGTAGACGTAAATGTAAGGTCCACCGGCATTTGCATTCAAATCATAATTCAGGCGATAGTAATCGCGGTCGTTTATTTTATATGGGTTAGCGGCACTTGAACCTTCAATGATCCTCACGTCAAGAATACAAACCCTCGGGGCAGGAAAGACCTCTATAGCCCTGTCAGTGGCCCAGGTGGCATAGGCTGCCTCCAGTTCGGCTTTTCGTGATGCATTTTCACAGAAGTACCATACCGGTATAAGCCCGTTCTGTGTATAGTTACAGAATACGAGATTATTTCCTACGCTTCCTATCCATGCATCATAGTCATCTTTGTTGATGATATGTTGTCCGAGTTCACTTGAGCCCCCATAGACCTCGAGGTGTTTCTCCATGCTCGTCGCAAACCTGTTATAATCCGATTCTGATATAACGCTGGTATTAAGAGACCCTGATCCGAGTCCTTGAGAAAAGCTCGCCTCTGCATAGACACCGATACTGACATTCTCCTTCAGGTCTCTTGTGCGTGCTGACACACTATAGTCAAGACGGCCTCCCACTATTATCCCTGTCAGACAATGGGTTCCGTAGATGCGAAAGATCTCAGAGGCTGGAATAGAGGCATCATTCAGCTTAGCCTTAGCCTGGCTGGTGAGATAGGGTTTGAGGTCATCGGCATTCCAGTCTGCAGGCAGGCGTAGCTGGTACTTGTTGATCATGCTGTGGTGCGTGGCAAATGAATATGAATCATAACAGTAGCGGTTCTGGCTGAAGTTTGTCTTTACCGAACCGCTGAAGAACATGTAGCTGCCTGAAATTCCGACGGAAGTACTTAATGAACTGGTATATTCCGTAACCGTTGTCCCCGATGTGGTATGGAACGAACTGTGTTCCAGGTCTTTCATCTCTATAAGCCCGTCCGCATTGAGAACCTTGTAATCCAGTATACTTGCTTTTACCTTGGCAACATCGGCAAAAGTCTCAAACACATCATAACCCGATCCCAGGTTATCAATTCCCCGGATAAGCTCAGGATTGTCAATCGGAGAAAATGGGCCGGGTATTTCTATTTTACTGCATCCCGTTATGATGACAGTCGCCGCAAACAGGCAAATTGCCTTTGCCAGGTCTCTCCGGCAGAGCTTCAGTGTATCAGGTAATAAGCTCAATGTTGATTTTTTCATGGCAGTATGATTATTAATATGATGATTAAAAAATATCAACTTGTCATATCATAAACATGCCTGGAACGCTTTGTTCTTCACCAGGAACCAGGAAATGTACGAATAAAAATAGTTCATGTCAAGTAAATGTCAGAAAATCAGCATCTAAATGGCTTTCTCATATACTTTGTGGAGGTTTGACAGATATAGATGTTATATTTGCCCGAGGTCACAAAATCATTATCATGGACCTTTCACTTCGGGATACCTTCATATCATTATGGGAGAAATATTTCGGCAACGCTGACCTGCCGATTACATTTTACTACACATATGCCGACGGCGGGGCACCCTGGGCTGACAAGCCAAAGGGATGGAGCTGCATTGTCTGCGAGCTGGCCAGGGTCAGGGAGGGCAGGAACCTTGTCTACAACGCTGAGAGGGTCACCTGCGGCGGAGGCAGAAGATACCTCGGCTTTACTGACAAAATGAGACCTGGATTCGAATATTTCCTATCCTGCGGCAATGAAAGGATGGAAGGCGAAAGATACCTTCAAAACCCCGGATTGGTGAAGGAGTTCATGAAGTCGCAGAAGATTCTGCCGGTTTCGGGAATGAACCTGGTTTTTAAGAGGTGGGATAAGCTGGAAGAGGCTGATGATCCCGATGTGGTGATCTTCTTCGCAAATCCCGATGTGCTGTCGGGGCTTTTTACGCTCGCCAACTTCGACCAGTCGGAACCTAATGGGACATACACTCCCTTCGGCTCAGGATGTGCCTCCATCATACACCATCCCTATCTTGAGAGCCTATCCGACAAACCGAGGGCGATGATCGGCATGTTCGATCCCTCGGCACGCAAATGTGTGCCTGAAGATGAACTTACCTTCGCCATCCCGATGAAACGGTTTGAAAAGATGATCGGTTACATGGAAGAGAGTTTTCTCATCACTGACACCTGGACTACCGTCCGGAAAAGACTGAAATAGAACGTTCCTGAGCACCACGGCTGTTATATGCCTTCACGGATGGCAACTGTTCCTATCCTTCTGGCCGATGACCTGTAATTTACAGTATATCAGCGTTATAGATATAAGACTAAAAAAATAGTCAAAAAAGTCGCAAAAATAGTTGCATGACTAATTATATAGTCGTATATTTGCAGTAAAGGATTGACAGAACAGATATGAAAACAATGCAACTGACAAGGGCAGAGGAGCAGGTGATGCAGATTTTGTGGGATCTAGAGGAGGGACTGGCTAAGGATATTCGTGAGCGTTTTGACGACCCCAGGCCTGCCAGGAACACAGTATCAACAGTGGTCAGGATCCTTGAGAAGAAGGGATATGTTGACCACAAGTCTTTTGGGAACGTCTATCTCTATTACCCGATCGTTTCCCGGGAGGAGTATTCACGCCACCAGCTCTTCGGGCTGCTCGAAAGTTATTTTGACAACTCGTTCCCCGCTATGGCATCATTCTTTGCCCGTGAAAAGGATCTTTCTGTTGCGGAGATGGAAGAGCTGATCAGGGAGACGCGAAAGGAGTTGTCGGCCAATAAAGAGCAGAAGTGATGGAAACGATAGGTTTATACCTGCTCAGGTCAGCAGTATGGATAACCGGTTTTGCGCTGGTCTATTTTCTCTTTCTCAGGAATGAGAGGTTTTTTCTTCTGAACAGGATATACCTTGTCACTGGTATCCTTGCATCTTTCATCCTTCCATTAGTTACTGTCCGGTATGTAGTTGAGGTGCCTCTACTGCAGGCTGGTGCTACTGCCGGTCCGATAACCGTATCGTTGAATGATGAAGGCGCCTGGCAACAAATCATGGCGGTTGTTATTGGTACCGTCTGGCTGGCCGGGATTGCCGTAATCATCTCACGTTACGTAGCACAGGTTATTCCTGTGCTGCGGGTTGCCGGAAAGGCGGAGCGGACGCCCGGCTATCCTGCAAAGGTGATCCGGTCATCTGAGTTCCCCGGCTCATTTTCCTTATTCTCCCTTGTCGTTGTCAATCCTTCAGTTTCAGAGAACGAGACCAGGGAGATAATGAATCATGAGATGGTGCATATCAGACAGATGCACTGGTTTGACCTGCTGCTCTCATCCTTTTTTTGTGCAGTCTAGTGGTTTAATCCTGTTGCCTGGATCTACTCCGGGTTTATCAGGCAGAACCATGAGTACCTGGCCGATGAGGAGGCGCTGCAGCGTACCTCCGACCCGGCGGTCTACAAGGCTGTACTTCTCAACCAGATCGCCGGCTCATCGGTGATCGACCTTGGGAGCTTTTTTAGTTACTCATTTAACAAAAAACGATTTATCATGATGAAAAATAGAATCAGTTCACCCTACAGGAAGCTACGGCTGTTCCTGATACTGCCGGTAGCCGCACTGCTGCTCTATGCCTTTGCGAAACCGGAATACAGGGTCGTGCAGGGAGTGGCAGACAAGGCTACTGCAGTCGTCGTCACTTCAGAAATTGAGAAGAGTGTCAAGGGTGTGGTCAGGGATGACAGAGGTAATCCACTCGAAGGGGCCGTGATAGTGACAAAGGGCACCACTGTCGGTACAACCAGTGACGCGGCAGGACGTTTTGCGCTGAAGGATGTCCCGGACGATGCCGTCCTGGTGATCTCTTATGTCGGGTTCACAACAACAGTTTATTCGGTGAAAGCCGGAGGCCGTAACCTTGTTATTACGATGCAAAGGAGCACGGTCGTTACCGACACTGTCAATATTGGTCCTGTGCCCCCGCCGCCTCCTCCGCCCCCGCCGCCTTCAAAATCCGGTGCAGAAGATCAACTTCCACCGCCTCCTCCGCCCCCGCCTCCTTCCGGTGCAGGAACAGCACCTCCTCCGCCTCCTCCACCTCCATTGTCATCAGTTCCGGCCACCGCCCTCGTAGTGCTGGACGGAGTGATAACGAACAAGCCGCTGTCTGAGATCTCTTCTTATGAGATTGCATCGATAAATGTGCTTAAGGGAGAGATGGCAGTCCTCAAGTATGGAGAGAAGGCCCGCAATGGCGTGATAGAGATCACTACCAAAAGCAGTACTGCTGATGCAGCTCAGATCAGGGAGGAGGTAATAGTTTCCGGACAGCAGAAAAAAGAGAGTGATGAGATTTTTGTTGTTGTTGAGGAGATGCCTCAGTTCCCGGGAGGTGAGGAGGCCATGATTTCATGGATAGCTCAGAATATCACGTATCCCGTGCAGGCAAAAAATGATGGTATCAGAGGAGTGGTGGTTGTTACCTTTGTTGTGAGCAAAACCGGCAAGGTTGGTGATGTGAAGGTGGTAAAATCAGTTCATCCCCTTCTGGATGCCGAGGCAGTCAGGGTTATCAGGGAGATGCCTGAATGGAAACCCGGCACCCAGAGAGGCAAGATGGTGGATGTGAAGTATACCGTTCCCGTCAAATTCGACCTGGATGTCAAGCTGAAAGTTGATAAGCTGTAAGAGTCTGTTAGTGATATTCCAATACAGAAAGGCCGGCTTAATTGCCGGCCTTTTTCATCTTACTCTGGCTCTGCCGGAGCTCTGTACCTGAGCTTATCACCCTTTACGGCATGGGCGTATTAACCCTTATTCTCCTTCTCAATTTGCTCCCCAACATGATGTATCACCGTCTGCGGGAACGGGATCTCAATGCCCTCCCTGTCAAAAGCATATTTCAGCCTCTTGCGGAATTCACCTGCAATCTCCCACTGCTTCAGGGGTTTGGTGTCTCCCAGGATCTTCACCACAATGGCAGAGTCTGCAAATTCATTCACCCTCAGGAACTGAGGCGGCGAAATGATGGAATCGCTGAAGGCCGGATCAGCAGCCAGCTCCCTCCCCGTCTCGTTGATAACCCTGATCAGATGCTCAATATCCGTACTGTATGCTACACCCATGTCCATGTTGACCCGTGCAAAGTCCTTTGACAGATTGGATACTTTTGTGATTGAGCCGTGCGGTATATGATGCACTGTACCGTCAAGGTTACGCAGGGTTGTTTTTCTCAGGCTTATATCCTCCACGGCCCCGCTTAAGCCTTCAATATCAACGACATCCCCGATGCGGTACTGATTCTCAAGCATCAGGAAGAGTCCGGTAATTATGTCCCTGATAAGGTACTGGCCTCCAAAACCAAATGCCAGTCCTACAATTCCGGCTCCAGCTATCAGCGGTCCGATCTCGATCCCCATTTCCCCAATTATCATCATCAGGGCCACAACGACTATAACAATATTCAGAGCTCCGGTAAAGATTCTTATCAGTGTATCTTCACGCTTCTTTTCAGCATCGGCAGAAGTATGCTCATCTGACTTTACCGATGCCCTGACAGTCCGGATAATCAATCGTTTTAGCAGTCTGTCGATAAGGAGGGCGAGGACCGCGATTACTACTATTCTTATGCCGTGATTTGTGAGCCACGGGATTATCTGTTCCGCCCAGTTTTTTAATGTTTCTTCCATAATATAAAATTTATGTTGTAGAATATGTATGTACCACAGAACGGTTCCAATTTAATAAAAACTAATATGTTATGCAAACTCAGTGATACTCTGTCCGTTGACCAATGCACAGATGAAGAGCCGGGGGAGAGGCCTCTTTTTGATCAGAGTGATGGAGAATTAGTTTATAATGATGTATTTTTGATAGGCTCTTCAGGTCAGACCTGTCAGACAAGTTTTTATGGTCATTTTAAACAGCGAAGTCGGTAATTATATCATCAGCAACGGCAGGAGATACTCCTACTTTGCCGGCAATAATTACCTGGGTCTTGCCGGCGATGCCCGCATCAAGGCGGCAGTCATCAGTGCTGTTGAAAAATATGGTGTGAACTTCTCCGCCTCCAGGCACACTACCGGGACGGCCGATATACACCTGGAGCTGGAGAGTGCACTGGCATGCTTCAAGGGTAAGGAGGATGCGGTTATCTTTGCCTCGGGTTATCTGGGGAACAGCATACTCCTTGAGGTGCTCAAGGGAAGTTATTCGACGGTTTTCATCGACCAGTCGGCACATGCCAGTATCATCTCTGCCGTCCCTACCAATGATACCAGGGTGATCTTTTATGATCATTGCGACGCAAACCATCTTAATCACCTGCTTAATCAAAACAGGGATTCCGCCCCCATGGTGATTACAGACGGCCTTTTCCCGCTTACGGGGGAGATTGCCCCGCTTGACAGAATATTCCCGGTGGTCAGTAAGCATCACGGTATCCTGGTGGTTGACGATGCTCATGCCACTGGCATCCTTGGTGAGATGGGCAAGGGTACGCCCGAGCATTTCGGTCTTGGCAGGGAGGAAAGGATATACCAGACCGAAACGATGAGCAAGGCGCTGGGCGGGTATGGCGGGTTCATATCGGGAAACAGGACCCTTACCACGCTGATAAGGGAGAGATCAGCCACTTACCAGGCCTCGACCGCCCTGCCGCCACCGATAGTAGCAGCGGGAATAGCGTCGGTCAGCATCGTGGGTGACAACCCGGATCTCCGGCTTAAGCTCCTGGAGGCGGCATGGCACCTCAGGGAAGAGATAGCCGGGATGGGGTACCGGACCACCAACGACAGGACTCCGATCATACCTGTGATCTTTGATGCCCCGGAAAAGGCCAGGGGTCTGTCACGTTACCTGGAGGAGAACGGAGTGATTGCTCCCTTTATGAATTATCCCGTTAGGAAGGAGATGCACCAGATCAGGATTACAGTATCTGTCAGTCACACCGGCGGGCAGGTCAGCCAGTTACTGGATTTATTAAATAAATGGAAGAAGAAAAATGAAAGCAGTAAAAATCAGGAAGGTATTTATTGAACCACTCAACGTACCGCTGGATGAGCCGTTTACAATTGCCATCGGAACAAAGTACAGCATTGAGAACGCTCTTGTAACGGTGGTTCTGGAGAATGGTATTGAAGGCTATGGCGAGGCCGCGCCGCTGGAACCTATTAACGGCGAGAACCAGGAGACAGTTCTGGCTGCTCTGAAGAGTTGTGTCGGATTCCTCGAAGGGAAGGAGATCACAGACTACAGAGCCATCTCCGCCACACTGAGGGGTGTCTTCTGGGCACAGGTCACTGCACGATGTGCCATTGAGATGGCCCTCCTTGATGCCTATACAAAGATGATTGACATTCCGCTGTATCAGTTTTTCGGCGGTGCCGGCAACAGGGCCGAGACAGACTACACCATTGACATCGTGCCGCCGGAGACGGCAAAAGCCAATGCTGCGAAGCTGGCAAAGGCGGGATACACTGTTCTCAAAACCAAGGTGGGAAAGAGACTGACAGACGATATAGACCGCCTGCTGGCCATCAGGGAGGGAGCTCCGGCATGCGGCATCACCATAGACGCCAACCAGGGCTATTCGCCCTGCGAAGCGGTCCATTTCATAGAGGAGATGGACAAGAATAACATCCGACCCATAATGTTTGAACAGCCTGTCTCAAGATATGACCTGCCGGGTATGAGGTTTGTCAAGGATCATACATCAATACCGATAGGCGCTGACGAGTCGGTATTCACCAGCGCCGACGCCATAAATGTGGTGCGCACCGGATGTGCCGATTATATTAATATTAAACTCATGAAATCAGGCATCATTGAGGCAATGGATATCGCAGCCATTGCCCGCAGTGCAAATATCAAACTGATGATCGGATGCATGCTGGAGTCGAAGCTGGCACTGGGCTGTTCCGTTCACTTTGCGGCGGGGATGGGATGCTTCAGCCACATCGATCTCGATCCTCACATTGAACCTGACCTGGAGCCTTTTACCGGTGGACCCGTCTACAGCGCACCTTTCTGGACGCTTCCACCCGATCTCCCCGGCCTGGGCTGTAAGAAACGGTGATCTTCCCCGGGCTGCCTGTTATTTTCCAGGGTACTTTTCCAGTGAAATGTAATCCAGGAGGAACTCGTTTATCTCCCCGTCCATATTACGGTTGAAATCATCATACCTGATTGTCAGATGATTCTCCCTACTCTTCAGGGTGATCCACTCAACATTGGTCAATCCCCAGTCTGACCACTCATCGAGGCCCCGCTGAGGAAAAACCAGTGGGCCTGCAAACGCACCGTTTACATAAAGCGACCGTATCCCGCAGTTATTGTCAGTGTTCACCGGGCCGGTGCCGTTGGCATAGCGCATACGTACCGCATACCTTCCTGCCACAGCATTAATATTTACATTCAGTTCTCTTTTGTTTTCCAGTGAAAATCTGACATATCCGCTGCCTGAGAAACCCGCTGCACCATTTTCTCCATGAATGTTAAAGTCCTCTGCTTCAATGATAAAGGGCCCATCTTCAGGCAGCATAGTCACCGGGTTGCTCAGGAAAGACTCAACCCCGTTACTGTCCACTGCCAGGACCTGGTATTCCGCCGGTTCTTCAGAAAGAGGTATCTCCACCGGGCTCACCGCCGGGACAAGCTCCTGCTTACCGTTTCTGTACAGTCGGTATTCGGTGGCACTGCTTACAGTAATCCAGGAGAGCATGTTGCCGTCTATGGACAGGAGAGGTGTTTCGGGTGCCGTATAATTTTCCACAGCACGGTAATGCTCTTCTTTTACCTGGCCGTTCATGACGATTTCAACAGTATGACTGCCGGTCATTGTTGAGGGTATAGAATGGTCCGTTGTCACAGTTCCGTCAATCCTGAAGAGGCTGATACCGTCTCCCCATCCGGTAACCGTAATATCATAGGTGCCGCCTCGATAGTTGAGATTTTTCAGCGAGTAGCTTCCGCTGTAACTTTTTGGTATGACGGGATCAAACTTCATCCGGTCGCTGTCAAAGCTGATACCTAAGAGAATACGGTGGTGCATCGCCAGCATGGCCGCAACGCTCCATAGCTGTCTGTCGGAGTTGATCTCTGTGCCTGCAAAATCGCCCGTCTCTGCCATGAAATTTTCCTTGTTGGTAAGGAACAGTGCGGCAGGCCGGATAACTGAGGCCAGTCCAGACTCAACCGCGTCAACCTTCTTCTCCGCGGCATTGGCTATGGTCCAGAATGCCTGCACGAATGGCCATATGCCATTATTGTGGTATGGAGGTATGCCTGGTATCTGGGGGAAAATGCATGTGATTCCGAAAGGAGTGACCGGGGTATTCTGAAGCACCTTTTGCTTCCTCTCATCATCTGCAATGTCAAAAAGGACGGTAAGTGCCTCACCCAGGGCTTCAGCTCTCGGTGACAGTGATCGATGATACCTGCCGTAGAGATACTGTCCGTAAAAACCCTTCTCCTCCTGCCACAGATGAGCGTTTATGCTATCGCGCAGCTGCTCTGCCATGGCTGACCAGTGATCTTCCCGGTCAAGCTCGCGTGCCATCAGGCCTGTGACTTTCAGAGACTGAAAGTATGCGGCGTTGGTGCCGAGGTTCAGTGATGCATAGATGTCGGCAGGCTCCATCCAGAGAGGGTAGGTCTGTTTTCTCCAGTCGAGGAATGAAGATTCTCCCCGTTTCAGGCCGGTGGCAGGATCACTGACCGTCTTACTGTCCGCCTCCAGGCTATTTATTATCGTCTCAAAAGCTTCGGCCAGCCACCCTTTGTCGCCTGTATATTTGTAGATCTCCCAGGCTGCCAGCGCCCACATGACCCGGTCTGATGAGACCGGCCATGCACCGCCGGTGCCGGTATCCTGTATTATCCTGTTATCGGAAACCTTCCTTCTGAGGCTTTCCATACATCTCTCCGGCGCGAGCCAGGCCAGCGAAAGGAGGGTGGCGTAGCTGACATCGCGCGTCCAGACGCCAGCCCACTCTTTTCCAGTTCGGAAGGTGCCGTCCTCTTCCATCAGCATCACCATCTCATCAAGAGACATGTTATATAGCGCATTGAGCAGCAAGGAGGCACTCTCAAACTGAGGGTACCGTGCTATGTCATTGGCCAGCCTCCACTCTGATGAGGTATGGGCTGATGGATCATATACATTGAATACCAGTTCGTTTTCATAGATACCGTCGCCGTCGGGATCCTCCATCTTCAGTTGAGGGTTCCCTGCGATGTTTTCGAAATCCCAGTTCAGGGGATAGGTGTCGCCGGCAATGTAGAAACCCTTGAAGTCGGAGGCAAAGATTCGGTTGCCGTGAAGGTCGTCATAAAAACCATTATCCTCAAAAGCCTTGACTACTTTACTGAAATCGACCCTGAATCTGACCCTTGTGTTGGGAGGCAGCATCTGTGAGGCATCTTTATGCGAACCTGCATCGGCTTTCTCTCCGAAAATCACCGCTATCATAACAGGATCATCACCCTCAGGGTAGATGTTTGCCTGATGGTTTACTCCGAACGGCAGTTCATTGTCGCGGCCGTTGATGCTGAACTTGAACTGGATGTCCGGATCGATGCCGGTTGCCGGGCTTACATAATCCGATGTAATATGTTCAGGGCTCAGCGCTGTTGCCCTGAATTCCCCCTGCTCAACACGGTCGGGATATATCGCAAATGCGGTAGAGTTATAAAAAGGCATCTCCTTCCTGTTGCAGGAGTTCAATGCCAGCAGCGCGAGGCAAACAGCACTCACTATTAGTTTCTTTTTCATTGCAATAGGTCATTATATTTTTCCTTTCACCCGGCACACCATGTCACCAATTTACAACATAAATAAAACTCTATGGCATAATTTATTGAGAATAAATAGAATATCCGGATAAAAATCGTACCTTGCGGCATATTAATAAAATCAAGTAATGAATAAAGGAACAGTAAAATTCTACAATGAATTCAAAGGATTTGGATTCATAAAAGATGAAAATTCACCCAAGGAGTATTTTGTACATTCATCTGGTTTAAAGGACAATATCAAGGAAAATGATGTTGTTAGCTTTGACCTTGAGCAGGGTAAAAAAGGATTGAATGCCGTAAATGTAAAACGTGTGTAATCTAGATACATCACTGTGAAAATCCTGGTCTCGCCGGCGACGGCGGGACTTTTTTTTAAAAATTTGAATTAATTATGATTGAGAAAAAGCCTGTTGTCCATAAATCTCCCGATCTGTCCCTCATGAAGGAGGTTGTGATTGACCACAGAACAAAGATTTATATCCCTTCTGATGCCGATGCCGAAGAGGCAAAGGCGAGGTACCTGGCTCTCAGGAAAACCAGAAGGCCATAACAGTCACCTTAATATTCCATTGAGGCCATTTCTGCCGTTTTTCAATGCCGGCATGCTCATTTTTTCATGAAAATGGTGAAAAAGTAGCCGGATACTACAATATCTTACCGTCTAAAATCTTCTGTTTGTCAAAATTCAATATTCTGTCGGGAATGCAATACCTGGCATTTGTAAAGGCTTGAGATACAAACGCATACAGCTTAATGCAATTTCCGCGGGGATTATATACCCCGGAATTTAGTAAAAAAGAGGCCTCTTTTGACGAATGACCCTGTCAGCCATGTTAGTGGTTGGTTAGTGTCAGTAAACACCCCGAATACGTTGATTAACGACTTGCCTGACAAGCGCAAAAGCCCAATCAGTGGGCATTAGATGCTTGCTTCGGGGCTGCTCGCACCTTATCTTTGACATGACCAAAGGACCAAATTCATGAAGATGATTTTTCAGATAACATCACCCGAAACAGGCATGGTTTTGATCAGGCGCCGGAAGATTGCCAAGGCATTACGCTGGTGGCTCAGGGAGAACGGGATTGTTTTTGACTACAGGTACTATATGGCATAACAAAACAATACAACAGCAAGAAATGAATACAGAGCCAATGGGAAACAATATAAACGAATTCAGCGACAGGCAGGCAGGTCTGAATTCCCGGATGATGAAGCTGGACCATCTTTTTGCTGAGCTCAATGCTGACGTTCGTCACGACCTGATGAAGTATCTTGAAGATCTGGGAACGGTCAATGAGACCAGCATGCTTGTAATTCCGTCATCACGACATTTTTTCTATGATACGGAGGACATGAAGGGAGTAAAGACCGTTGTCAATCTCAAGCAGCTGAATTATGTAAGGGAGATAAGGGATTTTCTGCATAATGTATCGAGGATGCTGCCCAATGGAAGCCATTTTGTAGGTTGTTTCATTGACAACAGAACACAGAACGGCTTTTCCGACAAGTACGGCAATCTCCCCAGGAACCTCTCGGAGAAGGCGGAGGCCTATGAGAACGGTATTGAATCGAGGATACCCTTTATTAACAGGATGTACAGTTTTATCGATCTCAAGACCAACAGGTATCTTACGAAGAGGACCGTCTCAAACCTTCTTGAGGAGTGCCGCCTGCAGCTTATCGGCATGACAGAGATAAACGGACTGACATATTTCCATGCAAAGAAGAGTTCAGCCCGGATCGAACTGATAGCATGATTAAGTGATTGGATAACCGATAATTAAATTAGATACTTAAATAGTTTACATAAATTAAAAAGGCTGAGATGAAAAAACTTATTTATTTTTTTGCAGCGATAATGATGGTCGCGGCGCTTGGATCCTGCGAGCAGGACGAAAGCGAGATTTCACTCAAGAAGGGAGACGCAATAGCATCTTCTACTCCTGATCCCAGTGATATTATGGAGGTTACTCCTGTTATTATACCGGGAGCAAATAACGGTGGCAACAGAACATGTGCCGAAGTGGCTGCGGCATTTTCACTGCCGGCCGACTATTTCCTGTGCGGAGAGAAGGTAGATTATTACGGAGGTGTCTTTGCAGGCAACTTCCCTGACGGTGTTCTCGTCAATGTAACCCACGGCAAATTTATTGATTTTGAGCTCGAGGGTCCGATAATGATCGGGGACAAATACTATGTCGTAGGTGCAGTAATAGTTAAGGGTGGAAATGCAGCAAATGTCTATTTTTATCCCGGAGGCACCCTGGGTGACAGCGGGCTGACGGCACCAGTAAACGCCTCCGGTAAGGCGGCAGGACTGAGCAATCTGACCTTCTGCCTCGTAGAAAAAGTTCCTGAACTGGTAATTGCCCTGAAGACTTACCTGGCAACACCGATACCCGGTGATACATGGACATACATCAGAAAAAGCGCCTGGGCAGTAAGCGGAGGACTTGGAGTCGATCCCACACCGGGAACACTTCACATGGGGTACAACTACTACATCTATGGCATGGAGAATACATTTGACCTTGTGGAGGCATCACTGCCTGCAATAATAGGTCCGATCGGTACCATTAAAGCCAGGGATTACTATGAGAGTGATATACACTATCTTGAAGTTGTTCTTGATATCAACAGGGACAGAGGCCTGGTATTTGATAACTCATATCTGTACGTAGGGTCATACGAGGGTTATGAAGGAAGGTACTACACCGCATTCCAATACACCGCAATTGATAATATTGTCTCACAGAGGGTGTTCAAAATCGACCTGTCAGGGATTAAGTATTAGCAGGGTTCAGGACGGAATAGCGAGACAATTGTTAGACGGGAGAGGTCAGCCGGAAGGCTGGCCTCTTTTTTATACATATCTGTCTGGGTTATAAAACGGAGGCAGCCCTCACTTTTCTGTACCTGTGCGGGCTGCCTCTCAAAATTAAAAAGGACCTTCGGAATTATAAAGTAATACAATATTACGGAGTTGACAATGGAGCAACAGGCTGGATTTGATGAAAATATGCAATTGGATGGTCAATGGATGAATGGTGGTGACGGAAAATATTTCCGGCAAATCCGGAAACTGATCCACTAATTGAGATTAGCAAATTAATGTTTAAAATTTGTAATACATATTACACCTCGTATTATAAATTTTATTTATTTTTGGGCAAAGGCAGTTTCAGTCACGTACGCTAGTCGGACAATTTTTATATCTATACCTTAATTCAAAATGTACGTGGGGGGAGGAACTGCCTTTTATATTTCTTCCTCCGGGCGCGGAGCCCTTTCATACTTCACGACTGTAAGCCTCACTTATCATCCGACGCATCAGAGAAAGTGAGATATGATATATGGGCTTTCACACCCGGCATCTTCAGACCTGGCTGCCTGAAGGCCACTATCTTCGTAAAGTAAGTTAGAACTGTGTATAAATGGAAAAGGCACCTACGTATCAACCTTCCTAAGTGCCTCATTATCAGTGTGGGCGATGTAGGGATCGAACCTACGACCCCCTGCTTGTAAGGCAGGTGCTCTGAACCAACTGAGCTAATCGCCCTTATTTCAAACTCTGTGGTCCTACGACCCTCCCGACACTAGTGTCGGGTTGGCCTGAACCAACTGAGCTAATCACCCGAAAAGCGAGTGCAAATATAATTCACATTTTTGATTACGCAATGGAGAGTCCGAAAATTGCTTAACCTATTAGCAGAGTTTAAGAAACTGCCTTTACAACCATATTTCATTTCAATTTGTCCTGTTATTAACTCTGTTGATTACGCATTCATGATCAATAATATAACTAATCGAAATTTATTTATATTAGCTTTTGGTTCTTTTTGACTTTGAGTTAGTTGCAATTTGCAGGCAAAGGGCTGCAAATTTGAGGCTCAAATAATTGATAGATAGTATGATATGTGTCCCCTATTCTGATCCAGACTATTATGAAACGCACCCTCCTGTTACCGTTTCTGCTTGCCATTGTCCTGACACTGCCTCCGCTAACGGCTGAAGCGCAGGTTGGTCCCGGAGGTGTCGGCAGCATCGTCAATACGCAACTGTGGCTCAGATCAGACAGTCTGATAGCCATCCAGCCTCTTTATTTTGTTACCAGCTGGTATGATCTTTCCGGTCATATGCGCGACTTCGGGCCGGTGGTCATGGGACAGACAGTTCCATCGCTGACCCTTGATGCCGTTAATGGTTATCCCGCTGTCACCTTCACTGACCAGGGCGGAGTGGGAGGGGACTTCCTCGGGTACAGCGGATCACTGGGTATTGCCGGATCTGATGCAGCCACCGTGGTAATTGTTGCGCGAAACAGCACCGCCGCCGACGAACAGAATGGCGGACTCTATATGGGACAGAAAAATCTCGGGGGAGCCAATGCCGTCAGAAGCTATAACCTTGAATATGCTGATGCCATACGTTTCAACGATGATGACCAGGTTTTCAGTGACGGACACACGGCTGGCGGCCTGAAGATAATTTACTATACCAATCCTTCCGGTGCCTCTGTATCCGGCTATGGGGCCTACCTCAACGGAACACCACTCACAGGAAGCTCATCGTCGGGATTTGTGCCTTCACTTGTTTCCAACTTCGCACTGCTCGGGGCGACGCAGATGAATGCTACTTTTAATCCCGAGGGCTACTTCGACGGAGAGATGATGGAGGTGGTGCTCTTCTCAGGTCAGCTTAACGATGCCGAGCGGGTTGTGCTGCACAATAACCTCGGAGCAAAATACCTGCTTCCCATAGCCGATGACCATTACGCATGGGAGGTGACTCACTCACACGATGTCACAGGCCTCGCGGCTTACAACGGCACAACTTTCACCAATGCCTGGTCGACGGGCATGTTATCAGTCACTTCCCCTGCTGATCTCAGTGAAGGTGAATATCTTTTCTTCGGGCATGATAAGGGGGGGGTAAAGACATGGACCACCGACGAGGTGCCTGCTCCCGGCACTTACCGCCTTGCACGGGAGTGGAGGTTTGACGAGACCTCGGATGTCGGTACCGTGACCATCAGCATCCCTGCCTCCTCGCTACCGGCACTGCCACCTGGTTACCCGACGGTAGGAATAGTGACCGACGATGATGGCGACTTCACATCGGGGGCTGTCATGCACCGCCCCACGCTCACGGCCGGAATTTACACCCTTGATCTGAACATCACGGACGGGCAGCACATGGCCATCATTGCCTTCCGGCCGGAGGTGAACTTTACTGTTGCATCGGACTCGGGCACGGAAGATATCACCAGTGTTACCGTTCAGGCGTACCTTAACTATCCACATACTGCAGATCTCACGGTAGACTATGCAGCTACCGGCGGTACGGCCACCCTGGGAGTCGATTACAACCTCGCTCCCGGTACCATTACAATTGCATCAGGATCGGTGTCCGGTTCATTCAACATTAACGTTATCAACGACGCACTTGTTGAGCCTTCCGAGACAATTGTAACCACCCTTTCAAATCCCTCCGCTGAATTGTCGGTTGGCGCCCAGAGCAGTCATACCTATACCATCCTCAATGACGACTACGTCTATGCCTCCTTCTCCTCAGCCACGGCCTCAGGAGCGGAAGGCAATGCCTCTGCTCTTGTCACTTCGCTTGAGATAGTGGTCAGCGGAGGCATCATCAGCCAGCCAGGGAGCCTTATAGTGATGGTTTCCAATGGCACCGCCTCATCGGCGGACTGGTCACAGACGGGCAACCTGGTCTCCATCCCCGCAGGAGATTACACCACCCCGGTAGCGATATCCATCCCTGCCTCAGTACTTACCATCCTGGGTGATCTCACCGTTGAACCGGATGAGACGGTGAACCTGAGCATGAATACCTTTATGACGGTGACCGCAGGCACGGTTGTCAACTCCGTTTACACGATTCTTAATGATGATAATTCAACAGTGAGTGTAGCTGCTGCAACCCCGGTCCTGGATGAGGGTGGGCCGGGAGCGGCAGGTACGGGCACATTTGCCTTTACCCTCAGCAATCCTGTCTCGACAGCAAGGACAGTTTCCTACACTGTGTCCGGGACAGCAGCATCCGGAACCGATTTCGTTACACTTCCGGGGTCGGTTGTGATACCTGCAGGAGCACTGACGTACAATCTTACCATGACTTCTGTCGCCGACCTGATTGTTGAAGGCGACGAGACGGTGATCATTACAATCACCGGTGTCTCAGGTGCGCCTGCCGTGTCAGTCAACTCAACACCTGCAGTAATAACCATTGTTGATGATGATCTGCCGGTGATACTCTATTCGCCTGCCGCGGTGAATATGGCTGAGGGATCCACGGCTATGGTTGAAGTATGGCTGGAGAGTGCCCCTGCTGCACCGGTTACCATTGACGTTTCCACCCTTATGCCGGGACTGCTTAATATTTCTCCTGCGACACTGACCTTCACTTCAGCTGACTATGCTACCCATCAGGTGATAACCCTTCAATCGGTGGAGAATACATCCCTGGGAGACCAGACAGATCACCTGATTCTTTCTGTGAATGATGCACTCTCGCATGACACTTTTGATCCTCTTCCGGATATAGACATCCTGATCACAATTGTAAATAATGACGTGGCATCAATAGTGGTTAATCCTGTCAGTGTAACTGTTGCCGAGAACGGAACGGCCACATTCACAGTCTCTCTCTCTGCCGCGCCGGTCTCAGGCAGTGTTGTTGTTGACCTGATCAGCAATAATACTGACGTTGCCACGATAAATATTACGCAGCTGACATTCACCACGGTCAACTACAATGTTCCGCAGACCATCACGGTTACGGGGGTCAACAACAACACCGTGCCCGATGCAGCAACCACCATCTCTCTTGCTGTCAATGATGCGTTGTCAGATGACGGTTATGACGGTGTGACAGCAACTGTCAGTGTCAATGTTACCAATGATGACCTGGCAGGCTTTGTTGTCAACCCGGTCAGCCTGACAATCAACGAAGGGGGGCCGGCAGGGCAGTTCACCATAGTGCTGACGGCCCAGCCCGTCACCGATGTGGTGTTTGACCTTGTCAATGCCGCACCCGTGCATACAACCCATCTCCCGCAGGTGACCTTTACCTCAGCAAACTGGAACATACCCTTAGTAGTCACCGTCACTGCCGTTGAGGATCTCCTTGATGCGGATCGCACTGACATTATTGCCGTGACCGTGAACCAGGCACTTTCCGATAACAGTTTTGACGGCCTGGCCGCACAGAATGTCACTGTCAATATTGAGGACGATGATCCTCCTGTTATCACCGGATGTCCCGGGGATATCACCGCAAGCAATGACCCGGGCACCTGTTCGGCTGTCGTTAGCTGGACAGCTCCGGTCTCCACCGCAGCCATGGTATCGACTCATCTCCCCGGCTCAACCTTCCCGGTGGGAGTGACCACGGTGACATACACATCCACTGACGACGACGGACTGGTTTCGGTCTGTTCATTTGATGTCACCGTCAATGATACCGAGGATCCTGTTGTGGTCTGTGCCGATGCATCCGTCACTCTGAACGCTACGGGCAATGCTTCTATAATTGCTGCTGATGTTCTTGCCGGTGCTCCGACAGACAACTGTGCCGTTGCATCAGTGACGCTGAGCCAGTCGTCATTCACATGTGCAGACCTGGGCAGTGTCACTGTCACCGTCACTGTCGCCGATGCCAGCGGCAACACAGTCTCGTGCGATGCCACGGTGACTGTCAATGATCCGTCACCTGCACCCTTTGATGCCGGTCCTGATGCCGCCCTCTGCAGCTCTGAGACCGGATACCAGGTCACAGGAGCCTTCCACACCGGGGGCAGCGTCAGCTGGTTCAGCGGCGGAGACGGTACCTTTGACGATATCACAGCCGACAATCCCTACTATACCTTTGGCCCCGCTGATTTTACCACTGGCAGCGTCACCCTGACCATGGAGGTTACAGGGGGAGGCTCATGCGGCACGGTCACTGACGAAGCTGTCATTACGATACATCCTTTGCCGGCGATACAGGTTACACAGTTTGATGCCATCAGCTGCGCCGGACTATCCGACGGTGAGATAGTATTGAGTGCAACCGGCGGTGCGGATCCGTACGCTTTCAGTATCGACGGTGCTCCGTTTCAGGTGTCGGGCTCGTTCACCGGACTTACAGCTGCAACCTACTATTTTGAGGTCATGGATGCGAACGGATGCATCACCGACACCAGCCTGACTGTTATTGAGCCTCAGCCCTTTATGGCTACCCTTGACAGTTCAGGGAATGTCACATGCCACGGTGTCGGCAATGGCGCAATCTACACTACACTCTCCGGGGGCACGACACCATACAGCATAATCTGGACAGGCCCTGACGGCTTCACAGCCTCATCGGCTGACATAGAAGGACTTGCCCGGGGTATCTATGAGGTAACGGTTACTGACCTAAACGGATGCGCCACATTTAATCTCACACGGGAGATCACCGAGCCTGACGCTATTGCGATAACGGGAGTCACCCTCTCTGAATTCGGAGGGTTTGGTGTTTCCTGTCCCGAATCATATGATGGTTCTGCCGCAGTAACGGTAGCAGGAGGGACTCCTCCGCTGGTGTTGTCGTGGAGCGGTCCCGGTGGATTTACCTCCGATGCAGATGCCATCTCCTTCCTGCCGGCAGGTACTTACACACTCACCATCACCGATGGCAACGGTTGTGTAATGACATCAGAACACACTCTTACTGCACCAGCAGCAATGAATATCACTGCTGAGACGGTGCCTGCTTCCTGTCCGGATACACGCGACGGAACCATCGATCTTACGGTTACCGGAGGGGCAGGAGAGCTTATCTTCCTGTGGAGTGACGGCATCACCTCAGCTGACCGCAGCGGATTGCTGTCAGGTGATTACACCGTAGTGGTGACCGATGCCAACGGATGTTTGCAGCAACAGACTGTGACGGTCGGGGTAGCAGGCCTTGATTGCCTTAAGGTATACGAGATAATAACACCCAACGGTGACGGCAGCAATGATACCTGGAGGATCAGGAACGCCGGCCTCTACCCGGATGCCGAGGTGTTCGTCTATACCCGCTGGGGCAAGCTGGTATATAACAGCAGAAACCTGGCAGATGAGTGGGATGGAAGATACAACGGCAAGCTGCTTCCCAATGACTCGTATCACTATGTCATTCACCTGAATGACGGTTCAGAACCGCGGACAGGAGTAATCACGATAATCAGCAAATAAAACTAAACCGGAAGGAGACATGACACGACTGAAGATTATAACAGTGATTGGCCTTCTGGCATTCATGCCGGTGTTGTCTGGGCAGCAGTTTCCCATGTACAGTCAGTATATAATGAACGGCTTCCTCCTCAATCCCTCATATGCCGGCAGCGACTACTACACCACCTTCGGCCTTACCGTCCGTGAGCAGTGGATGAGTTTTCCCAAAGCGCCAAGCACATATGCTGCATCCTTCCAGACCCGGATATTGAATGACAGCTACATCACAAAATCGACTGCAGTCAGGAAGAAGATCAACAGACCCACCAGGGGTGGCAGGGTAGGCCTGGGAGGATACCTCTTCTCGGATCATAACGGGATAATGCACAGGACGGGATTGCAGATGGCATATGCCTATCATCTGCCCCTGGTAAATGAGCAGCAGCTGTCATTTGGGCTGTCGCTCAGTGCTTACCAGTATTTTGTTGACATCAGCGGTGCCGTAATGCCACCGGGTGTTAATGACGAGTTGCTGAACAACTATGATCAGGTTGTATATATTCCGGATGCCAACTTTGGTATAAGCTATATGACGAGAAGATACTATGCAGGTTTTTCGATGACCAATCTCTTCAGGGGAGCCCTTATGATCGGCAACGGAAGCGAGAACGGCCGCTCTCAGCTGGGACATTATTTCCTCACAGGAGGGATGAGATTCTATGCCGGATCCGATTGGATCATCGAGCCGTCAGTAATGCTGAAATCGTCCGACATGGTTTTTAAATCGGCCCAGATGGATATCACTGCCAGGGTCTATTACAGGGAGGACTACTGGCTTGGTCTCTCATATCGGACAGAAGATGCTGTTGTTCTTATGGCCGGGTTGAAGGTTGACAGGTTCTATCTCGGATATGCATTTGACTTCACACTTTCGGAGATACGCAGTTATACCTACGGTACCCACGAGCTGACGGTTCTGGCACGCTTTGGAGACAATCCGAGGAGGTACAGGTGGATCAACAGGTACTGATACGGCAGATCATACTGTCATTTCTAATCGTCGCCGGCTGCCTTGCCTGCGACCCTCTTGCCAATCCTGTTTCCGGGAGAATTGAATTTTCTTCTGACACACTCTCTTTTGATACGGTTTTTTCAGGCGTGGGCTCGACCACAAGGGAGTTCAGGGCTATAAACCGGGGCAAGGAGCCCATGCTTATTGACCGAATATGGCTGGCGGGTGGAGAGGCATCGCCCTTTAGGCTGAATATCAATGGCGTAGCCTCAACAGAGGCAGATCGTCTCTTACTGGCGCAGGGTGACAGCCTCTTTGTATTCGTGGAGGTCACAGTTGATCCTACGGGAGAAGAGAGTCCTGTCGCCGTCATTGACTCAGTGGTCTTCATGTCGGGAAGCTATGTCAGCCGCGTAATTCTTGAAGCCTGGGGCCAGGAGATCAGGCTTGTCGAAGGCGATGTTTACGGCAATGTCACCTGGACCGAAGGCAGGCCGTACGTCATCAGGGGCAGTCTTTTCGTCGACACTGCCGCGGTGCTGACCATGGAGGCCGGCACCAGGGTCTATTTTCATTATGATGCAGGCATGACCGTTGCCGGCACTCTGCGGGCTGAGGGGACGGCGGAAAAACCCATATTGCTGGCTACGGACCGGATCGAGGAGGAGTACACTGACGTTCCGGGACGGTGGAAAGGGATACTCTTTCTCGACTGCAGCCGGGGTAACAGGCTTAATTTCACGGAGGTGAGGAACGCGGCTGTGGCAGTGAGGATTTCAGGCAGGGAGGGCTCACAGCCCGATGTGATGTTTCACGGCGCCAGGCTCATGCATAACTCCGTTGCCTCGCTGGTAGCCCGGCATGCCGATGTATCAGCCGTCAACTCCCTCTTTGCCCACACCGGGTTTAGCACGGTATCACTCGCCGGGGGAGGCAGTGGCAGCTTCATACACTGCACCGTGATGAACAGATGGGAATACGGTTACCGTAAAGAGCCGGCAATGTTCATAGGTCTCGACGACGGAACACTGCCGGAGGTTACGGTGCTCAATTCAGTCATTTCCGGTACCCTGAACAACGAGATCACCATTGACGCCAGCGCGACTGAGGCAGCCGGCAGCTTCAGGGCTGACAGCTCGATGATAAGGGTGGACACCCTGGCTGCTGACTGGTATACCTCACCTCTATTCAGGGATGTGTTTACCACCGGAACGTTGCGTTTTATTGATGAAGCTGCATGGGATTACCGGCCCGACACCCTGTCGCCGTTAATTGATATCGCAGGCAGGGAGGAGGCTGTTGCATGGCCGTATGACATCCGGCAGAAGCCTCGTCCCTCTGGCAACGGACCGGATATAGGGGCCTTCGAGAGACAACCGGGAGAGAAGAGTCCGGGAAAGTGAATCGGTAACCCTGTGATATGAGTGTTTAAGGGTAAGACCGACGAAATGAGACAGACGCCTGTCGACTAAAGGTATCCGCCCAAAGAGATCAGGTACGTGATGCAGAATATCAAAATATGATGAGGGCCGCTGTAATAATCTTCCTGATTGTGGCCGTGATGCCTCATGTCAGGGCCCAGGAGTTCAGCGTAATTTTCTACAACGTTGAAAATCTGTTTGACACTTCGGATGACACAACAAAGAATGATGATGAGTTTCTGCCCCACGGCAGCCGGCGCTGGACGGGCACCCGCTACAGGAGAAAGATAGCAGGGCTCTCACGGGTCATCGCCGCAGCCGGAGAGTGGGAGTTGCCGGCAGTGATAGGAGTGTGCGAGGTGGAGAATGATGAAGTGGTAAAAGATCTGGCATATAGCACATTACTCTCGTCAGGCAATTACGGGATAGTCCACCGCGAGTCGCCCGACCCCCGGGGTATTGACCTGGCCCTGCTCTTCCGCCGGGAGTTTTTCAGCATAGAGGCGGTCAGATCATGGGTGCCGGAGAGGAGTGAAGACTCTCGCTGGGAATCCAGAAACCTGCTTTATGTGAAGATGACCATGTATGACGACACGCTTCACGTAATTCTGTGCCATCTCCCATCCAGAAGGGGAGGGGTGCTGGCAGCCGAGAGGCTGAGGGAGGAGATGGCAGAGCTGGTCAAGGTCAAGACAGACTCTGTCATGAATGCATCACCTGGTGCTTCGGTGATAGTGATGGGCGATTTCAACGCCCGGCCCGATGATAGAATAATGACAGAGATGGAAGGAGATGAGCTGCTTGTGAATGCAGCACAGGGGCTCTCTGCCGGTGGAGAGGGGTCATACCGTTTTCAGGGCACCTGGGAGGTGATTGACCAGATTCTGACGACAACTGCAATGACCGACGGCAGCGGGTCATTCATGGCTGAACCGGGATCATTCAGGTGTGTCTCCACGCCCTTCATGCTTACTGTCGACCCCGATTATCCGGGGAAGAAGCCCTTTGCCACATACGGCGGTTTCAGATGGGCAGGAGGATATTCGGATCACCTGCCGGTGATGATAACAATGAGACGCCGGATGGGTGCCTCGAGGGACCCTGAATGATCTCTGAAGTATCGTCGATATTCACTGTTTTTGGAGTGATCTCTGAGACTCCGGCGGCGATTACCGTGGTTCCAGGCCGAGCTCCCTGCCCTTTTGGATCATGAACTCCATGGCGGCCTGGTGATCATTGGGAATCACGCCGTCAAGGATAGCCTCCTTTATGGCGCTTTTTATCACCCCGACCATCGGTCCGGGTGGTATGCCGAAAACCTCGATGATCTCATCACCGTGCACAGGGGGCTGGAAGGTCCTGACCGCATCCTTCTCCTCTATCTCACGCAGCTTCCTGCGCACCAGGGCGAAGTTGTCACGGTGCTTCTTCACCTTCATCCTGTTCCCCGAGGTGATATCTGCCTCACACAGCAGCATGAGGTCGTCAATATCATCGCCGGCTTCGAACAGCAGCCTTCTGACAGCTGAGTCGGTGACCTCATCCTGAACGAGGGCTATCGGCCTGAGATGCAGCCCTACCAGCTTTTTGACGTACTTCATCCTGTCGTTTAGCGGCAGCTTCAGCCGTTTGAATATCTCAGGCACCATCTTCGCACCGAGGAACTCGTGCCCATGAAATGTCCAGCCTGTTCCGGGCACAAACTTTTTGGTGAGTGGCTTTGCCACGTCATGGAGCAGGGCTGCCCAGCGAAGCCACAGGTCATCACTCTTCTCCGCGGTGTTGTCCAATACCTTCAGAGTATGATGAAAGTTGTCCTTATGGCCTTTGCCATCCTTATCCTCAACCCCCCTGAGCTTCGAGATCTCGGGAAGGATAAGGGGAAGGAGGCCTGTCTGATCGAGTAACAGAAATCCGTCTGAGGGGGTGGCGGCCGCCATGATCTTGTTGAGCTCGGTGGTAATCCTCTCTGCTGATACAATACTTATCCTGTTCGCATTGCGGGTGATGGATGCCAGTGTACCCTCTTCGATCCGGAAGCCAAGCCGGGCTGCAAACCTGACTGCCCTCATCATCCTGAGAGGATCATCGCTGAAGGTGGTGTCAGGATCAAGAGGGGTTCGTATAATACCGTTGCGGATATCCTCAATGCCTCCGAAAGGATCGAGCACCTCACCGGGATTGTCTTTGTTAAGGCTTATCGCCAGAGCGTTGATAGTGAAATCGCGCCTGTTCTGGTCATCTTCAAGGGTTCCCGGAGTGACTGAAGGCTTACGCGAGTCCTCGGAGTATGATTCCTTCCTTGCACCAACAAACTCAATGTCATAATTCTGGTACCGGAACATGGCAGTTCCGAATGTCTTGAAGACGGTAACCCTGATGTCGCGGCTGATCTCACGCGCCACTGTGCGCGCAATTGCCGGTCCGTCACCGAGAACGACTATGTCAATATCCTTGTCGGGGTGTTCCCTACCCATGATATGATCGCGCACAAAGCCGCCGATAACGTATGCCTCGACCTGCTCCCTGTCGGCTACCTGTGCGATAACCTCAAAAATCCTGTCATCAGGGAAGATGTTCATATATTATGCATGACAATTTAACCGTAAACCGTGACAAAATTACAATTTATAGCCTAACTTGTAGAATAATTACTTCGTCAGGCTTTACGGCACAGCAATTGCAACTCTGAACATAATTCATAAAAATCTGTTAAACAATAAAAAAATAAGATATGGCAGAGCATTTGACAAAAGAGACATTTCTTGAGAAGGTATTCAATTACGAACAGAACAAAGAGTGGAAATATTCAGGCGACAAGCCTTGCATAATCGATTTTTATGCTGACTGGTGCGGTCCCTGTAAGATGGTAGCCCCTGTTATTGAGGAGCTGGCAAAAGAGTACGAAGGTAAACTTTACGTCTATAAGATTGATACAGAGGCAGAACAGGAGCTTGCATCAGTGTTCGGGATAAGGAGTATTCCTTCCCTGTTGTTTGTTCCCCTGGAGGGACAGCCACAGATGGCAATGGGAGCACTGCCGAAGGAATCTTTTGAAAAGGCGTTCAAGGATATATTTGGTATCGAAAAAAACTGAATTGTTGAAAAAAAATCTGTTTTTTCTTCATTTTTACGAAACAAAAGCTTAACTTTTACGTTTAATTTATTGAAGGTAGTTTTCTAACAGAAGAGTTAGTTTTCTGGAATTTAGGTTAGGGTTTCGAGTTGAAGGCTGTTTCGAAGGAAGCAGCCTTCCTTGTATCACGACCTCAAGGTTTTATGACTTGAGATCATTAATGATTCCGTCGATCTTTTCCTCTGTCTCCCTGAGTCTCTGACGGCATATTTTTATCAGTTCAGCTGCCTTCCGGATATTATCCGACAGCCTGTCGATATCAGGTTCTCCCTCTTCAATATTTTTCAGGATCTCCTCTATCTGTTTTACAGCCTGGTTGAATCCGATCTCTTTCTTTGCCATTTGCTATTTCTTGTTATTTATTTCCTTAACGGTACTTACTGCTTTTCCCTTTTCGAAGTGAGTGGTTATTATGTCCCCCGGTTCCAGCTCCGATGCTGAGTGTATTATCAATCCGTTTCGCGAGGTCAGGGTAAATCCCCGGCGCATGATACCGGCCGGGTCAAGGATACGGAGTGCATTTTCCAGTTTCACCATCCTCTCCGCCGCGGTCCTGATCACATTCTTGCCGGAGCGTCCCAGGTTCTCGGTAATATAGTTCAGGTTGTCGCTTCTGACCCTGACTATCAGGCGGGATGTGGCAGCTGTCCGGTTTTGCAGTGAGGCAAGATGTTCGTCAGCAGCAGCTATGGCATCTGTTGCTGCTTCTGTCAGGGCGCCTGCCATTTCAATGATCCTGTTCTCGCATTCAGCTGTCTGTTCAACCAGGAAATCAGCCACGGCCGTAGGTGTCTTGAGGGATCTCCAGGCTACCATATCAGTCACGGAGACATCCTTCTCATGTCCAATTCCAGTAAGCAAAGGCAGCGGGAACTGCGTAACGTGATAGGCAATCTCATAGCTGTCGAACCAGCTGAGGTCAGTTGTCGATCCCCCTCCCCGTATAATGACTACCGCATCAAACTGCTCCACCTGGTCTGAGATCAGGCTCAGGGCCTCCGTCACTGAAGCCTCAGTTGTTTCGCCCTGCATGACAGCCTCGAACAGTACCGGCACAAACACGTATCCGTAAGGGTTATGTAATAGGTGGTTGATGAAGTCTTCGTAACCTGCGGCTTTGGAGGAGGATATCACTGCTATATTCCTGGGGTAGGGGGGAAGGGATAGTTCCCTGTTCATTGTGATGACTCCCTCGGCCGTAAGCCTCCTGATGATCTCCTCGCGCCGCAGTGCCATATCGCCGGCGGTATAGGATGGGTCGATATCGGAGATATTCAGGCTGAGGCCGTAGAGCTCATGATATTCGACGGTTGCCCTGAAGAGTATGGTGATTCCGGCCCTGAGAGGTATGCCGGTGCTGGCATTGAAGAAGGTACTGAGGGAGAGGTATTTTGAAGCCCAGATCGTTGCCCTCGCCCTGGCGGTGATGCGGCCTCCGGGGGTCTCGCTGCCTGTAAGCTCCAGGTAGCAGTGACCCGGGCCCTGAGTCTTCAGTGAGGCTATCTCGGCGATCACCCAGAATGATCCGGGCAGCGACTCATAAATCTTATCACGGATCAGTCCCTGCAACTCGGTCAGCGTTATCTTCCCTTCCCGGTTCATCTGCTGAGCCTGATCATTTTAAAGATCCTGGATTCTTCTTCCGTCTCCACTTTGACAAGGTAAAGTCCCTGTCCCGTCTTTCCGAAGCCGCCAAGCCTGTATGAGCGGGCTGCGTAGAGAGGGTAGTGTCTCTTCATCACCAGGGTGCCGTCAGCGGTTGTGACGGTTACTGAAAGATGTCCCGGTGGAGCCGGAAACCAGATGTTGATCTCGTCAAAGAATGGATTGGGTCCGGCGGTCATGCCTTCATCGGGCTTGTAGGAGTGAATATCCTCAAGAAGCCTGAGCGTCTTCAGGAAGTCAGGCAGTCCGTAGCCGTAGAGGCTGTCAGGATTGAGAAACCTGTCGCTGCTCTCATGAAGGGCAGCGATTATCTCCGGAGGGGAGGCTTTGGGGACAGCCTGCATGAGCGATGCTGTCAGCCCGCTGATTACCGGGCACGAGAATGATGTGCCGCTGCCCCGGTGCACGCGATCGGGTTCAAACTGTATCGTCAGGTTGACACCGGGGGCAACAACGTCAGGCTTGACACGTCCGTCATACGAATATCCGGCTGAGGAGAAGTTGGATATTTTCAGCTCCTGTGTCACCGCGCCGACACTTACGACGCCGTCGCCGTCCGATGGAGCCAGGATGCGGAGCCACTCCTTGTTGCGTTCATTTCCTGCACTTGCTATGACTACGATTCCCTTTGAAGCGGCCATATCGGCTGCCTGTGTCACGAAGGTGCTGTTGCCGTCCATATCGCTGAACGAATAGCTCATTGAGGGGTCGTCGAAGGTGAAGTACCCAAGCGACGAAGTGATGATATCAGCCCCGGCACTGTCGGCAAATTCAGCTCCTGCCGCCCAATAGTCTTCCTCAACGGGGTATTCGGAAGCATCGTCTTCAGTGCGCAGCAGGAGGTAGTCTGCGCCGGGAGCCGTGCCGCTGATCAGTCCCGGCAGGTTCCCTGCGAGGATCGAGAGAACGGATGTGCCGTGATTATGGTAGTCATATACGTAATCGGATCCTCTTACAAAATCGCGCGTGGCCCTGACGCCTCTCCGCTGCATAAGAGGTATCAGCGACTCTATCCGGTCAGCGTTGGCAAAGCCTGCGTCAAGCACCGCGATGGTCACTCCCCTGCCGGTAAATCCTGACTTGTGAAGAGCTGTGCCGTTGAGGGGCACTCTGGGATCATACTCGTCAGTGTCTGCCTTCAGCATTACGATTCCGTATTTACCGTAGATTTTTTTTGAGGGGTCAGCAGGGAGCTTTACCAGCCTGGCCCTGTCAATATATGGAAGCAGTTCAAGCGCTTTGGTATCGAGGAGTACCGGGGATGTGAACAGTGCCGTATTCATCCAGCGGGATGCACATTTATATCTGAGTCCCTGCTGTGTCACTGCGCTGATATACTCTTCGCTGACAGGGAGATCACTCAGCTCCGGCACGGGGATCCCCAGTTTCTCCCGCCTTGCAATTGCAGCAGGAGAGAGCAGTTGTCTGGGTAAAAAGTCTGACGAGTTGGCGTTCTTATCAGTGAAATAGATCCGGTAGAAGTAAAGACGATCTTCACCGGACTGTCCCCGTGCCGGCAATTGCAGGAGACAGGCGGAGAGTGTGAAAAGCAGGGTCGCTGTTTTGAACGACGCGGTTCTCATTTGATAACTGATTGATTGATATCGGTAACCTTTATCTTGTCCCTGTTTTTCTCAAGGTCATCGAGAAACTTTGTCTCCTGGTCGGCCACCTTCGGGTCTGCCGGCCTCCCCTCCCTGTATTCTATTATCTGTTTCAGTTTACCGTTCTCATAGAAGACCATCCAGTCACCTGTTTTGAGATCCTCACTGTAGTGTCCTTCGTAATATAGGTTGCCGTTCCGGTGGTAGTATGAGAACGGCCCCTCGAGTTTGCCTGCGATATATTCAGCCCGCAGGCATATGGCACCGTCGGGGTAATACTGCAGCCACTCACCGGTGCGCAACCCGCTGTCCCATGTCACCGTTTCCGCCAGGGTGCTGTCAGGGTAGTACTTCTTTGACAGGCCGTGTCTGAGATCCTTATGGTAGTACTCTTCACTGATAAGGTATGAGGGTTTTGTGGCAGACCAGAACTTCCAGAGTCCCTCTTTCATCCTTGCCATGTATATGCCTTCAGCTGCTTTGGTTCCGTCAGGGTGGAAGAATACCGCAGCAGTTTCATCATTACCGTCGCTGTATGTCAGTTCTGAGAGGAGGACACCCTCTTCGTTATATCTTTTAAACAGTCCCACAGGCACATCATTTCTGAAAGAGGCTTCATACATAATCTTTCCATTGGGGTATTTCTTCACCCACGGGCCCTGTTTTCTGCCTCCGGCGTCGGTCAGATTCTGCGCCGGCAAAAGCATGGGCAGCATTACAAGCAGTGTGAATACAAAATATCTGGTGATCATCTTCTGCAGTTTAATACAAAGATAAATAAAAAGCCGCACCGGTTTGCACCGGTGCGGCTGTGGTTCAACTGTTGGGCAGTTCTACTTGACCTCCTCGAAGTCGACGTCGGTAACCTGTTCGTCGCCTCCCTTTCCGCCGTCACCACCGTCGGTGGGACCGGCGTCGGGTCCGGCCTGTTGTTCAGGTCCCTGTGCCTGTTTGTACATGTCTTCTGAGGCAGCCTGCCATGCAGCGTTGATCTCGGCAAGGGCGCGGTCAATCTCCGTTGCCTCCTTGTTCTTGTGAGCCTCACGCAGCTGACCTAGGGCATTCTCTATGCGTCCCTTCTTGTCTGCCGGTATCTTATCGCCGAACTCCTTCAGCTGCTTCTCGGTCTGGAAGATCATGCTGTCGGCAGCATTGACCTTGTCAGCCACCTCCCTGGCAGCCTTGTCAGACGCTTCGTTGGCCCTGGCCTCGTCGCGCATCTTGCGTATCTCCTCCTCACTCAGACCTGAGGATGCCTCGATGCGTATCCTCTGCTCCTTGCCGGTACCCTTGTCTTTTGCTGAGACGTTGAGTATCCCGTTGGCGTCGATGTCGAAGGTAACCTCTATCTGAGGCACTCCTCTCGGGGCCGGCGGGATGCCGTCGAGATGAAAGCGGCCGATGGTCTTATTGCCCTGGGCCATTGGCCTTTCGCCCTGCAGGACGTGTATCTCTACCGATGGCTGGCTGTCGCTGGCTGTGGTGAATGTCTCTGTCTTGCGAGTGGGGATGGTTGTGTTCGACTCGATAAGACGTGTCATGACACCTCCCATAGTTTCGATACCCAGTGACAGCGGGGTGACATCAAGCAGCAGTACGTCCTTCACCTCGCCTGTGAGCACGCCTCCCTGGATGGCAGCACCGACAGCAACTACCTCGTCAGGATTGACCCCCTTGGAGGGTACCCGTCCGAAGAATTTCTCAACTATCTGCTGTATGGCCGGTATGCGTGTCGATCCGCCCACAAGCAGCACCTCGTTTATGTCTGAGGTCTTCATTCCGGCATCGTCAAGTGCCTTTTGGCAAGGACCTATCACTGAGTTGATCAGCTTATCTGTCAGCTTCTCAAAATGGGCCCTGGTGAGTGTCTTGACAAGGTGTTTCGGGATACCGTTGACAGGCATGATATAGGGAAGGTTGATCTCCGTGCTGGTGGTGCTCGAGAGCTCGATCTTTGCCTTCTCGGCTGCTTCCTTCAGTCTCTGCAGGGCCATCGGGTCCTTGCGCAGATCAATTCCCTCCTCCTTCTGAAACTCATCAGCCAGCCAGTCGATAACCAGGTTGTCAAAGTCATCACCGCCGAGGTGGGTGTCGCCGTTGGTCGATTTAACCTCAAAAACTCCGTCACCCAGTTCCAGGATGGATATATCAAATGTTCCTCCTCCGAGGTCGAAGACCGCTATCTTCAGGTCCTGCGACTTCTTGTCGAGTCCGTATGCCAGCGAAGCAGCGGTAGGCTCGTTGATGATACGCTTGACCTTGAGGCCTGCTATCTCGCCGGCCTCCTTGGTGGCCTGACGCTGTGAGTCATTGAAATATGCAGGTACGGTAATGACGGCCTCAGTGACCTCTGTGCCGAGATAATCCTCTGCGGTCTTCTTCATCTTCTGCAGAACGATGGCAGATATCTCCTGAGGAGAGTAGTTACGGTCGTCTATCTTTACCCTCGGGGTATTGTTGTCACCGCGCACCACCTGGTATGTCAGCTTCTTCATCTCGTTGGTGACTTCATCAAAGCTTCTGCCCATGAATCGTTTGATTGATGAAACGGTTTTGGTTGGGTTGGTGATAGCCTGTCTCTTTGCAGGGTCACCGACTTTACGTTCGCCATTCTCAAGAAATGCCACCACCGAGGGGGTGGTTCTTTTACCTTCACTGTTGGGGATGACCACAGGCTCATTACCTTCCATCACTGAAACGCAAGAGTTGGTGGTTCCCAGGTCAATACCAATAATTTTTCCCATATTAATTTTGTTTAACTTTTAAATTCTTTTACATTATCCATTTTATTGACAATGTTTGTGCCACATGCTCAGGGCCGGGCTGAGTATGAAATTATGTCATGATTATCAGAAGCAGCCGCCGGTTATGTTTTTCAAGGTTATGACAAAACGGCAGAAAGAGCTAAAAGAAAACCGGGTAATCTTATTCATCGTCTTATTTTGTAGCTTTGCATCTGATCATTGCAGAGAAAACATGTCAACACAGAAGACCGTCAAACTGGTTACCACTCACGTGCTTTATGAGATGAAGCTGAAGGGTGAAAAGATTTCGATGCTCACAGCCTATGATTATTCGATGGCGAAGATCCTCGATGAGGCAGGGGTAGATGTGATCCTCGTCGGTGATTCTGCATCGAATGTCATGGCAGGGTTTGAGACCACACTTCCCATTACCCTTGAAAACATGATCTATCATGCTGCCTCCGTTGTCAGGGGGGTAAAGAGGGCCCTGGTGGTGGTGGATCTGCCTTTCGGGACCTATCAGGGCAATTCGCGTGAGGCGCTGGCCTCTGCCATCAGGATCATGAAGGAGACCGGTGCGAGTGCGGTGAAGCTGGAGGGCGGACGGGAGATAACCGAATCGATTGAGCGTATCCTCTCAGCCGGCATACCGGTCATGGGTCATCTCGGCCTGACGCCGCAGTCGATCCATAAGTTCGGCACCTATGTTGTCAGGGCACGTGAGCCGGAAGAGGCGAGGAAGCTCAAGGACGATGCCCGGATAATTGAGAAGTCAGGTTGTTTTGCCATAGTGCTTGAAAAGATACCTGCATCACTCGCCGGGGAGGTGGCCGAATCGGTGAAGGTGCCCGTCATAGGCATAGGCGCCGGGCCCATGGTTGACGGTCAGGTGCTGGTGCTGCATGATATGCTGGGCATCAACACCGAGTTCTCACCACGCTTTCTGAGAAGATACCATAACCTGCACGAAGAGATAATGGGTGCGGTGCAGAGATATATTGCCGATGTCAGATCACTTGACTTCCCGAACGAGAAGGAGCAGTATTAGGCGAAAGTCTGAAGGTCGGAGGTCTGAAGGTCGCAAGTCTGATAGGATGAAGATTAAAGGTTAAAGTTAAGGGGGGCATCCGGGCCGGCTCTTCCTGGCTGAAGGGTGAATCCGCAGGGCCCAAAACGTTTAAGGCACAGGAATTTATGAGTAAAAATAATTTGGAAGTACTTTACGAAGACAATCATATAATCGTTGTCAACAAGCGGTCATCTGACCTGGTGCAGGGTGACATCACCGGTGATGAGTCTCTGGATGAGAAGGTGAAGGCTTATATCAGGGAGAAGTACGGCAAGCCCGGAGATGTCTTCCTGGGTGTGGTACACAGGCTGGACCGGCCTGTCAGCGGATGTGTGGTCTATGCACGCACCTCCAAGGCGCTGTCGCGACTGAGCGAATTGTTCCGGACACGGGAGGTCAAGAAACAGTACTGGGCCGTTGTCTCTGACCGACCTCCGGCAGAGGAGGGAGTGCTTCGCAACTATCTGAAGAAGAACGAGAGGCAGAATAAATCGTACGTTTATGAGACTGAAGTGAAGGGATCTAAACAGGCAGAACTGTCATACCTCCTGCTGGCCAGGTCGGAGAGGTTTTATCTTCTTGAGATCGATCTGCATACGGGACGTCATCACCAGATAAGGGCGCAGCTTGCTGCTGCCGGCTGCCCGGTGAAGGGTGATCTCAAGTACGGTTCCAAAAGATCAAACGAGGGGGGAGGCATCTCGCTTCATGCACGCAGAGTCTCATTCATTCATCCTGTCAAAAAAACGGAGGTCGCCGTGGTGGCGCCGCTGCCTGACGACAAAACCTGGCGGCTCTTCAGGGATGTCTGAACCGTTATAAATAAAAAAGAGAAGAGATGCCTCTGCCGCACCTCTTCCCAATTCACCCAAACTAACCTAAATCCACCATCCGTGAATGCTGCAACCCATTGGCGGGTAGCAGTTGTATCTTTTTCCTTCTTCACAGATAAGACATTACAAATGTAAGGCATAAAATCAGGCCGGGGGTTAAAGTGAGGTTAAAACCGGTTAACAAAAAGTTAAAACGGATTTCCAGCTTACATATATATTTAATTTTGTGTCATGAACAGACGGAGGTTCATAGGGCTCATAGTGCTGATGGTAGTATCCATCACTGCCATCATATGGGTGCAGGCGACATGGATCGGCAATTCCATCAGGGTGCAGAACGAGCAGTTTGATTTTTTCGTAATCAACAGTCTCCGCAATACTGCTCATTCGATGGAGACCAACCGTCGCATGAATTTCCTGAATGATATGTTCATCAGCGGATATAGTGCTCTTCCCCAGGCAGTTCACCGCTCCGTGTCTCCGGGGATGACATCGGAGAGTTTCAGCATACGCAGCCAGGCCTCTTCAGAGACCGACTCTGTTGAGATCATTGTCTCGAAGAATGATGAGCCTCCGGTAAGGATGAAGGTGCCGCGTGACGAGGCCCGGACCACAATGGAGAACAGTGTTGTGGTCGGTTCAGAGGAATACAGGAGGTGGGTACAGCAGCAAGCCGTCGAGTTTCAGTCGATCAGCAACCAGCTGGTCTCCGAGATGTTCGTTTGGGAGCGTAACAGTCAGATTAACAAGGAGGAGTTGCTTCACACCCTGAGCGGTGAGTTCCAGGCTTCAGGCATTGAGACGCCATTTGAGTATGCCATAATGCGCGGTGACTCGATTGTCGACGGGGTTTGGTCGAAGGTAAAGCCAAAGGAGTTCCGCGAGAGTACGTACAAGGTGGCTCTTTTCGCTGAGGGCCTGCTGAGGAAGGGAGAGACGCTTTCGGTTGTCTTCCCGCGCAAGACAAATTATGTCCTCGGATCGATGGGGCTCATGCTGGGAGGGTCAGGACTCTTTCTCCTGATCATCCTTTCGACTTTTGCCCTCAGCCTCTGGTTCATCATCAGGCAGAAGAAGACCTCCGAAATGCAGGCTGACTTCATCAACAACATGACCCATGAGTTTAAGACCCCCATTGCCACCATCTCGCTGGCTGCTGACACTATTGGCAACAGCAGGGTAATCACGGATGAGGAGAAGGTGCGCCATTTCGTGGGTATGATCAAGAAGGAGAACTCACGCATGAACAGGCAGGTGGAGACCATTCTCCAGATAGCCACCCTCGACAAGCACGAGATGGACTTCACTTTCGGGAAGACGGACCTCCATGACGTCATCGGGCAGGCCATTGATACCATAGAGATACAGGTGGTTGACAGAGGAGGGGTGATAAGCAGGTATCTTGATGCTGACAACAGCACGATCACAGGCGATTCTGAGCACCTGCGCAACCTGGTCCATAACCTGCTCGACAATGCCAACAAGTATTCCGACAGGGAGCCGCAGATTAGTGTCAGGACGCGCAGCAACGGCAGTGGTGTCTTTTTGTCGGTGGAGGATAAAGGCATAGGGATGAGCAAGGCTGTTCAGAATCGTGTTTTTGAACGGTTTTACAGGGAGACAACAGGTAATATCCATAATGTGAAGGGATTCGGGCTGGGACTGAATTATGTCAAGGCGATCACCGATGCCCACGGCGGTACGGTTACAGTTGAGAGCGAGCAGGGCAGGGGAAGCATTTTTACAGTATTTTTGCCTTTCAACAACGAAGCAGGAGAATGAGTATGAGCAGAAAGAGTGCAAGGATATTTCTGGTGGAAGATGATCTGAGTTTCGGATCCGTGCTCAAATCCTACCTTGAAATAAACGATTTTGAGGTTGACCTTGTTGACGACGGCAAGTTGGCTGTTGACGTCTTCCGCAGAGGGGTGTACGACCTCTGCATACTTGATGTGATGCTTCCTCATGTTGACGGATTTACCATTGCCTCAGAGATCCGGAGCATGAACTCGCTCATCCCCATTATCTTTTTGACGGCCAAGAAGCTTAAGGAGGATCTGCTCCGCGGTTACGGTGTGGGAGCGGATGACTATATCACAAAGCCTTTTGATACTGACATTCTGCTTTGCAAGATAAAAGCAATAATAGCACGACGGGATACGCAGGACGGTTCAAGGGATTCTTACGAGATAGGAAAATATCTCTTTAATGCCAGGCTGCGCACCCTGACCATCGCCGGACAGGAGAGGCAGCTGTCGCCCAAGGAGGGTCAGCTTTTAGAGATGCTTGCCCTGGCACCCAATTCACTTGTGAGTCGCGAAGCTGCCCTGAAGAAGATATGGGGCACTGATGACTATTTCACCGCCCGCAGCATGGATGTTTATGTCACCAAGTTGCGCAAGTACCTGAGCGACGATCCGCAGATAACACTGAAGAATATCCACGGCAGCGGGTTCCAGCTGGTTGTCGGGGAAGTCCCTAAAGTCTGAAAGTCTCCCTCCTCCGCCACATCCTACGTTAAAACTACGGATGTCGAAGTAGGCTTCGGACTTCGTCCGACGTAGCGCACTTCGTCCGACGGAGTCGGAGGACAGGAAAGTCAAAAATCAATGATGCTGTTGACTTAAACGACTTATAATCAATCTCTTAATTCTTAATTATTAATTCTTAATTCTTCATTCCCTTCACTACTGCCTACTGCTGACTGAAGACTGTGGACTGAATAGACTGCCGACTGCCGACTGTGGATTGAAGACTGCCTTATTTAACCAGATTACTGCGTGTGAAGCTCAGCGGCATCAACGACTGGCAGTTGTCAAGGACCTTCACTCCTGATTTTCCCGCGAGGATCACTCTTATCGGATGGCCTGTCCTCTGTTCCTCCTCTATGAGCATCTGGCGGCAGTTACCGCAGGGCGGTACCGGCTGGTCTGTCAGCACTCCTTCCGAGAGAGCCGCGATGGCTATGGCCACTGCTATTTTGTCGTGGTGGTTGGCCACAGAATAGGAGAGAGCCGTTTTTTCGGCACAACTGCCAGAAGGGAAGGCCGCATTTTCCACGTTGGCTCCCCTGACTACCGTGCCGTCATCCAGTCTTATTGCCGCGCCCACATTGAAATGGGAGTAGGGGGCATAGGAGCCGGATGCGGCAGTGATGGCTTCGTTCACCAGGCTCCTGTCGGATTCCGGCAACTCATCAATTCCCGTATATTCCAGGAAAGAGATACTTACTTCTCTCTTTTTCATAATCGATATGGGTGATCTAAAGTGTGATAAAAGTAATAATATTTTGCCTCCGGCGGTTGCTGTTGCGCCGGGTAAAGACATTTTTATATTTTTGTCAAAACTGTACTGATGAGCAATCTGTCCCGATACGCCTTCCTTTTTCTTCTTCTGATCCTCACTTCCTGCGGTGCCTCGCGCAGGGCAGCCAGGACCCCGGTGGCCCCGGGCGCAGTGCCTTCATATGCTATTGACTATCTCAACAGGTATAGTGCCCTTGCCATCAGCGAGATGAAACGAACGGGCATTCCTGCCAGCATTACTCTTGCCCAGGGGATGGTGGAATCGAACTATGGCCGCAGTACCCTGGCCAGAAAGGGCAACAATCATTTCGGTATCAAATGTCACAGCGACTGGAAAGGCGGGAGGATATATCATAATGACAACCGTAAAGGGGAATGTTTCAGGTCATACCGTTCGGTTGAAGATTCCTACCGTGATCACTCTGACTTTCTTGTGAACGGATCACGGTACAGGGATCTGTTCAGGCTTGCCAGCGACGACTACAAAGGGTGGGCAAACGGGCTGAAGAAGGCGGGCTATGCCACTGATCCGAAATATCCTTCAAAGCTCATCGGGAAGATTGAAGAGTACGGCCTGCACAGATTTGACACCGGCGCCGGGGTGGCAGCTCAATCCCCGCGGCAGGTCTCCCTGTCACAAACCGGGCCGCCGGCGGCGGTTGCCACCGTTCCCGCTTCCCGCACGGCAACAGCTGCGGCTGACAGCAGCCTGAAAGCCGGGGCGGTAACACGGACAGAGGCAGAGGTAAAGACGGAGCCCGAGACTGAGGAGCCGATAAAGGTTATAAGTCTGAGCAATAGCAGGATAAAGGAGAATAACAGTGTTGAATATATTGTTGTGGAAAAGGGTGAGACCTTTGAGTCAATAGCAGAGGAGTTCAACCTGCTCGCATGGGAGATAAGCCGCTACAATGATATTCCTGCCGGGGCCGGTCTGAGACCCGGGCAGATGATCTACCTGCAGCCCAAGCGGAACAGGGCAGCGGGCAGTTATTCAATACATGTGGCGCAGGCGGGTGATACCATGCGCAGCATTTCTCAGAAGTATGCCGTCAAGCTCGCGGCACTCTATAAGATGAATCTCATGGATGAGGGAACCGAGTGTGCTCCCGGTCAGAAAGTGCGTATCAGATAGAGTGATTGTGCTGGCTGCCTCCGACATCTGTCTACACAGGCAACTTGTCGTCTTACCTCATGTGCAAGGTGCAAGTACTTACCTTGTCAGGCCAGTTCCCATCCTTCCGGAACAAATCCCCTGAGGAATTCTGATGCTGCCATTCTCCGGCGTCCTTCCGGTTGCACCGCAAGAATCTCCAGGGCTCCTGCAGAACAGGAGATGATGAGCGTTGAGCTGTCAGGCGTGATTATCGTCCCCGGAATGGCAATAATATCATTCCTTAACCTGCTTTTTAAAATCTTAAGCCGCATCACCCTGCCTTCCCTGCGGAGTGTTGCTACGGCGCCCGGATATGGAGAGAGGCCCCTGATGCGGTTATGCACTTTCGTAGCCGGTTCTCTCCAGTCGATGATCATATCGGGTGCGAACAACCTGGGGGCTGTGCGCAGTGTCTCCCCGTTTCTTTTCTTCTGGGGCACAGGTTTGAGCTCACGCCTGTAGAGTTTCTCTGCCGTTTCGGTCACCAGTGCTGCGCCCATCTCCATAAGGCGGTCGTGCAGGCTGCCGGCATTGTCTTCGGGCAGGATCTCCGTTGTTTCTGAGAGCAATATGTGGCCGGTATCAATCTCCTTGTCAATCAGGAACGTGGTCACCCCGGTCTCTGTTTCGCCGTTGATTATCGCATGGTTTATCGGTGCGGCGCCGCGGTATTGTGGCAGAAGGGATGCATGCAGGTTGAAGGTGCCCAGGGGGGGGATGGTCCATACCTCCTGCGGCAGCATGCGGAATGCAACGACAACAAAGATGTCGGCCTGCAGCTCCCTCAGTGCCTTGAGGAAATCCGCGTCACGGAGTAGTTCCGGCTGCAGCAGTGTCAGGCTATGCCTTAGTGCATACTCCTTTACCGGCGAGGAGGATATCTTTCTGCCCCGTCCGGCAGGCTTGTCCGGAGCAGTGACTACGGCAGCAATAGATAATCCGGAGGTATGAAGGGCACGGAGGCTGGCAACAGCAAACTCCGGTGTTCCAAAAAAGATTATCCGGGGCAGTCTTTCAGTCATCTTCTCCTTTTATGGGTGTTTTGTAGCATGAGAGTGTATGGCCCATCTTGGTGGCTTTGGTCTCAAGGTAGAATGAATTGAACGGGTTGGGTGGTATTATTAACGGAACAGTGTCGACAATGGTAATTCCGTACCCCTCAAGGCCAGCCCTTTTGACCGGGTTGTTGGATATAAGTCTTACCTTGCCGAGTCCGATGCCCCTCATGATGTTTGCCCCGATGCCATAGTCGCGTTCGTCCTCTCGGAAACCCAGCTCAATGTTTGCTTCGACCGTATCACGTCCCTGTTCCTGCAGTTTATAGGTGCGGATCTTATTTATCAGCCCTATGCCCCTGCCTTCCTGATTTAAGTAGATGATAGCACCCTTGCCTGCCTCCTCCACCATCTGCATCGCTTTATGCAGCTGCGGACCGCAGTCGCATCTCTTGGATGCAAAGATGTCGCCCGTGAAGCAAGACGAGTGAACCCTGACAAGCACAGGCTCCTCTTTTGTCCAGGTGCCCTTCACCAGTGCGGCATGTTCCAGTCCGTTGCTCACCTGCCTGAAGGGGATGAAGTCAAAGTTGCCGTATTCTGTCGGAAGCTTCACCTGTTCACCCATCTCCACGATTGATTCAATGCCCAGACGGTATCGAATTAAGTCCCGTATGGAAATAATTTTAATACCGATTTTTTCGGACAGTCTGAGCAGGTCGGGCAGTCGTGCCATCGATCCGTCCTCGTTCATTATCTCCACCAGGGCACCTCCCGGGTGCAGGCCTGCCAGGCGTGTGAGGTCAACGGCAGCTTCAGTGTGCCCGGCCCTGCGAAGCACGCCTTTGGACCGTGATTTAAGAGGGAAGATATGCCCGGGGCGGCCCAGCTGCGACGGCCGTGTGGCTGGATCAACAAGAGCCCTGATGGTCAGTGCCCTGTCCGTGGCCGAGATGCCTGTCGTGGTCTCGGGACTGAGAAGATCAACCGAAACGGTGAAGGGCGTCTCGTGAAGTGAGGTGTTATGGCCTACCATCATATCGAGCTCAAGCTCTTCGCAACGTTCCTCGGGAAGGGGTACACATATCAGTCCTCTTCCATGGGTAGCCATGAAATTGACCTTCTCAGGGGTAATCAGTTCGGCAGCGCATATGAAGTCACCCTCATTTTCCCTGTCCTCATCATCAACGACAATGACAATCCTGCCTTCCCTTATCTCCTCGATAGCTTCGATGATGGTATTCAGCCCTCTGTCTTCGGTCATTCTAAACTCGTTTCGTGGGTTCCCATATTCCGCTTTTTATCCCTCTTAATGCCTTCACAAACCCTGCCACCAAAGCGACATTCATCATCAGAAACTGGGTAATGAATCTCAGATATCTGACCTTTTTGCCGTGCCAGCCAGGCAACAGATCAAGCGCTGACAAAATTAAGAAAATCAGCTGAACTGCTGCCAAACAAAGATAGAAATCAGAATGCCCTGAAAGTATGACTGTTGTCATAAAAAAGAGAGCCAGAAGAAGCGGGGAGGACCATCTCAGCACCTTGTGGGAGAGGAAGACGAAGGAGGCTGAGAATCTCTTCGACGGCAACAGGCCAAACCGGAAGAGGTTCTGGAAGGAGCCGGCAGCTATTCTCACCCTTCTTCTGAACTGGTCTCTCATGTCAGGCTGGGTATCTTCGAAGACCGTGGCTCCGGGAATGTTGCATGAGCGGTATCCCTTTGACAGTACTGTCAGTCCGACAAAGAGGTCATCGACGAGGGTATTGAAAGGTATCTCCGGAAAGAGATCGCGGCGCACGGCATAGCATCCTCCGTAGGGTCCCGGCATGGCGCCCCACAGCTCACCCTCAGCCCTCTTCAGGGCAGTTTCAAACCTGCTGTAAAAATTCTCCTGCCGCGTGATGCCGTCGCCGTCTGATCTGCCTGGAATGACGGTAGCATCGCACAACCCTGTGGCATGTCGGGTGGAGGTTCCGGCGTTCCCGCTGAATGTTTCTGTAGCCGGGCGGTTGAGGGTTCCGTCAAACTCACTGACAGCTCCAGTGCCCAGGTGGTGGAAGCCTCCGGCAAGCTCACTGACAGCTCCAGTGACCGGGCGGTGGAAACCTCCGGCAAGCTCCCGGACGGCCCCGGGTGTAAAGATCACATTGGCGTCGGTGATAACCAGGATCTCCCCCAGGGCTTCAGATGCAAGTTTGTTAAGCATGGAGGCTTTGCCTTTTCTTTCAGGTGACCTGAAGTACCTGATCCGGTCGTCAGTGGCGGCAAGCTCTTCGAGTATCCTGTCCGTACCGTCTACCGAGCAGTCTGATCCCACCACGAATTCTATCAGTTCATGAGGGTAATCGGATGCCAGGAGACTCATCATCTTCTCTCTGATCACCTTCTCCTCGTTGAAGGCTGACATGATGACCGATACGTAGGGGAGGGGGGGTATCTCTGTCCTGGTCTCAGCGTCAGCCTGTTCCTGCGTCTGCAGATGTTCCTGCGGCTGATTCTTAACCCGTTTGTGAGTCAGTTCCTGTGCACCGTCCTTGCCGGATATTTTCCTCTTCGCGGCAGCCAGTGCCATGACCGTGGCAGGCCAGAGGAGGTATGTCCAGCCCAGCAGTATTGCGGTGATGAGCAGTATTATCTCAGCGGCCATGACACAGTTGTTTGTAGAATTCCAGCAATTCTGCGGTGCGGGCAGTATTATCATACCTCTCTTTGACCAGTGCAGCAGCTGTCTCTCCGGTCGACTTCCTCAGCTCCCGGTCATTCAGCAAATTTATCAGGGCATTGCTGAATGATGAAACGTCGTCTGCAATGAACAGTTCCCGTCCGTTGACTGCAGGAATACCGTGTACTGCTACCGGCGTGGCCACAACAGGTCTGCCGATGCTCATCGCCTCAATGATCTTTATCCGCAGTCCGCTACCGGCAAACAGAGGTGCTACTATCACATTTACAGAAGCCATAAACTGCCGGGCGTCATCAGCCTCTCCCACCCAGTTGATGTTCCTTTCCCTGAGCCATGACGGTTTACTTGCCGGGGCGCCTCTTCCTGCTATATGAAGAGAGGCGGCAGGAAGGGCCTTGCAGACCAGGGGCCATACCCTGTCAGTGAACCATTTTAGTCCCTGCACATTCGGTTCCCAGTTCAGGGCTCCAATGAATCCAACCTTAAAGTCTGATTTATCAGGCTCGTTGATGTATCCGGTCAGTGCAGCCCCGGTCTCTGAGAGCAGTAGCGGTTTCTCCTCAGGTGCCACAGAGCTGAACCACTGCCGGTCAGGCTCGCTGATGGGAATTATGGCATCAAACAGTCTTGCAGCATCTGTCTCGCATCTCTTAATCCTCCCTGCCAGATTTCCGAGATAGGCTCTCCGCAGTCTGCCGGAGGCCTGATCGGACATCATCTCTCTTATCCGGTGCTCGACATTATGTGCCCTGAGCACCACCGGGACAGATGTTTCGTTGCGTATCTTGCCCAGATAACTGGTAAAAAGGATCCCCTCACACTGTACCAGGTCAAACCCGCCATCGCGGATGACCCTGCACATCACCCGGGAGAATTCGTCAGACCTGAAACGCGCAAGATCATAGGGCTCCCGTGAGAAGAGAAGATTATGCAGCATCTTCAGCTGTCTGATCCTGGTGTCGACCTCAACCGTCTCATGGCTGTGAAGGAAGGAGAGATGTTCTTTACCGGCTTCTGGCACTGGCAGACCGTGCTTTTCTGTCCTCATCGACAGCAGGGAAATCTCAGCGCCGTTGAAGGCCAGTCCCTCAATGCCTCTCAATATCGCCACAGCACCGCCGTCATGAGGTGGCCATGGCGGTTTAGGCGATAGTACCAGTATTTTCATTCTCCTTTTCAGGTTTTATCCCGGTTAGGAATGCCCCTATCTTCCTGAAGAAGTTGACATAGGTCTCTGTATTCATGATAGCGGCGTCGGTAGTGGCTTTATAGGTAAGGAAGACTCCAATGGGAAGCAGTATGATTGTTGATGCCAGCATTCCAAGGGGGACACCTATTATCAATTCCTTGGCAAACTTCTCGCCGGAGAGTGAAATGACATAGTAAAACACGAAAAAGAGCACTGAGATGACTGCCGGAGTCCCCAGGCCGCCCTTCCTTATGATAGCACCCAGGGGAGCTCCGATAAAGAAGAAGACAAGGCAGGCCAGCGGAAGGGTGTATCGTTTATATCTCTCTGCCTCGTATTTTTTGAGATTCTTTACCTCCGCAAGAAGCGACTCGCTTTTCTCGGTAATAAAGGCTGAGCCTTCACGCGCGTAGTTCAGTGCCCTGTTTATTGATGTGCTTTTGTTGATGAAGGCCAGAGTATCAAAGACACCCCGGCAGTTGAAATCCTCCAGCTCCCTTGCTGCCGCAGTGTCGCCGTAGTGAAAGTATCCTCCGGAAAAATAGTAAGAGGGAGTGAAGACCCTTGTCTTCAGGAACTCTTCATAGTAACTGTCTGATCTTGTTATGTGCCTGCCGGAGAGGGAGTCGATGTAAAAAGTGAGTTCTGTGGTGTTCAGCATCGCGTAATTTGACCGGTACAGGTCAATGCCTGATCTGTTCAGACCGAACCCTGTAAGTTCGATGATCATTGTCTGTTCGCTGAATCTGTCACGCCGGAACGGATATTTTCGCTTGTCCTGGGGAACATTCTTCTCCTCTATGTCCTTGTAGGAGTATCCGTTGAAGAGTGTCAGTATCAGTCCGCTTTCATCGGCGGTGACGGTCATGTATCCTGAGTCGGCATGGATCACGCAGGTGTTACCTATGCCTTCGCGGTGGTCATAGATATATATGCCGTCAAGCCTGTTGGTTTCAGGCTCCTTGTCGGTGATCTTGATGCTGAAGCCGTCGATGCCGTTGTAGAAGGTCCCGGCCTGGATATCCAGTTCGGGTCGCTTGCGGCGGATATCATAAAGCAGGGTACGTGCCTTGCGGTTTGATATCGGCAGGATATGGTCGGCAAAAAGGAATGACCCTATAGCCAGGAGAGCGGCGAAGATAAAGATAGGCCTCATGATACGCTGCAGGGATACGCCTGAGGATTTAAGGGCTGTCAGTTCAAGAAACTCACCGAGGTTGCCGAATGTCATCAGGGAGGCAAGGAGTATTGCCAAGGGGAGAGAGAGGGGGACGAATGTCAGGGAGAACTGGAAGAGCAGTTCGGCGAGCACATTGGGCTCGAGGCCCTTGCCTGCCAGTTCATCGACGTACATCCAAAGGAACTGGAGGATAAATATAATAAGCACAATGAAGAACGTCATGATCAACGGTCCGATGAACGATCTTATCATGAAGAGATCGATTTTCTTCATTGTCCTTGCTGTGGTGCAAACGTACGTTATTTTCGGGAGAGATGCAATTCTGCCTCACTCGGTGAGTCCGAGAACGTTCTTCAGGTAAGATATCTGGGTATCCCAGAGTTCTTTTGCGTCATCCGTCTCCTCTTCGTCGGCGTGATCTGTTATCATGAGCGCTGTGTCACCCGTCAGTTCGTGGATCACAACCCTGAATTCGAAGAAGTTGGTCTGGCTGTCGGCGAAATCGAGCCATTCGAATCTCACGAGTTTGTTCTCTTTAACATATGATTGTCTCGCGCGGGCTTCGGTTTTGTCCCAGTAGAAGGTAAAGATATCTCCCTCAACGGTGACATTATCTGCGAACCACTCCGAGAGTCCTTCCGGTGTGCTGAGCCGGTCGAAGAGCACCCGGGTGGGCGTGTTCAGTGTATATTCAAGTTCGTATCTGGTCCTCATTTCTTCAAGGTAGACTTTCATGCAATATAAAAATAATAGATGAAAAGAGAAAGCTAACCCGACAAAATGAAAAAATATTTATATTTGCACCCGCGTTTTGACGGCGACCCCGTCAAGTCGGGAGTTCAATGAAATAGTTATTTCTTTCCTTCGCTAAAGCTACGGATGGCAGAGGGCGACCCCGCCAGGTCGGGGTCAGTTGGTTAGAGCGTCCCGATCAAAGATCGGGAAGGTCTGGTGTTCATTAAAGTATTATTTGGCGAGATAGCTCAGTTGGTTAGAGCGCATGATTCATAATCATGAGGTCCCGGGTTCAATTCCCGGTCTCGCTACCCAGAAAATCAACCACTTATGGAGAAATCTTTAAGTGGTTTTTTCTTTTGTGCTAGGTTTGTGCTGGGTTTGATCAACCAGCACCCCAATAATCTCCAATTTACTTACATCTGAAATTTCAATAGGATCAACCTCTTCCAATTCTGATACCAGGAGGATTCTTTTTACTGTATTAGTAAACATACCTACCTGTTCAGTTTCTTCATGAACAGCTATCTTTCTAATGGTAAATCCAATTTTACAGAAACAAAGTTACGTAGCGTTGTTGGCGGTATTGGTGTTGGCATAATTTCAGTACTGGCTCCATTATATATAGCAGAGTTTTCGCCTCGTCATATCAGGGGCCGACTGGTAGCCTTATACCAGCTGTCCATTGTAATCGGGATATTGCTCGCATACCTCTCGAACTGGTTATTGCTGGACTTTTCTGCCAATCACCAGGAATTACTTAGCAGTCATGGGTTTTTTCATAAAATATTAGTTACGGAAGTCTGGCGTGGAATGTTTGGTGCCGAGATAATTCCTTCCGGACTTTTTATTTTTCTTTTACTTTTTATACCAGAAAGTCCGAGATGGTTAATAAAAAACCGGCAGTCTCAGGAAGGCTATGTGCTGTTAGTGCGGATAAATGGAGAAAAGATTGCCGGAAACGAACTGAATGAGATAGAAAAAACCTTAACCTACGTCAAGAGCAAGCTCAGTGAGCTTTTCAGACCCGGACTACGTCTGGCATTAATCGTCGGAGTCGGACTTTCTGTTTTCGGACAGTTTACAGGTGTTAATGTAATCATTTACTACGGCCCTTCAATCCTGGAGGACGCAGGGTATAACCTGAACAACTCTTTACAGTTTCAGGTTGCTATCGGAATAATCAATCTGCTTTTCACAATTATTGCTCTTTGGAAGATTGACAGATGGGGCCGGAGACCTTTGTTAATATGGGGGATGGCTGGAGTATGTCTTTCATTGACAATAATTGCTCTGCTATTTTACCTTCAAAATGTGTCCGGTATCTGGATTGTAATTATGTTGTGTATTTACATCGGTTGCCTGGCATTATCCATCAATGCTGTTATCTGGGTATTAATCAGCGAAGTTTTTCCAAACAGGATCAGAGGCCTGGCAATGTCAATAGCTACATTCACAAACTGGGGGGCAAATTTTCTTACCGCTTTTATTTTCCCCTGGTATATTGATAAAGTGGGCATGAATATTGGTTTTTTTTCATTCGCAATAATATGCCTGGTAGCGACCCTGTTTTTTTATAAATATATCCCGGAAACAAAGGGAAGAAGCCTGGAAGAGATAGAGACTTTTTGGTTACAGAGAAATCCGGATTAACATAATTCGGATAAAAATCATTTGCATTGCCAGATCCCTCTTAACTATGCCTGAAAAGCATCACGGCGCCCGTTATGGAGCACCGTGACTGCTATCTGTTCAATGAAATGAGGCAGGAAGGTCTGCTATTCACATTTCAGGTTGGTACGCTGAGCCTTGGCGGCATCGGCGAAGGCACCGTAGAGGGCGTTCTTGAATGAGGCGCAGGCTGCCGAGGTGTTGCCCTGTCCAAGCTGTGCCACGGCCAGCTGGTAGTAAAACATGGCCCTGGCTTCAGCGTCACCGGTCTCGAGATCGAGGCCTTTCTGTGCATAGGCAGCTCCCTCGGTGAAGTTGTTCTGCTTGTTGTAGACGTCAGCGAAGAAATAGAACAGGGTCTTGTCATCACCGTACTTTGCTGCCCTGTTCAGGAGGGCCAGTGCCTCGTCAAGCTGGTTGGCACTGTTTGCCTTTGAACCGGCTGCACGGAAGTACTCCAGCGCCGAACCTTTGGCCTGAGTGATCTTGTCGGCATCTTCCTCGGGATCGAGCTTGGAGAGAAACAGGTCGATAGCCTCTTCAAAGGCATCGGCATTGTCCTGATTCCTGAAGATCAATGCCTTGTTGTAGATAGATGCGATATGGTCGGGATTAAGTGTCAGGACACTGTCAAATGCGAGGAGGGCGTTTTCGTAATCACTGGCAGAAAAAAATTCGCTTGCCATCCTGTAGTAGCCGTTGACCAGGATTTTTCCCGAGTTGGCTTTGTAGGTTGTGTTACCGTACTTATCTGACATGGCGTCAGCAAGCTTTGCGGCTGCGATGATCTCTGTGGCCGGTTTCTTTTCATTATAGGCTGTTGCAGCCAGTTTATAATATAATCCGGGCAGCACCTTTACTGCCTTATCCTTCAGGTCATCAGCCATCTCACCCACCTGTTCGGAGAGAGTCACGACCTTTTCAAATGCGGTGATGGCTGCCGGGACATCGGTCTGGATAGCCTTCGCACCCTCATTGTAAACCGTTATTATTTCGTTCCTGTCCTGTGCATTGAGAGCTGCACCAAAAACCGCGGAGAGCATAAGTATCCCTGCAGCTATTTTCTTGATCTTCATCATCTTTTCAGTTTTCTTAATTGGGTTATTTTTTCTTATCGCTCAATTTTCAGGTCGTAAATATAAAAATTATGATCAATTTATCTAACTGTCAATAATATTCACAATAAAAAAAGCTGTGATGAATGTGGTGGTCTGATGGCCGGGTAATATAGGAAATCCAGGGGTCTGGATGCACTTTGCCCACGTTATCGGATGGGTCCGTATCTCAAAATATAGTATTTTTATGACACTCCCGAACTTAATAATTATAATTGGCAAGAATGTCAAAGAACAGAACCAACACAGATAATTCCGGGTATGTCCTCAGGGTAGCATGGACGGCTCACAGGGGTGCCGCGGAAGATACAGGTGCCAGGGCTGAGGAATTCATACGGAGATTAATCCCGGCCGGTACTTTTGAAATGAGTGACAGTCATCCTGATATCATTATTTTCATGAGCGGAGGGTCAGAGAGAAGAGCCATTGAGCTTGCTGATGCGGGCAGGCCGGTGTTGCTGCTCAGCATTCGCGGAAACAATGCGTATGCGGCAGCCACCGAGGTAATGGCCTGGATGGTGAACAACAAAAGGATTGCGATGCTTTCCGATGCCGGTGATGCTGCGGAAACGGGACTTATCGACCGATGGAGAATTGCTGCGGGCTCCTGGGCGGCGCTGCACGGGAGCAGGGCAGGCCTTATCGGTACAGTCTCCGAGTGGCTGGTGGCATCGGACGTCACTGCCGAAACACTCCGCCGGAGGTTTGGGATAGATCTGATCGGGATTCCATGGGAGACACTGCCGGATTACAGCAAGGAGGATCCTGATCACGCTCTTTTACATCGCTTTGGTGAGCAAAAAGCGGAGGGACTTGAGGATGCTGCCAGGGTTCTTCCCGTCCTGCGCAGAGCCCTGCATGAGAGAGGTCTTGCCGCCATTGCCGTCGAGTGCTTCAGCCTGGTACAGGAGCGTAAGGTGACTGCCTGTCTTGCTCTGGCCCAGCTAAACAGTGAAGGTACGGTAGCCAGTTGTGAGGGAGACATCGCCTCGATGGCCGGTATGATGGCCGGCCAGGCTCTGACAGGCAGTGTGCCGTGGATGGCCAACACCACCAGGCTGACAGAAAAGACATTAATACTGTCGCACTGCACTGCTCCGTTTGACATGGTAAGTCAGGTGAGTCTGCCATCACACTATGAGACGGACTGGTCCATCGCTGTGGACGGAGAGATAAACGCCAGGGATGTTACCGTTTACCGTTTTTCAGAAAATCTTGACAGGGTCTTCATAGCTGAAGGCAGGGTGGTGAGCAGGCCACATATGGAAGACGCCTGCCGTACCCAGGTGGAGATTGAACTCCCGAAGGAGGCGCTGCGTGTTCTGAGAGAGAGACCCCTGGGCAATCACCTGCTGCTGTCACCCGGTAAGCATTCGGAACTTTTACGGCTTGCCTGCTGGTATAAGGGGATTGAGCCGGTGACGTAAAACACCGGAACATCTTGAATAAGATAACGGAACAGCCAGCCAGCTCCTGCCGGTTTAGTGCCAGCCGCAGCCACAATCCGGCCCCAGGCCTCTGTTATCAGCCGTTTCCCTCTTTTTTCGTAATTTGCATTATCTTTAATGGAGGTGAATCATGATCGTCACATGTGTACACGTAAACGTAAAGCCTGAAAATGTCCAGGACTTTATTGAGGCAATGAGGGAGAATCACCGGGGCTCCGTTCAGGAGCCGGGCAACATGCGTTTTGATGTGCTGCAGCAGGCTGATGATCCCTGCAGGTTCATGATCTATGAGGCATTCGAGTCTGAAGAGGCTGTGGCAAAACATAAAGAGACGGCTCACTACCTCAGATGGAGAGATGCCGTGAAGGATTTTATGGCAGGGGACCGGTATGGTGTGAAGTATAATATCATTGAACCCGCGGAGAGGTCGAAATGGTAAAACCCTTTCAATTTGCACGGCTGCCGATGATATACTTCGGCAGCGGGAAGATCAGTGAGCTTCCCGGGATTGTTTCATACTACGGGAAGTCGGTGCTGCTTGTGACCGGGGCGAGATCCTTTATGGATTCCCGACGTGCCGGACGCCTGTTCGACCTGTTTGGGAGCAACGGCATAACTTTTCAGCATGTTACCGTACGGAGTGAACCCTCCCCGCAGACAGTGGATGACACCGTGCTGAAATTCGCGGGCAGGGAGATAAATGCTGTTGTAAGTATAGGCGGTGGCAGCGTTATCGATGCCGGAAAAGCTATCTCTGCCATGCTTGGAAAAACCGGATCAGTCACTGAGTATCTGGAGGTGGTAGGCAATAAGGAACACCCGGGGACCAAGGTGCCTTTCATTGCCGTGCCAACAACATCAGGCACAGGAAGTGAGGCCACAAAGAATGCGGTCATTTCAAAGGTAGGTAGGGACGGATTCAAAAGATCACTCCGTCATGACAACTTCGTTCCTGATGCAGCAATAGTTGATCATGAATTGACGCTTGAATGCCCGCCGGAGATAACGGCAGCGGCAGGAATGGACTGTTTTACCCAGCTGACGGAAGCATATTTGTCAACGAAAGCAAATGAATATACTGACGCACTTGCCCTTGAGGGAATCATGGCGATAAAACGGTCCCTGGTCAGATCATATACTCACGGTGATGATATTACTGCAAGGTCGGATATGTCATTTGCAGCCCTGACATCCGGGATATGTCTGGCCAATGCCGGCCTTGGTGCGGTGCACGGACTGGCAGGCACCATCGGGGCGCTGTTCGACATACCCCACGGAGTAGTCTGCGGAACCCTGATGGCTGACGCAAATGATCTGAATGTAAGAGAGTTGCGTAAGGGCAAAAACGGGGAAGCGGCTCTGCGAAAGTATGCGACCCTGGGCAGGCTTTTCTCCGATACAGCAGTTAAGAGTGATAACTATTACATTGACTTTTTCCTGGATTACCTGCGCGCTGTGACATTTTTCCTTGACCTGCCAAAACTGAGCCGGTTCGGTCTGAACGAGGAGGACCTGCCGGTGATATGTTCGCAGTCGGATGTGAAAAACAACCCGGCCGAACTGTCTGCCGGCATCCTGTCAGAGATCCTTGCCCGTAGACTGTGATCAAAGTGAAAGAATGGATGTATGAACCGTGCTCATTTCAGGTTCTATGAGGAGCTTAACGAATTCTTACCTCAGGATAAAAGAAGAACCGAATTTGACTATCAATTCAGGGGGTCTCCGTCTATTAAGGATGCAGTAGAGGCTATCGGAGTCCCTCATGTTGAAGTCGACCTTATTCTTGTAAACGGAATTTCAGTCAGCTTCTCCCGGAAACTCAGAGATGGCGACAGGGTTGCCGTTTATCCCGTGTTCGAATCATTTGAAATTTCTGCTGTGACACATTTGAGGCCAAAGCCTCTGCGCGAACCCAGGTTTATACTTGATGTCCACCTGGGAAGATTGGCTAAATACTTGAGGTTATGCGGTTTTGATGCTTTGTGCAGTAAGTTTTTCGAAGACCGTGAGATAATTGAAACGGCTCTAAGGGAGAAACGGATCATCCTGACCCGTGACAGGCAATTAATTAAGAACAGTAGGGTAACGCACGGATACTGGATCAGGTCGCAGAATAACAATGAACAGCTGACTGAGGTCTTCCGGCGCTTTGATCTGAAAGATAGACTTGCTTTGTTTTCGAGGTGCATCAATTGCAATTCCCTGCTTGAGGAAGTACGGAAGGATGATATCATCGACCGCCTTCAGGCCGACACCAGCAGGTACTTCTCGAAGTTCACAAGATGCCCCGGCTGTGACAGGATATACTGGGAGGGGTCTCATTACGATAATATGAAGCGGATAATAAACCAGGTTCTTATGAAAGTCAATGAGGGGGATGGGGAAACGAAGGATAGCCAGTTGTAGATAATAACCTGGTGGACAGTTAATGAAATGACCATATCAGGATTTGCCCCCACGGAGAGGGAAGAATAATTGCCTAACCCCTGAACTCAGACAGGTTGTCTGTGCAGCGTGCCAGAATCTTGTGCGTCTTTAATCCAGACTCTGAATCGAAAAACATGATCCGAATTTTTTTTTCGCGTTACAATACGCAACATAGCCCGTAACAAGGTAATTACTTTCCTCAATGTAGCCGGTCTGGCTATAGGGATGTCTGCCTCACTGCTTATACTGCTGTGGGTTCAGGATGAACTCAGCTATGATAAGTTCAACAAAAAGGCTGAGAACATTTACCGGGTCGAGGAGGATCAGTTTTACTCAGGTGAGAGGTATCATGTCACAGTGACTCCGCAGCCCAGCGGACCCGTGTGGAAGGAGAAGATACCCGAGATAGTAGAGCAGGCTCGCATAAACAGGCTCCCCCGTATTCTTTTTCGAAATGAGGATAAGGTTTTTTTTGAGTCGTCCATAGTTGCATCTGATTCAGGGCTTTTTAATATGTTCACACTGCCGCTGCTGAGGGGTGACCCTGCGACGGCACTGACCGCTCCATACTCAATTGTGCTCTCAGAGAAACTTGCTGACAAATATTTCGGTGACACAAATCCTCTTGGAAAAACAGTCACGCTGGAGAACAGGTACCAGTTCATGGTCACCGGTGTCATGAAAGAGATACCTGAAAATTCGATATTTACCTTTGAAGGGGTAATTCCCTTTTCCTTCCTCAGGGAGATTGGTGCCGTAAGTAATTCATGGGGCAGCAATTCAATCTTTACATATGTCGAGTTTGAGGAGGGATCTGACCTGGAGAGCGTCGGCAAGAAACTTACCGATGTTGTTCTTGAGTATCATCCGACGACGACAACCAAATTCAGCGTCTTTCCCTTTCTTGACATTCATATGCATTCCCAGTTCGGCTTCACAGAGACCAGGGGTCCTGTTATAATGATATATATATTTTCCCTGATAGCTGTTTTTGTTCTTCTAATAGCATGCATAAACTTCATTAACCTGTCAACTGCCAAGGCGTCATCCAGGTCGAAGGAGATTGGTATCAGAAAGGTTGTCGGGGCTGACAGGAAAACCATGATAGTCCAGTTCATGTCAGAGTCGCTGATTCTTGTTGCCCTTTCAATGATACTGGCATTGATGTTAGTCGGTTTGTCTCTCCAGCTTTTCAATAATGTATCAGGAAAGGAGTTTGTACTGGCGGACCTGTTAAATGGGAAATTCATAATAAGTTACATTACTATTGGTATTCTTGCCGGGTTTTTGTCAGGACTGTACCCCGCCTTCTATCTTTCGGCAGTTCAGCCTGTCACCACACTGAAGGGAGAGGGTTTTGCCGGCAAAGGCAACGGAACGCTCCGAAGAGTTCTCGTGGTGGTTCAGTTTTCACTGTCGGTCATTATTGCTGTGTCAGCTGTCTTCATGTTTATGCAGCTCAGGTTCCTTCAGGACAAAGATCTTGGATTTGACAAGGAGAATCTGATTGCCATAACTATGTCTGAGGAAATGAAGGGGAAGTATTATTCACTCAAGAGAGAATTATCAAAGGAGACGTTAATTCAGGGAGTGACTGCCGGGCTTCATAATCCTGTGATGATGGGCAGTAACTCAGGAGGTGCCGACTGGGATGGCAAAGATCCTGACAAGCATGTGCTTATCGGGACGAATGGAGTCGATTATGATTACCTGGAGACAATGAAGATGGAGCTTGTGTCGGGACGTGATTTTTCAAGGGAGTTTACCGCTGACATTGCAAGGGATACAGCAGGTAATTTTATGGTAAATGAAGAGGTCGTCAGGCTCATGGATATAGGTGATCCTGTCGGAAAGAATTTCAGGTTTATGGGCCTCAGGGGAACCATCATAGGAGTGTTGAAGAACTTCCATTTCAAGGGGGCTGATCAGGAGATTGAACCCATGGCCTTTGCGCTTGCTGACACCAGCTTCCTCAGGACTATCCTTGTGAGATTAACTCCCGGCAAAACAAAGGAGTCACTTGCATCTGTCGAGAAAACATGGAATGAGATAATCCCCGAATTCCCTCTCCAGTACACATTCATTGATCAGGATTATGGGAATCTGTTCCGGACAGAGATGCGCCTGGCAGACCTGCTGAAGTATTTCACACTGCTGGCCCTGATCATCGCTTCGCTTGGTCTTTATGGTTTGTCATCATATTCAACCGAAAGGAGGACGAACGAGATAGGAATAAGAAAAGTTATGGGTGCTGATTCTCTTATTGTCATTCGTACTATGGCAAGAGAGTTCCTTGTACTGGTAATGATATCACTTCTTATAGCACTTCCGGCCGGGTGGGTGATAGTGCATAAACTGCTGCAACAATTTACATACAGAATTGACCTGGACATAATTGTCTTCGCAGGGATAGCTGCCGGGACAATAATAATTGCCATGCTGACAGTAGGTTATCAGGCTTTTAAGGCATCACGTATCAATCCGGCCGAGGCGCTGAAGATAGAATAATTAACGGCAGGCCGATAAATATTCAGAGACAAGTCAAATATTGAAACAACATCAACCCAGATGCTCTGTTAAGCAATCTCATCAAGTACAGTTTACGATCATTCAAACGTCAGAGATCGTATATAATCATTAATATATTGGGTCTTTCCATCGGAATTGCATGCAGTCTGCTCATTGCTGTTTTTGTGTTGAATGAGGTAAGCTATGATAAGTATAATGAGAAGAAGGAAAGGATTTACAGGCTGGTGCTCAACGGAAAAATCGGAGGACAGGAGATTGTGGGAGCATACACCCCGGCCATCATGGGCCCTACCATGCTTGAGGAGTTTCCGGAGGTGGAGGATTTTCTGAGGATGAGCGGATCGGGTCCCACAATAGTCGAATATGAGGACTGCGTTTTTACCGAGGACCACCTGATTCAGGCTGACTCATCATTCTTTAACTTTTTCACCATACCGGTCATCATGGGAGATCCGCAGAAGATGCTTAACGCTCCTCACAAGGCTGTCCTGACGGAATCAACGGCAAAAAAGATATTTTGAGAGGAATCGCCGATTGACAGGGCGCTGAAGATAGGGTCTGACACGGTAAGCTTCATTGTCACGGGTGTGATCGGCGATATTCCTGAGAACTCCCATTTTGATGCAAACATCATTACCTCATTCATGACCAATCCCAGGTCAGGTGCTCCTGATTGGTTAAGTAACAGCTTCAGTACCTGCCTTCTCCTGAATCCCAACACCAGTCCTGAGGATGTAGACAGGAAGATAACCGATTTGCTGGTAAAGTATGTCGGCCCTGAATTGCAGAGGTACATGGGGATATCCATAGAAGAGTTCGGAGCGCAGGGAAATAAATAAGAGTACTTTTTGCAGAACCTGACGGACATACATCTTGATCCTGCTGTTGAGCAGGAGTTCAAGGCAGCCAGCGACGCGAAGTACCTGACTATTTTCGGAAGCGTTGCCATACTCATTGTTGACAGGGAGAAAGAGTCACTCCGGTCAATGGAGCTGGTTCTGCGTAGTGAATTTGAAAAAGTTATCACTCTTCAGACACCGGATCAGATACCCGGAGTTTTCAGGAAAAATGAGGTTGATGTTGTAATGCTGGATACAAATTTCAAATCAGCTGTACAAAATGGGAATGAGGGACTGTTCTGGATGAGGGAGGTCTTTAATTATGACAATAATATAAGCGTTGTGATTGTTACTGCCTCCGACGACAGCGAATATGCAGTCAGGGCAATCAGGGAAGGGGCCATGGACTTTGTCCTCAAGCCATGGGAGAAGGCGAAACTGCGTGCAACGGTAAATGCGGCATGGCAGCTCAGGCAGTCGAAGTTGGAGGCGTCGTCGTTGAAGAAGGATAACATCCAGCTTAAAGAGGTAATCAACAGTGGCAATGAGAAGATAATAAGGGGTGCATCACCAACTATGATCAGGGTGATGGACACTGTGAGGAAAGTTGCTGCCACAGATGCAAACGTATTGATAACAGGAGAGAACGGCACCGGAAAAGAGCTGGTAGCCAAAGAGATACACAGGTTGTCCGGGAGGTCCGGTGAGCTGATGGTCAGTGTAGACATGGGTTCGGTGACCGAGTCGCTTTTTGAAAGTGAATTGTTCGGTCATGTCAGGGGTGCCTTCACGGATGCCCGTGAGGAGAGGGTCGGGAAGTTTGAAGCTGCAGATAAAAGCACGCTGTTTCTTGATGAGATTGGTAACCTGTCGCTGCAGGCACAGGCAAAAATACTGAGAGTTCTCCAGAACCGTTCTGTATGCCGGGTAGAATCCAACCGACAGAATAAGATTAACATAAGACTTATCACTGCCACAAACTGTGATATCATGAAGATGGTAAAGGAGGGCAGGTTTCGCGAGGATCTCCTGTACAGGATAAATACCATCATGATAGAGGTGCCACCATTGCGCGACAGGGTTGATGACATACCTGTCCTTGCAATGCATTTTTTGCGCGATTACAGCAGCAGGTATGGCAGGGGAGATATGAAGATCAGCATCCAGGCCCTTGAGAAGTTGTCCACTTATGATTGGCCGGGCAACGTAAGAGAGTTACAGCATGCTATTGAAAAAGCGGTAATTCTGAGTGACTCTCGTGTACTCAAGCCGTCTGATTTTATTTTCAACCCGGCTCCGGCAAGATCATTTCACGGAGAGATGACGCTTGAGGAGATGGAGATGAGACTCATTGCTGAAAGCCTGAAGAGGCACAGCGGTAATATCACTGCTGCAGCTGCTAAACTTGGCATCACGCGTCAGACATTATATAATAAAATGAAGATCTACGGGTTATGACCGATTTGAGGGGAATGAGGCCCGGTATTATCAGGTAGCAGTGGGTCATAATAAACAGTGGTGCCTGAAAAGGCACCACCGTAACTGTTAAAATGAGAATTGGATCCTGTTACAGCTGTGCCTGCGTCACTATCTGTCCGTCAAACAGGTTAATTATCCTGTGTGCATAACCGGCATCATGATCAGAGTGGGTGACCATGACGATCGTTGTGCCCTCTTTATTGAGTTCGCTTAGCAGGGTAATGACCTCGAGGCCGTTTTTGGAGTCGAGGTTACCTGTAGGCTCGTCAGCAAGGATAAGCTTGGGGTTGGCCACCACTGCCCTGGCTATGGCGACTCTCTGCTGCTGTCCGCCTGAGAGCTGTTGCGGGAAATGTTTTGCACGGTGGGATATCTTCATCCTCTCAAGTGCATCTTCCACTTTTTTCTTCCTCTCACCGGCTTTCATCTTCAGGTAAATCAGGGGTAACTCAACATTCTCATATACATTGAGCTCGTCAATGAGGTTAAAGCTCTGGAAAACAAAGCCGATATTTCCCTTGCGAAAGATTGTTCTGTCACGTTCCCTCAGGTTGGCAACCTCGGTTCCGTTAAAGTTATAGCTTCCGGAAGTGGGGTTGTCCAGCAGTCCCAGGATGTTCAGAAGTGTTGATTTGCCGCATCCCGATGGACCCATTACGGCAACATATTCACCCTCTTTCACTTCGAGGCAGACCTTGTTGAGAGCGGTAGTCTCCACTTCTTCCGTCCGGAAGATCTTTGTTAAATCATCTGTTTTGATCATGATTTCGCCATTTATTGTTATTTGCTGTTTTTGAATATTAGTTTCTCATTCTTTCCGAATGTGTCGTATCCTGAGATAATTACTTCCTCCCCGGGCTTCAATCCTTCAAGTATCTCATAGTATTTCGGGTTTTTTCTACCGGTTGAAATATCCCTGCGTGTGGCATACGATTCGGACGGGTCTAAGACGTAGATCCACTGTCCTCCGGTTTCCTGGAAGAAGCCGCCTATCGGTACAAGTATTGCCGTTTTGGGTTGTCCCAGCTGTAGGCTTGTATAATAGGTCTGGCCTGTGCGTATGTTTTCCGGTATTGTGTCAGTGAATACCATATCGATTTTAAAGGTACCGTTTCGCACCTCGGGATAGACCCTGCGCACGGTAAGGTTGAATGCATTCCCCTGTCTGTCGAGTGTTGCGGTCAGGCCGGTGCGGATCCTGTCTATATAGTGCTCATCTATCTGAGCGGTCACCTTGAAGGAGGTCAGGACGTTAATCTGGCCCATGTTCGCTCCTTTGGATATTGACTGTCCTATCTCCGGGACGAGCAGTCCGAGTTGACCGTCGACGGTGGCCCGCACGTTCAGGTTCTCCATCCTCTGCCTTACCAGTGAAAGGTTCCTGCGCATATTGTCCAGGTTGTTTTTTAGGTTGTCAACCTGTACCGAGCGGAAGACAGAGTCCTGTTTCTGTCTCTCGACAAACAGTCCCCTTGACTGGATGGCCATGTCGAGGTCCTCCTTCGAACGGATGAACTCTTCCACGGATATGAGACTGTCTTTCATCAGAATCATGTTCTGTTCGTAATTACGCTCTTTCCTTTCGATGTCATATTTCAGGTTGAGCAGTTCGCGTTTGATCTGTAACCTGTCCTGCTCCATTGCTATCTGGGTGTTTCTGAGGAAATTTTCCTTCTCTGCCAGCTGTGCTTCGCTGTCGAGTATGTTGAGATACATATCCGGGTTGGAGAGTCTCAGTATGATGTCACCCTCTTTGACCATTGAGCCTTCCTCGATAAGTATCTCCTCAACCCGTCCTCCTTCCTGGGCATCGAGAAAGATTGTGCTGATCGGTTCCACCGTTCCCGGTATGGTAATGTAATCATTGAACTGGTCTTCGATGACCGTCTCAATTATCAGCTTGTCTCTTTCGACCCTGTAGGTGGAGGTCCTTTCGGCAAAGAAAGCCATATACATCAGCACAACAAATGCCAGGGCTCCCGCGATCCAGGCGATGTGCTTACCCCTTAAGCCCTTCTTCTTCTCAATAGGTTTATCCATTCTTTCAAGTGGCGTATCCATTATTCTTCGTTTTGATTTTAGTTAATTACCAGGTTTCCATACTCTCCTGTCGAAAAGAACCGGATTGTAAGTTCACGTATCATTAATTGCAGTTTGGTTCTGAGTGCCTCTGTTTCTGCGGAGAAGAGGGTTGTTCTGGCCGCAGAGTAATCGGTAACATCGACCAGTCCCGATTCGAATTTCTTTTCCACGGCATTATATGATTTCCTGTTGAATTCCAGGTTGGCCTCCGCGTCCAGGTACTCCTGCTTCCCGTGATTGTACGAGAGGCAGGCATCTTCAATCTCGGAGTAAAGGTTGTACTTCTCAAGCTCGAGACGAAGTTCAGTATCACTCTTCCTTATTATTGCGAGTTTTATATTCCTGCTTGCTGAATATTTATTAAGATCGGGATGTTAAGCGAGAGGAAAACTGCCTGGCTGTTATTGTTTTTAAGCTGGCTTGCGTATGAGGCCTGTTCCGCTGCATCTTCACCAAGCACCTTATAAAAGCCGGTATGTCAAAGGAGCCTCTGGATGATAACCGCAGCATCTGCTTCAGTTGCGTCACCGTCTGGCTTGCATTGTTCTGAGCAATTGTATACGTAAGCCTGTCGCCTGAAGCCTGGATCTCCATTTCATATTTGCGGGCAACCGATTCCTTGCCGGTCTCAACCATCCTGGTGATCCTGAACAACTGCCTCTCCGACAGCTCAAGCTGCATCTTTGCCGCAGCCTCCAGTCCCTTGGCATAAACAACCTGGTAGTACTGCCCCATGATCTCTACGATGAGAGAATTCCGGGCCACCTTCTCCGATTCAATTCCCGCATTAAGCATGAATTTGTTTGCAGAAATGGTGTTGAGAGTGGTGAAACCGTTGAAGAGTTCAATGGTCGAGTTGAGAGAGTATGAGTTGCTTATGTTCTGCTTGAAGGTGATCAGGTTTGTAACCGGGTCGATGGACCTCCCGAAACCGACACGCGCATCAGTACCCAGGTTGAGATTCGGCAGCAGGTCCATCCTGGCCTTTGTCAGGTCTACACTGGCAGTTTCTGTAAGTAATCCCTGTCTCTGTAACCCGATATTATTCTCCAGGGCATAGATTATGCAATCTCCGAGGGTCCATTTTTCCTCCTGGGCATTAAGCTCCTTCGGAAAAACAGCAGCCAAAATCAATATTAAACATTTCAGATACTTCATTTCCATACAAACTTTTCTGTTCTTAAGGCCAAAGAGTGTGCCACTCTTTCAAGATACAGATAATCAATACGATGCAAAAATGAAAATCATTGTAAACGTAAAATAATCAGACAGTCGATGTCAAAGAATCATACAATCAGTTACAAGGCTTACCAGGCATCGGTAGCGAACCCTGCCGATGCAATTAACACTGTATTGAGATAACTTTGAAGATATTATACAGAAGGGAGAATTTTCCTTCTCATAGCAGGAGTTAGATCAGTTAATCAGGATAACCATTCTGTGGAGATTGCATAGTGGATGTTCCGGATCCGACAGGATTTACCGGAGGGGTTCTCATTATGACAATATGAAGAAGAGCCTGGAGCCTATGCTATAAGCATGGCAGTACACGCCAGTAAAATTTAGGAGCAATCGTTATAATTTCCTAATTTCGTGCCCCAACAGCATGAGAAATACAATCCGTTAAACAACATGTCGGAGTTTTATAAAAAAGATGTCAGCGAGCTTGCAGATGACCTTAAGACCAGATTAGAGTCAGGGCTAAGCTCCGCAGAAGTGCGTGAGAGACTGCAGCAATATGGCTATAACCAGCTGGAGACGAAAGGAAAAAAGAGTTTTCTCCGGATGTTCTTTTACCAGTTTAAAAGCTTCATGATCATCGTACTGCTGATTGCAGCCGCAATCTCCGGGGTAGTGGGGGTCATGGAAGACGAGGGGCTGATGGACACTTTTGTTATACTTGGCATCCTGGTTGTGAATGCTCTCATCGGTGCCATCCAGGAGAAGAAGGCGGAGTCGTCGCTGGAGGCACTGAAAGAGCTTGCGGCACCACTGTCCAGGGTTCTGCGCGACGGGGCCATCACCGAGGTCAATACCAGGGACCTGGTGCCCGGCGACATTGTAATACTTGAGACGGGGGGTCTTGTCCCGGCAGATATAAGGCTCACCGAGGCTGTCAATCTTAAAATCCAGGAATCATCACTTACCGGTGAGAGCGTTCCGGTTAGCAAGATTACACAGACACTTGAGGGTGAAAAGATAGCTCTGGGTGACAGGAAGAACATGGCATTCTCAAGTGGCATGGTGACATACGGACGCGGCAGGGGGGTAGTGGTAGCCACAGGCATGTCGACCGAGGTAGGAAAGATAGCCACCATGCTTCAGGAGGCCGGGGAGACAGAGACGCCGATGAGCAAACGCCTTAACCAGCTGGGAAGGATGCTGGGGCTGGTGGCCTTGGCCATCTGTGGTTTGATTTTCGCAGTTGGCGTTCTCTATGGCAATTCTGTGATCAGCATGTTCATGACGGCTGTCAGTCTTGCCGTGGCGGCCATACCTGAAGGATTGCCGGCGGTATCAACTGTGGTGCTTGCCATCGGGGTGCAGCGGATGGTGAAAAAGAACGCCATCATCCGTAACCTGCCGTCAGTGGAGACGCTGGGCAGCGCCACGGTTATTTGCTCGGACAAGACGGGCACCCTGACGCAGAACAGGATGACGGTGGTTGAAGCCTATGTTAACCACAAACGTGAGGGGATAAACAGGAACTCTCCCGGCAGCGTACTCAATGACGAGGAGAAGAAGTTGCTCTCGATCTCGGTATTATGTGCCGATGCAACCTTGAAGGTGAACGAGGACGGAAAGATTTCGTTTACAGGCGATCCGACCGAGACAGCCCTTCTCGATTTCGGGATACTCTATGATGTTTACAAAGATGAGCTGGAGAAGGAATCACCGAGGGTAGCAGAGATACCGTTCGATTCGGAACGCAAGCGCATGACCACCGTCAACAGGATAGGAGAGGAGAGCACCAGGGTCAACGTCAAGGGAGGACTTGATGAGGTCCTGGCTGTGTGTGACAAGATCATCATTGAAGGAGTCGTCAGGCCGCTGGAGCAGGATGACCTTGAGAAAATCCATGAGGCCAATGAGGCGATGGCCAACTCTGCACTGAGGGTGCTGGCAATGGCCTATAAGGAGTGTGACGAAGCTCCCAAAAAGGTTACTATAGGTGAGCTTGAGAACGGGCTTATCTTCACGGGTCTCCTGGGTATGATCGACCCTGCCAGGCCGGAGGTGGTGGATGCTGTGGCAAGGTGCGGAACAGCAGGTATACGTCCCATTATGATTACAGGTGACCATAAAATCACTGCCCTCGCCATAGCCCGGGAAATAGGCATCTTCAGGGATGGTGACACGGCGATCACCGGCAGTGAGCTGGAGAACCTCAGTGACCAGGAGCTAACGGACAATATAAAAATATACTCAGTTTATGCCAGGGTAGCTCCCGAGCATAAGGTACGCATCGTCAAGGCATGGCAGAGCCACAGCGAGGTGGTGGCCATGACCGGCGACGGCGTCAATGATGCCCCTGCCCTCAAGCAGGCAGACATAGGCGCAGCCATGGGCATTGTAGGTACCGATGTGGCCAAGGGTGCTGCTGACATGATACTTACGGATGACAATTTTGCCACTATAGTATCGGCGGTGGAGGAGGGGCGCAGGATCTATGACAACATCCTGAAGGTTATACAGTACCTGCTGTCGACAAACGTAGGCGAGATTTTCCTGATACTGGTCACGTCGATATTCAACATGGGGATGCCGCTGCTGCCCATTCATATCCTATGGATCAACCTGGTAACTGACAGTCTTCCTGCCCTGGCGCTGAGTGTCGACCCTCCGGAGAAGGGAATCATGAACCGCAAGCCGCGTAATCCCATAGAAGGTTTCATGACCAAAGGAATGACATGGCGTGTCATGTACCAGGGGCTGATGATAGGATGCATTCCGCTGGTTTCATACATCCTGGGTCTCCGCGACGGCGGCGAGGAGCTGGGTCGAACCATGGCTTTTGCCACACTCATGTTCGCACAGCTGGTGCATGTCCGCAACCTGCATTCCAATGCCCTTTCCTCATTCAGGACCAATCCTTTGAAGAACAAGCCGCTTATCGGGGCTATCCTGGCGTCAGCGGTCATCGGGCTGATTGTTCTCCTTGTGCCGCCTGTACGCGAAGCATTCAGCCTGGCTGTCATGGATCGCGACCACTGGATCATAGTCATACTCATGGCCCTGGCTCCCATACCTGTGGTGGAGCTGTTCAAGCTGTTCAGAATTAACGGCATGAAGATTGACAGAAGTTAAAAATGACCCACCGGGATGATCTGCGATGACAATGAACAATATGCCGGGAATTCAATCCCGAGGAACGAGCCGCGACATTAAAATCCTCGGATTCAACAGGAACATCTTTTTCACCGGACTGACAAGCTTCCTTACAGATACATCGGTCAAGATGATCTATTCGGTGATGCCGATGTTTTTAATGTCTATCGGCGCCTCGAAGGCGAGCCTGGGGCTGATCGAGGGGGTGGCCGAGAGCACGGCATCACTGGTTAAGGCGTTGTCAGGCTTCTGGAGCGACAAGATCGGGAAGAATAAGCCGTTCATGCTTGTGGGATATGCTATTTCTGCCATCATCATGCCGTTGTATGCTTTTGTCATCTCGCCAATCCAGGTGCTGGTATTGCGATTTGCTGAAAGATTTGGGAAGGGTATCAGGACGGCTCCGCGAGACAGTCTGATCGCCGCCTCCGTCACCAATAAGGATACCGGCAGAAGCTTCGGGTTGCAGAAGGCCATGGATAACAGCGGTGCTATTGCCGGACCGCTGATGGCATTTGCCATGCTCTCCCTCTTCCCCGATAATTACAGGTTGCTCTTTCTCGTGGCCGGGATACCGGCTATAGCGGGAATATTTGTCATAATCTTCGGAATAAAAGAGATCAGAAAGAGTAAGGCAGAACTGTTTCAAAAGTTTCGCTTCAGGGATTTCAGCAAAAGATATTATCTGTTCCTGGGGATTATTTTCATCTTCACGCTGGGAAACTCTACCGATGCGCTTTTGCTTGTCAAGGCCAATGAAGCCGGTATAAAAGTCGCCCTTATTCCTCTTGTGTACCTGGTCACCAACGCTGTTTCGGTCATTGCCTCCATTCCCGTAGGTTCACTCTCCGACAGGGTTGGAAAGGAGAAGATCCTGGTTGTTGGTTTCCTGATTTATGCGCTGGTCTATTTCGGCTTCGGGAGATCCTCAGACACAGCGGTAATTATATCTTTGTTTGCACTCTACGGACTATATTCGGCTGCTACTGACGGCATTCAGAAGGCATTTGTCTCCGACATCGTCGATACAAACAAGAAGGGTACCGGCCTTGGCATCTACAATGCCCTGGTTGGAATAACCCTGTTGCCTGCCAGCATCATTGCCGGAGTGCTGTATGATAAAGTGGACTCAAGAATTCCTTTCTATTTCGGGGCAGTGATGGCTATACTGGCAGCCATCCTTATGGGTATATTTGCTATTACAGCACTCAGGACCCCAACCGCCGTCGGAACTACGGCTGGCAACCCGGACCGCAAAGCCTGACAGAAAGCTCCGGAAGCTCAATTATGAATGCCCCGAACCATGCAAAAATAGGCATTAGCATTTCATCTTCCGACCCCGGTCGTCAGGCCCTAAATCCAGTCGAGCAGTCGTTTTTCGCTCTGCAGGACCCCGATCTCCGTCACATCCTGGCTGACCTCGATGGTGCTGCGGTAAAGCATTATTCAACTCCTTTCGCGGCTTGGATCAGAATGATAAATATTATGGTGATTGGTGAACTTTGATTTAGATAAAGGGTTTAACTTTAAAAAAAAATCATGTCAGAAAAAGCTCTAAACAGCCGCCGCGAATTCCTGCAGAAGATGATAGCACTTACTGCTATGGCAGGTGTAGTACCGTATGCTGATGCATTCGGGCAGCCTCTCTTTGGTCTAAATAAGGGAAAGCTGCCATTGCGTCCCCTGGGTAAGACCGGCCATATGGTAGGATTATTCAGTCTCGGAGGTCAGGCCTCCATTGAGGTCCCGGGCAGGGAAGATATTGCCCTGGATATCATCAACAGGGCTATAGACCTGGGGGTAAACTATATAGACACAGCCGCAGCATACGGCAGGCAGACGCCGACAGTTCCCCGTGCCGATGCCATGGGCACCAGTGAGAGAAACCTGGGGCAGGTGCTGAAGTACCGACGCAAGGAGGTGTTCCTGGCTTCCAAGACTCACGACCGCACCTATGACGGATCGATGCGGCTCCTGGAGAAGTCGTTTAAGCAGCTCAACACTGACCATCTCGACCTGTGGCAGATTCATAACGTCAAACTGTCCGAGATGCAGACCCTTGACAGGATCACCGGCGACGGTGGCGTTCTCAAGGCGATGATCAGGGCACGTGATGAAAAGATGATCCGGTTTATCGGATTCACAGGGCATGAGGGACCGGATGTTATGAATGCACTGCTTGAGAGATTCCCGTTTGACAATGTACTGGTAGCCATTAATGCAGCTGACAAGCACCATGACCCGTTCATAGAGAAGTTCCTCCCCAACGCCGTAAAGAGCGGCATGGGCATAGTGGGGATGAAGATCCCGGCGCGCGACCGCATATTTGCCAACGGAGGCATCATCACTATGAAGGAGGCGATGGAGTATGTCATGACCCTTCCTGTAAGCACAGTCATTGTTGGTATTGACAAGATCACGGAGCTGGAGGAGAACATCCGCATAGCGCAGGAGTTCAAGCCTCTAACAGCCGATGAGATGCTTGCCATAGAGGCAAAAACCAAGCCGCACTACAAGGATCTGCTTTTCTTCAAGAACCTGTCGGATTGGCCGTCCGACTGGTAGTCTTCAGTCTTCAGTCAGTAGTCTTCAGTCTTCAGTCAATCAATGAGTTAACGACTGCCGACTGAGAACTGCCAACTTACTTGGCCACTGGTCCGGCGGGCACCTCTTCGACCCTCCGCTCACGCCGGCCGGCGACGCCGAAGAACCATATCAGTGAGAGAGATATGATTACCATGCCTGTTATGGTCACCCAGTCAGCATTTTCTCCGGGAACGATCATCCAGCTCAGTATGGCCCCGAAGACGGGAAGGATGAACTTCCACAGGTTCAGCTCGCTGACCTTCACTCCCGGTCTCTTCAGCAGCACGTACCATTTTGAGAAGGTGAAGGCAGACATGAAGGAGAGCCAGGCAAGGACCAGCCAGTAATGAAATGGGAATTCAGGTTTCTCAGGCACAGCTTCAGTGAAGAATGAGGCCCCAAACATTATCAATCCTCCCACCAGCAGGGAGAAGGAGCTAAGCACCACGGGATTCATGTGCTTGCCGTTCTTGGATACAAGCACATTGCTTGTCGCTGTTGAGATGTTTGCAACAAAGATCATTATCACCCCTGCCATCTCGCCCGGCAGGCCGAACTGAAACCCCTGCCTTCCTGCGCTCACCAGAACTATACCGGCCAGGCCGAAGAAAATCGTTATCACCTTGGCGCGGTTAAACCGCTCTTCCCTGATCATCATCCGGGAAATTATGGCGGTAACGAAGGGCTGAGCTCCTACTATTACTGCCCCCAGCGCTCCGGGCACGCGGTCCATTCCCTTGTAGAAGAGGGTATAGTTAATAAGCACCTGCAGCACGGTGACCCAGATCGCCAATCCTTTGTTGTCAAGTATCATCCTGACATACAGGCGCGGCCTTAGCGTGAAGGGAAGGATCATCAGTCCTGCCAGCATGAAGCGTGTCCCCGCAAAATGTATCGGCGTCGAATACTGAAGTCCGATCTTGATGAAAGGGTATGCCGTGGACCACATCAGGCAGGCGACAATGGCCCAGAAGATGGTGTTGTAGTGCTGGTCTTTCATTGGGTTCTAAGAGGTGAGCAAATATCGCGGTTTTTTTGTTTCGCTGATTGATTACATTTGTGTCAGAACAAAAAAAGTCAATGAAATCAGAAGATCTCCTTACCCGGAGGCTCAGGGATCACGGGATACGAAGGGTGTTCGGCATTCCGGGAGGGCCATCACTGCCTTTTATGGATGCCTTCCGCAGGGAGGGTATCGAGTTTATACTGACGTCGCACGAGGCTTCAGCCGCGGTCATGGCTGACGTTACTGCCCGTCTTACAGGTGTCACCGGGGTCTGTCACGGCACCTTCGGTCCGGGGGCTGTCAACCTGGCATCGGGTGTCGGGGGAGCCCTCCTCGACCGCTCGCCGGTGCTGGCTCTCACCTCAGAGGTTTCTGACGAATGGCTGGGGCGCACCACCCAGATGCACATTGACCACCAGGCGCTGTTCCGTCCACTGACCAAAGCCACCTTCAGGCTGAACGCTGCCAATGCGGAGGAGGTCCTTTGCCGGAGCCTGGATATAGCCAACGAGGAGTATCCGGGCCCGGTGCATATCGGTTTGCCCTCGGACGTGGCAGGAAAAGAGACCGGGCGGGCAGGGAGCAGCCCCGAACTGTCAGGGGAGAGTTTCGGGAGGGGTGCATCCGAAGTAAGTACTGGTCATAGTGCACCCGGAGCCAGTGCTGGTACTGATGAAACAGGTACAGATTCAGGTCATGATGCGTCAGGGAAAAAGCCCGGTAACTCTGAGAGAGGATTAAGGTCTGACCGGGAAACGACAGGCAGCTTGCCGGAACAGACTGAAGAGCGGGTCAGAGTGCTGATCGCATCAGCGCGCAGGCCGCTGATAGCTGTGGGACTTACCGCGGCGCGTGCCGGCATCGGAGAGACCCTGGCAAGGTTTCTGGAAAAGCACAGTGTGCCGGTGGTGGTCACCCCGATGGCAAAGGGAGTGATCTCTTCGGGTCACCCCTCCTATGCGGGCGTGCTGTTTCATGCCCTCAGCGACCGGCTGAAGAGGCTGGTGAATTCGGCTGACCTGGTAATAGGACTTGGCTATGACGCCGTAGAGTACAATTATGAGTCATGGCTTCCGGATGTGCCGCTTGTGCACTTTGACACCCGGGCATCGGACCTCCGCATAAGAGGTGCCATAGAGAGCTTGTCTGCGCCTGATAAATGGTTTGAGGCCCTGACTACGCTGCAGAGCTCCCCGGAGATGACCCGGCTGGCTGCAGAGGTGAGGAGTGAGATCCGTAATGAGATTTACAGCAAGATACCTGGATTTAATCCTGTCACCGCCCTGGCGGTTTTGCAGGAGATGTTGCCCTTCAACACTGTCGTCACGGCTGATGTGGGATCGCATCTTCACCTGCTGGGACAGATGTGGGAGGTGCCGCCGGGGGGGAGACTCCTCATGACTAACGGCTGGTCGTCCATGGGGTTTGGATTGCCGGCAGCACTGGCAGCAGCACTGGCAGAGCCTGAAAGACCCGTGGTGTGCGTGACGGGAGACGGAGGAATGCTCATGCATGCAGGTGAGATGATCACCGCCCGCAGGCTTGGGTTGAAGATAGTTGTGGTTGTGCTATCCGACGGTGAACTTAACCTGATAAAAATAAAGGAGTCGCGCAGGAATATCAGGTCATCGGCTCTGCAGCTCTACAGTGATAAACTCTTTGGTGCCGAAAGGTTCCTGGGTGCTGGCGTCTTACAGGTAACTGACACGGGACAGATGCGCAGTGCCGTCAAAAAGGCTATGCAATCCAACGGAAGCACAATCATTGAGGCGACTGTTGATCCCTCTGTTTACAGTGAGCTTATCTCCGGATCCTGATTGAAAAAACCTACTCTTCCTTGCTCCCTGCTGTTTTTTTGGCTTTTGTTGGAGATTTGGCTGTCTTTGCAGCTGCAGGCTTCTTCTCTACATTGCTCTTCTTAGCTGTCGTTTTGGCAGCAGATTTTGCGGCAGGCTTGGCCCTGGTTGTTTTGGTTGCTTTCCTGGCGGGGGCGGTCTTAACCTCCTGAGTCTCCTCTGCTCTCTTTATCTCTTCCTTTGGGGGTGCCGGCATAACACTCCCTTTTTTCTTTTTCTTGCGGAGTACGCCATAGGTGCCTCTTATGATTTTTCCTCTCCTGGATTTCTTATCACCTTTGCCCATAATATATTTAGTTTAATTTTAAGATCAGATAAACAGAGATAACAAAAGTAGTAAATTTTGCCTCTCTTAAAAGCATTTCTGTTAATAAATAAGAGGCTAATCAGCCGGTTGCTTATCTCTCCTTTTTATAAATTTGCTGACATGGGAACTAAAATGCTCAGGATATATTCTCCGGAGGTAACGCCCAGGCTGGAGTATGCTGCAGAGATTATCTTCTCGACAATTCTCGGTATCGAATATGAGATAACGACAGACCGCAGGAGGATCGGAAGCAGTCCGGCCATTATCTACTCCGGGGAGAAGGTCAGGGATCAGTTTGTGGTCAGGCCTTCGGGTCTGATTTCAGAGACGGTCGTCAGTGGGATAAGGCCCGGGGTCTCATTCATTGGTGAGATGCCGTACATTTTTCCGGTTGATGACGGGACTCTCCCCTTTGATGTGTTCTCGGCAGCCTTTTATATGGTCACCAGGTATGAGGAGTATCTCTCCTTTGCGCCGGATGTCCACGGCAGGTACCTGGGTGAGAGGTCGCTGGCTTACAAGGGAGGCTTCTTGCAGGTACCGGTAGTAGAGATCTGGGCCCGTTTTCTGGCGGACGAACTGGTTAAGTTTTTTCCTGTCATCACTATCAGGCACAACGAGTTCCGGTCATTGCTTACCGTGGATGTCGATCAGCCTTTTGCCTATCGCAGCCGCGGTTTTCTCCGCAGCATGGGAGGATTGGTCAAGGGGTTTGCCGGCACAGGCGCGAAGGCGGCAAACAGGGTCAGGACCATGGCCGGTACGATGCCTGATCCTTACGATAGTTTTGCTTATATCGAGCAGCAGATAATACAGCACGGTAGTGAGGCACTCTTTTTCTTCCCTACGGGCGACCAGGGCGAATATGATCATAATCCTCCCTACCGTGATCATGCCTATGGTGAGATAATCAGGAAGTACGACGCCATGTTCGGCAGCGGTATCCATCCTTCCTACCGTTCCGCAGGAAGGCCAAAAACCCTGAAGACGGAGACGGAACGCTACCGCCATATTGCAGGTCATCATCCGGAACGTGCACGGCAGCACTGGCTTCTGCTCCGCATGCCGGATACATACCGGGCCTGGGAGAGTGCGGGTATAAAGTACGATTACACCATGGGTTATGCGGATGAGCCGGGATTCAGGGCAGGTATGGCCAGGCCGTATATCTTCTATGATCTGTCGAGGGAGAAGCGGACGGGACTGACTGTTGTGCCTTTCCAGGTGATGGACGGAACCCTGAGACAGTACCGGCACCTGACGCCGGAGGCATCCCTGGCGGTGATAAGATCACTGATCAGCGCTACCAGAAGGGTGGGAGGCCTCTTCGTCTCGGTCTGGCATAACACTTCACTCTCCGAATCAAACGGATGGGAGGGGTGGAGAATGGTGTTTGAGGAAATCCTGGAACTGCAAAAGGCATGATTGCATACCTCAGAAATGAAGAGATAGACCGCCGCAGATGGGATGACTCCCTGGCGGAGATACCCGGACTGAGACCTTACCCCTGGTCGTGGTACCTCGATATCATGGCCCCCGGGTGGGAAGCCCTGGTAGATGACGACTACCTGTCGCTGTTTCCGCTTCCCTGCTCGCGCAAGTTTGGCTTCAACTATATTGCCACACCGCTCTTTCTTCAGCAACTGGGGCTGTTTACCGCTGACGGCGACAGCAACAGGATAGCCACCGAGTTCGTCTCCTTCATGCCGGAATTTTACAGACTTATCGACCTGAATGTCGGGCAGGAGATCCGCCTGCCGGGATTTATAATCACCCGGCGTGACAATTTCGAGCTTAAGCTTGACAGGCCCTATGAGGAGATATGGCTGAACTATTCTACCGATTGCCGGCGGAACATCAACATTGCACACCGCTATCCGCAGGATATTGTGGGTGATGTCAAACCACAAGAGGTAATCGCTCTCTTCAGAAGCAATATCGGCAAGAGGGCCGGCGTCATCCGGGAGACCAGCTACAAACGTCTCCAGGCACTGATGGATCACTGTCTCGAGACGGGAAAAGGAAGTATACTGGGTGTCAGATCACCGAAGGGAAAGCTGCTGTGGGGAGTCTTCTGTATCTATTACCGCTCACGCATAACAATGCTCTTTACTGCAGGCAGCCGGAAGAGCCGTGAGCTCAGGACAGCCTACCATGTCATCGACAATATCATCAGAATGGATGCGGAGAGCAACATGACCCTCGATTTTGCAGGGTCTTCCGTGCCCTCAATCGCCCTCTTCATGAAGTCGTTCGGCGGAACAAAAACCATCTATTACCGACTCTACAGAAACACCCTTCCCTGGCCGGTGAGACTCTTAAAGTGATCAGAAGAGAAGTTCTATCACCTGGTCGTTGGTCTCGCTCTCGACTACTTTGCCGTTTTCGCACTTGAGAGTTCTGGCAGGGTATTTCTTCACCAGCGACAGTTTGTGTGTCGACATTATCACTGCCCTGCCGTTGTTGCTTATCTCCTTGAGCAGAATATGTATATCCTCCGAGGTCTCCGGATCCAGATTGCCGGTCGGTTCGTCAGCCAGTATTATCTCAGGGTCATTAAGCAGTGCACGTGCAATTACCACTCTCTGCTGCTCACCCCCGGAGAGCTGATGAGGCATCTTGAAGCCCTTGTTTTGTAAACCTACCTTTGCGAGCACCTCCCTGATGCGGTCTTCAGTAGCTGTCTTATTGTTCCATCCTGTTGCCCGGAGAACAAATTCCAGATTGTCATACACCGACCGGTCGGTGAGCAGTTGAAAATCCTGGAATACTATGCCCAGCTTTCGCCTCAGGAGAGGTATCTCCCGTTTCTTCAGTTTCTTCAGATCGAACCCGGCAACCCATCCCTCACCGTCAGTCAGGGGCAGCTGTGCATTGAGAGTGCGGATCAGGGATGTCTTTCCGCTTCCCACCTTTCCAACCAGGTAGAGGAATTCCCCCCTGTCAGCCTTCAGGTTCACATCAGAGAGGACCAGGTGATCCTGCTGCATGATCGAGCAGCTCTTCAGTTCTATGATTGTGTCCAGCGGCGCAGTCTCTTCCATCCTGATTTCTTTTCGTGCAAAGTAAAAAAGAATTAACAATCAGCTGCATTGATGTTGATAAAATGAGTGTTAAAGAGATTTTTACCCTGTTTTATAGTTGTAATTTTACGGCTGGTTAAACTATGACGCAAATACGGCGTAATATATTGTTTTATAATAAATTGTCTGCAGACCCCGGTTTGTGGCGCTGTTTTTGTTGCAAGAGGCTCATGAAAAGATAAAGTTATGAACAGGAAGATACTGGTGATCATGGTTGTTGCGCTACTCACCGGCGGGCTTGCCGTCAGGGGGCAGTCGTCCTTCTCCGGTGAAGAGATGACCTCGCTGCTGAACAGCGCTTATGAGATGTACGGGAAAGCCAAGTATGCCACTGCCATCGAGCTGTTTGACAGGTGGCTTACCACGGAGAAGAGCGGGAGTAGTATACAGAGGGCTGATGCTGAGTATCATGCAGCTATCTCCGCCATGCGCCTCATGGCGCCTGATGCCGAATACAGGATGCAGCGCTTTATTGCAGGCAACAGTGAGAGTCCGATGCTCAACCGGGCCAGGTTTGAGTCGGGTCTTTACTGCTACCAGAAACGCAATTACAGTTGCGCCATCGACTGGTTTGAGCAGACCGACCGTTTGAAGCTTAATGACAGGGAGCTGGCAGAGTATATATTCAAGCTCGGATATTCACACTACAGGCGGGGCGATGAGAAGAGGGCACAGATGCTCTTTGCGGAGCTGATGGACGTGGATACCGATTATACCCCTCCGGCCATTTACTATTACTCGGCCATCGCTTATGAGAACGGCTTTTATGAAACGGCACTGGAAGGATTCGAGAGGCTCAGTGGTGACGAGACCTTCGGCGGGGTGGTGCCCTTCTATATTGTTCAGATCTATTACATCAACGAGAATTTTGACGGTATCCTGGAGATGGCGCCCTCACTCATTGACCAGGCCGGAAAGAAGAGGGAGACAGAGCTCTACCGCTTCATCGGAGACGCACACTTTCAGAAGGGTAACTACAGTGAGGCGATACCCTGGCTTGAGAAATTTATCAGCGAGACGAGGCTCAGTGGCAGAAACGACAAGTATGAGCTGGCCTACAGCTATTACCGCACCGATGAGATTGAAAAGGCTACCAGACTCTTCAACCAGGCGGTGGGCAGGAGTGACATCCTGACACAGAATGCCTATTATATGCTGGGCTCATGCTATCTGAAGAGCAACGACAAGAAAAAGGCGCAGATGGCCTTCTCTGCTGCATCAAAGATGAGTCACGACCCTGCGGTGCAGGAAGAGGCTCTCTTTAACTTTGCCAAGCTGGCCTACGAGAACTCCTACGCTCCCTTTGGCGAGGGTATAGAAGCCCTTCACAGCTACATCCAGGCATATCCCGGCTCCGACCACCTGTCGGAGGCTTACGACTACCTGATATCGGCCTACATGAGGCTGAAGAACTACCAGGCGGCCCTCAACTCGCTGGAAAAGATAACCAACAGGGATGAGAGGCTTAAGGAGGCCTGGCAGAAGGTCACCTATTACCGCGGGGTTGAGCTCTATAGCAATGGGAAATTTGCTGATGCAGTGGCTATGTTCGACAAGTCGCTGCTATACAAGGAGATGAATCCTGAACTAAGGGCGCTGGCACTCTACTGGAGAGGCGAAGCGAACTACCGTCTCGGCAATGTGATTGCAGCCGGCAACGACTGGGAAAGCTTCAGGAAGCTCCCTGCGGCAGTCAGCCTTCCCGAGTATGAACTGATAGATTACAACCTCGGATATTTATGGTACAACAGCAGTGAATATGCCAGGGCACTGCCCGCCTTCATGGTATTCACGCGGAACGTAAAGAATGGGGCAAGGTCCGACATGGTTGTTGATGCTCTCAACCGCATTGCCGACTGTTATTATATTCAGGCCGATTATACCTCTGCCATATCCTACTATGACAGGGTGATAGCAAATGCAAGGCAGGATGCCGACTATGCGATGTTCCAGAAGGGATTTGCCCTGGGTCTGAGCAACAACAACGAGGCGAAGATATCAACCCTAACCTCGCTGATAGACAAGTATCCCAGGTCGGCCTACATACCAAATGCACTCTTTGAGCGGGGCCGTGCCCGTGTGGCCGTCGGGCAGCCCGGGAGGGGTGAGGCTGATTTCACAAACATCATTGCATGGTACACCACCAGCCAGTTCGTGCCGCCGGCGATGGTCCAGCTGGGACTGATATACTACAATGCAGGCGAGAACGAGAAGGCTGTGGCCCAGTTCAAGAAGGTGATCGAGAACTTCAGGAACACCCCTGAGGCCCGCAATGCCGTCAACGGCCTCAGAAATGCCTATACGGATATGGACGATGTGCAGTCATATTTTGCCTACATGCAGAACGTTGAAGGGATGGGAGACATCAAGGCTGCCACACGTGATTCCATGACCTATATCTCCGGGGAGAACCAGTATGTCAAGGGCAACTGTGACCGTTCATCGGAGATCTTCAGGGATTATCTGCGTGAGTTTCCGTCGGGAAGCTTTGCCACCAATGCCAGGTTCTACCTTGCCGACTGTCTGAACAGATCGGGTGACCTTGATGATGCCCTGGCTCTCTACCTGCAGGTCGTCAGCGTGGGCAACAACCAGTTCATGGAGCAGTCGCTTCTTGGGGCGGCCTCCATAACATACGGTAAGGGCGACTACCGAAGGTCATACTCTCTCTACGAAAGGCTGGGGAGAGAGGCGACCAGTCCTGAGAACCGAATGTATGCATGGCTTGGCATGATGAGGTCAGCAGCGCGACTGGAGGATGATGAAAAGACCATTGCCGCTGCTGAGCTGGTGCTGGAATCTGACAAGTTGACAGAGGAATTGGCACGTGAGGCGACCTTCCTGACGGCAAAATCAAACCAGCGTCTTGGCAACAATGACGATGCGCTTGACGACTACCGGAGGGTGGGTTCTGAGGTGGCGACGGCTTACGGTGCCGAAGCAAAGTATCATGTGGCGGAGCTGCTGTGGCAGGCGGGTGATATCGACGGGGCGGAGAAGGAGGCCAACCAGTTTGTAGACATGAGTTCGCCCCACGCATACTGGACGGGGAGGGTATTCCTTTTGCTTTCAGACATAGCCTTGAAGAAGGGTGATACCTTCCAGGCTAAAGCTACCCTGCAGAGCCTGATAGACTACTATACGGTGCCTGATGACGGCATCATTGAAGAAGCACGCACCAGGCTCTCAGCACTTACCGCAGAGGAGGGAGCCGCAGCAGGAACAACAGAGAGACCGAACTGATCATTAAACGGAGAAAGCAATGAAGAAGAAGATATATTTCACCGCAGCTGCCCTGCTGATCACGATACTTGCCGGCGGACAGACAGAGGATGAGGCAATAAGGAGGTCAGTGACACTGTACAACCCTTACAAGCCCACATTGCAGGCTGCTGCAAAGCACACCCTGCTGCCATCGGCCGATGACACCTCTACAGTGAGGGTCAAATTTGCGTACGACTTCACACCCGGTTCTTTTGTTCCTGAATACGAGGTGAGCCCGATCAAATCAGCGGTGCTGTCGCCTGATCCTCTCGAGGAGCTCAGGAAGGGATATGTGAGCCTCGGTTTTGGCACCTACCTGTCACCTTTCCTCGAGGTCAGCATATCAAACGGAAGGTCTGCGAAGGGCAGTGTCGGGCTCTTCACCCGCAGTTATGCCTCTGCATCCAGGATAGAGCTGGAGAATGATGCCAGGGTATATGGCGGTTTCCTTGATAACCAGGCTATTCTTTACGGCAAGAAGTACTTCCGGCGTAGCCGCCTCGATATGGATATTGATTTCAGGCAGATGACCCGCTATGCTTACGGCTATGACCCTGATGTCATCGGGTACGATCCTGACAAAAAGGATATCAGGTCACTCTATTACGATGCGACTGCAAGGGCGAGGTACTTCACCATGGAGCCTGACTCAAACGATATCAACTGGGATGCCACCGTGAGCTATAACATTTTCATGCGCGAGAGTGACGGCATGCAGCACAACCCTTCACTTCAGGTCAGGGGAGGCACCAACATGTTCGGGCTCTACGGCGGCGTGGATCTCAATTATGATCTCTATCTCTTTGCTAAAGGTGTAGACAGCAAAGCGCGCAACCTGCTTGCCCTGGAACCGTATATCACAAAGGGCAACGATAACTGGAGATTTAAATTCGGGCTAAAGGCGAACGCTGATCTAAGGGAGAATTATGATCCTCTTCTGGGCGGGGAGACAAAGCTCTATATGCATTTCTACCCGGATGTCTCATTCACCTTCAGGGTTATACCCCAGTTCCTCAGGTTCACGGCAGCTGTCGACGGCTGGCTGGAGAACAACCAGGCACGCAATACGGCCTACGTCAACCCGTGGATGATGCCCGGTGACACCCTCTTCACTCTGCGCAGCACCGACAACCAGTTGAGGATAAATGCCGGCATATCGGGTAACATGAATGTCACAGCCACTTATGCTCTTGGCGTGAGCTTCACGATGTTCAGGGACATGCTGCTCTTTATGAATGATACCATTGGTGTCGGCAACTATTTTCTGCCCGTGTATGACGACGGCAGCCTGCTGAAGGTCCACGGTGAGGTGAAGTACCCGGTAGGCCGGCAGCTGACCCTCTCAGTGGCAGGTAACTGGTACGGGTATGACATGTCAGGTGAAGAGTATGCATGGCATAAGCCTGACTGGGACGGATCGTTAAAAGCAGAATACAACCTGAGAAACAAGATAATAGCCTCTGCCGCATTCTCCCTGACGGGGGTTCGGCACGCGCTCGTTAAGGCCCCCCGGGATATCGTCAAACTTCCGGGGCACCCAAACCTGAACCTGGGGGCCGAGTATCGCTACACACCCGACATCTCCTTCTGGCTCCGGTGCAACAATATCTCCTACAACCGGTACTTTGAATGGAACTATTATCCCTCACGTAATTTTATGATTTTGGGCGGATTTACCTACAGCCTTTAAGGTGTCGGTAAAACGGTAAAGATTGTTCATATCTATCTCATTTAATTGTTGCGTTTCAGGGGGTAAATATGTTACTTTTTGCTACCTTTGTGTGATTTTATAAATAACATATTATCAAACCGTTAAAACATATTTTTTCAACTAAAAATTGCTTGGAATGACTAATGACGAACAGAGGAAGAGGAGTAAGGAGCAGGATGACTATTCAGCCGGGAGCATTCAGGTGCTTGAAGGCTTGGAAGCAGTGAGGAAGAGACCTGCGATGTACATTGGTGATGTCGGCGTGAGGGGATTGCATCATCTTGTATATGAGGTGGTTGACAACTCGATCGATGAGGCTCTTGCAGGATACTGTACTCAGATTGATGTTACGATAAACGAAGATAACTCTGTGACCGTAGTCGACAACGGTCGCGGGATACCTGTGGAGATGCACGAAAAGGAGAAGCGTTCTGCCCTTGAGGTGGTAATGACGGTGCTTCACGCCGGCGGCAAGTTCGATAAGGACAGCTATAAGGTGTCGGGCGGTCTCCACGGTGTGGGTGTATCATGCGTCAATGCCCTCTCTTCCAGGATGACGGTAGATGTCATGAGACAGGGCAAGAAATGGTCACAGACCTACGAGAGAGGCAAGCCGCTGGCACCGGTCACACAGACCGGGGATTCCGACGGCAGCGGCACAATCACCACCTTCATGCCTGACGACACGATCTTCCAGACACTGGATTTCAAATTTGACATCCTGGCAGCCCGTCTCAGAGAGCTGGCCTTTCTCAACAAGGGTATCATGCTCACACTGACCGACAGGAGGGAGGAGGCTGAAAACGGCAACGGCAATGGCCCGATGACGGAGCAGTTCTATTCTGAGAGGGGACTGATAGAGTTTGTTGAGTATCTTGATGTTAACCGTGAGAGGCTTACAGAGGGTGTAATTTATATTAATTACGACAAGGGTGAGACTCCTGTTGAGTTGGCTCTGCAGTATAACACCTCCTTCTCGGAGAACGTTCACTCTTATGTCAATAATATCAACACCATAGAGGGGGGCACCCACCTGGCAGGTTTTCGCAGGGGGTTGACGCGGACGCTGAAAAAATATGCCGAAGACTCAGGACAAACCTCCAAGCTGAAGTTTGACATAAACGGTGACGATTTTCGTGAGGGACTCACCTCGGTCATCTCATGCAAGGTGGCAGAGCCCCAGTTCGAGGGGCAGACGAAGACCAAGCTCGGCAACTCTGAGGTGATGGGATCGGTGGATGTGGCAGTAAGCACCGCCCTCTCCAATTACCTCGAGGAGAATCCCAAAGATGCCAAGGTTATAGTCCAGAAGGTTATCCTTGCCGCCACCGCCCGCCATGCTGCCCGCAAGGCCCGCGAACTGGTTCAGCGCAAGAATGTTCTGTCGGGGTCAGGACTGCCAGGCAAGCTGGCCGACTGTGCCGACCGGAATCCGGCAGTGTCGGAGATATTCATAGTTGAAGGCGACTCTGCAGGCGGTACAGCCAAGCAGGGCCGTGACCGCCGCTTTCAGGCCATCCTGCCGCTGCGAGGCAAGATACTCAACGTAGAGAAGGCCATGCAGCACAAGATCTTTGACAATGAGGAGATCAAGAATATCTACACCGCTCTCGGGGTGTCAATCGGCACCGACGACGACAGCAAGGCCCTGAACATATCAGGACTGAGGTATGCGAAGGTGATCATCATGACTGATGCCGACGTTGATGGCTCGCATATCACCACACTGATAATGACCTTCTTCTTCAGGTATATGAAAGAGCTTATTGAGAACGGCAACATCTACATAGCCACTCCTCCCCTCTATCTTGTCAAGAAGGGAAAGGCCGAGAAATACTGCTGGGATGATGAGGAGCTCAACGCTGCTGTTCAGGAGATGGGACAGGGCAAAGAGTCATCCGTCGCCATCCAGAGATACAAGGGTCTGGGCGAGATGAACGCAGAGCAGCTGTGGTCAACGACAATGAATCCGGAGACGCGCACACTGCGCCAGATAACTATCGACAGTGCTGCCGAGGCTGACCATATCTTCTCAATGCTCATGGGCGACGAGGTTCCGCCGCGCAGGGAGTTCATAGAGAAGCATGCGAAGTATGCTAATATTGATGCTTGATTCAGTCCACAGTCGGCAATAGGCAGGTAGTGAGGTATTAAGAATAAATGATTAAGAACTTAATGTCTGATGCTTATATTTGACCTTCAGACCTTAACGCCATTTTAACATGGAGATATTTCAGACTGTTTTTGAGTGGTACATGGCCAACCTTAATTATTTCACGATATGGCTTCTGATGACCGTCGAGAGTTCATTCGTGCCCTTCCCCTCTGAGATAGTTATTCCCTTTGCTGCCTGGAAGGCGGGAGAGGGCTCGCTGACCTTGGCGGGAGTGCTTCTGGCTTCGACTGCAGGCGCGATGTCCGGAGCCATAATAAACTATTACCTTGCGATATGGCTGGGCAGGCCTCTGCTTTACCGCCTGGCCGACACGAAGTGGGCCCATGCCCTGCTGATCAATCGAAGCAGTGTGGAGAATGCCGAAAAGTATTTCGTGAAGCATGGCAAGGCCTCTACCTTCATAGGCAGGCTGGTGCCGGCGGTACGTCAGCTGATCTCCATCCCGGCTGGTCTCTCCAGGATGAACATCTGGACATTCCTTCTCTATACCTTCCTGGGTGCCGGTCTCTGGAACATTATCCTGGCACTGATAGGTTATTTCGCCTATGACATGAGGGATCATATACTGCCTTACCTCGACTGGGTCATGTACGTGGTAGGGGCGCTCTTTGTCATATGGCTGTCTTATAAAGGGATCAGTGCCTACAGGAAGAGGAAGAGGAAGAGGAACGCTGATCAATAAACACTCCGGCCGGGAGCCACGGTTTTACGGTCTAAGGCCTCTGACAGACCGGAAGTCTTTGACAGACCGGAAGCCGCGGGCATGATGCGGATATCTGCCACAAAAGAGGGGCTGCGTACTATTCAGTGAGTTCGCCGGCAAGAAGCCTCAGCCCGATCTCGGAAATCTTTGCCTGATAGAGTGCTGTCAGCCTTCTGTTGATGGCGTTAAGAAAGTTGTTCTGGTACTCCCTGAACTCCAGTCCCGACAGTGATCCCAGACGATATCGCTCCATGGCTATCTCCAGTGATGCCCTGGCCAGCTCTGCACTCTCGGCCTCGAAGTTGGTTACGGTGATATTGTTCAGGTAGGTATTGTAGAGCAGGTCCAGCTCCCCCATGATCTCATACTCTATATCGAGATAGGCCAGCTTGCTGTTCTCCGCCTCCAGCTTCGCATTGGACATCCTCCTGTTGGTTTCAAACCCGGAAAAAATATTCCATGACATGTTGAAGCCCCAGTTAACCCACATTGCAGGGGTAAGTTTGTAAAGGCTTGATATTATGGACTGTCATTTTTAAAAATTTCAGCAGGGGTCCCTACAGATTTTTTTCTTGTGAAGGGGACATATTTATATTTTAGCAAGTCGTAAATTGCCTTGGTCACCTTAGTTGGTTCCGTGCATTGTCGTATTAAAATGGTTTGCCTTTCGATGTTTACCACGCTTGTTGTTACGCACTTTTGGGTGTTCATCGAGCGTACAATTTCGCGCCAACCGGAGTTCATTCCATTTTGTTTCAGCTGATATCTTATGGTTGCCACTAACCAGTAGGCCAATAAACCAAGGTTCAGATGTGCCATCGATGCATCATCGGTTTTATGATAGATGGGACGAAG
>JARGFQ010000013.1 GCA_029210565.1 Bacteroidales bacterium
GACGATATCGAAATCTGTGTAATACCACAGAAAATTGTTCATAACCACCTATTTTTGAGAGTAGACTGATTAGTTACAAAGAACTTTTAGTGCTCAAAGTTGTTTTTAACTAAAAAATTTTATTCTTTTGAACTGAAATTTAAACAACAATGAATAAAATAAATACAATATGGCTACCGTGGTGGGGTCTTCTTACGTAAGTTGGGAGTTAACAGCCATATTGGTATTTTTTAAAAAGATATTTCAAAATGAGCCTGCTCCTGATAAAAGAGCAGGTTTTTTTATTTTAAGATGAACAAACTGATAAAAAACAAAATAAAAGATATAATTGCACTTTGCGAAAAGTTGAATGTTGAAAAATTGTGGATTTTTGGATCCGTAGTTTCTGATCATTTTTCATCTCAAAGCGATATTGATTTTCTTGTTTCTTTTCAGCAATTGGAAATTGAAGATTATGCTGAAAACTATTTTTTATTAGCGGAGAATCTTGAACAGATATTTAATCGGGAAATAGATTTGGTTACTGTAAAATCATTGTCAAATCCTTATTTTGTTGAAGAAGTAGAAACAAATAAACAGTTGGTTTATGACAGACAAAACCAAAAAATACTTGTATGATATTTGGGAATCTGTTCAATCAATTGAAACGTTTATTGGTGATATAGATTTTTTTCAGTATCAAAAAAATAAAATGATAAAACGTGCAGTTGAACGGGAGTTGGAAATTATTGGTGAAGTGATGAATAAATTACTCTCGATAAACAGCGAAATAAAAATTACAAGTTCGAAGAGAATTATCGGGATGCGAAATAGGGTGATTTATGGTTACGATTTAATTGATGATGGGGTAGTTTGGGGAACAGTAAAGAAACATTTGCCTATTTTAAAGAACGAGGTAGGAAATTTATTAAATTAATAGGATGATAATAAATAAAAATATTTGGTGGTGGCACAGCAACTTTTTACAAACTACGTGAAGAGAAAAAACGCTATTGCAAAAATTAAAGCGGCTCATCGAATCACGGTGAGCCGTTTTTTTTAAGGGGCCCCACCCCAACCCTCCCCAAAAGGGAGGGAGTAAGAAAGAAAAGTAATAAATAAAAATATAACAAAAGTTCCTAAAGTCCCCCCTGGGGGGGGGGGGGATTAGGGGGGCTTAAATTTAAAATATGAAAAAATTAACATTTAAACCCGTAGTTCGGAAAATACTGGCTGACACCGTTACACCGGTCAGCATTTATCTGCGCTTGCGAACACTTTATCCGAAATCGATATTGCTCGAAAGTTCCGATTATCATGGAAACGAAAATGCCTATTCTTTTATCTGTTTTAATCCGGTAGCCGATTTTACAGTAAACAATGGAGTAGTAGAGAAAAAACTCCCGCTAAGTGATGCGGAGAATTTTTCGCTTTCCAAAGATCGAAGCCTTGATGTTGAACTGGACAAATTTTTCAAAACATTCGATGTCGATTCAAATGAAATTGAACTTCCGGCAAACGGACTTTTTGGTTATGTAAATTTCGATGCCATCCAGCATTTCGAAAACATAAAGTTTACCTCCGAAAAAGTGGAAGAATACCAGATTCCGGAAGTAAAATACAGTTTCTACAAGTATGTGGTCGCCATCGACCACCACAAAAACATCATACATATTGTGGAAAACCTGCTTGAGGATGAGACTTCGCAAATGGATTACATTCATCATTTGCTTGTGAACCTTAATTTCTCGACTGCAAAATTTGACACTCTGGGGGAAGAAACTTCAAATATTACCAACGAAGAATACAAATTTATGGTGACAAAAGGAAAGGAACACTGTTACAGAGGCGATGTATTCCAGATTGTTTTAAGCCGGCAGTTTTCACAAAATTTCCAGGGCGACGATTTTAATGTTTACCGCGCACTTCGTTCCATTAATCCTTCTCCGTATTTATTTTATTTTGATTTTGGCAGTTACCGTATTTTTGGTTCGAGCCCGGAAGCTCAAATCCGCATCAACAAAAACAAAGCGTACATTCATCCCATTGCCGGAACTTTTAAACGCACAGGAAACGATGAACAGGACCGTGAACTGGCAGAAAAACTCAGCAAAGATCCAAAGGAAAATGCAGAACATGTGATGCTGGTCGATCTGGCCAGAAACGATTTAAGCCGGAATGCCGATCATGTAATTGTGGAAACTTACCGCGAAGTACAGTTTTATTCGCACGTTATTCACCTGGTTTCGCAGGTTTCGGGCGAAATTACCGACGATACAAATCTGATAAAAGTGTTGGGAGAAACCTTTCCGGCCGGAACATTATCGGGTGCCCCAAAATACAAGGCTATGGAATTAATCGATAAATACGAAAACCAAAACCGTGGTTATTACGGGGGTTGTATCGGATATTTGGGTTTCGACCGTACTTTAAATCATGCCATTATGATTCGCTCTTTCCTGAGTAAAAACAACAAACTTTTTTACCAGGCCGGCGCCGGAATTGTCGCCGATTCGCAGGAAGAAAGCGAATTGCAGGAAGTAAACAATAAACTGGCGGCGCTGAAAAAAGCCATCGAAATGGCAAAAGGAATAAATTAAAAGACAGCCTCCCCCGACCCCTCCATAAGAGGGGGAGCAAGAAAGGAAGCCCCATACCCAGCCCTTCCCCAATGGAGAAGGGAGTAAGAAAAAAGAAATGAACTAAAAAATATAAAAATGATACAACAAGAAAAAACAACAAAAACGAACGCTTCCCAGGCTCCCCTCCTTGGGAGGGGCAGGGGGGAGGCTTCCATTTTAGTTATTGATAATTACGATTCGTTTACCTACAACCTGGTTCACGCCATAAAAAAGATTTCAGGGTTGACGGTTGATGTTAGCCGCAACGACGAAATTTCGCTGGAAGAAATAAAAAAATACAATAAAATTGTTCTTTCTCCGGGGCCGGGATTACCTGAAGAATCGGGATTACTGCCCGACATCATTAAAGAATTCGCGCCAACAAAAAGCATTCTTGGCGTTTGCCTTGGGCACCAGGCAATCGGAGAAGCTTTTGGTGGAAAACTGCATAACATGAACCGGGTTTTGCACGGAATCGCCACTCCGGTTAAACTTACTCAAAACCGTTCTGTTCTATTTGAAGGGCTACCGGAAACATTCGAAGTGGGCCGTTACCACTCGTGGATTGTGGAAAAGAAAAATCTGCCGGATTGTTTTGAAGTTACAAGTATCGATAATGACGGTTTAATCATGTCGATGAAACACAAAGAGTTTGATGTGGAAGGTGTTCAGTTTCATCCCGAATCGGTACTCACTCCGTGGGGCGAAAAAATAATTGCAAACTGGTTGATGAAGCCCTGAAAGACGGAACTAAATTCGATATCTTTTGCCCTGGGATTCATCCCGGGGTTGAATGAAACGAAAGGAAACAAGGTGCGTCCACTACATTTAAACAAAGCTGAAATGATGCACGCACCGCAAAACAATACATTAATTTAAAAGAAGGAAATGAAAGATACCCTACAATACCTTTTCGAAGGCAACATTTTAACCCGCGCACAGGCAAAGGAAAGCCTTCTGGCTGTTGGGAAAGGTCAACATTCAGAATCAGAATTTGCGTCATTCCTCACGGTATTTAAAATGCGCCCACTGGTTTCGGATGAACTGGCCGGATTCCGCGATGCCATGGCCGAGTTGAGCCTGAAAACCAATCTCGGTGAATTCAATGCAATTGATGTGGTTGGCACCGGTGGCGACGGGAAAAACACCTTCAACATTTCAACACTGGCCTGTTTTGTTATTGCTGGTTCCGGAATTAATGTAACAAAACACGGCAATTATGCGGCGAGCTCCACAACGGGTTCTTCCAATGTTTTGGAATATCTGGGATACAAATTCAGTAACGATTTGGGGAAATTGAAAAACGATCTGGGAAAAGGGAACTTTTGTTTTTTGCATGCTCCGCTTTTTCACCCTGCCATGAAACACATCGCCCCGGTTCGCCGGGCATTAAAAGTACCAACCTTTTTCAACATCCTTGGGCCGATGATAAACCCATCGTCGCCAAAATACCAGGTTCTGGGCGTAAATAACATTGAAAATTACAACTATTACAAAAATGTTTATGAAACGCTGGAGGTGAAATATGCCATTGTAAACAGCCTCGACGGTTACGATGAAGTTTCGTTAACAGCCAATTCCAGACTTGCTTCAAATCACACGGAACGGGAGGTTTCGCCATCCGATTTTGGGATGCAGCCAATAAAACCCGAAAAACTTTACGGGGGAAATACAATTGAAGACGCGGCAAAAATATTTTTAGATATCCTGGAAGGAAACGGAACACCGGAACAAAACAATGCGGTTTTGGCCAATGCGGCGCTGGGAATTAATCTTTATTTCCCTGAAAAAAATCTTACGGAATGTGTGGAAATCGCGAGGGAATCGTTGGCGAGCAAAAGCGCACTGAATAAGTTAAAAGCAATAATTTAAAAATAATCAGATTGCCATTTCGAAGGAGGCACGACTGAGAAATCCCATACTTAAAAGACAGATTTCTCCTCCTTCGTCGTCGAAATGACAAAGTGTACGAATAAAATATCATGAACATTCTCGATAAAATAATAGCCACAAAAAAGCAGGAAGTTGCGAACCAGAAAAAAGTGGTCAGTATTGAAAAGCTGGAGAAATATCCGCTTTTTACAAGAAAGTGCAATTCATTAAAAGCAAATCTTTTAAAGGAAGGATCTTCCGGAATTATCTCCGAGTTCAAACAAAAGTCACCTTCAAAAGGAGAAATAAATTTTGGAGTAAAAGTGGAAGATGTTACCAAAGGATATGTGGAAGCCGGAGCGGTCTGTCTTTCGGTTTTAACCGATTACGAATATTTTGGAGGAACGCTTGCCAATTTAACAAAAGCGCGCGAAACCAATCCTCAAATCCCGATTCTTCGCAAGGATTTTATGATTGACGTTTACCAGATTGTTGAAGCGAAAGCTTTTGGCGCTGATGTTATTTTATTGATTGCCGCCTGTTTTGAAAAAGAACAGGCCGAAATACTGGCCAAAAAAGCCAAAGAGCTGGGAATGGAAGTGTTAATGGAAATCCACAACCTGGAAGAAATCGGAATTGTTAACGACTATGTGGACGTGGTGGGCGTAAATAACCGCAACCTGAAAACTTTTACCGTGGATGTGGAAACTTCGGTGCAATTATCGAAACATATTCCGGATAAGTATGTAAAAATCTCGGAAAGCGGACTGGCAGGAGCAGATGAAATCTGTTATTTAAAAAAACACGGGTTTAAAGGATTTCTAATCGGAGAAACGTTTATGAAATCGGAGAATCCGGGCGCGGCTTGCCGGAAATTGATTGAAGAACTGAAGTAACATCTTTATTGTCATTTCGAAGGAGGTACGACTGAGAAATCTCTTACTTGCAACAGATTTCTCCTATCGTCGAAATGACATTCATAAAAAGTAGGTAAGTAAAAAGAACGATGAAAAGAACACTCAGAATAAAAGTATGTGGAATGAAATTTACCGAAAATCGAAGGCAGGTCGAAAAACTTGACGTCGATTTTTTAGGTTATATTTTTTATTCACCTTCCAAACGGTTTATTGGAGAAATTCCTGAGCCTGGTTTATTTCAAACTGAAAAACCAAAAGTTGGTGTTTTTGTCGATGAGAATGCTTTTGAAATTCTGGGACTGGCAAAAAACCTTGGATTTGAGTATGTCCAGCTACATGGTAAAGAAAATCCAAAAACCTGTCAAATGCTTAAAAAACCAGGACTGAAAATTATTAAGGTTTTTAGTATCGATAAGAAATTCAATTTTTCGGCCACAGCCCCATTCGAAAAAGTAGCCGACTTTTTCCTTTTCGATACAAAAACAGAGCAGCACGGAGGTTCCGGTAAAAAATTCGATTGGTCGGTATTACAAGGTTACAGCGGGCACACCCCGTTTTTTCTGAGTGGCGGAATCGGGCCCGATGATGTGGAAAGTATAAAAGAAATTAATCATCCAAAACTTACCGGCGTGGATTTAAACAGCGGTTTTGAAGATGAACCCGGCTTGAAAAATATTGAGAAATTAGAAAGATTTATTGAGGAAATTAAAAATTAATAAAGAGGAATACCAAATTTTCGGAATCAAAAAACTTCCGTCTTCGGTCTTCAGTCTTCCAACTTTTTTAAACATGAAATATCAGGTAAACGAAAAAGGATATTACGGCGAATTCGGCGGTGCCTGGATTCCGGAAATGATGTACACCAACATCGACGAACTAAAGTGCCGCTATTTGGAAATCATTGAATCGGAGGAATTTAAAAAAGAGTTCGATCTGTTGCTAAGAGACTACGTTGGGCGACCATCACCCCTTTATTTTGCCGGTCGCTTGTCGGAACATTACGGTACTAATATTTATCTAAAACGCGAAGATTTAAATCACACCGGTTCGCATAAATTAAACAACACAATTGGCCAGATTCTGCTTGCCCAAAAACTCGGGAAAACACGTATTATTGCTGAAACCGGAGCCGGTCAGCATGGGGTTGCAACCGCAACAGTATGCGCGCTAAAAGGATTGGAATGTATTGTTTATATGGGTGCGCTTGATGTTTCGCGGCAGGAGCCCAACGTAAAAAAAATGAAGATGCTTGGTGCCATGGTTGTTCCGGTTCACAGTGGAAACAAAACGTTAAAGGATGCCACAAACGAAGCGATGCGCGACTGGATAAACAATCCGGAGGATACGCATTATATAATCGGTTCGGTGGTTGGCCCGCATCCGTATCCCGATATGGTTGCACGCTTTCAATCGGTTATCAGCACCGAAATGAAAATCCAGCTAAAGGAACAAACCGGCAGCGAATTTCCAACCCGGATTTTGGCTTGTGTTGGAGGTGGCAGCAATGCAGCCGGTGCTTTTTATCATTTTCTGGATGACGAGCAGGTGGAACTGATTGGTGTGGAAGCCGCCGGAAAAGGAATTGAAACAGGAGAAACAGCGGCAACACTGGCAGTGGGCACTCCGGGGGTTTTGCACGCCAGTAAAACCATGTTAATGCAAAATGCAGATGGCCAGATAACCGAACCATATTCGATTTCTGCGGGGCTGGATTATCCCGGAATTGGACCCTTGCATGCGCATCTGCATAAAACCGGACGAGCAAAATTCCTTTCAGCAACCGATGAGGTGGTGCTGCAATCTGTTTTGCTGCTTACCCAAAAAGAAGGAATAATTCCGGCGCTGGAATCGGCACACGCGCTGGCAGCACTCGAAAAAATTGCAATGAAACCGGAAGATGTAAACGTGATTAACCTTTCGGGAAGCGGCAGCAAAGACATGGAAACGTATCTTGATTATTTTGGGTATTAAAGAAGTAATGAGATAAAAGAAGTGAGTAAAAAACCATTCCTGTCATTTCGAAGGAGGCACGACTGAGAAATCTCATGCTTTAAGAGACAGATTTCTCCTCCTGCGTCGTCGAAATGACAACAATACATAAAAAAATGAAAAACCGCATTAACCATCTTTTCGAAACGAAAAAAGAAAATATCCTTTCCGTATATTTTACCGCCGGATTTCCGGAATTAAACAGCACCGTTGAAATTATTCAGCAACTGGAAAAAAACGGCGTTGACCTCATCGAAATCGGAATCCCTTTTTCCGATCCAACCGCCGACGGGCCAACCATTCAGCGTAGCAGCGAAATCGCGCTAAAAAACGGAATGAACCTTAACCTGCTTTTTGAGCAATTGCAACACATTCGCAAATCGGTAAATATTCCGCTGATTTTAATGGGATATTTCAACCCGGTTTATCAGTTTGGCATAACCCGATTTTGTGAGAAATGTGCTGAAATTGGTATTGATGGAACAATACTTCCGGATTTGCCCCTCGATGAATTTGAACAGGAATACAAACCGGTATTTCAGCAAAATAACCTGCACATTATTTTATTGATTACTCCGCAAACTTCGGAAAAAAGAATTCGCCAAATCGACGAGGCAGGCACAGGATTTATTTATATGGTTTCTTCGTCATCAACAACCGGGGCCGGTAAAAAAGTGGAAGATTTTCAACGGAGTTATTTTGAGCGGATTAAAAATTCGAATTTGAAAAATCCACAACTTATCGGGTTTGGGATTTCAGATAAAGAAACGTTTGAAAATGCCTGTAAATACGCAAGTGGCGCTATAATTGGAAGTGCATTTGTAAAATCATTTCAACCCGAATATTCGATAGAAAAATCGGTTTCGGACTTTGTAAAAGGTATAATTTTCGCCCATTAATTTGCGAATAGTTAAAAAAGAAAAAAATCAAAATCATGTTAAGAAACAGTTTTGATTTCTGTTTCTGTAAACGGCTACAAAACAGCAGAATAATAAAACACCAAAAAGTATTCTATTGTTAATTAGTGTTAAACGATATTTTACAACATACTGAAACTCGTTTATCGTTGTTATATTTAAGAACAACAAACCACAAAAAACTTGCACTACTTTGAATATGCGAAAATTATTTTGCCAAAAGTGAGTTTCAGTAAAGAGTTATTCCGAAAAGAATTAATTAAATGCATTCATTGGGTGGAAGAAGATCAGCTAAATGATTTATATGCCTGGTGTTATGACAACTTTAATGAAATTTATCCGGATGTACTTTCTGAAGCTTTTTCGGGAGTCGCAGCATAAAAAATTATTAACCTGGCGGGATATTTTCCCGCCATTTTTATTTCCACGCCTATCCGTTTTCGGAAAACAAACAACGTTTATTTAACTACCAACAACGCAAAAATCAGATTTTTGGATTTCGCATAAATTACACCACTCTTTATATCCCTCAAAAGGTCATTCGCTGATTTTTTTAAATCCACTTTCTCTCTTTACGTAAGTTTGAATAAAATGTAGAAAAAAGCCAATAATCAATAACAATTGATTCAAACAATTAAAACATTTTTTACGGGGAAAACGGGGGAAATTTATTCATAAAAAAGCACACCAAATTTTACATAGAAATAGTTAAACAGCTTTACAACATTGTAAAAAAAGTGCTAATATCTGACCCGGCTGGCAGATATCCGACTCCCGCTTCCCCGGCGGGAGTTTTTTTTCAAAAGGAATTAAATGTGAAACCTTGAAGTATTAATTTAAAATTTTATCTATGAAAAAACTACTGTTTATTCTAATGACTTTGTTGGTAGGAACGGGTCCGTTACTCGCCCAAACAAAGCAGATCACAGGAAAGGTAACGTCGGCAGATGACGGGTTGCCCATTCCGGGAGCAAAGATAACCTACTTCACTATCTTTGCAGTGATGAGATTAAAAAGCCTTCTTCTGCTGACAGCAATTCTGCTGCTTACAGTTCGACATGCAGCGGCTGATGGCTATGCACCAGCCTCAGTACTGGGCAGTGGCACCTGGATAAAGATCGGGGTCACCGAAGCGGGTGTTTACAGGCTCGACTACTCGAGCATACGGGCAATGGGCATCACCGATCCGGGCAGTGCGGTCCTCTACGGCAATAACAATGGCCAGCTCTCATTTTACAACGACGGCAGTGCGCCTGACGATCTGAGAAAGATAGCTGTCCATGTAGAGACAGGCAGTGACGGCATCTTCAACGAGGGCGATTACCTGCTCTTTTATGCCGAAGGCACCCACCGGTGGGTTTATGACGATGTTCAGGACACCTACAGGTTCGTGCGGCACTTTTATTCAGATACTGCCTGGTATTTCATGACCTCGGAACCAGGCGGGGTTCTCCGGGCTGTCACCGAGCCCCCCCCCTCACAAACGGTGAGCAGGTCATCACAGGCTACGGATGTAGCCTTCCGCCATGAGACAGAAGCTGTGAACCTTATCAGGTCAGGAAGGGAGTGGTACCAGCAGGTGGTGCCGGGAACACAGAATAACATCAGTCCGGGTTTTGCTGACCTACTCCCGGAGGAAAAGATCAGGTACCGGGTAAGGGTGCTGGGACGGTCAGACAGCGGCAGCGCCTTCTCCCTGAAACAGGGAGCCGAAGAGCTGAACAGGATTGACGTCCCCGCTATCAATATGACCGACCTGAACGGCATCTTTGCATCCGTCGCCACTGTCACCGACTCCTGCCTGCCCGACTCGCCGGCGCCCTCGTTCAGCCTGACATGGTCCTCTGCCGGCAACCCGGCAGCAACAGGTTACATTGATTACGTCGACTTCCAGGCCAGGGCCGTGCTGCAGTACCGGGCCAGGCAACTCTTCATAAGCGACACCAGGTCGGTAGCAACAGGCGGGGTCACCCGCTTCACGGTCGGAGGATCCTCTTCCCTGAAAGTATGGGACGTAACCAATCCTTTTGCCCCCAGGATCATACAGACCTCACAAGCATCAGGCAGCACAATCTATACTGCCGCCACCGACACACTGAGAAAATTCGTGGCCTTTGAAGCCGCGAGCCTGAAGAATCCGGTCGCTGAGGCAGTTGCGGTGCCGAACCAGGACCTTCACGCACTTGCCCCTGCCGATATGATCATCGTCACCCACCCCCTGTTTGAGTCTCATGCCAGGAAACTGGCAGATCTGCATATGGCAGATGACGGAACAACATCCATTCTTGTCACTCCAGGGCAGATTTACAACGAGTTTTCCGGGGGCATCCCCGATGCTGCCGCAATAAGGAATTTCGTGAGGATGATCCGTGACAGGGGTGCCGGATCGACTTCGCCACTGAGGTACCTGCTGCTCTTCGGCGACGGGTCATACGACAACAAGACAGCTCCCCCCGGAAACACCGCCTTCATACCCACATGGCAGTCGACCAACTCCCACGCCGGGGTGCTCTCCTTCACCTCCGACGATTTTTACGGGCTTCTTGACGACGGTGAGGGTGAGGCTGAGGGTCTTCTTGACATCGGCATCGGCAGGCTGCCAGCTGCCGACACCGCCGCGGCGGGTATGATGGTGAGAAAGATAGCCTCATACATGAGCAGTGCCACGATGGGCTCCTGGCGCAACGTACTTTGTCTTGTAGCCGATGATGAAGACTCCAATCTCCATATGAATGATGCTGAAGGACTGGCATCCACGGCTGCCGCGGCGGCACCTTCGATCATGACTGAGAAGATTTATCTTGACTCCTACCGCCAGGTGACAACGGTGACTGGAAGCTCCTACCCTGATGCGGTCAGGGCTGTTGATGACCGCATGGAGGCAGGCTGCCTGATCATGAACTATGTGGGTCACGGGAATGAGACAGGACTGGCACATGAGAGGGTCATCAGGACTGACAACATCAACTCATGGGAGAACTACGGCATGCTTCCGCTCTTCATCACTGCCACATGCGAATTCTCAAGGTTTGACGATGTGGATATCAGCCAGGGCACGGGACTCGTCTCGGCAAAGACCTCGGCAGGGGAGATGGTGCTGCTCAATCCCCACGGGGGAGCGATAGCACTCATGAGCACCACAAGGGTTGTCTATTCGGCCCCCAACTACATCCTGAACCGCAATATATACGACTATGCCTTTGCCACAGCACCGGACGGCCGTTCCATGAGGTTGGGCGACATCATCAGGCTGGCAAAGGTCAATGCCGGAACAGGGATGAACAAACGCAACTTCCTGCTACTCGGCGACCCGGCACTGCGACTTGCCTGGCCCGTGCAGGGAAGGGCGGTCACCGACAGCATCAACGGTCTCTCCGTTGAATTCGCCACGGACACCCTCAAGGCGCTGTCGTCAGTTACAGTCAGCGGCCACCTGGAAGATAATGAGGGCAACCTGCTGAATAGCTTCAACGGCACGGTATGGCCAACCGTCCTTGACAAGAGCAGCCATGTAACCACCCTCGCCAATGACGGCGGCACCCCGATGACCTACCCCGTTGCCGGCAATATTCTTTTCAGGGGTACAGCCACTGTCACAGAGGGGAGGTTCAGCTTCTCGTTCATGGTTCCTCTTGATATAAATTACTCCTTTGGCAAGGGGAGCATCATCTACTATGCCTGTGACGAAACCAGTGACCTCAACGGCAGCTTCAGCGAGATCACCGTGGGTGGTTTTTCAGATATTAACAGCAATGATACCGAAGGTCCCGTCATACGGCTCTTCATGAATGACACTCTCTTCAACGACGGTGGCATTACTGATACCTCTCCCACGCTGCTGGCACTGCTCTCCGACGAGTCGGGCATCAACGCCACCGGCACCGGCATAGGGCATGACATCATAGCCTGGCTGGATGATGATATGGCGAATGCGGTGGTGCTCAACAGCCTGTACCGCTCAGATGTCGGTACACACAATGCCGGCAGCCTCTCCTACCCCATGATCATTACCGGCAAGGGTAAACACACCCTGTCGCTGCGGGCGTGGGACAACCTGAATAACCCGTCGGTAGCTACCCTGGACTTCGTGGTTGTGACTGACGGTCTCTTCAGGCTCACTGACCTGCTTGCCTTTCCCAATCCGGCTGCCGGAGATGTCAAATTCGCTGCCGGGCATAACAGACCCGGAACGGAGATGGATGTGACAATCACAATATTCAACAGCAGTGGCAGCAGCGTACGTGTACTGCGAGAAAAAACATTTACTGCCGGTTATGCATTGCCTGACATACCGTGGGACGGCTGTGACGCGAAGGGCAGCAGACTGGCCCGCGGGCTCTACCTGTGGAGGGCAGAAGCCGTTACTTCCGAAGGCGAAAAAAGCACGGCCACAGGACGCATCATCATTTTGTGAGACAACACAATAACTCACCGTTTTTTTTGTTTTATATTTGCACGAAATCTTGAAACCCACATATAATGAAAAGCAAGACGCTGACAATAAGCATACTACTTATTCTGTTTGCATTTAATATACCCATGACGGCACAGGAAGATGACCCCTATAACGTCATCCAGACCGCTGTCCCCTTTCTTTCCATTGCGCCTGATTCACGTGCCGGGGCCCTCGGCGATGCCGGAGTGGCTACTTCTCCTGATATCTTCAGCATGCACTGGAACCCTGCCAAATATGCCTTCATTGACGGCAACGGAGGTTTCGGAATGTCATATTCACCGTGGCTCAGAGCCCTGGTGCCGGACATAAACCTGGCTTACCTGACCGGCTATTACAGGCTTGACAGCAGACAGGTGCTCGCCGGTAGCCTGATGTATTCATCTCTGGGGGAGATACAGTTCACAAATGATTACGGTGAATACCAAAACAAGTTTAATCCGAATGAATTTTCCGTTGACCTCGCCTATTCGCGCCTATTCTCACAGCACTGGTCTGGAGGCGTGGCACTCAGATTCATCTATTCAAACATAACCGGCGGCATGATGGTCGGCAGCACAGAGACAAAAGCAGGCACCGCATTTGCTGCCGATGCATCGGCATACTACACCAATGATCTTAAGCTCGGATCCAAAACCGGCAGTATATCTGCAGGCCTGAACCTGTCGAACATCGGCTCCAAGATGAGTTACACCTCCGATGTAGATCCCGACTTTATTCCCATAAACATGAGGCTCGGGACAACCTTTTCCGTTGATCTTGACAAATACAATATTATATCCGTCTCTTTCGACCTTAATAAACTGCTGGTGCCTACTCCTCCTACATATGATCCCGAGAGCGGTGAGATCATAGAAGGAAGAGACCCCAACGTCTCAGTACCGGTAGCGATATTCCAATCTTTCTACGACGCCCCCGGAGGGTTCAGCGAGGAGATAAAGGAATTTGCCCAGTCAGTGGGCGTAGAGTACTGGTACAACCAGCAGTTTGCTCTTCGGGCAGGCTATTTCAACGAGTCGCAGATGAAGGGCAACAAAAAATACTTTACTGTCGGCGCCGGCTTCAGGCTGAGTGTCTTCTCACTCGACTTTTCTTACCTGATGCCATTCACGCAGAACAATCCTCTTGCCCGCACCCTCAGGTTCTCTCTAGGTTTTGAGTTCGACTCGCTGCGCAACCTGAGCCAGAAGTAAACTGATGACACTGCATCAGCGGATAGGACAGGGCATCGACTTCCACCGTCTTGAGGAGGGCCGTGAGCTATGGCTCGGCGGCGTCCGCATCAGCTCCCCAAAAGGGTGCGTGGCCCATTCTGACGGCGACGTCCTTATCCATGCCGTATGTGACGCACTGCTCGGCGCTGCCGGCCTGAATGACATCGGCACCCATTTCCCTGACACCTCCGAAGAGTTCAGGGGCATCGACAGCAAGATACTGCTCAAGCGTACGGTGCAGATGGTCACCGGCAAGGGTTACAGGATTGCAAACATCGATAGCACGATATGCCTGGAGGCGCCAAAGCTGGCTCCTTATATTACCGCCATGCGCACCACCATGGCCTCCGTAGCCGGCATCTCACCCGATGCTGTCACCGTCAAGGCCACCACCACCGAGAAGATGGGCTTCACCGGCCGCGGTGAGGGAATAGTGGCGATGGCTGTCTGCCTGCTCACCGACCTGATCCCTGATAATATATAAGTCTGAAAGTCGAAAGTCACCCTCCTTCGCCAAGGCTTCGGACTGCGTCCGACGGAGTCGGAGGGCAGGAAAACCGAAAGATCCGACGGACTGAAAAGCTGATATTCTGCTCTTAATTCTTAATTCTTAATTCTTATCACTACTACTTATTGCCTTCTCTATCAGCATATCATCCGCCACTGACGGCATAGTGACCACCAGTCCGGGTGCACGTTCCATCTCCCTGGTTATTGCCGCCACGGCCCCGCTGTTCCTGGCCCAGCTGCGGCGTGCCAGTCCGTTGGTCACATCCCACATGAGCATGCTCTTCAGGCGGCGTGATGCTTCCGGCGTGCCGTCGAGCACCATTCCGAAGCCCCCGTTTATCACCTCTCCCCAGCCTACACCGCCGCCGTTATGGAGTGAAACCCATGTGGCGCCGCGGAAGGAGTCGCCGATCACATTCTGAACCGCCATGTCCGCGGTGAAACGTGAACCGTCGTAGATGTTCGCGGTCTCCCTGAAGGGCGAGTCGGTTCCCGACACGTCATGATGATCGCGTCCGATGACTATGAGAGCGCTGACGTGGCCTGCAGCAACCGCCTCGTTGAATGCCTCCGCAATACGTGTCCTGCCGCGGGCATCGGCATAGAGGATGCGCGCCTGTGAGCCCACGACCAGCCTGTTGTGCCCGGCCTCACGTATCCAGTGAATATTGTCAGACATCTGCTGCCGGATATCATCTGGTGAATCGTTGAGAAGCCTCTCCAGCGTTGCGGCAGCTATGGCATCGGTTTTTGCGAGGTCGGCAGGATCTCCCGAGCAGCAGACCCACCGGAAGGGCCCGAAGCCATAGTCAAAGCAAATGGGACCCATGATATCCTCAACATAGGAGGGGTAACGGAACCCTCCCCTGCCATCTGTTATCTCTGCCCCGGCACGTGAAGACTCAAGCAGGAAGGCATTACCGTAATCGAAGAAATAGGTTCCGCTTGAGGCATGCCTGTTTATGGCGTCAACCTGCCGGCGGAGTGAGGCCTGTACCAGGCTGCGGAACCTGTCGGGGTCCTCCGCCATCATCCGGTTGGACTCATCAAAGGTCAGGCCGACAGGATAATATCCACCAGACCATGGGTTGTGCAGCGAGGTCTGGTCAGAGCCGATGTCAGCCCATAGACCCTCCTCGGCGAACTTCTCCCAGAGTTCCACAATATTGCCATGATATGCCAGGGAGACCACCTCCCCGGAGCGGCACGCAGCTCTAGCACGTTCAGCCAGGTGATAAAGGTCATCGTGCACCTCATCAACCCACCCCTGGGCATAGCGTGTCTCAATGGCCTTGCGGTTCACCTCGGCAATGACCGAGACTACCCCTGCTATATTACCGGCCTTGGGCTGAGCACCCGACATGCCTCCCAGTCCTGATGAGATGAACAGCCTGCTTTGCCGTGTGGTGTCATCAGCCGGCTTAAGGCGGCGGGCGGCGTTCAGCAGGGTGATGGTGGTACCGTGGACTATCCCCTGGGGTCCTATGTACATATATGAGCCTGCGGTCATCTGGCCATACTGCGACACCCCCAGGGCGTTAAACCTCTCCCAGTGATCCTGCGATGAGTAGTTGGGGATGACCATCCCGTTGGTAACCACCACCCTCGGAGCATCGGGATGCGAAGGGAACAGTCCCAGGGGATGACCGGAATACATTACAAGCGTCTGGCTGTCGTTCATCTCCGACAGGTATTTCATGGTGAGCCTGTACTGGGCCCAGTTCTGGAAAACGGAACCGTTGCCCCCGTATGTTATCAGCTCGTGGGGGTGCTGTGCCACCCGTGGATCGAGGTTATTTGTTATCATCAGCATGATCGCGGCGGCGTGAACCGACCTGTGAGGGTACTCACCGAGGGGTCTGGCCTTCATCTCATACGAAGGTCTGTAACGGTACATGTAGATACGACCGTAATCACGCAGCTCGGCAGCGAACTCCGGAGCCAGCACATCGTGTAACTGCGGGGGGAAATACCTCAGCGCATTACGCAGGGCTAGCCTCTTCTCTTCAGTTGTAAGCACGTCACGCCGCCGCGGTGCATGGTTGACAGCCGGATCATAAGGCTGCAATTCTGGCAGTGAGACGGGAATGCCCCGGGATACCTCTTTTTTAAAATTGTCCATGACATAATATTAAACCAAACAAACAAACTTAATTAAAAACAGCTGACTTTAAACAGGTGCGGGAAATCGACGACCCCGTCCCGATTTATAGAGGAAAGATAATAAAATGCGCAGAGACGCCTGCTAAAACGTCTCTGCTAAAGTCATCAAAAAGTATGTTGTCTATTGCTGTTCGCCTACGATCTCGTCATCCACAAGAATGCGTCCGCAATACTCGCAGACGATGATCTTCTTCCTCGATTTGATGTCGAGCTGACGCTGCGGGGGTATCTGGTTGAAACAACCGCCGCAGGCATCTCTCTGGACTGAGACTACTGCCAGCCCGTTGCGGGCATTGATACGTATGCGCTTATATGCCGTCAGAAGCCTCTCCTCAATCCTGGTCTGCAGCTCCGCGGATTTCTCCTCCAGTTGCTCCTCCTCCTTCTGCGTGTCACGGGTAATATCATCAAGCTCTGACTTCTTCCCCTCCAGGTCGCGTTTTCTCTCATCGAGAGCTGTCTGAGCCTCTTCCATCACCGCCTTCTTATCTTCAATCTGAGCGGCAAACTCACGTATCTTCTTATTGCAGAGCTCTATCTCCAGCGTCTGAAACTCTATCTCCTTGGAGAGAGAGTCATATTCGCGGTTGTTGCGGACATTATTCTGCTGCTCCTCATATTTTTTTATCAGAGCCTGAGAATTGGTGATCTCCGTATTTTTCCCCACCGAAGCCTTCTCGAGCTCGGCGATCTCGTTCCCGAGATTGCCAATCCTGGTCTCCAACCCTTCCACTTCATCTTCAAGATCCTGCACCTCCAGTGGCAGCTCGCCCCTGAGGGTTCTTATTTTATCTATCTCTGAATCAACAAGCTGAAGTGAATATAGGGCTCTCAGTTTTTCCTCTATTGTCAGTTCGGACTCAGCTGTTTTGTTCTGTTTTGTCATAGTATGATATTAATTTATAAAGTACGACAGCACCCGCATGGTGACAGCATTATTGAGTTTTTGTGCTTGCATAATACGCGGGTCTCATATTACTGGTAGAAATTTATCGGATTCGTTTTTGTTTCTGAAAAGCGGAGTGCAAAGTTAGGAAATTTTTTCTGAATCAGGTTGTGAAGCAGCTCAAGAGAAAATTTTTCACTCTCATAGTGACCGATGTCAGCTACCAGCATTGAGCGCGGTGCTTCGGCGAAGGCATGGTACTTTATGTCCGCGGTGAGGAAAGCGTCGGCGCCGGCGCGGGCAGCGGCACCGATATATTCAGATCCTGACCCTCCGCAGAGGGCTACCGTTGACAGTGACCGTTGCAGGTCACCGCTGTACCGTATCGCCGGTATGCCTGTCAGCTGCTTCAGCCGTTCAAGCAGCTGCTCTCCCGGCAGTGGGTGTGGCAGTCGCCCGATGGCGCCGGCGCCGTTGAACCCGTTCTGCAGGGCTATGATGTCATAAGCCACCTCTTCGTACGGATGAGCTTCAAGAAGAGCGCTGACGCAACTGCGAACCAGATATGACGGCACCACTACCTCTATCCTTACCTCCGGCTCCGCATGATCTTTCCCCACCTCTCCGGCAAACGGCTCTGCTCCCTCGCCGGCACGGAAGGTGCCCTCCCCGGTCACATTGAAGCTGCAGCGGTCATAATTGCCCGTCACTCCTGCCCCGGCAGCAAAGAGAGCGTCCCTCACCACCCGTGCATACTCCTGCGGAACGAAGGTGACGATCTTGGAAAGCCTCCCCTCAAGGGGCACCAGCACCCTGATATCCTGCAGCCCGATCTTCTCTGCGAGGATGTGACTAACGCCGCCGGCACTGTTGTCAAGGCTGGTGTGTGCAGAGTAGACTGCAATATCATTTCGTATGGCTGCGGCAACCGACCGCTGCACATCATTGCCATTGACAAGGTGCCTGAGCGGCCTGAAGATAAGAGGATGATGCGAGACAACCAGGTCACAGCCTGCTGCTGCTGCCTCCTCCATCACCCCGGGAGTCACGTCAACGGTGAGCAGAACGGAGGAGACCGCTGCAGAAAGGTCTCCCACCTGCAGTCCGCTGTTGTCATAACTTTCCTGAAAGGCAGGAGGTATCAGCTCCTCAAACCATCGCACAAAATCTCCGAGGGTGACCGCCATGAGCTCATTTTATTTCATCCCTGATGCTGACTAGCATCTCCCTGATATTTCTGAGGCTGTCGGCTATCTCAAGGCGGTAATCGGTCTCCTCCCGGTTATGCTTCAGGTACCGTTTTGCCCCTTCGATGGTCATTCCCCTCTCCCTCAGCAGGTGATGAATTAACCGCAGATTCTTAATATCCTCCTGCATGAAGAGCCTGTTGCCCTTGTTGTTCTTCTTAGGACGCAGGATATCAAACTCCTTCTCCCAGAAGCGGATGGTGGAGACAGGTTCGGAAAACATCTCGGAGACCTCTCCTATCTGATAAAAAAGCTTTTCTGTTCTCTTTTCCCTGTAAGGCATCACATGAAGATAAATCAGTCGAAGGTCTGTCCGCTCTTGCTCGAGATCTCAAGCATACGGTCATATTCATCAGGAGTAAGATCATTGAAATAATAGAGAGCCGGGTCAACCTGGCGGCTGTTGAGCTTGACCTCATAGTGCAGGTGAGGTGCAACGGAGAGGCCCGTATTACCAACAAAACCGATGACATCACCGCGCCTTACCTTCTGTCCTGCCCTGACATTGAAGCCGTTCAGATGGGCATAGACAGTCTGGTACCCAAATCCGTGATTGATGACTATGTGATTGCCGTAACCGCGCCGGGTCGATTTCACGGCATCGACAGTGCCGTTGCCTGTGGCATAAACCTCGGTACCTGTTGGCGCCGTGAAGTCCATGCCTGAATGGAACTTCACTATCTTGTAGATGGGGTGAATCCTGGGTCCGAAACCTGAGGCCGTGCGCTTCAGGTCTTTGTTGGAGAGAGGCTGGATTGCCGGTATGCTGCTGAGCATCTCCTCCTTCTCCCTGGCATAGGCTATCAGCTCATCAAACGACTGTGACTGGATATAGATCTTTTTCCTGATATTATCAAGCCGCTTGGCCATCTCTATAATGAGCTCGGAGTTTGAAAATCCCTCAAGCTCAACATAGCGGTTGGAACCTCCCATGCCGCCCTGTCTGAAGGATGTGGGCACAGGCTCCGCCTCAAAGATAGTCCTGTAAAGGTTGTCATCCGTCTCTTCAAGGTGACTCAGCACCTTCTCAACATTCTCCATCTCCCTGTTCATCAACTCATACTGGAGAGTCAACTGTTCAATCTCTCTCTTCAGAACCTTCTCCTGGGGGGAGTCAAAGACAGAGGCAAAGATAAACCCGTATATGCCGGCAAGGAACAGTGATGCGATAAAATAGCCAAAGAGCCTCAGAAAGGTCTCTTTTAGTCCCAGCCTTATCCTGTCAAAGCTGAGAGTCTCATGATTGAACTTATACTTTGTCTTTGGCATCTGTTACGGTGGCAGCCTGAATGCCCTGCAAACATAAGAAATATTAAGGAAAATGCAAACAGTCCGTTCTAAAGGGAAAAAGCAATTATCCCCTGTTTTTTCTTATGGTCTTGTCAGGAAATCCAGCATCCTGTAATACTCATCTTCCGTCAGGCTGTCTTCAAAATACCACAGAGGGTTCACATGTTCCCCGAAGAGGTCAATCTGATAGTGCAGATGCGGTCCCGATGATACCCCGGTGTTTCCCGAAATGGCTATCTGGTCACCGCGGGTAACCTTGTCACCCCTTTTGACCCTGCATTCGCTCAGGTGTCCGTAGATGGTACGGTAGCCATAACCGTGGTCTATCACCACCTTGATACCAAACCCGTCATGATCATTCCCGGCATAATAGACTGTGCCTGCACCCGTGGCATGCACCTCCGTGCCTACCGGACAGCGGAAGTCCTGGCCGAAATGCCATCGTGGCGACCCGAGCACCGGATGGTTCTCCCGGAACTTCAGCCCGTCGCCAAGCCTGATATTTACCTCCACCGGCCTGATGTAGGGAAGGTGGGTCCACATCTCCTTCCACTCCTCAGCCCTCTCCGTCAGCTCTGTCAGGGAGTTGTACTGGATATTGGTCTGGGTCCTGAGATCTTCAAACTTCGACCTGACTGCCATCATCATGTCACTGTTCATATAACCGGTAAGGTCTCCGAATTTAAATGTACCTCCGGAGCCCCCTTCAGAAATATCCTCGGGAATCATTTCGAGGTCGAGTATAGCCCTGTACGAACTGTTGTCACTCGCACGAAGGTCGGCAATGACTGCGGAAGAGTAATCTATCTTTCTTTCCAGGAGAGAGTAGCTGAGCTTCCTCTCTTCTATCTTCTGAGTAAGCAATTCCTCCTTGGGATCACCTGCAATGCGATGAAAGATAAACGCATAAACGACTGTCAGTGCAACAGATACACCAAACCAAAGCATGAAACGAAGGAGTTTCTCACTCCATCGCCGCCTATGCTGCAGGTACTGCAGGTTCGATGCATCAAATACGTAGTTCTTCCTTCTCGGCATCAGCAGATCAATGGTTTGCCATTAAAATGGATTGCTAACTGACAAACGTAAAATAAATAAATTAATTTTACAAGCCCGAAAAATAAAGAAAAATCACACAGAGTGCGGAGTTAGTATGAAGGCAAACGATATCAGGGCGGAATTCCTCAGTTTTTTCCGTTCAAAAGAGCACAGGATAGTGCCGTCGGCACCGATGGTCATCAAGAATGATCCGACGCTGATGTTCACCAATGCAGGCATGAACCAGTTCAAGGATATCTTCCTGGGCAACCAGCTTGCCGCTTACAGGCGGGTCGCCAACTCACAGAAGTGTCTGCGGGTGTCGGGAAAACACAATGATCTGGAGGAGGTAGGCCTTGACACCTATCACCATACCATGTTCGAGATGCTCGGCACCTGGTCTTTCGGCGACTACTTTAAGAAGGAGGCCATTGAATGGGCATGGGAGTTCCTCACTGACGTGATGGGCATTCCTGTGGAAAGGATTTATGCCACTGTCTTTGAAGGCGACCCTGAACAGGACGTGCCGAGGGACGATGAGGCAGCCGGCTACTGGAAGAGCTGTTTTAAGGGTGCCGAAAACCACATCATAGACGGATCCAAAAAAGACAACTTCTGGGAGATGGGTGATACCGGACCGTGTGGCCCCTGCTCGGAGATACATGTAGACCTGAGAAGCGACGGTGAGCGGGCGGAGAGACCCGGTCATCTCATGGTGAACACTGGACACCCCCTGGTGATAGAGATATGGAACCTCGTCTTCATTCAATACAACCGCCGGACTGGCGGCGAGCTGGAGTTGCTCCCCGAAAAACACGTTGACACGGGAATGGGTTTTGAACGTCTCTGTATGGTCATACAGAACAAGAAGTCAAATTATGACACTGACATCTTTCAGCCTCTCATAGCCGCCTCTGCCAGGGTGACCGGCAAACCGTACGGCGAGAATAAAGAATGGGATACAGCGCACAGGGTCATCGCCGATCATCTGCGCACGGTGGCATTTTCCGTTGCCGACGGGCAGCTGCCGTCAAACAACAAGGCCGGTTATGTCATCAGAAGAATATTGAGGCGTGCCGTAAGATACGGCTACACCTCCCTTGACATGAGAGAGCCTTTTATGCATACCCTGCTGCCAACTCTGACAGAGACAATGGGCGGTCACTACCCCGAACTGGCGGTACAGGGCGAAATCATCACCAGGGTCATCCGCGAAGAGGAGCAGTCATTCCTCCGTACACTGGGCAAAGGGCTCAGGATGATCGAACGGAGGGTAGAGGCCCTCAGACAGAGCGGCGAGACCCTTTTCCCGGGCAGCGACGCGTTTGAACTGTTTGACACCTACGGCTTCCCGGTGGACCTCACCCAGCTCATCCTCAGGGAGAACGGCATGACCCTTGATGAGGAGGCCTTCAGTGCCGAACTCAATGCCCAGAAGAGCAGGTCAAGGAATGATGCTGCCGTCACGGCAGGGGACTGGGTGGTGCTGGAGGATGCGGACAGTACCCTCTTCACCGGGTATGACCGCACGGAAGACAACGTCCGTATCGCCCGATACCGCAAGGTAAGCTCACGGGGAAAAGAGAACGTCCACCTGGTATTCGACCGCACACCATTCTACGCCGAGTCGGGAGGACAGGCAGGCGACAAGGGATATATAGCCTCGGAGGATGAGAAGATCATGATCACCGACACTGTCAGGCAGAATAACCTAATCATACATATAGCAGGACAGCTGCCAAAAAACCCGTCGGCCGGCTTCAGCGCCGTTGTCGACAGCAGCGCAAGACGCAATACTGCCCGCAACCACACGGCCACCCACCTGATGCACCACGCCCTGCGCGAGGTGCTTGGCAACCATGTGGAGCAGAAGGGATCGCTGGTGACACCGGAGAGGCTGAGGTTCGACTTCAGCCACTTCAGGCAGGTGACCCCGGAAGAGATTGCCGCTGTGGAGGAGAGGGTAAATGAGGTGATAATGAATAACATCCCTTCTGAGGTACATGATGATGCACCTGTAGATGAGGCACTGGCCATGGGAGCCCTGGCCCTCTTCGGGGAGAAGTACGGAGAGAAGGTGAGAGTGGTCTCCTTTGGCGACTCCGTGGAGCTGTGCGGAGGCACCCACGTACCTGACACAGGCGCCATTGGTCTCTTCAAGATAATATCCGAGAGCGCCGTAGCCGCAGGAGTGCGACGCATAGAGGCAGTCACGGGCAGTGGCGCACTGGCGTATCTCAATGAGAAGCTGAACAAACTGAATGAGATCACCGCGATGCTCAGAAGCACCGGGGACCCTGCCTCCAACATCTCAAAGCTGCTGGCTGAGAACAGCTCCCTGAAACAGACTTTAGAGAGGATGCAGCAGTCTGCGGCAGCCGAGGCGGCAAGGAAGCTGGCTGCCGACGCAGTGACTGCCGGCAGCTGCAGAATATATTCCGGGCTGCTGACCGCCACCCCGGCCGAGATGCTGAGAAACATCGCTATTCATATCAGACAGTCTGACAGCAGCAGCATCATAATCATCGGCTCCGCTGACGAAGGCAAAGCTTCTCTGCTGGTGGCACTGGGTGACGAGGCTGCCGCATCGTCGGGAGTGAATGCCGTGGATATCATCAGGGCCGTCGCACCGGAGATTAACGGCGGCGGCGGCGGACAGCCATTCCTGGCCACCGCGGGAGGCAAAAGGCCGGAAGGAGTCGGTGCTGCCATCGCCAAAGCGGTGGAGATGGTCAGAAAGGTGCTGTAAGAGACCTGAATTTTATACCTTTGACAATCGTAATGAGATGTATCCCTCAGATATCTGCCTATGTCATTGCTTCAGTAATGGCATTCCTTATCAGCTCATGTTCAGTGCAGCCCTGTTATGAGGATACTGATCCCCTGATGAATACCGTTCTGCTTGCCAGCGGCACAGGTGAGAGTATCACAGCCGACTCCCTGAGGGTGCGCGGTGTCTCCCTCACCGACACCGTGGAGTTTGTTGATGCCAGATCGGTAACATCCTTCTCTGTTCCTCTTGATCCCTCCAGCGACCTCTCCCTGTTTTACATCACAGTCAACGGCATTCATGACACGGCTGCGATATACTACACCCGCCAGCCTCATCTTGTCTCCCCGGAATGCGGATATACCTTTTTAAGTATTATAACAGGAGTAACTACTACTCATAATATTATTGACACTCTGATAATTGAGAACAGCAAAGCAGATCTCAATGGCGAAAAGAACCTGCATCTCTTTTTTTAGCCTCCTCCTCTTCATTGCAGGGAGCAGTGCCGTGGCCCAGGATACGGTCACCGTGCCGCTGCATCTCAGGGCCGGCTTCGATATCTCGGGACCGCTGTTGAAATTGGTGAACAAGGAACTGGTAAGTTACGGCATTCTCACCTCCGTCGATGTCACCGAAGCTATTACCCTCAATGCCGGGATGCGTTACTCCTCCTTTCATTCAGTGCGGCACAGCTATGACTTCAGCAGCCGGGGAATAAGCATTGTGACAGGTGCTGAGTACAACTTCCTCAAGGCCAATGTCTCAGAGGGAAAGTACTACGCAGGGATAGGATTGCGTTACGGCCTCAGCCTCTATTCTGAAGAGGCTTCCGTAATCAGGTACACCAATATGTGGGGAGAAGGGGTATCATCGATTCCTCTCTCACGCCACGCCGGTCATTTCGTTGAGATCACCCCCGGCTTCAGGACCGAACTCTTCCCGGGAGTGACCATCGGATGGAACCTATATATGAGGCTGCTGATCAGCGCGGGAGCCGGCAAGGATCTCAAACCCGTGTGGATGCCGGGCTACGGTCCCGCAACCAAAGGCATGGCCACGGCAGCAGAATATTACATATCATTCTCCATCCCTTACAAAAGGAAAAAGGTTATCATCATGCCTAAAGCAGAAGATGAGGAGGAGGAAGAGGGAGATGTTTCCTCAACAACAAATTCCCCGGGCACATCATCAGGCTTCGGAGGGAGACTCTGACCGCTTCCTGTGGCTGAAGATCAGAAGCCCCATGAAGGTCAGAAACCCGTTTACCAGAAGCATCTCAAATCCAAACTGGTACCCGTTGAACAGCTCCTCCGAGAAGATGTTGAGAACGTAGCAGATTATCGGGGAACTGATGGCTATCCACGGCGTAACCCTGTCATTGACATGCAGTCTGGTGAAAAGCCCGAAGGTATAAAGACCGAGCAGAGGCCCATAGGTGTAGCCTGCGATAGTAAAGAGCTTATCAATGATTGCCCTGTCGTTCATCTGCCTGAAAAGAAGTATGCAGATAAAAAATACCAGGGCAAAGGAGAAATGCACCGCATATCTTATACTCGTCTTCTTCCCGTCCTTCATAACCTTGTTCTTCTCCAGCCCGAGAAAGTCGATGCTGAACGATGTGGTCAGCGAGGTGAGAGCACCGTCGGCACTAGGGAAGGCTGCAGATATGAGCCCGACCAGGAAGACCACTCCCGCGGCCGGCCCCAGGTATTTGAATGCGATAGTCGGGAAGAGATCGTCAGTCATGGCAACAGTCACACCCTGCTCTGCGGCATAGAGAACCAGGAAGGCGCCCAACACCAGGAACATGAAGACCACAACCACGTTTATGGTGCTGAAGGTGAACATATTCTTCTGCGCGTCCTTGAGACGGCTGATGCTGAGGTTCTTCTGCATCATCTCCTGGTCAAGCCCTGTCATGGTAATGGTGATGAACATGCCACTGAAGAACTGCTTTATAAAATGACGCGGATGATCCCAGTCGGTGATAACCACTTTCGAGAGATCACTATCAAACAGGTCACCCATCAGGCTGATGACAGGCGATCCGAGCTCCTTACTTATATAGTAAACAGAGAGCACCACCGCCAGCAGCATGAAGGTGGTCTGAAGGGTGTCAGTCCATATGATCGTCCGGATGCCCCCCTTGAGTGTATAACCAATTATGAGAGCTATGAATATCAGCACATTAACCCAGAAAGGAATATTCCATGCGTCAAACACAAAGATCTGCAGCACATTTATGACAAGGAACATACGCAGGGATGCACCCAGCACCCTGGAGATAATAAAGAACCCGGCTCCGGTCTTGTAGGACCAGAAACCGAACCGCTGTTCAAGGTATCCGTAAATCGATGTCAGCTTAAGCCTGTAGTATAGCGGCAGCAGCACCAGGGCTATCACCACATAACCGAAGAAGTAGCCGAAGGCCACCATCATGTAGGAAAACTGCGTCTCCCCCACCCATCCGGGCACTGACATAAATGTCACACCCGACAGGGATGCCCCTATCATGCCGTAGGCAACGACAAACCATGGAGAGACCTTGTTTCCGATGTAGAATGACTGGTGATTGGCCTTGCGTGCAGTGACGAAGGTCACGGCGAAAAGCATCACGGTATAGGCCAGGAAGATGAAAAATATGAGTGATGGTGTCATGGTTGGAAAAACGTGTCTGCAAGATTAATAAAAAGATCGGAGATAAAAGTTATCAACCTGTCAGGTTTGCAGAAATAATTTGATTTATTTTTGCCGCAAAGCCTTTCTATGTCAGTGAACTTCCCCTCAAAACTACTGGAAGAGGCTGTGAATGAGTTCGCCTCTCTTCCCGGCATAGGCCGCAAGACAGCCTTCAGACTTGTCATGCATCTGCTTCGCCGCGACAGCGAGGAGGTGCGCCGTTTCGGAGAGACGGTGATGAAACTGCGCGATGAGGTCTGCTACTGCAGTGTCTGTCACGGCATCAGTGACACGCCCGTGTGCGGGATCTGCAGCTCCGCCTCAAGGGACAGATCGATAATCTGCGTGGTAGAGAGTGTGCAGGATGTCATGGCTGTTGAGAACACCCGGCAGTACCGGGGGCTATACCATGTCCTTGGAGGAATCATTTCACCGGTTGACGGCATCGGGCCGTCAGACCTCACCATTAGCAGTCTTGAAGAGAGGGTGCGGGAAGGAGTAGTGCAGGAGGTCATCCTCGCCCTCAGCACCACCATGGAAGGTGACACTACCAACTTTTATATCAGCAAACGCCTCTCCGGCTACGATATACGCCTCACCACCCTGGCCCGTGGCGTGGCAATAGGTGATGTCCTGGAATATACCGATGAGATTACCCTCGGCCAGTCGATCGTCAACCGCCAGCCTTTCACCACACAGCAGGGACGCTCCTGATCAGACGACATCCGGATCATATTATAATTCCAGCGTATCATTTTTTTATTCTGAAAATCTTGCTTAATTTGATAAAAATCAATAGCCGGCGCTCATGACCTTCGACAGATTTTTTTCAGGTTCATCGCAAATGATGAAAAAGTCATCCATACGTGAAATACTCAAGCTCACCCAGCAACCTGAGATGATTTCGTTTGCCGGGGGGCTTCCGTCACCCGACTCATTCCCTATAGATGACATCAGGAAGATCGCCTCCGAGGTGCTTGAGGAAGATGGCAGAGCTGCCCTGCAGTACGGCACCACCGAGGGTGATATCAGACTACGCACTCTCCTCGCTGAAAGGCACAGAAATGACAGGCTGGTCATCTCTCCCGAAAATATCGTCATTACCACCGGCTCGCAGCAGGCCCTCGACCTCTGCGGCAAGCTCTTCATTGACAAGGGGGATGTGGTCATCTGCGGACTCCCCTCCTACCTCGGGGGACTCAATGCCTTCGCAAACTACGGTGCCTGCCTGAAAGGTATACCTCTTGACGGTGAGGGCATGCATCCCGGACTGCTTGAGGAGACCATCATAAACCTGAGGAAGGAAGGCAAGGTTATCAAGTTCATCTATATCATCCCCGATTTTCAGAATCCCACCGGCGTGACACTGCCACGTTCACGGCGGCTTGAGATAATATCGGTGGCAGAACGGCACGACCTGCTGATCGTGGAGGACAGCCCCTATCGCGAGGTGCGCTTTGAAGGCACCCCCGAGCCTCTGATGGCGGCACTGGACAAATCAGGAAGGGTGATTACGCTCTTTACCTTCTCAAAGATCCTCGCACCGGGATTCAGACTGGCCTGGGTCACCGGCCATCCGCAGATCATTGATAAGATCGTTACTGCCAAACAGTCTGCCGATCTCTGTTCGCCACCACTGATACAGAAGATTGCTGCACGGTATATTGAAAAGGGACTGCTCGATGTAAACCTGAAGAAGACGGTTGAACTCTACCGCCAGCGTCGCGATCATATGATCAGTTGCTTCCGGGAGTTCATGCCGGAGGGTGTGACATGGACCGAACCCTCTGGAGGCATGTTCCTCTTTGTCACCCTGCCCCCGGAGATTGATGCCACGGTGCTGCTCGAAAAAGCCATCATGAAAAAAGTTGCCTTTGTCAGCGGTGCGGTGTTCCACTGCAACAACGAAGGGCGCAATACGATGAGGATAAACTTCTCCTTCGCAGACAGGAAGGACACGTGCGAGGGGGTCCGCAGGCTGGCCGCAACAATCAGGGAGGAGATGGACCTTACCTGAAATCAATGGAGCTTTCCGTAATTATCGTCTCATACAATGTCCGCGATTATCTTCGCCAGGCACTGCTGTCGGTGGGCAGGGCAGCAGAGGGCATAGACCATGAGATAACCATCGTCGACAATGCCTCCTCCGATGGGTCGACAGAGATGGTGAGGGGTGAATTCAGCCCGGTCAGGCTCATCGTCTCCGGCGCCAATGAGGGATACGCGGCAGCATGCAACAGGGGCATCGGGGTCTCTTCCGGCGATTTTATCCTGATACTTAATCCTGATACCGTAGTTGCCCCTGACGCCCTGACCCTCGCCCTGACCTTCATGCATGAGCATCCCGATGCAGGAGCCGCCGGGGCGAGGATGACCGATGGCAACGGAAGGTTTCTTCCCGAGTCCAAAAGAGGATTTCCCTCACCTATGACATCACTCTTCAGGTTCAGCGGCCTGGGCAGACTCTTCCCCGGGTCTCCCCTCTTCAACGCATACTACCTCGGACACCTGCCGGAAGACGAGACATGCAGGGCAGATATACTCACCGGCGCCTTCATGCTCATACGCAGGGAGGCTCTTGATGAAGCAGGACTATTTGACACCTCCTTCTTCATGTACGGCGAAGACATCGACATGAGCTGGCGCATCAGGCAGGCAGGATGGTTCAACTATTACCTGGCAGACGTGCATATAGTTCATTATAAGGGCAGAAGCCCCTTCGATGACAGGGAGAGCCGGGTAAGACACTTCTACGGCGCCATGAAAATCTTTGCCGTTAAACACCTGAGTCGCGGATGGCACCTGCCTGTCAAAGCTGCCGTAACCCTGACGGAAAAATTGAAACTGGCACTGATGCCCACGGCAAAAGTTGATTAAAAAGTAGCCTCTGTTGTTAAAAAGGAAGATATCGCTTCACGGCTGTTTCAATATTTCACTTATATTAGGCTCTTTAAGAAAATCCATCATCTGAATGAGAAGGGCTAAATATATCCTCTTCTTTATATGCATGATATATGCAACCTCGCTGACGGGTCAGTCGAGGGGAGATTTACGCGAGATGTTCGTCTCCGCCGAGGGTGATCTCCTTTTTGAAGATTATGCCGAAGCACTGCCAAAATACCTGAGTCTCCTCCAGATATACCCTGAGAATTACAATCTTTATTACAGGATCGGACAGTGTTATCTTCACACCCCCGGAGAAAAGGAGAAAGCCATCGCCTTCCTTGAGACCGCATCCCAGAATATTGACCCGGAGTACCGCCGCGGCAAGCTGCGTGAGACAGGTGCCCCTTATGATGTCCTCTATTTCCTTGCAAATGCCTACAGAATCAGCAACGACTTTGACAGGGCGGTTGAGACCTATGAGCTGTTCCTCGGGGATGTGAATACGGAGATGTATGACACCTCACTGGTCAGGTTCCAGATAGAGACCTGTCACAATGCCGGGAAGATGATGCGCAGGCCCTCCTATATCGTTGAGAAGAACCTTGGCAGCACTGTCAACAGTAGGTTCTCCGATTTCAATCCTGTGATCTCATCTGATGAAAAGACCCTCCTCTTCACCCGTGAACTGCCCTTCTATGACGCTGTTTTCTGGTCAACAAAAGTCAACGGCAAATGGTCTGAACCTGTTAACCTTACCTCCCAACTCGGTATTGACCAGGACTACTACACCTCATCCATATCGCACGACGGCAAGACGCTCCTTCTCTACAAGACTGACACCTATGACGGCAACATGTACCAGAGCACACTCCGGGGAGACACCTGGAGCAATGTGGAGAAGCTGAATGCCAACATCAATACAAAATACTGGGAATCGCATGCCGTCATGTCACAGGACGGCCGGAGGATTTTCTTCACCAGCAACCGCAGGGAGAGCTTCGGGGGCCTGGACATATTCATGGCTGAGCGTGACAGCACGGGCGACTGGGGAGCGGCGGTGAACCTCGGATCTGCCGTCAACTCCGTCTACAATGAAGAGACTCCCTTCCTTGCCAATAATGACCGTACCCTCTTTTTCAGCTCACGGGGCCACTATAACATGGGAGGCTATGACATCTTCCGATCCGACCTTGATGCGAACGGAAACTGGGGGAAACCTGTCAATGCAGGCTACCCGCTCAACACCACTGATGATGACATATTCTTCTCGCCGGCAGGCAAGGGTGACAGAGGGTACCTCTCACGCTTCACCGATGAAGGAGTGGGCCGAATGGATATTATGAGCTGTGATATCTACTCCGAGCTCAATCCCCGCAACTTCATAATCATGGGAAAAGCCAGCGTCAGGAACCTGCTCGACGAGTTCCCGCAGCCGGTAAAGGTCACTGCCGTCAACAGCTCCGAACCTCTGAAGATGGCAAGCACTCTCACCAACCCTGTTACAGGCCTGTGGTCATTCAGGCTCCCGCATGGGTCTTACCGTTTTACATATGAGTCAGACGACGCCCTGTCCCTCACCATGGAACATGAGATGTCTCCTGTACATCCAGGTGACACAATACGCTTTGAGCCTGTCATACTCGAGGGGACCGACATGACCGCACAGCTGGTGCTGCTGACCGACACCATCGTCAATGTCATCGGGGAGGAGCCTGTGGAGATAAGCGTTATCTCGGGCGAGAAGGCCCTGCTCGATATAGAGGTGCTCTCTCCGGACTCCGTCATAACAGCGGAACGGCAGCAGCTGACTGACTCCGCCTTCACCTACTCCTTTGTGCCGGAGAAAGGCCGGAGCGACGTCACCTTACAGCTCACTGACCGCTTCGGCAATCAAGCCGGCACAGCTGTCACGGTCAACCGCAGTGACGCTCCGGCAAGAAGAGAGGTGCCTCTCTATCACGAGATACCCGTACGACCCGCTGCAGAACCGGAGGAAACAGCAGAGGAGGAGCCTGATGATACCGGCATCAGACAAGGTGTTTCCACAGGTGATACCCTTACCTTTGGTGCACAGGATACCCTGCCTGTCAGCAGCGATGATGACGGGGATAAGAGAAAGTGCCGGCTATGGTGGCTGCTGCCGGTCGCTGCAATACTGATACTGTTCCTTATTCTTAAAAGACTAAAGGAGAAAAAAACCGATAAAGATCAATAGCGCAATGAAACTCACATGAGCAGGAACTCACCAGAGGGAAGGATTAATTAATATCATGTAAGTTCCATTCGACCAATGACATAAAATAAAATAATAATCAAATAATCTAATGAAAAGCAAGAGAGTTGTACTTTTTGTGTTGATTCTGTCAACGGCCTGTATTGCCGGAGCACAGGACAACATAAGGTTGCAGGAAGCCTTCTACGAAGCTGAGTACTTTCTGATGAGGGGAGACTACTCAGATGCACTGCCATACTATCAGGGTATCTTCGCTGCCATGCCCGATAACGCAAGCATCGCCTTCCGCATCGGCCTTTGCTACCTCAACATTGAGGGGAGCAAGCACCTGGCGATTGAGTACCTCGAGAATGCCTCTCAGAAAGTTCATGCCAAGTATCGGGAGGGATCACTGCGTCAGACAGACGCGCCCTACGAAGCCATCTTCTTCCTGGGAGATGCCTACAGGATAAACTATATGTTCGAAAAGGCCAGGGATGCCTATATGAGGTACCGCGAGACCCTCCTCCCCGGTGACATTGAAAATATGATGTTCGTTGACCAGCAGATTGCGGCCTGTTCCAATGCGCCAGCCATAATGGCCACACCGGTGCGGTTCACCCTGGAACCCGTTGACAACATGATCAACGACAGAAATGACAACTTCTCTCCCGTAATATCCGCCGACGGAGAGTCGATGGCATTCATGACAGCCATGAAATTCTACGATGCTATAATGGTCTCACGGAAAGTAAGAAACGAGTGGACCCCTCCCGTAAATGTAACACCTGAACTGCAGTCAGACGGTGATCACTACGTCTCTTGCATCTCAACCAACCCCGGGTTGATGCTGCTCTCCAGGGATGACAACATCAACAGCGACATATGGATGAGCAGATACGACGGCGCAAGATGGGAACCGGCACAGAAACTCAAAAAGGATATCAATACCAAATACTGGGAGGCTCACGGCTACATCACCGAGGACGGTTCCACCATTATCTTCTCCAGTGACAGACCGGGCGGCTTCGGCGGACTGGACCTGTATGTGTCAAAACTTGACAATAAAGGTGAATGGGGCACACCGGTAAATATGGGACCGGAGATCAATACTCCCTTCAATGATGACAGGCCTTTCCTTATCAATGATGCCAGAATCCTCTTCTTTGCATCACAGGGCCATTACAACATGGGAGGCTATGATATCTTCCAAAGCGACCTGCAATATAACGGCCTGTGGAGCAAACCTGTAAACCTGGGATATCCTCTCAATACTCCCGACGACAACATCTTCTTCTGCCCCATTGATAAAGGCAGGGCAGGTTATATGTCGATGACCGGGAGGGAGCCGGGAGCCGGCAAAGCTGATATTTACCTCGTCAGGCTTAAATAATGCCGGAAGTAAGGCCATAATGCTCCGGAAGAGTTAATTTTGTAATTAAATCTTGACATGGGAATAAGGGGAATTGCATTTTTAACATCACTGTTGGTACTGGCGCCGCTGAGCGCACAGAAGAAGAGTGAGATAAAGGAGATCTGGCTTGAGGCAGAATCACACTACCTCTTCGGCGAGTTTGAACTGGCCAACCCGCTATATCTGATACTAAACGAAATTAATCCCGGGAACGCCAACATAAAATACAAGATCGGCAACTGCTATCTCAACATATTTGATGAGAAACCCAAGGCCATACCCTTCCTGGAAGATGCCGTCAGAAACACCAGCTACAACTCCAGGACAGGAAAGCTGAAGGAGACCCAGGCGCCCCTTGATGCCTACTTCTCACTTGGCAATGCCTACCGCATCACCAACAGGCTTGACAGCGCCATCAATACTTACCGTTTCTTCAAACAGCTGGTCTCGGAGACGGGTGATATGGAGAACCAGGAGTTTATCAACCAGCAGATCCAGGCCTGCAACCTTGCCACCGCACAGATGAACAATCCTGTCAGGGTGCTTATACAACCTCTCAAAGAGTACATTAACCAGGGCTCTGTCAATGAGCGCCCTGTGATCAGCTTCGATGGCAACGTTATGGCCTATACCGAACGGCGCGGACTCGAGAGCGTGGTCTATGTCACACGCAGGGAGGGCAGCAGCTGGGGCACACCGAAGGATATCACCCTTGAGACATCGATGGGTACTGACTGTCATACCACCGCTCTCAACGGCGACGGTACGGAACTCTATCTGTTCAAGAACGATAACTATGACGGCAATATATATGTGACCACCTTCAATAACGGCCGCTGGTCTCCCGTCACAAAGCTCAACAGGAACATCAACACCAGGTTCTACGAATCACACGCCACCGTCTCTGCCGACGGCAACAAACTGTGGTTCACCTCGAACCGCGAGGGAGGTCTGGGTGAACTCGACCTATGGATGTCGGAGAAGGATGCCACCGGCGAGTGGGGCATCCCTGTCAACATGGGCAGCAGTGTCAATACACCCTACAACGAGGAGACACCATTCATCTCCAAAGACGGGCTGACACTTACCTTCAGCTCTGAAGGACACGGCTCCATTGGAGGATATGACATCTTCCTGTCGAAAATGTCGGCCGGTCAGTGGGGCAAGCCTGTCAACCTGGGTTACCCGGTCAGCACAACCGATGATGATATCGGATTCCAGCCCTTTGATGACGGAGCCTTCGGACTCCACTCAATCATGACCGGCTACAAGAATAAGGAGATAGCCCTCTTTATGTTCAATCCTCCCGTGGAGGAGAAGGCAGACACCGTAACCATCAGCTTTGACCCCGATGATCTGCCATATATCTCAGAGGTCGACTCCGCCTCGCTGATCACCGACCTGCTCCTGAGAGATGTCTCTGACAGTGATGATGAGATTGACCCGGATGTGCTCTACTATACCGTACAGGTAATGGCACTCTATAACCCGGTTGACCCGGCCTATTTTGAGTATGCCGAGATATCTGTCTTCTATAACAGCGAGGACCGTTTCTACCGTTATACAACCGGACGGTTCAATACCAAACGTGCAGCCTACGATGAGCTGACAAGACTGCTCAGGCTGGGATATCCCACCGACATATTCGTCAAGAAAGTCTACAGGAATGATTCTGGAAGGTGATGGCATCAGACTGAGGGCTGTTGAACCGGAAGATCTGGAACTGCTATATAAATGGGAGAATGAGGAATCCGACTGGAAACAGAGTAATACTCTTGTTCCCTATTCAAGGTACACCCTGAAAAGGTATATCGCCAACTCCCATAAAAGCCTCTATGAGACAAGCCAGCTGCGACTTATGATTGACAGGTCGGCTGACGGTCTCACCGTGGGGACCATTGACCTGTTCGACTTTGATCATTATCATATGCGTGCCGGCGTGGGCATACTGATCGCCGATCCCGCTGAACGCAGGAAAGGGTATGCTTCGGCAGCACTGGGATGCATAATTGCATATGCTTTTGAAACCATCGGATTACATCAGCTCTGGTGCACTATCCTTGAAGGCAACAGTGACAGCATAAACCTGTTCCGGCATCACGGCTTTGAGCTATGTGCCACGAAGCGTGAGTGGGTGCGCACGCGGGAACAGTTTGCGACGGAATACATGCTTCAACTGATCAATCCCGTAAAATAACTCCTTACCCGGACTCTTGTGCATCCATGATGCCGCTGGCATTATCCAGCGGCTCACGCCTCAGCCTCTCCTCTGCCGCGGAGTGCCTCCCGCTGCCAGCATACCGCACGCAGCAGCTATATCGGCTCCTCGTGATCTTCGCACCGAGGCCCCTACGCCGGATGTCACCAGCAGGTGCCTGAACTGCATCATGGTCTCCTCGTCGGCACTCTCCTCAGGGTCACCCGGCAGGGAATGGTAAGGCAGGAGGTTGACTCTTATGCCGGTGCCGTGCAGTAGCCTCCTGAGCTCTTCCAGGTGCCTCCCCGTATCATTATTACCTTTTATCATCACATAGGCTACCGTAAAACGCCGACGACGGACGTTGTCATACTCCTTCATCAGTTTCAGCGTCTCCGTGAAGGGCCATTGCCGCTCTGCTGGAATGACCTCCTCCCGCTCGTCCGGGAAGGGTGAATGGAGGCTGAGAGTGATATTTACCTCTGTCTCGTTCAGCAGCCTGATCACCGAGGGCGTAACCCCCACGGTTGAGACGGTGACCTTGCTCCTCCCCGCAGCCAGCCCCCATTCTGCTGTAAATATCCTGCAAGCCCTTATCACCTCATCGATGTTGTCGCCCGGCTCTCCCATGCCCATCAGAACTATGTGAGTAAAGGGATTGGGGAGGCCAACGACCTGGTTTACGATCTCTCCTGCCATGAGGTTGCCGCTCCAGCCGCTTCTGCCCGTGGCACAGAAGCTGCATCCCATGCGGCAGCCCGACTGCACCGAGACGCATACCGTCATTCTCTTGCCCTCCGGCAGCCACACCGTCTCATGAGGCAGGCCGGCGGCAGTTTCAAAGAGGTACTTCACCGAGCCGTCAGCGGACCTTACAGAAGAGATGGGGGGATTTACCCCGGTAAGAAACCGCTCCTCCAGTGCGGACTTAACACTCACCGGTATGTCGTCTGGCTCACTGAACGACCGTATACCCCTCCTGTAAACCCAGTAGAGAAGTCGCCTGCTGTATCTCTCCTCTGCTCCTGCAGATGAGAGATTAAGGGACAGCATTTCAGGATCCAATCCGCATATGACCTTCCTCTCTTCCATTTTTTTACATGCCAAAGATATCAAATAACCTCTTTTGATTTTTTTTGCCATCTTTATGACTGCAACAGATACCCACAATGCTGAGAAGGTAATCCATGGAAGCAAAGCCTGCAAAAAACAAGTTCGGCACAGCCGCCGTCTTTTTCACGGCCATCTCCACCATCCTCGGAGCCATCCTCTTCCTCAGGTTCGGGTATGCAGTAGGGACACTGGGCTTCTGGGGCGTGCTGCTGCTGGTGATCCTGGGCCATACTCTGACCATACCGACCGCACTGGCACTTTCAGAGCTGGCCACCAACAAGCGTGTGGAGGGGGGAGGCGAATATTTCGTCATCTCGCGGTCATTCGGACTCAACATCGGGGCAACGATCGGCATGGCCCTGTACCTCTCCCAGGCAATCAGCGTCGCTTTTTACATCATTGCCTTTACCGAGACCTTTGAGTTCGTCTTTAACTTCTTTGCCAACTCGCTGAACATCAATCTGCCACGCCAGGTCATAAGCCTGCCGGCCATGGCCGTGCTCGGGCTGGTGATACTGCGCAAGGGTGCCAACACCGGAGTGAAAACACTATACGTGGTGGTCGGCATTCTGTTTCTCGCCCTGATCATGTTCTTCCTCGGTAAGACTGATTACTCAGCAACAGTATCCGGCGGACTCGGCAATCTGGAGATGCGCAACATGAAGGAGTTCTTTGTCGTTTTCGCCATTGTCTTTCCGGCCTTTACCGGCATGACAGCCGGGGTGGGTCTCTCCGGTGACCTGCACAATCCGGGCAAGTCGATACCTCTTGGTACTACTGCTGCAACAATCACGGGCATGGTGGCATACCTCTTTGTTATCTACAAGCTGGCAATCTCCGTAAGCCCTGAGGATATGCTCAACAACCAGCTGATAATGTCGAAGATAGCTATCGGAGGAGCAGTCATCATACCGCTCGGACTGGGGGCCTCCACCCTCTCCTCCGCGCTTGGCTCAGTCATGGTGGCACCACGCACACTGCAGGCACTGGCAAGAGACACCTCCTTTCCTTCCATGAAGATGAACAGATGGCTGGCGGCGTCGCGTAATACTGACGGGGAGCCTGTCAATGCATCGCTCGTAACCGTCATCATCGCCTTTGTGTTCGTCGCCCTGGGAAGCGTCAACGCCGTGGCAGAGATCATCTCGATGTTCTTCATGGTGACCTACGGATCACTATGCCTGATATCATTCCTGAACCATTTCGGATCATCACCCTCATACAGGCCCTCGTTCAAGTCACGCTGGTACCTCTCACTGGCAGGATTTGTTATTGCTGTCTTCGTGATGTTCAGAATCAACACTCCCTATGCTCTTGCCTCAATCATAGTGATGGTTGCACTCTATACCTATATCAATCACTATCACCGTGATCGTCACGGGCTGGAGTCACTTTTTGCCAATGCCCTCTTCCAGATCAACCGTAACCTGCAGGTCTACCTGCAGAAGACAGGCAGCAAGAAGAAAGCCAAAGAGTGGAGGCCGGGAGTAATATGCATCTCGAAGGACTCATTCAAGAGGGCAAAGGCATTCAGGCTTCTCAACTGGATCTCTTACCGGTATGGCTTCGGCACCTACCTTCACCGCATCGAAGGATACTATTCCAGGGCTACCAGCCAGCAGGCGGCGGCGGAGCTTGCCAAGCTGATAGAGATATATGACACAACACAGAATCATGTCTATGTTGACACCATCATCTCACCCTCCTACACCTCAGCCATCGTTCAGGCCATACAGGTGCCGGGAATATCAGGCATGGAAAACAATATGGTCATCTTTGAATACGACAAGGAAGAGCCTGAGAATCTGGGTGAGATACTTGAAAACATAAGGCTCATACAGGCCGGCGACTTTGACATATGCCTGCTCGCTTCGGCAAGGAAGGAGATGCTCTACCGGAACGGCATACATGTATGGATCGACTTCAATGAGCCGGAGAATGCCAGCCTGCTGATACTGCTCAGCTTTATCATCTCAGGTCATCCCGATTGGCGCAGGTCATCAATCAAGGTATTCGGAACCTGCAAGCCCGAACAATACAGCGAGACCCGCAGGGAGCTATCAGAGCTGGTCCTCTCCGGAAGGTTGCCGATCACGGAGAGCAACGTGGAGATCATCCGGCTTGAAAAGGGCGACTCGTTAAAAAACCTAATCAACATACGCTCCTCCGCGGCGGCACTGGTGATGACGGGATTCAGGCACGAAGGTCTTAAGCATAATGGAGAGTCGATTCTCAGCGGGTACGACGACACCGGCACGATCCTCTTCGTCAACTCACACAACCAGAAGGAGATAATGTAAAAAAAGGCTGTCATCCCCTGCGGATGACAGCCTTCTCTATGATCTCCTGTTCTCAGTTCAGTCCCCTGTCTCGGTTCAGGGCCTGTTTCAATTCAGGTCCCTTAGCCGGTTCGGTCTGAAGTCTCAGTTCAGGCCCCTGTTTCTGAGGAGAGGTTCGATGTCCGGTTCACGACCGCGGAAGTTGAGGTACATCAGTTCGGCATCCATGGTGCCCATCGGGGCAAGGACATTATTCCTGAATGACGTTGCAGTGGCATGGTCGAAGATACCCTTCTCCTTGAAGGCTTCGAATGCATCGTGGTCAAGCACCGCAGCCCAGGTATAGACATAGTAGCCGGCATCGTAACCGTCGATTATATGGAGGAAATAGGTGCTCCTGTATCTCGGCTCGATCTCGGGTATGAGCCCTATCTTCTGCATGGCTTCCTTCTCAAACTTCTGCACGTCAACCTCTGCCGGTGCCTCCAGTGAATAGTAAGCCATGTCGAGCAGTGATGCTGCCATGATCTCCACATTGTCAAAGCCGGTGTTGAAGTAGCTGCTGTTCCTGATCTTGTCAATCAGCTCCTGCGGTATCACCTCACCCGTCTCATAGTGTTTCGCATACATGCTGAGCACCTCGGGCTGTGTAGCCCAGTGCTGCATGATCTGTGAGGGCAGTTCCACGATATCCCATGCAACGGTGGTGCTGCCGTAGGTGTTGTCTGAGAAGAGCGCCTGCAGTCCGTGACCGAACTCATGGAAGAGGGTGAGCACGTCATCCATGCTCAGCAGGGCAGGCTTGCCCTCTGCCGGCGGGGTGAAGTTACCCACGATGGTTACGACGGGAGTTATCTCCTTGCCGTCGATCACCCTGTGATCACGGTATCCGCCGCACCATGCACCCTGGCGCTTGCTCTCACGGGGAAAGAAGTCCATAAAGAGCACTCCCACGTGGCTGCCGTCAGCCTCCTTGACCTCGAAAGCCTGGGCATCGGGGTGCGGCAGCGGAATATCATTTATGCGGGCGAAGGTGATGCCGTACAGTTTGTTGGCCACGGCAAAGGCCCCGTCACGGGCGTTGTCAAGAGTAAAGTAGGGTCTCAGCTCTGTCTCGTCAAGGTCATATTTTGCCTTGCGCAGCTTCTCGGCATAATACCACCAGTCGTGTGCCTCAAGTTTAAAGTTGCCGCCTTCGGCATCTATTATCTGCTGCATCTCCTCCCGCTCGCGCGTTGCCACCGGCAGCGCCCGGCCGAGAAGATCGGTGAGCAGGTTGAGAACATTCTCCGGTGTCTTGGCCATTCTGGTCTCCAGTACCAGGTCGGCATGGGTCTCATAGCCCAGCAGCTTCGCCCTCTCAGCCCTCAGTTTCACCAGGTCTGACAGGATCTTGTTGTTATCCCTGTCGTTGCCGTTGTTGCCGCGGTTGAGGTAGGCGTCATACAGTTTCTTGCGCAGGTCGCGGTTATCGGCATACTGCAGGAAGGGCAGCATGCTCGGCTTCTGTGTGGTGAAGACCCACTTGCCCTCCATCTCCTCGGCCTTTGCCATCTCTGCCGCATTGGCAATCACGCTTGCCGGGAGCCCGGCGAGGTCAGCCTCATTATCGATCACCAGCTTGAAATCGTTGGTCTCTCCCAGAACGTTCTGGCTGAACTGCACCGTCAGCACGGAGATCTCCTGGTTCAGTTTTTTCAGTGTCTCCTGATCGGCGGAGTCGAGCAGCGCACCGTTGCGTACAAAGCTCTTGTAGAGATTTTCAAGCAGGAAGAGCTCCTCTGCGCTGAGCTGCTCAGCCTCCCTGTTTTCATAAACTGCCTTGACTTTGGCAAAGAGCCCGGCGTTGAGAAGCATCTCATCGCTGAAGGCCGATATCTTGGGAGCTACCTCCATCTGGAGCTGCTCCAGCGTGTCGTTGGTGTTGGCGCTGGTCTGGGAGTAGAAGACGTATGCCACCTTGTTGAGAAGCTGTCCTGCCCGGTCAAAGGGAGCTATAGTGTTTGCAAAACCGGGCGCCTCCGACGACGATACTATTGCGTCGATCTCGGTCCTGGCAGCCGTTATGCCTGAGTCGATGGCAGGCATGTAATGGTCATTCTCTATCAGATCAAAGGGAGGAACGCCGAAGGGTGTCTGCCATTCAGCAAAGAAGGGGTTTCCCTGATCCTTCTGCGCGGTGTCGCATGAGACAGCCGCGATTGATGCTAACATCATGATAACGATTAGTTTTTTCACGTTGTTGGATTTAAATTATTAGTGATAAATTTTCTGGGTGCAAAGATAGATTTTTTATCCGCATGCTACCTTGATTATCATCATGTCTGCATCTCATTATTCAGTCGCCGGCAGTTCAAAAAGAGGCCTCCGATGCTGATTTTTTTCAATCACAATTCGTAACTTTAGGCCTTGTCATGCAACAAAAGAACCAAAAAAAAATATCAGCTTATGAAGAATCTCTACTCTATTCTCATTACAGTAGGACTCCTGATTCCCGGCATATTGTTTGCCGACGGGACAGCCTCAGTAACACTTAGACCAAGCTATGTAGATATTTCAAGTGCCACATCCCAAAGTGCTGTATTGGTAACTTTGAGTGACTACTCAACAGATGATGTAAGATACAGGCTCTATAGCGGATCAAACCAGTATAACTGTTGGGATGTTGTATCCGGAACCTATATTACATCCAACGCATATGCTTTAGGTCCTCTCCCATTGGGTTCTCCAGCAGCAGGAACTACATTTTGGATTCCTTATGAAAGAGGCTCAAATACATTAACCAACGCATCATATCGCGACAGATTAGGGCCCACTTATCCCTCAAACAATAATACGGTTGCTCTGCCAGCTGCAACGGAAATTACAACTTCCTTTTCTCTTTCTGGTTCGCTGGTCGGTAGCTCCGCCATACCCCTTACGGATAAATATGTGATACTTTGTTATAACGGTGCTACTTTGATCTCAGCTTCTTCTTCAGATCTGACAACCGGAGCTTTTATTGTCCTGTGTCCGGAAAGTGTTCCTGTCGATAAGATAGAGGTCAGAACCCTTTTAAATACGGTAGTAGCTTCATTGACTGGATCTTACACAACTACCACAAGCCTTGGCAATATCGATCTTGTCGTTGCATCTGATGAAAATGCCCCAATATTCACTTCGGGATTTCCAAAGGTGGCCAACATCAACACCTCCCAGGCTGACCTGGAGGTAAGCATGGATGAGGCAGGAAAGGCATACTATGTAGTTGTACCTGACGGTGCCACCGCGCCAACAGTTGCTGAAGTTGTTGCAGGCGTTGATTATGGCACCGTAACCCTCGTTGCACACGGCACCATCGACGTTACAGCCGGCGGCGCTACATATTCAGCCACCATAATCGGCCTGACCGACAAGACGGACTACGACATCTATGTCGTTGCCGAAGATGACGAGGAAACGCCAAACCGTCAGACGGAAACCGCAATGGTAGACCTCTATACCATACGCCCGCCGGATGTGCTGCTATACGCCGACTTTGAAACGGCCGGCTCTCTGGCGCCGTTCACGCAGGTGAGTATCACCGGCGACCAGGTATGGGCTCATGAAGTGTACGATAACAATGGATTTGCATCGATAAATGGGTACTCGGGCGGAACTAGATATGAAAATGAAGATTGGCTCGTCTCTCCTGCTATTAACCTTAGTGGATCCGAGATGAATGCCATGAGTTTCCTGACAGCCATGAGTTTCACTGGTCCTGACCTGAAGGTGGTAATCTCAACTAATTTCAGCGGCACATATACCGCGGGAGACATTGCTGCCGCAACATGGACAGACATCACCTCGCAATTCTCGTACTCAGCAGGTTCATATGCCTGGGCCTCCTCTGGCGACTTCAGCCTCGATGCCTATGCGGGAAACATATATGTCGCCTTCGTATACACCTCTTCAGAAACCAGTTCTGCAAAATGGGAGGTCGATGACTTCAAGATCACCGGGTACCTGCCTGCCGGCTCCGACGCCTCACTCTCCGACCTGATGGTAGAAGGGACCACTATTGATGGATTCGATGCTGCTAAACTGTCCTACGAGATGATAATCGAGGCCTCGGTTACTGATCCTCCGGCAGTAACATACACAACCACCGACCCCACCGCAACGGCAGTGGTCACCAACGCCACTGACCTGGCAGGCGACGCCGCAGCACGGACCACTACGGTGGTCGTTACTGCCGCCGACGGCACAACAACACAGACCTACACTATTCTGTTCAACCCGATCATTGCCGTAGCTGACCTCGCGGCATTGCGCGCGGTTGACCCGGCAAACTACAGCAGGATATACCAGGTCACCGGCGAGGTGGTGGTGTCAGGGATCAATGACTCACAGAGACACCAAAAATATGTGCAGGATGCCACAGCAGGAATAATTATTGATGATGCCGGAGCAATCATCACCACTACCTACAATGTCGGCGACGGCATCACCGGACTTACCGGCTCCCTCTCCGAGTATAACAAACTGCTGCAGTTCCTTCCCTACCGTGATCCGGGAACAGCGTCCTCGACTGCAAACACGCTCACACCGCAGGAGGTCACCGTGGCCGACTTCACCGCCAGCCAGGAGAACTATGAATCCGAGCTGGTGAAGATAATCGGCGTGAAATTTACTGGTGCTGACGGTACGACAGTCTTTCAGGAGAAAAAGAACTATACCATCAGCGTCGGAACTGACGAAACAATCCTCCGGACAATCTTCCTGGGAACTGATTTGAATGACAAGGTCATTCCTTACATGGCTGACGTGACCGGCATAGCCACCGTCTACAATGCTGACGCCCAGCTTGCCCCGAGAAACTACGCTGATCTTGTTGTCTACTCATCAGACGCCACACTCAGCGATCTGAAGGTAAGCGGCACCACGGTCACCGGATTTGCTGCAGGCACCCTGACCTACAACGTCTCCCTGACAGCAGGAACAACAACGGTTCCGACGGTCACAGCCACGCCGACAGAGGCCAATGCGACAGTGAATATTACACCTGCCACCTCGCTGAATGGTGATGCTGCCGCACGCACAACCACTGTGGAGATAACCTCTCATGATCAATCCACAGTCAAGACCTATACAGTAGTATTTACCGTTGCCACAGGAATAGAGGATAATCTCAGCGGCAAGTTCAGGATCTATCCCGTCCCTGCCTATGATGAGATTACCGCTGCAGGGCTTGACGGGGCGACACTGATAGAGATCTTTGACGTCACCGGCAACAAGGTGGCTGCCGTCAGGTGTGACGATGAGAGCTCCGTGAAGATACCTGTGGCACACCTCTCACGCGGTCTCTACTTCATGAGGGTGACTACACCGGAAGGCTTCGCGATGAAGAGATTCGTAAAGGAATAAATTTTTACTAACTCTCACCTTACCTTAAAAAACCGCCCTGGAAATCCGGGGCGGTTTTTATATCTCCTATTGCCTGTTGCTATTAATTTTATCAACTTTGCAAATCATGTCTCGTAAATTCCTCCATAAGTTCCTGTGGATTTTAATCCTGGCACTGGCAACAATTGCCATCTCCTGCCGCAGAGTCCCGGATCCGCCGTCGCCTGATGATACGAGTCTGTTCGCCTCATGCGTCATCCCCGGCAGCTCCGCCACTCTAGACATCATCACCTTCAACGTTCAGGGGTTTCCCATGGCCGGATACGCCAGCGTAACAGCACTGTCGGCCCTGGTCAAGGCCATTGACCCCGACATAGTGGCACTCCAGGAGGTGGCCTCAGAGGCTGACTTCAACCGCCTGGTGAAACTGATGCCCGGGTGGACCGGCGCCTTCTACCCAATCAACAACGACGACTGGAACCTGGCATACCTTATAAAGATTAGTGAAATGGAGATTATCCCGGGTACGCTGCGCACACTCTTCGAAGATGACTTCCGGGCTTTCCCCAGGCCTCCTTTTGAGATAATGGTAAGACATAAAGCCTCCGGCAGGGAAGTGCTGCTGATAAACCTGCACCTGAAATGCTGCGGAGGAGCAGACAATGAAAGCCGCCGCCGTTCAGCCTCACAGCAGCTTAAAGAATACCTGGACGTGCAGAGAGCTGACGATGCCGTGGTGATGCTCGGCGATTACAACGACGAGATCACATCTGCCAGCGCTGCAGAAAACCCCTTCCTTAACTTCATTGAGGATGCTGATGACTACTCTTTCGCCGATATGGCCATCGCCACAGGCAGCCAGCTCTGGTGGTCATACCCCTCGTGGCCAAGTCATATTGACCATATACTGGTCACCGATGAACTTTCCGGCAACATAGATACAACAGTGGTGATCAAAGCAAGTCCCTGCTATCCCGATTACGGAGAGGTGCTGTCAGACCACAGACCTGTAGGAGTAAGAATCAATCCGTAATTCATTACTGATAAAACAAACGGCGGGGATATCCCATGCCGGCAGATGCTTAACTCTCCGGTTAATTGATGGGAGAACTGCTTTTCACGATGATGACATAGACCGGGAAGTGATCGCTGTACCCTCCCTGCCAGACCGTCCCGACGAATGAGCGTAGCGGATAACCCTTGTACTGACCGTCCTTCTGCACAAGGAATGAGGAGTTGAATACCCGGGCATGAAGGAACCTGTAAGAGGAGTAATCGCTGCCAAGCAGTGACGGTGTAATGACGATCTGGTCAAACAGGTTCACCCCGTCACGATAATAGAGTGATCCTATCCCCTTTCTGAAGAGAGGAAACATGGTATTGAACAACTCTCCCTCCTTAAGCCTGTCAGGCTTCCCTGATGCCCTGAGGTGATTCCTCATACTCTCGTCAACAGGATCATCGTTGAAGTCGCCCATTACAAACACTTTTGCATCCCCGTCAATAGCCAGGAGGCTGTCAACTATGCGCCGTGAGAGCTCCGCTGCGGCAATGCGCCGGGGACGGCTGGTCAGCTCGCCGCCCGATCGTGAAGGCCAGTGGCCTACGATAAAATGCATAGGCTCACCGTCAAATATCCCGGAGACAACCAGCTGATCACGGGTGTAAACCGGCTCTCCCTCATCGTTGGTAAGATCAAGCGACGGACTAGCCGAGGCTGTTACCATGAAAAAACGGGGACGGTACATCAGTGCGACATCCACTCCCCTGCGATCAGGAGAATCATAATGCACTATCTGGTAGTTGGACTCCTTCAGCAACGGATGTGCAGCAAGGTCTTCAAGCACAGAACGGTTCTCTATCTCGGAGACACCCAGTACAGCAGGCCCCCCGCTCCAGCCGTCATCCTCGCCTATCTTTGAGATGACAAGCGCCATATTGTCAAGCTTCTCCAGATACCTGGTTCCGGTCCATTTATTGGGCCCCTCCGGGGTGAACTCCTCGTCCAGTACACCCTGAGTATCTATTGTGTCAAACAGGTTCTCAAGATTGTAGAAGGCTATGAGTCCCGCCCTTACCTGCTGCTGTGCTCCGGCAACAGAAAAACATGCTGATAACAATATAATAATGAATATCCTTACCTTCATTTCTGAATACTTTAAAAACCAAATTTAACATTTTTACCCTCTTTGCCTCCTTTTCCTTCCAGTTTCCTCTCCGCTTTTGGACATGCGACTTTCCTGTCCTCCGACTCTGTCAGACGCAGTCCGAGGCCTTCTTAGACATCCGTAGTTTTAACGTAGGATGTGGCGGAGGAGGGAGACCTTCTACTATAACGACTTTACAGACTTTGGACTTTATGGACTTTCGACTCTTGCCTTTTGTCATCTCTTCAAAAAGCTTTATCTTTCAGCTCTTTCTTTCTTACTACACATGAAACATAACAGACTGATTATCTTTATTTTACTGCTTGCATTCTCCTGCGGCAGCATGGCTGCCCAGCAGGGTACCGTCAAAGGAACAATAACAAGCAAAAACAGCAGTACACCCCTGGCGGGGGCGCTGATAACCGATGCATCAGGAAGTGAACTGGGAAAGTCCGGCGTTGACGGCTCCTTTACTGTCAGTCTCGATGAGGGGAAACAGATGCTTTTCATCAACATGACCGACTATGAACAGGCGATCGTCAGCGTCACGGTTACAGCCGGTGAGACAACCGAGATCGGTGCCGTGGAACTTCCCGAAATGGCAGGCTTCATGATGGACATAGGCTCCGTCAGCATCATGGAGGGTTTTTCCGAAGACGGTTTCGAGACACAGTCGATACATGGCGTCCTCAGCGCTTCGGCGGATATCTTTATGAGCACGGCAGCCTATACCTTCGGGCAGGTCATGTACAGGAAGAGGGGTTATGACAATAACTACCAGAACGTAAGCCTTAACGGATTTGTAGTCAATGATATAGAATCAGGCGCACCCTACTGGTCGAACTGGGGCGGACTTAACGACGTCATGCGTAGCTCCGTGGTCAGCTCCGGGCCGGAACCTATCGGCTTCCTCTTTGAACCGGTGGGCGGTGCCACACGCATCAACACCAGGGCATCGGTATACCGGTCAGGCATCCGAGCTGTCTATTCCCGCTCGAACCGCACCTATCCCAACAGGGCCATGCTGACCTACAGCACCGGACTGCTGAACAGTAACTGGGCCGTGACCGGAAGCTACTCAAGACGGTGGGGTGAGCAAGGCTACAAGGAGGGCACCTTCTATGACGCCAACTCCTTCTTCCTGTCGGTGGAGAAGAAGATCAACAGTCGTCACAGCCTGAACCTGACCGCCCTGGATGCAATGTACCGGAGAGGCGTTGGCGGAGGCGCCACACAGGAGGTCTATGATCTCGCCGGTGACAACTACTATAATCCCTATTGGGGTTACCAGGACGGTGAGGTACGCAGTGCACGCGTCAGAAGCAGCAACAAGCCGCTGCTGACCCTCGCCCACATCTGGAAACCATCGGATAAACTCGACATACAGACGACAGCCGGCTACTGGTTCGGGAAGGGCGGATATACAGCCCTCAACTGGTATGACGTGCTGGATCCCAGACCCGATTACTACCGCAAACTACCAGGATATTTCTATGATGAATCGGATATAGACCGCATTACTGATGCCTGGCAGTCCGATCCGTCGGTCAGCCATATCGACTGGGACCATTTTTATTACGCCAACAGCAAGAATATTTACACTGTATATAATGAAGGGGGAGTTGAAGGCAACAGTCTCACCGGTAACCGCTCAAAGTATATCATCGAAGACCGTCGCAACGACCTCTCGCAATTCCAGTTCAACAGCCGGGCTTCGTGGAACATTGCATCAGGGATGAACCTTACCGGTGGCCTGCTGGTCGATATCTACCGGGGGCACAACTTCAACGTGATAAGCGATCTGCTCGGGGGCGACTACTGGCTTGATGTTGACCAGTTTGCCGAAAGGGATTATCCCAACAATCCTGAAGCCTATCAGAACGACCTGAACAATCCTGACAACGCCGTCACCGAGGGTGAGACATTCGGGAACAGCTATTATGCCTTTCAGCGTGGCGCCATCCTCTGGGGAACAGGCACATACACCGGCAACCGTTACAAGCTCTATCTCAGCGCCCACGCAAAATATACGGCCATGTGGCGAGAGGGACTGATGCGCAAGGGACTTTTTCCCGATAACTCTTTCGGAGAGTCGGAAAGACTCGATTTTCCGACCTGGGGTGTCAAGGCAGGTGGCGACTACCGCTTCACCGGCCGCCACATGATAATATTCAACACCCTCATAACCACCAATCCCCCGCTCTTCAGAAACAGCTTCCTCTCACCACGCACACGCAATACTCTGACACCTGAGCTCCGTGAGGAGATGATATTCTCCGGTGATGTGAGTTACGTGCTCCGCTCACCCGTGGTTACAGGAAGGATGACGGCCTACTATACCCGCTTCATGAACCAGACCGAGGTGACAAGCTTCTACCACGATGAGTGGAGGACCCTTGTCAACTATGCCATGACAGGCATCGACAAGGAGAACTACGGCATCGAAGCCGGTGCAGAGATAGGCATCACCTCCGAATTGACGGTAAACGCCGTGGCATCGCTGGGACAGTACCTCTGGATCAGCAATCCCGACATCACCATCACTCAGGACAACAACAGCCAGGTACTCAGCAAGGAGGAGGTATGGATACAGTACTTCAGGCAGAGTGGCACACCGCAGACTGCCCTGGCACTGGGTATCGAATACAACTCCTCAAGGTTCTGGTGGGCGGGCATCACCGGCAGCTACTATGACAACATCTACCTTGATTTCAATCCTGTCACACGCACAAAAGACGACACAGGATACTACCCCTACTGGGACTACCAGCAGAAGGCTGACCCCGGATTCCTGGTAGATATCTTCGTCGGCAAGTCATGGAGGATTGACGACGTATACGTTACCCTGAGCGCCAATCTCAGCAATGTCCTTGATAACCGTACCGTGATCACGGGAGGTTACGAACAGTACCGCTATGACCCTGAAAGGCCTGACCTGTTCCAGCCGCGGGTCTATTACGCCAACGGCTTTAACTACTTCATTAATCTCAGTATCAGGTACTAAAAAATGAAGGAGGAACAGATCATGGAAAAAATCAGATGTATATACAGACTTATTGCAGTAGTGACCCTGTTGCTTTTTGCGGTTTCATGCAGCGACAATAACGAAACACCGCCCCCGGAAAAGTTGTTCATTCCCGGGGAGATAGTAACCGTACAGCAGGTCAGGGCGCTCTACGCTGATCAGTTGGCCATATCAGACTATACCCAGCGTCATCCCGTGGAGATTGTTAACGACTGGGCATTGCTCGGCGTCATTACCGCCAGTGACAAGGAGGACGGCAACTTCTACAAGGAAGCTTACATCGAAGATGCCACCGGCGGGCTGAGACTGGTTTTTGAAGCTACCAGCGGAATTTATATCGGGGACTCTGTCATTGTCAACGTAAAGGGACTGTGGCTTGGTGACTACGGCAACTTCTGGCAACTGGGCGGCGTGCCGTATTACCAGCAGGACGGCACAGTAAGGGTCGGAGGAATGAATATGGACAAGCAGTGTCTGAAGCTCTCCATAGGCAATCCCACCTACCCTGCAGCGGTGACAATAACCCAGGCTCGGAGCAGTGCTTACCTCGGACGACTGGTGAGGTTCGACGGGGTGCAGTTCACCGATGCCATGACAGGGCGCACATGGGCTAACGCTGTTGACCAGGTGACGGAGAACAGAACGCTGGAGGACTGTGACAGTAAGACCATCATAGTGCGTACCAGCGGCTACTCCGCAGCAGCCGGAGAGCTGCTTCCGTCAGGAAACGGATCGATCACCGGTATTGTCACAATCTTCAACGGGACCTACCAGTTCCTGGTGCGCGATTTTGATGAGGTGGATATGACCGGGACCAGGTGCGGTGTGGTGGAACAGCCCCTTGGTACTCCTGTTGAGACCCTCAGCGAGGACTTTGAGGGCTTCGGCGATGATGATGACATCTACATAAGCGGTTGGCAGAATATTGCGACTGCCGGCGGCCGCATATGGCTCGCTCAGGTCTATAGCAGCAACAGCTATGCACAGGCTACGGGATATTACTCCAACCTCGCCTCAATGGTTACCTGGCTTATCACAAGGCCGGTAACCATCTCATCGCAGAAGGTGCTTACCTTCCAGACCGCCAAAGCCTACTGGGCACATACCGGGACCAACTTCCCCATGGAGGTTCTCGCCTCAACCAACTATAACGGTAACGACATTGCTGCTGCAACATGGACTCCACTAACGGCTGTGATGGCTCAGCAGAGCGACCCGGACCACACTTTCATTAATTCAGGAAACGTCAACCTGCCTGTTGCTGCCGGAAAATCGGCCGTGATTGCGTTTAAATACATGGGCAGCGACACTGAGAGCACATCCTACCGCATTGATAACATTGCCGTTACGGCAGCAGGGAAATAATATCCGGATATGAAGATCAAAACCATATTTCAGCTTACACTTGCAGCCTTTATAATTGTCTCCTGGTCATGCAGTCGTGAACCTGTTCCCCCTCCTGAACCACAGATAGACTATATCACCATCGAACAGCTCAGGATGATGCATGGACAGGGAATCGTCACTGTAGACACGAACGTTTATATCCAGGGTATTGTAACACTCACCCCTGAACTTGGCAACATCCCTGACTTCGTGGCTTATATCCAGGATACTACCGCGGGAATCTGCATGACGGTCAGCGGTAACAACACCTTCTCACGTGACTCCGAGGTCAAAATACTGTGTCGCGATGTCTCTTTCACAGTCTATAACGGACTGCTGCAGTTTGGTGACATCAGTATCGCCGACCAGACATCACTGATAAGCCTCACCCCTCCGGTGCTTGAGCCTGAGACAGTAACCATTCCCGAAGTTCTTTCCGGCGATTACCAGGCCGAATATGTCAGGATAGAGAATGTGCAGTTTGCAGAGCCGGGCACCTGGTCCGGGGAGAACATCCTGACAGACTGTAGTGACGAGTTGGAGGTATATACCCGCTCTGACGCCACCTTCTCGTCAGAGACACTGCCGGCAGGCAACGGGTTCATTAAGGGGCTCGTCTCCGAATACAACGGCATACAGTTACTGATCAGGGACGACACTGAAAACGGGATGACCGGCGAGAGGTGCGGCGGCGCAGGTACGGTTTACCTGACGCAGGACTTCTCGACGCTTGTCAGGTATGCGGATGTGAGCACCCTGGCCGGGTGGAATACCTACCCGCAGGCTGGGACAAAAACATGGTACGGCAACGAGGTGTACGGTGGCAGGTGGGTACAGGCCACAGCACACGAATCAGGAGAAGCCTCGGTAATCACCTGGATGATAGCCCCGGTCATCGACCTCACCCTGGCAACAGAGCCATACCTGCTCTTTGATAGTGCCGACGGGTACGACAACGGTGCAACCTTGAAGCTTTATGTCTCGACCGACTATGACGGATCGGCAACACCCTGGACTTCAACATGGAGTGAGAAGAGCTTTAACCTGCCTGTCATTAATACCCAGGGGTTTAGCCTGTTTGCCAGCTCGGGAGAGATTGACCTCTCTGCATACAATGGCAGTCAGCTCTGGATAGCCTGGGTATATGACGGCGGCACCGGCCGCACGACCACCTGGGAGGTGGATAACGTCCTTGTGGCGGAGAAATGATTTTTATAAACCCGTAGTGATTTCAGATTTTTGAGGTCTGGCGGACCCTTCAAAAATCGAAAATCGCACATCGCAATATTGACAATTCCACATCGCAAAATCGAAAATCGCACATCGCAAATATGTTGAAGAGCCTCCCAACTCTGATCCTGCTATTCTGCCTGACGAGTCAAATTGCCGGCCAGCCGCCCGAGGGATACTACAACGGCGCCGCTGATCTCACGGGAAAAGCTCTTCAACAGTCGCTCCATGATATCATCGACGAACATACGCAGCTGGAATACAGTGATCTGTGGCAGTGCTTCTCCACCACCGACATCAAGAGTGACGGGGTAACAATATGGGACATTTATTCCGACATTCCCGGCGGCACTCCGGTTTATGTCTATACCCTCTTCAGCGGGCAGTGCGGCAACTACGACAGTGAGGGCGACTGCTACAACAGGGAGCACTCATTCCCCAAAAGCTGGTTCAACGATGCGCTGCCGATGTATACCGACCTGTTTCATATTTACCCCACCGATGGCTGGGTTAACAATAAAAGAGGTAACCTGCCCTACGGCGAAACCTCCTCGCCGTCCTGGACATCGACCAACGGAAGCATGGTCGGCCCATCCTCGGTGGCAGGCTATGTCGGTGCCGTCTTTGAGCCTGTTGACGAGTACAAAGGCGACCTGGCCCGTACCTATTTTTATATGGCAACCCGATACTTCGGCGAAGACAGTCTGTGGCCCGGCAGTGACATGACTGAAGGTGCGCAGCCGAAGCCCTGGGCGCTGGTGATGCTGCTTGACTGGCACCGGGCTGACACCATCAGCCTCAAGGAACGAAATCGTAATAACGCGGTATACAAATACCAGGGAAACCGCAATCCGTTCATCGACGAGCCGTTATACGCCGAAAAGATATGGGGAACACTCAATGCCATTGAGGAGACTGCAGAGAGCAGGGTTTCAATGACCCTCTACCCCAACCCGGCACAGGACTATCTGAATATCAGCATCTCAGGCTACGTGTGCAACGGAGTCGTGGCATTTATCTATGATACCGGCGGATGCCTGGTGATGACGGCAACGGTTGATGACAGCGTTACAACCGTTAGCACTGAAGGGCTTCCATCCGGTCTCTACTTCCTGAGTGTGGCATGTGAAGGACAGGTTTCCACCGGAGCATTTGTTGTGACTGCCAGGTAATAGCTATCACATATAGCCCGGGACCAAATCCGGACTGCAAGTACCGGGCCTCTAAGAATACAATATGAATGCTTTGAGATTTTGACTGTTACAGGTGCTGTTATCTGGCAGCAGACTCGAGCACCAGCGTGACCACTTCCTGGCTGACAGCATCAAACATTATCTCAATGTTGTTGGTATATTCTGAATCATGACTGATGATGGCATCCTTGACCAGGAAAGTGGCAATATAATAATTGATATGGCCCATGGCCGCCTCCCTGTCAGCTTCAGGGATCATTGGCAGAAAGGCATTCTGGATATCAATAACCAGTAATGCAGGTTTAACCGGTTCCGCCGGAGCCTGAGACTGCACTGTCAGTGACGTGAATCCCATGATGAGAATGGGCAGCAGAGAGAGGATTTTTGTTCTCATGAGTTTAATTTGTTGGTGGTTATTTAATTATTGAATCATTCCGGATCACTCCTTTTCTTAATCTTGTAATAGGTCTTGACAAGCTTCCCGAATTGCTTTTCCCTCCTCCGTTTTTCTGCGACGGTAGTCTGAAACCGCTCCTGCTCCTTTTGGATCTTCAGGTAGTTTTCGTAAGATTCCCTGCTGATACTCCCATTGTCCACCGCATCAATTACCGCACAACCTGCTTCACCGACATGCCTACAGTCGGGGAACCTGCATCTCTGCGCAAGCTCATGGATATCTTCAAACGTTGCGGCGATTCCGTCACCGTCATCAGTCATACCAAGTTCTTTCATGCCGGGAGTGTCAATGATAATACCTCCGTTTTCAAGAACAAAAAGCTCACGGTGTTCAGTCACATGCCTTCCTTTGTTGGTGCTCCGACTGATCTCCCCGGTTCTTAGCACCTCCTTCTGCAGGAGGTTATTGATCAATGTCGATTTACCCACCCCCGATGAGCCGATCACACAGTAGGTCCTGCCCTTTTCCATGAAACTCAGGATACGGTCAATACCGTCGCGGGTGGTGTTGCTGAGGAGGATACAGTTCACCTGCCTTCCCCTCGTCTCAAGTTCATTCAGTGCGGCACTGATCTCATCCTCCGTTACGAGGTCAATCTTGCTCAGCACCAGTACCGGCTCGATACCAGCTGAATGACAAATGGTAAGATACCGTTCCAGCCTGTTGACACTGAAATTGTTGTTGATAGCCTTTACTATAAAGGCAATATCAATATTGGCAGCGATAACCTGTTTTTCACCCGGTCTGCCCACAGCCCTCCTGGCAAGAAGAGATTTCCTGGGAAGGATTTTGTTGATGAAGGCCTGCCCCCCCCTCATAAACCGTCATTGCCACCCAGTCGCCCACGGCAGGGAAATCCTCCCTGGAAGCAGCTGAGTAACGCAGATTGCCTGTTATCTCGGCATCATACTCCTGCTCTCCGTCAGTGACAACATATCTCTCACGATGTTCCTGCGTGACCCGCCCTTTGATAAATCCTGATTCCATCTGTTATATGTACCTGTATCGCGTCATCCTCTTATCTCCCGTTTTCTCCAGTATGCCTTCCGTAACTGCATGTTTTAAGTCACGACTGGCCGTTGCGCCTGAGATATCTTTAAACGTTCGAAGATAATCCTTCCGCGAAAAATATTCACTCCCTGTCTTTTCCCTGAAAATCTCTATCCTGTCGCTCTTTGTCCGTGGCAGGTTTTGTGTGGCAAGCAATTGCTCCAGCGAATCATCTATAATCTGAAGCATAAACTCAATAAATCCGGTTGATTCCCCCTTGTTGTCAGATTCACCCAGTATTCTGTAATAATCAGATTGTCTTTCTTTAATCAGTGTCTCTATTGGAAGAAACTCAAAGACCGGCGAATATTGTCTGAGTATTAAAGTCTGCCAGAGCCTTCCCATTCTTCCGTTTCCATCCATAAATGGATGTATGAATTCCATTTCGTAGTGAAAAACACAACTCTTGATAAGGAGCAGATCCTCGTCCTTTCTCAGGTAATCAAAAAGCTCCTTCATCAGAGACCTGACAATGTTACCGGGAGGTGCCACGTGAGTAAAAGCCGAACCTTTCAGAATACCGACTGATTTTGTTCTCATTTTCCCGGGCTGCTCAACAAGTCCATCCATCAGTATAGCATGAGCCCTGCAAAATGAGGTGATGCTCATCGGGTTGAACTGTGAGAGATCATCATAAACCCTTACTGCATTCAATACCTCAAGAATCTCTCTTTTCGGTGCAATGATCCTCTTATTATCAAGGATTGAAGTAACCTGGTCAAGTGACAGAGAATTACCTTCAATTTCAAGGGAAGAATGGATTGTCTTTATCTTGCTTTTCCTTCTTAATTCAGGAGCCGGCCTATGTAGGAAAGCTGCATTAACCTCGCCTATCTTCTCCGAAACAGAGACGATCAGTACAAGAATCTCCGGGTTTATCCGATAAGGGGGTTTCATTTTGTTCATTCATGATAGTATCAAATGATACTATCATCAGTAAAAGTAATAAATTAATATGTCTGTTTGCAAATTGGGATTGGTGGATCTTTATGAAACAAACAATGCCTCAGTAATTACCTGTTGATAAACAAGTATCCTTAATTTTTAAGCACACGGTCAGCTGCAAGTTTCCCGGTGAGGATAGACATCGGGACACCGCCGGGGCTGTATGTCCACTGGCCTGCCTGGCAAACCGACGGAATTGGTGTCAGCACGGCACGGTCGGCTATCTGAATCTTGTTGATTACCGGCATCTGTTCCCGGAATGCCCAGCCTGTTATGCCTCCCTCAGAACTGTCTACCCTCCTTGCAATGCTCAGCGGTGTAAAGGAAAAACGAGTTATGATCTTGTCCTTCAGTATCGGATATATTGAACCTGATATTACCTTCAACATGCGATCCTCCAATTCCCTGGTGAATTCATCAAGCCACCCGGCCTCCTCAACTTTTTTGAAAAGATCATACTCGGCAAGTAGACTGATGATAACTCCGGTTTTGCCGGGAGGAGCCATATTGGGATCTTTCAGCGCAGGTATTGATATCTCATATGTGTTCAGACGGGTAAATCTGTCAAGCCATGAGAGTATCTCCACCCTGCTGGCCTCCCTGAGCCGGGCCAGGAGTTCATCCAGCTCCTGCCTGTGTGTTTCACCCAGCCCCTGCCTTGAGGGTGTGTAGAAAAAGTGACCGTGGGCTATCTTCGCGAAACTCTCCGGCGGTTCATCGACTTCAAGGAAGAGTGAAAAGACGGAATCCCCTCCCCTGTTAGCAAACATCCTCGCTTTGGTCACTTCTATTTCTGTTCTGACCTGCGGTGGCAGGTTTTCAGTTTCAGTCATCGTGTAAAGCCTCTTCAGATCGGCAGCCCATATCAGCTTTTCATATTTATAGCTGATATTCTGATCATCAACGACAAGGTTATCAGCAGGAAAGAGACCGGTGATGGTCTTTTCATTCCTTATTTCACCCCCAAACTCCAGTATCTTCTGTCTGATGGCATCTGCCAGGCAGCCCACCCCACCCCTGGGATAGAAATATTCGAGATAGAGTGAGAAGTAGCTCAACGCAAAGAAGGAAGGCGTGTTTTTGAAAAAATGCTGAGATATGATATCTCTGAGTGAAGCATCCTTTACAATTGTCTTCAGATATTCCTCTACCGGGGCGTTCATCCGGTTTATCTTCCTGACTGTCAGCAGAAACCTGGGAAACCATGGAAGTATTTTCTTAAAAACGAAGCCGGGATCCCGCTTCAGATCCTTGAAAAACGGATTCTCTATGCCATAGAGTACATCCATATGCTTCATTATCTTCCGGATGATCCTGATGACCTCATCGATCTCACTCTCGCTGCCGGGATAGAATTTCTTCAGCAGGTTGCTGTAATCCCCAAGACTTTCAATATCCCTGATATTCAGAACTTCATTCTCAATACCAACTGATACGGGACTTTTAACAATATCAAGCTTGATCTCCAGGTCTTTAAGCATTGTGTGAATTATCCCCGCATCCAGCAGTGCTCGTACTCCGGCATCAAAATGAAAGCCGTCACGATTGAAGGTATTGACCAGACCTCCGCATTCGCTGTTTTTTTCGATAAGCAGAACCTTCTGACCTGCGCGTGCCAGGTATACCGTAGAAGTCAATCCGGCAACGCCACCTCCAACAACAATCGTATCGTATTCTTGTACAATCATAGTATTCAGTTTGACAGATCAACACACTTCACACTTTCGGATTACCCGGGATATCATCTCTCGAGCCCTGCCAATAGCATGGTTGTCTTCCAGAGTTCCAGTGCAGCATCCCTGTCCATAGCCGGCGGTGCCGGTTCCTCTTCGGTCGTTAAATTAAAAAATTTCCCGCTAACTGATTCCATCTCACTGGATACCCCCAGATAGTATAGGGCTTCCGCAGAAATCTCAGGAGATTTCAATGTTCTGTCAAGAAAGTCTCTCTTGAACCATTTGTAAATCGGACCGTTTTCCTGACCCGTCTCTGTCTTCACCGCTCCCGGATGCATCGTATTAATGGTTACTCCCGTGTTCTGAAATTTTTCCCTGAAGACGATCATTGAGAGAAGCTGGGCCATCTTTGCCGACCCGTAGCTTTTCAGTCCGGAATATCTCCTCCGCTCCCAGTTCAGATCATCAAGCCTCAGTCCCCATGCTGCAAACCGGTGCGCTTCTGAACCCACCATTATGATGCGGGCTTTTAACTGTGCCGAAAGTTTCTCCCTTAGAATGAAGTTCATTATGAAGGATGACAGATAATGAACGACAAAAACCTTCTCGAGACTGTCAGCGGTTATCTCTCTTTCTGTCAGATATATACCTGCATTATGAATAAGCACGTCAATTGGCTTTCCTAGTTGTGACAGCTCATAGGATACCCTGAAGATATCACTCAGAATACTCAGGTCGGCTATTCTGTAGTCACAACTGACATCAAACTCATCTTCTATTTCGCGCTGAAGAGCCTGCGATTTCTCCGGGTTCCGATTTATGCAGAGAAGATTTGCCCCGCGGGAAGCGTATTTCCTCGCAGTATGGTAGCCAATGCCTGATGTTGCACCGGTAATGACAACCAGTTTACCCGTGAAATCCTCATCGCAGATCAGCGGCTCTGAACGGCCGTTCCTGATCATTGCAAATATGTTGGACCACCTGTACTCTTTGACGTATTTGCGGAAATTACTCCTTTCTTTCATCACTTCTGTTATCCAAACCGCTTTTTCATGAACCTTCTGTAGGCTTTGCCGAACCGGGGAATATTGTCAAAGATATCACCCCAGAGATCATAATAATCTCTCTGCGCTTCAATCTTACCCTCATCGTTGAGGGTCAGCCTGCTGGTTCCGTAGATTACTGAACTCGGATTTTTCTTGAATTTGATTGTCATCTTCCATTCCAGGAAAACAGTGTTATCTGACAGAACGGCATTAACTATATTCATTGAGAGCTCCTTTGACCTTTTTGTAAGCCGTTCGGTCATAGCTTTGAATTCCTCCATCCCTCTTAATTCCTGGACCGTATCCCTGAAATAGACATCATCAGCGTAATAGGGAAGGATGTGCGACCAGTCAGGCTTACCCTCGGTGTTGTAGGTCCTGGACCATAATTCAAGCACCGTATCGAGTGTAATTATCCTTTCACCGGAATCAGACCGGACTTCTTCTTTGTTATTTTCCATACCGCTAAATATTAGAGGTTTTCAATCCAGGTACGCATTGGACATTTACAACGTTTTGCAAATCCTTTCCTGTGCAATTTATACCTCCCACTGGCTTTTAAAAATCAAGCCCCAAAATAACAAATTATATCTTGGATTGTTTCTTCACACATGGATTGTTCCCGGAACATCCCTGACGTGAAGATCGACCTGCGGGAAAGGTATGGTTATGTTGTTTTCGATGAACTTGCGGTTGATGATCTTCCTGATCTCACTCTTTATCTTCTCTATCCTGAATACATTATCACTGAAGAACAGCAGCTGAAAGTCGAGTGAAGAGTTTCCGAAGTCGACAAAACGTGCCTCTATATGTTCCTTGTTGCCAATCGCCGGATGTTCCAGTGCGCTTGCCTCAAGCACTTTTACCACAAGTTCCACATCGCTTCCGTAAGCAACTCCTACGTTGATCCGGAAGCGTGTCTTCTTCGACTGATGGCTCCAGTTGATCACTTTGTTTGTAGTTATATAGGAATTGGGAATAATAACCACAATGTCGTCACGTGTCAGTCCCTTTGATGTGCGTATTCCTATCTCCTGAATTTTCACCACCTCGCCGTCAACCTCCAGCACATCCCCAATTTTTGTAGTACCCTCTATCAAAAGGATAATACCGGAGATGAAGTCGTTGAATGTCTGTTGCAGCCCAAGCCCGATACCTACAAGCAGCGCAGCAGAGCCGGCGAGGAGAACGGTGATGCTGATGCCGAGCGTCTGCATCATAAAGAGTATCGATATGACCCAGAGCAGGTATTTGATAATCTGGTAGAGCGAATATGCATTGCTCATCTCTATTCTCTCGAGACTCCTTTTTCTGAATATCGCCTTCCTGATCATCCAAAGCAAAAGTTTGGTGGCCAGAAAAATGACAACTACAATTAGCAGGGTCGAGACCATGATCTCGTATTTTCCCACCCGGAGAATTACAGCTTCCATGATATTCTTAATGGTTTCCATCTATTTTTTAAGGTCAGTGTTCAGTTGAGAAAGATACAAACTGATTTGACAATTTTTTACAGACGCGAAGGATTCCATCCGTTTTTTTAGTCTGTAAGCGACTTCTCATATGATCCCGGACACGGTCTCAAGACATACAGGAAATACCGCGGCGCCGTATACAGAGAAGGTATTTCCCATGGAGAAACAATATATTCCTCCATGGAAAATCTGCTTGTCTGGTCTCCGGTTATTTCTTTTCAGGCTCGGTACGGTCATACTTGCAGCAAGCCGGAAGTTTTTCATAAACTTCATCTTTTGCTTTGTGCATGGGTGTATCATGGCCTGCATCCGCAATGACCATCTGGACTTTGTGTACCGAGGTTTTTGTCGAATCAAAAGCGACAACCAGCATCTTGGTTTCCTGTACCCAGTCGGCTGCAGTCACTCCTTCAACCGATTTGGCAGCTGTTTCAATACGTGTTTCACACATTCCGCAGTTGCCTTTGACCTCAAATTTTTCTGTTTTTGCCTGGGCAAAAAGTGAACTTGTTCCCAGAAGGAACAGACTTACTAAGCTTAAAATTTTTGTTTTCATAATACTCTGTTTTAATGATTGGTTAAATTGATTACCTGATCTCCCCGGTGACTTCCCCGCAGGTAAGCATCGATTCACCGAAGTATGGGTTCTTTATTTCCTTTTCTGTACTGAGCCAGTCGGCTCCTCTATTATTGTCTGCCATAGGACAGTGCTGAACGTAAAGTGTCTTACTGAACGGTTTGAACGATTCGGACATTTTTACCATAGTGATGGAGAGCAGCCGGAATGCTTCACGTATTTCTTCAAGGCTGGAGAAATGAGGTGCATGTTGCAGAATATCATTTAGTTCGTTGCTGAACTTCATCCAGATATTGTGCGAATCACCTGTAAACAAACCCATATCCACCCGGGCGAGATTCTCTTTCATGGAAACTGCTGCCTTTTTGGCATCCTCCGGATTATCATCTGACAAAGCTTCTTTCAGCTTCAGATAGTCATCATATACCGGCTCAAGTGCATTTTTTGCCGCCCGACTGATAGCGGAAGTGTTATCTGCCCTGTCAGATTGTTGTGTATCGGACAACACCTCACTCACCTCACTGCTCATTGCACCATGATTATGTCCGGTCATAACCGGACCTCCTTCGGGGCTCATCATGCTGGGTTTGCCTGTTAGCTGGGCAGCGGCATCTATGCTGAATGTTCCGCTGACAGCAATCTCTTCTCCTCCCTGTAAACCACTCTCGATAATATAACTATCCCCCAGTGCCGGGCCCAGTGTCACCTCACGCATGTTAAAACTTACCCCTGCATCTGAATTGTTCTTTATGTAAACCAGCGAGCGTTTCCCCGTCCACATCACGGCTGTTTTCGGCACAACAAGCGAATTTGAATTTCTGACCAATCTGGCTTCAACTACTCCTGACGCAAACATTTCAGGCTTCAGTTTTCCACCAGGATTGTTATAATCAACCCTGGCCTTTGCTACCCTTGTTTTCGGGTCAATCACCGGGTCAAGAAAGGAGATGATACCCTCAAAACTTTCTCCGGGAAGAGAGGGTATGGAAAATTTTACTCTGTCTCCTTTTCTTATCCATACAAGATCCGATTCATACACGTCAAATAATATCCAGACTCTGGAAAGGTCTGCTATCTCATAGATGGTTTCTCCCTTACGGACATAGTCGCCAAGGTTTATTATTTTTCTGGTCACATAACCGGAAACATCAGCCTGTACCGGAAATTCATCATTTATTTCACCCGATTCCAATATTTCTTCGATTTGATTGTCAGAAAGCTTCCAGTTTCTCAACTTTTCTTTGGCGGCATTGAACAGTTGTGGCTGGGTTTCCATGATTCTTTGCGATTCAAGCAGTTCTTCCTGAGCCGTTACCAGATCGGGGGAATAAATACTTGCAACGGTTTGTCCACTGCTCACAAATTCACCCGTAAAATTCACCGATAACTTTTCAATCCTGCCGGGAATGTGTGATGACTGGGAATATAACATGCGCTCATCAGTCTGCACCTTCCCATTCAACCGGACTTTTTTTACAGGAGCCATCCTCCCCACAATTGCAGTGCTCACGCTGGCAAGTTGCATAGCCGTTGGTGACATTGAAACTGACATCGGATCAGTTTCACTGCTCTGGTTATTTTCCAGAGGAATTAAATCCATTCCACATATGGGGCAATCGCCCGGTTCGTTTTGACGAATCTGGGGATGCATGGAGCAAGTCCAGACAGTTTCGGCTGTGGTTTCGACAGAATGCTGATGTTCGTCTTTGCCGGTATCTCCCCTGCCTCCGAAAATCAACAAGCCTGCCAGCAAGCCTGCTGTAAGGGCAAGTGCAGCTATTATAAGTGTTCTTTTATCTATTGTCTTCATTTCAATACGTTTTTGATGTCAGGTAATTGACCTTCGCCAGTGCAATCTGGTATTTTGCTAATGCGCTGGCTTTTAATTTCTGATATTTCAATAATTGCTGTTGCATCCTCAACACTTCCTCGAACTCTTTGCCCGAATTCCCATATGATGCTAAGAGCAAATTCAATGATTGTCGTGATGTTTCAGTCTGCTGTCCGTAAAGCGACAAAAGCTGCCGTTGCTGTTGGACGTCAAACCAAGCCATCTCGTAGTCTGAGATTAGCATATTTGTCATTTCATCTTTTTGAAAACCATAACTTTCCTGTATCAGCTCTGCCTCTTTTATTGAAGCATTATACTTACCCCGGAAGATGGGTATGGTCACGCTCACCATGGGCATTAAGATATCTTTTCCATTATCAGATATCGCAATGTCACTGCGTTTGCCCACTATTACATAATCCAATCCTACTCCAAATTTTGGCAGTCCCTGTTTTTGTGCTGCAATTGCTTCGGCCTTGCTGGCCTGAGCCTTGAGATTCAGTGCAGTTAAGACTGGATTTGCAGCAATCAGAGAATCTTTGCGGAAATTATCTGTAAGGTTCTCCGTACTTAAAGAATCGGCAGTTACTACATGTTCATTCTCAGGCCGGTTGAGCAATTTGTTGAAAATGGTTAAAAGCGGTTTCCCCTTCTCCAAAAGAATACTCAGATTGGTTTCTGCATCCTTAAGCATAATGTCCACCCGTAATACATCGACCATTGAGCCTGCTCCGTTTTCAAACTTCCTGGTTGCAATGGTCTTATATGATTTGAGAATGCTGATGTTCTCCTGTTCAATGTTTATCCACTCATTTAGCTCATATAGAGGATAGTAAGCAGAAGCCACATGGAAGTAAAGCTTGTTCCGGGCATCAATAAAGCTTTGAAATTTGGCTTCTGCCATCAGTGCTGCGGCATCTCCCTGTGCCTTCAAAGTGCCGAACCATGGGAACATTTGTGTAAGTGAGAACCTTGCCCGTTGAGGGCCCACCCTTGTCTCTACGGGCGAAATAAAATACCCGAATGAAAGTGCGGGGTCGGCCAGGGTACTAACCTGTGGTACCTTTTGTAATGCAGACTCATATTCGAGATACTTTGCCTGCAAGCCCGGATTATTTTGGGCGGCAACTTCAAAATAGTCGTCAAGAGTCTGGGCAAAACCCTGGGTGTTGAACAACAGCGTTATGATAATGCCGATTATATATTTGCTCATGATTGCAGTTTTTTGAGTTTATGCTCTTCGCGCATACTATAAAGCGTGGGAACGATATAGTAGGTGACTGCTGCTGCTATCATCCCTCCAAATGCAGGAATAGCCATAGGCACCATTATGTCAGCACCCCTCCCTGTTGAGGTGAGTACCGGTAACAGCGCAATAATGGTCGTGGCCGTTGTCATTACTGCTGGCCTGATTCTTCGCTCTCCGGCTTCCACAACAGCATTTCTGATCTCAACTATCGTTTTTGTCCGGTTGCGTTTAAAGCTCTGGTCGAGATAGGTGCCCATAAGCACCCCGTCATCTGTAGCAAGTCCAAACAGAGCAATAAACCCAACCCATACAGCTACACTCAGGTTAACCGAATGCATCTGAAAGAGGTCACGCATATTGGTTCCAAAGACAGAAAAATCAACAAACCAATCCTGTCCGTATAACCATAGCATAATAAAACCGCCACTGAATGCCATGGCCACTCCCGTAAAAATCATTAATGTAGTGGTGACAGATTTAAACTGAAAGTAGAGTATCAGAAAGATGATCAGAAATACCAGGGGGACTATAACTGACAACCGTTTTTCTGCGCGCATCTGGTTTTCGTAACTCCCGGAAAATTTATAATTCACCCCTGCTGGAACAATCAAATCGCCTGAAGCAATTCTTTGTTGTATCATCTCCTCTGCATCGTTAACCACATCTACCTCGGCATAACCTTCCCGTTTATCAAAAAGGACATATCCGACAAGGAATGTGTTTTCGCTCTTAATTGCCTGTGGTCCACGCATATAATCAATATCTACAAGCTGGTTGAGCGGGATTTGAGCCCCGGCAGGTGTAGAAATCAATATATTTCCCAGGGACTCCGGGTCGTCCCGCAGTTCTCTCGGATAGCGTACTCTTATCGGAAAGCGCTCACGCCCTTCAACAGTAGAGGATATTGTCATGCCTCCAATGGCTGTTTCAATGACCTGCTGTACATCCTCAATGTTCAAGCCATAGCGCGATATCTCATCACGATTGATATTCAGGTGGATGTACGGTTTTCCAACAATACGGTCTGCAAAGGCAGCTTCTGCTTTTACCGACGGGACTTCCTTGAGAATACTTTCCAGCTTCATGCCAAACTGCTCGATGGTCGCGAGGTCAGGTCCGAATACTTTTATGCCCATAGGTGCCCGCATACCCGTCTGGAGCATTACCAGCCGGGTTTCAATGGGTTGCAATTTGGGGGCAGAAGTAACACCCGGGATTTTCGTTACCGAGACTATCTCTTTCCAGATGTCATCCGACGATTTTATATGGTCACGCCAGTTCCTGAAATAACTTCCCTTATCATCAGGTACCAATTCATCTGTCAAAACACCCTTCAGCAGCACCTCTTCATTGGTCAGGGCATCTCCATTCCTTAAAATGAAACGGTCATCCCTGTCTGTTTTAAATCTTTTACGATGGCCCTTTTCGTTAAGCACGTATTCAGGCCTGTAATTGATAATGTTTTCATACATGGAAACCGGAGCTGGATCAAGCGCCGATTCCACTCTGCCTGATTTGCCAACAGCAAGTTCCACTTCAGGAATGTTGGCAAGCAGCATATCAAGCTGGCCGACGACTTTCCGGTTATATTCAACTCCCGAATGAGGCATGGATGTAGGCATCAGTAGAAAGCTGCCTTCATCCAGCGAAGGCATAAACTCCTTCCCGATTCCCGGGAGGCCATGGGCCAAACCTGACCAGACGGAGGTAGTCCGGATATTCCAGCCAACTTTGTCTGCCCCCTTAGCCAGAAATCCAAAAACATCTGCAAAACCAAACCAGATATTTACTGCCAGAAAGATCAGCAAAGCAGGAATAAGCAGGAATTTAACCTTGTTGTTCAGACACCATAGCAATATTTTTCTATAGGAATATCTCAGCAATCCGAATGCTCCGAGAATAGATCCAACCAGCAGAGCAACAAAAATAAAGTTGAGCAGAACGCTCTTACCTGCTCCAAGCGGCAACCAGTATTTTGCCAGAAGCCATACCACACCAATAACCGCAAGAATCAATTCGATATTTTCCAATACTTTACGGAACACAGGCTTCCGAAACAGTTTTTTATCTGTGATCAGAGGTTTGATAAATGGAACGACGCCAAATAAGATCAACAGGATGCCGGCCCATGCATTGGCACTAAACAATCCGGCAATACCTGTCACAATCAGGAATGCATTTATCCATTTATTATGACGGGGGTTCCTGATTTTAAAGCCTAACAACCAATGAGCCAACGTAGGAAGGATAAGCAATGTAACGATCAGTGCCGCCACGAGGGCAAAGGTTTTTGTGAAGGCAAGCGGACCGAAGAGCTTTCCTTCGGCAGCCTGCAGGGTAAAAACAGGAATAAAACTTACAATCGTAGTAGATACGGCAGTCAGGATTGCGGAGCTAACCTCCGCAGAACCGTTATAAACGGTGGTGATCAGCTTTTGTCCAGGGGGTGCTTCATCAGCGTGTTTAATTATATTCTCCGACAGGATAATACCCAAATCGACCATAGTTCCAATAGCGATGGCAATACCCGAAAGAGCTACAATATTTGCATCCACGCCAAAATAACGCATGGCAATAAAAACCATAAGTACTGCTACGGGCAACAGGCTCGAGATGAGCAGAGAGGCTCTCAGGTTGTAGATCATAACAATAATTACCAATATTGTTATGAGGATCTGAAGCGAAAGGGCCTCTTCGAGTGTGCCGAGTGTCTCGTAAATAAGTTCTGACCGGTCGTAAAACGGAACAATTGTCAATTGGCTCTCAACACCGTTGGAGAGTATCTTTTTGGGCAGCCCGGGTGAGATCTCAACAATTTTATCCTTCACATTATTGATTACCTGAAGCGGGTTGGCTCCATAGCGGGCAACAACAACACCTCCCACTACTTCAGCCCCGTCTTTGTCAAGAACGCCCCTTCGCGAAGATGGACCCAGCGTTACCACGGCAATATCCTGTATGCGAACAGGCACATTATCCTGCACAGCAACTACGGCTTTTTCAAGATCACTTACACTCTTTACATAACCCAGGCCACGAACAAGATATTCCGCCTGGTTTATCTCAATGGTTTTGGCTCCGGCATCACGATTTGATTTTTGTACTGCCTGCATCACCTTATGCAAAGGAATATTATAGGCTTGTAGCGCACTTGGATTTACATCTATCTGATATTCCTGGACAAACCCACCAATAGATGCCACCTCTGATACCCCTTCTGTGGCATTCAGGCCGTACTTTACATAGAAATCCTGAACAGTTCGTATTTCATGGAGATCCCACCCACCGGTCGGGTTGCCTCCCCTGTCCCTCCCCTCCAGGGTGTACCAGTAGACCTGTCCCAATGCGGTTGCATCAGGACCCAATGTTGGCTGTACACCCTCGGGCAATAGTCCTGAGGGAAGGGAACTCAGTTTTTCGAGAATGCGGGAGCGCGACCAGTAAAACTCAATATCTTCATCAAAAATGATATAGATGCTTGAAAATCCAAAAATGGAGGAACTTCGAATGGTTTTCACTCCGGGAATACCTAACAGATAGGTTGTTAATGGATATGAAACCTGATCTTCAATATCCTGTGGCGACCGGCCGTTCCAGGGAGTGAAGACAATCTGCTGGTTCTCTCCGATATCCGGTATGGCATCCACCGGAACCGGGTCAGATGGCAAACCTCCAATTCTCCAACCAAACGGGGCAGTAACAATCCCCCAGGCAATGAACACAAGCAGCACCAGGGTTGTAACCAGCTTGTTTTCAAGAAAGTATTTGATTATTCTATTTAGCATAATTTCATATTGATATGATTTTTAAAGTGATAAATGGCATAAATGCCACAATCCATATTGCCACCTGCAACATGGGCTTATTACACAATACTTAAATTAGATCCGGAAGGTTTGGAAGAGAGAGTGGATATCCTTTACCATTGGGGGTGGCAGGTAGTCAGTATATGCCTGAGCAGCTCTCTTACCAAATATAACATCATTACTAACCGGAGTAGTCATACCAGCTGCGGCTCCCTCATGCAGAATTACCTCTGCTGCGTCCCTGACAAAATCATCAGTGGCCTGAAGTTCCTGATATTGATTCTCGCAACAGGGTGGATTGGTATAACTAAAACCACGATCTCCGGCAGCATCGCAGGCTTCTTCCATATCTGCCATGCCGCAGTCAAGGTGAGATTCGGCAAACAGTATTTTTGTTTCGACGGCCTGACCTCTGCAAAAATGAGTCCCGATGGTAAGGTTGATATGACTTGCCAGTAAAAAGAAAGTCAACAGTATGGATACTACTCTGTTCATCAATATGTAAAACAAAGATAGGTAAATAATGTTCTTAATGGAGAGCAATTCTATTTACCATTGCTCCTCTGAGGTGTATGGCAATTGCATTTTCTGACCTGTTTTGTCAGATTATCGGGCTCTTTCCGGGTGAAAATGGGGCTCAAAGTACCTATGCTTGCCACGGGTATCTCCACCCATGGTCTGAAAAATTGCTTCCTGCGGACAGAGATTGACACATCGCATACACTGTTCGCAGGTTGATTTCCAGACTGGTCTGTTGTCTGTGATCGTAATGCTTTGTGTCGGGCAGACCATTGCACATACCTGGCAACCATTACAGGTATCGTAAGTTTTAAAGGTACGCCACATATTTTGTATACCCATATACCTGAATAGCAGGTAATCCTTATAGAACCGGAATTTCGTATAACTGAGGGGGTATGCAAAAATGTGTAAATGACTGATGCCAATTATTATATCGTTAGCCATTCCCCTTGCCCTTTCCACACCTTTACGTATTATTTCAACGGCTTCTTCCTTTGGCGGAGGGAAAGGAGGTACGGGGGAGGTAATCCAGTTTATCGGCATTTGAACCACGCCTGAATAGATGATCTCACAGTTTTTCTTCTTCAACATGCGCTCGCATTCGATAACAGAAAACCCTGATTCTTTGGAATTCCCGGCAGTGATTATTGCAAACACCTTCTGTCTGTCTGCAAACCGGTTGAATCTTCCCAGGTATTTCCGGCATATACGGGGAATCCCAAAAGCATATACCGGAAAGCAGAAGCCAATAATATCAGCCTCCATGCTTTCTCTCTCTGCCAGATTAATCTCCGAGATTTCTGCTTTGTGACCAGCATCAAGAAAGACCTCCTGGCATGTTTTTAAAATCCTCAACGAATTGCCGGTACCGGTAAAATATCTCAACTCAAATATCATGTGCAATCAGTTTGGCAGGATCATTATGTTTTCCATGAGGAAAATTTCAATTGTTGTATCAATTGTATTTGAACCAGAACATTTTAAATAGATCCGGAAATAATTACTGCCATTCCCTTCTCTTGCGGTAATCCGGCTTCCCGACAAGGCGGGAGGTCAAATTTATAAAAAAAGCTGCTTCTTTAGCAACCTACTGACCGGAAGAAGTCAGGGTTGTTATCAAAGCCAGTGCGAGAACTGATAGTCTGGTCTCCGTTTATCCGGTTAGTGTTTTGTATCTCTGACTAACCCAAAATGAGAAGGATTGATATCTGTTTCAACGGCATGCGTACTTGATGGCAAAAGACAACAGAGATCAGTTTACGTAAAAAAAGTGATTATATTTGCAGCTGCAACTTTTTATATTGTTGCTCAACCGGAGAGATGCCAGAGTGGTCGATTGGGGCGGTCTCGAAAACCGTTGTCCGGGTAACTGGACCGTGGGTTCGAATCCCTCTCTCTCCGCAACAGACATTACAGGCCGAACCGCTTCAGTGCGGTTCGGCTTCTGTTTTCATGGATACGCCGAATGAGCTTGCTCATGAGGAGGAAACATGAAAACAGAAGAGCATGCGCAGCATGCGTGCCTGTAACGTCTGTTACAGGTTCGACCACCCGGGATCACCGGTAAAACCGGTAATCCCGGGTGCTGAGAGGTCATCGAGCCGGAGGGTATTGATGAGAACTTGCAGAATCTTTATCCCTTTCGATTTGTTCTTTAATACTTTTCTCAATACGTTCTTTCATTTCATCATTTCGCTTAATTGCAGATATTACCTTTTCAATCTCCTTATCATCTTTCAAATCCTTAAGCTTTTCTTTTAAAACTAAATGTTTTTTATCAATCTCTTTAAGATAATCCTTTTTTGTCTCGAGCTTTTCTGATTTGATTGCTTCATCAAATATTAAATCCTCTGGTGATTTTTTATCACCTGGTTCTTTTTCTTTAACTACTTGTATTGGGATAAATTTCTTTTCATCGACACGTCGCTGGTTCATGAAAGTTGGTGATACAATTTCTATTTTCTCAGCATGAAGTTTATCCATGACTTTCGCATTAAGCAGAGAAGTAGTACTGAAATATTTACTACTATCCTCTAAAAATCCATGAATTTTGTAAACAACGGAGAAATCACCCAGGTTTGTTATATACACGTAAGGGTCAGATAATCCAGTTTCATTGGCTGCATCTCTTAAAGCTTCCTCTATTCTTTCACGAGATATGTCATATCCTAATGAAACTGAAACGGAAATAACGGTATTCGTCTTGCGTGTCAATTTAACCGGGTTATTAGCTATGTAGAGATTTGGAATTGTAATAAAATTGCTGTCTTCCAGTTGAATTTCTGTGTGAAAAATACTTTTTCTGATTACTCTTCCGTGAAGGTCCCCAATTTTTATCAGGTCTCCATTTCTAAAACGGTTCATGGAATTATTCATAATACCTGCTATCATGTTACCTAGAACAGTGGTTGAACTTAAAGCAATCCCCGCACTAATAATAATTCCGAGGAAGCCTAATATTTGTCCTTTTAGAGTTTTATCAATTGGTAACACCAAAATAAGTGCCAACACACCAATAAGAACTAAAAAAAACGAAATTGCACCTTTCGTAATATTCCCATTTGATGTTGTTGATTTAATTCTTTTAAAAATCCACGAATTAAAAATCAGTAGGATTATCAAGACAAATAATACAACTGTAGGTTCAATTAATAATTCGAATATTTTGAGAATATGTTCCATTTTTTATAATGCTTTATAACGTTCAGCCGGTATGATGCGTAATGCCCCGGCAGTGCTAACTGCCGGGGCGTAGTTTTTGCCCTTCTTCGCAAAACCAGAATGTAAAGGATACTTTCAAGAAGTGTTTGTCTTTAAGATAATCTACTATACCTGACACAGCTAGCCGTATTCGTTAAATACCGTTTGAGGGTATGTCAACTGTATAGCCATCTTTCTTGATCTGATTGATCTCTTTCAACAGCTCTCTCTCGTCATCATTCTGGGGTGTTCTGGCCCCTAAAATAAGGTAAACCATGATGGTCTCCATTTCCAAATCCATGCTGTTGTAGTCCGGCCTCTTAATGTGACTAAATTCGTCTTTATTCATAATGCTTGGGATTAACCTGTAATGTACTGAATCTCTTTGATCCTTCCAAATTATCTTCTCGCCTTCCGCAAAAAATCCCGGTAGAGCTTTATGTCGATTATTTCCAACGTCCCGTCGATCTGCTTCAGGACCAGTCCAGGTTGTCCGTTTATGTTCGTGTCCCAAAGATACAATTCGTCAATGATACCGCTTTCAATTAGTTTCGGGACCAGCACTTATACCTCATAGTTCATGTCCCTGACGAATTTCGTTACGACTTTACGCCCGGTTATTTATGCTCTTTCCTTTGCCAGTTTTCGGCTCAGCTTATAGTCCAAAGAAACATAGCCAGTTTCTGGACGATAAAGAGAAAGAGAAGCCTGACGCCAAACTTCACCGATCTCCCATGAAATCTACGTTTGAGAACCTCCCTCCCCCCAAACAGGGATCACCGGTAAAACCTGTAATCCCTGGTACTGAGAGGCCATCGGCGGAAGATTCTTCCTGCACGGAATCATCGGAGTTGATCCCACCCCATTGAATTATCATTTTCTTCTAACCACGTTTTCAAGGATTTCCTAACTTAGGAGAGGGACTAATTCAACTTCTCGGGAACTGCCTTTCTGCAGAAATTATATATATAATAGTTTTAATATATTTATCACCTGACCCAGAAAAAATCCCGGGAGCCAATCCCCTTAACCCCTCCCCTACATAAAACCCTTCAAACCTATTCCCCACCGACACCATGAGCAGCTTCAACATCCGCCCGGCCTCTGATGGAGATGACAGCAGGATAAAAGATCTCAGCAGAAACTGTGAGCAGGAGGGTATGATCACCTTCATCATCAACCGTACCCCCCGGTTCAACACGCTGCAACGACTGCTTGACCCGGGAGCCTGGCACCTTGTTGCCGAGAAGGAGGGACTCGTCATCGGACAGGTGGGCGTCGTACACTTCCCGGCAAGAGTGCTCGACAAAACCTGCAAGGTGGGATATATGCTCGATCTTAAGGTAGACAGGGCTTACAGAAGCGGGCTCACGGCCTTCAGGCTTCTCAAGGCGGCAGAGGATCATGTCCTGCAGTCAGACGCCGACATGGTTATAGCCAACTTCCTGCAGAACAACAGACGCTCTCTCGTCTTTACCAGTGGCAGGGTAGGACTGCCGTCAGCACATCACCTGGGTACCAACAGGATCTTCAACATCATTCCCATACGTAGGATGCGACTGAATAACAGGTACACAATCGGTAAGCCCACAGAGGGTGATATCCCGGCACTGATCGACCTCTATAAAAAATACGGATCCGGATTTGACATCGCCCCCCTGATCACAGAAGAGCGTTTCAGAAATTACCTTTTCAATATCAGCGGACTCTCCCTCGATAACTTCCTGGTGGCACGCGAAAACGGCAGGATCGTGGCCGTAACAGCACTTTGGGATGAACATCCATACAAGAGCTACGAGGTCCTCAGGCTGAATCTAAGCATTACAGTGGTGGCAAAGATCCTGAACTTTCTGTCGCTCTTCATGAAGGTGCCGCATCCCATAAGACTCAATGAGCCGCTGCGACAACGCTCACTTTTGCTCTATGCCCACGATGAGTGTCCCGATGCCCTTGACACTCTTTTCAGGTATGCCAACAATATCAGCATGGGCTCCGAATATACCCTTATCATGCTCTACGCACAGGAGAATGACCCGGTATTCAGCATCATGAAGAGATTTACCGGGGTCTCGGTCAAAAGTGAGATGTATCTCTTTGCTCGGGAGAAGAGCCTGATTGACAGGCTAAAGGAGAATCCCTCAGGCATCCTCTTCGACATGATAATGACTATCTGAAGAATCTCTGCTCCGATTTCTTCAGTGCTGACATCTATGCACCTGTCTCATTGGCAGCGATTAAGCATCGTGTCTTTCAGATCATCTCCAGCAACCAGGCCAGGAAGATCCCCAGGTAGTTGCCCACGGCCAGTCCTATTATCGAAACCGACAATCCTGAAAATACTATCTCCCGGTTCCTGAGGGCGCCGGCAACAGCAATAACCACGGCAGGATTGGTTATCATGGCCGTGGATGTTATTATATAGGTATCAGCATCAATCCTGAAGATCCACGACAGGAAAGCCTGGATAATCATCGAGCCGAATACTACAAAGGCTACATAGGCGGCAATCATCATGGCAATAAAGTCGATGTTTCTGAGATCCGCCCTTGAGGCAATTACCATGCAGAATATCAAAATCAGGTACATACCCAGCTCGAACGACTTATCCAGCTTTTTGACAGCCGGGATAAGCGAGGCACCGATGCCCAGTGTTGTGATTGCCAGTATGACAACAGCCATCTGTGACGATTCCGGTACCAAAAGTGATGCCGCTCCTCCAATGCCGAAGATCAGCAGGGAGATACCAAACGCTTTCATCAGGGGAACCACCCGCCTCTTTTTCAGCAGGCCCCAGTAAGGATCCTCATCTTCAGGTCCACCGCCATTGCTGGATGCACGGTCTATGTAGGAGTATCCCGGCAGGAACAGGAGAAGAAGGCGCTGCGCTACAGTCATGACAAACAGGAGATGAAAGGCTCCTATCACAAGGTCATAGGTCACAATGACCATATAGGTAGTCTCATCGGCACCCAGCGCGGTTTGTATTGACGCCAGGTTAGGCGTGCTGCCGGTATAGAGGCCCACCATCATCCCTGACACATCCCACAGGTTCTCGATCCCTTGGTTCCGGAAGATGAAAAAACCGGCAACCACTGCCAGAATTACTGCAGCCAGGGCAAAGAGCAGTGAGAGAAATGTTTTCCCGGCAATCCGGGTCCATTTCTTTATGTCCATGGAGAAAAGCAACAGAGGGATGGCAACCGGAATCGTCAGGGTCGTCATAAGCTCCTGAACCTTTGCATGACCACCGATCATCGGCAGTAGTCCCAGGTTTCCGATCACAAAACCGACCACATAGGCCATCACCACAGCCCCGATCTTGCTGAGAAAGCTGTACCTGTGGCACAGGCGCAGGATAAGCAGGGGGAAGAGGAGAAAGAATAGTACCAGTAGGATTGCTGCCATTGCATATTTCCGAGTTACCAAAATAGGAATAAGTTTGCATTGCAGGATTTCTTCGCTGATGATTTATAATAAATACTTAAGAGAGACAGCCTGCCGGGTCAATTATTCCGACACTCTGCAATCCAATATAGCATCAGTTTGATGAACGAAAACAGGGCAGCGGTAAACGTTTTATCCCCACCTTTGTTTATTAAGAAAAGGACTTGAAATCATGACCGATAAATCGTTTGCCATAGAGGGGATGAACTGCGCATCGTGTGCAGCTCATGTAGAGAAGGCAACTGCAAAGGTTGACGGAATATCATTTGCCAGCGTAAACCTGGCAACGGAGCGGCTGACAGTGAAATTTGACGATAAGCGCACATCCCCTGACCAGATCATCGATGCTGTCACCAGGGCAGGCTACAGGGCTATCGATGATGAGAAGGAACGCAAGGCCAGGCGCTCGGAAACCGAAAAGCTGAAGACCAGGCTCATCTGGTCACTCATCTTCACCATACCTCTTCTGACACTGGCCATGGCTGCCATGGCAGGAGCCAGACTGCCGGCATTCACAGACCCGGGAACAAACCCCGTGGTATTTGCCCTCTTGCAGTTTGCTCTTGCCACCGGAGTCATAGTGACAGGCCGTCACTTCTATACAGCCGGAACTAAGACCCTGCTGAAGGGGAATCCGGGTATGGATACCCTTGTGGCCATGGGCACAGCCGCGGCATACATATACAGCATTTATGCCACATTAAGGATTGCAGGGGGCGACAGTCACTTCGTCCACAACCTCTATTATGAATCGGCGGCAACTATTATAACACTGATACTTACCGGACGTTACCTGGAATCGCGATCAAGGTCGAAGGCCGGCAGTGCCATCAGGGAGCTACTCTCCCTCTCCCCTCCCCTGGCCACCGTCATCCGCGACGGTAAGGAAAAGAGAGTGCCGGCAGCAAAGGTAGCAGAGGGAGACCTTCTTATAGTGAAGCCCGGCGAACGGTACCCGGTTGACGGTGTCATAACTGAAGGAGAGACATCATCAGACGAATCGATGCTCACAGGAGAGAGCACACCTGTGGAGAAGGGAATTGGTTCGGAGGTAACCGGGGCAAGCATCAACATAAACGGTTCCGTTACATACCGGGCTACACGCGTAGGCAGTGCCACCACCCTGGCACAGATAATCAAAATGGTGGAGGAGGCACAGGGATCAAAGGCGCCGATAGCCAGGCTTGCTGATAAAATATCGGGGATATTTGTCCCGGTGGTCATGCTTCTCGCCCTGCTGTCAGCTTCGGGCTGGCTCCTGGGTACGGGCGATTTCAGGCTTGCCTTTACAGTACTTATCTCCGTACTTATAATTGCATGTCCCTGTGCTCTCGGACTGGCCACCCCGGTAGCAGTGATGGTCGGCACGGGCAGAGGTGCCAGGCACGGCATATTCATAAAGAGCGGAGCGGCACTCGAGACAGCTCGCAAGGCAACAGTGGTAGTGCTTGACAAGACAGGCACGATAACGACGGGCAGACATGCAGTCACAGACATTGTCCCCGCTGTGGGATCGGACAGGGAAGAGCTCTTGGCACTCGCAGCCTCGGCAGAGAAGAGGTCAGAACACCCTGTTGCCGGTGCGGTGACAGAGTATGTGGAAGAGAACGGAATAACCACCGCGGCACCGGAGAGGTTCAGCGCACTGCCCGGATACGGAGTGGAAGCCTTTGCCAGCGGGAGACACATCCTTGCCGGCAACAGGCCGCTGATGAGAGAACGGAAGATTGATACTGCTGAGATGGAGACCGCAGCCGAATCCCTTGCTTCGGCAGGCAAAACAGTACTCTTTGTGGCTGCTGATGGCAAATGCCAGGGAGTGATAGCCGTCGCCGACACCATAAGAGCAGACTCTGCGGAGGCTGTAAGGCAGATGAGCAAAATGGGACTTGTGGTGATGATGATCACCGGCGACAGCCAGGCAACAGCAAAGCATATAGCAGAAGAGGCCGGCATAGGCAATGTCATTGCAGGCGTACTGCCCGGAGACAAGGCAGGAGAGATACGAAAAATAAAAAACGGCGGAAAAAGCGTCATCATGGTCGGCGACGGCATCAATGACGCCCCGGCACTTGCAACTGCTGATGTGGGCATAGCAATCGGTTCCGGCACAGATGTGGCTATGGAGGCGGCAGATGTGGTGCTGATGAAGAGCGACCTCCGTGATGTCGTCACGACACTTAAACTGAGCCGTGCCACCATAAAAAACATTAAACAAAATCTCTTCTGGGCTTTCTTTTACAACATCCTCGGCATCCCGGTGGCCATGGGAGTCCTGCATCTGTTCGGCGGGCCGCTCCTGAACCCGATGATCGCTGCAGCCGCCATGAGCTTCAGCTCTGTCTCAGTGGTCTGGAATGCATTGAGGCTCAGGAATATCAGGTTGTAACAAAAAATTTCTTCACTTTTCCGGTCACCCTCGTTAAACCTTTTGTGATTGTTTTCATCAGAGTAATTGTAAACAAGAAACAAACAAAAAAAGTAATAACGAAAAACAATTAAACATGAAAACAAGACTATTCTTTACGGTAGCAGCGTTCATAGCAATGACGGCGATAGCCTCGGCACAGACTGCACAGCAGAATCCTGATCAGACCATCGGAAAAGGCCGTGCAGCAGGCAACGTTTATGTCGATGCTGACAAGGACGGCGTTTGCGATAATTACACCAACGGAACGAGGCCAGGCCGCAGGGCCTACTCGGCAGGAGCCATCCAGGCAGCAACCAACCGCGGTACTGGTCAGGGGCAAGGACTGGCTCAGGGCCCGAGAAACGGCCAGGGAAGAGCAGCTATGGCCGGTCAGGGAAGAGGAATGGGCCGTGCCACCGGCATCGCCCCGGGAAGAGGCCGTTTTAACGGTAAAGGTCCTGCATTCGTCGATGCAAATAACGACGGTGTATGCGATAACATGGAGACAGCACCCGCAAAGAAATAAGCATTTATCAACGTTGAATGAAAGAGAGACCCTGACCGGTCTCTTTTTTTTGTTTCAAAACCGGCAAAAATCGCAAATCGCAAATCGCAAATCGAAATTCTACTATTGCCTGCAATTATTTCTATACTAACTTTAACCTTTAACCTTCAATCTTGTACCTGAGCATAATCATTCCGATGTACAACGAAGCCGGTGCCATCACCGTAACGCTGGAGAGGGTCATCAATACCGTGATGCCTGATTTCGTCCGTCAGGTTGAGGTGATAATCGTTGACGACTGTTCGACGGATAACTCTCCTGAGCTGGCAGAAAAATTCAGCGGAGGATCCGCGGATATCAGGGTGATCAGGCTCAACCTCAACGCCGGAAAGGGAGCAGCGATAGCTGCAGGCGTCGATGCGGCAAACGGTGATACCATACTGGTGCAGGATGCTGACCTCGAACTGGATCCTGCATATATACCGGCACTGCTGAAGGAGTATTATGAGGCGGAGAAAGATATCGTGAGCGGCACAAGGTTCAGAACCGGCCGGCGCTACCGTGGTCATGCTGCCCCCGCGGCCACCGCCAACAGGATACTCTCGTCCGTTGCTTCGAAGATGACCGGAAGAAAAATTACAGACCTGACCTGCGGCTACAAGCTCTTCAGCAAGGCTCTCTACCGGAAGCTGAACCTGAAGGAGAAAGGATTCGGATTTGAGACTGAACTGATGCTCAGGGCATTGCATGACAGAGACACATCTTACGGCGAAACAGATGTAACCTACCTGCCCAGAAAACGGCAGGAGGGCAAGAAGATCAGGATAAGTGACGGGCTTGCCATCACCGGAAACATTTTCAGGTATGGCCTGCATGGAAGAGACTGGCGGTCAGCGCTGACCATTGCCTTCATCATCATATTCATGACGGTCAATATGCTTAGTGTAAAACACTGGAGAGATGAGCGAAGGGTCCTCGAGTGGGATGCAATAAGCTATTATGCGTACCTCCCTGCAGCTTTCATATATCATGATCTCTCCCTGGGCTTTGCTGACGGCTATGAGGGCCCTCATAAACTGCTTGTCTGGCCTGAGAAGGGCCCAGGGGACAAGTATGTCATCAAGACAACCATGGGACTATCCGTACTATGGCTTCCATTTTTTCTAGCCGGACATGCCGCAGCCATCGTCACGGGAGCCGATGCCGGAGGATACAGCGAACCATACAAGTTCTTCCTGCTGCTCTCCGCACTGCTGTTTCTGCTGACAGGACTGATATATCTCCGACGGATACTGCTCAACCATGCCTCAGATAAAATAACAGCACTGGTGCTGGCTGCCTTCGCCTTTGGCACCAACCTCTACTGGTACACTTTGTTCCAGGGCACGATGGCGCATGTATACAACTTTGCACTGATAACTGCTTTTGCATTTTACTCGATGAGATGGCATGAACAGCCCGGGGGCGTGAACGCAAAACACAGGGTCGGCCAGGCTGTCAGGCTCGGGTTGCTGGTTGGATTGATTTCACTCATCAGACCTACCAACATCATCATCGTAATCTTCTTCCTCCTGTATGGAGTGAACACATGGAACCAGATGAAGGAGAGGGCATCCGCACTCATAAGAGACTACAGGCTGCTGCTCCTCATGGCCGTGACGGCAGTAGTAATCTGGTTGCCACAGATGCTTTACTGGAAGGAGATGACCGGCCACTGGCTCTGGTTCTCCTACGGCAGCGACGAACGCTTCTTCTTTGGTGACCCGGCAATAGTGAAGGGGCTTTTCAGCTGGCGAAAGGGACTATTCATCTACACACCACTTATGATCATCTCATTCGCCGGCATCATCGTACTATGGATCAGAAGATCGCCCCACGCCCTGGCTGTCACCACCTTTGTCCCGCTAAACATCTATATCATCTTCTCATGGTGGTGCTGGTGGTACGGCGGAGGGTTCGGCCAGCGGGCCTTCATCGACAGCTATGCACTGATGGCTGTCGCAGCTGCCGCGTTGCTCTCGCAGTCATTTACAGCCGGCAGGAGATTTATCAGGGTTGCAGTCATGACAGCCTTCCTGCTTTTTGCCACCCTGGGCATCTTCAACAACATACAATACTATCACGGAGCCATCCACTGGGACTCCATGACCAGGGAAGCCTGGTTTGATTCCTTCGGACGCGTCAGGCCGTCGGCACGGTTCAATCAACTGCTCGAGGCTCCTGACTATGAGATGGCAAAAAAGGGCGCCGACAGATAACATTCTGCCGGCAGCCCTGCAAACCAATTAACACAAGATCTTTATGATCGTCTCCGGCGAAAAGCCTTCAACTGCATGACTTATAGCCGCTCTATGCCAGAGACGGGTTCTCTCATATGGCTGGCTGCCGCCTGTCAAATGCCATTGGTGATGTTCTCCCGGATGGCTGACTGAAGCATGCTGATTGTCGCCTCTGTTACTGAGCTTTCTCAATGCTCGATATGATGTAATCCTTCTGCTTCACACCAATGATCCTCTCCACCTCCTTGCCGTCACGGAAGAGTATCATGGTGGGGATATTCCTGATACCGTATCTGGAAGCTATCTGCTGATGTTCGTCAACATTCAGCTTATAAACGGTAGCCTTATCCTCCGTGGCTGCTGCCACATCATTCAGTATCGGGGCCATCATCTTGCATGGCATGCACCAGTCGGCCCAGAAGTCGACAAGCACCACCCCGCTTTTTGTCTTATGCGCAAAGTTCTGGGCTGTCAGGTGTTCAATCAGCTCACTGTCGGCAACTGCCGGTGTGTTCTTCATCTTATTGTATGAACGTATCACCAGAATCGCCAGTACAGCTATAACAACAAGTGCTATTATTAATCCTTTCATTTTCATAATTATATAAGTAAGTTTTTGCTTTTGTGATCGAATCCCCATGTAAATGAAATAGATTTTACGGGTATTTCTGTTTGCATAACATGCGGTTTCCGACTATAATTATTTTCTCTTAAGTGAATGAAGGTAATCGGCAGCAGCCAGTGCCGCCACCGTACCGTCGGCCACGGCCGTGGTCACCTGACGGTAACGCTTGACGGCAGCATCACCGGCAGCATAGACACCCTCAATGTTTGTTGACATGTCAGGGCCGGTAATGATCTCGCCCCTCTCATTGAGGCTAACGAGGCCCTCCAGAGACTCTGTATTGGGCACATATCCTATGAAGATGAATACCCCGTCAGTCGTGAAGTCGCTTACATCACCCGTCAGCAGGTTCCTGATCTTCACCCCCTCAAGCTTCTCATTGCCATAAAATGAGTCGATGGTTGACGACATAATGAAGCTGATCTTCGAATTGGCCTTTGCCTCTTCCACCGCATATTCAAAAGCCTGGAAGTGGTCAAACTGATGGACCACCGTTACCCTTGTGGCATAATTGGTGAGCGATACAGCCTCCCCCAGTGCCGAGTTGCCTCCACCAACCACCACTATCTCCTTTCCTGTAAAGAAGTCGCCGTCACAGGTGGCACAGTATGAGATGCCCCTGCCCCGGAATGTATCCTCATCGGAGACACCAAGGGCGCGTGATCGACCTCCGGGTGCCAGTATCATTGCATCAGAACTGTATGTCTGTCCGTCAGCGGTGGTAACACTCTTCGTTGCTCCCTCAAGGTCGAATGAGCTGATCTCGACGTTCCCTTTCACCACGGCGCCAAAGGAGGCAGCCTGCTTCTTCATCACGGCACCGAGCATATACCCGTTGATCTTTTCAATGCCGGGGTAGTTGGCAATTTCATGGGTCAACGTCATCTGTCCGCCTGGCGTACCCTCCGTCAGCACCAGCGTCCTGAGCCTGGCTCGGGAGAGATAGATCGCAGCAGTCAGTCCTGCCGGACCGCCTCCGAGAACGATGACGTCAAAATGAGAGTTCTCAGTCATTTCAGCCTTTGTGATTGCCAAAGTGGTTGTCGAGGATGCCCTTTACCTGCGACATATTCTGGATGCTCGAGGTGGCATGGACCATCTTTCCGTCCTTGTAATAAACCGTATAGGGCAGTCCCATAAATCCCCTGGTCAGCGAGGCCGAGCGGATCACCTGTGCCTCGGGATTATCAAAATCCATATCGAAAAACTTAACATTGGTATATTCCGCCTCAAGCTCTTCCATGATACCGTATACGGGGATGCACATAGGCCCCATTCTGCCGCAGCATACCATTACATTTTCATTCTCACTGATGATTTTTTCGAGCTGCTCAGTAGTCTCGACATGATTTAAGTTTGTGTATAACATGTTTCTATTTATTTGATTACTAATTAATTCTCTTTAATGGGCAGTGGTGCCAGTCTTCAATCGGCAGTCTCAGTAGTTGGGCGGAACTGTAGACTGAGGACTGAACTTCAGACCAGTTTTATTTCGTGGGTCAGATCTATCCCTGCCTTGCGGTATACTGCCGATACGCCACAGTAACGCTCCTCCGAAAGACTGACAGCCTTTTCCAGCTTTTCCATATCAAGGTCCTTTCCTCGGAACTCGTAGATAACCTTTATCTTATAGTAGGTCTTCGGATGTTCGTCAGTGGTATCACCCGCAACCACAACATTGAAAAAGTCAATCTCCTGGCGCATCTTTTTAAGAAGTGATACCACATCCATACCTGTGCATCCTGCCAGGGCTGCCAGCATCAGGGGTTTGGGCCGGGGACCGGAATTACCGCCTCCGACACTCTCGTCGGCGTCAATCATGAAGTGGTGCCCGTTTACTTCCGTTTCAAATTGCATATTGCCTTGCCAGGTCGTTTCTACTCTGCTTTTCATTTATGGTTCTTTAAAATTCTCTGCAAAGGTAACCCGGATAAGGCTGGCATTTGGTTCGACCAGAGATTCATGCACCATTGCCCGAATTGAAACAGGACAATAAAAAAAATGACACCGATCAACTCTAAATCATCAACCTCCTGAGCCGTAACAAGATAATAACCTGTCGCTGAAACAACGTTTATTTGTACATTTGTCATTCAATTGCAGAGATGAAGACCATCAGTAAAACAGATAAAGATTTTGTCTGTGATATAACTCTCCCCTGTTTCTCGGAGCTGACAGCAGAGGAGACGGAGTTGGTGCGTGACAGCCGAGTGCAGATACTCTTCCGTCGCGGTGAGAACATCACCAAGCAGGGGGCATTTGCCTCCTATGTCATATTCATAGTCAGCGGATTTTCGAGGCAGTACATCGAATGCACCAACGGCCGCGACTATAACCTGCGCATCATCACTCCCGGTGAGATGGTGGGTCTGTCAGCCGTCTTCAACAGAAACACCTTCAACTACTCAGTGGTAGCTGTCACCGAGACGACAGGTTTCCTTATAGAAAAAGAGGCCATTGCATCCCTGATAAAACAGAACGGCTCTTTTGGCTTCAGCATCATAAGACGCTACTGTGAGCACAATGCAGGGTTATATACAGCCATAGACCAGCTCCTCCATCAGCAGACCAACGGGCGTATGGCTACAGTCCTGCTCAAGCTTGCCCCGGAGAACTTGGGCGGAGAGGATGTCATAAGGCATCTCTCCCGGCGCGAGCTGGCGGACTTTGCGGGCATATCCACAGAAGGTGCGGTGAAGGTGTTAAAGAGCTTTGAGAGAGACGGTCTGATAAAGCTCTCTGACAAAAGCATAGTCCTCCTCGACAGGCGCAGGCTGGAGGAGGTCAGCAGGACAGGTTAGAAAGAGAGAGGGCTGCCAACGGGCAGCCCTCTCTTTCTTACAGGCTGATAATCAACGATTATCTTGCCTTGACAATTGTACCACTCACAAACCCGGCGTTTGTCGATACACGGTAGATGTATTCACCCTGCATAAATGTTGAACCATCCAGGATTACTGATCTGACATCTCCCTTTAACAGGTTCTCATCATAGATCACATCTATGAGAGAACCAGTATTGTTAAAGATATCGACACGTACTCTTGTGTCCTCGAGTGCCTCGATCTCAAATGAGACTGATTTGCTGAAAGGATTAGGATATACTTTTGTCAGCACGGGTATTGTTTTCTTCGTCACCTTAGTCAGCGGAGAATTAACGCTGCTACAAGCAAGGTTTGCATCCTTTGTTGCAGGCTCACTTGTGGTTGAAGGCTTGGGAATTTCCGGCACTATTTCGCAGGCCACTGCATGAGTGATCAGCCAGAAAGGTCCGGTGACATCCGTAAACTCAACAGTCAGATCCTGAGCCATTGTTAACACGTCAGCATTATAGGTGTATGACCCTAGAGCATTGGTGTATTTACCATTCTTTAGTTTCGGAAACGGCTCGCATCCGATGAACACTTGGGCCTGACTCATGCTGTAGTTTTCATACAGGTCATAAGTTAAGGTCACAGTGTTGTTTGCGTAGGTAACGTTTACTGTTCCTACAGCTGTTCCCTTGAAGTCAGGATTATCTGTAGGATCGCATAAAGTCACATCGTTTGCAGCGCCGGCGCCTGAATACAGAGTCATTGTCCAGTTTCCGATGCCATCGACCGGGGTAAACTGTGTTGTCCAGCCCCAGTTATTGAATTTCAGACCTGCCTCCAGGAAGCATATGCTGTTTTCATCGTAGTATCCATATGCTGTCTCGCAGCATGCAGGCACATAGAATGTTGAAGTGCATTCCTTATGTTCACAAATACCGTCAACCATATAGGTGAATTCGAGGCTTATTGACGCATCATTGTTATAGGTCAGAGCCGGGAAATCATTCATGTTATCGGTATAGCCGCATGTTGCAGAAGCAGTGAAGCCAGCTTTCCAATTGTTGTACTCGTACTCAACTCTGGAGATATCACCTACCGTTTCCCCTATGTCCTCACAATCAAGATACACCGGTGAAGGACAATTTATCTGCAGGTCATCTTCAATCCATGTATAGGTCACGGTCTCCGATGAAGAATTACCGCAATCATCTGTTGCTGTATAGGTAAACACCTGAGTCATGTGACCGCAAGGATCCTCAATTATATCACCGGCCTCACAAACCACCGGTATCTGTCCGGCACAGTTATCTGTAGCCATGAGATCATCGACACATGTCGGTGGCACAGGATTGCATCCCAGGTCACCGCCGGTTGGAAGTTCTGGTAAGGTCGGTGCTACATTGTCGTTGACCACGATGTTGGCTGTGGTGGTGGCGATGTTGCCGCATACGTCGGTAGCTGTGAAGGTAACAATGTAGGTCCCGTTCTTGCAGTCCCCTGTCGGAGCTGTGAAGTTATTCGTGACCGATACAGCGCCTCCGCAGTTATCCGTTGCCGTTGCCAGGGCCAGCCATGCATCTATTGCAGCCTGGTCGTAGCAGGTCAGATCAAGCTGGGCAAAGGTGTTGGTGAAGGTCGGTGCTACATTGTCGTTGACCACGATGTTGGCTGTGGTGGTGGCGATGTTGCCGCATACGTCGGTAGCTGTGAAGGTAACAATGTAGGTCCCGTTCTTGCAGTCCC
>JARGFQ010000014.1 GCA_029210565.1 Bacteroidales bacterium
AAATGAAGCAGACAGATGGGATGAAAGTTATCGTTCTTACCCGGGGAGATCTCACGGACATGACAAAACGGAGTATGAGTCATGGTCGAAAGAAGGTTTACCGTGAGAAGTCAGCCGAGGCCATAGTACTGAGGGACGACACCCCGCGGGAAGGGCCGAACCTTAAGGAGTGAGAAGTGAATGAATGTTACCGCATGAAAGGGAGAGAGCAGAAAATCTCAGAGAGATCAGAGACCTGCCCTGATGGAGATAGGACGGCATCCGAAGGACATGAGGGAGGGCAGACTTACATGCGGATAACTGAAAACAACCTCACCAGCAACAATCACCAATCAGGTAATGGATTGTTGGAACAAATCCTTTCACCTTCTAACCTTAACGCTGCCTTCAAACAAGTGAGGCGGAACAAAGGAGCAGGGGGTGTTGACAGGATGGATGTCGGGTCATTGAAAGACTATCTTGTCAGGGAAAAGGAGGAGTTGATAACATCCATTGAGAGGGGCAAATACTGCCCCAATCCGGTCCGCAGGGTAGAGATACCCAAAGAAAACGGGAAGAGTCGAGGGTTGGGTATCCCCACGGTAGTAGACAGGGTTATCCAGCAAAGCATAGCACAACAACTGAGCCTGCTTTACGAGCCGGAGTTCTCCCTAGAGAGTTTTGGCTTCAGGCCAAAGCGGAGCGCACACCAGGCACTTAGTAAATGTCGGGATTACATCACGGAAGGCTATAAGTATGCAGTGGACATTGACCTCGAGAGGTTCTTTGACACGGTAAACCATAGCAAACTGACAGAGGTACTGTCACGCAAGGTTAAGGACGGGCGGGTTGTCTCGCTTATCCATAAGTACCTCAATGCAGGAGTGATGATAGATGGCAAATACGAAGAGACGCCGGAGGGTGTTCCACAGGGAGGTCCATTAAGTCCGGTACATTAAAGGCTGGGTTCAATACTTCAGACTGGCAGACATTAAGACACTGCTGGCAGAGATAGATGAGTGGTACCGCCGCAGGCTACGTATGGTCATCTGGAAACAATGGAAACGGATAAAGACTAAGATGGCCAATCTCGTTAAGCTGGGCATTAGGAAACAGAAGGCCTACGAGTGGGCGAACACAAGGAAAGGCTATTGGCACATTGCAGGTAGTTATATCCTTGCCACGACTATTACCACAGAGCGTCTCCGCCTTGCTGGCTTCGTCTTCTTATCGGACTACTTCATTAAGGTTAAAGTTGTATCTTAGGGAACCGCCGTATACGAGACCCGTACGTACGGTGGTGTGAGAGGTCGGAAAATGAAATAGGAGAAAACCTATTTCATTTTCCTCCTACTCGATTGTGCTTTGACTGATAAGATGACGGCCTATTTATTGATGATCCGCCCTGATCCTGTGCGGGCTTTGCACAGATACCGAAAAAATTATTTCTGAATAATCCGTATCTCCCCCCTGGTGGCATCTATTTTAATCCTGGCACGACCCGGGGCAGTACCGACGGATGCCGTGGTCATGAAGATCTTGTCCTCGGCGCTGATCTCCGTCCTCTCAGGCTGCGGCTCGATGCCGGGTAGTGAGACAAAGGAGTTTGTATGCCTTATCTCAAGCTCATAGGATGATCCGTACTCCAGCGCAATATCTGTGTCGGCATATGATGTCCGGAGGTCGATGAGCGTAAACTCCGGGCTTATCCTTTCAAACGAGAGGTTGCCGTACTTGACGGACATATTGATCTCACCCGTCACCACTTCCGCTATGATATCGCTGAAATGGCTGGTGCCGGTCAGCACCTCAGCGGCACCGATATTTATGTCGTCACGCTTCGAGTCAAGGTCGAGATGACCGCACTGGTCTATCCATGCTTTGGATGATACTGTAGCCAGCTTTATATTTCCTGTCTCCCTTGACCTCAGTTCACTGAATGAGAGGGTCAGTTTCCCCTCCTCAATACTCCTCACGTTCGCCTTGCAGAAGGTGAGCTCCAGCAGCTTTGCCTTTCCCACCGCTGCCGCATCGAGTTTACCGTTTGAAAGCTTCAGTGTCAGCTCCGGGGTCTCATCACCCAGATAAATGTCTCCGTAACTGTTTGTCAGTCGCAGTTCGGTGTGGGGAGGACACTCGATGAAATAATCGATCTTCAGCCTGCTGTCAAAGTTTATCAGGTTTTTTGTCAGTCCCTTCAGGCTTTCGAAGAGAGGGGTTATTCCTTTTGTAAAGGATGTCTCTGCCCTGACAGTCTCGCCGGTCATGGAGAGGTTGATCTCCACGTCCGACATCATGGCGTCAAGCTTCTCGCCGGTGTTGGAGGAGGCCGTCACTTCAGCCCTGACGGTTATCGAATCGTTGAGCGAATGAGTGACGTGAATGTCTCCGTATTTGTTAGTCACTTCCAGGGCAGCATCGCCGCCCGCCCTGAACGATTTCATCAGGGTCTTGCTGTCGGATATCTGCTGACCGTGAAGGCTGACTATTGCCGGCAGCAGCAACAGTGCAGTGAGAAGGTAGTTATATTTCATCTGCGGGTCTCTTGTCTGTTTCTGTCTGGTTCTCTTTCATCAGGAAGAGCATATCTTCAAGAAGCTCTATCCTGAGCCTGTAGTTTCTTATCAGCGCCTCCACAACCTCGCTGCTGGCGATGTTGTCACTGAGGTCACTTATTATCTCTTCTGAGAGGCTGTCAAGCTCACCCATGCCGGCCGTGAGCTCCCTGCCGATCTCCGGGTTGGATGTCAGAAGAGGCTCAGCCTCCCGGTAGAGCGACTGTATTCGGTTGTCGTAGTATTGCCGGGTCTCTCTTACTTCCGCAACTTGCGGGTCATTGAGATTTCCGGCCGCCCTGATGGCCGTCAGTATCGCTGCCGTGCAAAGAGCAGCGACGATTAGTGCCGCGGCTGCACGTAACAGGTGGCTCTGCAGCGGCCGGCGCTCACTCGGCAGTCTATTACCTATCCTGTTCCACAGTCCGGGGTCAGGGTCATGGATATCCATCCCCTCCCTGTTGTTCAGTATATGTTGCTCAAGCTCATCCATAACCCTTCATCTCAGATAGTATCTTTTTCAGTTTTTCCTTTGCCCTTGAATACTGTGTCTTGGAGGTCGACTCCGAGATCTCCAGTATCTGTGCTATCTCTGCGTGATCATAACCTTCAAGAAGGTACAGGCTGAAGACCACCCTGTAGCCGTCGGGAAGCCTCTCCACCGCCCTGGCTATCACAGACGGGTCAGGCAGAGTCACCTCCTCCGGCTGCTCCTCGGGGGTCTCATGCCTGCTGAAGTCGTCAGTGAGAACCAGTTCAGCCTCTCTCCGGCGAAGCCTGCTGATGCAACGGTTGATCACTATCGTTTTCAGCCATGCGCCGAAGGTCGATTCCGACCTGTAGGAGCCGATCTTCGTGAAACAGTCGGTAAATGCCTCCTGCAGCATATCCTCTGCCTCCTCCCTGTTACCCGTTATGCGGTATGCCGTGTTGAACATCGCTTTGGAATAGAGTTCATACAGCCTGAACTGTGCCCTGCGGCTGCCCCTCCGGCACTCCTCTATTAGATCACACTGTATTTGCAAATCCGCTGTTGACAATTTTCAGGTTGTTACTGTTAAATGACGTGACAAAGTTACAATGGTTGCATGAACATGACACTATACTTTTGCGCCCGCTGAAGTTATGATGGCTGCACAAACATGTCATGATAGTTTTGCGCCCACTAAAGTTATGATGCCTGCACAAACATGCCATCGACCTGTTGCGTCCCCTCTATTTCACACCAAAAAAAATGCCGGATGAAAACAATTTATTATATTTGTATGTAGTTTTAGACCTGACTGACAGATAAAATACTAAGTCGTGAAACTTTAAAGATGCTTTTTACTGTCCAAAAGCAATTTTTCCATTCTTTTCATGGCTGCCCCTGATGTTAACAATCAGGGGCTTTTTTTTGCAGCTAACCTCGCGCCTTCCGACCGCCGTCACCGCCGCCCTGCGCCCTGTGCCTAACGCCTTGTGCCCGGCGCCTCGCATCCTGCCGCCCTCCCGTCTTCCTTCCTCCCGTCTCCCCGCCTTCCGTCACCGCCGCCCTGCGCCCTGTGCCTAACGCCTTGTGCCCGGCGCCTCGCGCCCCGCACCCTGTGCCCGGCGCCCCGCACCCTGTGCATGGCGCCTCGCATCCCGCCGCCCTCCCGTCCGGCACTCCTGCTGACCGTCGTCCTGCCGCGCTGACTTTTAACCTTTTTTATACTTTGCGCCAGGCTGAAGCGATGATAATCAGAGTTTGATATTCTTATCTTAGCGCAGTTAACCAAACCGATCAGCATGAGAATAGTATACTTGATTTTTACATTGTTGTATTTACTTGCCGGCTGTGCCTCCGAGGAGGAGAGAATCGATCGCAAGGCAGAAAAGTTACACGGTGAGATGCTCACCGTCGACACTCACTGTGACACTCCCATGCGACTGGCACGTGGCGGATTTGACCCGGGTGTCCGTAATGACAACGGATCTGTCGATTTCCCCCGCATGAAGGAGGGAGGCCTCGACGCGATGTTCTTTGCCATCTTTATCGGTCAGGGACCGAGAACGGCTGAAGCCTATGAGACTGAGCACCGGAATACCATTCGCACCTTCGATTCCGTGAAGGCAAGTGTAGAAAGGAACAGCGACCTGGCAGGCATCGCCCTTAACCTTGAAGATGCTTTGAAGCTTAAGTCTGAAGGAAGGGTGGCGATTTTTATGGGCATTGAGAACGGCTCTCCGATAGGAAACGATATTTCAAGGATAAAGCAGTACTACGATCTCGGTGCCCGCTATATCACCCTCTGCCACTCATCAAACAACGACATCTGTGATTCGTCTACCGACAAGGGGGGACCGGAGCACGGAGGTCTGTCGCCCTTCGGCGAGGAGGTGATCAGGGGGATGAACAGGGTAGGTATGCTGGTGGACGTGTCACATATGTCCGACGAGTCGTTCTATGACGTGCTCAACATCTCAACGGCCCCGGTCATCGCTTCCCACTCATCATCCCGGGCACTCTGCGAGAGCCCGCGTAACCTGGATGATGACATGCTACTGGCGCTTAAGAAGAACGGCGGAGTGATACAGATCTGCCTGCTGAGTGACTACCTGAAGCAGCCGGAGCCCAATCCTGAGTTTGATGAGAAGGTGAAGGAACTTCGTGAGAAATGGAGCAGCAACACTGAGGAGATAACTGACGAGATGAGGGAGCAGCGCTGGAGAGAGTTCTCTGAGCTGAAGAACAAATATGTCAAGCTCGCCACAGTGGCTGATGCTGTCAATCATATCCAGCATGTGGTTGATATCATCGGCATCGACTATGTGGGTATAGGATCCGACTTCGACGGCGGTGGCGGCATTGAAGGCTGCAGGGATGTCTCATCAATGAGCAATATCACCAGGGAGCTTCTGAGGCGCGGCTACAGCCGTGAGGATATCGCCAAGATCTGGGGCGGCAACTTCATGCGGGTCATGGGCGAAGCGCAGGCGCTGGCGCAGTAATCAGTCGGCCACCTTCGCCACCTCCTTTGCTTAAGCTCCGGAGCTCGAAGAGGGCTTCGGTGGCTAAAAGCAGTCAGCGGTTTGAGCAGCCGACGAAGAAGGAGGATCAATCCCGACCACGAAGTGCCTCGGGACGGCAGCCCTCAGTCTCACAGCCTGAATACCTGACTATGAATTCTTAATTCTTAATTCCTAATTCCTCCCACTACTCCCTGATTTTACCCTTGAGAATCTCAATGACTTTATCATCCACGAGGGGAGCGGCTTGTGCGGGTCGCGCCTGCGAAGATCGAGATACCATCCCAGCTTTTTTATGATAGGCACCCGGTGCGACTCCACGAATTCTATCAGGGTGCCGTCGGGGTCTTCGATGTAGGCAAAATAGCCGGCAGCCTCACCCATGTCAAAGCTGTGGCCCTCATGACTCTCCTGGCTGTCGACGGAGAAGGGAAAACCTGACTCACTGCAGTACTTGCGAAGGTTATCCATGCCCCTGATGTCGTAGCAGAGATGGATGAAACCGGGGTCACCCCAGTAACGGCCTTCAAATATGCGGGTGGCTTTCCTGTCACGTGCTTCCACAAGCTCTATCACGCTCTGGCCGAAGACGGGATTGAAGCCGCCGTGAAATGGCCTTGACGGTGCCAGCAGCACGCGCCGGAAGAGACCTTTGCCACCCGGCACAGGCGAGAGATCGTCAAAGGTGCCGGTGATATCATATACCACCCGGTCATAACCAAGAATGTCCGAATAGAGCTTAACGGACTTTTCAATGTCTGTCACCCCGATGATCGCCCCGTAGGCTCCCCCTGAGATTTTCTTCAGGTTCATGAACCAGTCGGTGGCACCGACGATATGAAAGATATTCCCGAAGGGGTCCCTGACAAAAAAGCTCTTCTTTCCTGACGGGTCTTCCACCGGGGCACCCAGCACCTCCACACCGCTGTCTGTCCAGTATCTCCATGCAGCATCCACCTCCTTCACCTTCATCTTGCAGGCGTAGATACCCAGGTCGCCGAGCTTCGTCTTGCGGTCGGGGTATTCAGGCACCCTGCCCTTGTGCTGCCACACCTCGAACCCGCCGCCGCTCTGCAGGTTCATAGCCAGCACGGCATGCCTGCTGCGCGGCACCCCGCCGGTATAGGGGAGCATAAGTCTTGCTTCCGCCTCATCCTCAAAGATACGGCAGTCCATCCCGAAGGCCATGATATACCAGTCCCATGCTTTCTCGAGGTCATAAACCCCGACGCCCATCTGCTGTATACCGCTGATGATATAGCCCTTTGTCTTCATCTCCTGATTACGTTGGATTGATCCTGCCGGCTATCCTGAAGAAGAGCCCGGGCAGGTATTTTCTTACGTTAAGCATCAGCAGCTCACTGCTGCCAACCAGTATCTCCCTCCTGTTCCTTCTCAGGCCCCTGATTATCTGCTTCGCAGCTCTTTCAGGTGTCACTCCCCCGGCCTGGCCTTCGTCCATCCTGCCGTGGCTGTCACCTGTAGCAGTGAGGGCATTGTATGATATCATCGTCTTCACCCTTCCCGGGATGATCACAGAGACCCTGATCTGGTCTGGGGCGTGCTCCAGGAGCAGCGTCTCAAAGAAACCGTGGAGGGCCTGTTTCGACGCCGAGTATGCGGAGCGGAGCGGGAACCCGAATCGCCCGGATATGGAGCTGGTAGCTGCAATATGTCCTCCTCCGCCGGTGATCATGTGGGGCAGCAGCGCTTTTGTGAGGGCTATGGTGCCGAAATAGTTGATTTCCATAATCTTACGGTCAAGCCATAGCGGTGTCTCACTGATGCGTGCCCTCTGGCTTATGCCCCCCAGGTTCAGCAGCATGTCAACTCTTCCTTCCTGCTGTATCACCTCTGTCACTCTCTCCTCGATGGTGCCTGTGTCTCCCAGGTCGAAAGGCAATGTTGTGATACTTCCTTTAAGGGGTGCACAGTTGCCGGCAACCCTCGCGAGGCCCGCCCTGTCATTTGATGAGGCGATGACCCTGCTGCCACCGCGGACAAAGGCGTAGACCAGCGCCTCCCCGATCCCTGAGGATGCCCCGGTGATCCAGACCACTTTCCCGGTGAAGATATCCTTCATGGTCAGAGGGCCGCTACACGTTTGATGATACTGCTGTATGTGTCACGCAGCCGTTTGAAGACCGGGTTGCCGGTGCGGATGAGTCTGCGTATCCTGAAGCCGCCGACAGTCCTGCTGTACAACAGGAACCAGTTCCATGCCATGATGCCCAGGACGGGTACCATGAGGAAGGCAATTATTGCAAGCCACCACGGCTTTATAAAGATGAGCGCAAGTATCAGGTAGAGCGGACCGAAGATAAAGCTCAGGCCGAGAAAAAAACCGTATCGTGCCGTGCTGATGAAGGCAGGGTCTTTCGATTTGAGGGCCTGAAGGTAAGCTACCTGGAACATGAGGATGTTCAGAACGGCACCAAGGATGAAGAGAGGCACCGTCGCCAGCAGCAGCAACCCGGAGAGGATGAGCCATACGAGAGGATGCTTCTTCTTTCGCAACTGCCGGTAGGTCACATTGAGAGTGGTGGCCATGTCGCGGGCCTCCAGCGTTTCATCGCACAGCTTCCTGTAAGCGTCAGGGTCTTCAGCCCTCAGTTCGTTGACCTTGCTGACCAGCCTCTGGTCGCGGAAGAGCTTCGGGTAGCGGATACTGTCACTGTATTTTTCGTTGACGATGTTGCGCAGCTCGTTGATGGCGTCATAATCCTGCTCATCATCAATGTGTACCATCACCTTCTTCATCTCTGACGAGAGCCTGTCACGCAGTTCCACAATGGCCCTGTTGGGGTTCTCCCTGTAGGAGTCGTAATATTCTGAGACATGTATGGGATGACCGTAGACCACCGTGAGAACCTGTCTGAAGCGCCAGTAGTGGGAGTAGTCAAGGCCTACGGGAACGATGTTTATCTCCTTGCTGAAGCCGGAGGCCTCTGCGGTCTGGAAGGCTATACGGCAGATGCCCTTCTTGAGCTGCCTCAGCTTCCTGAATGTGGCATGGTTGCCCTCCGGAAGGATAACCACTCCGTTGCGGTTGTCCATGACCCTCCGGGTGTCACGGAAGGTGTCATCATTCTGTTTCAGGTTCTCAAAGCCATCCCTGAAGCGGTAGACCGGCAGCATTTTCAGCTTGTAGAGAATCCGTGCCACCAACTTCTTTTTGAAGATATCTGCCCTGGCCAGAAAGATCAGCTGCCTGTCCAGTGTGCCGATCACGGCCATGGCATCCATCAGGGCATTCTGATGGTTGGGAGCGAGTATCGTCGGCACCGAGAAATCAAGATGCTCCCTGCCGTATACCAGTACCCTGCGGTAAAAAATATAATTGTGCCACAGATCAACGTAATTCTTCAGTAGCTGATAGAAAATATCATACTTCTCAATGTTATGCTTAGCCATTCCGCAACCACGTTTAACTTATTGTTCCTGAAAAGGAAAGCCTCTGACTCTCCTGCTGACGAAGTTAGAAAAAGTTTTTCCGTGACGGTTTAAAAAAGCTGGTTCTTGAGTGCGACAGTGTTCATTTTAGGTATTTATACCACCCTGTTTAACAGCAGGGTGAACCAATAGTTGAGAAAATATTTCGGGCCTCTTCTGATGGCCGGGGAAATTACTGCATAAAATCCTCAGGATCTCCTCTGATGGCGAAAATGATTGCTTTACCTAATTCACAGGTTTTGCACCAATGGCCGGACAGATCACTTCAGAGAATGTGCCGGGCCAACTTTAATGGTCAAAGAGATTAGCTCAGAAAATCCTCCAGGTCTCGTCTCTCCCTCTTTGTCGGGCGGCCGGTGCCGCGAGGCCTGTAGCCGGAGACTATCTTTCCCTGCAGTAGCTTGTTTTTCTCCTCCTCTGGTGTGAGGTCACTGATGTAGCCGGGGACCAGTTTTGCGCCCACCCTGCTTGGGGGAATGGCTTTGACGAGGTAGCTATATGTCACCGGGGGTTTTCTGACGAGCAGTGTGGCGCCTTCGCCGACAGGGTGAGACGGCTTAACGGTCTGCCCGTCGACCGTTACCCTTCCTTTCCGGCAGGCTTCGGTGGCGGCACTGCGTGAACTGAAGAGCCTGACATGCCAGAGGAATTTATCTATCCGTTCCCCTTTCTGAGTTGTCATCATCAAGGGTTTTTCCTGCTTTGTTGTAGGCTGTCATGGTGAGTTCACACCCTGCTGTTACAAACGACTTGATCATGGTGACAGAGAGTGGCAGCCGCCTGTTTATAACAGAAAGCTCCTCATCGCTCCATTCGCCCAGTACGTAATCCACCTGTCCGCCCCTGTGGAAACTGTCGCCTATGCCCAGGCGCAGACGGGCGTAGCCGGTTGTGCCGAGTGTTTCACTGATGCTTGCCAGACCGTTGTGGCCTCCGTCGCCACCTTTGGCTCTCAGCCTTATGCTGCCCGTGGGTATGGCTATGTCATCAGTGATAACGAGAAGATTTTCAAGCGGGATCTTTTCCCTGTTGAGCCAGTACCGCACTGCGTTGCCGCTGCGGTTCATCAGGGTGGTGGGCTTGAGGAGGATCAGCTGCGCATTCTTGTGCCGCATCTCCGCAATAAATCCGTAACGGCTGTCTTTAAAAACAATGCCGGATGCAGCAGCAACTGCATCCAGCACCATGAATCCGACGTTATGCCGTGTGTTTTTGTACTCTTCGCCTATGTTGCCAAGACCGGCGACAAGATACTTCATTGCTACTCTTCAGCGGCCTCTCCCTGCTCTTCAGTTGAAGCTTCACCAGCAGCTTCTTCACCCTCGGCGGTAATCCCCTCTTCCTTGAGTGATACTCTTGAAACAGCCACTGCAGCTACCATAGCGCGCTTGTTGTCTGTAATCTCAAGCTTGTCATATGAGAGGTCTCCGATCTTGATTGACTGTCCTATCTGAAGTTTAGTAATATCAATATTGAGATGATCGGGAAGATCCGCAGCCAGGCCTCTGACCCGCAGGGATCTGCGTTTGATCCTGAGTTTGCCGCCCGCCTTCACCCCGGCAGATTCGCCAGTGATCTTTATCGGGATATTGATTGTAACAGGCTTTTTGTCACTTACCTCAATGAAGTCGATGTGCAGCAGCTTGTCGCTGACAGGGTGGAACTGCAGATCCTTCATTACAGCATTGTAACTCTTTCCGTCGATGATAAGACTGACAAGATATACTTCCGGTGTGTACACCAGCTTGCGGAAGGCATTCTCATGCGCATAAAAATGCAGGTTTTCCTCTCCTCCGTACATTACGCACGGCACATTGTTTTCCGCCCTGAGGCTGTTGGAACTCTTCTTGCCGAAATGATCACGTGAGGCGGCTTTGATCTCGATACTTTTCATTAGTCTTTAATTTGTTGTGCTACTCAAGGTTGTATGCCATGCAACCTCCCATCACACGTTTGACGTTTTTAAATTGGCCTGCAAATATAGCTAAAAAGCTTAAAATACAAAACCGGTGCTAATGGAACTGTTTGTATAGACCGCTTTTATTGCCTCAGCGAAGATCTCGCTGACGGATAGTATCTTAATCTTTTCCGAATGTCTTAGAAGTGGTATGCTGTCGGTGACCACCAGCTCCTCGAGGGGGGAAGCCTCAACCTTCTCCACGGCATCGCCGGAGAGCACAGGGTGTGTTGCCAGGGCCCTGACGCTCAGCGCACCGCGGTCTTTCATAACCGTAGCGGCAAAGGTAAGGGTGCCCGCGGTGTCAACAAGATCGTCAATGATAACCACATGACGGCCTTCCACCTCGCCTATCACTGAGATCTCTTCCACCACGTTGGGTTTTTTCCTCAGCTTGTAGCAGAGCACCAGCTCGCTCTGCAGGTAACGGGCGTAGGCGTTGGCTCTCTTCGACCCTCCCATATCAGGTGCCGAGACCGTGAGGTTCGGAAGGTTGAGGTTCCGGATGTAGGGGGCAAAGAGCGCAGAGCCGAAGAGATGGTCAACGGGCACATCAAAGAAACCCTGGATCTGATCGGCATGCAGGTCTATTGTAATAATACGGTCAACACCTGCCTTGGTCAGCAGGTCGGCAGTCAGCTTGGCCCCCAGGGAGACTCTGGGCCTGTCTTTGCGGTCCTGCCTCGCGAAACCGTAATAGGGGATGATGGCATTGACCTTGTATGCCGATGCTCTCTTGGCAGCATCGATCATCAGGAGCAGCTCCATGAGATTCTCTGCCGGAGGGTTGGTTGACTGAATGATGAAGACATGGCAGCCCCTGACCGATTCGTCAAAGCACGGCTGAAACTCACCGTCACTGAAACTGAGCAGCGTACTCTTGCCAAGCTCAATACCAAGATGACCGGCGATTCTTTTGGCTATTGTCAGTGAAGAGGTGCATGAAAAGATCTTAAAGGGAGGTCTGCCATTCATATCGGAGAAATTTGACGGTTATTTTCTGGTTGATGGGGTAAAATTAATATTAATGATTCAAATCATTTTTCTCTGCCGAAAAATATCATGTTCTTGGCGATATATTCAAGCAGTTCCTCCTTCCCCGTCCTCTTTGTGGCGGAAGTGACGAATGAAGGGGGGAGGCTCTCCCACCTCTCAAGCATGACCCTGTCATGGACTGTCCTGATCCTTTCACCCTCAGCATCAGAGAGTTTGTCACTCTTGGTGAAGACTCTGGCGAAGGGAACGCCGTTGAGCGCCAGCCTCTCCATGAAGTCCAGGTCGGCCGCCATAGGCTCATGCCTGCCATCTATCAGCACAAAGAGTGATATCAGGTTCTCACGGTGGGTAATGTATGATGTGAAAAGTCTATCCCACTCGGCCCTCATCTTCTGTGACACCCGTGCGTAACCGTAACCGGGGAGGTCGACCAGATACCAGCTATCATTGATCAGGAAGTGGTTTATTAACTGTGTCTTGCCGGGGTGACCTGATATTTTTGCCAGCCCCTTCCTTGATACCAGCATGTTCAGGAGTGACGACTTGCCTACGTTTGACCTTCCGGTGAAGGCAAACTCCGGCAGGTCAGGCGGAGGCAGCTGGCTGATCCTGGCGCTGCTTTTGACATAAACAGCTGACCCGATTCCAGTTGGAGGCGCCTCTGACATCAGGGCTTCAGTTTAAATCCTTGTACGGTAACGGTATCGCCAGCCGGTAGTAGAGCCTGTTGCCAAAGCGGGTGAGATAGGCGGCGACGACAACTACCGAGTCGGCACTGTGACCCGGCTTCTTCTTAAGGTCAAGGTACCCGGTGGTGGCAGTCTGCAGCAGCAGCGTGAGTGAGTCAAGGTCAACCATGCCGTTGACGTAGTCACCCCTGTAGTACTTAACGTTCTCAGCCAGGTCTGACATCTCGATGAATATCTTGTAGACCCCACGCTCATCGTAGAGGTCGTTGACCCTGTATGTCACCTCCGGGTAGTCTGTCACCCTGGTTCCGTTGATCATATTCTCCTCCAGGCCTGGAAGCCGTTTTCCGTCGACAAAGTCGAGTTTGGCCTTGACGCGGCCGCTTTTGTAGTACTGTATCTGCGAGCCGCTGATAGTGTCATTCACATAGGGGGTAACCCTGAAAAGCTTGCTGTCAGCATAGTACCACCTCGCCTCGCCGTTCTTCTTGTCGCCCGAATAGGGTATCTCCTGTTCGATGACACCACCTTTGTAGAAGGTGCGGGTGATGCCCTCCCTGACGCCGTTTTTGTATTCAACCTCCTTGACCTTGACATCATCCCTGATGTAGTTCCTGATGCCGGTGAAGCCGGTATCAGGCTGATGTCCTGCCTTTTTGCTTCTTCCGCTCTCTCCGGTGCCACCGCCACACGATGCGGCGAGCAGCATTATGATTGTGATTGTAATAGATAGAATCTGTTTCATCATATAATATTTTAATTTCAATGGTATGATAGCCTGTCCCGATTTATCGGGAGAACCTCCATGTAGTTAATTATTATACTACTGTGTTTGCGTATGTAAATATATGGAGGTTTCATGTCAGCTCTTATTATTAAGGTATATATACTTCCAGGAGAGTAGCACTGCCCCGGGGAATAAGTGTCACACTGTCGGCTGAGGCAGGTATCAGTATTGTCTCTCCGGCTTTAACCTCTTCGGTATGGCCGAGACAGTCAATGACAGCCATGCTCCCGGTGCAGATGTAAATCACAAAGGAGTCTGTAAGGCTTAGGTCTTTTATCAGGGGCCTGTCAAACGGCAGCAGGCTGGTGCGGAAATATTCGCACTCTGCCAGCATAACGGCCTGGTTTATCTCCGGCGTTATCCTGATGAGTCCGGTATCGTCCCTGTCAAAGTCAATGGCATCAAGGGCCAGCTCAGTGTGCATCTCTCTAGGCCTGCCATCATCGTCAACGCGGTCCCAGTCATAGATGCGGTAGGTAACATCAGAGGTCTGCTGTATCTCTGCCAGCAGCACGCCGGCACCTATAGCATGAACTGTCCCTGCCGGGATGAAGAAGGCGTCGCCGGGAAAAACCGGTGTGGCATTGATGAGCCCTGCAACTGTCCTGTCAGCCAGGTGAGCCAGGTACTCCTCCCTGCCTGTCTTCTTTCTGAAACCTGTATATATCAGAGCCCCGGGCTCGGCATCTATCACATACCACATCTCCGTCTTGCCCCAGGCATGGTGTCTCTCCGAGGCCAGTGAATCATCAGGGTGAACCTGTATGGAGAGGGTGTCGCGGGCATCAATCAGCTTGACAAGCAGGGGGAACTCTCTGGCGTACTTATCCCATACATGATCTCCTGTCAGGTCACCCATATATACCTCTGCTATCTCCTCCAGGCTGTTGCCCTTGAGAAAACCGTTGACTGCCACAGAGCTTGCACCTGTTAATCCGTTGATCTCCCAGCTTTCACCAACCCTGGCATCGGGGTCGGCCTTTTTACCGAACCGCTCACGCAGGGCACTGCCACCCCAGAGCGTCTCCTTAAGTATTGGCCTGAACCTGATGGGATAGAGCGTGCTCATAATCAGATGATGTAATCAACAACTACCTTGGCTTTCTTTATGGTTTTCGCCGCCGCCACGGCTCCACGGTGAGGCTCGCTCACCTGGTAACGTTTCAGATCCTCACGCGAGGCAAAAGTAGCATCTATCACAAAATCGCCGCTATGGTCATCTTCGGTGATGTTAACACCTGTACGGTATTCAATGATATAGTCGAGCCTGTTGCCTACCGGACCAAAAAACTCCTTCAACTTTCGTACGGACTCTTCCTTCTCCCCGGGAGCCAGGGGAGGGGTGAGTTTAAAGATCACGATGTGTTTTACCATACAGATAATTTGCTACTTTTGGTACAAAAATACACTTTTTATGCTTATTGTCGGGATAGCCGGAGGAACAGGATCGGGAAAGACAACCGTTGTACGAAAGCTTATTGATATGCTCCCCCCGGGAGAGGTGGTGATTCTGCCGCAGGACAGCTACTACAGGGATAACAGCCACATATCCGTGGAAGAGAGGCAGAAGATCAACTTTGACCATCCCGATTCGGTAGAGTGGCCGCTGCTCATATCACATCTTAAAGAGCTGAGAGCCGGCCGGCCGATAGAGATGCCGATCTATTCCTATCTCACCTGTGTAAGGTCTCCGGAGACAATCCCCGTCAAGCCTGCCGAGGTGGTGGTGGTGGAGGGGATACTGGTGCTCGTCGACGCCGGCCTCCGTCAGATGCTTGACATCAAGGTATTTGTTGATGCTGATGCCGATGACCGGCTGGGGCGGGTGATACAGCGTGACATCGTGGAGCGTGGGCGTTCGGTGCTGAAAGTGCTGGAGCGTTACAATGAGACAGTCAAACCGTCACACCTGCAGTTCATCGAGCCCTCGAAAAGATATGCCGATATAATCATTCCCGGCGGGGGCCAGAACCTAGTGGGTATTGATGTTCTCCGCACCATCGTCGAGAAACATCTCAGGTAAGCTATTCTCAGCTCCGCCTCAGCTCGCGGAGATACATCTGAATGGTGTTCTCAAGCCCGTACCAGAGTGCATCCGAAATCAGGGCATGGCCTATCGACACCTCCTCAAGCCACGGTATGTTGCCGTGGAGCCATGCCAGGTTGACAAGGTCAAGGTCGTGACCTGCATTGATACCCAGTCCTGCCTCACGGGCTATCTCCGCCGCCCTGACAAAGGGAGCCACGGCGGCCTCTCTGCCGGCACTGTACATGGATGCGTACGGCTCGGTGTACAGCTCTATACGGTCAGTGCCGGTGCGTGCGGCATATTCAATCATCTCAGGGCCGGTGCCGGTAAATATGGAGGTGCGTATTCCTTTCTCATGAAAACGGGCAATCACATCGGTGAGGAAAGAGAGGTTGGTTTTGGTGTCCCACCCGGCATTGGAGGTGACGGCGTCATGAGCGTCAGGCACCAGCGTTACCTGGTCAGGAAGGTTATCCAGCACCAGCTTCACAAACCGCTCCTCAGGATTGCCCTCGATGTTGTATTCCGTGGTGATGACCTCCTTTATCACCGGCACATCCCTGTACATTACATGCCTCTCATCAGGCCTTGGATGTACGGTGATGCCCTCAGCGCCAAAAGCCTGGCACTTCACTGCTGCCAGCCTCACATCAGGCACATTACCTCCCCGGGCATTGCGCAGCGTGGCAATCTTGTTTATGTTAACACTCAGTCGCGTCATGATATTGTCTCCTGTTTGAGAGTGCAAAGTTACAAGGATACATAGTTTTTTGTACTTTTAATCTAAATTTGACCCGCGGAATGACTGCAAAAGATCTGATATCCGATGTGGTGCCGGCACTGAAAACCTCAGACAAAGCACAGACGGCACTGAACTGGATGGAGACCTTCAGGGTTTCACATCTCCCGATAGTGAATGAGAGTGATTACCTGGGGCTGATCTCCGACAGTGACATCTTTGACCTCAATCAGCCTGAGGAACCGATAGGAAATCACGAACTCTCCCTTCCCCGTCCCTGCGTGAAGATGACGCAGCATATCTACGAGGTCATCGCCCTCTCGGCAAGATACAAGCTGAGCGTGGTACCGGTGGTTGACGACCAGATGCATTACCGGGGAGTCATCACCTATCATGATATGGTCCGCGGCGTAGCCTCCTTCTCATCCCTGGAGCAGCCCGGAGGGGTAATAATGCTGAATGTTATAGCCCGGGATTATTCCATGAGCCGTATTTCACAGATAGTCGAAAGCAATGATGCCAGGATACTGAGCATGGCTATCACCTCCGACCCCGACTCCACCAGTCTCGAGATAACCCTCAAGGTCAACACCACGGACCTTGCCTCCATCATCAGGACATTTGAGAGGTACTCTTACGAGGTGATAACCTGGGTCACCGACAATGATGAGCTCGACCGGTTCTATACTGACAGGTACAACCTGCTGATGAAATACCTCAACATGTAACTCTTCTGCACGATGTCAAAGAAATTCGCTTTGTACAGCAAGGGGCTGACAGGGAAGACCACCGCCGGCCTGCTGAGGCTGATAGATGCACTGCATGAACGCGGCGTCACCATCTACCTCAATATCATGGAACCCAACGGCAACAGCTTCGCGGCCGATCAGAGAGTCATACCCTTTGCTGACCACTCTGAGTTACCTGATGGTATATGCCTGATAATCAGCGTTGGAGGCGACGGTACTTTCCTTGAGACCGCCAGGCGGGTGCACAGTACCGCTGTTCCGGTTGCAGGTATCAACACTGGCAGGCTCGGGTTCCTGGCCAACATACCAGATGATGATGAGATAGGAAGGTCGATAGACCTGCTCTGTGCCGGAGAGTATGAGGTCGTTAGCCGTTCAATGCTCGAGATCGTCTCGCCCGAAGGATTCTTAGGACCAAAACGCACTCTGGCACTCAATGAGTTTACGGTGCAGAAAGCTGACCAGAGTATGATCACAATTATCGTCAGTGTTGACGGCATACTGCTGAACACATACCGTGCTGACGGACTGATAATCTCAACGGCCACAGGATCAACAGCATACAACCTGAGCGTCGGAGGCCCGATACTCTTTCCCTCAGATGAAAGTATCATCATCGCTCCAATGTCGCCCCACAACCTTACCGTCAGGCCTATAATCATCGACGGCAACAGCACCGTCACCCTCGTTACCGGCGGCAGGAGCAGCGGCTGTCTCATGACGTGCGACTCCAGGGCTGTGACTGTGCCCATGGGCACCACGGCCGAGATACGCCGTGCAGACGTCAGACTCAACACGGTTACCACCGCCGGAAATGATTTTTTCAGCACCCTGAGGAATAAGCTGATGTGGGGTGCCGACCCCCGTAACTGACAATAATTAAGGAATATTTAAGTTTTAATTAGTGGCACAATACTTATATTTGTAGCCTCAACTGCATGATGACTGATGATTAAACGTCTTATACTGGTGTGCATGGTGGTGCTGTTAGCTGCACCGTTCGTCTCTGCACAGCTGTGGAAGATGAAAAGATATGAGGCCACTGCCGGACTGGGTACCTCACAGTTCTACGGCGACATTGGCGGATTCTCACTGGGGAAAAACGCTATCGGTTTTAAGGATATTACTTTCAAGCAGACAAGGTTTAACGTCAACGGGTCATTCAGGTACTACTTCACTGACAATGTGGCCGCACGGCTGAGTTTCTCCTATATCATGCTGTATGCAACTGATGTCAGGGGATCAAATGAGTTACGCAACTATGCAGCCGTCACATCCCTGTTCGAACCCCTGCTGGTGGGTGAGTACTATGTTGTCAGGAACCGTGAACGAAACAGCTTTCTCTTCCAGACATACAGGGGGAGGGCAAGAAACAGGCTGAAAGACTTCTTCAGGAGCCTTGACGTCTACGCAATGACAGGTGTCGGCGGTGCAGGCTTCAACGTCCACGGCAATGACAAACTGGAACAGCGCTGGTCTGTAAACCCCGAACAGCAATCGCATGGCTTCATCGCCGTGATTCCTGTGGGACTGGGCGTCAAGCTTGCCTTTGATCCGAACATTCTCCTCGGAGTGGAACTGGCAGGACGATACACTTTCTCTGATTTTCTTGACGGGTATGACCCTGATGTGCCCCTTCCTGCCGATCCTGACTACCGTCTAAGATCACTGAGAAATGATGTCTACCATACCTTCAGCGTAACCTTCAATTACAGGATCAAAACGGCACGTAACGGACTTCCTTCCTTCAGATGATCCATCACAGACCCTACGGAATGAGAAGAATAACAATAATAATACTTCTGATAATCGCCTCAATGCCTCTCATGGCACAGCGCAGCGCCGACTACGGAATTTCGCTAGGTGCTGTGACCTATTTTGGCGACGCCCCCAACACTTTTTTCAAGCCCGGCCCGGCCGCACAGTTATTCTACAGGTACAACTTCCACCCCAGGCTGGCTGTCAGGGCTAACCTCATGGGTGGTTACATCACCCCACTCAAGGCGCCCCTGGGAGAACTGGGAGCAACATTCGAATACAACTTTTTCCCCTACTCCATCTTCAGGAGCAGACGTGTTGACTATACACCCTACATAGCCGCCGGAGCAGCCTTCTCTGCCGTTTATAACCAGGTTGATCTCGACAATTCACCTCAAAGCTTCCATCCTTTCTTTTCTATACCATTCTCTGCCGGATTCAAGGTCAATGTTGCAAATCAGGTTGGCATTGAATTCGAATATGGTTTTCGTAAGACTTTTTATGATAAATTTGACGGCCAATATGAGATCATGACACCGGGCGATTCACCGTCGGCGGTAGATCACTCATGGTTGCATAACAATGACTGGTACAGTTTCATGGGTATATCTGTCACCTGGAAAATGTACAACAAGCTGTTAGGCTGTCCGGCTTTTGCAGAAATGGAAAAGAGTAAAAAAAGAAAGAAGAGATAAAATTGACATTTAAGGATCAGATAGATAAGAGCAGGCTCCCGGAGCATGTCGCTGTTATTATGGATGGCAACGGACGGTGGGCCCGCCGGAGGGGACAGGAGCGCATTTTCGGCCATCACCGGGGGGTGAAGGCCGTGCGTAAGGTCGTTGAGGCAGCAGCGGAACTGGGAATTGAGTACCTGACTCTCTACGCATTCTCAACCGAGAACTGGAACAGGCCTGATGATGAGGTCTCTGCTCTCATGGACATCATGATAGAGTCGCTCAACAATGAGACGAAGACACTGGTCGATAAGCAGATAAGCCTCCAGGTCATTGGGGACATTAACAGGCTCTCGGACAACGTGCGTTCCAGGCTGCATGAGACAATGAAGGTGACATCTGCGGGTGCACGCATGAAGCTGATAGTTGCCCTCAGCTACTCCTCTCGATGGGAGATAGCCGAAGCATGCCGGCGGATAGCTATGGAGGTCAGGAAGGGCCGGATCAGCCCCGCTGAGATCACCGAAGATACCGTCAGCACCTTCCTCGTGACAGCCGGCATCCCTGACCCGGCAATGATGATACGCACAAGCGGAGAGAAGAGGATCAGCAACTTCCTCCTGTGGCAGCTCGCCTACACGGAACTTTATTTTACAGAGAAACTTTGGCCCGATTTTGGTAAGGAGGACTTTTACAAAGCAGTGGCAGACTTCCAGAAAAGGGAAAGGAGATATGGAAAGACCAGTGAGCAGATCGCTGAAAACAGATGAGATGATGAAAGAAAACTTTATGCGTGCTTTTTCCCTTTTTGCCTTGTTGTTGACAGGCCTGGCGGCCACAGCTCAGACCGAAGAAAAATTTGTCAATTACCTTTACCCTGATGAATATACTATTGCCGGCATAACCGTTTCCGGCGTCAAATTTCTTGACCCCACGGCCCTCATGGGCATATCAGGCCTCCGTATAGGGCAGAAGGCTGAGATCCCCGGTGAACAGATCACCTCTGCAGTGAAGAAACTGTGGGAGCAGGGCCTCTTCTCCGATGTGAAAATAACAGTGAAGCAGATCGAGGGAGAGAACATATGGCTGGATATCTATCTTCAGGAGAGACCACGTCTCTCAACACTCAGGTTCGAAGGGATACGAAAATCGGAAGAGACAGACCTCACCGAGAAGCTGAGCCTTCCCAGCGGCTCACAGGTCACCGCCCACCTCCTCAGCAGGGCCGAGAAGACTATCAGGGATCATTATATCGAAAAGGGGTTCCTCAATACTGAAGTGAATATAGTACAGAAAGATGACCCCGATCTGCCAAACAATGTGCTGCTGAGTGTTATCGTCAACAAGAATGAGAAGGTCAAGATAGAAGAGATAAGGTTTGAGGGAAACGAATTCTTTGAGGACAAAAGGCTGCGCCGGGTGATGAAGAACACCAAGCAGAAGGACCTCAACATCTTCAAAGGCTCAAAATATATCGAGGATAAGTTCGAAGAGGATCGTAACAGCCTGGTTGAGTTCTATAATGAGAACGGCTTCCGCGACTTCCGCGTGCTGGGCGATTCCACATATGCCCTTGAGGACGGCAAGATGGTGCTGGTGGTGAAGGTAAACGAAGGCAACCAGTTCTACCTGAGGAATGTCGACTGGGTGGGCAACAGCATATATACCAGGGACCAGCTCGAGAGGGTCTTCAACTTCCCCTCAGGAGAGATTTACAATCAGAGCACCATCTACAAGCGGCTGATAGAGGACGAGGATGCTGTTAACTCACTCTACCTCAACTACGGGTACCTCTTCTCAAGGGTGACACCCGTGGAGAAGAACGTCGAGGGTGACTCCATCGATCTGGAGGTGAGGATCTTCGAGGGTGACCCCGCCAACCTCAACAACGTGATCATCAGCGGCAACACACGCACCAATGAGCATGTGGCGCGTCGTGAGCTCCATACAATGCCCGGCGATCTCTTCTCCAAGGAGAACATCATCCGTTCTGTAAGGCAGGTGGCAGTGCTGGGTCACTTCGACCCCGAGAAGATCAACCCGCAGCCCATCCCTGACCAGATCAACGGAACCGTAGATCTGCTATATGCCCTCGAGGAGAAAGCCAACGACCAGTTTGAGATCTCCGGCGGATGGGGTGCAGGTATGCTGGTGGGTACAGTGGGGGTGAGGTTCAATAACTTTGCCATGCGCAACTTCTTCAAGTGGAAGGAGTGGAGACCGTACCCCTCCGGCGACGGCCAATCGCTGCAGATCAGGGCCCAGTCGAACGGACGCGTGTACCAGTCGTACAACATCTCATTCATTGAACCCTGGCTCGGCGGCAAGAAACCCAACACCCTGTCGCTCTCAGCCTTCCGCTCACTGATGACCAACGGCTCGCCCAGGGGGGCTGACGACAGGCAGCATATGATCATTGACGGTGCCTCGGTAGGCTTTGGTAAGAGGCTGGAGTGGCCCGATGACTATTTCTCGGTCTTCTATGAGGGCAGCTATCAGCGCTACAGCATGTACAACTACTCCCAGTACCAGTTCCTGTTTGACAACGGTGACGCCAACCTGGCATCGGTTACTGCAAGAATAACGCGCTTCTCGGCAGGTCCCAACACCATATATCCCCGCAGCGGATCCACATTCAGCCTCTCAGTGCAGATGACGCCACCCTATTCAGCCCTCAGCGGCAAGGATATGGCTGCTCTCTCCGATGAGGATAAATACCGTTGGATAGAGTTTTACAAGGCGGTGTTCAAGGCCGATTACTATTATCCCCTCACATCTAACAACAAGCTGGTGCTCAATGCCCGCGCAGCATTCGGCTATCTCGGTTTCTACAACAGGGATATCGGACCGTCACCCTTTGAGAATTTCTCTGTCGGTGGTGACGGCATGACAGGATACAACCTCTACGGCCGTGAGGTCATAGCCCTCAGAGGATATACCAACGGATCTCTGACACCAAGGATGATAAAGGATAACAGGAGCGTAGAGGTGGGGAACGTCTATACCAAGCTCACCCTGGAGCTTCGCTACCCGGTATCACTCAATCCGCAGGCCACCATCTACGGCCTGGCATTTCTTGAGGCCGGCAGGGCATGGTACAGCATTAAGGAATTCAATCCCTTCAGGATGAACCGTTCAGCAGGCGTAGGCCTCAGAGCCAACCTTCCGATGTTCGGCCTCCTGGGCATAGACTGGGGTTACGGATTTGACACTCCCGTCACCGGCAGGGCCGATGACGGCGGAAGCCAGTTCCATTTTGTAATAGGACAGCAATTTTGAAAGACAACAATCAAAATAACAAGCTATGAAGAAGATCATCGTTTTGACCATCCTGGTGTTTGCCGCATCACTCACCGGCATGGCACAGAAATTCGCCTTCGTTGACAGCGAATATATCAGGAACAATATTCCTGCCTTCACGGCAGCCCAGCAACAGCTCGACAAACTATCAGAAGGATGGGAAAAGGAGGTGGCTGACGGCTATGCAGTCGTGGAGCAGATGTACAAGGATTACCAGGCTGAAGTGGTACTGCTGACTCAGGACCAGAAGAGGAATAGGGAAGAGGCCATCATTGCAAAGGAAAAAGAGGTGAAGGATCTCCAGAATACCTATTTCGGGATGGAGGGCGAACTCTTCAAGAAACGCGAGGAGATGGTAAAACCTATTCAGGATGAGATACTCAGGGCCATCAAGGAGATATCCGTGGAGGGCAGTTATGCAGTTATCTTTGACACCTCGGCAGGATCAAACATACTCTTTGCCAACCCGCGGTATGATCTCTCCGATCAGGTCTTGCAGAAACTCGGTTATAAGAATTAAATAATTACATTTGCACACTAAATTTGAATAAAAAGAAGATGAAAAAAGTATTTGAGATACTACTGTTTGCTGTACTGGTTTTTACGGCACAGGACGGATTTGCTCAGTCGTTCAAGACAGGCCATATCAACCGTGATGATATCATCATGACCATGCCTGACTATGACTCAGCCATGACAAAGTACAACGCATTCGGGCAGGAGCTTACAAATGCTTTGGAACTCATGCAGGTTGAATACAACAACAAGCTGGACCAGTATGTGAAGGCCAGCAAGACCCTCACTGATATCGTCAAGGCCAACAAGGAGCAGGAGCTTGCTGACATGCAGACCCGTATAGGCAATTTCCAGCAGCAGGCCCAGGTGCAGCTTCAGGAGAAGCAGACAGAACTGCTCAACCCGATAATTGAGAAGGCTACCGTCGCCATCAATGCAGTTGCCAGGGAGGGTGGATTCATATATATATATGATGTCCGTACCCTCGTCTATGTTGATACGGCGAAGAGCACTGACATTACTTCGCTGGTGAAGACCAAGCTTGGAATAAAGGAATAGAGAGAATCTCAGCATGGCTGCCCGCCGGCCTTGTTCACCCACAGTGACCTGACAACGGCGATACAGGCGGGCTTCCATGCTCTTTTAATTATGGAAGCAGGAAACCGCCCGATAGGTATTTTTGATTCAGGAGTGGGAGGACTGACGGTGGCACATGCCATCAGGCAAAACCTCCCGGGAGAAAGAATTGTCTATTTTGGCGACACTGCCCATCTTCCCTACGGCGACAAGTCTGAGGAGGCCATCAGAAGTTACTCCGGACGCATCACCCGGTTTCTGCTGGAGCATGATGCCAAGCTGGTGCTCATAGCCTGCAACTCCGCCTCCGCATCGGCCTATGAGAGCCTCGAGGCTGAATACCGCGACAGGGTGCTGATACTCGACGTGATAAACCCCGTGGTGAAGTATGTCGCTTCCCGCAACTACCGGAGAATAGGAGTGATAGGCACCAAGAGAACCATCAGCTCCGGCACCTATGAAAAGAAGATAGGCGCAGCATCTCCCTCAACTGAGCTGGCATCCATGGCAACACCTCTCCTTGTGCCAATGATCGAGGAGGGATTCATCTTCGATGACATCAGCAACGCCATCATACGGACCTATCTCTCAGATGCCAGGCTTGCTGACATAAGTGCGCTGATACTCGGCTGCACCCATTACCCGATCATCAAAAACCAGATCAGCAAGTTTTTCAATTTTGACGTCGAGATTATTGACTCGGGCAGGCTTGTTGCAGGGCTGCTGAGGGAAACACTTGAGAAAAATGACCTGCTGAACCGAAACGGATCAGGTGAGGATCTGTTTTTCGTATCCGACTACACCGACTATTTTGAAAAGATAGCGAGAATGTTTTTCGAGAGCAACATCAATCTTCAAAAGGCTGACATCTGGCACTGAAGAATCTCCCCGTCCGCAGGTGACAGCGATTTAACCCTATCGGCAGTTCAGGTGCCGGTTAATGCCATATATGATTAAAATCATACAGTTATATCAGTGTATTGCTGAACTTAGCTCCTTCAAACGGGTTAACTTTTCAAAACTCCTTTATTAATACAAACAGTTCAATTTTATCATGGAAAAAAGACTAAAGGTCATTGAGAAAGATGATGTGGTGATAAGGTTTTCGGGCGATTCCGGAGACGGCATGCAGCTTACCGGCACCCTCTTTTCCACCACATCGGCGCTGTTCGGTAATGACATCTCCACATTCCCCGATTATCCTTCAGAGATACGTGCTCCGCAGGGAACCGTGGGAGGGGTCTCGGGCTTCCAGGTTCACATAGGGCATAAACAGGTAAACACTCCCGGCGACTACGCCGACGTGCTGGTGGCCATGAACCCGGCGGCAGTGCGTGCCAATGCCAGGTACCTGGCAAAAGGCTCAACCATCATCTATGACTCTGACAGCTTCACCGAAAAGCAGATACTGCGTGCAGGATACAAATCGGATCCCTTTATTGAAGACAAGCTCGACGGCATGCACCTTATTGCTGCGCCCATAACCACACTGGTGAAGGAGGCCCTGAAGAATTCGGAGCTTGACCCCAAGTCGATACTGCGCACAAAGAATATGTTTGCCCTCGGTATGGTCTACTGGCTCTTTGACAGCAAGCTCAAATACACTGAAGATTTCATAGAGGATAAATTTGGCAAGAAGCCGCTCATGGCCGAGGCAAACAGCAAGGTGCTCCGTGCCGGATATTACTACGCCGAGACCATACAGGCCATCGCTCCATCATACAGTGTCAGCCCGGCGAACATAGAGAAAGGTATCTACCGGAATATAAACGGCAACCAGGCCACTGCCTGGGGCCTCCTCGCCGCCGCGGAGAAGGCAGGACTGAAGCTCTTCATCGGCTCTTATCCCATCACCCCGGCGACAGGCATCCTCGAGGAGATGGCACTGCGCAAAGACCTGGGTGCCAAGAGCCTCCAGGCTGAAGATGAGATAGCCGGTATATGCAGCGCCATCGGTGCCAGCTTTGCCGGGAGCCTCGCCGTGACATCCACCTCCGGGCCGGGATTTGCACTCAAATCAGAAGCACTGAACCTGGCTGTCATGACTGAACTGCCGCTGGTGGTGATAAACGTACAGAGGGGCGGACCCTCGACAGGCCTCCCCACCAAGACTGAACAGGCAGACCTGTGGCAGGCTCTTTACGGCCGCAACGGAGAGAGCCCCGTGGTGGTGATGGCAGCAGGAACACCCTCAGACTGCTTCTACTATGCCTTCAGGGCAGCCAAAATTGCCCTTGAATACATGACGCCGGTGGTGCTGCTGACAGACAGCTACCTGGCCAACGGAAGCGAACCGTGGAGGATACCCTCAATGAGCGATATGCCTTCCATCAAGGTGCCCTGGGCTGAGAAAACCGACATGGAGTATCTCCCGTACGACAGAGATCCCGTCAAACACTCCCGTAAATGGGCCGTACCCGGTATGGAAGGACTTGAACACCGCGTTGGCGGCCTGGAGAAAACCGTCAGGGGAAGCGTCTCATACACCCCGGAAAACCATGAGTACATGGTTAAGATAAGAGATGAGAAGGTGGAAGCGGTGGCTGCCGATGTGCCTGACCTGAAGGTCATAGGCACCAAGACCGGCGACCTGCTGGTCATAGGATGGGGCAGCAGCCACGGCCACGTTGTAACTGCAGTTACCGAGCTGCAGGAGGAGGGTTATAATGTATCGGCAGTGAACTTTAACTACATCAGACCCCTGCCAAAAAATACCGCTCAGGTGTTCGATGGTTTTAAAAAGCTGGTGGTGTGTGAGCTGAACCTGGGGCAGTTTGCCAACTATCTGAGAATCAAACATCAGAAATACACCTATCATCAATATAACAAGGTGCAGGGTCTGCCTTTCACGGCCAGGGAGATAAAAGATTACTGTATTAAAATGCTGGAGGAGAAATAAAATGGCTGAAACAACAACACACGAGAACCACTACGTCGCCAAAGACTTTAAGAGTGACCAGGAGGTAAGATGGTGCCCCGGATGCGGTGATCACGGCATCCTCGCTTCACTGCAGAAAGCACTTGCCGAGCTTGATATCCCAAAGGAAAAATATGTCTTCGTATCCGGCATAGGATGCTCTTCAAGGCTGCCCTATTACATGAACACATACGGCTTTCACGGAATACACGGGAGGGCAGCACCAATAGCCACAGGCATCAAGATCGCCAATCCTGACCTGATGGTCTGGATGATGACCGGCGACGGTGATGCACTCGCCATTGGCGGTAATCATTTCATTCATGCCATCAGACGCAATATCGACATCAAGATTATACTGTTCAACAATGAGATCTACGGTCTCACCAAGGGACAGTATTCTCCCACGTCGAAAAAGGGACTGGTGACGAAGACCTCACCTTACGGAACCATAGAGGAGTCTTTCAAGATAGGTGAGCTGACAATCGGAGCCAGCGGACGCTTCTTCGCGCGCACGGTAGACTATAACCTGCAGCTTTCAAATGAAGTCTACAAACAGGCTGCGCTGTTCAACGGAACAGCCATGGTGGAGGTCATCCAGAACTGCGTCATCTTCAACGACGGAGCCCATGACCTCATCACCAACAAGGAGACCAGGGATGACAACACGCTTGTACTGCGCCACGGTGAGCCGATGATCTTCGGCAAGAACCGCGACAAGGGTCTTATCCTTGAGAACCTGAAGCTGAAGGTGATAAAGTTCGGGGAGAACGGCTACACGGAGAAGGATGTGCTGGTGCATGACGCCCATGAGCCCAATCCCGGTATTCACTACAGGCTGGCAGGGATGCATCTTCCGGATTACCCGGTATCACTCGGCGTCATCAGGTCGATCAAGGACCACACATATGATGAAGCCATGCGCGACCAGCATGTGAAGGTCCAGGAAGCCTCGAAGATAAAATCTGTTGATGAGCTCCTGCGCAGCGGAGCTACCTGGAAGAAATAGCAACCCTCCATCGCATAACGCGATGGCGCATTTCTTCAGCTATTTTGCTAATTTTGGCATCTGAAATCACTTGATGCTTCTATGGATGAACAGCCCGGAAAAGGGTCCCGGAGAGACCGTGCCCTGCAACAGCAGGAAGAACGCCTGAAGGAACTGGCATGTATCAACCGGGTAACCCTGATGCTCAGAGAGGGGAAACCGGTTGAGGAGACCCTGCAGCAGCTGGTGCTGTTACTTCCCTCCGCCATGCAGTACCCTGACCACACCGCGGTCAGAATAATCTATGGTGGGAATAGCTTCGAGACACCAAAATTCTCACAGACAGAATGGAAGATCATCCGTAACTTCCAGACAATAGATGCAGAAGGGACTATAGAGATATTCTATACTACGGAGTTCCCTGAAGAGGATGCAGGTCCCTTTCTGAAAGAGGAGAATGACCTGCTGAGAAACGTATCCGGACTGATTACCAGGTATATCAACAGCCTGAAAGCCAGGGAATTTGCATCCCAGGCAACGCCTGCGCCGGAAGAGAGCGAGAATATTGCGGATCAGTCAAGCCGCAAGCTCCTTCAGGAATTCCTTGACAGGTACAATGCTGAGAGGGATGTCTTTCATGACCTTATGCCATTTATGGTCAAGGAGATACTCCTGGTGGCCAGCCTTTATGACGCCTACTCGATAGAGGGCGAAGGACGCTTCTCAGACCATATACTGGGCGAATACTACCAGATGAGCCTCACCACCCTTCCCCGCGTCACCGGCGTCTCGGGAGAGGATGAGGCCTTCCTGCGCCTGGAGGCAAGACACTATGATATGATCATCATCATGGTGGGTGTCGACCGCGAGAGCCCCATGAGCCTCTGTACGAAGATCAAGGAGAGATACCCATATATTCCCACATACCTGCTGGTAAACAACCCCAGCGTCATTCCCTATGTCCAGAGCCAGAAAAAGCACGGCATACCGTTTGACAATTACTTTGTCTGGACAGGCGAGTCAAAGGTCTTCTTCGCAATGGTCAAGCTTCTCGAAGACAGGGTCAACGTCGAAAATGACACAAAGAAGGGACTCTCCGGCGTCATACTGATAATCGAGGATTTGGCTGATTACTATTCAACCTATGTCCCCATGCTCTACACCCTGGTGCTGGAGCAGACACGTAACCTTATCGAGGAGGTGAGTGCCGACGAGTTGTATAAGGTTTTGAAGATCAGGGCCAGGCCAAAGATTTTGTTGGCAACCAATTATGAGGAGGCCATGCTGGTCTACAACAAATACAAGGATAGCCTCCTGGGGGTAATCTCTGACATGCGTTTTCCCGAGAAGGGAGAGTTCAACAAGAAGGCGGGGTATCACTTTATCAGCCACATCAGGCAGGAGATGCCCAACCTGCCCGCGGTGCTGCAGTCTTCCGATCCCGATAATGCCAGGTTCGCCGGCGAGCTCAACGCCAGCTTCATCAACAAGAACTCCGAGACCCTGCTCCAGGATCTGAAGTCGTTCATCAACTATTACCTCGGGTTTGGCCATTTTGTCTACCGTGACACTAAAGGCAGACAGATAGCAGTGGCAAAATCAATGAAGGAGTTCCAGTCTTTTCTCAGGACTGTGCCGGAAGATTCGCTTGAGTACCATGCCGTGAAGAACCACTTCTCTCTCTGGCTGATGGCCAGGGGAGAGGTGAAGATCGCAAAGATGATCAACCCGATCAAACTGACCGACTTCAACAACGTCAGGGAACTGCGTGAGTTCCTCCTTAATATTGTGAAGCAGCGACGGCGCGAGATGAACAAGGGCAAGGTTGTCAATTTTGATGAGTCGCACGTCGGCGAGGAGACCAATATTGTCAGTTTTGCCGGAGGATCACTGGGAGGAAAGGGTCGTGGCCTGGCCTTTATCAACACCCTGATATACAGTTTTGAGGTAGGCAGGCTTACCCCTGGGATCAGGATCAAGACACCCCTCACTGCGATTATCGGAACTGATGAGTTTGACCTCTTCATGGAGAGTAACCATCTGTGGGATGAGGTTACCCGCGTGAAGGACTACGCTGCTCTCCAGAGACGCTTCGTGGCCGGCTCTCTCAGCACAGAGCTGAGAAACAAGCTGAGGATCTTCCTGCGGATAAACAACGGCCCCCTGGCAGTGAGGTCATCGAGCCTCTTCGAGGACTCACTGAGCCAGCCCTTTTCCGGCATCTTCGGAACATACCTGCTGCCAAACAACCACGCTGACGCCGAGGAGAGGCTTACACAGCTCTGCAGCGCGATTAAGCTTGTCTTTGCCTCAATATATTCGAATGACTCACGCACCTACTTCGAAGCCATTAATTACAAGGTGGAGCAGGAGAAGATGGCTATTGTCATTCAGACGGTGGTGGGCAGGAGGTACGGCGACATCTATTACCCGCATATAAGCGGTACGGCACAGTCGTACAACTTCTATCCCGTATCGCACATGACCCCCACCGACGGTTTTGCCGTGATGGCCGTGGGGCTGGGACAATACGTGCTTGACGGTGAGAGGGCTTTTCGCTTCTCTCCCTCGTTTCCTGATCTCGACATAGTGCCCATAATGGATATCTCCAGGTTCTCGCAGGTGGAGTTTTATGCCATCAACATGGCAAACAGCGATGTCAACCTGCTCGAGGGGCAGCACGCAGGGATGGTCAAGCTCAACATCAGCAGGGCGGAGAGTGACGGCACAATAAAGCATTCAGCTTCTGTAATCAGTATTGATGACGATACCCTGGTACCCGGACTCTATGCCGCGGGACCGAGGGTGATCAATTTTGCCGATATCCTCAAATATGACTACATACCGCTGGCCCCGACACTGAAAAAGGTGCTCGAGGTGTTCCGCGAGGCGTTTGGCGCCCCTGTGGAGATAGAGTTCGCCGTCGACCTGACGAAAGATGAGGATGGCATGGCCACCTTCTACCTGCTGCAGGTCAAACCTCTTGTGGGTAGCGGCGCAGGGTACACCGTCGACCCCGATACCGTCTGTGATGAAAATACTGTGCTGGTATCGAAAAAGAGTATGGGCAACGGCCTTATCGCAGATATCACAGATGTGGTATACGTCGAACCCGGACACTTTAACAAGATGACAACGGTGGAGATGGCTGAGGAGATAGATAGCATAAACAGGATCATGCTCGACGAAAACCGTCACTATGTGCTGATAGGTCCCGGCCGCTGGGGTTCGCGCGACAGGTTCCTGGGGATACCCGTAGCCTGGCCGCAGATATCCAATGCCAAGGTAATAGTGGAGGTGGGACTGCCAGGATACCACCTTGACGCCTCACTGGGGTCACACTTCTTCCACAACGTGACTTCAATGAACATAGGCTACTTATCCGTCAACCTTGACGAAGACGAAGATACCGTGGTTTGGGATAAGCTGAACGGTCAGACAGTCATCCGCAGCGGAAAATATTTCCGCCACGTGAGGTTCCGGAAACCGCTGGTGATACGCATGGACGGGAGGAAGGGTATGGCCGTCATTTCCGTCAGGGAGTGACGGAAGCTGCATAGGTTACAGCTGCGGAGTCTATCTTCCTTATCAACCCCTGCAATACAGCGCCGGGTCCTGCCTCGATGAACTCCGTAGCCCCGTCAGCAATCATTCTCTTAACCGTCTGGGTCCACCTGACGGGCGAGGTGAGCTGGGCAATAAGATTATTCATGATCTCCCCGGGATCTGTCGTTGGCATACCTGTAACATTTTGATATACAGGGCATGACGGAGAAGTGACATTTGCCCTCCTGATCGCCTCCTCAAGCTCCAGCCGTGCCGGCTCCATGCATGGCGAGTGAAAGCCGCCGCTGACGGCAAGTGGTATTATCCTCTTGCCCCCCCGCGCTTTCAGCTCTTCCGTGGCCCTGGCCACGCCCTCGACGGTGCCTGAGATCACTATCTGGCCGAGACTGTTGTAGTTTGCCGGCAGGACAATCTCCGTCAGCGAGGCGCACACTTCCTCCACAACGGCATCATCCATGCCGATCACGGCGGCCATGGTGGAGGGGGTGAGGCCGCAAGCCTTCTGCATGGCGTCAGCCCTGGCTGCCACAAGCATAAGCCCGGCATCAAAGGAGAGGGCACCGGCGGCTACCAGCGCCGAGAACTCACCGAGCGAGTGACCGGCGACCATCGCCGGCACAAAACAGGCTCCCATTGCGCGGGTGAGTATCACCGAGTGAAGGAAGATGGCCGGCTGTGTCACCCTGGTCTGCTTCAGCTCCTCGGTGGTGCCAGCGAACATGATGTCCGTGATGCGGAAGCCGAGTATATCGTTGGCCTTCTCAAACATTTCGCGGGCTCCGGGGATGGTATCGTATAACTCCCTGCCCATGCCGGGATACTGCGCTCCCTGCCCTGGGAATACATATGCTTTCATCTTTGGAAAAGTGGGTTAAAATGTTAATCTCAATGTAGCCTGTTTGCTATCAAGTGCATGAACTCTTCACGGGTATTCAGGTTCGAGAGGAAACAGCCGGTAAAGGCAGAGGTGGTAGTGACGGAGTTCTGCTTCTGCACTCCCCGTATCTGCATACACATATGTTGTGCCTCGATGACCACCGCCACACCCAGCGGCTTGAGGTTCTCCTGCAGACAGTTGCGGATCTGCGTTACCAGCCTCTCCTGCACCTGCAGCCTGGCCGCATAGGTCTCAACCACCCGTGCTATCTTGCTCAGCCCCGTGATGGTGCCGTCAGGAATATAGGCCACATGCGCCTTCCCGATGAAGGGTAGCATGTGATGCTCGCACATAGAATATATGTCAATGTCCTTTACCAGTACCATGTGCCGGTAATCCTCGCGGAAAAGTGCACTGCGGAGAATCTCGTCAGGATCAGACTCGTAGCCCCTGGTGAGAAAGGCCAGAGCCTTGGCAACCCTCTCGGGGGTCTTTAACAGCCCCTCCCTGTCGGGGTCTTCACCCAGCAGCTTGAGAATCTTGCTGTAATAACCTGCTATCTCACTGATGATCTCCGGGTTCCATTGTTCAATCTTGTTGTAGTTGTCTGACAGTCTTCCGCTGCCGTCGTTTAGTTTTTCCATGTTATCCGTAATATTCAGCGTTGTTTTTGTCTTTTGGCACCGTGTTGTCTGCCATTATTGATTTTTTAATGGCTTTTGGCTCCACGTTATCCGTAATACTCAACATAATTGTTTTCCGTCTCCTCCACCCTGACACAGTGCAGTAGCGCCCCCTCTGCGGCCAGGGGGGCCTTGAGCTCATCCCAGATGGCCATGGCAAGACTCTCCGTGGTGGCTACCCTGCCTGCCATGAAGTCGGTCTCGAGATTCATGTTTTTATGGTCAAGCTTGACGATCACCTTCTCGTTGATGATCTCCTTCAGCCGCGTTGCATTCATGAAGTATCCGATGTCAGGATCCAACTCTCCCTTTACTGTCACCTTCAGAACATAGTTATGACCATGCCATAGAGGGTTCGAACACTTGCCGTAAATCTTATTGTTCTCCTCATCGCTGAGACCTGACCGGAACATCCGGTGGGCAGCACTGAACCTCTCTCGTCGTGTCAGGTAGATCATAGCCTTTGAGTTAAATGGTTGCCTGGAATAGGAGTTATTATATCCAAATATAATATATTTATCCTTCCTATGACGGCAAAGGAGATGAATGAAACCGTGTCAGATATTCTTATAGCGGTGGCGCACCCCTCCGAGGAGGAGGCTGTCCGTGAGGCTGTCACCGGCCACTGCTGCGAGATACTTGTTACGGGTGTCGGCGGGGCAGCAATGTCATGGGCTCTGCAGAAAAGGTTTGCGGCAGGCCCTCTGCCCTCCCTGGTGATAGGGGCGGGCATAGCAGGAAGCTACTCGGCGGCGGTGGTACCGGGGGAGGTGGTGTTAGCACGCTCCGACTGCTTTGCGGATATGGGTGTCGATGATAACGGGACCTTCCGCTCACTCTTCCGGGCAAACCTCGCTGATCCGGACAGCTATCCCTTCAGCGGGGGAAGGATATATTGCAGCGGCAGGCTGTTTGACCTTGCTGCCCGGAAATACAAAACCGTGACCGCCGCCACGGTGAACATGTCGTCCGGCTCAGCCGCGGTGATAGAACGGATTCGCAAGGCCTGGGACCCGGAGATAGAGACGATGGAGGGGGCGTGGCTGGCATACACCTGTGCCATGGCTCATACCGAATGGCTCTCGGTGAGGGCCATATCCAACATGGTGGAGCCGCGCAACACCCTGAACTGGGATATACCCCTGGCATTGGGGAATCTTCAGGAGGCGATGAAGGAGATACTCAAAATCATGGCAGAAGGATGAAACTGACACTCGGATTCTCACCCTGTCCCAATGACACTTTTATCTTCGAGGCGATGGTCCACGGCAGGATTGACACGGAGGGACTTGACTTCGACTGGTTCCTGGCCGACGTCGAGGAGCTCAACAGTCGTGCCATGGAGGGCAGCGTTGACATCACCAAGATGAGCTATCATGCCTTTGCCGTGGCAGCTCCCAACTATCTCATACTCGACTCGGGCAGCGCTCTCGGACGCGGCAACGGCCCGCTGGTGGTGAGCAAGCGTAGGATATGGCCCGATGAACTGAACGAAGCCCTCATTGCCATACCGGGGGAAAACACCACCGCCAACCTGCTTTTCAGCATCTTCTGGCCCAAAGCAACACGCAAGAGCGAATACCTCTTCTCCGATATTCCGGAGGCCATCCTCTCGGGTGAGGCCGACGCTGGCGTGATAATCCATGAGACAAGGTTTACCTACCACGCAATGGGACTGCTCAGGGTGGCCGACACCGGTGAGATGTGGGAGAAGCTGACGGGAGGCATGCCATTGCCACTGGGCGGAATAGTGGTCAGCCGCGGCCTCGACACCGCCACTGCAGAGAAGGTCAACAGGTGTGTACGGCGCAGCATTGAGTTTGCCTTCGCCAATCCCGGTCACTCGGTAGATTTCATTGCAAAGAATGCCCGCGAGACGGAGGCCGCAGTGACAGCTGAACATATCAGGCTTTATGTCAACAGCTACAGCCTGTCGCTGGGTCAGGAGGGGAGAGAGGCTGTAGAACGACTGCTGGAACTGGCCCGTGAAAGGAAGCTGACAGGATCACTTCCCGACAGGATATTTCTCTGATGATTCTTTCCTCTCTGAGCTCTATTTAGTATCTTTACGTAGAAATCTAAATATCCGATCAACTCATGAAATTTGAACTGCCACCCCTCAGTTACTCTCCGGAAGCCCTCGCCCCTCATCTGAGCCGCGAGACACTTGAGTACCATCATGGCAAGCATCATCTTGCCTATGTCAACAACCTCAACAACCTCCTTCCCGGTTCACCGTTTGAGGAGGCTACGCTTGAGACCATGATCCGGAAGGCCGACGGCGGCATCTTTAACAATGCTGCCCAGGTGTGGAACCACACATTTTATTTCGCCAGCTTCTCACCGTCGGGGAAGAGAGAGCCCTCAGGCACAGTGGCCAAAGCCATTGAGGCTGAATACGGATCATTTGATGCTTTCAAAGAGGCTTTCACCAAGGCAGCCACTTCACTCTTCGGGTCGGGATGGGCATGGCTCTGCATGAAGCCCGATGGCAGGCTTACCATCACACAGGAGTCGAACGCCGGCAACCCCCTGCGGGCAGGACTGGTGCCGCTGATGACATGCGATGTCTGGGAGCATGCATACTATATCGATTACCGGAATAGGAGACCTGATTATTTAAGTAATTTCTGGGAGCTGCTCGACTGGAGAGTCATTGGCGAACGGTACGATGAGGCTTTGAAAAAATAGCTGCCTTATTTTCCCTATCTTTGGCCAAAATTTATGAATATGAATCTCCGCCAATTAATAGAGAAAACCAGGACAGTAAGACGGTTTGACGAGAGTCATCCGGTATCTGCCGAAACGCTGGCATCACTTGTGGACCTGGCAAGACTGTCAGCCTCCGGTGCCAACCGCCAGCCGCTGAAATATATCCTTGTCACGCAGCCGGATCAGCGGGAGCTGGTCTTTCCCTGCCTCGCATGGGCCGGTTACCTTGCCAACTGGGAGGGACCTGCACAGGGTGAGCGGCCTTCAGCATACATAATAATACTTGGTGACAAGGAGATCTCCGATTCTTTCGGTGTCGATCACGGTATAGCCTCGCAGAGTATCATGCTCGGTGCCACCGATGCAGGCCTTGGCGGGTGCATCATCGCCTCGGTGAAGAAAGAGCGGCTGAGAAATGCCCTGGAGATACCCCGCGACAATGAGATCCTCCTCGTACTGGCCCTCGGCAAGGCAACAGAAGAGGTGGTCCTGGAGACCGCTTCGGATAATGACATCAAATACTGGAGAGATGAGAAGGGTATTCATCACGTGCCCAAAAGATCGCTCGACGAGATCATATTGCGCAGGTAGGCCGGCATGGCCCCGGATAATCCCTGTCCTACTCCTTGCCGCCTTCATGACCCGGGGAGCGGCAGCGCAGGATCTGCAGCCCATTCTCTTTCACGGCGTGGTCCTCGATGCCGATACCCGTGAGCCGCTGACAGGAGCACATTTTTCAGTTAAGAACAGGAGTGCCGGTGCGGCCGACAGTAGAGGAATGTTTTCATTCTATGCACGTCACAGCGACACCGTAACATTCACATGCGTCGGTTACCGCTCTTACATGATGAACGTGGCCGATACCCTCAGGGCCAGGGAATATGTTGCGGCAATATGGCTCAGCACCGATACTCTTATGATACCCGCGGTAGTGGTCATGCCACGGCTGGGCAATATCAAGGCTGCTATCATGTCTCAGCCGCCGGCAGCAGACCAGGAGCTTATCAACGCCTCCAACAACCTGCGGATAGCTGCCTACCAGGGAATCACCAGTACCAGCAGGCAGGTTGACCCGGCCTCCAACTATGAGCTTCTGCGACAACAGCAGCGTATTGATGTCTACGAGAAGGGCGGCATACCGTCATCCCAGATGGTCTCCCTCAGTCCCTTTACACTGATACCGATGCTATATATCCTGGCCAAAGGCCCCCCCGAGGATCCGGAACCCCCGAAACCCTATATCTCCGTCCGGGAGCTGGAGAAGCTCCGGACTATGCATGATTCGATTATTTTTAAAGGGCTGGTCAGGTAGTTGCCAGTCTTCAGTCAGCAGTTTGAGCCGCCGACGAAGGAGGAGGATCAATCCCGACCACGAAGTGCGTCGGGACGGCAGTCTACAGTCCTCAGTCTACAGTCCTCATCCGGCAGTCTAAATACCTGAATATGAATTAATTCATATTCATAATTCATAATTCTTAATTCCTAATTCCTCCCACTACTGCCTACTACCTCTCCCCTGCAATCCGGCTGCTCCCTTCCCGACGTATTGTGTCGGGATTAACGCTCGCCCCTCTATCCTTTATAAAAGAGAGCCTTGATAATATGCTTGGCCATCTTCGGGTTCTCCTTCAGCCTCCTTGTTGAGTAGCCGAACCATTTTGTTCCGAAGGGAACATAGACCCTCATCCGGTGACCGGCATCAATGATGCTCTTACGCAGCTTCGGTGTGACACCGTAGAGCATCTGGAACTCGTACATGTTTTTCGGTACTTTATATTTTTTGATGAGCTCGTAAGCACCATCTATCAAAGGCCTGTCGTGGGTTGCAATGCCGACATAAACCCTGTTTTTGAACAGCAGCTCCAGATCCCTGAGATAGTGCATGTTAACCTCCTCATACTTCTTGTATGCTATCTCCTCCGGCTCCACATATATCCCCTTGCATAGCCTGAAGTTAGTCGGTATCTCAGGGGTGTTCATGTCAAGCATCTTCTCCAGGTCACTGTATGTCCTTCTCATGTAAGCCTGTACCACTAGCCCGACGTTCGCGGGGAACTCGGCATGAAGCCTGCGGTAGAGTTCAATTTCAGGATCGGTACAGGGCGAATCCTCCATGTCTACCCTGCAGAAGTTATTGTATGAGGCCGCCTTCACCACTATCTCGCGCATCAGCCTGTAGCATGCCTCCTTGTCTATCAGCAGGCCAAAGCTTGTGGGCTTGAGCGAATAGTTGCCGTCTATGCCCTGTCTCTCCGTCTCATCGATGAGATCGAGATACTCCTGCTTGTTGGCCTCGGCCTCATCGAGCGACTCTATGAATTCACCAAGAACATCGAGGGTAACCATCATACCCTGTTCGTTGAGCTCCTTTGAGACACGCATCGCATCGGACATCTTCTCCCCTGAGATATAGGCGCGTGAAAATATCCAGATGAACTTCTTCGGGAAGTACGGCAGTATGGCTGCAATGAATTTATTGAACATCTTAATGATTTTAGATTAAAAACATTTTCAAAGATATCAGCGAATAAGTTTTCTATTAATGACGTTTATCATCAGTTGGGTGTGTTTATGACATTTTTTTCATCGGGATAAAAAAAGAATTCAAGGCAGTGCAACCCTTCAACAGCAAAATCTGTCTGATCAGTGTATCCGGCCTATGATGAGTGAACAGCACATCATTGAGGGCAGTCTCAGGCATAGCAGGAAGGCACAGCAGATGCTCTGGAAAAATTATTCCGGGCACCATCCGGGTGTCTGCATGTGCTATGATGCCGACAGACTTGAGACTGAAGACAGGCAGGGTGAACCGGGAAACTATGATATCACCCTGTTAAGTTATTGATGTTTACATTCTTGTCGGTATAAGGTACTCTCCTGCATGCCGGCACGATTGATGGTTGATGTTATTTAATGCAACCTTCCTTGAGTTCAGCCGTATAATTTTCTAATTTGTTATACGTTGTATACTATAAAAGAATCAGGGTTGCCAGCGAAAACTAAATATCTGATCAGTATATTTTTACTGCTGTCTGTTTTTTCTTCGGGTCAAGACCCCCAGTTTTCACAGTTCTATGCCAATCAGCTTTACCTGTCGCCCTCTTTTGCCGGTGCAACGGAAGATTACCGTCTCTCGCTGAACTGGCGCAACCAGTGGCCCTCAATACCGGGGGTGTTCCATACCTACAGCGTTTCATTCGACAAGGCGATTCCAAACTTCAACTCGGGCGTGGGTATTCTTGCAACCTATGACGTGGCAGGCTCGGGAGACCTGAGCACCACCAACATAGGGCTGCTTTATTCCTATGACATACAGATTAACAATGACTGGCATATAAGGCCGGGGGTGAACTTCAAGTTTACGTATCTGGGGCTGGATCTTACCAAACTGGTATGGAACAGCCAGATAACTACCGGAGGTACCCTGCCGCCCATCACCCCGCCGCCCTTTGATAATGTGGCGGATATAGATTTTACCGCATCGGCACTGGCATACAATGAAAAGATATGGGCAGGATTTACCGTTGACCACCTGCTGCGGCCCCGGACATCATTCTGGGGCGACAATACATCCATTCCGATCAAGGTCGATCTCTTCGGGGGTTTCCAGATCATCAGCCGGGGAAGGCTGAAGAAAAAGCTTGAAGAGGTTCTTTCGGTGGCAGCAAACGTGATGTTTCAGGGAGACTTCTTCCAGTCAGACATAGGATTCTATTACTATAAGAATCCGCTGGTGTTCGGCGTCTGGTACAGGGGTATCCCCTTTGCCTCAACAAGTGATGTCTCGGCCCAGGCCGGAGATGCAATCATCGGGATGATAGGTATCAAGACCGACCAGCTGAACATAGGCCTCAGCTACGACTTTACCATCTCAAACCTGATAACTGCCTCAGGCGGGGCATACGAGATATCTCTCATCTATGCGTTTACCTCTTCGCAGATCAAACGCGGCCAGAAGATTCACGCCATACCCTGCCCCGAGTTCTGATTTTCGATTTCACTTTGGACTATCACCTTCCGCCAGCGGAAAGAGAATTTTTGAACCTGATCCATCAGGATCGGCACCAACTGCGGACTGTTTTTAGCCGCCGAAGCCTTGGCGCAGGTGGCTGATTGCTGACTGAGTGGACGGTATTTCATCACCTCCTCCGTAGGAGCCTCAGACCGCTACCGGTCATTCACGAATTCTCTGTGGCGGGTTCATATTTAAAATTTGTGTATGTTTGTGCAACAATTTGTTGAACCGTAACTTAATTCCAGAAATGAAGAAAATATCTGTTGTAAAGAACATCCTGACAATATCGGCCCTGGCTGTCGCCGTAATCTTTGCTGCGCCCGGCTGCGGAAATACTCCGACTGAATCTACTGATGGCGAATTAGTTAAGCAAACCAGCGGTATTGCATTCGTCGAACTCGACACCGTTATCGCCCGCTTCGATATGGCAAAGGACAAATCGACTGAATTGGAGGAGAAAACCAGAAGTTCAGAGGCAGAACTGACATCCAAGTCACAGGCCTTCGACCGTGATGTCAGGGACTATCAGAATAAGGCACAGAAGGGACTCATCACCAGGGCCACTGCTGCCGAGATGGAACAGACGCTCGCACAGCAGCAGCAGAACCTGGTTGCCCTTCGCGACGAGATGGCCTATAACCTCAATGAAGAGGGCATGGTAGCCCAGAGGCAGGTGCTTGAGTATATCAATCAGTACCTTGCTGAGTTCAACGCTGATCACGGTTATCAGTATATCCTCGCCAAGCAGTTTCCCGGCCCCATTCTCTACAGTGATTCCACAATGGATATCACCGAGGCGGTGGTTGAAGGGCTGAACAAGAAATACAACGCAGAAAAAGAGAAGAAATAGTCTCAGTTGCGTGACGACTCCGGAGCCCGCCTTTCAGCGGGCTTCTTCATTTTCGGCTCCTTGCCTTCGCGCCTGATCCTGCGCTCCTCCACGGGAGTGACGATGATGAAGAGATCCTCATCGGGCTTCTTCATCCGGTACTGCTCACGGGCGTACTTTTCAAGGTTCTCATCGCTGGTGCGAAGCTCATTCAGCTTCCTGCGGTCCTCCTCGATGCGGCTCATGTAATACTCCTTCTCCCTCTCCAGGCGGTTGAGGGTACGGATCTCCCGCACACGCGATATCAGGTTGTTAGGATCAAGCAGGACAATCCACAGCAGGAACAGCAGGATGGTAAGCACATACCTGTTCCTCATCCAGGCGGGCAGCCTGTCACGCAGGCCTGCCAGTGAAAACCGATGCCAGAAATCCGACTTCAATTACTTATCCGGAATTTGTAGTACATGCAATCATCCGCCGCTCATGAGATAAATCACCTTCACATCGTCGCCGTCATGTATCACCTCACCGCCGTAGCTGTCACGGCTGATCAGCCGGCCGTTGATCTTTACCGTCCTCATCCTGAACGTATACCTCTTCAGCTCCAGCAGTCTCTCCACTGTGATGCTCTCACCCTCAAGAGTCATAGGCTCATTGTTCAGGATTATCTTCATCCATGCAAAGTTATCATTTCAGTCCGGAATCGAAAATCATAATCGGCAGTTGGCGGTCTTCAGCCTTCAGTCGGCAATTGTAGTTAGGCTGTAGGCCTTATAGTATTGGTGTGCCGGGCATGTATTAAATCTTAAGGGTGAGGGGAATTAACCCCAAGTCCCAAGGGAGCCGTAATGACCGGAATCTCATAGCCGAGAGCAAGGGTGCCCCGGGTGACCGGGGATATGAAGGAAGCTTAAGGCGAACTATTGTTCTGACGAACAGAAACCGGATATAAGGCTTGTCTCACCGGGTAACTGGCCCATGGACCGGGGAGCCCGATAGTCATTCGGAGGTGAGGGGGGTAAATCCGGCAGGACAACAGGAATGAATTACTACTTACCCCGGGAGGTCTTTACGAGTTCCGTGGGATCGGATAGGAGTGCTGGTAACGGCATGACGAAAAGCGTAAAGGAGTCATCAGCGGACCCTGACAGAAAACTTAATGGAAAGGATTGTTGATTATGGAAACTTAAAGAGAGCGTATGAGAGAGTAAAGGAGAATGGCGGCAGCAGCGGAACAGACGGTATGGAAGTTGAAGAACTCCGCGAATGGCTGGGGGAAAATATCAATGCCCTTCGGACGGCACTGCTATGTGAGCAATACAAGGTAGAGCCGGTATGTATGGTAGAGATCCCGAAGCCTGGTGGAGGGAAGAGGGTCCTTGGCATCCCTACGGTCAGGGACCGGATGATCCAACAAGCCATCCAACAGGAGCTGAGCTGCTATTATGATCCTTTGTTCAGTGAGAGCAGCTACGGGTTCAGACCGGGGCGGAGTGCGCATCAGGCTATACTCCGCGCCGCAGAATACGTCAAGGAAGGTAAGGAGTGGGTGGTGGATATAGATCTGGAGAAGTTTTTCGACAAGATCAACCACGACCGACTTATGCAGAGGCTCAGTAAAGGGATAGGAGACAAAAGGCTCCTGCGACTGATCCGTGCATACCTTCAATCCGGAATGATGCACGATGGTCTGGTATAACAGCGCGCGGCCGGGACTCCTCAGGGAGGTCCCTTCTCACCACTCTTGTCCAACATTGTTCTTGATGAACTGGATAAGGATCTGGAGAGGAGGGGACACAGCTTCTGCCGCTATGCGGACGACTGTAATATCTATGTTGGAAGCAGGAAAGCAGGGGAAAGGGTGATGAGTACAACTATAGACTTCATAGAGAAGAAACTAAAGTTGAAAGTCAACCGCGAGAAGAGCGGCGTAAGGCACTGTTCAGACGTCAAGTTCCTTGGGTATACCATTATGCCGGAAGGCGGGATAAGGGCATCAGATAAAGCCATAGACCGCCTGAGGGACAAGATACGGGAAATTACCCGCAGGAACCGGGGGGTGAGGTTGGAAGAGGTCATTAAGGAGTTGAACATAGTCATTAACGGATGGGCTAATTACTATAGACTATCCAATACATGGCTCAAGAACTTCAAAGAACTCGATGGTTGGATAAGGAGGAAAGTCAGATGCTACCTCCTTAAGCAATGCGGCAGGCGGTATACTATCTTTAAGTTCCTTCGAAGCCTTGATATCCCGGAGCAAACCAGTTGGAATGCGATCATGTACTCTCAGGGATGGTGGCAGTTGTCAAATAAAAAGGCTGTGTGCCATGCAATGAATCTTAGGTGGTTCGCCCAACATGGGCTACAATCCCTATCTTTGAAGTTGAATGTTTAATTGATAATAGAAACCGCCGTGGTACGATTGAGTATGCCCGGTGGTGTGGGGGGACTGCGGCGCGAGCCGCATCCTACCCGATTAGGATCCGGCATATGCCCCCCACCCCCCCCTCTCCTCGTCATGCAATAACTTGCATATTGACTATTATCATTAGAATACGCATATTTATAAACTTAATTTGTACTGATAACTCTGAAACCTTTATAATAAAAAACAATATGGATATTAGCGAACTCAAGGCACAGCACAGGCTTCTGAAAAGATGGGACTACAAATGGACGCCGCTCGACAAGGGCTATACCGACAAGACTCTCTATGTCAATGTGGGAACCTCAGAGATAAAGGAGAAGGATGTACCTCTTGAGATGAAGGAGAAATTCATCGGTGGCAAAGGCTACGGACTCCGTTACCTTTGGAATGCCACAAAGCCCGACACCAAATGGAACGATCCCGAGAACGAGATAGTAATCTCCTCCGGTCCGATAGGTGGTATCACCCAGTACTCCGGTACGGGTAAGTCGCTGGTGGTGACCATCTCACCTCAGACTGACTCGGTGATGGACAGCAACGTCGGGGGCTTCTTCGGTCCCTTCCTGAAGTTCTCGGGCTTTGATGCCATTGAGCTCCAGGGCAAGGCTGAAAACGACGTCATTATATATATCAACGGTGTTGATCACTACGTTGAGATATTTGAGGCTCCCGCAGAGGCTCTCGACAGCCATGTGCTGGCAGAGCAGCTCACGGATATGTTTGCCGACGGTGAGTCGGACAGGAGGAATATCGGAATTGTCTCCACAGGGTCGGCAGCCGAACACTCGCTGATTGGAATGCTCAACTTCACCTTCTTCGATTCCAAGCGCAAGAAGATCAGGATGAAGCAAGCCGGTCGCGGCGGCATCGGCACCGTTTTTCGCAACAAAAAGCTCAAGGCTATCGTATGCAAGATTCCGGGTGTCAAGGGTAACCTAAACAATGTCGTTGACCTGGAGGCTATCCAGGAACGCGGACGCCGCTTCAACCGCGAGATGCGCGAGCTCGATGACAAACAGTGCAAGATGCGCCAGATAGGGACTGCTCACCTGATGGAGATAATGGATGACCATGACCTGCTGCCTACCCATAATTACAAATTCGGGTCACATAAAGACTCTCCTAAGATTGACTCCGGCGTGTGGAAGTCATTCTTCACACAGAACATACCTGATGGCTGCTGGATAGGATGCAACATGGCATGTGCCAAGGCAGTTGATGACTTTGTGATAAGCACCGGTCCCTACAAGGGGCAGAAGGTCATCGTCGACGGGCCGGAGTATGAGACGGCGGCAGGACTCGGCTCCAACGGCGGCTTTTTCGATCCTCGCTATATCATTGAAACCAACTTCTACTGCGACACCTATGGCATATGTACTATCACGTGGGGTACCAGTCTGGCCTTCATTCAGGACTGTTATACCAGCGGCATACTGAACAAGGAGCGCACCGGCGGCTTCGAGCTCACCTTCGGTAATATCCCGCCGGCGCTGGAGTTGCTCCACCAGGTAGCCCGCGGCGAGGGTTTCGGTCTTATTGCAGGACTGGGTGTGCGCGGCATGAAAAAGTACTTCGCTGAGAAGGGGTGGGGAGATCCTCAGTTTATGCAGGATATAGGCATGGAGAACAAGGGTCTGGAATACTCACAGTACATGTCGAAGGAATCGCTGGCACAGCAGGGCGGATATGCCATGACCAACAAGGGACCGCAGCATGATGAGGCATGGCTCATATTCATGGATATGGTCAACAACCAGATCCCGACATTCGAGAACAAGGCCGAAGCATTGCATTACTTCCCGATGTTCCGAACATGGTTCGGACTGGTGGGACTCTGCAAGCTGCCGTGGAACGATGTCGAACCCGAGAACAACGCCGAGACCGATGAGCCGGCCAAGGTGCCGGAGCACGTCGACAACTACGTCACCATCTATAAGGCGGTGACGGGAAGAGAGTTCGACAAGCGCAGGCTGGTTGAGGACTCCGAGCGGGTCTACAACTTCCAGCGGGTGTTTAATATACGCCGGGGATACGGGCGCCGTAAGGATGACGACCAGCCGTACCGTGCCTGCGGACCGGTGACGGAGGAGGAATACCTGTCGCGCCAGGAGCGTTATGACAGCCAGCTGAAGGATAAGATAGGCATAGACCCGGAGGGGATGACCATTGAGGAGAAGCTCAGAGTCACCCGCGAGTACCGTGAGAAGCAGTACGACCTGCTCCGTGATGCCGTCTACAAGCGCCGCGGCTGGAACAACAACGGGATACCTACTATTGAGCATCTGAAGAAGATAGGTATGGACCTGCCCGAGGTGATCGGGGTGGTCACTCCACTGCAGTAGTCTGCCACGGGGGAAGTCAGCTATCAGCCGCGACCTTTCTGGCCACGGCAGCCTCGTAAAGGCAGTAGCATAACGACAGGGAGAGGGCCGGTCAACTGACCGGCCCTCTCTGTGCATTGTTAACCTGTTACTTGTTAAACTTTGACTTGCTGAAGGCTGCCTCTATCTCATCATGCGCGTCAACCGGATTGGTGAGAGGCATGTCGTCATTAAACAGCTCGTAGTCGAGCAGCTTTGCCTTCTTGCTCCTCTCGAAGGTGGGCAGCCTGGTACGGCTTGTTGTCTCAAGATGATTACCCTTCTCATCAACAATGATGATCTTGGGCAGGAAGACCCCCTTCCTGCCTATGAAACTGTCCATGATCTTCATGGCTTCACTGTACTCTTCCATGGTAGCCCTTCCGAGGGCCTCGTACATTAAGATTTTCTTGTGATCCCAGGTAAAGACATTGGCATAGCTCTCTGATATCTGCTCGTCAATGCCGCTGTCAAGGTTCAGTGTATCGTGCCCTGACGGCATCAGCACCACCTTGCCTCCCCCGCCCTCGATGTTGGCCGCGTAGCGCGGAACGGTGATACCGCTGATCCATCCCTGGAGGTGCTTCATGTAGATCTTGCCTACCTGGATGGGGGTTATGAAATGAACGATACCCTTCTCTTTATGACACTGAAGCAGATAATAGGGATGTACCCCGATCCAGAACATGCGTCGGAAGGTCTCTGCCAGCGTACGGTAGTGGTCATTGATATGATTTAGAAGCACCGTCTGGTTGCGTATCGTGAAACCATGTGAGGTGATCTTCCTGACCGCATCTGCCAGATCGGCTGTAACCTCCTGAAAATGATTGATGTGAGTCATGAAGTAGACATACTTGTCCACCCCCTTGTTATACCTGTTTGATGACACCTTTATCATCTCCAGCAGCTCGTCGGTGATGAGCATGGGCAGCACCACCGGCACCCGCGTGGCTATTCTGATAACCCTGAGGTGGGGTATGCGGCTCAGCTCCTCTAGGATGTATTTCAGTCTCTTGAAGCTTATCATCAGTGCATCTCCGCCGGTGACAAGCACCTCGTTGATATTCCGGTTGTAGCTGATGTAAAAGATACCTTTGTCTACCTCCCGGCTGTTGACGTCGGCTGTGGTATCGAGCGACTTGGCTCTCTGGCAGTGAACGCAGTATGAGGCACAGCTGGTGTTTTCAGCAACGAAAAGGGCAACCCTGTTCGGATAACGCTGATAGGCGGCACCGTAGCTGCGTGACCCCTCGCTCATGGCTCCCTCAACGCCGGCGTCGGGAAACATCAGGTTGGCAGGCGTGGGAACACTCTGCCAGAAGACGGGGTCAAGACGCTTCTTCGACACCTCGCCGAAGAAGACAGGGTTAAAAGGATCTTCCTGCATCAGCGATGCATAGTAGGGTGTGATCCTGAACGGCTCCTTGCCCTCCTGCCTCATGGTGCCGATGGTCCTCCTGATCTCAGCCTCCTGGTGGGGATTGAGCCTGATGACCTTCTTCAGCTGGTCAACGGAACGGATGGAGTTCTTCCTCTGCCATGCCGGGTCACGCCACTGCTCCTCAGTGACATCCTTCCATAATTCAATGGTGTTGTACTTCCGGGGGTGGTATAAAAAATCTTCATTATAGTTCATCTAATCCTCCTCTATTTGAATTGAAAAATATTGCTATTCCACATGCAGCTCAACAAATATAGCAAATTTCCCCCGGTTTTCCCGGACGGGAGGGGGGGCCAGTCAGCAGTCGGCAGTCCAAAGTCATCCACCTACGCCACCTCCTTCGCTTAAGCTACGGCGCTCGGAGAAGGCTACGGTGTCCAAAGGCAGCCTTCAGTCGGCAGTCGGCAGTTGCCAGTCGACAGTCTGTGGCCAAATCGAAAATCGAAAATCGAGAGTCGAAAATCGCAGGTCAGTGCTGTGCAGCTACAATTCGAGTTTTCCCTGCAGCTCCTTCAGCTCATCCCACCTGCCCTCGTGAAGCAGTCGGGCCTGGTGCGGCCAGGTCTCGGTATTATGGACACGGAAACGCTCACCGCCGTCATTGACAAGGATCTCCCTGATGCTGTCAGGTGCGGTATCCGAAAGTGCTTTCCAGGTGGTTATCCCCCGGTTCATCAGCAGCCTTGATATCTTAGGGCCGATACCCAGCACCGCTTTCAGATCATCAGCCGCGGGATGGGGTTGCGCTGCCTCCTCAGCCTGCGCTGCCGCGGTCTCTGCCAGCAGCCGCTCCTCCTTCTCCAGCTTGTCGATGGTGAGCTTCAGGCTGGCGATCTCGTCATCCATTCTTCTAATGTTGCCACGTAGAGAGGTTTTATCCGTCTCCGCTGTTCGCAGTTCCGCCTCCAGCTTGCGGACCTTTTCCTCCAGTGCAGCCTTCTCCTCTTCCAGGGAGGCTATCGTCCTCCTGGCGCGTCCGCGTGCCATGTAGTACCCTATTAGAAAGCCCAACAGTGCCGCAACAAGCAGCGCAATGACTATGAACAGCAGATCTGCTGTAAATCGTTCTGCCATGATGATTAGATTATTACCTTGATTTCAGTTCTTCTGTTTGCAGCCCTCCCTTCGGGTGTGTTGTTCGGTGCTGCGGGTTCCGATGAACCCATGGATGATATCACTATCTGTTCCGCGTTGATACCTGCACTGACGAGGAACGACTTCACGAATCCTGCTCTCTCCAGGCCCAGGGTACGGTTGAACGGTTCGGGGCCTGTTATGTCAGCATGACCCGTCACTTCTATCTTTGCTGACGGGGTGTTGTCGAGGCATAGTTTAAGCTTCTTCAGGAATTCTTCACTCACTCCGCTCATATCGCCTTCGGCTGATGATGACGGGAAGAAGCCTTTCTGTACCCCTGTTCCGCTGATAAACGTCTTTGCCTCTTCTACTGAGGCCATGAGTTCCTGCTCAGCCGTCAGGGATGTGGTATCGACGGCAGCTGCAGCGTTGGCGTCCGCAGAAGCCTGTAACTCTTCCACCGGCATGGAAGTAGGTGCGGCCTTGCAGTCGCACCTTATCCTGCACACATACCAGTATGAGGCACCGGTGATCCAGAGTATCAGGAGAACAGACAGGAATAGTACCGGCTGTTTCATCTCTTCAGGTTTTATCTGCGACGGGTCAGTCCTCCCAGAAGTGATCCGAGAATACTCTTGTTCTGCGTCCGGGTGGCCCCTCCCTTCATCAGGAAGCCCGCCACGTCATCAAGAATGCTTCCGTCGCCGTCAGCATCCAGGAGGGCGCCTACGCCTGAGATGCCCTTGCCGGTGGTGTCACGCTTCTTTGTCAGCGCACCGAGGATCAGCGGTGAGAGCGCCGGGATCATCTTCATGATGGTGGAGGCATCAATGTTCATGTTCCTTGCCAGCGCCTGTGCTGCCTGAAGTCCGCCGGTATCACCAAGCAGACCGCCAAGGTTGGGGTCGACATCCTGCGCCCGGGCTTTGTTGGCTATCAGACCTTTTATGTTGTCAAGCACCGATGAGTCACCGTATTTGTTGAGGATGTGGTCAACCCTCTCATCACCACCCCGGGTGTCTTTCTGCTTCTTGAGCCCTGCAATGATCAGCGGTGCCAGCTGCGGTATCAGCTTCTGCACGGTGCCCTGGTCAACATTGAAGTTGCTGGACATCTGTTTGGTCACCTCAGGACCGTAGCTCTTAAGAAATTCATCAATAAATCCTGCCATAGTTGTTGTTGATTTAATTAGACTCAAATATGTTCACATCAGGTGAACTTCTAAAGTTAGGAACTAAAACAGGGATTTCAAAGAAAAAACCGGAATATCTCTTCCTGCGATGAATACTTAATAGGGCAAATGATATAACTGGCGTAGACCGGTCTCCGCAATTCTTGAATGATCCACTGAATGCAGTCGCTCAGCCCTCAGTATGCAATCCGCACAACCACACCGTCCATTGAGCTGCAGAGGGCGCCGTTGCTGGCCAGGGGCACTATCCTGTTTATGAGGCATGACGATATCCTGTGGCTCCAGAGCAGCCTGCCGTCATCCCTTGATGCAGCATGGATAACACCCTTGTCTGACGGGATGAGGATTACACCGCTCTGTTCCTCAACCACCCCCGGGGCAATGTCATACCCTATGTCAAACCCTGTTTTCCATACCACAGTGCCTTCTGTCTTCCCGGCATCAACTCCCACGGTGATGCCGTTCATGGTCTTTGCCAGTATCAGTGTGCCGTCTGTAGTGATCCCCATCGACTCCCTGACGGCTATGGCGCCGAGGTCTGAATGCCACAGCAGCTGTCCGGTGGAGGCATCGAGACAGGCCATCTTCCTGTCGGGAGCCACCACGAAGACCCTGCCGTTGACGGCCACGGGGACGCATGCTGCCGGAGACAGCATCCTGTTGCTGTATCCGTTGTGCCAGTCCCATAACACCTCACCGCTGCCGGTGTCGAGGGCGTAGAGATGGTTGTTCCAGGTGCCGAAGATCAGCATATCCCTATAGATGAGCGGTATAGTCTCGACAAACCCGTCTATCATAGCATTGCTCCAGATGACTGTGCCGTCGGTGATGTCGAGGGCGTAGCACTTTCCTGAGGACCCCGTGAGGTACACCCGCTTGCCGTCGGTGACCGGTGATGCAACCGCGGGCTGCCTCATGTAAAAACTCCACAGCAGCCTGCCAGACTTCAGCGCCAATGCGCGTACCATACCGTCAGATGAGACGACAATAACCCTTCTGCCGTATGTTGCCGGCGTGCTGTATATCTTGGCCCCGGTGGGAACCTTCCATTTTTCCCTCCCGTTTTTGATATCAAGAGCCTTGATCTCACCCCCGGTATTGGTGATAATGGCAAATTTCCCAGCCACAACCGCTCCGGCACCGATGTCGCTCTTCTCCTGGATGCGCCACACCTCTTTAACGCCCGGGAATGCCCTGTTCATCGAGTAGTCGGGCCTGGGCCATGAGGTGGTGTCAGCGGCGAAATCATGCCTTTCCATCCTCACAGTGGCCCATGTCGGCATGGTCTTCGCCTTCGATCCTCCTGCGACACCCTGTAGCGTCATGGCGTCCGGATGCCTAACTGAGGCAGTCAGCAGCGTGTCACCGGTGACGGTCATGATGTTATACCCCCCGGTCTCAGCACTTGCGCGCAGGTTGGAGCGGCACATGAGAGCCGGTATCCCCTCGAAGTTCATCACCCTGTTGGTGTGACCGTGGCCGCACAGCGCCAGCCTCGTGTCAAGCTGCCTGAGCCTGTCGGTGAGCTCATACCAGTTGTTGAGTCCCTCATCAAGAGGGTAGTGGTTGACGGAGACAATCTTCATCTCCCTGATCCCGGGCCCCCTCAGCACCGAGTCGAGCCAGACGATGTTTTCACGCGGTATCTGACCCGGACCCATTCGCATGTTGGGACCGGAGTTGGTGCCCAGGAAAAGCCACCCGTCGTGTGTAAAGGCGAAAGCCTCATCGCCGAAAATCACCCGAAAGCTGTTGGCACCGCTCTCTGACCATTTGGTGTCGTGATTGCCGGGGATAATATACCAGGGCTTGTTAAGGCTGTCCAGAATAGCCTTTGCCAGCAGCAGCTCACTGTCGGAGCCGAACTCGGTAACATCGCCTGACAGGATCACAAAGGCCAGCGAGTCATTGCCGTTAATGTCTCTGACGGTTCGCCGGAGGTCCTCCTCGGCGGTTGCTCCTCCGATGTGGGTGTCAGTCACAAGCGCAAAGTTAAAGGTGCCATTCTGCTGCTGGGCCGCAGCAGGGATCAGGCATATTATCAGGAAGAAAAGGATAATCTGCTTTTTCATGACGGGATATTTTTTCATAGTGCAATTTAGGCATAGCAATGACAACTGACAAGAGCTGTCCGTGGTTCATCCCTTTGGCATATTCAACTGGCCGAGTGGATCCCATTGCGACTGTACCTGGTAACGACCATTAATTATAATGTTGTGAATACCTGAATTAAAAATTACCTTCGGATTAGAAACAAACAGAGAAAGTATCATATGTTTTTCAGCAGGTGCCAGTTTTGCCGGTGGAGTTGTGATTACAGCCATCGGCGTGATGACAGTCAGAAAGAACAGTGATCCGTCGCGCCGGATGTTCGCTTCCATACCGCTGATCTTTGTTGTGCAGCAGATCTCCGAAGGATTCGTATGGGTTGCCTTGCAGTCGACAGGCCACGATCTGATGCTCAGTATATCAGCTTTCATCTTCCTGCTGGCGGCGGTGGTTATCTGGCCCTTGATGGTACCTCTGTCGGTATATCTGATGGAGAGAGTGAAGAGCATGAAGAGAGTGCTCCTTATTCTTATTGTCCTGGGTATTCTTACCTCACTTTACTATGCCAGCAGGCTGCTCTTCTATGAGATTGAACCAATGATCTCGCATCATCATTTAAAATACGTTGGCGATTTCCCGAAAACATATGCCACTTCCGCCTTCATAGCCTACGCGGTAGCCACGCTCATACCGCTGTTTCTGTCCAGCGCAAGGCGGATGTGGCTCCTCGGCCTCCTGATGGCCCTCTCCTGCCTTGTAACCGGCATCTTCTTCAAGGAGTACCTGACCTCGGTCTGGTGCTTCTTCGCTGCATTGATCAACGTGGTCATATGGCTGATTGTCAGGGATGAAGATCATAAGGGGGTTGCTGCCTGATGTACAGTCTCCTCGACAAATTCTTTGTGGTATTTCACACCTCCCTGATACTCTTCAACCTCTTCGGGTGGATATGGAAGAAGACCAGGCTGGCAAATCTGATCACCCTTGGAATTACGGGCAGCTCCTGGCTTATCCTTGGATTGATAGTGGGCATGATCGGATATTGCCCGCTGACCGACTGGCACTTCAATATCCTCTTTAAGCTTGGCAAAAAAAACCTTCCCATATCCTATATAAAGTATCTGGCTGACAGGCTCACGGGACTGGATTTTAACCAGACCCTTATCGATAATGCTACTCTTTATGGCTTCATCATAGCACTTGTAATTTCATTATTACTCAATATCAAGGACTTCAGAAAGAGCAAGGATGGGAAATCAATTGTGAAGAGATTTTTCAGTACAGGTCAAGATTGGATTGCTGATGATATAATCGCCCACATCGAGATCATAGACCCGGATCAGTTCTGGAAGATATCGAGGTATGCGGTCGTGGAACTCAAAAAGTAAAACGGCAAGGTCAGTTTGCATCCGCTGACTTCCTTAATCATCTAAATATACCCCGGAACAACAGACCTGTTACTCTAAAGAAAAGGTCAGAAACTGATAAATCATGACTTCTTAAATTGAGGATCAGGGTGTTCCGGGTCACGTTAAAGGCTGTCTCAAAGTAAAAAGGGGCAGCTTTTTTCTTCATTTTTATTATAATATTTCCTATCTTCTAGGAGAATATTGCACCATCAGATGCATTTTCCTGTCAGGGCGGCTGCCATCCATATCCTTCTCCTCAAACCGGAAGAGTCCGGCAATCCTGAAGAGATACGACCAAAATAATTACTAAATTTACAATTATGAACTGGCATCTGTTGATCTTTAATGTTCGCGATCTGCAGTGCCTGAACATTCAGTAAAGGTTTAAAATTCAGTTATCATGAAATATCTCAATCTCCTCCTGTTTGCCGGCATGATAGTCATGAACTACCTGGCAAATTCACTTCCTCTAAATGGAAAAACCACCGGCGAACTCTCCGATGCGTATCCCAACCTCTTTGTGCCGGCAGGGATCACCTTCTCAATCTGGGGTGTCATCTATATCCTGCTTATCGCCTTCTGCGTGGCGCAGTTTACCACATCGCACCAGGCTGTGATAGTACAGATAGGATGGCTCTTTGGCCTCACCTGTATCTTCAACGGCCTCTGGATCGTGGCATGGCATTACGGCAGGCTGCCGATGTCGCTGATACTGATGGCCGGGTTGCTGATAGCACTTATCTGGATCAATGTCTTTATCAAAGATCTTCCCCACGGACTGATCAAGGCTGCCTTCGGGGTCTACCTGGGATGGATCTGCATAGCCACCATCGCCAATGTCACGGCATTGCTGGTAACCTCCGGCTGGGGCGGTTTTGGCATTTCAGAGCAGACCTGGACTATTATCATGATACTCACAGGCACCCTGCTGGTGGCTCTGGCTATATGGCGATTTGACAATCCGTACATCGGACTTGCTGTGGTATGGGCATTCATTGGCATCATGATAAAGCGGTCGGCCGACGTCAGATCAATCTTCATCACCGCCGCCGTTGCCATGGTGCTGGTGGCGGCGGTACTCGTCCTTGCCTTCTTCCGCAAACGCCTGGCAGGGGCTGCTTAGTTGTCTGAAAGTCGAAAGTCCGTAAAGCCAGAAAATCTTTTCAAAGAACATTTGGTTTTATCATAGAAATCGAAAGCCTGCCGTCCCGACATTTCATGTGCGGGATTAAGACTCCTCCAGCGGCGGAGCCTCAAACAGCTGACTGTGGACACTACTGCCTCCAGCCGCCGAAGCCTTCTTCGAGCTTCGTTGCTTAAGCGAAGGAGGTGGCGAAGGTGGCCTATACGAAGTTTCCATCATAATCCATCCTGGGATCAGGATTGGAGAGGTCTATCACCCTGTGGTAGCCGATGTTACCGTTCTTGTGTGTTGAGCTGCCGGCATTGTAACACCTGGGTATACCCCATATGCCGTGATATATCTTTCCGGCGGTGGCACGGTCGCGGTGATAATGGCCGAAGAGCAGCATGTCGACCCTGTTTTCGATAACGTCCCGCAGTTCATCACTGTCGCGCAGATGTCTCCCAATCTTAAAGTCGAACGGATGATGGTGCATGCAGACCACCTTCTTCAGTCCGTCAAGAGATCTGTCGTCGAGCAGCTCCCTCAGCCTCGCGAGCTGCGCCTCTCCCAGCTCCCCCTCCGAGAGTATGCGGTCATGCCAGTTCAGCTCTTCCGCCGTGGAGTCGAGCCCGATGAATGCCACCTCATCGATGATGTCAAGCTTCGGATAGATAACCTCACGGTTACCGTAGAATCTCTCCTTGAACACGGGTACCCGGTCAGGGTTACCCATAGAGCCGGTACCGTAGTCGTGGTTTCCCGGGACGAGCAGCACACGGTATCCGTACCGTCTCAGCGCATCAATGGCTTCTAAAGCCTCCTCTGCATGCGAGGGCTCGTTGGCATTCTCCTCCAGGTCGCCGGTGACAATAACAATGTAATTCTCCGCCGGCTGCTTGAGAAATGCCAGGTTGTCGACCAGCGTCCTGAATTTCTTCCCGCAATCCCTGTACCCGATATGCAGGTCAGAAAGATGAATGATCTTTTTCATTCGTTTATTGATTATTTATCTCATTGGTTGAATGGAACTTGCATAAAATCTAATCATCAGATCCTTTAATGAGCTCTTGCTCATACAAGTTTCATTGTTAAACTGTTAGTTGCTCGCGCTGTGCTTAAAGTTAACGAATTCCGTAGCTTAAAAGCAAAACAATTTTTGCCGGAACCTGTTTCTTTATTAAATTTATCTTTGAAAACAGCATAAAAGCATCTGTTATGAAAATCAACAACAATTCCGAAATACCTGCAAATGAGGTGCAGATGGAGGGGGCCGACAAGGTCAGGATGAGGATCCTTATAGGCCCCGGCGACGGGTCAGACAACATCATCATGCGTCATTTCATCGTAGCCCCCGGCGGCAACACCCCATTTCACAATCACAATTATGAACATGTCATTAAGGTTGAGAAGGGTCTGGGGATAGCCGTTGACAAGGATGGCGTTGAGCACCAGGTGAAGGAGGGTCAGAGTCTCTTCGTGAAGCCGGGCGACCTGCACCAGTTCAAGAATCCCTACTACCGCGACTTTGAGTTTTTGTGTATAATTCCCAATCCTGAAAAACTGCAGTAAGATGGCATCACACGAGATTGATTACAAAGTTTACGGTGACGATATCCATTTTGTGGAGGTAACCCTTGACCCGGGTGAGACCGTCATCGCCGAGGCCGGCGCCATGGTGTACATGGAGCAGGGAATAGCCTATGAGACAAGGATGGGCGACGGCAAGGCGTTCGTTCATGCCGGCGGCACGGTCATTGAAAGAGAACTCAACAACGAGACACTGCGCATCGATACTGGGTGTATCGTTGCCTATGAGCCGACGCTCGACTTCGACATTGAAACCACAGGCAGTCTGAAAACGATGGTCTTCGGTGGAGAGGGACTCTTCCTGGCCACCATGCGCGGCACGGGTAAAGTATGGTTGCAGTCGATGCCCATCCGCAAGCTGATACGTGCCCTGGCTCCAATGGGAGCCAACAGGGGCAAGGAGGCCAGCGGTCTGCTCGGCAACCTGTTCCAGTAATTCCAAATCGCAAATGTCTGTGCCTGAAATACGGTGTCAGGAAATGGTCAATAGCCAATCCGAACTCGAAATTCGCAATTCATAATTCGTAAATCAGAAGTACTTCATGCGGATGGCGATCTTCATCTTCTCACCCTGAACAACTGTAAATTTGAAGTCGTCAAACACCGGTTTGCCGAAGCCGGTAAGGTAAAAGCTCGAAAAACCAAACCCCTCTTTGGGGATGCCAATTTTGCGGTACTCCATCAGCCCGTCGCTGTTCTCGTCGTCGAGGACCGACAGTCCGTAAACACCGGGTTCGAGTGTCAGGCTGAATGTCAGGGTGCCGTCAGTGACCTGATCCTTGGAGAACCTCGGTTCGAGGAAAGCCTTTTCCTGGCGGAAGCTTTCATTGTCCGTGAAGACACCCACGGCTATCTGACCGATGTCAGACCTGATACCAGTGACGGTGACCTCCACATTCTGCGCCTGAAGCCCTGCTGCCGTGGCAAGCAGCAGTAACATGGTCACAAAAACGATTATTGCTTTTATCCGTAATTGTTTCGGTTGTTTCATCCGATTATCTTTCACTTCATTCAGGGACAAAGCCTGTGCCACAAGTAGCCACATATTCATCCGGTCCGGGAGAAACGGCAATTTCTCAGGGAGAAGCAACACTTTCTCCGGCATTTGCCGGCTCTCATGCGCCACGCCGTAAAAGGGCTGATGCCGGAGAGTGAGAAAATCACTTCTCCAGGTACTGGGAATACTCCTCTATCTTGGTTTCCAGCCTCTTTTCAAGAAACTCGTTGCCTCCGCGCAGAGCCTCAAGAACCTGCTTGGAGTCGTAGTAGAATTCAGTGATATGGGTTTTGCTCCATCTTTTCGGCGGCGATTGCAGGTTGGTGATTCTGTCGGCCAGCTTCACCGCCCAAACCTCTTTCCTGCACTGCCTGATCTTTGCAAGGCTGTCAGTGAGCCTGTAATCATTAAGCAGCTTGGGATCCTTGGTCAGTGCCCATACTGCTTCGGCTACATCACTGCCGAACCGCTTGTCAAGCTCTGCTTTGGTAGTTGCTGTGTCCTCGAGGGTATCATGCAGCAGTGCCGTCCGGATGGCAAATTCCAGGTCAAAACCCGGAGTGTGCGTAGCAGCGGCGAACAGCTCCATGGCCACGTTGCTGAGATGCACCACATAGGGATTTTTGGTTCCCTTAACCTTCTGCAACCCGTGTTTTTCGGCCGCAAATTTTATTGCTTCCTGGTAGAGTGTCTGAATATCAGTCATATAAAAATCATCCGTTTGACCTGATGAAGATAATGAAAAAAAATCAGAGATTTTTTTAAAGAATTTCGAATTTAATGACCGGGGTTTATGGATTGCACGCCGGAACAAAATGTGAGGGCGGTTGTTTCAATTCTGTGAGCGGTACGGTTCTATATGACAGCGAATGTGCCCTGTGCAACAGCCAGGTGAGGTTCATCCGTAGACGCGACAGGCGGAAAAGCTTTCGCTTTGTGGCTTTGCAGTCGGAGGAGGGGAGGAGCATGCTCCATGCTGCCGGCCTGCCCGCGGATGAGCTTGATACTGTTGTTTATGCAAAGGAGGGAAAGCACCTGGTGCGATCGTCGGCGGTGCTGGGAATTCTTGATGATCTCGGTGGCGGCTGGCAACTGCTGAAGTTCTCCGGGATAATACCCGCACCCATCCGCGATTTCTTCTACCGGCTCGTTGCCCGCAACCGCCACCGGCTGACACCACGGAAAAGAAGCTGACAATTTCCCTCAACCGCTACCGGCTGTCACGCCGGAGAAGAGAGTGACACCTCTCTCGCAACCGCCACCGGCTGGCACCCCGGAAAAGAAGCTGACATTTCCACGCCACCATCAACGGCAGGCATAGCGGAGGAGCAGCTGACATTTTCCCTCAACCGCTACCGGCTGTCACGCCGGAGAAGAGAGTGACACCGTTTCCGCAACCGTGACACGGGGCTTCAACTTGGCAATGGAGCCTCGGACAACACCGTGCGCAACTGCGACTCGTACTATAATGCCGACCCGCCCGACTACGGCGATGCTGACGGCTTTGCGCCGAAGCTCACCGTGGGCAGTGGCAACCACTTCTACGGATGCAGGGCATGGCTCAACTGCGACGCTGGGTGGGACGGCTACCTGAGGGGCACCGATGATGTCACCAACTCGTTGGAAAACTGCTGGTCGTTCAGCAACGGTTACCGGGAGGACGGCACCGATGCCGGGGAGAACGCCAACGGCAACGGATTCAAGATGGGAGGGAGCGACGACAGGACCCTGATGCACAACTTCACCCTGAAGAACTGCCTCGCCTTTGTCAACAAGGCCAAAGGATTTGACCAGAACAACAACAGGGGCTCGATGACACTCTATAACTGCACCGGCCACGGCAACGGGGTGGCAAACTACCGCATAAAAACCGAGCTTGCGACAGGAAAGGTGCTGACCATTAAGAATTGTGCAGAGTACGGTGGTACGGTCGAGCTGGCTGCCTTCGCCGTGCAGGAGAAGAACAGCTGGCTGTCGCCCTTCGTGGTCACCTCAGACGACTTCAGGAGCATTGATACTACCGGCGCCTCAGGCCCGCGGAAAGCCGACGGCAGCCTCCCGCATATAGAATATATGCACCTGGCACAGGGAAGCGACCTCATCGACGCCGGGGTGAATGTGGGCATGTCGTTCGCCGGCTCAGCCCCCGACCTGGGCTGTTTCGAGACGGGACTGACAGGAGTGAGCTACCTCAGCGCGGCAGCCTCAGCAACCTTCTATCCCAACCCTGTTAGTATCATGGGATACATCCGTTTCGAGGCATCAGTGGCGGGCTATTGCGTGGTGCATCTCCATGATGTCATCGGCAGGTTCGTGAAGAGAGTTGCGGAAAGGGATATCGAACCGGGTGAGAGCGTCCTGACCGTAGACCTCTCAGGCCTTCATGACGGGGTATACGTTTGCAGGGTTCTGCTCAACGGAAAACCGCATTGCATGCTCCGGATTCTGAAAATCAGCGCTGACAGATAGGTTCCAGATGCCGTATGTTCCGGCAATGAATATGCCCAGGATTTAGAAACATAAAAAAAGAAGCCACTTTGGCTCATTTTTTGATGCATTAATGCGATTAAAGACTGTTACCTGACCAACCCTGTTTCCGGAGAATGAAAAAATTATTCCTTATTTCAATTGTTCTTTTTCTTGCTGTCGTTACAGCATTGCCTCAGGAGAGAAGATGGAAGAGTGTCTTCGGTGCAAATGCCGGCGTGTCAATCCCGTATAAAGAGTTCGCATACAATACCTTCAGGTATGATGCCGGATTCGCCTGTCCCGGTCCAAACCTCGAGGCGGAATACCTGTTCTACGGAAAATTCTTCGGCTTATCCGCCACCATCGGCTACTCAAGTTTCTTCTTCAATGAGAAGGATTACCGCGCTGAATATGACCGAACCCTTGGCGGTTACGGCATCAACGAGGTGTCTGCGGGAAACTACCAGTTGCTGAAGTTTTTGGCCGGATTCACACTGAAACTCCCGGAGATAGAGCACACCGAGGTAATGTTTCTGTTTCACCTCGGGTTCGCCCGGAGCGTGCATCCCGATCTCCTGGTGACCAACTCTGAATTAGGTGTAATAAACAGTATTGAAAAGAACAGCGGTGGAGGCCCTGTTGCAAATGCCGGTATTAAAATCAACTACTGGCTGAATGAACGTTACGGCGTCTCACTGAATGGCAGCCTGAGCACTGCCACCCCGTCATTCAATGACTATACAGCTCCGGACAGTTACTTCGACCTGCCTATTTACTGTGCAGGTATTAATGTCGGATTTGTCATGAACCTCAGAACTCCCTCGCTATGACTAGAACAGCATACCTGCTGATTATACCCCTCTTCCTCTCCTCATGCTCAGGCCAGAGGGTGAATTACGACAAGGGGATCATACCTCCCGTACCGGTCAATTTTTCATCGGTAAACTCGATATATGACGATTACAATTCATACCTGAGGATCACGTGGGCAGAGAAGTGGTTTACGCTTATCTTCTCCACCAACAGGCAGTCGTCAGGCAATGACTTCGATTTCACCACTTACCTGGGGAGCATTCATTTCGACCTGATAGATGGCACCTTCACCATGGATGCCGGGCCCCGTAATAACGCTCTTCTCGAGGCAGTAAATAGTGACAGCAATGAGTTTGGGCCCTGCTTCACCCGTGATCTGCCATACTATCATGGCTGGAAAAGCGGAGGCGAGGGACGCTTTTTCTACAGCAGCGACATTAACGGCAGCCTCGATATCTTCTGCTGCGCCTATGATTTAGGCGAGGGGCTCTTCCAGCCTGCAGGGGACCCGTTCCCGGTAGATCCGCTCAATACTGTATTTAATGAAGGTTATCTGACCATTTACAGCACCAGCCAGACGAATCTTGAGACAGCCCTGTTCATGTCAGACCGCGACGGCTCATATGATATCTACCGTGCCATCGGCGAGGAGGGCAAGATGCTCACCGAATCATCCGGTGTCACTGTCAGCAGGGTTACGCAACTGAGCAGCGGCGCCGATGATAAATGCCCGTATATCAGCGGGAACATGATGGTATTCACCTCCGACAGGGAAGGCGGTTACGGGGGATTCGACCTCTGGTACTCCCTCTATGACGGACAGGAGTGGTCAGCCCCGGTCAACCTCGGCAGCGATATCAATACGGAATATGACGAATACCGGCCGTTTGTGGTGTCAGCTGAGGAGGAGGGGTTCCTCAATGACCTGATGGTCTTCTCTTCCAACCGCCCCGGCGGCAAGGGTGGGTTTGACCTGTACTATGCAGGGGTACCGAAGAGGTAGGCGGTTTCAATCGGCAGTCAGCAGTTAGAACCTGGCAGAAGAAAGTAGACAATAGGTAGTAGTGATTAGACTGGCAATCAGTATGTTATCGCTTTATAAATCATAAGACCTTCAGACCTCAGGCCTTGAGACTTCAGACTTTCTGACCTTTAGCTTACAAACAAACTCTTACTGGAATACTCCGGATCACACGTCACATTCACATTCAGCTTGCGCAGCCCTGCCTCATCACCCGGAGTGGGTATGTGTGTCAGATGCACCTCGCAGTTGCGAAGCTCCTTGAGCTGCTCCAGGGCGGCCTGGGCGGCGGGATTGGTAAGTGCGCTTATGCTCAACAGTATAAGCGTCTCCTCCACGTCGAGGCTCACCTCCTTGCCGTTGAGAATATCCTTTTTCAGATATGTGACCGAATCAATAAGGTTCTTGGGCATCAGCAACAGGCTGTCGGGCAGCCCGGCCAGCTGCTTCGTGGCATTGAGCACCAGGCTTGAAGCTGCATGCATCAGCGGCGAGTTTTTGCCGGTGATGATGGTGCCGTCAGCCATCTCTATCGCGGCCCCGCAGAAGAAGCCGGCGTTGCCCTTGCCACTCTTCTTTGCCTCTTTAGCCGCCTTTCTGGCTGGCAATACCACCCTGCGGTCCTCGGCCCGCGCCCTGACCTTGCCCATGACATGTACTGCCTGATCCAGCGTCTCCTTGTCAACCAGCCCCAGGGCATACTCCACGGCACACCTGAGATAGCGGCGGATGATCTCCTGGTGTGACGCCTCCTGTATGACGGCATCATCAACTATGCCAGAGCTGGCACGGTTGACGCCCATGTCGGTGGGCGACTGGTACATCGACTCCCCGCCGGTGATTTTTTCCAGGATCCTCTTGAGAAGGTGGAACGCCTCTATGTCACGATTGTAGTTGACAACCTCCGTCCCGTAGGCATTCTTGTGGTATTCATCGGCGAGCACCTCATCCTTAAGGTCGACGGTGGCAGCCTCGTAGGCGATGTTCACCTTGTGGTCAATGGGCAGGTCCCATATAGGAAAGGTCTCGAACTTCGCATAGCCGGCCTTGACACCCCGGCGGTACTCGTGGTAGAGGTTGCAGAGACAGGTGGCCAGCTTGCCGCTGCCGGGACCGGGACCGGTGACGATCACAATGGGATGGGTGGTTTTGATGTACTCGTTGGCACCGTACCCTTCATCGCTAACTATCAGGTCTACATCCGTGGGATAACCTTTGGTGGGATAATGAAGGTATACCTTTACCCCCCTGTGCTCAAGCTTGTTCTTGAAGGCTTTGGCGGGCGACTGGTTCCTGTAGCGGGTGATAACCACGGCGGTCACCTCGATGCCCCACTCCCTGAAGTCGTCTATCGTCTTCAGCGCATCAACGTCGTAGGTGATGCCGAAGTCAGCCCTCACCTTCTTCCTTTCAATGTCGCCGGCATGGATGCAGAGGATCACATCGGTCTTCTCCCTGAGCATCTGCAGCAGTCGCATCTTGACATTCGGATCGAACCCCGGCAGTACCCTGGAGGCATGGTAGTCGTACAGAAGCTTGCCCCCGAACTCGAGGTAAAGTTTGTTGTTGAAGCGGTCAACCCTCTCAAGGATAGCAGCAGTCTGCTCCCTGAGGTATCTCTCATTGTCAAACCCCGTGCGCTTTGTATCTGTCATTTAAGTCCCCATGGATAATTCCGCTAAGAATTACGATCAGCTTCCAATATTAAAGAAATTTTCAGCTCACGAAAGTTTTTGCAGATAAAATAATTTCCTCATAAGAAAATAATGAATTAGCTTTGGCTTTGACAATCATGGAGTTGGCTTGTTTAAATCTTAGTGGTAAAATCATTATGTCATGGATAAGAAGAGAACCCTGATACTGTTGCATATCCCGGCCTGGGTCATAGCCATATTTATTGCCTGGTTCTTCAGTGCTGACAGCTTCCCGGGAATGCGGTCATCATATGTAGTTTTATCTACCCTGGTATTGTCATTCTGGATGCTGGGGAGTTTCTACCTGTTTTACTCTTACCTCGTGCCAAAGTTCCTGACCGGGGGTAACAGGAGGCTTTTCTGGCTGTACGGGCTCATCTTCGTTCTGATAATCATGCCCACTATCGGGGTGGTGTTGCTTCTGCTGACAAAAACCAGCGCTCTGACCCTGTCTGAGATGCTCTCTGCACAAGGGCTTTTACCCTACACCGGGAGCGTTTTTATAACCCTGGTGTGCGGTGTCCTTGGCGCCCTATACCTGCTGCTGCTCAGGCGGTATCACAGAGCATGAACCTGAAGCAGGTAGCTCTCTAACTTCAGATATTTGCTTTTTCAACCAGTTTTTCCTCAAGCCTGAAAGCCAGGCTCACTATATCCTTCCTTCTGGCGAGCACCTCCAGCCACTCCTCCGGGATGGAGTCATAGCCGTACAGCACTCCTGCCAGTCCGCCTGTCACAGCCGCCGTGGTGTCGGTGTCGCGACCGAGGTTGACTGCCTTCAGGACAGCCCTCGCGTAACTGCTGGTCCTCATGACGCACCAAAGGGCAGCCTCAAGGGTGTGTATCACATACCCGTTGCTGGCTATCTGTTCACGCGGCAGGTTGAAGATATTCCTCCTGAGTATCCTGTTGAAGTGGCTTATCTCGTCAGGGCTGACACCGAACGACTCCAGCATCCCCGGCATCTCATTGCGGAGAGATGAGTATGCTTCGGTTTTATCCATGCCCGATATGATGTAACCGGCAAACTCGAGGCAGATGAAGCAGGCGATGACCGACCGCACATGCCTGTGTGTCAGTCCTGACACCTGCTGCGTGAGACGGAACCGCTCCTCAGCAGGCTTGTCTGCCGTCATGAAGAGCAGCGGTAGGATCCTCATCAGCGAGCCGTTGCCGTTCGACCAGTCGCCGTCGTCGCCCGCTATCTCCGGCGCCACACCATTGCCAATCCGTGACAGCGCCCGCCAGGTGATGCCCCCTATGTCGATGATCTTGCCATGGGCGCTCCAGTATCCTTTGCGGTGCCACCTGACAAAGTTCTGACCGATAGTGTTGAGGTCAAACCCCTCCGTCAGCGCCTCGGCGAGGCAGAAGGTGAGCGAGCTGTCGTCAGACCATGTCCCGGGAGGCTGCTGGTGCGTCCCGTAGCCTCGCATGCCGGTGACGGGTTCTTTCTGCAGCTCTTCCCTCGACCGGAACACCACAGGCACCCCCAGTGCATCACCGACGGCAACACCGAAAAGCACATCCCTGTAGATATTTCTGACGCTCATCAGTTAGAAACCATTCTCTCCCCGTGGAGGTATCGTCCTCTAAAGATATTAAAATTCCGGCTAACAGGGAATTATTGAAACGTTACGAATAAACTAATCTATCAGGTTAGCCTATACCGCTCCTGCCCGCTCCAAATCCTGAACAGTATTTATTTTACCTTTGCATGACAGCATCATCTGTCCAGTCAATGAAGAGCGTTACGGCAAAAGAGCTAAGCCAGGAATTAACATATCGCACGCCCAGGGAGCTGCGCGATCTGTGCCTTCGCCTGGCAAGGTTCAAAAAGGAGAACAAGGAACTGCTTACCTATCTGCTGTTTGAATCATCGGACGAACTTTCTTTCGTAATGAGAGTAAAGGAGGAACTGGATGAGGAGTTCAATCAGATAAACAGGACAAACTATTACTTTATCCGGAAAAGTGTCAGGAAGATCCTGAAGAACACAAGGAAGTACATCAGGTATTCACAGAAGAAGCAGACGGAGGTAGAACTGTTACTTCATTTCTGTACCAGGCTGAAGAACCTCTCCCCGCCGATACATGGGAACGCCTCCCTCGTGAATCTCTTCAACAAACAGATAAACACTATCGTCAGGAAAGTGTCTCTCCTGCATGAGGACCTGCAGCACGACTACGGCATCGAGCTGAGTGAATTGAAAAATAGCTGAAACAATCAGGAAATTTGATGAAGTCGTGGAGGAAGATAAATACGGCTGCTTTTGGGGAAAGAACTTCTACTGGCGCAGCTTTTAGTAATTACCGGGAATCTTATTGATAAGTACCTGCGGATAAGATACATCATCTTGTGAGATAATACTCTGAAGGCTATAAACTTCCTTTGACAGAAATAAACAGGTGCTTAACTACCTGACGGATAGATGTATATCTAAGTGATTCACATCTGGTAACTCTAATGCAACTCAAATTTTTGGATCTTACCATAAAGCAACTTACCATAAAGCAACTTACTAATTAGTAAGTTAAGAGAAAAAATAATATTTTTACAGAAAAAATCATGGAGATTCCGTTTGTCTTTGGAAAGATAGCTTCAGCAAGGAACTTCACCGATAGGAGGGATGAAACCGAAAGGCTGGTTCAAAATTTTAATTCCGGAGCCAATACCATTCTTATCTCTCCCAGGAGATGGGGCAAGTCATCCCTGGTCATGCATGCGACAGATCGGGTTAGAAGAAAAAGTAAAGAGATCAGGTTTTGTTTCGTTGATCTGAATAATGTCAGGACAGAAGAGCAGTTTTATCAGCATCTCGCTTCAGCAGTGCTCCGGAGCTCTGCCAGCAGAGTCAGGGAAGTACTTGACAACGCACGTAAATTTCTCGGCAGGCTTACCCCGAACCTGACATTCAGCCCTGCCCCGGCAAGTGAATTCAAGCTTTCCATGGACTGGAAAGAGGTTAGAAGAAGCCCGGAGGATATCCTGAATCTTGCTGAAAAAATTGGTGCAGAGAAGAAATTGAGGTTTGTGGTTTGCATGGATGAGTTTCAGAATATTTCTGGTTTTGAAGACCCTTTGGCTTTCCAGAAAATGTTGCGGGCCCACTGGCAGCATCATCAGAACACATCATACTGTATCTACGGAAGCAAGCGTCACATGTTGATGGATGTATTCACATCTCCGTCCATGCCCTTCTATAAATTTGGAGACATTATATTCCTTGTAAAGATTTCAGCAGACCTCTGGATCCGCTTCATTCAGGAACGATTTGCTCAGACTGGTAAGAAGATTCTGAGCAAAGAATCACAACTGATTGCTGAACTTGCTGACTGTCATCCATATTACGTCCAGCAGCTTGCACAGCTTACCTGGCTAAGGACTGAAAGCACCTGTACAGTTGAAATAGTATTATCTGCCTTTGACAGTTTGGTTTTGCAGCTCAGCATGTTATTACAGAACCTGACAGACGGATTAAGCAACACCCAGATTAATTTTCTTAAAGCTCTGATAGATGGAGTTGAGCAAATAAGTGGACGGGATCAGATCATTGAATATGGACTTGGAACCTCAGGCAATGTGGCAAAAATTAAAAAGTCATTGGTATCAAAGGAAATAATTGATATCAGCGGGAAAGAGATTACATTCCTTGATCCTATGTACAAGGTTTGGTTAGGAAAACACTACTTTAAAACTGGTAATTAGGTCAAGACACAGTTGATGGTTGAATTTCAATTGAGGTGGCCACCCTGTTTTGTTGCCGCACTTCGGGACTCCCTTAACGTTTCGCTGGTCCTTTCATCTTGTTTATATGCTCAATGACCTGCCGGAGGATCTCCCTCGCACTTTCCGGGTCAAACCCGGTTTTCGCGGCAATCGACATGTAGTCAGGCTCCTTTCCTGCATTGATATCCGGCATGGCCAGATTCAGGAGCATGTTGAGGTTATCCTGATCTTTCTGCTTTTCAGGAGAGATGTCCTTTTTGAAAAGGTGGCTGTAATCGGGCAGATCAATCTCCCTGCCAAGAATGTCAGATGCAACCTTTAGCATGGTCTGGTTTACACGGATATCCGGTTCAGCGGCAAGCTCCAGGCCAGATTCGGCGATTACCTTTATCAGTTCGGCGAAGCCCTTGTCGGTCATCGCCGTGAGCAGCAGCTTGTTCTTATTTTCGTCATACCAGGCTTCTGCAAAATGCGGATGCGTGCCCCACCTTTTGAGAGTCAGACGATAAACGCCGTGACTGTATGCCGACTTAAACTGACCGGCGAGATTACGGGTATCGAGGTTTGGAATGTCATATTCTGCCATCACTCTGAGCATCCGGTAGTTTTTACTTATCAGTATCGGCAAGGTTGAGCCGGTTATGAGAAGCATGAAGGGAACAGGATTGGCCTCCACCTCTGCAATGAGGTCGAGTTCGTTATCAATGTCAGCATTTACTTCGGTAGCAAAGAAGTAAATGTCATCGGGTTCAAATCCGTTGAAGGGGTTGACCGGACCGTAGGTCTGCCAGCAGGAGCCGTTGAACGACACCATCGTGAGCCAGAGGGCTACCCTTTGTGTCTTCAGGGTCTCGGTAACAGCCGGAGAGAAAAGTAGAAAATCATTTCCGCGAAAGGCATCTTCCATCAGGTAAAAATCTCCTGAAGGATTCGCGGTGATTGTGCTGAAGCTGAATCTCCATGGATTATCTGCCTGGAACTCCAGGAACTTCATTTCATCGCTGGTCAACTTTTTCAGGGCACTATGGTACAGAAATTTCCTGATCAGACCGCCCTCCCTGAAGACCCTGTGGGCCAGGTACTGTGCTTTGGCCCTGGAATCCCAGTCGGCCGGAAGCATTGCTGAGGCACGACTGTAACGGGCAAAGTCGCGTTGCATTACCTTCTCCAGGTTATCATGTGCAGCAGCATGGTAGATGAGAAATTTGTCGACCAGCTTTGCCGTCAGTTTACTGTTCTCATCACAGATTTTCTTAATCCTGTCATACTTCTCCATACTTTGGCCTTAAGGTTTTATGAAATAAAAATAGGTCATTCAGATCAATTCCCGTGCAAAAAAATGTAAAGAAAAAAATGCAGTTATCGTACAACATTATCTCAACATTTTTTACCCTGCGCCGCCCGGCATATACACTTTAAAGGCTATCGCATCTATTGCCAAATTTTTTTATATTGCAGAGGGGTAGTTCATAGCTTTTCCTTTATCATAATAAACCATGGAACATAACGTGACGCGCACATTCGACCTGCTCGACAGGTACAGGGAACTCTTTAACAAGGAAGATGCCTTCTGCTTTAAGCAGAACGGTGCCTGGAGAAAATTCAGCACAGCAGAATACATCGGGTATTCATACAGTTTCTGCTATGGCCTCTATGAATCAGGCTTCCGCAGGGGCGATAAGATAATTACCGTCTCATCCAACCGGCCGGAGTGGAACTTCGCGGATATGGGCATGTCGATGATCGGCGTGGTCCACGTTCCCGTTTTCACCTCCCTCTCGGCCTCGGAGTATGAGTATATAATCAGAGATTCGGGAGCCCGGATGATGATCATCTCCGACAAAAAGCTCTACCGGACGCTGGAACCTGTACTTGCAGAAATTGGCACTACCTGCCCGGCTGTCACCTTTGATGAAATAGAGGGAGCGGCCAGCTGGCTTGAGATAGTCGAAAAGGGCAGACACTGCTCAGCCGGGACAAAACAGGCGGTTGAGGAGGGGAAGAAACTTATAGCTCCCGGCGACTTCGCAACCCTGATCTATACCTCCGGCACAACAGGCAAACCTAAGGGAGTGATGTTGTCACACAGGAACATGGTCAGCAACTTCATCTCGGCAGCCTCGGTGTTTAATCTTAAACCGGAAGACAAGTATCTGAGCATATTGCCTCTGTGCCATGTCGGCGGTCGCATGGGCAACTACCAGACCCAATACAGCGGTGCCAGCATCTACTATGCCGAGAGCATGGGGACCATCGCCCTGAACATGAAGGAGATTCGTCCTGACGGCTTCGATGCCGTACCCCGGGTGCTGGAGAAGTTCTATGATGTTATCATCTCCAAGGGCAAAAACCTTACCGGCATAAAGAAATCGCTCTTCTTCTGGGCAGTAAACCTTGGCCTCAAATACCAGCCCTTTGGGGAGAATAGCTGGCTATATGAGAGAAAACTCCGTCTGGCTGACAAACTCATCTTTAGCAAATGGAGGGAGGCGCTAGGAGGAAACGTCCGCATAGTAGGCTGCGGTGGAGCCTCGCTGCAACCAAGGCTCGAAAGGGTTTTCTGGGCAGCAGGAATAAAGATCATTAACATGTACGGCCTGACTGAGACCTCACCAATAATCACCATCAACAGAACGGAAAAGGGGATGGTTAAGCTGGGATCGGTAGGCATGACCATAGAGGGGGTAGAGGTAAAAATATCCCAAGACGGCGAGATACTTTGCAAGGGCCCCAACGTCATGCTGGGCTATTACAATGACCCCAAACAGACGAAATCGGTGTTTGACGACGAGGGATGGTTCCATACAGGAGACATAGGCCATATGGAAGAGGGTAAGTTCCTGATGGTGACCGATAGGAAGAAGGAGATATTCAAACTCTCAAACGGCAAGTTCATCGCACCCCAGATAGTGGAGAATATCTTCAAGGAATCACCCATCATCGATCAGATCATGGTCATCGGTGAGCATGAGAAGTTCGCCAGTGCTCTCATCTCTCCCAACTTCAAATATTTTGAAGACTGGAAGACGGCAAAGAAGGTCTCCTGGTCAACCAATGATGAGCTTATCACCCTTCCTGAGGTGCTCTCTTTCTTCTCCGCAGAGGTCAGCAAGCTGAATAAGCGCCTCAGTCCGCCGGAGAGGATAAACAGGTTCAGGCTAGTGAAGGAAGAATGGAGCCCCACCACAGGTGAGCTGTCGCCTACCCTTAAGCTTCGCAGGAAGTTCATCAGTGACAAATACAGCTCCGTGGTTGAACAGGTTTACAACAGATAGTTTATCCGGCACCTAAATAGCTTTGTATGAAATTGATCGAGGTTACCGACAGGAAAACAGGGAAAATGTTCCTTGACACAGCCAGGATAATCTACAGGAATGACCCGGTATGGGTATGCCCGCTGGACAAGCATATCAATAATGTCTTCGACCCTGCAACAAATCCTTACTATAAGCACGGTACGGCAACACGGTGGGTGCTCACCGGCGACAACGGCAGCCTCATTGGACGCATCGCGGCCTTCATCGACTCTAATCTTGCCAATACCTATGACCAGCCTACCGGGGGTATCGGATTCTTTGAATGCATAGATGACGACCAGGCCGCCGGAATGCTATTTGACACTGCCAGGGAGTGGCTACGCGCAAGGGGGATGGAGGCGATGGACGGACCGCAAAACTTCGGTGAGACCGACAAATACTGGGGACTACTGGTTGACGGATTCACACACCCCTCCTTCGAGATAGCCTATAACCATCCTTATTACCAGGGCCTGTTTGAGCGGTACGGCTTTCAGACCTGGTATAAGATGGAGGGATTCCACTATGACCTCACCAAACCGCTTGATGCGAGATTCCGCAAAATAGCGGAGTGGGTGGCCGCCAAACCCGGATATGAGTTCAGGCATTTTACCTGGAAGGAGAAGGATAAATTCGTTGCCGACTTCGCCGAGGTATTCAACGAGGCATGGGCCTCCTTCAAAGCCAACTTCGAACCCCTCGAGGCCGACTATATCAAAGGCGTGCTGAAGAAGTCAAAGGTGATCCTCGACGAGGAGTTCATCTGGCTGGCATATTTCGAGGGTAAGCCGATAGCCATATACCTCATGTTTCCCGACCTGAACCAGATACTTAAACACCTTAACGGCAAGCTCGATCCCCTGTCACTGATTAAATTCCTCTGGCTGAAGAAGAGGAAGACCATGACCAGGGCGAGGGGCATGCTGATGGGCGTCATCCCCAAATACCAGGGGCTGGGAATAGAGTCGGCGTTTATCCTGAAGCTGAGGGAAGCGATAAAGCATAAGCCTCATTACAAAGAGGTTGAGTTTTCCTGGGTGGGCGATTTCAATCCCAGGATGAGGAAGATTTTCGTGTCGGTAGGAAGTGTGCCCGTCAAGAACTACATCACATACCGCTTCCTTTTTGACAGGACCAAAGAGTTCAAACGTTATCCAATTCCTGACATAAAATGAACCATCCATGAAAAGTATATTTGCCACGCTTGCGAATGATTATTCAGGGATGTCCCGTCTGACATTTGAAAATTTAAGATCAAGAGATGAAGTATGACGTTATAATAATAGGCGCCGGCCTCGGCGGCCTGACGGCAGGAGCGAAGCTGGCCCGCGAGGGCATGAAGGTACTGGTCATTGAACAGCACAGCCAGCCGGGCGGATGCGCCACCACCTTCAGGCGCGGCCCGTTCACCCTCGAGGTGGGACTGCATGAGATGGACGGTCCCGGTGGCCGTGACATTAAGAACAGGATCTTCAGTGAGCTTGATGTTACAGGCAAAGTTGAGTTTATCCATGTGCCCGAATTCTACCGGTTCATCAGGGGAGACCTGGCGGTGACCATACCCCATGACCCGCAGGTGGCAGCCGAAAGGCTTTTGGAAAAATTTCCCAATGAGAAGGAAGGCATTGCCAGATACTTTGAGCAGTTGCTCAGCCCCAAAAAGAGGCCGGCAGGCGACAGCGAACCGGATATCAGCGTTGGAACTTTTCTCGACTCAATAATTAAGAATGAAGAACTGAAGCTTATCCTGCTGGGCAACCTCGGGTATTTTCATGATGATCCTTACTCGCTCTCGCTGGCATACTATTCAGTTGCCGAGGGCAGCTATTTTACAAACGGAGCCAGTTTCATCAAAGGAGGCTCGCAGAGACTGTCCGACCACCTGACAGGTTATATCATCTCACATGGCGGACAGGTACTACTGAACCATCTTGTCACCGAAGTAACGGTAAGGGATGGCCGGGCAACAGGGGTGACCTGCCGGAAGAGGAGTGATCCTGCCCAGAGTCCCATTGAGGCTACTGCCGATGAGATCGTGGCTAACAATGCCATCCCTGCCCTTGCTGACCTCCTGCCGCCGGTGCCGGCAGCGCAGCTGAAGGATGAGTGCAGCGGACTGAATACAGGCGCCTCGTTGCTGACGGTCTATTTCGGGTATGACAGGCCGCTGAAAGCGCTTGGCCACAGTTACTATTCGACATTCATCTATGACAGCTCCGTGCGATCGCAGGCTGACATTGCTGCCAACAACAGGGACGACTTCTCCAGGCGAAGCTTCACTTTTGTCGATTACTCCCAGATCGATTCCGGCCTGGCGCCGGAGGGCAAGGGGGTGGGAGCGGTCTGTTGCATCGACTACCTGGAGGACTGGGAGAACCTGGGTAAGGAGGAGTATAATCAGAAGAAGGAGTATGTTGCAAAGAGCTTCATCAGGAGGCTCGGTGAGATGATACCGGGGTTTGAGGATGCCATAGCCTATTATGAGGTTGCCACCCCGGTGACGGTGAAGAGGTATACCCTTAACCCCGGCGGTGCAGTTTACGGTTTCGCTCAGAATCCCGGCAGGAAGTACATCGATTCCTTCAGCCCGGTTGAAAACCTGCATTTTGCCTCGGCCTGGGGCAGGACCGGCGGCGGCTTCTCCGGCGCCATCGCCGGGGGCTACCTGTGTGCGTTCAACCTGCTGAGAAAAGGAGCCCGGAGGTAAGGGGGCTTGATGCTGTTCTATTACTGCAAGCTGCCCCAATACCACCACCCTCCTTTTGAAATCGATAGAACCTGTCAGGGAGGGAAATAATTTGTAGATTTATCTCTCTCAGAAAGATATGCAGCAATGAAAACAGCAGTTATTACCGGCGGCACCAGGGGCATAGGCGCTGCACTGGTCAGGGCCTTCATTGAGGAGGGCTGGAATGTAGCCTGGTCGGGAACCTCGCAGTCGACGGTGGAGAAGTCACTGAGCTTGATCCGCGACCGCTTCCCGGCAGAAAGACAGGCCGCCTTCCCGTGCGACGTGACTGCTGAAGCAGACCTTGCCAGCCTGTGGGACGGCGCAGTGAACGCCTTCGGCAGGGTTGATATCTGGGTCAATAATGCCGGCAAGTCAAATGACCAGACCCTATTCCATGAGCTTGAGCCAGAGGTCTTCACCAGCATTATTGACACCAACGTCAAAGGAGTGATGCTCGCCACCCATATTGCCTATAACCGCATGCTGAAGCAGGGCTTCGGGGCTATCTACAATATGGAAGGACTGGGGAGCGACGGGCGGCGGATCACCGGCCTCACACCCTACGGCACCTCCAAGAGGGCGGTAAGATACTTCACCGATGCCTTCTCCGCAGAGGTGAAGGACGGTCCCGTCATTGTCGGTACCATCAGTCCGGGGATGGTGCTGACCGACCTGACCATGAACCAGGTCAGGAGTGACCCGGAAAAGAACAGGCAGCTGATAAAGATTTACAACATACTTGCCAACGAGGCTGACACCGTGGCTCTGTTCCTGGTGAAGAAGATGACCGGCAACCGCAGAAACGGGGCGAAGATCTCATGGCTGACGAGCTTGAAGGTTACGAAGCGGTTCCTCTTAGCTCCCTTCTCCCACAGGGACATCGTTAGCAAATACATGTGACAAAGCCATTATTCAACTCTCAGCACCGCGATCTGCTCAAGAAGCGATTCGTTATCGGAATTGGTCATGATCGCAACACCGTTACCCTCTACCAATGACCGAAATCCTAGAATTCTCTATGTAAAGTTATTTTAAATGAATGTTATGTTTTCTGCAGGTTTCAATCATCTCATCAGGCCATATTGAAGACTGCACTTCTCCAATATGAGCGGCCCGCAGAAAAAACATGCATAATCGCGATTGTCCAATACCTCCCCCGATTGAAAGCGGAATGCTCCCATCCAACAGGGCTTTATGAAAGTCGAGTGTAACGCGTTCTTCACAATCACTGATTTTGAGTTGATTGAGTAGTGTTTCCCTGTCTACGCGAATACCCATGGAAGAGATTTCAATTGCCGAATTAATAACAGGATTCCAAAGAATAATATCTCCGTTCAACCCTTTGTGACCGTCAGTAGTGGGAGTGGTCCAGTCATCATAGTCAGGAGCGCGTCCGTCGTGAATTACTCCGTCCGACAGGGTGCCTCCTATGCCAATGAGAAAGATTGCTTTATGTTTTTTCGCGGCCCTGATCTCCCTTTCTCCCGGAGTCAGCTGAGGATATTCATTCAGTAGGTCTTCTGTGTGGAGAAAGGTTATCTCTTCCGGTAGAACAGGAGTGATATGAGGGTAATCTTCAAACACATTTTGTTCCGTGCTCTTCATTGCCTCATAGATCTTTCTGACCGTGGCCTTGAGAAATTCAAGATTACGGTCTGCTGAGGTTATGGTTTGTTCCCAGTCCCACTGATCTACATACAGGGAATGAAGATTATCTACATCTTCATCGCTCCGGATTGCATTCATATCAGTATAGAGTCCATAATTGGCCGGAATACCATAGGCTCCGAGTTTCATTCTTTTCCATTTGGCCAATGAGTGAATCACTTCTGCTTTACGGTCTCCCATACACTTGATAGGAAATGAAACAGGACGTTCCACACCGTTCAGGTCATCATTAATACCTGTTCCGGCCAGAACAAACAGAGGGGCCGTAACTCGTCTGAGATTCAATTGTCTTGACAATTCTGCCTGAAAGACCGCTTTCAGCATCTTAATTGCCTGCTCCATTTTTTCTGATGCCAATTGAGGAGAGTACCCTTCAGGAATATAATATGTCATATTTATTAATATTAAGATATTAGATAAATAAAGCTATAATATCAAATTTTTAAAAGCCAAAAATAGTTAATTATTTAATAGATAAGATAAAATACTTAATATATGTAACAGATAAAATATTCTGTTAACAGGATGATACATCTTTGCTTCTTCATTTACCGCAGCGGATTTTCCTTCTCATTGCTCTTATAAAGAATCTGCCTGTCTTAATAAATGCAAGTGAAAGTGAATTATCCCGTGGGCGAAAGCCGGGATTTACATGCATTTTCTTATAATACAGATTTTCACGTCAGTAATTGACCGTAGCTTTTTTTTAACATTACTCAATATTCAGTTGTTATAGGCTGACATACAGATATATACACAAGGGTAATTCCTGGATTAATTTTCTATAGTACGGCATATTAACATTATTGCGTAGTTATTAACATCCAGCAAGTTCCTTTTTCTGTTTTGTAACTAATCAGTCTACTCTCAAAAATAGGTGGTTATGAACAATTTTCTGTGGTATTACACAGATTTCGATATC
>JARGFQ010000015.1 GCA_029210565.1 Bacteroidales bacterium
AAAAACAACCGATGTCTTCACCGTGTTATCCTTATTCGCCATCTGCTCGACGAGAAGATATGGCTTGAGAGTGTAGAAGCGGAGGCCGGTTTCGTCCTTCAGTCCCACATCAGAGTAGATCTTAACGGTGGCACAGCCAGTCAGCAGAATGCCTGATACCGTTAATACTGCAAGAATTGTAAGCTTTTTCATAATCAGTAGTTATTGACAGACACTACTAATTTAGGAAAGAAAAAGATTCGGGTCAATACTCCGGGCAAAAAATTTCAGCCTATCTTCAGATAGGTGATACCCTCAAGGTTGGTTTTGTCAAAGACGCCGCGGCCGTCGATGAGGAGTGGGGTTTTCATGAGTGAACGCACCTTCTGCCAGTCGGGCATGCGGTACTCCTTCCATTCGGTGACATGAAAGAGAACATCGGCATCTTCGAGGGCGTTATAGATGTCAGAGGCATATTCAATTGTGTCACCCAGCCTGATACGTGCTTCATCCATGGCCACAGGATCATAGGCCTTTACGGTACATCCTGCCTCGAGGAGCTGGCTGATGAGGGTAAGCGACGGCGCCTCACGCATGTCGTCCGTACCGGGCTTGTAGCTCAGGCCCCATATTGCCGCCCTTCTCCCTTTTATATCGCCTTTGTAAAAGTCCCTGAACTTTCCGAAGAGCACTTTTTTCTGCCTCTCATTGATGGCCTCAACTGACTCAAGCAATGTCAGCGGCGAGTCATGATCCTTGCCTGTCCTGATAAGAGCCTTTACATCCTTCGGGAAGCATGAGCCTCCGAAGCCCGCGCCGGGATAGAGGAACTTGCTGCCTATGCGGCTGTCGGTGCCGATACCCTTTCTGACCATGGTTGCATCGGCTCCCACCTTTTCGCAGAGGTTGGCAATCTCGTTCATGAAGCTGATGCGTGTTGCCAGCATGGCGTTGGCAGCATATTTGGTCATCTCGGCAGAGGGGATATCCATGAAGATGACCCTGAAGTTGCTCAGGAGCATGGGGGCGTAGAGCCGTGTCATCAGCTCCTTTGCCTTCTCGCTCTCCACGCCGACAACTACACGATCAGGCTTCATGAAGTCGTCTATGGCAGCGCCCTCCTTAAGGAACTCGGGATTGGATGCCACATCAAATTCTATGTTTATGCCCCTCTTCTTGAGTTCGGTCTCTATTGCATTTTTGACAAGCCTTGAGGATCCGACCGGAACGGTACTCTTTGTAACGACCAGAAGGTATTTTTGGAGGTTCTGCCCGATTTTTTTCGCCACGTTAATAACATAGCTGAGGTCGGCGCTGCCGTCCTCTTCAGGTGGTGTACCCACGGCGATGAAGAGCATCTCTACATCCTGAAGGCTTTCGGTCAGGTCAGTTGAGAAATGCAGCCTTCCTGCCTTAACGTTACGGTGTACGAGGTCATCCAGTCCGGGTTCATAGATTGGGATTATGCCTTTGTTGAGGTTGTCGATCTTGTCTTTGTTGGTGTCGATGCACCATACCCTGGCGCCGAGTTCGGCGAAGCAGGCGCCAGAGACCAGACCGACGTAGCCGGTTCCTACTATGGATATATTCATGTTCTTGGTCTAAAGGTCTAAGGTCTAAAGTCTGAAGGCCCCGATACACTTCGTTATCGGGGTTAAGTCTCCGCCATTGGCGAAGCCTCAATCTGATGTCCGAAGGTCTAAAGGTCAAAGGACTTATAGACTTAATTTGGAAATTATTTCTATGATTCGTTCGGAGGTGTGGCCGTCCCAGAGAGGGGGAATGGAACCCTTCTTCCATTGGTCGGAGAGGAGTTTTTGCATGGCGGGAGCTATGGCGTCAGGGTTGGTGCCAAGAAGCTCATTGGTACCCATGGTGACTGTCTCGGGGCGCTCGGTGCTATCGCGCAGGGTCATGCACGGAACCCCCATTACAGTGGTCTCTTCGGTGATGCCACCGGAGTCGGTTATCACCGCGAGGCTGCGTTCAACCAGGTAATTGAATTCAAGATAGCCGAGAGGATCAGCCATGCTAACCGTCGATGAGAGGGATTCGCTGAATGAGTTGATGATCTTACGGGTCCGCGGGTGTACAGGAAATATTATCGGCAAGCCTTTGGAACTGTTTATGATCTCATCAAGCAGCCATCTTAGATTTACCGGATCATCAACATTGTTCGGACGGTGAAGGGTGAGTACGATATAATTCCTGTCCTTCAGATCCAGCTCATCCCACAGTGATGGTTTTCTGAATCGATTGCGGGCGAAGAGGAGGGTGTCGATCATTGTGTTACCCACAAAGAAGATACGGTCATTGCTGACACCGTTTCTTCTCAGATTGGCGTTGGCCGTCTCCGAAGTGGTAAAAAAGTAATCGGTTATGCTGTCGGTTACAATGCGATTGATCTCCTCGGGCATGGTCATGTCATCAGAACGTATGCCTCCCTCAACATGAGCAACCTTTACCAACAGCTTCTTCGCGGCTATGGCGCAGGCCATGGTGGACGTCACATCGCCCACCACTATGCAGAGGTCAGGCTTCTGCTGCATAAGGAGCTTCTCATAACCCGTCATGATCCCGGAGGTCTGCTCAGCCTGCGTGCCGCTGCCGATGTTCAGGTTGACATGCGGTTCCGGGATACCCAGCTCCTCAAAGAAGGAGCCGCTCATGTTGCGGTCATAGTGCTGACCGGTATGTACCAGGCGATACTTAATGGTGTTGCCCTGGTCCCCTCTTCTCTCAATCTCCCGGATAATCGGGGCAATCTTCATGAAGTTGGGGCGGGCGCCAACGATAAGGTCAAGAAACATAAATGGTCTGAAGGTCTAATGTCTGAAGGTCGCAATACACTTCGTTATCGGGATTGCGTCCCCGCCATTTGGCGGAGCATCAATCTTAAGGTCAGGCTATTTGCCGAATACAAGTCCGAGTCTCATGTTGATGAAACTGTCGCGGATGCCTCCGTCAGGTATACGTCCGAAGAAGTTATAGTCATACTGTGTAAAGAGCCCGGCAGCAAAAGAGAGCTGAGTACCGCTTGTAAGAGGTATAGTGATCCCGAGTCCCGGGTTCATGAAATACCTGGCATTTTCACTGAAATCCTGGAAGTTAAGCAGAAACCCTCCATCGAACATCAGAAAGAATTTATTTTTCTGCTTTCCGATAAAATATCTTGCACCGCCTATCACCGGAATCATCCATCCGCTCTCCCGGTCCTCAAGGCCGAAGTCGTATAGCATGAATCCTGTTCCCCCGCCAAGAGCCAGTCCATTTCCAAACCTCCACCCGAAGACTGTTGTTATTCCTGCATAGTGATCCGAGAAGGGTGTATTCTTATACCCCAGGCCGAACCCGTACTGCCCCTCAGTAATGTTATAAAAGCCTCCTGTGATACCAGACATAGGGCGAGAGGATGTGGAGAAGAGCCTGTGAGTTCTCCAGAAGTCCTGTTTGTGCTGAAGGAACTGTACCTTTTCGAGGTGCCAGCAGCGCTCGGTTACTACTTGTGCACCGGCATAAGATGCCGTAATTATAAGCGCAATAAGAACAGTGTAAAGTCTTTTCATGATGGTCCTTTTAATGATGGTAAATGACTTTGGGGTCTAATGTACGAAATATTATTTAGTTGTTTATTTAGGGACGAGTTAAATTAGTGTCGAACGTTTGATACTGACTTTGCGTAACCAGGGAGTAGGGAGTAGGCAATAGGCCGCCTTCGCCACATCCTCCGTTAAAACTACGGATGTCAAAGAAGGCTTCGGCGGCTAAAAGCAGAAGGCAGTAGTGGTTATGTTATATAATTATCAATAACGTGTTTAGCGAAGGGGAAGGCACAGGTGAAGGCGGGGGAGACGGCGTTCAAAACGTGTGTTGAATTTTTGTCGCCCTCTATTATGAAATCCATGACCAGCTCGTCGGTGGTGATGTCAAGCAGCTGTGCGCGGATGCCTGGCTTACCCCAATCTGTAAAGCCCCTGGCATCAAGCTCGTGGACCATGGATGCGGCCAGCGAGGTGAAATACCTGCGATTGTATTTTTTTATTTCATCTATTGCCAGGCTGCGGAATCCGAAGGAGTTCTTTATAAAAAGCTTTGCCTCCCTGCTCAGTATAACAGCCATTTCGCCGGCCTTGAAGTTTGCTGTGCCGTCGTAATTCTCGCGCCAGAAGGCGGGCATGGATGTCGGGCCGATCTTAACATGTCCATCGACCGTAACCGTGTAATGTACACCCAGGAAGGGATTTTTCAGGTTTGGAACCGGATAGACGTTTGTTCGGACAGGATTCCTGGTTCCGGTGTATTTTAGATAGATGCCCTTGAAAGGAATGATCGTATATTTCCTTGAAAATCCGAAATCTTTTGCCACCCTGTCGGCATACAGACCGGCGGCATTGATTAGTTTGGTTGCCTCAAGGATATTTCCCCGGGTTGTCTTTATTTTATTGCCATCCAGCCTGACGGCGTACCCTTCGCCGAAAAATTGTCTGACGCCTTTCTGTTCAAGCTCACTTTTGATAGCCAGATTTACCTCTTCCGGGTCAACGGTAGCTGTTGTAGGCGACCAAAGAGCTTGTTTGAAGGTCTTTACATTTGGGTCTATCTCTGCCAGCTCCTTCTCGTCTATGATATTAACCTCAACACCGTTGGTTTTTCCTCGTTTTTCAAGTTCAAACAGGCCCGGAAGTTCATCTTCATTTTTTGCCACAACAACCTTTTTAGTTTCATTGATCTTCAATTTGTTGTTGTAGCAGTATTCGCGCATCAGCCGGTTGCCGTCGCATGTAAATCTTGCCTTCAGGGAGTCTGCCGTATAGTAGAATCCCGCATGGAGTACCCCGCTGTTACGGCCGCTACTGTGGCGGGCAACATCGTGTTCTTTTTCAAGTATGGCAATCTTCGACCCGGGGAAACGCACAATCAGCTCGCGTGCAATGGAAAGGCCGATAATTCCGGCTCCGATTACCAGGTAGTCAAAACTCTCTTTTACCATCATGGATTCTGCTTGCCTTTAAGTTCGAGGCCGAGCTTGAAGTTGATGAATGATTTGCGGGCCTGGGGTCCACCGGTGGTGACCATCAGCCCTGTTGAAAAGGAAACCCCGGTCCTGTTTGCGGCAACATATTTAATTCCAACAGAAGGATTTATGAATATCCGAGTATCATTAAGATTTGTAAAATCGAGCATAATCCCTCCTGCTCCGGCAAGAAATGGAACAACATCCTGCGCATTCAGGCTTAACCGCATATCAATAAAGATCGGGAACAGGGCCCCTTCCTCATGGCTGTGGACCCCCACACCGGCACCGACTTTGATGTTGCGCGAAAACTGGTATCCGGCTAAGGCTGTGATACCGTAATAATATTTTGATAATTCTGATTCCGTATCGCCAAGACCAATAGCTCCTGTCAGCTCAGTTATGTAAACATATCCAGGACGCCAGTCGTAATTGACCTTAGGGGTCTTCGCAATACGCTGATCAGGCTGGGCTAGCAGTGTAGTCATTGAGATGGCAAGCAGAACAAGAGTAAGTTTTGTTCTCATTAATGTGCTTTTGGTCTAAAGGTCCAAAGGTCTAATGTCTAAAGGTCAGTCGTTGGTATAGTATCCTGATGACTTGCCACTGCCTTTGGTGTAGTAGTTTCCGGGGTCGTAGTAACGATGGCCGTAGCCAAGCGAGTAGCCATAGCGCAACCCGTAACCGTAATAGCCGGATGCGGATATGTCATTCACAAGAATTGAAACGTTTGACATCTCGCCCTTACGATAGATCTCATCAAGGAGCTGCACCGAACCTCGGGTGGTGTATCGCTGGCGCACCACAAAGAGAGTGACGTTTGCCAGCTGGCTGAGAAGAAGGGCATCCGTAACAATGCCCACAGGGGGTGTGTCAATGATGACAGCGTCAAACTGGGTTCTTGCCTGGGCGATGAACTCTGCCATCTTTGGAGAACCAATAAGCTCTGCGGGATTAGGAGGCACCGGTCCGGAGGGGGCGAACCAGAGGCTGTCAATCTCTGTTGGCACTATCACCTCTTCAAATGTGGCGCTGCCACTGAGGTACTGGCTCATGCCGTGGCCGTTGCCTGCCTTAAGGATAGCATGCACCCGGGGCTTGCGCAAATCGAGTCCTACTATCAGAACCTTTTTGTTCATCATTGAGATGATGGTTGCGAGGTTGACGGAGACAAATGTTTTTCCCTCACCGCTGACAGGGGAACTCACAACGATGACCGGGCATTTTGTCTGTCCGGTATAGAATGCCAGCGATGTGCGCACCGCCCTAAAGCTCTCGGCCAGTGTGCTGCCCGGCTTCTCTGCAACAGGGTCTTCAACATGATAGTCGGAATGGCTTATATAGCCTATTATCGGCGCCTTTGTCAACCGCTCTATATCATGCCTGCCAATGATCTTGTTATTCATCAGGTCGAAGATGATTATCAATGCCATGGGTACGAGCAGTCCGAGCAACAACGCAATGAGATAATTCTTGCTCTCCATAGGTTTTACCCGTACACTATTTTGGACCAGCGCCTCGTCGATGATTCTGTTGTCTGTGATCTGTGAAGCCTTTGCAATGCCTGCCTCGGCGCGTCGTTCAAGAAGGTACGTATAGACTGAATTATTCAGGTCAAACTTTCGCTGTATCCCAATCAACCTTCTCTCAGTTCCGGGAAGCCTGTTTAGTTCCTTCTCAACGCCTGCAATACGATCGTCAACATTCTTTATTGAAAGCTTCAGCTGATTGATGGCGCTTGTTACGTTTTCTTTCAGTGCAGCGCGGGCATCATCCATCTGCTGGTCAAGAAGCTGCACCTGCGGCAGGTCCTCCCTCACGGTGAAGGCCATCTGCTTCTTCTGCTGCTGCAATGTGGCAAATTCGCCAACAAGTCCCACCAGGACGGGATCGGTCACTCCCATAATACTCGGTGAGATCAGGCTTTCACTGTCGTCCCTGGCATCAAGATACTCGAGCAGGTATTCATAATACTGCATCCGCATACCCAGCGCGTTCTTCTCAGTCTCAAACTTCTCCAGCCTCTGCAATACCAGGGTTCCCTCAAGAGTAAGGTCAACAAAGCGGTTATTCAGCCTGAAGTCTTCCATACTGTTCTCGGCAAGTCGAAGCGAGTCGGAGATCAGTCCCAGTTGTGCCTCGATGAAGTTTATCGTGTTATCTGCCGCCCGGCTCTTCCATTCCATCCCCTGCAGGATGTACATGTTCATCAGCTTGTTCAGGTAGTCTGCCCCCTGCTGCGGTGAATAGCCCTCAAAAGAGAGAGTGAATACGCTGGCATAATCCTCTACAGCCTCTACCCTCAGGTTTGAACGGTAGATGTTTGCCAGGGTGCCAGGTGAATCAAAGCGTACCAGCCACCGTCCGGCACCGGAGAGCGTTTTGGTGCTGTCGCGAGGCTCAACTGTAAAATTGAACCCGGCCTGGACAAAGGGCTCACCGGGTTGATACTCACGATCCGGGTCCGGTTCTGTAAAACCCGACGCTACCTTGCGGCTGCCTTTCCATATCTCCAGTGCCTCATCATCGATCTCCACCCTGAATGATCCGGAGCCGTTGAACCTGAAGGTCATGGGGACCCCCACCGGCTGATCTTCGGAAAGCTTCTGCACAATGAACGGCGATGTCATGTAGGTTCGCTGACCCTGGATGCCGTTGCGCTGTGCGGGGATGTATGCTATATGCGTCTCCGGAAGGTCTTCTATCACCCGGTAGTTGAGGGTATATGACTTGATGATCGCCACCTCATCCTCAAGGTTGGGGTAGGGATTGTATGCATTCCCCGCAAAGATCTGCTCCATGTTGGCAATGGCGCCAGAGGTCTGCTGCTCCTTGATCATCAGGGTGCTCTTCACGTTGTATACGCGCTGCGAGTACCTGTTGAAGACATAGGCAACGGCCAGGGCGAGGAATAGCGCCGCGGCTATCCAGAGCCAGTTGCTGATGAAGAGGCTTACGTAGCGCATCAAATCTATATCATCTGATGGTGGTACAGGCTTTTTTTGTGTTTCCATGTTGATTAGGCAGTAGGCCTTGGTAAAGGTTAAAGGATAAAGGATAAAGGATAAAGTGCTGGTCAGGAAAATGGCAATAGTGAGATTTGAGTATATTTTTTGCTCCTGGCTGGGGGCCAGTTATCCTGGTTTTTGATAATCCTCCGGTTGGTCAGTCACATCGTGTTGAGTGCCTAACAAGCTTGAGATCAGTATAATAAATTGCGAGCCGGGTTTGTTTCTTCGGCTCTTATTCTATTTCAATCCTTCCCCAAGTTTTTCGGACTTCCGCCAGACGCGGATTGCGACGTGCAAATATAAGTAAAAAGGTTAAAGGATAAAGGTTAAAGGTTAAAGTTTGCCTTGTCGCTACGCTCTGGTTTGCCGTAAAATTCATCAGTCCTCTGTATAGTACGAGCCTGCCTCGTCACGCGCGCCCCTGCCGTACGAGGTGTGGCCGTAGTACTTGTAACCGTAGTTGTAACCGTAGGAGTAACCCATGGTGTAACCGTACCTGAGACCGTACCCGTAATAACCAGACATCGAGATGTCATTCACAATGATGCCGGGGTTCTTTATCTCCTTGTTCCTGTAAATCTCATCAATCAGATGCAGCGTGTTCTTCGAGCTGTACCGCTGCCTGACGACGAAGAGAGTCACGTCGGCACGACCGGCAAGCAGCAGCGCATCGGTGACCACAGCAGCAGGAGGGGTGTCGATGATCACATAATCGAACTCCTTCCTGGCCTTCTCGAGGAAGTCTGTCATGCTCTGACGCTCTATCAGCTCGGCAGGATTGGGCGGGATGGGACCGGAGGTGGCAAACCAGAGGTTCTCGATTGAGGTCTTCTGGATGACATCGTCGAACTTGCTGTTACCGCTGAGAAAGGTGCTCATCCCTTCTGTGTTGCTGAGTTTCAGTATCTTGTGAATGCGGGGCTTGCGCAGGTCGAGTCCTATCAGCAGGGTCTTCTTCCCCAGCATAGAGATGATGGCTGCCAGGTTCATCGCCACGAAGGTCTTGCCCTCGCCGCTGACGGTGGAGGTGACGGCTATCACCGCCGGCTGTCCCTCGGGGATGAAATACTTCAGCGAGGTGCGTATGCTGCGGAAGCTCTCTGCCAGCGTGCTGCCCGGCTTCTCCGTCACGGGCAGCTCGGAGCCGTAGCCGCTGTGGCTGATGAAACCGAGTATCGGCGCCTTAGTGGCCCTCTCAATATCCTTCTTGTCGATCACCTTGTTGTTCATCAGGTCTATCAGGATGATGAAGACGGCAGGTATCAGCAGCCCCAGTATCAGCGCCATCATATAGTTCTGCCTGGTCTTGGGCCTGATGCGCATGGCATTATAGGGCTCTGCCTCATCGATGATCTTGCTGTCGGAGACCTTCGAGGCCATGGCTATGCCCGCCTCCGCCCTTCGCTCAAGAAGGAAGTTGTAAACGGTGTTGTTGAGGTCGAAGTCGCGCTGTATCTGTATCAGCCGTCTCTCTGTCCCCGGCAGCCTGCCGAGCTGCTTCTCCACGTCAGCTATGCGTCCTTCGACGTCGCCGACAGATATTTTCAGCTGGTTGATGCTGCTGTTTACATTCTCCATGAGCGACTCCCGGGCCTGTTCCACCTTGCCTGTTATCAGGCTGGCGGCTGGCAGTTCGTCGCGCACCACAAACCTAAGCTGCTTCTGCTGCAGCTGCAGCTGCGACAGCTCCTCGACGAGCCGTATCAGCATCGGGTCACCGACACCCATCACGCTGGGCGAGACTATCAGTCCGCTCTCATTGCGCGAGACGAGATACTCCTTCAGGTACTCATAGTACTGCATCTGCAGGTTGAGAGTGTTCTTCTCGTTCGCGTACCTCTCAAGCCGCTGCAGCACCAGGTTGCCCTCGGTAGTCAGGTCAACGAAACTGTTGTTCAGGCGGAAGCGCTCCATATCGTCCTCAGCGCTACTGAGTGAGTCGGAGATGAAGTTCAGCTGTTCATCGATGAACTTGATGGTTTTATCCGCCGCCTCGTTCTTCCAGTCGAGCCCCTGCTGCCGGTAGGTCTCCATGAGGGTGTTGAGGTAGTCAGCCTCCTGCTCCGGGACCAGTCCTGATATGGTGAGTGTCACCAGCGTGGCCTCCTCCTCTATGGGAGCGACGGAGAGCCGCGAGCGGTAGCTGTTGGCCAGCGCCGCAGGGGTGGTGACGTAGAAGTAGTATTTGTTCGATCCCCCCTCGACATACGGCGAGGTCTCGCCGTGACGCGGGGTGATGATGAAGTCGAACCCGAACCTGTCAAAGTGCTCCCCGAAACTGTGTTCCCCCTCGTAGTCATCGGCCTCGATGGCCAGCTCGTATCTCTCTGCGGAGAGGATTTTTATGTCGACCCTCTTCCCGGGCTGGAACCTGACGGTGGCGGTGTCGAGCTGCACCACGAAGGGTGAGTTGCGGTACATGCGGCTCTCGGCTATGCCGCGCTTGCCGACGGCGGTGTATACCACGTGGAAGTCGGTGAGCTCATACATCACCTTATGGTTCAGGTCGAACGACTTGAGTATGCCGATCTCGTTCCTGAGGTTCTGTCGTGCGCGGAAGATATCGCCGCCGGGGATGATCTTGTCCATCTCGGCATAACCGCCGCCGTACTGTTCGTCGTTGATGAGCATGGTGCTCTGTACGGTGTAGTACTCCTCGCCCCACCTGTTGGCGCCGTAGGCCAGGGCGATGGTGATCATGAGGGCGCCGGCGAACCAGTACCAGTTGCTGATGAACAGCGAGAAGTACCTCCGGAAGTCGATGCCCTCGCTCTCAGGCATGTAGTAGTTCTGCTCGTCGTTTTCCATCAGGAGCTGTTTTTATTTGCCGAAGTAGTTGATGAGCAGCAGCGTGGTGGTTATCGCTGCCGTGACGGTGGAGATGACGAAGGAGATCGTCGGCAGGTTGACGTTGAAGACCTTCTTCGGGTTGGGCTGCACGATCACCACATCATTGGGTGTGATGAAGTATGCCGGCGATGAGAGGAGGCTCTTGTCCTGCAGGTCGATGTGGTATGTCACTGTCTGGTCGCCGGTGGGACGTATCACCAGTATCTTCTCCTTGGTGCCTGTCTCGGAAATACCGCCGGCGCGACCGATAGCCTCGAGCACCGTGAGCTGGTCGTTGTAGTTGATAAAGGTGCCGGGCATACGCACCTCACCGATGACGGTGTATTTATAGCTGAGGAGCCTCACCTCGACATATGCATGGCGGAAGAGCGAGTCAACCTTATGCTGGAAGAGGTCACGCACCTGGTAGATGGTCATCCCGGCCACCGGCACCTTACCGAAGAGAGGGACGGAGACATAGCCTTCGGGGTCGATGCTGTATCCCAGGACATACTGCGACGCCTCGCTCTGGATATAGCTGGTGCTGATACCGGAGCGGTCGCTCATCACGTCGGTAAGCGATCCCTCGGGTGTCTGTGCCTTGACGGATACATAGATGATATCACGTGGCTGTATCTCATAGTCGGGCACATCCATCGTGAAATACTCCTCTCCACCGGTCTCGGAGAGGTTGTTGAGGTATGAGAGCTCCTTCTGTGTGGAGCATGAGGCTGCCAGGAGGATAAGGGTTAGGAGGGGGAACAGTTTTTTCATTTTTGGTCTGTTTGTCTGCCGGATAATAGGCGTACTAAATATCCTATTTTTTTTCGAGTTTTCTGATGGCGTTGGTATTTATATCTACTGTCAGGTTCATGCCGGGCTGGATGATTCTTATGACCACCTTATGTTTCCTGCGCACGCGTATCAGCTCACCCTGCAGGCCGGTGAGGGATCCCACCGTCACCTCCACCATATCGCCTTTGTCATATACGTCGCTGCTCACCGTGACCTCGGCATCGCTGCCGCAGAGGATGCGCAGGTTTCTGATCTGCACCTCCGGTATCGGGACAGGCTTCGCCTGTATGGTGATGAATTTCACCACCCCGTCGGTGGTGCGCACGGTGAAGAACTCCTTAGGAATGCACTTGACGAAGACATATGAGCTGATGAGCGGTTTCTCAACGAGTTTCTTGCGGTCGGACCACTGCCGCAGTGTCTTCTGCAGGGGGAGGTATGTCTCTATCTCCAGCTCGTTAAGCCGGTCGTTGACCCGCTTCTCCGCCCTGGAGTTGGTATATATGGCATACCAGGCTCTCTCCGGCTTCTTAATCACCTGCGGCTCCTCCCTGCCCGGGGGTGTCTGGTTCTCTTCCATAGGTCCTTAAAACTTGTGCCACAAAAGTAATAAAATTTGTCTGAAGGTCTGGGGTCTCTAAAGCTCGTCTTTAGTAATGGTCCGTCAGCAGGCTTATTCAAATAAATCTCTCAAACGCATCTGCCATCATGTCCTGTTCTGACCCAGGCAATTGAAACCTCTGGGCAATTTTGCGCCAGCGGCGTATTGTTTCTTTTAGCCGCTCAATGATTCTAATACCACTGTCCCTGTCCATCCGGAAATACTCAATGACTTCAAGAGCCAGATCCAGGTCCAGCGCATTATCAGTAAGGCTGATATTGAGCGACAAACCCGTTCCGTTTTCGTCAGGATTAAGGTCAAAGGCGGGAGAGAGAATCCATCCCTTGTCCATCAGAAGAAAGCCGTGGTTCCTCAGATGATCATCGGTATTTCCTATCATGATATTGAAAACTATTCTGGTCCACAGCTCCCGCAGATCTCGCTCCACATATGCTCCCCCGGATATCAGGAAATCGGCAATCTCCAGATAACTTGCCCCTTCGCGGTAGCTGTCACCGTCTTTGTGGCCCAGCATGGTCATGACTGAGGCAAAATGGATCCGTTCACCGCTATCAGTCCTGTCAAATCGCTTAGTCAGAAAGGTATGATGCCGGCCGGAAAACTTCCGTGCCATTGAATGTGCAACATTCAGGCCCGCAGACCTCGCGAGTTCATGTGCCACCATCTCCCAGCCTTATTGCTGAAGCCTTATTTAATTTCGGAGCTCTTTTTTTTACAGTTAACCCATAATCCTGAAGTTTCCTGCCCAGGATGTCATCTTTTGCCACTTCAGCAATGTCTTTCTCCAGTCCCAGCACGGCCAGGACCTTGACATATGCCCCGATTGTTACATTGGAGTTGCCTCTCTCAATTGAGTGCAGCGTCGGTCTGCTGATATCTGCTCTCTCTGAAACCTGCTCCATGCTGTATCTCCTTCTCAGCCTGGCAAGCCGGATGTTCTCACCAAGGATAGTGAGATTCTTCTGTGCCCTGGGCATAAGTATGTTGTTTCTTGACTTCATAACATAAACTCTATTTTACAAATATATGCATTTTTGTTAATTTTAGTTTACTTTATAAAAATTAATGAGATTATTTTCTGCAGCCCAGAAGGTCTATGCTAAGCATGCGTAGAATTGCACATTTGGCTGATATCCTTTATGCAAATTTGCATTCGAGATGCAGATTTACATAAAAACAGAAGGGAGTTGATTATACTAAACCCGTTCCTTTCTAGAATCCCCAGACCACCCCGCCGGTAAATGAGGTGGTTTTTCCGAACAGGTGCGAGGGGTACCAGAACTCCATGCCCGTGACATTGCGCCGGGTCACTTCAGCCCTCACCTGTACACCGCCGGTGACATACCAGCTGGCATCGAGCCCGGTGGTGGTGTTGCTCCACTCTACCGACTCAAGGTAAAGCAACCCCAACCTCGTGCCCCCGACACTCTGGTAGTCAACACTCCGCTCCGACCATTCGTGCCACAGCCGGAGGGTCATGGTGCGCACCGGCCTCCAGTCGAGCGAGAAATACCAGCTGCGGCTGTTGTCGCGCAGCCAGTGTCCCATGTTGTAACCCTGGTTCTCGAAGGTGAGCACGGGCACGTTGTGCTGGAAAGTGAGCGGGTAGGTGAAGGTGCATTCCGCCGTCAGCCATATGTTTGGCATGAAGCTGAAGTTGCCGCCACGGACCCCTCCCTTCCAGGAGAAGAAATTGTAGTCGGAGGTGAAAAACCGCTTCGTCGACATCTCATCGATGAAAAGGGTGCCGTAGAGATGCAGGTGCCGTATGTTGGTGGAGCTGACATCGAGGAACATCTGCGAGTTGCTGTTCTCGATGCCCGAGGTGATGCCGTGATCCACCGACTTATAAAAGAAGATGGGCATCAGGTAGTAGGGCGACAGCCGCGGGTCGGACCAGATGACGCTGTTACCCAGCGAGAGCCTGAGTCGCGGTACAGGGGTGACGGTGAATATGTTGGCGGCGATATATTTGCGGCAGTAGAGCTCGCGGTAGTCGGTGCCGTAGGCGTTGGTGACCCAGAATGAGCGGGTGGAGTCAATCACCATCGAGGTGAGCCAGCCGTGCATCCAGGTCATCTCAGCCCAGTGCACCGGCTGCAGATGAAGCCTGATCTGCATGAACGAGGGCGCCCTGCCCGAGAAAATGTTCGTCCCGGCGTAGCCGCTGCCCCACACCGGGGCGTCCTTCAGGAAGGCGATGTCGCCCCACTCCCAGCTGTAGCTTATGCCGCCGGTCATCTCGGAAAAATCGGTGCCGCCCTTGATGTGCCCGCCACGCTCCCTGGTAAGGTACTGCGCGCTTCCCAGCAACGGATCCTGATGGTTGTCCTGCAGCGCTGCGAAGAACCCCCAGTTACGATAATTACCATACGCCTTCGCACCGTTTTTCCAGCTGACTGGGCGGGTATTTGCCACGCCGGTCAGCAAGTCGGCCGATGCGTCAGGTGTCAGACCGCCGGTAAGTCCCAGTATCGGCGAAACCGTCACGCTGAAAAGGGAGTCGCGGTACTGCGCCGTGGCAGGGTTATACACCAGCTTCAGCTTACCCTGCGGGGTGGTCATGCCGTAGGCCTCGAGCCAGAAGTCCAGCTCCCGGCGCTGCCGCCCGGTGAGCTGCTCCCTGTGGTCCTCCGCCTCCTCCAGCGCCGCCGTTATCATCCTCCTGCTGTAGGGCTTCACCGCCCTGTTCAGATCTGTCAATCCATCTCCCACCAGCTCGTCGAGGAAGAGGTAAATGCCTCCGTCGGCCACAGGTTCGGGGATCGACTGCGCAGAGCCCGTGAGACCGCCACACAATAAGAGTATTGTTAATAAAGTTATTACGTATGTTGAATAGTTCACTGAATCGGGTTTTTACAAAGATAACGCTTGAGTGACATTTGCATTGTTCTGTCTGAAAACTTAGGGGGATATGAATAAAGGACGATTTCGGGTTTACACATTATCAGCTGATATTGCAATACTTACGCTGTCATATATCTTTATGACGATGCTCAAGCCGGCGGGATTGAAAGCATATGTCCCGTCGCATCTCACCTTCTTCATCGTGCTGGCGCTGCTGTGGCTGATCGTTTCAGTCGTCTCCGGGAAGATAGGCCGCGGTCATATCATCAACCTCCGCACGCTATTTTCTCATGTGCTGGCGTCGAACCTCACCGCGACAGGCATTGCGGCCCTGCTGCTGTTTGCCTCGCGCGACCTTGGCTATTCAAGGCAGGTAGTTTTCGGTACGGCCCTCACCGCAACCTTTCTGGAGCTGGTGTTCGGCACCCTCTACCTGGCCTTCAGGAAGGCTCCGCAGCTGCAGCCTGCCCCCGAGCTGCTGACCGAGCGGGAGATGGTTGCACGGGCACAGGCTGCTGCCGGGGAGACGGAGGTCACCCCTGACCCCCAGCTGACAATACGTCTGCAGGAGGGATGCTCACGCGAGCGCGCTGAGGCACTGTCGGCCATGATCAGCACCGACGAGACATCACGGCTGGCGATAGTATCAACGGGTGAGGCCTTTAACATACAGAACCTTGAAAAGGGCGATTACACCTGCATCATCAACCTGAAGCCCATCAACAGCATCAGGAAGCTCGACAGATTCCTCGACACCGTCAACGGCAGGCTTGGCAGCGACGGCATCTTCCTCTGCTCGGTGGAGACGCTGGAGCAGCGGGCACAACGACTGCGTCAGAAATATTCGCCGGTGATCTATTTCCTCATAGCCATCCCCGATTTCTTCATCAACCGTGTGACGCCCCGTCTGCGCATCACCAGGGGCCTCTGGGAGTTCTTCACCGGCAGTGCCAATCCGCCCTTCTCGAGGGCCGAGGCGCTGGGACGTCTCTGTCGCGCCGGCTTCTCCATCAGGCAGGAGAGGTTTGCGGGCAACATGCTGTGCGTCAAGGCGCAACGCAAGACCGAGCCGGCGCATGCCAACGGCAACGGCTACGGGTTCATAATAGCCCTGCCACGCGTGGGGCGCGACGGCCAGCTGTTCAATGTCTACAAGCTGCGCACCATGCACCCCTATTCGGAATACATACAGGATTATATCTATGATATTCATGACCTCGCCGAGGGTGGCAAGCTGAAGCACGACTTCCGTGTCACCACCTGGGGTCGGTTTGCACGGCGCGTCTGGCTCGATGAGCTGCCGATGCTGTACAATATCATCAGGGGCGACATTAAGATATTCGGCGTCAGGCCGCTGTCGAACCATTACTTCAGCCTCTACAGCGATGACATCCGCGACCGGCGCATACAGTACAAGCCCGGCCTCCTGCCCCCATACTATGCCGACATGCCGGCAGGGCTCGATGCCATCCAGCTCTCGGAGAAGAAGTATTTCGACTCCTGGGACAAGAACCCGGTCGGCACCGATATCAGATACTTCGCCCGCAGTGTTTACAACATCGTCTTCAGGAGCGCACGCTCCGCTTAGGTCGGAAGGTCTGATGTCGGAAGGTCCCGATACACTTCGTTATCGGGATTTGGCTCCGCCGAGCTCACCGCCAGTCGGCGGTTCGGTTCGTCTCCGCTATTGGCGGATCCTCAATCTGATGTCGGAAGGTCTGACCTTGAAACCTTTTGACCTTGAGACCAAAAAAGGCCACCGGATTACCAGTGACCTTCAGAATTTCCTGCCCTCCGAAGCCTTCTGCGGCCTCTGTAGCTCAGCGAAAGAGGGAGTCCCTCAGGTTATTTCTGTTTCAGCTTTGCCTCCATGCAGAGAGTGGCGTGGGGTACGGCGCGGAGACGCTCCTTGCTGATTAGCTGGCCTGTCTCACGACAGATGCCGTAGGTCTTGTTCTCGATACGTACCAGCGCCGCCTGCAGGTGCTGTATGAACTTCAGCTGACGCTGTGCCAGCCTGCCGGCCTCCTCCTTTGACAGTGTGGTGGCACCCTCTTCCAGCACCTTGAAGGTGGGAGAAGTGTCCATGGTATCGTTGTTATCCTCATGGGTGATGCTGGCCTTGAGAACCTCGTAGTCTTTCCTGGCTTTGTCGAGCTTGGCCATGATTATCTGCCTGAACTCCTCCAGCTCCTCGTCCGAATATTTTGTCTTTTCTGCCATGGCTACCGGTGTTTGAATTATGCCGCAAATGTAATATAAAATATGATATGATTTTCATTATTCGCTATGAGGCAGCAGGCAATAGTCAATAGGCAGTAGTCGATGACTTATTTATATGATTATCAACATGCTAGAAAGATTGTGATTTCTATGATGATATTATGCAGTCAGATTCTCCTAATAGCTTCCAGGACTGATCTGCCAAGTATAATTTAAATTTACTCACTATACTGAGTAAAATTACTCATTGCCCTGAGCAAATCTGATCAGACAGCAGTCAGTATTAATTATACATGAGAAACATTATGCCTGTCAAACATAATATCCAACAAGCTTTCTATCAAGCTTATCACTACTCATCACCCAGGGTGCAAAACCGGTAATATGCCAGAAAAAGTGACTGTGTTCAGTCCCGATGATATTGTCAATGCCTTTAAATAGGTCAAAGGCCTGAGAGCATGATTTATGACGTGCTGAGGGTGGAAAATGACTTAAAGCCTTATGACCCGTGACCTGCAGACTTTTTATTACCTTTGCACGCTGAAAACAGAACAGGTATATGTCGAAGAAATTTCCCGAGTATAAGGGTCTTGACCTCCCGAAGGTGAACAACGATGTCCTGAAGATGTGGGACGATAACGACACCTTCCGCAGGTCGCTGCGCAGTCGCGACGGCAAGGGCGAATTCGTCTTCTACGAGGGTCCCCCCTCGGCCAACGGTATGCCCGGAATACACCACGTCATGTCGCGCGCCATCAAGGACACTATATGCCGCTACAAGACACAGCAGGGCTATGAGGTGAAGCGCAAGGCAGGATGGGACACCCACGGACTGCCCGTAGAGCTGGGCGTCGAAAAATCGCTGGGGATCACCAGGGAAGACATCGGGTCAAAAATCTCCGTGGAGGAGTACAACGCCGCCTGCCGCAAGGATGTGATGAAGTTCACTGACGCGTGGGAGGACCTGACACGCCACATGGGGTACTGGATCGACATGGACAACCCTTACATCACCTATGACAACAGGTATATCGAGACCCTATGGTGGCTGCTGAAGGAGCTCTACAAGAAGGACCTCCTCTACGAGGGTTACACCATACAGCCCTTCTCACCTGCCGCCGGCACCGGCCTCAGCTCACACGAGCTGAACATGCCGGGATGCTACAAGGATGTCAAGGACACCACCTGCATTGCCCTCTTCAACCTCATCCGCAACGGGAAGTCGGAGTTCCTCTTCAGCGACAGCGACACTGCGGAGGTGAAGATCATGGCCTGGACCACCACACCCTGGACGCTGCCCTCCAACACCGCCCTGGCTGTAGGTCACGATATAAAATATGCAAGGGTACGCACCACGAACCCCTACAGCGGAGATCCACTGACAGTCATACTGGCCGAGGAACTTCTTCCGGTGATCTTCGCGCCGGACAAGAAGCTGGAGTACACCGTCACCGGCACTTACAGGGGCTCGGAACTCAAAGACATAGACTACGAGCAGCTTATCGACTGGGTAAAACCTGACGACGGCGCCTTCCGGGTGGTCACGGGCGACTTCGTCACCACCGTGGACGGGACGGGCATCGTTCATATAGCACCTACATTCGGTGCCGACGACTACCGTGCAGGACGCGAGCACGGTGTGCCGCCGCTGCTGGTGCTGATGTCCGACGGCTTCCAGGCGCCGCTGGTCGACCGCCGCGGACGGATGGTGCCGCTGGAGGACCTCGACCAGGCATTCATCGCCACACGCGTAAACACAGAAACCTACGGCCCGTTTGCCGGCCGGTATGTGAAGAACGAATATGACGAGAGCCTGCCGGAAGGCGCCGACACCCTCGACGTCGACATCGCCGTGATGCTCAAGCAGCAGGGCAGGGTGTTCCGCATAGAGAAGCAGGTGCACAACTACCCGCACTGCTGGCGCACCGATAAGCCCGTTCTCTATTACCCGCTCGACTCATGGTTCATACGCACCACCGCGCTGCGCGACCGCATGATAGAGCTCAACAACACCATAAACTGGAAGCCCGAGAGCACCGGCACCGGTCGTTTTGGCAAGTGGCTCGAAAACCTGGTCGACTGGAACCTGTCGCGCTCACGCTACTGGGGTACGCCGTTGCCCATCTGGATGACCGACGACCGTCAGGAGGAGATATGCATCGGGTCGCTGGCCGAGCTGAAGATAGAGATCACCCGCAGCATCGATGCGGGATACATGATGCATAACCCGCTGGCGAACTTCGTCGAGGGCGACAACAGCGCGGAGAACTACTCGCTGCTCGACCTCCACAGGCCGTTTGTCGATGAGATAATACTGGTCAGTCCCACCGGCAGGCCGATGCGTCGCGAGCCCGACCTGATAGACGTATGGTTCGACTCCGGAGCGATGCCCTATGCGCAGGCACACTACCCCTTTGAGAACAAGGAGAATTTCTCGGAGATGTTTCCGGCGGACTTTATCGCCGAGGGTGTCGATCAGACACGCGGATGGTTCTTCACGCTCCATGCCATCGCCACGATGATATCCGATTCGGTATCGTTTAAAAACATCATATCCAACGGGCTGCTGCTCGACAAGAACGGCAACAAGATGTCGAAGCGGCTGGGCAATGCCGTCGATCCTTTTATCATCATCGACCAGCACGGTGCCGATCCGGTGAGGTGGTACATGCTCACCAACGCGCAGCCGTGGGATAACCTGCGGTTTGATCTCTCGGGTGTGGAGGAGGTGAAGCGCAAGTTCTTCGGCACGCTCTACAACACATATTCGTTCTTCGCCCTCTATGCCAACGTCGACGGCTTTACCGGGAAGGAGCCGCAGGTGCCCGTCGAGCGCAGGCCCGAGATCGACCGCTGGATCATCTCGCTGCTCAACACGCTGATGAAGGAGGTGACGGAGCGGTATGACGATTATGACATCACCCCGGCGGGAAGGGCTATCTCGGATTTTGTTACCGAGAACCTTTCAAACTGGTACGTGCGCCTCAACCGCAAGAGGTATTGGGGCGGCGGGCTCGACGAGGACAAGCTGTCGGCCTATCAGACGCTCTACACCTGCCTCGAGACCGTGTCCATCCTGGCAGCACCCCTCATACCCTTCTTAACCGACCGCATCTTTGTCGACCTCAACGCGGTGAGCGGCAGGCACAGTGAAGATTCAGTGCATCTCGTCGCCTTCCCGTCGTATGATAAGAAGCTGATTGACAGGCACCTCGAGGAGAGGATGGAGATAGCCCAGAAGATATCGTCGATGATCCTTGCGCTGCGGCGCAGGGTGAACATCAGGGTACGGCAGCCGCTGGCGAAGATCATGGTGCCGGTGACCAACGGGCAGTTCAAAAAGAAATTCGAGGCTGTCAGGTCGCTGATACTGGCCGAGGTGAACGTCAGGGAGGTGGAGTATGTCGATGACACATCGGGCATGCTCATCCGCAAGGTGAAGCCCAACTTCAAGCTGCTGGGTCCCCGTTTCGGCAAGAAGATGAAGGAGGCAGGAGCCGCCATCCTGGCGATGACGCAGGAGGAGATAGCCGAGTTCGAGAAGCTGGGCGCCCGGAACCTGACGCTTGACGGAGAGGCCTATGCCATCACCACCGATGAGGTGGAGATTATCTCCGAGGACATACCCGGATGGCTGGTGGCCAACGAGGGCAAGCTGACCGTGGCGCTCGACATCACCGTCACCGAGGAGCTGCTGCATGAGGGCATCGCCCGCGAGTTCGTGAACCGCATACAGAACATACGGAAAGACAGTGGCTTCGAGGTAACCGACAAGATCAGGGTGGTGATTGAGGAGCTGCCCTCCGTAGCTGCTGCCGTGCGCAAGCACGCCGACTACATCGCGGCGCAGACGCTGGCGCTAGATATCTCGCTCGCCCCCTCCTCCGCCCTCACCTCCCCCGCCGTCCGCGAGACAGACATCGAGGATCAGATGGTGCGGGTGCTGGTAATGAAGGTGTGATTCAGTCTTCAGTTGGCAGCTGGCAGTCGGCAGTAGTGTCTGAAAGCTTTGCCAGCCGCAGCGTTGGCGGTCGTTGCCGACTGCCGACTGCCGACTGGTTTCAGATATCCTCGAGAGAGAATGATTTATAATCGATCTTATAATCCCCCAGTTTGTTTACGAGATTTTGGGCGCTTTTCCGCAAAACCGTTGGTCTGAAGTTTACTTTCTTCATCTTCACCTCTGCAACGAGGGCTCTCCTGTTCATCTCATCAAGAGCTACGATATCAATCTCATTTCGGTTCCCTTTTTCCCAATAGCTTCCCACATATGTGTAATCGCCACTCATGGCAATCTTCTCCCTCAGATATTTTTCGAGGAAAATCCCGCTGTAAGAACTGAAATCGCGCTTCACCACCTCCCTGACATATTTGTAGTTCCCTATCTCCAGCGCCCCGCGGTTCTTATATACAAACCGGAACCAGAACGACAGAAAATTGTCGTTTATCATGTATCTCTGTATTCTTCCTCCGGGTTTTGCCAGAACAGGTCTGACACTTCGTATCAGCATATATTCCTTCTCCAGTTTATCGAGATGCCCGCCTGTATCCTTTTGCATAATTGATTCTATCTCCGGCCTTGATGTTTTTGATGATGCGATGAGTGACAGAATTGAAAAATAGGTACCATAATCCTTCCCGAATTCTTCTATCAGCACATTCTTTCCCTCGTCTATGAGAAGCGAGTTCTCCCTGAATATTTCATCAACCATCCCCGGGAGAGTAAATTTTTCTTTATCAAAGAAGAGCTCGACATATCTTGCGGCACCTCCGGTGATCGTGTAAAAAGCCAGGATGTCGTTGTTTTTGATTCTGGGGAAGTGATCGGTCAGTAAACTTTTCACCACATCAACCCTGAACGGCTTGAGATAAATGCGTTCGTTGGCGCGACCAAACAACGGTTCTTTTTCATCCTCAAAAATCCTTTTCATCATTGAATAGACCGAACCACACAGGACGAGGTTCATTCTTGCCCTGGACTTATGCAGGTCCCACAGCTTCTGAATTTCACCATACACTGATTTGTTCACATTCAAAAACTCCTGAAACTCATCGATTACAAGGGTGAAGGGCTTGCTCTCCGCCAGCACCATAAGGTACTCAAACAGGCGGGCAAAACTGCTGAATTCCCCTAACACATTGATCCTGAGTGCACGATTGATCTCCTCAATAAAATCCTGGCATAACAATATCTCACTCTTTCTGACAACAAAAAGATAGAGAAAGGGATAATCCTCAAACGCCTTGATAGTCAAAGTTGTTTTACCAATCCTCCGGCGACCTGTAATGACGGTCATCATGGCAGATCTTTCTGACCTTTTTCTAATCTCTTCGAGCATCTCCAGCTCGCTCTCGCGGTCTATGAATTTCATGCTTGCTCTTTTACTGTGCAGAACAAAGTTAATAAATTTATCGTAACCGTGGTTACTGTAACCGCTGTTACGATAAAAATCAGATAAATAATGACCTGGGTTTTGCCCGGGCTTTGCACTAATTCAACTCCAATAAGTTACAATTCCGGAATTGAATTCCATAATTCTAAGATCTTTATGGTATTGTATCGGATCTGCACCTCTCATCAGGTAGAGTCGGCCAGGTTAGCTCTCTCTCGTGCCAATGCGGAACCTCCTGCCGAATGAAATAACATTTAATATCTTTGCACGGAACAAATTATTGACATCATGTTTTCGGGAATAGTAGAGGAAGCCGCACCGGTGGTGCGCATAGAACAGGACAGGGATAACATCCACATAACAATGCGATGCTCATTCACCGATGAGCTGAAGATCGACCAGAGCGTGTCGCACAACGGCGTTTGCCTCACGGTGGTCAGGAAGGAGAACGACTCCTATACCGTAACCGCCATCAGGGAGACGCTCGACAAAACCAACCTGGGGCTGCTGAAGCCGGGCGACAAGGTCAACCTGGAGCGCAGCACCCGCCTCGACGGTCGGCTCGACGGCCACATGGTGCAGGGTCACGTCGACCTCACCGCCACCTGCACCTCGGTACGCGAGGCCGAAGGGTCATGGTACTACACCTTTGAATACGAACCGAAGTCGCCCGAGCATATCACCGTGGAGAAGGGGTCGGTCAGCGTCAACGGCGTCAGCCTTACCGTCGTCAACTCCAAAGATCGGTCGTTTGAAGTGGCCATCATCCCCTTCACCTGGGAGGTCACAAACTTCCACCAGATCAGTGAGGGCACCGTGGTCAACATCGAGTTCGACATCCTCGGCAAGTATATTGCCAAGATTATAAGGCAGCAGCTGGGGAAAGTCTGAATTTTGGGTTTTAACCTCCAATAAAACTGCCTGGGATTCTGTGCAATCAGTTTATCTTCTGTGTGCCAATCCGGCAGTTTGAATAACTCTCTGTCTGGATATTTCATTCCAGGGTGTTCTTCCCGCAAGTAGTTTTACCTATTATTAGAGATGGGTTAATTTATTGATATGCAATATCATGTTTGATTATTCCTCTCATTTTTATTAAATTCAACTAAATAACTTCTTGTTTTAGAAAAAAGTTGTAAATTGCTATTGTCTGTTTCGCTGCAGACATCTTTATTCTCTGTATTAGTTTTTTTAGTTTACTAACCTTAAAACTTTAAAAAATGAAAAAGATGTCTATTTTTTTTCTGGGTTTCGTGCTTTTGCTGGATGTGAGGATCATTCCAAAGATGACTTACCTAACATTGCAGAGCTTAGTTCATATGAGATTGGTAAGATGCACAACGAAATCCTCGCTTACTACCATGGTAAGAGCACCAATGAATTGACAACTGATGAGATAGTGCTTCTAATCGAAGACTATTTGATATCTGAAAAGGAATTTGATCAACAACTCGTAAAGGAAGGTACTCAAAAAATGATGTCATCGCCGGAATATGGTCTACTCTTTACTTCAAAATCTAATCCTGATCGATCGAACCTATTCACTTATCTGGATGCAGTAGAAAAGAGATTCGATCCTTCAGACAGATTAATGGCTACTTTTAAACAAGCATTCATTATGGGAGAGAATGCTAGTCCCGATGATGTTAAGAGTTTCATTACCAACAATATTCAAAACAAAGTATGGTCGGGAATTGATAGAGATCTAGCCTATGTATTTACAGATGTATTCATGCATTCTTATGATTATTGGACAGTAACATCCGAAAGAAAACTTAAAAAGGCGACTCTCGTTATTCTTTATGATGCAGGAGGTGCACTACACGGCTTGATATTCGGGCCTGTTGTATCGATTATTGAAGGAGCACTTTTATCGGCCGCACTAAGTGAAAAATTACCTGATTAACTAGTTAAAGAAACTCACTAATAAAAACTGTCATGAAAGCAGATATTGGAATAAGCAGTTATCCTGTCAAAGTAGCTGGTGTCACACTTAGTGCTATAAGCCTGGTCGGATTTATAATCTTTACAATGACCGGTTATGATCCGGCAATTATTGATAATATGCACCTTACTAAGCTGCTGTCCATTCTTTTTGCCTGTGGCCTTGTTCTATTTTTATTTTCAAAAGACAAAAATGATGTGGACGCTTATATCCATACAACAAACATGGTTAGCCGGTATTTCCTCACTGCACTCTATTCCACTCTAATTGCCTTCAGCCTTGTACAATCGTTAAAAAATGACTTTTACGATTTTGACATCGTGGTCTTTGTGATTTTCTTTTTAATCCTTCAGGTAATATATACCGTGGTACTCCGCCTCCGGGACCTATCAAACAAAGGCTTCTATATCTTCTCTACTGTGATATTTGTAGCAGGTTTGATCATTCTGCTACTGCTATGATGTTATATAAACGACCATGAAATACAAGGGTGGTTGTCTAAAAAAGATCTTTGATCTTTGACAGCCACCCTATTTTGTGACTTTTTACAGGTGACTCCGGAATAGCATAAAGGTTTGCAACCGGTAAATGGTCGCAACGATTTCTAGAACAAATCCCAAGACTCTCTGGAGCAACTTAATCAGTCCCTCCGGATAACTTCAACTGCTGAAATTTCATGTGGGAAAGGAATAGCCCCTCTTTGACCTTACAAAATAATTGTAACAAAATCGAGGTTTCCTTTCTGTTTTGCACTATATTTGTTGCATTATAGAAATAAAACAAGGTGACTTTTCTGGATTTTAGAACCCGTATGTTTCCCCTGTCCTGCTTTAACGTAAACCAGGTCTATGCATGGCAGCCGGATTTCAACAGGAACAACCTGGTGCGCTGGACAAGCCAGGGACTGCTCGTCAGGCTGAGGCAGGGGTATTATACCTTTCCTGAGTATCTGACCCAGGCCGATTACTCCTATTATTTCGCCAACCGCATCTACCGTCCCTCTTACGTAAGCCTCCATACAGCACTTGCCTCTTACGGGATGATTCCGGAGGCTGTGACACAGATCACCAGCGTCACCTCTCTGAAAACTGCTTCTTTCTCCAATCCTGCAGGAGTTTTTACTTACCAATCCGTCAGGGAAGACATGATGTTCGGATACCTGACAAGGAAAATGGAAGATGGCCGTTCCATATTATTTGCCACCCCTGAGAAGGCGCTGACTGACCTGCTCTATCTTTACCCTTTCTACGACAGCGCCAGGGAGATGACAGAGTTACGGCTTGATGAGTATTTCCTCCATGAAGAACTGAACAGGAATCTGCTTCTGGAATACTCATCCCGGATTAAGAACAAGGCACTTGACAAAAGAATCAAATTGCTTCTAACCAGCTATGAGGTATGATACAAATAAATGACCTGAAAAATTACTATCCGCCTCTGGTGCGTGATAACCAGATGTTTGACAGGTACATTCTGAAGGAATACCTGCAGCTTTTAATCCTTGATTACCTGTCGGCCACCTCCTGGATAAGAAAAATTACTCTTATCGGAGGGACGTGTCTTCGACTGTTAAAAGGCATCGACAGGTTCTCCGAGGATCTCGATTTCGACTGCAAGGAATTGTCCGCGGAAGAGTTTGTAAAGATGACTGACGAAATCCTGACCCTCCTTCATCGCAACGGATTTACAGTTGAGCCCAGGGACAAAGAGAACAAAAGGCTAAAGTCGTTTCGCAGAAATATCTATTTCCCTGAGCTGTTGTTTAATCTTGGACTGACCGGCCACCGGGAAGAGCGCTTCCTGATCAAAGTCGAGTCGCAGGATCAGAAGTTCAACTATAGTCCGTTTCTGGCCAACATCAGGGGTTCAGGCTTCTTTTTCCCTTTTCCTGTTCCGCCTGATCCAATCCTATGTGCCATGAAGATTTCTGCTATGCTTGACAGGCAGAAAGGTCGCGACTTTTATGATGCCATGTTCTTGCTCGGCCAGACAACACCGGATTATACATTTCTCTCTTCGAAACATTCAATCTCCGGTCCCGATGAGCTTAAGGAAGCGATGGAAAAGGTAGTGAAGAGTGTGGATCTGAGAAAAAAGAGCAGGGATTTTGAGCACCTTCTGTTTAACCGGGACAATAATCTTCGAATACTCCGTGCTTCGGAATTTTTCATGGCGATATTAAACTCCTAGGTCGCAGCCCTGTTATATTTGAAGGATGTAACAATTTATATCTTTGCATTTCCAAATGGTTATGAGTGGTAGAAAAATAGTAGTTGCCGTCACCGGGGCCAGCGGGGCGGTGTATGCCCTGAAGCTGCTGGAGCGATTGCGCGGGCTGCCGGAACAGCTTACCGGGCAGAAGGTACAAAAGCACGGGCAGGCGGAACCGCCACACGGGCTGCAGGAGCCGCCGGCGGAGGTGGCCGTCATATTTACCGGCAACGCTGAGGAGATAATTCTTTACGAGACAGGCGCCGGTTATACGACGTCAGGCACCGAGAAGCTTTATGACAACAAAGACTTCAACGCGCCTTTTGCCTCAGGCTCCTCAAGTTTCGACACGATGATCATCTGTCCTGCCTCCATGGGAATGGTGGGCCGCATAGCACACGGCGTCTCGGACGACCTCATCACACGGGCGGCCGACGTGATCCTGAAGGAACGCCGTCGACTGATACTCGTCCCCCGCGAGACACCCTACAGCCTCATCCACATCACCAACATGAAGCTGCTGACCGAGGCCGGCGCCGTCATTTGTCCCGCCACACCGTCGTTCTACAGTCGGCCGCAGACAATTGATCAACTGGTGATGACGGTGATCGACAGGGTGCTTACCCTTGCAGGATTCACTGTTGACACTTTCAGGTGGAACGAAGAGGGGTAGTCATATTGATCACGCTCATTGCTTTTGATCAAAAGGGATATCACGAGGAGTCGGCCAGAAGGAAAAGTCTATCCATTAACTCACCCGGATGGTACAAAAAGCAACTATCAAAATTGACGCACCCGGGTGGTACAGATAGTATCAATTAAATTGACGCACTCAAGTGGAACCGATAGTATCAATTAAAGGGTTAAGCATAAACAATCTTAGAGCCTAATGACAGAAGCAGAACTCCACAAAAGAATAAAGTCGCTGTTCCGGCGTCATCACGTGCTGAGCATAGCCACCGTCAGCAAGCGCGGACCCTGGTGCGCATCGTGCTTCTATGCATGGGACGAGGAGAATAACACCCTGGTCGTTACCACCGACCCCGACACACGGCATGGTGCGGAGTTCCGCAGCAACCCGACAGTTGCCGGCACCATCGCCCTTGAGACAAAGCGCGTGGGTCGCATCCGCGGGGCGCAGTTCACAGGCACCGTCAGCGAACCGGAAGGCGACGAGCTGAAGCACGCCCGCCGCATCTACCTCAGGCGCTTCCCCTATGCCGCCCTTACAGACCTCCACCTGTGGGTCATTCACCTCAACCATATCAAGCTGACGGACAACCGACTGGGATTCGGGAAAAAGATTATTTGGCAAAAAAACAGTTAATCAGTATAAAAAACCAAACAACCATAGAGGAATCCTGTTTCCGGTCCCATATTCTATTCCATCTGCCGCCACAAAGCTATTTCCGATTCCTTTAATCTGGTCAAATCCTTTCGATTTGCCCCCTGTTTCAAAGACAAATCGTCCGTCAACCAAAAAATCACCCTCCTCAGCGTACTCAACAACATGACTTTCACTAAGCTGATTAACAAAAAAGGTCTCCCGGAGGTTTCCGGTGTTAATTCCGACCGGGGACAGGGCATGCATAAGGTTGGTATTTTCTAGATATATCTTGTCAGGCTTTTGTAACCTGGTTATCCCTTTTGCATTCTTGTACAGGTTCTTTTCCAGATGTGCTTCCTCCAGATACCCAAGGTAAGAAATGACCGTGTTGCGGGTAAGGCCTGATCTTTCGCTCAGCTTGACAATATTTGGTATGAATGGTGCCGACTCGGCAAGGATTTTGAGCAGAAGTTTCAGTTTTGGGACATTCTCTATCTCGACCTTTCTCAAAAGAGGCAACTCTGTTTCAAGAATCAGATTTATGATCTCTTCCAACTTGTGAAAATACAGTTCGGGGACCTCAAGAAAGAATGGATAATAGCCCGATTTAAGGTAGGCACTGAAATACTTCATAGGTTTAACCTTCTTCAATATCTCCAGTGCCCGGTCCAGGTGACTGGAAATGATATCTTCAAGACTGACAGCCGGAAGTTCCAGGCCGAGGGTGAGATTCAAATACTCCCTGAATGAAAGTCCCCGCATATCATAAACAATAGCTCTGCGACTAAGGTCAACCCTGGATTTCCGGATTTCAAGAAGTGATGAACCCGTGAAGACAATCTTCAACCCGGGATAACCATCATAAATATTCTTCAGCTCCTGCGACCAACCATTATATTTATGCACCTCATCCAGAAAAAGGTAATGCCCTCCCTGTTTTACAAATCTGTCTGTCAGGTCAGTAAGTCTGTTCTCTGTAAACCAGATATTGTCAAGGCTTGCATATAGTGAAGAGCCATCGCGGGGGAAGTTCCTCTTCATATACTGCAGTAGCAGTGTTGTCTTACCTACACCACGTGCGCCTCTTATTCCAATCATTCTGGCCTTCCAGTTTATGGAGCCTGCATAACCCCTGAAGAAGTCCAGAGAGATGTTGTCAAGCAATCTGTAGTATCTTTCAAATAGTTGATCCATATTTGCTTTTTCTATAAAGCAAATATAATCATTTATTGCTTTCTTTATTAAGCATTATGTTATAATTTCTAACCTCTGCTCTGTATTCCAATATTTAATATCATTTATGTGAATTAATTCACATAAATCACATTAATTGTGTGAAATATGAGAATAGCCAGACATATTTTACCTATCTGATGGAATGGAAAGACAAATCTCCCCGACAATCTTGTATTCTGCTGAGCATATGACAGGTTAACAAGCCATCAGTGGTCAGCATAAAGTGTCGGCATCGGACCCGGCTGCCTGATCTCTATTTTTAATACCTTTACTGACCCATGATCGACCACTCAACCATAGAGCGAATCTTCGACGCCACGCAGATAACAGACGTGGTGTCCGAGTTCGTCTCGCTCAAGCGCCGGGGGGTCAATATGCTGGGTCTCTGTCCGTTCCATAACGAGAAGACCCCCTCCTTCACCGTCTCGCCCGCCAAGGGCATCTTCAAGTGCTTCGGCTGCGGCAAGGGCGGCAACGCCGTCAACTTCATCATGGAGCACGAGCACCTGTCATACCCCGAGGCGCTGCGCTGGCTGGCGAAGAAATATCACATAGAGATTGAGGAGAAGGAGGTCACGCCCGAGGAGATCGCCAAACAGAACGAGCGCGAGAGCATGCTGGTCGTCACCCAGTACGCCGCCCGCCTCTTCACCGAGACTCTCTTCCACGGCCATGAGGGCATGGCACTGGGGCTATCCTACTTCCGCGAGCGCGGCTTCGGCGACGCCATCCTGAAGAAATTCGAGGTGGGCTACTGCAACGAGAAGCGTGACGACTTTACCCAGAAGGCCATCGCCGCAGGCTACAAGAGCGAGTTCCTCGTCATGAGCGGACTCACCATCGACAGGGAGGGTTATCTCTTCGACCGTTTCGCGGGACGCATCATGTTCCCGATCCACTCGCTCTCGGGGCAGGTGCTGGGCTTCGGAGGACGCATCATCAAGAAAGACCCGAAGGCGGCCAAATACGTCAACACGCCGGAGACAGAGATATACCACAAGAGCCGCATCGTCTACGGCATCTTCCAGGCGCGCCAGGCCATCAGTCGCGAGGACCGCTGTTACCTGGTGGAGGGCTACACCGATGTGCTCTCCATGCACGAGTCGGGCGTGGAGAACGTCGTAGCCTCCTCAGGCACCGCCCTGACACAGGAGCAGATACGCCTCATCAAGCGCTTCACTCCCAACATAACCATGCTTTACGACGGCGACCCGGCAGGCGTCAAGGCCTCACTGCGCGGCACCGACATGGTGCTGGAGGAGGGCATGAACGTCCGCATCGTCATGCTGCCCGAGGGCGAGGACCCCGACTCATACTCCAAAAAACTGTCCGACGAGGAGTTCAAGACCTTCCTGAAGGAGAACGAGACCGACTTCATACGTTTCAAGACCAGGCTGCTGCTCGACGAGGCGCAGAACGATCCCGTCCGCCGTGCCAACCTGGTGCGCGAGGTGGTTCGCTCCATCGCCGTCATCCCCGACCAGATCGCCCGCACCATCTACGTCAAGGAGAGCAGCAGGCTGCTGGGCATGCCCGAGGAGGTGGTGCTCGACGAGGTGCTGAAGCTGCGCAAGCAGCAGTCGTTCCGCGACCGCAACGCCTGGCCGGTGCAGGATGCCGTGGTGGCACCGCAGTCCACAGTGCAGAAGCAGAAGATCAAAGAGGCGACATCACACTACTCTGAGAAGGAGCTGCTGCGCCTCCTGATACGCTACGGCTCCGAGGTGCTGGCACGCGAGACCGACCAGGAGACGGACGCAGAGACCGTCACCACTGTGGCCGACTATATCATCTCGCAGATAACGGAGGATGAGCTGGCGTTTGAGGATCCGCTCTTCTCAACCATCTACTCAGAGATAACCTTCCTCGTCACCCAGGGGCTCGTCGCCAGTGAACGCCACTTCGTCCAGCATGCAGATCCCGTCATCAGCTCAGCAGTCGTTGACATGCTCACCGAACAGTACTCCCTGAGCAACATCTGGAGATCGCGCGGCGCATTCGTCGAGACGGAGGAGATGAAGGTCAAAGAGATCGTCCTCGACTCGGTACTCAAGTTCAAGGGCGACAAGATCAAGATGATGCAGAAGGAGATACGCAAAGCGATGGCCGAGGCGGCAGGTGACGACGAGAAGATCTCAGAGCTGCAGGCGCGCTACAAGGCGATGACCTCGCTGCAGAAGAAAATTTCTGCTGGGCTGGGCGGCCGCATAGTCCTGTGATTTAACACCCGACAGTTTCTCTGCCTGTGACAGCAGCAAAAAGATTTTCAGGGCCCGGCAGCTTCTTCATCCTGTGACAGCAACACCCCGCCCCAACATCGTACTGAATTCGCCGGAAAAATTTCTTCCTGACCCTTCAGCCACCCTGTCCAGTAACAGAAAACCAAACAACATTTTTCTTAACTTGGGGAAAATTTTCCGGAACCATGAGACGACTGCTTCCTGCCCTCCTTATGCTCTCTGTGATGACCCTAACTATCACAGCATGCAGAAAGTCAGAGAAGGGCTCCGGCATCCCGGTTCCGATTTTCTCGACATACCATCCCGAGACCCCAAAAGATGCCGAAAAACTCAGGGAGATCTATTACGGCCTGCTGACGCCCGTGGAGATGACCAATATCTTCGAGCGGCTGGGTATCCCCTTCAGTGACACCATCGTCCTGGCCCCCGAAAACCGCGATCTCTACATGAGCAGTTACAAGGCCGCCATGAACCTGGGCGTATACGGCGTCGACATGGGTTATATGAAGCTCTTCGGCGTCAACCGCCAGACAATCAGCTATTTCAGCACAATTAAATCGCTCAGCGAAAGACTCAACATGCCTGACAACTTCCTTGCAGATGCCATTGGAAGTCTGAATGCCGATATAAGCAATGCCGACTCACTCACCACGCTGATGAACAACGCCTATGCGAAGATTGACGCGCACCTGCGCGGCGAGGGCAGCGAAGGCACCCTCGGGCTGATGCTCATGGGAGGATGGATAGAGGCGATGTACCTCGCAACACAGCTGGCCTATGACCCGGCAAACCCTGATCCTGAGGTGGTTGGTAAGATAGCCGAACAGAAATACTCGCTCTCCTCACTGCTCAGCTTCATGAAAAACTATTATGACGTCCCCATGGTTGTCTTCTATACCAAGAAACTGAAGTACCTCAATCGCTGGTTTGATACATTTGACATATACTATCAGAAGGGGGATGTCGCCGTTGACACACTGCGGCAGGTGATCACCACATCGGGAACAGAGATGAATGTGGCTGTGGGCACCCTGAATGAGATACGCGATTACGTGGCCAGGCTGAGGGCCGAGGTCACTGCTGTCTGAACAAACTGAAAAACCTATATCATGAACCGTCGTCTTCTCACCGTTGCGGCTTCTGTGGCCGTGATCATCATGTCATGCGGCAGAGTCTCCCGTGACAGCGCCCCCGACCTCGCTCCTGCCATCACCGTCATCGACAAGGGCTTCAGCAAGTTCATCTCCGCATACACTGCCGGAACAGTCCCGGCGCTGACCACCGTGCAGGTGGTCTTCAATCCTGATTTCGCAGCAACCGTCGACCGCAGCCGCACGCAGGGACTCTTCTCGTTCACCCCCGACATCAAGGGTACGGCGGAGTGGGCCGACGATATCACGCTGGTATTCAGGCCATCGCGGCAGATGGCATCCGGCACCTTCTACCAGGGGAGACTTGACATCAGCAAGCTGGGGAAGGTGGAAGAGCGGCTTCGTTTCTTCCCCCTGGCCTTCCGCACCGTGGAGAAGAACTTCACGGTCAACCTCGACCCGATATCTGTCAACCCTCCCGACGGGAGCACATACACCCTCACCGGTACCCTCGTCACCTCTGACCGCATCGACAATACCGAGGTCGGGAAGTATCTCACCGCCCGCACCGGCAAACGCGATGAGAAAATCACCTGGGAGCACGGCAGCGGCAACATCCACAGTTTCAAAATCGAAAACATAAGCCGCGGCGATGATGAGAGCCGGCTGACGGTGGCATGGAACGGCACCCCCTACGGGATAAAGACGAAGGGCGAGCTCCCCGTGACCATACCTGCCGCGGGCGACTTCAGGGTTACCGACATGAAGGTTAACGCCGGGGAGAGCAAGAGCATCGAGATATTTTTCTCTGACCTGCTGGATGCAGGAGGCGAGCTCGAAGGGATGGTCACCGCGGAACCGTATCATCCTCTCTCCCTCAGCGCTGACGGCAACAGGCTGCTGGTCATCCCGGGCGACTATGTCATCGGCGAGGTCAGGATCACCGTTGACGGCTCCCTGCGCAACTCCCGCGGGGAGAAGCTCGGCGAGGCTGTCACGAGGGGTATCAACTTCACACCTGTGGAGCCTGGGATCAGGTCGGCCGGCAGGGGGGTGATCATGCCCTCATCCGGCAACCTCATCTTCCCGTTCATGGCTGCCAACCTTAGTGCCGTGGATCTGACCATTATCAAGATATTCGAAAACAACCTTCCCTATTTCCTGCAGCAGAACAGCATGGGCGAGGCCGGGGAGCAGTACAGTGTGAGGCAGTTCGGCAGGCCCGTCTACCGCGGCCGTGTCGACCTCACCGCCGGTGCAGGCTTCGATCCGAACCGCTACAACCTCTTTACCGTTGACCTGGCAGACTATATCGAGCCGGAGCCCGGAATCCTCTATCGTGTTGAACTGGGGATGCGCCCCTCCTATTCGCTCTACCCCTGTACCGGGGAACGAAAAGAGTCGGTCTATGAGCAGATGCTTGAGCAGGTGGATCTCGACCGCCGGTGGGAGGGATCGGATGATTACTATTCTCTCTCGGAGGAGGGGCTCTTCTACGAGTATGCCTATAACTGGCGTGAGAGCAGCAACCCCTGCAACGATGCCTACTACAGTCCCTACAAGAAGCTGGCGAGCAATATACTGGCCTCTGACCTCGGCATCATCGCCAAGGGCGGCAGCGACAACAACCTGAGGGTCTTTGTCCGTGACCTGCGCACCGCTGACCCCGTTGAGGGTGCCACCGTCGGGATCTACGACTTCCAGATGCAGCTCATGGGGTCGGTCACCTCTGACAAAGCGGGCATCGCCGCTCTGGCCTCCCCCAGGAAGCCTTTCCTGGTGATAGCACGCAAGGACAAGAACCGCAACTACCTCTCTCTCAAGGACGGTGCAGCTCTCTCCATGAGCTCGTTCGATGTCTCGGGTGAGTCGCCGCAGGACGGCATCAGGGCCTTCCTATTCACCGAGCGCGACGTACGGCGACCGGGTGACTCCATCTTCGTTGGGGTGATTATACGCGACATGGGGCAGGGGCTGCCCACCGGTCACCCCGTTCACTTCGAGCTCTACAACACCCGCGGACAGCGTATCGATGACCAGGTGGCTGCCCTGAATGAAAAGGGGTTCCTGACCTTCACCTCCCGCACCACCGACGATGCGGAGACAGGCAACTACCGGGCGCAGGTGCGCATCGGCGCCGCCACCTTCACCAGGGTCATCAAGGTGGAGACCGTCAAGCCCAACAGACTGAAGATCAAGCTCGACTTCCCCTATACCATCGCCGGAGGTGAGAACAGGTCGCTACGCGGCGACATGAAGGTCACCTGGCTCAACGGGGCCACGGCGCGCGACATGAAGAGCACCGTGGAGCTGCTGCTCAGGCCTGTGAAGACCTCCTTCGACAAATATGGGCAGTACAACTTTGATGATCCTGCCTCGCAGTTCTGGTTCGATACCCAGACGGTCTTCGATGGCAGCATTAACAGCTCGGGCGAGGCGACGGTCACCTTCACCCCCGACAGGGAGATGATGGCTCCCGGAATGCTCAACGCCATCTTCACCACCAGGGTGTTCGAGAAGGGCGGCGACGCCAGCATCACACAGACCGTGATACCCTATGCACCGTACCCCTCCTTCGTCGGGATGAACATACCCGCCCTGGGCTCCACGGGCCGCATCCTCTTCACCGACAGGCCCAACGAGGTGCGGCTGGTGACGGTCGACAAGAACGGCAGACCTCTCCGCAGTCAGGTGGAGGTCAACGTCTGGAAGCTCGACTACCGCTGGTGGTGGGAGTCGGACGAGGAGTACCTCGGATCATACATCTCGCGTAGCAGCAACAACAACATCTTCAGTCAGACCGTCACCACCACTTCTGCCGGCGAGGGGACCGTCTCCTTCAGCGTCGACAAGCAGAGGTGGGGGCGTTACCTGGTGAGGGCGACACTGCCGTCAGGACACTCCACGGGAATGATAGTGCTGGTCGACTGGCCCTGGGACTATGGCATGAAGCCCGGCGGCAATGACGGCGCCAGCCTGGTGCAGCTCAACACTGACAAGGACAAATATGCCGTTGGCGATGAGATAAGCCTCACCTTTCCGTCGCCGGAGAACGGTCGCGCCATCATCACCATAGAGAACAGCACAGGGCTGCTCGACATAACCGAGGTGAACACCCAGGCGGGCAACAGCGAGGTGAAGGTGAAAGCCACCGCCACGATGGCTCCCAACGCCTATCTCTGCGTCACCATGCTGCAGCCGCACTCGCAGACGGTGAACGATGCGCCCATGAGACTCTACGGCGTGATACCGGTGATGGTCGAAAACCCGTCGTCCCGACTCACGCCGGTCATAAACATGCCCGACCGGATAAGGTCGCGCCAGGAGTTTGAGATAAAGGTCGAAGAGAAGAACAGGCAGGTGATGACCTACACCCTCGCCGTGGTGGATGAGGGGTTGCTGGACCTGACAGGATTTCGTACCCCTGACCCCTGGAAGTGGTTCTTCGTCAAGCATGCGCTGGGGGTAAAGACATGGGATCTGTATGACATCGTCTTCGGCGCCTTCGGCGGGAAGCTGGGCCGTGCGCTGGCCATAGGCGGCAGTGAGGCTGCCATCGACCAGAGCAAGAACAGGGCCCGGCGGTTTGAGCCGGTGGTAAGGTTCATCGGGCCCTTCACCCTGGCACCGGGAAAGACCGGAAGCCATAAGATCACGCTGCCGCAGTACACCGGATCCGTGAGGGTGATGGTCACCGCGGCCGGCAAGGGCAACACCTTCGGTGCTGCTGAGAAGAGCGTGACCGTCTCCGACCCGCTGATGATACTGGCGACGGCGCCGCGGGTGCTGTCGCCCGGCGACAAGGTGGCGCTGCCGGTGACCGTCTTTGCGCAGGATGATAAGATTAAAGAGGTAGAGGTCACCGCCACGGGCAACGAGATGATCTCCTTCACCCGTGCTTCTGACGTGGTACGCTTTACGGAGCCGGGCGACAGGGACCTGGAGCTCTTCTTCAACACCGCCGACAGTCAGGGCAAGGCTGAGATAAAGGTCACTGCTTCCGGCGGCGGCGAGAACGCTTCGTACAACCTGCAGCTGCAGGTACGTCATCCCAACCCTCCGGAGCGCAGGGCAGAGACGCAGAGCATACCTGCCGGAGGGCGGTTTACGAAGAGTTTTGTTCCCTTTGGTGTGCCCGGCACCTCCACGGCGACTGTTGAGGTCTTCTCACTGCCGCCCGTCAACCTGAGCCGCCGGCTGGGATACCTCACCTCCTTCCCTCATGGATGTTCCGAACAGATAGTCTCAGCTGCCTTCCCGCAGGTCTATCTTCCCGACCTGCCGGGTGCCGGGCTGCCTGACGACGCCGCCGTGCGCAACAACGTGCAGGAGGCGCTGCGCAACATAGCCACGCGCCAGCTTGCCACCGGCGCGCTGACGCTCTGGCCGGGAGGACCCTATCCTGACGACTGGGTGACATCATATGCCGGTCACTTCGCCATCGAGGCGCAGAGGGCAGGATATGCCCTGCCGGCGGGATTCCTGAGTAAGTGGACCGCCTACCAGCGTTCTACAGCATCGTCATGGAGGTACCAGCCGCAGTACCGTTACACTGCCAACGACCAGGCTTACAGGCTCTTCACCCTCGCCCTCGCCGGCTCGCCCGACAGGGGGGCCATGAACCGCATGCGCGAGACCATCGACTTGCCGGCACTGGCACGCTGGTTCCTGGCAGCAGCCTATGCCACCATCGGGAGGCCGGAGGTGGCGCATGGCCTCACCGACGTCAGGAACCTGAAGAGCGACGATGAGTACTCACGGTACTATTACGGCAGCACGCTGCGGGACCAGTCGATCATACTCTACACCCTCACCATGCTGGGCAACACCGGCGAGGCGCTGGAGCTGCTGAAGGAGGTGTCGGCGGCACTGAGTCGCGACAGCTGGCACAGCACCCAGACAACGGCATGGGGTCTTTTTTCCTGGATGAACTTCAGCAGGAAGATGAACAGCGACGCCGGCAAGCCGGTGAAGGTGTCGCTGGAGTTCAACGGCAACAAAGAGAAGCTGAGCTCAGCGGAGGGGTCGGTCATGCGTACGCTGATGCCCGCGGGGTCCAACACTTTGGTGGTGGAGAATGAGAGCGACAACCCCTTGTTCGTCACCTTCACCGAGGAAGGGGTGCCTGCTGCCACCGACGCGGCGGTGACAGAGAAGAACCTGTCGATGAAGGTGAGCTACACCGACATGGAGCAGAATGCCGTTGACGTCTCGTCGATGGCGCAGGGCAGCAGCTTCATGATGACGGTGGCTGTCACCAACACCACCTTCCGGCAGATCCGCAACCTGGCGCTGACGCAGATGGCGCCGTCGGGGTGGGAGATACAGAACACCCGTCTCTTCGAGTCCTCATTGCCGGTGAAGGAGAGCGGCTACGACTACCGCGACTTCCGTGACGACAGGGTATATACATATTTCAGTCTGAAGCCGGGTGAGACCAGGAGGTATTTCATCATCCTCACCGCCGCATACCGGGGCAGCTACTCGATGCCTGCCGTAGTCTGCGAGGCGATGTATGACGAGGGTGTCCTCGCCCGCCGTCCGGGCTTCGCGGTAATAGTCAGGGAGTAGAGGGGCGAGCGTTAAGAAATGACACTGTGAGTCATTTTAGCAAACCGCCGGATTGCAGGGGAGGCCATAGATTATTTAAACACCGGAGGTATTTAAGACATCATGTGTCGCAGAATAAATAGAAGAATGTCAGGGGGATTTTAGTGGGGCGTACTGGAATCGAACCAGTGACCTCTTGCCTGTCAAGCAAGCGCTCTAAACCAACTGAGCTAACGTCCCTTTTATGCCTGTCATCCGCCAGTCGGCGGAATAAACCAACTGAGCGGATGTTTTGGACGGGGCAAAGATAAAAAAAATCTGAATTGAGAGTTCACTCAACAATCACCGGAGTGTTGAAGGTAAATAAAAACGACGAGCCCCGGCCTGGCAACGACTCCACCCAGATACGACCATTCATCAGCTCCGACAGACGCTTGCATATCGCCAGTCCCAGCCCGGCACCCTGAACCTTTGGCATATCTTCACTCCAGTACTGCACGAACGGCTGAAAGATATCGTCAAGATTCTCCGGCGGAATACCCGGGCCAGTGTCACTGACAAAATAGGTGAGGGCATAACCTTCCCCGGAGGGTACGATCCTGTAACCGTATCTTATCTCCCCATCATCGGTGAACTTGATAGCATTGCCAACAAGATTGCTGAAAATCTGACTCAGCCTCAGCTCATCAACAGACTGATATACACCCTTTCTGGATTTGTCAACAACCGGTGTCAGCTTCAAATGTTTTTTGCCTGCCTCCTCCAGCTCATAGGCAAATGTCGATCCCATTGAGGAGATAAATTCATTGATCTCTACATTGGTGTACTTGATCTCCATGTTGTTGCTCTCAATGCGCGACATGTCGATCATATCATTGATCAGCCGCAGCAACCTCTGTGAGTTGATGTCAATGAGCTTGACCATCTCCTGTTTTTCCTCTTCGGTAGTGCTCATGGAGGTGAGTATGTTGAGAAATCCGAGCATGGCATTGAGAGGCGTGCGTATCTCGTGGCTGAAGTTGGCAAGGAAGGTTGTCTTCAGCCTGTCCGACTCTTCCGCCTGCCGGCGTGCCGCGATGAGGTCGTCCATAATCCTCTGGGTATCAGTGATATCCTGGCATGTGCCGTAACGGTACAAAAGCCGGCCGTTATCGTCATACTTAATGTTCGAGTTAACAGCAATGGTCTTCACCTTCCCTGTAGGGGTAATGATCCTGTAGTTCACCGAGAAGGAGTCCTTCTTCTTCTCCATAGCATCCGTGATGGTGGTGAGAACATACGACCTGTCTTCCGGATAAGTGTATCCGAGATGCTCCTGGTAGGTCATAGAGAGGCTGGCCACCTCGTCGTTGAAGATCCTGGATATCTCCTCCGAACCCAGGTATCTGTCGGTCTCGGGACGGTACTCCCACCATCCGAATCTCCCTATCCTCTGGGCTTCCCTGAGACGCTCCTCGTTGATTTCCAGCGTTCTGCATATTCTGTATTCCTCAGTAACATCGCTAATGAGGCTCACATGGAACCGGTCTGAATAGCTGGTCTGAACCTTGATGATGATGATCTTTCCATCCTTGGTTCTCGCCGGTCTGACCACAGGATCCTCGGCCTGTTCCTTTGTTTTGCGCTTCACCTCCTCTGGCTCTGTGGATAGATCGAGGGGCGTAAGCTTCCGGAGCTCGGCTCGTGTGTAACCGAAAAGCTCTGCGGCTGCCTTGTTGACCCTGATGAACCTGTTGGTGCGGTTGTCAATAAGCATGATGGCATAGCCTGCACGGTCAAATGCCTCCTTGTACCTGTTAAAGGCAGTGCCAGAAAGAATACGCCTGATCAGACCTCCGGTTGAGTGACTTGTCACCTTTTTCCTTTTATTAGGGTGGAATGCAGATGTAAAAATATATTTTTTCCCGGACAAGCAATCACGGCGTTCCGATACAGTAGAACCTTCGGGCAATGGTCATCCCCTCGTCGTCAATGGCGGTGATTATATGATCCCCCTCGCCGGCCCGGATCTCTGTCTGGTGGATGTGGCGCGTCATGCCGATATAGCTGTCGTCAAGATGCCAGTAGATCACTGCGTTTTTTCTCCTGTGGGCTATCTCGGGGAGTATAGACATCATCTCGCCACCAAGACTTCGTGGGATGAAGATCCTGGCGTCGCGTGGCGGGTAGATAAACTCCATCGAAGGCACCTTCGTGTCATCTGCGCATCCTTTAAGGAAGGGCGGAAGGGTATGGTATGAGGGGTTTCGCATGCGGTAGTAGTATTCCATGGCAGGAGGAAGAACGAACCAGGGGCAGATGACCATCTCAGACGGTGAATAACAAGCCGTGCTGACCCTGTACTTCTCAGTGGCATCCAGGGCTACTGACAGGTGGTAGGAACATGACTCGCTGCGGAGGCCTGTCTCAGGCACCCACTCCTGCCTCTTCTCTTCGCACAGAGGTCCCGCCCTGTATCCGCTGGAGGCGCATACCTCCGTGAGAGTCATGCCTTCCCCCGGACGGCTGAACCAATGTGAGGAGGAGGGCTGAAGCAGCCTGATGATATCGAAGAGCAGCGGTGCCGACGAAGTGATGCCCGACAATCCGGGTCGTCCCTCACCGTCGGCGTTGCCCGTCCATACCGCAACGACATAATCAGGTGTGGTGCCTATGGCCCAGGCATCGCGGTATCCGAAGCTGGTGCCTGTCTTCCATGCCACCTCCGGGGCGCTGCCGAAATACTGCCAGCCTGTCTCCGTCTCGGGCCTGTTGACCCGTCGGAGAGCCTCGTAGGTCAACCAGATGGCAGGCGGAGTAAGAGGTGGAGTAAGGGACGTACCAGTTTCTGTTTTCCGGTCGGGAGATGGGGCCTTGCGGTCATGCGATCGTTCGGACCCTACTGCTGATTGAGGGGTTCCAACAGAAGGCTGCCAACTGCTGACTGAAGACTGAGGACTGGAAAGCGCCGACTGCTGTCCCGACACGTTGTGTCGGGATTGAGCCTCCTCCTGTTGAGTCGGAGCCTCAAACTGCCGACTGTGAAGCGCCGGCTGCCGACTGCTGACTGCCGACTGAACCAACACAGGCATATGCCAGTCGTGGGGTGCGGCGATACCTTCCAGGCTGTTGTGGAGCACCCTTGCCATGGAGGCATAGGCTCCCGCCAGCTCCCACATACTCGCCTCGCCGCCTCCAAGGATGAGCGAGAGACCGTAGTGTGAGGCCGGATTGTCAAATGTTGTGAACCCCATGCTGTGGAGCAGGTTGAGGAATCGTTCCTCGTCGAGCATCTGCAGCATGCGAACGGCGGGTATGTTGAGCGACCGTGCAAGGGCATCGCCGGCAGGCACGGCACCGCTGTAGCTGAAGTCGGAGTTCTCCGGTCGGAAGCCCTGGAATCTTGTAGGTATATCGGGTATGAGCGCGTTGGGCAGCATCTCGCCCGAGGAGAGCAGCGCCGCGTAGAGAAAAGGTTTCATGATGCTGCCGGTGCTGCGCGGCGCCGGTATCATATCAACCTCACGGCCGTGCCTGCCGGCACTGTCGGGCAGGGTGCTGTTGCCGGCATATGCAAGCACCCTGCCCGACGCTACATCGACCACCATGGCGGCGGCATTGTGTATGCCGTTACCCTCCAGCACTGCCTGGTGGCTGTTAACCAGCGCTGTCACCTCCTTTTGCAGCATCGGATCGACCGTGCTTTTCACCATGCTGCCGGGAGCCGCAAGCATCATACGGTCGGTAAGATGAGGTGCCAGCGAGGGCATGGGCCGGGGCGCGCCGGGGAGAGCCTCGCTCATTGCCAGCGAGCAGGTAAGGCTGTCGATAACATTCCGTGCAACAAGCAGCTGCAGCAGCCTGTCGCGCTTGTCACGGAGCCTTTGAGTATTGCGACCGGGATAGATAAGCGAAGGAGCGTTGGGTAACACCGCCAGCGTGGCCGCCTCGGCCCAGGAGAGATCGGCAGTGCTTCGGCCGGTATAGCGCCATGCCGCCGCCTCTATGCCCACGGTATTACCACCGAAAGGTGCATTGGCAGCATAAAGGTGCAGTATGGTCCTCTTTGATCTGAACAGCTCAAGCTTCATGGCAGAGAGCATCTCGATGATCTTGCCGCTATAGGTCCTGTCGGGGTTGCCCCGTGCCAGACGTGCCACCTGCATGGTAATGGTGCTGCCGCCGCGGACGGTCTCGCCGGCCCTGATGTTGTCCAGGAGGGCTTTCACCACGGCAACGGGATTGACACCCGGGTGCCAGCGGAAATACCTGTCCTCATAGTTGATAACACAGGTGACATATTTTTCCGGCAGGCTGTCGGGAGGAGGGAACCGCCACTGTCCGTCCGCCGCCACGCGGGCGCCGAGGAGGGTGCCGTCGGAAGCCTCCAACACCGTCGAGAGGGGGGTGTGGAATGAGGGCATCGGTGCGACCAGGATGCACAGGATGACGGTGGCGGCGATTCCGATAATAATTTTTACGACTGGTCTCACGGTGCGGGGTAAATCAAAAGATCAAATTTATCTATTCTATCCCACAATCTACAATACTTCACCCGCCCCCGATACATCGGGGGCGGACTCCACGTGGTAGGGTATGGTGGTCTATTCCTCGGGCTACAATACCCACCCCCCCCGTTACGCCTTACGGCTATCGGGGGCGGGCACTGTCGGGTAGGGTGTTACGGCATTTTTGCGGCACAAAGCCGGATCAGGATGGATGGCTTTTTTTTGTCATTCCTATTAGATATATTTACAGGTGACAAGTCTGACAATGAAGCTGTACGGGAAATATCAGGAGGGTGCTGCAGAGGCCGCGGGGCGGCAGCGGCCTCTGCAGATTCAGGATTACCCGGGGCGGCAGCGGCAAGAGCAGCAAGAGCAGCAGGGGTTGGAGAGGGAGCAATACCCGAATCTGCAGCCGTTCAGGCAGCAGCTTCAGTATCAAGAGCTACCATGGCCGCAGCAAGGCCAGGCCCGGATGCAGGGCAGGTGGCAGCAGCTTCAGAATCAAGGGCTGCGACGGATGTGGGGTTGTCATCTGCTTATCCTGTTACTGCTGGCGTCAGTGAGCCTCACCTCGCATGGCCAGACATTTCCATTCAGAGAGTACACCTCCGATGACGGCCTGCCCCAGACACAGTCAACCAACGTGATGCAGGACAGCCGCGGATTCATATGGATACCCACAAGGAACGGACTGGCGCGGTTTGACGGGAACACCTTCATCTCATACCTGCGAAAGGACGGGCTGCCTTCAAACCTGGTGTCCAGTGTGCAGGAAGATAAGTCAGGTATCATCTGGGCCGTCACGATGAACGGACTGGCACGGTTCAACGGTAAAACCTTCGTCAGCTATCCGATCCCCGATTCCATGGAAATCAAACAGATAGGTATAGGATGCGCCGGCCGCGACACTGCTTCGTTTTTCCTCGACGCGAACATGAACTACCGTGAGAGAACCATTATCTATTTTGCAAAGGGGGTATACCACAACTTAACCTCGATGTTTCCGGCACTGCAGGGCCGCGACCTGGAACCCGTCGCCTTCGATCCCTTCAGCAAGACCCTGTATCTCATTGGCGAAAACAGGGAAGTATACGCCTGGCAAAATGGATCCCTGACCCTGATCCATGAAGGTCCGGTAACAAAGGTCATCCTCGCCGGAGGTGAGCCGCTCTTCATCCATGACCCCGATACTCTTATCCACAGTGTCTACCCCTTCCACTGGGAAGGAGGCAACCTTGCATTCAACTATATTGACCGTGAGGGCACAGAATGGATCGGCACCGAGACCAGTATTTACCGGCTGATGTCGGATGCATTCGTGGAGTATGACAAACAACACGGACTGCCCAACGAGAGCTGGGCCCTGGCAGCCGATCCGCGGGGAGGCCTCTGGATCGGGTCAGTCTACGGAGAACTAAAATATTTTGATGGTGAACACTTCACGGAACGAAATGATTATCAGCATGTCTACGGCGGCCCCATCGCCTTTTTCAGGGGTAGCATAACCCTGTCGAACGGCGAGGTGTGGCTCTCAACAAATAAAGGAGTGATCATATGGGACGGCACCCGGTTCAGGAAGCCTGAGATGCTGCCTGACAGCATTCAGATATGCATAATATATGAAGATCCGGTCGACAAAAGCATACTTGTGGGGGCCGACAAGGGCCTCTACCATCTGAAGGGAAAAAAGGTGACTTTCTACGAAGAGTTGTCATGGCACGGTTACGGAGTGGTGGAGGGCATCGCCCGGGACAATAATGGCAACTACTGGCTCGCCGGTCATTACGGTGTCGTCTTCTTTGACGGCAAGTACTTCGTGCCCTTTCGTTCAGCGTCAGCACCGGCTGAGATGGTCTGGGGCGTAGTCTGTGACTACAAGGGGAACATCTGGAGTGCAGGTTCTGACGGACTCTTCATATGCAATCCCGATGAGCCGGCATTCAGCGCGGCCCTCCCGGAGGAATTCAACCTGCCGGCCAGCGTCATACGTGATATCGGAGAGGGCAAGCTGCTTGTGGGACATATGCTGGATATCTGCATAATTGATCTTGAAAAGTATTATGCCGGCAAGCCCGACTATTACAAGATCATTGGACGAAGTGCAGGCTTCACCGGCAACGACTGCCAGGATAACGGCATGGTCAGGGATGCCGGGGGCAGATGGTGGATTCTCACCTTTGACAAGCTGATCCGTTTTGATTCTGACAGGATCGTCGCCAACGAGCGCCCTCCGCTCTGTCATATAACTTCAGTAGAGATTCCGGGAGAATCATCGGATTGGGTAACGCTCATCGATACGGCACTGTTTTATAACACCACCAACCATTTAAAGATCAGGGGAAGCCACAGGACCCTCAGGATAAACTATACGGGCATCTCTACAAGGAATCCGGAGGAGATAACCTATCGGTACAGGATGACGGGGCTTGACGACAGCTGGTCGACGAAGACCGATGCCAGGTGGGTGACCTATAACGACCTGCATCCGGGCAAATATACTTTTGAGTTGCTTTCGATCAATGCTGACGGGGTGGTGGCAGCAGAGCCAGACACCCTCGCAATAACGACTGTGCCCACCTTCTTTCAGTCGATCTTTGCGCGTATCCTTTTCATCCTGCTGGGACTGGCGCTGCTGGTGATCCTGATATGGCGGATACGGCGGCATGTCATTGAGAACAGGGTTGAGGTGGCGCGCCGTCAGGCCGAGAGCTACCGGCTGCAGCTCAACTCGGTCATCAGGCAATTCGATCCTCACTTCACCTTCAATGCCGTCACCTCCGTCGGCTCGCTGATCATGAAAGGTGAAAAGGAGAAGGCCTACAACTATTTCATCAAGCTCTCGCATCTTCTCCGTGCAGTGCTCACCGACAGCGCCGTGCTGCTCAAGCCACTGGAGCAGGAGCTGGAGTTCGTCACTCGCTACTGTGAGCTTCAGAAGCTCCGTTTCAGCAACAGGTTTGACTACAGTATCACCGTCGACCCCGATGTCGACCTGAGGACTCCCGTACCGAAAATGATCATACAGTCCTTTGCGGAAAACGCCCTCAAGCATGGCTTTGAGAACAAGAAGGGCAAGGGGCTCCTGGAGATAAATATAACCAGCCTGCCCGGTGGCACCCGGGTGACGGTGCGTGACAACGGCATTGGCCGGGCTGCCGCTTCGGCGATTCACACACAGGGTGCAGGCACCGGGATGAAGAACATCGCCAACATCATTGAGATGATCAACAAGGCCAACAGCCAGAAGATATCCTTCACGCTCACAGATCTTTACGACGATGATATGGCAGCAGGCACGGAGGGGACAGTCTTCCTGCCTTCAGGTTACTCCGTCAACCTCCCCGCAGACAGTGAACCAACATTTCAATAACAGCCACAGGATATGAACAGAGAGATAATAAGAGCAATGGTTATCGAGGACGAGCAGGAGGCGCTTGACCTGCTGTCGGGGCTGCTGGAGTCAACCGGCATGGCAACAGTAGTGGCAGCAACGACAGACCCCTTTGAGGCCGTCGACCTGATCACAATGCATGAACCTGATATGCTCTTTCTCGACATCCGCATGCCCGGCATGTCAGGTTTTGATATCCTTACGGAGCTCACAAAACTCAACAGCAGCAATCCTCATGTGGTCTTTACGACGGCTCACGACGAGTACGCAATAAAAGCTTTTGACTATGCCGCATTCGACTACCTGCTCAAACCCATTGACCCTGACCGTCTGCGGGAGACACTGGAACGGTTCATGAATAACGGGAAAAAGGGGGCGATGGAACGGTCGGAAGCCCTGTTCGAAAATGAAAAGACACTTCTATTCCGTGGAGTCTCCGGTGTCACATTCATTGATACTGATGATGTTGTATTCATCACTGCCGACGGTAACTATTCCACTTTCCAGTTCATCACCGGGAGAGCGGAGACGGTGACGGCACTGCTGGGAGCCCTGGAGGGGCACCTGGGGAAACAGTTCTTCAGGACGGGCAGGTCATGCATCATCAATACCTCGTATCTCGCCCGTATCGACATCAGACAGCAGCAGTGCGTCTTCATGAAGGGGGAGAAGGAGTTCAGGTGCGAGATCTCGCGTGACAAGATAAAAGTGCTGATGGATCACATGAAGACACGCATGCCGGGCATCTAAATATTTAACACAATCTCACATTATCACCATGAACGGCCTCTTCATACTTTAGATGTCACTCTTCATACAAAGCCTGGAAGATAGCTTTGGCGTTGTTGTTTTTTATTCAATCTTTACTCCTGTTAATTTCAATTAAGGCAGAATAGGGTTTTAAATTGAAAGACAATGACAGGTGGTTCTTCCCCCCATTTCCCTGTCATGCCACACAGATCGGGGTGCTTCTGGCATCAAAAACAGGTCTGTGTGGCGCGTCTTTATATGGGTCCCATCCGGTACCAGGTGTTCTCCGCCACCCCCTGGTCATCTCAACAGCAGGAGGTTCTTCATGGGTCTCTATTTCACGATTTTCATCACCCAGACATAGTCTGACGGAGGATCTTTTCTCAACCGCGGCACAGTAAACACGGTGAATGAGTTCTCCCCGTTCTTCCAGGCACATCGTGTGTCCGAACCAAGCATCGTAACCTTAGCGCCTGCTGGCAGAGTCAATCCGTTCATCGTCATTGATGCAGGCATCGCTTCGCCTTCATCAGCCATATAGAAGAGATACCAGGTGTCGTCGCCCTTGCTGTTGATGCACACCTTGCCATCCTTGTAGGGGGCCATCGCCCTGGTGCCGTATATGGCTTCGCCGTTGATCTTCATCCACCTGCCCATCTCTGCCAGCAGGGTGTATGCCCCGTCAGGCCATGTGCCGTCGGGTGCCGGTCCTATGTTCAGCAGCAGGTTGCCTCCCTTAACCACGATATCAACCAGCAGCTGCACCGCCGCGCGGGCAGGCATGAATTTCGGGTCGGGCACCCAGGCCCATCCGCCTCCGGATATTATGCATGACTCCCACGGGTATGGCAGAGCCTTCTCCGGCACACGGTTCTCGGGGGTGAGATAGTTCTGGTTTTTGCCGTGGACAGCCCTGTCGACCACGATCATGCCGGGCTGGACGGCACGCACCTTCTCCACCAGCTCATCCATGCGTATGTCCTGGCTCTGGGTGCGGACGAACCTGTTTCCCGGCGCAGTCAGGTAACGAAGCTCCTGCTCCTCGCTCATCTTCTGCACCCATCCGCCGTCGAGCCACAGTATGTCAACCTTGCCGTAGTCGCCCCCAACAAGCTCCATGATCTGGTCATGGGTGAACTGCACGAATTTCTCCCACCGTTCGGGGTAATTTTTGATGTTGTAGTTCACGTTACGGTCCGGGGTGGCGAAGTTGGGCCACCAGTAGTACTCGCTGTGCCAGTCGGGCTTGGAGAAGTAGGCCCCTGTCCAGAAACCCTGCTCACGGAAGGCAGTGAAGATCTCCTTCGTCACGTTGGCGCGGGGGTTGACGATGAAGGGACACTCCGGGTCGGTGATCCTGTAGTCTGTCAATTTTGTGTCAAACATCGAGAATCCGTCATGATGCTTGGTGGTGAAGATGACATACTTCATCCCGGCATCCCTGGCTGCCGCGGCCCATTTTTCAGGGTTGAAGCCGACGGGGTTGAAGCTCAGCTTCAGTGCCTCGTATTGTTTTTTATACTCTGTATAATCCGGATTTTTTCGCCGGCACCATCCGACATCCTCGGCGCAGATAGACCACGATTCCACTATCCCCCACTGGCTATAGGGTCCCCAGTGCATCAGCAGGCCGAACTTCAGGTCCTGCCACTCTTCAAGCTTCAGCAACACCAGCGGGTCGGTCTCCGGCACATATCTCTCATCGTGCTCCTGAGCTGCCAGTCCGGCCATCATGAGCGTCATCAGCAGCATTAATAAATATCTTTGCATAAAGTGGGTGAGATTAATTGATTTGATCTGTTTTTTCTGATCGAAGAAGATCGCAGCGCCTGGTATCAGGAGCCTGTGCTCTCTTCATTTTCCAGGCAGAGGTGCCGGATGTTATTCAATTTTTAGTTTCCCGTCGAGGGCAAGTCCGATCACCGTCATGGTTCCGTCGAGCACCTCTTCCGGCACTTTGATGAAGTACACGCCGGCATGGCTGCTCCAGTAAGGCCTGAGGTACTCTTTGACCTCCAGGGTGGTGCCTTTGCCCACCACGAAGGCCTTGTTGATTTTGTTCTTCACTCCCTCGAGCATCAGCTCGCCGCCGCCGTCACCCGGGAAGAAGAGGTAGACGGTGGTGCTGTCGCGGCTCATGGTGGAGGGGCCGGCAAAATGCCCGTCAGGCAGTCCTGCCACAGTGCCGTATATCGCCTGCCGGTGTTTGGATGTCCAGCGTCCCATCTCTCTGAGCACCTCCACCTGTTGCACAGGGATGGTACCGTCAGCCTTAGGCCCGATGTCAAGCAGCAGGTTGCCACCCATGCTGATGCATTCGGCAAAGATGCGTACCACCTGGGGCGGGCTCTTGTAGTTCATGTCGTTGCCCTGGTAGCCCCACGAGTCGTTGATTGTCATGCAGAGCTCCCAGTTTTCTGCCCCCGGCCTCACCGACGGCAGACCCTGTTCCGGAGTGGCATAGTCGCCGTAGCCCGCAAGCCGCGAGTTGATGATCGCGGAGGGGTTATGATCGAGGATCCTCTGCCTGATCTCCGCCGCACGCCATTTTTCTGCACTCTGCTCCCAGTCGCCGTCAAACCAGTAAAGGTCCGGCCTGAAGTTTGCCGCCAGCTCCTTTATCTGTTCGTGGTTGAACCTCACAAAACTCTCCCATCGCAATGAGTCATCAGTATATCTTTTGATGCTTTTGGTCATGTTGGGGTAGTCGGGATGAGACCAGTCGAGCAGCGAGTAGTAGAGCCCTACTTTCAGTCCTGCCCGCCTCAGCTCTTTGACGAACGGCTTTATGAGGTCAGCGCGGGCAGGGGTGGTGTCAACGGTGTTAAGCCGGCTCAGCTTCGTATCCCACAGTGCCACGCCGTCATGATGCTTTGATGTCAGCACCGCATAGCGGGCTCCGCTCTCCTTTATTAGCTTCACCCACTGGCGGGGTTCATAGTTTTCAGCCGTGAAACCATCGAGCTGCTTCATGTAGTCGTCATAGCTGACCTGCTCATTGTAGAACGACCATGATTCGTCGATGCCGTTGACGGCATAGATGCCCCAGTGGATGAATATCCCCAGCTTTGCATCCGCAAACCACGCCATGCGGTCTGCGGGGTACGGACGGGCAGCAACTCCCGGAGCGAAGTCGGTGGCGCCGGGAAGGGCAGAAGATTCCGTGGAGAGGTCTGCAGTGTTCGTCTGGGCCGGAGTTCCCGAGGTGAGGTCGTCAGTGCCGGTCTGGGCCGGGGCTCCCGCGGAGAGGCAAAAGATCATCATGCCTGCCAGAATTCTCCGGCACAGTTTTCCTTCAGTTAATCTCATAATGAATTATATTGATATTCATGAAAAGTCAAATCCCGAGATGTAGGCCGGCGAATCGTAGAATTTACCCGTCTCCTCGGTTGTCAGTCCCGGGAAGGAGACATATACCAGTCCCGGTTTAGCATTGAGCATCCTGTTGAGCGCCCCCATCTTCCTGTTTGTCCTGAGCTTCTCGTAAAGCTTCGAGTGATCATCGAGCCAGGTGAGGGCCGTATGATATCCCTCTTCGGCGCATACGGCATCGAAGAGGTCGGGCAGGAAGCACTCGCTGCCCTTGCGGCAGTAGATGCCGTTGAGAACTATATACCTGAACTCACCGGGACGGAACAGCCGACGGAAAAAGGGGAAGAAAGGCAGCACCTTCATCATCACCCATCCCCAGAGTCCCGGCATATTCACCACATTGTACCGGGCCGGTATGGCGCTCACGCCGGCGATGATCTCGCCGTTGCGCCTGAGGACATAGTACCTGTGGCCATGGAAGGTGAACTCATCGGTATAGAAGCAGTAGTCACCATAAAATTCCTTCAGCAGCTGTGCCATGGCAGGCTCCTCCTCCGGTGCCAGCTTCGTGACGGAGGTATTGCGCTTTGGATTGAACCTGCTGAAGGCTACCGTCAGGAATGAACGTATGTATTCATAGCCGGACTGGTTAATCAGGTTTCGCGACCTCTCGTTGCTGCTCTCCACATAGGCGTACATCACATGGGGCGGCGGTGTCTCATGCTGCTCGCCTGTCAGGTAGCGCGGGTCGCTGATCAATGAGAGAGCCTTCTGCTTGAAGCTCTCTTCGCCATTTGGCTTTCTCTCCCTCCGCGGTACCGGTACTCTTCCGGTCTGGAAGGCGCTGTGTACTGCCAGGTAGCGCAGATAGGTTGAATCGCCGGGAGTGCCGCAGTTCAGTATTGTGCGCCGGCAAAGGCCTATCACGCCCGTGAGGCTGTTTTTCCGGTAGAGGGCCATGAACGAGAGGCTGTCGCCGTATGATTTTACCCTCTCTTCGGTGTTCTGCATGATATAGCGCATGCCCCCCTCCGATCCCAGCACCGTCTTCTTCAGGAGTTCGATGATCTCCGGATCAGCGCCCCTGACTCTCTTCACCTCGAGCTTCTTATGATCAAAAATGCTTTGTCTTTCCATCAGTCAGTGAGATTCATTACCTCCTGTTCATCTGCAGTACAAGCAGGCCATCGGGTTTCCAGCAATCGCCGTGCGTGTCATTGGGCATCCGGCTGTCGGTCCATCGGCCACCGGGCCGCCAGTCAGTGATATTCATTGCCTGAGCAACTTAAGCAGTGTATTGGCCACCGCCAGGTCGTCCGGGGTGGTGATCTTAATGTTCTCCCTGTTGCCGTGGGTCAGATGCACCTTCGTCCCCGCCGCCTCCGCCACGGTGGCATCGTCGGTGAACGAGGGGTCGAACCCCCGTTCGTATGCCGCGATGATCACACTGCTGCGGAACACCTGCGGCGTCTGTACCAGCCTTATCTCCTTGCGCGGCAGGGGCCTGCTGTCATCGCCATCGAGGATCCTCACCGAGTCGGCCGGCTCTACAAACGGTACCGCGCTGCCGAACTCCTCGGCGTCGGCAAAACAGCGCCATATCGTATCATGGCTCACCAGCGGCCTGACGCCGTCATGGACTGCCACCAGCGACTCTTCCGTCACCAGGGCCAGTCCTGCCTTCACCGAGTGAAACCTCTCCTCCCCGCCCGGCACCACCGTGTGGGTGACATCAAATGAGTGTTCAGTGACGAGGCTCTCCCACAGTGATATATGCTCGTGGGGCAGCACAACTATGATCTCCATGTTCACGTCGAAGGAGCGGAACCTCTCCACAGTATGCATCAGCAGCGGCTTCCTGTCAAGGAGGAGAAACTGTTTTGGCAGCGACGACTTCATTCTGCGTCCGCTGCCTCCGGCTACTATGATGCAATACTTCTTCAACTCCCGAATTTTATTTCTCCGGTTAAGCTCCGTTGTCCGGCCATGTTGTCTATTGCCCTGTCGTCATCATCAGTCTCTGCCGCAAGCAACATCGGCGGGCAAAAGGACATTACTCTCTGCGGCGTCCAAACTGCCGGGGTCGCCCTTAGCTGTTACCCCTTCATATAGAGATAACGCTTGATGCTCTTCTTGGGTGTCTTGGCGAACTCCTCGGGATGGACGCGGTATTTTGAGACAGCCATATAGTCGGGCAGGCGGTGGTTTACGTCCTTCCGTATCTGGTCGAGGGCAGCGGCAAGCCCGTCCTCACCTATGCCGTCAGCCCTGAGGGCCTCATAATCCGGATAGACAAGCCCCACAAGCTTATTCTCCTCGGAGATCACAATCGCCTCGACGACATATTTATAGTTGTTTATCTGTGACTCTATCTCCTCCGGGTAAATGTTCTTTCCTGACGGGCCGAGCAGCATATCTTTGCTCCTGCCCTTGATATATATATACCCGTCTCTGTCAATCACACCCAGGTCACCGGTATGCATCCAGCCGGCCTCATCTATGATACTGTTTGTTGCTTCTTCGTTCTTGTAATAACCAAGCATCACATTGTCGCCGCGCAGTATTATCTCGCCCACGATATTCTCCTGGTCGGGAGAGTCGATCTTCACCTCTAGGGTATCGACAGACTTACCGCATGATCCCAGCCTCGCTGTCTTCCAGCCGTCATAGCTTATGAGCGGACCGCACTCGGTCATGCCGTATCCAATAGAGAAGCGTAGTCCGATCTTTTTGAAGAATTTTTCAGCATCGGGATTGAAGGCTGCGCCACCGATTACCAGTTCCTTGAAGCGTCCACCGAAGCTGGTCTCCAGCTTCTCGCGTATCTTTTTGAACAGAACCTTCTTTATGCCGGGCATCTTGAGCATCACCTTCATGGCCGGCTTACTGATTACCGGCAGGATTTGCTTCTTGTATACCTTCTCTATCACCAGCGGCACGGAGAGGATGAGCCTCGGTTTTATCTCCCTGAAAGCCTGTAGCAGTATCTGCGGCGACGGTGTCTTGGTCAGGATGGTGATATGGCATCCGTAGGTGAATGGAAAGAGGAACTCGAAGGCACCGCCATAGGTATGTGCCAGCGGCAGGAAGGAGACGACCGGGTCACCCGGTTCCAGGGGCATGTTCTCCTGTGCATAGCGTACGTTGGCAGCCAGGCTCCTGTGGGGTATCATCACTCCTTTGGAAAAACCGGTGGTACCCGATGTGTAACTCAGGACTGCCAGCTGCTCATTATCTATCTCAGAGAAGAGTATGTCTGAGGGGCTGAACTCAGGAAAGGCCTCCGCAAAACTCTTATTAATTTTTTCAAAGCTTTTGGCCATCCTGTCGGAACGGCTCATGGTCACTTTGAAGGTGTCAAGGCTCACGGCGCATTTCAGCTCTTTCATCTTCTCAGCATCGAGCAGCTCCCAGATCTTGTCGTCAACGAATATCAGCTTTGCATCGGAGTGGTTGATGATATTGTGGAGGTCTTCAGGCTTGAAGTCGGGAAGGATGGGTACCACCACGGCACCGTAGGTCACCACTGCAAGATACATGGCACACCAGTGTGCTGAGTTTCTGCCCAGCAACGCTATCTTGTCGCCCTCCAGTATGTCGTTCTCCTTGAAGAAGATATGGTGTTTCACCATTATCTCAGCAATCTCTTTGTATGTATATCCCTTTTCACGGTAATTGGAGAGAGCCTCAATATTCCAGTTCTTTTTGATGCTCTCCTCCACATAGGTGATAAATCGTTCCTTGATCATAATTTTGGAGTTTTTCTGGTTTCTGTAACAAATGTACTCTTTTTCATTAGATTAGTTGATTCTTATTTTATTGGTCTAATGAAACTTACATAAAGTAAACAATCATTTTCCATTGTGAGTTCCTGCCCATGTAAGTTTCGTTATGTGAATGACAGTTACAGAGTGTAAAGCAGTATCAGGGTGAATATCATGATGAGGTTCACCGCCGCAAAGATGATGTTGTAGCGGACCCGCTTTGCGCTGAACCGGGTTATTTTGCGCGACAGCAGTGCTGCCGTGGGCACGAACAGCACCACCAGAAAGATGAAGAACCTGGCGCCGTCGAACACCTGGCTTAGCCCTCCTCCCCTGAGGCTGGCAAGATAGATTATTACCAGCAGCACCAGAAGATATAACAGGTAGCTGGCTTTAAGTGCCAGCGTTGAGAGAGGCCGTGAGTGATGCAGCTTATGAGGCTTGAGATAAGCGTATGCGATCGAAAAAACGATCACTATCAGCAGGGCTCCTATGATATAACTCACCATCATCCGGTACTTCCTTATAAGATGACCAGTCCGCCAATGAGCGGCTACTCTCCGTTTTCAGACCATATCAGGGAGCTTGCCCCCAGCACGGCTGCGTTATGGGTGCTGAGCTCCGAGGGCAGCAGCTTCACCTTGTCGCGGTAGATATAGAGCAGGTTCTGTTCCATATGTTTCTGTGCCGGCTCGAATATCAGCTCCTTGGCCAGGGCCAGTCCTCCGAAGAGGAATATGGCCTCCGGGTTGGTATGCGCCACCACATCGGCCAGCTTGTATCCGAGCATGGCCCCGGTATGTTCAAAGGCCTCCAGGGCTAATATGTCACCGCGGCGTGCAGCTTCATATATCTTCTTCGCATCGAGCTCGTCAAAGCTGTAGCGCCGCAACTCACTGTCCTCCAGCCTGTCTGCCAGTATCTTCAGGACCGTGCGTTTGAGTCCCGTGGCAGAGACATAGGTCTCGAGACATCCCTTGCGACCGCACCCGCAGTCGCGGTTTGACATACCGGGCCTGATGGAGGTGTGACCTATCTCACCCGCGAAGCCATCCTGCCCGTAGACCAGCTTTCCGTCAACGACAAACCCGCTGCCGAGGCCCGTACCCAGGGTGATCACCACGAAGTTCTTCATCCCCTTGGCGCCGCCGTAGATTATCTCTCCCACGGCAGCGGCATTGGCGTCATTGGTGACGATGACGGGCAGGTCGGTATGCCTGGAAAAGATCTCAGCCAGAGGTATGATGCCCTTCCAGGGAAGATCGGCAGGGTATTCTATGGTGCCTTTGTTGATGTTGCCCATGGGGGCGCCGATGCCGAATCCCAGCACCACAACCTCACGGCCGATCTTCGGTATGGTTATCATTATCTTCTCATAGAGGGCAGCGACGAACACCTCGGGCTCGTCATAGTGACTGGTGGTGATGCTGTCTTCCGCCAGAATCCTGCCGCTCCTGTCAACAACCCCGAATACGGTGTTGGTGCCTCCGATATCAATCCCGATAACAACCTTTTCCTTTTCCATTAAAATAGTTTATCAAACACAAAGTTAAATATACGTTTTAGTTCATACAGACAAAAAATATGTCGCGGCGCTGCAGGTGTCAGCGCGCCAGTAACGTCAGGGACTGCTGGGAAAGCAGTAACGGCCAGGGCGGAAAAGACTGCAGTGACAGCAACAGCGTCATGCCGGCTTTTACTCAGGAACATACTCATTGCCAACCTTACGGGCACGTCTCGGGTGATCGAGATCGATGTTCAGGGCGATGCCTGTCTCCACCAGGATGTTCCACCCGGCCATCAGCTGGAGATATTCTGAGAAATCCTTTCCGTCGGGGATGATGATGGTGGGGAAGATGGTCTTCTCCTTTGCTATGGCGATGACGTTCACCCCGGCACCCTTCACGATGCACTCCATGAACTTGTCATGGTCATGGTCGAAGGGATCGACCCAGATGAGCACCTCATTTTTGTTCATCACCTCCTCGATGCCATGAAGGGCGAAGGTGCCCTCAAGGAAGGCCGACTTCTTGCGGGTGATCTCATTGGTCTTGAGGGCCAGCTCGGCAGCAACACCGTTGTCGCGCCCGGCAAAATATATCATGTCGGCATTGGTGACCACGCTGATGATCTTTTTGTCAATCTTTGCCGTCAGTACCTCTTCAGCCTGTTCCGAGGCTTTCTTCAGTCCTGCCATCTTTTCGCCCCGCAGGTTACGCAGCAACGAATCATAGAAGAGTGCCTGCTCCACCACCGACTTGGTAGCAGCGACTGCATCCTCCTTGCCGCAGCTCAGAACGTGCGCCGCATCGGCGAACTCTTCAAGCTTCGTATTTTTGTTGGCCGTGAGTCCGAAGACGGCATCGTGCTTCTTCTTTTTCAGGGCGTTGACGAGGCGTATCACCTCCTTGGTCTGTCCCGAGTTGGAGGCGGCAAACACCGCAAAGTCGCTGAGGTTATAGTCGAGCGACTGCGTGCATCCTTCAGTCATAACAGGCATGACAAAATTCTTCTTCAGCGAGGAGAAGATGGCTCTCTTTGCGGGAAAGAGCCTGCTGCTTCCCTCTCCTGTCAGGAAGAGTCCCTTTTTCTTTTTCAGGGCTTTTACGAAGGGATTGGAGGCATCAGCAGAGAAGCCTTTGATGATTCCCGGTGTCTCCATCATCTCGCGCACGAGAGCGAACTGTCCGTTTTTTTTCTCTTTCAGGTTCATTATAGTACGTTTTAGTGTTTTACAATGAATTCATGCAGATCGCGCTGTACCTGCGGGTCCTTCTGGAATCCTCCCCCGAGATGCTGCCAGTAGACCTCGGCATATTCTACTCCTGCCATCTTTCCGTAGTTCCTGTTTCCCTCCAGGACATAGCCGAAGAAATCGTCGATCTTATGCATGTGCTTCATCAGGTCGAGCTGCGACTGATGCTTGCCGAGCATCTCTATCTTGGTCTGCACAGCGCTGGTGACATCGACGAAGAAGTGGGGCGGGGTGAGCTGTGACCCCAGGGGGTCGCTCAGGGTGAGCGGCGAGGTATGGTAGAGCAGCGGCGTCACCTCCAGCGGCTTCTCCGTCACGGGCACCGGGTCAAGCGATGCCACCATCGCTGCCGCCTCCACGATGGCCGCGGTAGCCCGGTGGTCAGGGTGATAGTCATTGGGCAGATGGGTGAAGACGATCCCCGCCCTCACCTTGCGCATCAGAGAGATGGTCTTGAGCCTCAGCTCGGGGGTGTCAAAGAGGGAGCCGTCGGTGCCTCCCATGGTATAGTACTCTGCGTCGAGGACAGCAGCTGCAGCTTTGGCCTCTTCATACCGCACACTGGCGGTCTCCTCCATCGTCATGTTGCATCCGCCCAGTCCTCCGCCGGTCATGGTGGCGATTACTATTTTGTATCCTCTGTCGTGCAGGAGCTTGAGTACTCCGGCGTTCCATGCCTCCGCATCATCAGGATGAGCGTTGATGGAGAGGGCTACCTTGTTGAATTCCGTTGCCATTTCTTCCCTTTTATTTGTCTGTAAAAATAATTCTTCATCTGTCAAATCACACCCGCATGAAATTTGGTATGCAAATCTTTATGCGAGTCAGTGCTCATGTGAGTTTCATTTAAGAACCATTATCCTTTTCAGTCTCACAAAATCAGGCAGGGGAGCTGTCAGCGGCTTCATATATCTCATGAAGGCTTCGGATACAAAGTTGCTGGCAGCATTGAAATAGTCTGCCGGCATGGGCCTGGCAGCGACGGCCACCTCGCTGAGGGGCACCCTGCCGTACTTCACCTCGTATGGACTGTCAGAAATGCGGTCGATGGTCACCATGAATCCCGATTCGCCCCGCTCGGCCATGCGTACAGCTTCCACACCGCACTGCCATGCTTCATCGAGGTCGAACTGCAGAGCCCGAGCATGATCACTCATGATGAGTGACTCGGTGATCTGGAATTCACCCCGCAGACCGAACTCCGAAGAGATCATTCCGTGGAGGGTGAGGCCCACGCTGGCGCCCCCCATGGCACCAAACTCGGTGTTGCTGAACTTGTCCTTTACCTGCGATGCACTTACGGGAGTGCCGTCGGCATACTTGAGGCCCTCGCCGCATACCACCGACACCCACCCGTACCTGCGGATGCAGCTCTCAACATCGGCAAGGAAGCTCTCCCTGACGAAGGTATGCTCAGGGGTATAGATGAGGTGCGGTGCGTCATCCTCCTCACGCCGTGCAACGGCTGTTGCTGCTGCCAGCCATCCGGCATCGCGGCCTATGGTCTGGTATACGACAAACTGATCAACCTTCTTCATGTCGCGGGCAAGCATGCCGCCCTGCATCACATTTAAGATGTTCGACCATGCCGCTGAGGCAAAGCCGGGGGTGTGGTCCGTGCCGAAGAGATCGTTGTCAACCGTCTTGGGGATGCCGACACCTGTGAGCTCATAGCCGTGACTGCGGCAGTAAGACTCAACGCGGTGCACCGTATCCATGGTGTCATTGCCTCCTATGAGGAAGAAATAGCGGATATCATATTTCTCGAGCACCTTGAGTATCTTCGGGAAATCCTCCTCCTTCAGCTTGTGGCGCGAGGAGCCCAGGGCTGACGACGGCGTGCGGCGGAGTCCTTCAATGATGCTGTCGGGCTGCGCTCCCAGGTCAAAGAGCCACTCATTCATGAACCCCTCAATACCGTAGTTCATGCCGTAGACCCCGTCAATAATTCCTGATCCCTTTGCTGCGGTTATGACTCCTGCCAGGCTTGAGTTGATCACTGATGTAGGACCCCCGGACTGACCTATGACTGCGTTACCCCTGATCATGTTGAATTGCGATTTTAGATTTGCGATTGACGATTTATTTGGATTGGCGAATTGCGATTTGCGATGTGCGATTTTGGATTTTCGATTTCTGCGGCATGGATCATTCTAAATAAATTTTAGTTCACCGAAGTATTCCGGTAGGTGATAATCGGGCCAATCGGTGCCGATGGGATTCCAGGTGACATAATGCGGGTTGCTTAGCATGTCACCGCATTTGTAGAAGTTGGCCCGGAAGGTTTTGCCCGCCAGCTTTTCTACCTTATGGTGAAAGAAGGCGCCGAGCGGAATGGCCAGCGTGAGTGACCAGCTGATGTCTCCAGTCTTCTCGGAAAAAGGCTCGTCGCCCATTGTTGTCAGACGCCGTATACCATTGACGAGCGTTTCGTCAGCGCGGACACTGTCATGTCTGCCGTGACCCGAGCCCATCAGGGCCGTGCCAATAGGGTTGAACTCAAAATTGTAGTATATGCCGTCTTCGGCCGGGGCGACGAAGAACTCCACGCATGAGTCCTCACATACCATCTCGTTGGTGCGGCTCTTCTCTGCCTTTACGTTTGTCTCCCTGACGTAGTACTTGATATAGATCTCGCGGTCGCCCCAGGCAATGTTGAACCTAACTTCCGGCTTGTATGTATGGGACTCCCAGTTCACCGTATCAATGGCATGACCCTCTCCCATCTCATCCAGCAATGCCGAGACCTTTGCCATCGGAGGGATCACGCTGTCGCTTTTCAGCCTGCTGACCTCAATTGTTCGCATAACTCTATGACTTTATGTATTACAAAACTATAAAATCGTTCAATTTCTGCCTAATAACAGAGCACGACAGTTTCAATTTACTGCGCCTCCTTCCAGATGAGGGCGGAGGCTCCCAGCACTGCGGCTCGTGCCTCGGAGAGTCCTGATGGTTCCACGGTGAACGTCCCCCTGAAGACCGGCTGCGTCAGCTCCACAATATATTTTCTCACCGGCACGAAGATGGCATCGCCCGCCTGTGCCAGTCCTCCGAAGAGGAATATCTTTTCAGGGCTGGAGAAGATGACGGCGTTGGCTATCCCGAGGGCTATCATGTGTGCCGTACGATCAAGCGCCTCTGCGGCGATGCCATCACCGGCCGCCGCGGCCTCAGCCACCATGCGCGATGTGATCTCGCTGCTCTTCATGTCGCGCAGCACGCTCTCCTCGCGACTGTCGCCAAGCAGCTCCATGACGGTGCGCACCAGCCCCGTTGCCGAAGCATATGTCTCGAGGCAGCCGCGGCGGCCGCAGCCGCACTCCCTGCCGCCCTGCACCATGGTCATATGACCCAGCTCACCGGCAAAGCCGGTATGGCCGTAGACAACCTCGCCGTCGATGACAATACCGCTGCCAAGTCCTGTGCCAAGGGTGAGGATGATAAAATCCTTTACTCCCTTAGCCGCGCCGAATATCATCTCACCCAGGGCTGCGGCATTGGCATCATTGGTGACGCGGGCCTTGACTCCCGTCTGCCGCTCCACCATCGCCACCAGGGGTACTATTCCCTTCCAGTTGAGGTTGGGAGCCAGCTCAATGGTGCCCTTGTTGAAGTTGGCATTGGGAGCACCGATGCCGATGCCCGTCAGCCTCAGATCATCATGACCGGCCAGCATCTTCCTTATAGCAGCATCGAGGGCAGTGACAAAATGCTCCGCCAGCTCATATTCGGCAGTGGGGAGCCCGCCCTCGACGAGGATCTCACCCTGTGCATCAACAAAGCCTATCTTGGTATTGGTGCCGCCTATGTCTACTCCTGCAACTATATCTTTCATTCGTTTATACTATAGTTTATTTCATTCGTCTAATGGAACTTGCATGAAATCATAATCATATTCTTATCTAACCTCCCGGTCATGCAGGTTTCATAATATCTCTGGTCACACCTCCTTCAAAAGGTCAGGTTTGCTTCTGTAGGTCTCCAGCACCAGCTCGCCGAAGAGGGTGTTTGCCCAGGCAAACCACTTCCTGGTAAACTGGGTGGGATCATGCTTCATGAACGACTCATGCATGAACCCTGTAGCGGCGTGGGTGCTCTTAAGCATCTTGAGCGACGATACGATGTCATAGTCATCGCTGGCCGTCAGCGCCCTCATTGTAATGGCTATGGGCCATATGCGGTTCAGCCCGGTATGCGGACTACCCACGCCGTGTCCCATGGTGCCTGAAAAATAATATGGATTGCTTTTACTCAAGACGAACTTGCGTGTCCTGAGATAGAGCGGGTCTCTCCGGTCGATGGTGTCCAGGTAGGGCATGCTCAGCAGGCTCGGTACGTTGGCATCATCCATGAAATGGTAGTTATGATAGCCGTCGGTCTCGTAGGGTATTATCTCACCGTGTTCCGGGTGAACGGCCCTGGCATATTTCTCAAGTGCCTCTTCGACCTCCGCAGCAAGGGCGTTGGCATCGGCTGCCAGTGCCTCATCGCCGGTGACGGCCGTGGCTATCTCCGCCATCTGGCGCAACGATTTTACCGCAAAGTAGTTTGAAGGTATCAGGAAGGGCCAGATGGTGGCATCGTCAGAGGGCCTGAAGATGGAGACTATCAGCCCGACGGGGTTGATGGGGTTGCCGTAACCGCCTCCCGCAACGGTGTCGGTCTGCCATCCGGTGACACGCTGGAAACGATAGGGGCCGGGATCCTCCTTGCGCTGCTGCTGGCGGAAGGTCTTTATGATAAGCTTCATGGCGCCGGCCCACGACTCGTCAAAGACTGACGTGTCGCCGGTGCTCTTCCAGTAACCGTGCGACAGCCTGACAGGGTAACAGAGTGAGTCTATCTCCCACTTGCGCTCATGCAGCTCAGGCTTCATCTCCGTGAGGTCACTCATCCACTCGCTGTTACCCGGGCCGTCATTAAAGGCATTGGCGTAGGGGTCGATGTGAATGCACTTCACCTGCCTGTTGATCACCCCGGCGATGAGATCCTTCAGCTGCGCATCACGACCGGTGAGTGAGATATAGGGCCACACCTGTGCGGTGGAATCGCGAAGCCACATCGCGTTGATGTCGCCGGTGATGACGAAGGTGTCGGGCCTGCCGTCGATAGTTCTGAAGTTGACGGTGGTGTCGAGGGTGTTGGGGAAGCAGTTTCCGAAGAGCCATGCCAGCTCATTGCCATCGAGGAATGAATCTATCTCCCTGATGGTATCCTCCACAGCCCTGCTGGTGAATTTGCGCATCCGGCGGGATGGCCTGTTCGACTCCCGCTTCTGTGCTGCAGAGACCGAAAAGGCGGGCAGTCCTGCACCCAGTGCTGCTCCTGCCACGGCTGTGTTTCTGATGAAGCTTCGACGTGTTGCCATACTGTTATCTTTTTGCTGCCGGTTTTTTTCTCAGTGACACATCCTTCAGATACATTTCTCCCAGGTCCCAGTCCTGCTCCAGCGCCCAGTTGATTTTGACATCCAGGGCACCGGGATAATATGTGACTGGTTCCGGGTTAACTCCCAGGTCGAAGTTACCCGGGCTCCATACCCTGTTGGAGTCAAGGTCATAGATCGCCCTGAGCCTGTAGTTACCCTTGTCGAGAAGGCCAAACGTGACTTCGCCGGGGGAGACAGATCGGATCTCCCTGGCAACCTTCTCCTGATTATTAAGAAGCTGTATTTTCACATCGCCGTCATAACCCGCAAGGATAACCTTCACGCTGCCATAATCCTCTTCCGTGGCAATGGAGAACCTGTACCCGGTTGAGTCTGTGGCAGTGCCGTACATATCTTTAAAGGCGCCTGCCCTGCAGATGAGAGTATAGGCGCCGCCGGACTCCAGCGGGGCTTTCATCAGCAGACGGCGGCTGTTGGTGCTGTCACCTTCAAAACTGTAAGGTATAACCGTGGTGATGGTGTCTACCGTCTGGTTCAGCCTGATCAAGGAGGTGTCAGGCTCTGACAGGGGGGTGGGGGAGACGAAGAGAGGCTGTGTGCCGGGTCTCAGCTTGCCTTTCAGGTTGGAGGTGAGGGCCAGTGCCGGGGCCTTTCTCTCTCCTCCCCTGGGAGCCACAGGCTTATAAAACCTGAGAGTGATGGTGTCAGTGCGTCCCGCTGTCACCCCCAGGGTGTCAGTAAATGGATAAGTGAGCAACGCCTCTATGGCATCACGGTCATACACCTCCTTGCTGGTTATCCAGACCGTGAAGGTGTCGCGGGCGGCGTTGGACTCCATGAACCATGATTCAGGAGGAGCGTCGGTCAGTGCAAGTGATATCTGCCCGGTGTCGGCCGGCAGGGCCAGCGCAAAACCCAGAGACCAGGCGCTCTTACGGTCGGAATAGAGGAGATATTGCTTGTCCGGCGGCTTACGGAAGATGTAGAGCCGGTGTATCCCGTAGAGGAAAACATCAGGTTTTGTGGTCTCGGTAGCTGTGGCAGGCCTGTATTTTACGGAGTCAAGGGTGAGTGCATAATAGTCATCGGGATTGATATCAATGACGGAATCACAGAAGGCAAACAGCTCGTCGTCAAGGTCATACATCGTATTGCCGTTCATATCCTGCAGGGCATACAGCCTGTAGCGGCCGGGACGGATATTGCTGATTATAAAGCCACCAGAGGGGTCAGGACGCGATATGTATGCCGGCAGCTGTTTGCGCGGAGCCGTATCGGAGAGGTTGGAATACATCATCACGGTGATATCCTGTACTGCTTCCAGGTCACTGGCGCTGAAGACGTTGCCGGTGAGCGACAGGGAGTCGAGTACCGGTCCCGTGGAGAAGACATACTGGTAGTTGGGGATGGGATTACCCTCATTGTTGTCACGGATTGCATCCTGGAAGTAGAATGTATATGTGGTGCTGTCGATGAGCTCGCCCTCCCATGTGACCTCAAGGCTCTTGCCCCTGAGCTTCACCTCCGGCTTAGGCAGAAGCGGGGGTGAGACCATGAACTTCTCTGTTATCCTGTCAAGGACCACATACTCATCAAAGGTGAGCATGAATGACTTGCCGGTGAACATCACCGTGCTGTTTTCCGGCTCGCTCTTAAGAATGACGGGAGGCTCGGTGTCACGGGGTCCGCCGGAAGGAGAGCTGATCTTGGCGCATGACATGATAGAGAGCATCACAGCGGCTGTGACAGCCATGCTGAGTGATATGTATCTCCGTGCATCCACTACCTGCAAACTTACATCAAATTTTGTTACGGAGTGTATCGGCGGGGCGGTCTGAAGCAACAGAAGCGAATGTGACAAAGGCTCCGGCCTTGAATCCAATACCCGGGTGCTCTGCAGCAACAGCCATGAAAGAGAGGACTGCACATCTCCACAGCATAAATCCCGTCGTAAAGCAGAGGTGGCACGGCGGATTTTTACCTGCCTGTACAAAACCGGGCGTTTTTGTGTAAGTTTGTATCACAAACAGATAAGCTATGGATTTTCTTATTATCCCCTGGGATGTCAATCCCGAGATCTTCCGGATAGGCAATTTTGCCGTGAGATGGTACGGACTGCTCTTTGCATCGGGCTTTGTGATCGGCTATTACATCATGAAGAAGATCTTTGCAAATGAGGGCTATGGTGATGCGACGCTCGACAGGCTTACCGTCTACGCAGCCATAGGCACCATCGTCGGTGCCAGGCTGGGACACTGTTTCTTCTATGAGCCCGCCTACTACCTCGCCAACCCGGTCGAGATACTGAAGGTGTGGCACGGAGGCCTGGCAAGCCACGGCGCTGCCATAGGGATACCTCTTGCGCTGTGGTTCTTTGTAAGGAAGGAAAAGAAACCGTACATCTGGGCCATAGACAGGGTGGTGATAGTAGTAGCCCTCGCCGGTGCGCTGATACGCCTCGGTAACCTGATGAACTCCGAGATCTACGGTGTGGAGACGACGCTGCCATGGGGGTTTGTCTTCCTGCGCAACGGCGAGACCGCACCCAAGCATCCCACGCAGATATATGAGTCACTGGCCTATCTGATAACTTTCGGTGTACTGATGTGGCTCTACTGGAAGAACCTGGGGAAACAGAAGCCGGGACTGCTGTTTGGCATCTTCCTGGTGATGGTGTTCGGGTTTCGCTTCTTTGTGGAGTTTGTGAAGGAGGACCAGGTGGCATTTGAGGCTGGCATGAAGCTCAATATGGGTCAGTGGCTCAGCATCCCGTTCGTGCTGGGAGGCATCGCCCTGCTTGTCTGGGCCTACAGGAAGAAGCCTGCACCCGTTACTGTGGGCAAAAAGAAAAAGTGAGTCTAATCCCGCTTTAGAATTCCGTCGAATATCAGGTTTAGTATCGCCTCCAGGCGGCTGTTGATATCTATCTCGCGGCGGCGCCAGAAGAGAGGCACCTCCATACCCTTGAGCATCGTCTGTATTGCCATGGCGGTGTACTCGCTCTCCCTCACCTCAAAGACCCCCCTGCTGTTTCCCACGTAGAGCAGCAGCCTCAGTATGGCCAGCTCCTCACGATCATAGCGCGACCGTATCTTCTCGATGAACTCATAGTGATCGAGGTTTTTGTCGAAGACAGCATTGTAGTAGTTTGAGAGTTTGGCGAAGGCCTTCATCCTGACGAAGATGTAATTACGGAGTTTCTCCTTGGGAGATTCGACCTCCTTGATGGCGGTGGTTAGCTGCCGCCGCAGCTGGTTGGCCTCGTAGAGAACCACCGCCTCGAAGATATCCTCCTTGCTTGCAAAATAATAATATATAGAGCTTTTGCCCTTGTTCAGAGCACGTGATATCTCATCCATCGTGGTCTTGCGGAAGCCGTAATGGCTGAAAATCCTGCTGGCCGTCAGAATGATCCTCCTCCTGTATTCCTCCTTGTCAACCATAAAGTTATATCCCTATGCAAAGATATTCAATTCATTCAACAAACATGGAACGATTGGTTCGGAAATTCGAAAATGAAAATGTTCTGTCGTGAAGAGATGGTGATTCTCAAATCAGTGTAATTATTCGTAATTTTACAGGTCATTTCCGTTGAAGGGGGTCTGTTTATGAAGGCCGGTGAATCAAAGTACAGAAGCATATGGACAGATGAGGCAGAGCCGCGGTCGGTGAATGTGATCGATCAGCGCAGGCTTCCTTTTTCGTATGAGGTACTCACTCTCAGGAGTGCCTGTGATGTCTGTGAAGCGATAAGCGGCATGGCTGTTCGGGGAGCTCCTCTTATAGGAGCCGTGGCAGCGTGGGGCGTTTATCTCTCCTTCCTTGAACATGCCGGGAGGAACGATTTTTACGACCTGGTGATGAATGATGCCTACAGGCTGAAGGCTGCGAGGCCCACGGCCGTCAACCTGGGTTGGGCTGTTGACAGCATGACGGAGGTGCTGAAGAGGGATCCAGACGTGGATTCGTTGCGTGCGGCCGCGGAGCAGCTGTGCGATGAGGAGGCCGAGAGAAGCCGCCAGATAGGTGTTCACGGTTTGCCTCTCATTGAGGAGATAAGCAGGAGAAAGGGAGGCGCTGTGGTCAATATTCTTACCCACTGCAATGCCGGATGGCTGGCGTGCGTTGATCACGGTACGGCGCTGGCGCCGGTCTACCTCGCCCATGACGGCGGCATCAAAGTGCATGTATGGGTTGATGAGACGCGTCCCCGCAACCAGGGCAGCCGACTCACGGCCTGGGAGCTGACCCGCCACGGTGTACCATGCACCCTGGTAACGGACAATGCCGGGGGGCACCTGATGCAAAACGGCATGGTTGACATCGTCATCGTGGGGTGCGACAGGGCCACGGCATCGGGGGATGTGGCGAACAAGATCGGAACATATCTCAAGGCGCTGGCGGCACATGACAACGGGATACCGTTTTATTCGGCCTTTCCTGTATCTACCTTCGATATGAGTATCGACAGGCCGGAACAGATAGCCATTGAGGAGCGCGACGGCGATGAGGTAAGGATCATAGAGGGATTGCCGGTAGCAGTGCCGCGCCAGCGTGGGGTGGCAGAAAAGGCCAGCGTCATGCCGGTGGGAGAATCTGAACTTGAGGGTGAAGCAAGGAATAACGACGGCTCAGCTGCGGAATCAGAGAGCCAACAGCCGACATCGGAAGGGCGGCCAATGGAATCAGGGGGGTCACCTGTGACTCATGAGGAGTCGCCCGTAGCATCAGAAGGACCGGCTGCGACAGTTGAAACAGCATCTGTCGTGATCTGCCCGGCCGATATGCAGGTATCAAATTTCGGCTTCGACGTCACCCCGGCACGGCTTTTGTCGGGTATAATTACCGACCGCGGTATATGTGCGGCGGACAGGGAATCAATTTTAAAATTATTAGAATAATCATATGGAAGGTATTGTCAAGTTCAACTGTTACTGGAGCCAGTCTGGCGCCGTCATCACCGATGAGCAGTACGAGATTATCAATCACTGGAGGGAGATACTGTTTAATCTTGACCTCGTGGGGGCTTTTGAAAACGGTGTCGGGTTCGGTAACATCAGCATACGAGTCGGCAAGTCATCGCAGTTCATCATCACCGGTTCGGCAACGGGTGACATCCCCGAGCTTGAGCCCGGTCACTATGTAAGGGTAAAGTCATACAACATCGATGACAATGCGGTGATGTGTGTCGGGCCGCTGAAGGCCTCGTCGGAGTCACTCACCCATGCTGCCATCTACACCGCCGATCCCGGCACCAATGCTGTCATACATGTGCACTCGCCCTCTCTCTGGGAGGAGCTGATGAATAAGGTGCCCACCACCGACCCGGCTATTGAGTACGGCACGCCGGCAATGGCCAGCGAGATGATACGCATCTTCAGTGAGCCGGAGGTCTTTGAGAAGCGGATAATAGTGATGGCGGGTGACCGTGGCGGCCTTATCACCTTCGGCAATGACCTGGATGAGGCGGGGAGTGTGCTCTTTGATTACATCAATAGAGGGGCGAGCGTATAGCCCCGACATGGTATGTCGGGGTAGCGAAGCAGCCAGCCTGAAGGGGAGGCAGTAGGCAGTAGTGTTTTTGGCCGTAGAGCCTGCCCCGATAGCCGGGAGGCGTATCGGGGCGATAAGGTATTGTAGAATAGAATTAGTTTTGCAGATAATTCAATTTGATATTATATTTGCAGCCTGTTTCACCGGGCCCATAGCTCAGATGGTTAGAGCATCTGACTCATAATCAGGGGGTCGCTGGTTCGATCCCAGCTGGGCCCACTTCATAATCAACCACTTGCAATTTGTTTTGTAGGTGGTTGTTTCTTTGGTGCCAGTTTGTTGCCAGGTTTTTTGGAAAAAGTTGGTGGGAGTATGTGGATACAATCATCTGAGATTAAGTTTCTTTTTTAAATTTCTATTCGACAAATATGTTCTATTTTAGAATGTTAAAAATCAGGTCTAAGGCTGCTTTTCAAACTATTAAAAATGTTTTATGGAATCGGAATAATTTTTGCATCATCCTTTAAAACCCTCAAACCTAATTGCCAATACCAAAATGAAATATATTTCAATTCTCCTATTAGTTTTACTAAGCAATATATCATCCGCACAAAACCTCATCGAAAGCAGGCAGTCAAGCTACTACACTTATATTTTCCAATTGAATGATAAAGAGGCGAGAAATATATATAAAAAGGAACTGTGGCAGGTAGATGGTTCTTATTTTCACACTCTTGTTGACTCCATTCCAACAGATAGCATCTATAAAAATGATTTGCCGATGGGCCATTATCTGAAAGCATATACTGAAAGAAACAAACTCAAATTAGATGTAACCTCAGTCCAAAATTTCGATGTAATGATTGCCAGGAACAATACTGACCTGGTGATACAGGTATATGACTTAGAAGGCCATATTATTTCTGACGCTGATGTTCATGTTAGATGGAAGAATCTCCGGTTTGATAAAAAGACACAATCTTACATTGATAAAAAATCAAATCAAAAAGGTCTATTGCATGTAGAATGGAAGGGTTTTACAGCATATTATGACTTATCCCGGTCAATCAATAATTCAGCAATTAAGAGAACAACCAGAAAGGTTGTATATGGAACTCCAATAAAATATGTATGGCTACCAGTTAGATATGTTATATTTCTTCCTGTTGATGGAGTTAAATCCTTAGTGCACGGGTATCCTCAAGGAACAATTCAGAGAACCGGTCGCTTCTTTACCAAAACATATTACAAAATTGCATGTCTATTCGATGACTATTACTGTGATTACTATGGAACTAATTCTTTTCAAAGTAAACATAGTGGGTATATGGTATTTAACAAACCAAAATATTTGCCTGGTGATACAGTGAAGTTGAAATCCTACATTGTCAATAAACATGGTAAACCGATAAATGCTCCGGTAAATGTTGTACTTCAAAATCAAAGAGAGAATATTCAGTTAGCAACTATCAATCCATATAGAGACGGTGGTTATGTTTATGAATTTTATCTTCATGACTCACTGGAACTTCAGCTGGATCGAAGCTATCAGGTGTGGTTGGAAAAGAGAGATGGTAAGGAATATATTTCTCAATCCTTTTACTATGAAGATTATGAATTGAAGAGTATCTATTTGGAATTATCAACTGAAAATGAAGATCATTATTCGGAGGGTGATAAGATTATCGAAGTTCGGGGGACAGATGAAAATGAATTAAATATACTTGACGGGAGATTGGAGGTTTTTATAAAATCCGGTAATGTTTCCCGATATTTTGACGGTTATACATTTATCCCTGATACTCTTGCATTCTGGGAAAATATTGAATTAGAAAAGGATGATGTGACAGAAATCATTATTCCCGATTCTGTTTTTCCTGATGCTAATTTGGAGTATGAAATTGCTGTTACGCTATACACCACAGATAACGAGAGAACAACCAAAAGGAAAAAACTGAATTATTACCACTATAAATCAGAAATAACATCTGCATTGATTAATGACTCTATTCAATTTACTTATAAGCTCAATGGAAAAGCCGTATCCGTTCAGGCCAGCATATATGGAGTTGATAATTTTGGCAACCAGACATTAATTGAATCGGGATCATTACCGAAATCATTGGAAATTAATCCATACTACTCAGATTATTTGATTGACGCTGATTCACTAAAAGAGAAAATAAATCTGTCATCAGAACCTTCTTTGATCCAGTGCCTCTCAGAAAGATCAAGGGATAGCATTCACCTAATTATACAGAATCCCAGGAATGTACCCTTCAGTTATTACATATACAAGAAGAATATTGAAAAAGACCGGGGATATTCAGATTCCCTGAGCCTTAATATGAAGACATCCTCAAATCAAATATATTATGTCTCGCTACAATATCTATGGGGAGGCAAATTGTTTGATGAAAACTATCAGATTCCGTATAATGATAAAAGTCTTGACATATCTGTCCTGGAACCCAAGATTGTTTATCCCTCTCAAAAGGCATCAATAGAACTTCTGGTTACTGATCCAGAAGGAAATCCAGTTCCTGATGTCGATATAACTGCCTATTCAATTACAAAGAAGTTTGAGTATTCTCCTCCGGATCTTCCTTATTTGGGAAAGAAAAGAACAGGAAAATCTGTTATAAACGATTTCAATTTCACCGATCCGTCTTTTGGTAATTTTTCAGGACTAAATCTTGATTATAAAAACTGGAGTATCGTGGCTGGTATAGACTCGATTGAATATTATAAATTCATCTATCCGGGCAATGAAATATACAACTTCAAATATGATTCACAGGTTTCACAATTTTCACCCTTTGTGGTCTCTGAAGGAAATATTATTCCAATTCATGTAATATATGTGGATAGCAAACCTGTATACTTCAGTTGGTCTACAAATACTCAGCCATATTCTTTTCAGGTAGATACTGGTTATCATAATGTAAAATTAAGGACAACCCGTTCAACTTTTGAGATCGACAGTATATATTTCTATTCAGGCCAAAAATCTATTATAAGTGTTTGGGATAGTATTGTAAATCCTAATGTAACTGTTTCAAAGGAAGAACCTCGGTTTAGTAATTTTGAAAAGAGGCTCCTGTACAAGTATATCTTCCCTTATCAGTACAGGTACGGGGAGTATTACGCATATATTGAGCAAAATGGACAGGTTCAATTCTTAAAGCCATCCGTTAATTATAACAGAATGAATCTGGCTGGGCCAGTTTATCCAAATCAGGCAAGATTCCAGCTTGTTGATAGTTTTTCTATTGATTTCGTTCATGAGCCTTTATTTGAGTATGAATTCATGCCGGAATTGTTAAAAATGAGGAGCATTGATCCTGAAACAAAATATCCGGACTTTCTTTATAATTATCAGGCAAGTGAGAGCCTTTCAGATGAGGTACTTTTAGAAAGTGATATTATACAGGGTTGGAATGAATATAAAGAGTGGAAAAGATATTCAACGGCAAGGTATAGTTATCCCAGGAATACCTCAGGAGGAAAGGGCAAGATGGAGATTAGGATAATTAACGACACAGTTATCTCCAAGAACACAGCACTGAATATTCTTATTTTCAGATATGATGACCATAAGTTCTTGAGGATATATCCGGGGAACAGTGCTTTATATAACGATCTTTCAGAGGGATATTATAAATTATTATTCTTTTATCCAGGTGCGTCATATTCCATTCTTGACTCTCTTTATGTTGCTCCAAACGGCTTGAATTACTATCAAATAGAAAAACCTGAGACTACAAAGAAGGACTCTTTTAGTATTTCTGTGAGCAAGATTATAGAGGATAACATCTTCAGGAAGAAATCCTACTATCAGGCTGAAGAGACTGAAATTAAGCAGATATATAATGCTTATCAGCAAGAGTTCCGTTTTACTGGAAATGGCAACATTGTTTCAGGTTATGTTTATGATAGTGAAGGGATGCCGATTCCGGGTGTTTCAATAGTAGTGAAGGGAACAACATTTGGAACAGTAACAAATATTGATGGGTATTACTCTCTGAATGTTCCAAAAGACCGCAATGAATTGTCATTCTCATTTATAGGATTTAAGGAAGAGTTGGTTGATGTTTCTTATAAGGATGTTGTAAATGTTTATATGATAGAAGATGTCCTTGCGCTTGAGGAGGTTGTGGTCATTGGTTATGGTGTTCAACGGAAGAGTGATCTAACTACTTCCGTATCAGTCGTTTCGACAACAGGAATTAAAGGAGTTGAGTCTAATATAGTGGGTGCGTTACAAGGTAAAGTTGCTGGTGTGCAAATCCTTGAACCAGGAATTCCCGGAAGTGCTGTTTCAATTCGAATACGGGGGAACAATACAATTGACTTTGATTCAACGCCATTATATGTAATTGATGGAGTCGTTTTCATGGGTGATATTGGGGAATTGAATCCTGATCTAATTAAGAGTATTCAAATACTGAAGGATGCACAGGCTACAGCTTTGTATGGATCTCAGGGAGCAAATGGTGTTGTTATAATTAATACAGGAGGGAATTTTAAATCAACTGCATCCATGCTATCTCTTGGAGCAGATTACGACGAGACATTTCTGGAAGCCGCAAATAATGCAAGCTCCATACGAAATAATTTCTCTGATTATGCCTTCTGGAATCCTAAACTAATCACCGATAATGAAGGGAAAGCAACTTTTTCTGTTCAGTTTCCTGATGATGTAACAAATTGGAGAACATTCTATTTGGGGATGAATGGAAACAAACAATCCGGACAAGCTGAAGGATCTATAAAATCTTATAAACCATTGATGGCCCAGCTTGCTATTCCAAGGTTTTTAATTGAATCAGATACTACTTATGCAATCGGAAAGGTGCTTAATTATACTCAGGATTCAATCAACCTTAATACAAAATTTGAATTGAATGGTGAACCCTTGATGGAAAAGAGTCAGGTCTGCACCCGTTCTGTAATAGACACACTTGAATTAATAGCTGATTTGTCTGATTCATTATCAGTTAAATACTTTCTTGAGAAAGAAGACGGATATTTTGATGGTGAATTGAAATATATCCCAATTTACCCAATAGGATTGGAACAAACCGCTGGTCAATTTCATTCGCTAAAAAGAGATACAACATTGATATTATCATTTGATACTGCGTTT
>JARGFQ010000016.1 GCA_029210565.1 Bacteroidales bacterium
CAGCCATGCATCTATTGCAGCCTGGTCGTAGCAGGTCAGATCAAGCTGGGCAAAGGTGTTGGTGAAGGTCGGTGCTATGTCGTCTGGTTCTACTTTAAATGTTGATGTACATCTCGTTGTTCCGCAGTCATCATTCACTATATATTCAAAGCTCAGGTTAACTCCATCACATTCAAAATTCTCAGGCAGAACAGGAACCTGGTCAATATTGTCATAAGCATAACTTCCACCTTCATATGTGAATCCTGCTACCCACGCATCGTAAGCTGCTTGAATAACACTCTGTTCAGTGCAGGCTTCCAGATTAACATTTGTCGGACAGATTATATCAACCCCCGGCAAAACCTCAACTTCTAATTGACAGGTTGAGGAGCCATACATATAGGTAACGGTGACTTCCAATAAGAAAGTGCCTCCCTGTGTTGCTCCAACAGTGATGGTTTGGATGTTGTTAACGCCGTCAACAAAATAAGCACCAGCAGTGTTATTTAATATTTTCCAGGTAAATATAGGATCTGTTGCATCGGTAGTAACAGTATAGGTATTCTCGTCTCCAACACAAATGATAGCAGGTCCGTCAGGCTCACAACTAGGTGATGGAATAACAGCATCAGCTGAAAGAGAACGGTCTTGATTTCCAAGATTCAACAGTGTACATTCGTCAGAGGTTGTCCAACCTATCGTTCGTGTATGATATGGTGAACCACTTATCCCGCCTGCCGAACGAGATATGCCATCAGCATCATATCCCCAATCCAACCTACTGCCGATATGCCCTCCCCAAGCAAGAATCGCAGTTGAAGAAGTAGCTGTAAACGTAACATTGATTTGCTGGCTTGCGGTGGCCTCGTTTAGATCAGATGGCACACCAGTCGTTACACCATATGTTATAGCTGTGATCTCGCCTCCCCACATGCTCATCTTTGCTCCACCAGCAGCACTGATCAGTCCAAAGGTAGCGACAGCCTCTGAACCGACTCCAAGATATTCAGGCGATGGTATAGCAAATTCACTTGTTACAGGATCTCCTGAGAAAATAGTACCAAGTGTCGGATCAATATTTTCAGCTATATGTCCATAGGTCAATTCATGCGGCTCAATTCTATCATAACTTGTAACAAAGTCAATAGCATACCTTGAGCTCACCTTGACATCGAATTCAAATGTAAATGTAATCGAGGCACCCACACATAAACCAGCCATTTGAACTCTGTACGGAATTGACATACCCTCTGCATAATGAGAGTTCTGGGCACCTGCATTTCCATTCACCCATTGAATAAGATTATAAGGACTGCTTGCAGGACCGTTTCTGACCTGATCTAAAGTTGCAGATGCACCTCCATCAGTGAACACGGCAACTGCAGTCAGACCTGATTCCAAACCTGTGGCAGTAATAGTAAATTCAACCCCCAGGTCTTCCTTTATGACAATATATTCTTCATTACGGATATTGCCGCTACCATCAGCGATGGCATACAATGTCACAGGCTCCGTTATGGGTGGCTCTTTTTCAATGTATAGCCTGACTGTTTCGCCAGGCAGCCACCCGGTTCCGGTAATTATTACCGTTTCTCCAGGGGAATAATCATCCTTATCAGTGGTAATCGTTTGTCCCGTGATCACCGTAAGTGATCCAAGAACAAAAAATGCAAGAAACATCATCACAATCTTCCTGAATGTAGTCTCAATGTTCCTGCATGTGACGGAGGAGTAGAATTGCTTCATAAGTTAGGTTTTTTATGTGACTTTTATTTTGTCCTTAAATATTAAATGCCCACAAACTGAAGCTTCCCCCACCTTCAGAGCAATGTAATTAGTTGAAATAATAGTCTTTCAAATAAATTTTGCCAATATCCGACTATCCTTTTCGCTGTTTTGATACCATAAATGTAATGAACAGCGCACTGCATGCCTAATAAAATGCGACGAGTTTGATAAAAGAATAAGTAGTTTTGACTAAACTCACTTTTTTAGTGACCAAGGTGAAATGGATAAAATAAGTTAAGACAGAGATCTGTGGAAAAATCGGACTGTGATTATTTGAGAATCTGATATACAGTTCATTGCTATAAGAAACACGATTTTATTTCCCTTTGCCTAAAATGCTGATAAACACATGAGGCAATAAAAGAAGCAACCAACATCTGGTTTAGCTACCAATGTTAATAAAAAAAACACCTGCAGGTCTTTATTTTTCTTTAGGTAATCACATCACCCCAGGCTTCATAATCCCTACAGCCTTATCATCTGCTCCGGCAGGTTGACACCCTCAAGATGAAGCATGAGCGGAGTATTGCGGTCATCAGACTCAAGCAGATTCACATCAACCGTGATGCTCTTTTTCTCGCCCGGCAGCAGAACAATATAATTGTCGTCGAAAAAGACAGGTGTCACCATCTTTCCGTCAATAGCCCTGATAACCTTCATCCTTACGAAGAAGGCTGCCACATCGCCGCTGTTTGCTATGTCAATGGTAAACTTACCCTGGTTACTCTTCATCATCTGACCTACAACCTTTGCCTTGCCAAGAGCCATCAGCTCCTTCTGGTCGCCTTCGCGGGGAAGCCAGTAGGTATTCTCATCTACGGTCAGGCCGGTGGAGACATAAGTTATGCGGAGCCGCAGAAAATAAACCTTAGCCGGCTTGCCCCCGAGATCCACATCCCACACCTTTATGTGGCTGTTGGGAGGAAGAGTGGTTTCCTGAGATGCTTTCCATATTTCACGGCCGTTTTCATCAGTCAGCAGGGCATCAAGTCTCATGCCCTTGCGCTCCCTGGGCGTGGCATTGACGACATAGACGGCCGAGTCTGCCGGATTGAACTGCAGATGTACCGGCGCTGCCCCGTGCCTGAAACCGTAGAAGCCTGCATTCTGATCAAGGTACCAGTCGTACATCTGCCCCTTGAGTGCCGGCCAGGGATTCTGGCTCTTCCATAGCAGAAAGCCGGTGTACCAGTCCCACATGTGCGAGGTATATCCTTCAACCATCGAACGGTACTGTTCATAGTTGACCAGCTGTGCCTTCTTCACGAAGTCCTTCAGGTCACTCACCTCCCCCATTCTATCAATCATGTCTCCATAGCCCATGTATTTATGATAGCGCCATACCTCATTCACTTCCCTGCCTGAGGGCACAATCAGGTCGCTCTCATTCATCATCTTCTCCAGTGACTCCATATTTGGCAGACCTACTGAACCCATTTCAGGATTGAACGGATGCCACTTTTCCGTGAAGAACCAGAGGGGCTCCCTGATATTGTAGGGGCCGTCACCAGTGCCTCCGATGGTGTTCCTGAGGATATCTGAAGAGGTTGACTCATCGAAGTAGAGCCTGGTGCCGTCAAGGGCGTCAAGTGTCTTTCTTATCCTGGCGTCCAGCTCCGGCGGCGGCGGGAACTCGTTGCCGCCGCAGTACATGTAGAGCGAAGGGTGATTACGAAGCATCTTCACCTGATCGGCCACCGAATTGATGAACAGAGAATGGTTGTCAGGATATTCACGGCGGCGTGCCTGTGTCTCGGCCTTTCTGAGGGTATCAGGCCACCTGCCGTTGCAGTCGCCGGTGATCCACAGATCCTGCCATACCAGTATGCCATACTTGTCGCAAGCCTCATAAAACTCCGGTCTCTCCATGATGGAGCCGCCCCACACCCTGATCATGTTCATGTTCATCTCGGCATGCATCTTCACCTCTGCATCGTATCTCGTACGGCTCAGACGCAGCATACCGTCGGAGACTATCCAGTTGGCCCCGCGGATAAATATCTTCTGACCGTTAATAGTAAAGACACGTGAGCCCGTCTTCTCATCGAACCAGCTGCCTGTCTCGCGGAAGCCGAACATCATATCCTCCCTGTCCAGCGTTGCCCCTTCCTTATCGTGAAATGTTATTACCGCCGGATAGAGTGACGGCTGACCCATTCCATTTGGCCACCAGATCCTGGGGTCAGTCTGTTTCATCTCCGAAAAGACAACTGTGGCCGTTGTCCCCGGCTCTATCTTTATCTTTTTCTTTTCAATGGAACCCATGTAGGCTAAGGCAGCCTCCCCCTCAACCAGCCTATCAGTGACGTTCTCAAACTCAGCAGAGAATGTAACGAAGGTCGGGTCCTGCAACTCGCCGGGAAGACGAGCGCCGGGCACACGTGTCCTGGCAAAACCGTTCCGTATATCCACATCACCGGTCACCTCAATGGAAACCTCATCCCAGATACCGGTGTTGCGGTCCCTGACAGGCTGTATCCAGTCCCACCCTGCTGTGAACTGCATGGTCACATCACGCCCTATCATACCGTCACCCCCCTGGCCGCCGTTGGGGTTGCCCGGATGGAGGGGCGGCTCCACCCTCACCGCAAGACGGTTGTAATCCTTCCTGTCGAGCAGTGAGGTGACATTATACTTCTGGCGCAGAAACATACCTTCGTGGGTGTCATCGCTTATCCGTTTCCCGTTGAAATAGATCTCCGCCCTGTAATTGATGCCCCTGAAGTTTATCCAGACCTGTTTCGTAGAATCGAGAGTCTCGGCTGAGAAACGTGTAAAGAACCAGTAAGTATAGTAATCACGTCCCTCGTTGTATACATCCGGTATCTCCTCGTTGTTTATGCCAAACCACGGCTCAGGCATGCGACCGTTGTTCACCAGGGTTGTCAGCACCGTCCCGGGAACGGTGGCGCTGATCCATCCGGATAGGTCAGGATCAGACTTTGTCAGATGGCATCCGTCAACATTTACTTCCGAGGCCTTCTTCGCCCTCCATCCTGCCGTGAGTGGCGTTACCTGGGCTGAAACAACCAGCGAGACAATCAATAATAAGCTTGCAGTAAGTATCCGTTTCATTCGATTATTTATTATTGTTTCATTGGTCGAATGGAACTTACATGTAGTACAATAACCATTTTCTCTTGCGGGTTACTGCTCATATAAGTTTCATCCGTGTATAATTTGTTTTTAAAGGTAGGAGGGAACATCCATGAAATAATTATCTGCCTGTTTGTCAAACGGAATTATCATTAATGTTTCATATGTGTCTCCTGTTGTAAACAAGAGTGGCAAGATATTAAAATTATCAGTACATGAGGGCCTACGCCCGATTGAAATGAATCATGAACGTCCTCTGCCCGGGTGAAAAAAATTAACGGCAGACACTTTGATTTTAGCTGAAGAATTTAAACATTGCAGATTCTATTATTTCTGTCCATGCACCAGCCCGGCCACCGGGAGCGAGAGAGGCTCTTTGCACTGATACTTACCCAGCACCGACGCTGGGGAACGGTTCTCGTACCTTATATACTTGAGAAACAGCACGGTCGCGATTACTACCTGCTTGCCGAGGCCCTTGCACCTTTCCCTGACGGAACCACTCTCTCTGAACTTGACAATGAGGAAAGGGAGATTGTCAGGCTGGTTAATGAATACTCTGACAGGCATCTTTACAGGCTATTCTCAAAGCACAAGAACGTAAAGGAGTTTCTCGGGCTGGTCACCGACAGGGAATTTGGCAGGCTTATCAAGCCCTACATCGAGAGCCGTATCCATCATTGCCTTCATATAGCGCTCAATGAAGAGATCCCCGTGTACATCCAGAAGCTTACCACTCTTCATCCTGAAGACAGGCTTACCATTGCCCCTGAGGAAGCGAAGCCGGTCTTCAGGTTTGACCGCAACAGCGAGGGCAGCAGTTACTCCCTGACGGTTGAATACAACGGGATCCAGATTGACCTGCGAAAACCTTTCACTGAGATACTCTCAAACAAGCCCTGCGTGATAAGATCAGACCGTACCCTCTTGTTTGTCTCTGAGATTGAGGGCACTAAACTGAGACCCTTTCTTGAGAGGGACAAGATCAGCATACCGGGGAAAGCAGAAGAGAAATATTTCAGCACTTTTGTGCTTTCTGTCATCAACAGCCACAAGGTCACCGGCAGCGGATTCACTCTTGAAGAGAAAACACCCGCGAAGCAGGCTTTCATCACCCTTGAGAGAACCGTCATCGGCTATCCTGCCCTCCTCCTTACATTCCGGTATGATGACCGGACCATTTTCTCTTCTGATGAGCTGACACATTTCACCACCTTCAGCAATGAGCAGGGGAGGTTTATCTTCACAAGAAAGGATCGCGACCTTGCCTGGGAGAAGAGGTGTGTCGGGGCACTGAATGAGTCGGGTTTTTTCACTGAGGACGGCATTATGTTCATGACCCCCGGTGCCACAAAGGAGAACGACGGCTCCCTTTACGACCTGATTGAGGCGATAGCCTTCAACCGGCAGAGACTGGAAGAGGCAGGAATGAAGGTCCGCACCGGGAGTCTCGAACATAATTATTCCCTCGAGCCTGTCACCTTAAATCTGAGCCATGAGCTGATAAACGACTGGTTTGATCTGAAGGCTGTAGTGCAGATTGGTTCCTTCACCATCCCGTTCACCAGGCTGCGGCGCAATATTCTTGACGGGGTACGTGAGTACACATTGCCTGACGGCACCGTAGCCATCCTTCCGGAAGAGTGGTTCACCCGCTACAGGGGCCTCTTTGAGATGGGTCGCGACCGTGAGGAGAGCATCATGCTCCACAAACAGCATTTTGCCCTGGTAAGCGACATTGTATCCGGTGACGACGGTGATACCTGTAACCGCCTGGACAAACTCTCCTTTCCCGACCAGATCCCGCTATTGATTTCACCGGCAGCAATCACCACCGAGTTGCGGCCCTACCAGGCCGAGGGGCTTAGCTGGCTCCATTACCTGCAGACCCAAAACCTCGGAGGCTGCCTGGCCGACGACATGGGGCTGGGCAAGACACTGCAGGCACTGGCACTGCTGGCCTGGAACAAAGAGAACCGACGTCATCCTTCCCCGGAAGAGGCCCCGGCACAGATAAATCCGGATAGCCACGCCAGAGGTGAGAGCCCCGCACAGATAAAAGAGGATAGCCAGTGCAGTGGCACGATGCCGGTTCAGATGAACCTGTTCAGCAGCAGCAACCATGCAGACACCTCACTGGTAATCGTTCCGGCATCGCTATGTCACAACTGGTACAATGAGATAAAGAAGTTTTGCCCGTCACTGACGGCACTGATTCACCACGGCCCCGGAAGACAGAAATCAGCAGCGCACTTTTACCGTTATGACTTAATTATCTCAAGCTATCACACGGTACGCCAGGACATTGAAATTCTGTCCGGTATAAACTTCTTCTACGTAATCCTTGACGAGAGCCAGCATATTAAAAACCCCACCTCCAATATATACAGGTCCGTCATGCGTCTCCGGTCAAGCCACAGGCTTGTTCTAAGCGGAACACCCGTTGAGAACTCGCTGACTGACCTCTGGACACAGCTCAGCTTTGTCAATCCCGGCCTGCTCGGCTCACTAACCTTCTTCAGAAGAGAGTTTGCCAGACCCATCGAAAAGAATTTTGAAGAGGAGAAGGAGAACAGACTCAGGAAGATCATCCAGCCATTCATCATGCGACGCACCAAGGAGATGGTCGTTACCGAACTGCCGCCCGTGACCGAGCAGGTGATCCACTGTGACATGTCAGATGAGCAGGCTGCCATCTATGAGAGAGAGAAATCTGCCGTACGTAACAGCATACTGGAGAACATAGAATCCGTGGGCATGGAAAAATCTGCCATCATGGTGCTCCAGGGACTGATGCGACTCAGGCAGATAGCCAACCATCCGATCCTGACCGATGATTCATACAGCGGGGGATCAGGCAAGTATGACACGGTAATACATAATATTGAGAGTGTAGTCGCAGAGGGACATAAGATACTTGTCTTCTCATCGTTTGTCAAGCACCTCGAGCTTTTCCCGGACTGGCTCACCGCCAACGGTATTGGGTTTGCAATGCTGACGGGATCAACACGCAACCGGGAGGGTGTCATCGAAAGTTTCAGGAGGGATAAGAGCATCAGGGTCTTTCTGATTTCCCTCAAGGCCGGTGGTGTGGGTCTCAACCTGACAGAGGCCGATTATGTTTTCATCCTGGACCCCTGGTGGAACCCTGCGTCAGAGATACAGGCTCTAAGCAGGGCCCACAGAATAGGCCAGGAGAAAAGGGTATTCGTATCAAGATATATATCGGAAGAGACGATAGAGGAAAAGATACTCAGACTGCAGGATAGAAAATCGAAGCTGGCCGGAACCTTTGCCGGCATGCACAATCCGTTTGAAGAGCTCGATGTGAAGGAGATGATTGAGATAATGAGCTGATTTTTTATTAGTTTTATCCCACCTTTTTTTAATCCAATTACAGGAAACGCTGCAATGAAAAACTATCAGAACCATCCGCTGGCCGGGGCCGTCGACCTCGACAGTGCATTCAACAAAATGTGGTCTTTTTACAAGAAATACTTCATAGGTATGTACATCATCTCTGTGGCCGGCTCACTGTTATCGCTGATTTTCATGGCAGACATTGATATGGCTTCCCTTCAGGAGGTCTCCGCCGATCCACAGCTGGTTCTGGAGAAGATGAAGTCGATGGCCGGACCCTATGCCCTCACGATGCTTGTGACCATGCTCCTGATGGTGGTTCTCCACACCTGGGTTCTCGACAGGCCTGCGGATGAGCCGGGATTCGCCTCAACGTTGCTGAAGAAGATGATCGTGACGCTACTGCCTTATCTTGTTGCCATCATCATATTAATGGTTCTGACGGCTATCCTGACATCAATTGGCATTGTTCTGCTTGTGCTGCCCGGGTTGTTTGCCCTGGCATACATGGCCACGGTGATGATATTTGCCATGCCGGTCACCCTTCTTGAGACCCATAATCCCATTGAGATTATTACACGCTCCTTCAGGCTGATGCACAGGAACCTGTGGCCCAATATGGGGTGGCTTGTTATTCTGGCTCTGATAATGGTTGTTACGGCAATGTTGCTCAGCACAGTGACAATGCTTCCGTTCACCGGATCCTTCATTCGTTCCATCTCCAACCCCGGGGAGGCAACGGCGATGCTCGAGATGAGCAGAAATCCACTCTATATCGGATTGAGCGCCCTTACCGGAGCCCTGGTGAGGCCCCTGATGCCCATACTGGCCTTCATCCTCTATTTCAGGAACCGGGGTGAAGAGACGACCGAAACGGAGATAACAACTGACACTGATCCGGCGGTGAGGGTGGAAGATCTTTACCCACGTATGCCTGAGAATGAATGATCAAAGATCTGTTTAATCTCATGCACAAAATTGATCGCCACAGACGGCTGGGATCTGCGTAACGATTGACCGGACAGCTGTCTGAAAACATTCTCAGCCTTTGTCGCTGAACCTGCGCGACATCTTTTTGGAGATCTTAACGTCAGGATACTGTGCCGAGAAGGACTCCCAGTATTCCTTCACATTCTGTTTTACCTCTTTTCTGAGGACGAGTATTCCGATCAGGTTGGGCACGGCCATCAGCACTATGGCTATGTAGGAGAGTGACCATATGATTGTTGTATCGGTAAAGGAGGCTATGAAAAACCCTGCTACAAATATGACACGGTAATAGATGACATATTTGCTGCCGAAAAGGTATGTAGTCGCCCTGTCACCGTAGTATGACCATGAGATGGCAGTTGAGAAGGCGAAGAGCAACAGTGAGAAGGTCACGATATAGGATCCGAAGCCCTTCAGTATGCTTTGGCTGAAGGCAAACGTAGTCAGCGGGGCGCTGTGGATAAGTGATTCTCCCCTCACTGTCAGAGAGGCCATGGCGGGAAGCTTGCCTGCAATAACCTCAAGCTCACCGGAGTAAGGATCCTTGCCTGAGAGAAACTCTATATTCTCTGCCAGGGACCTGGCATGTATGACAGAGACACCAGATGTCATAAGTCTACCATTCTCTATCACCAGAGTGCCGTCATAGAGGTCAAGGAACTGATCACCCCTGAGATGTTCGCCCAGCTTCGCAATGTCATCGCTATTACTCTCATCATAGATGCCGGTAAGGATCTGCATGTCGGTAGTCTGAAACTGGTTCTCCGTCTTTGTGTTCCAGGCCCCTGATGCCAGCACCACCAACCCGGTGAGGGTGCAGATGCAGATAGTGTCAATGAACGGCTCAAGCAGTGCCACCATCCCCTCAGAGACAGGCTCAGGGGCACGTGCCGCCGAGTGTGCTATCGGCGCCGATCCCTGTCCTGATTCATTGGAGAAGAGACCCCTGTTCACCCCCCTGTTCATGGCAAAGGCAAAGCTGGCCCCCAGGAACCCTCCAGCAGCTGCCGATCCGGTAAAGGCGTCGGCAAAGATTGAGAAAAATGACGGTATGATGTTTCCAGGATGGGAGAAGATCACCAGCAGAGCGCCGGCGACATAGAGCATAGCCATGAAGGGTACAAGTATGGAGGTCACTCTGGCGATCCTCTTGATGCCTCCGATGATTACCAGGGCCAGAAAGAAGGCCAGCACCGCCCCGGTGATAATATGCTTGATGCCAAAGGAGGTAAATACCGAATTGGATATGCTGTTTATCTGCGGCAGGCTTCCCGTCCCAAAAGAGCTGAGGATGGTAGCCCCGGCAAAAAAGGCTCCCATGACGGCACCTATTTTTATAACCTTTCCACCGCGTGTCTTGAAGTTGAGTCGCTTTTTCATGTAGTACATGGGACCCCCCGAGACCGTTCCGTCGGGCAGGATATCCCTGTACTTGTGGGAGATCGACACCTCTACCATCTTGGTGCACATCCCGATGGCTGCAGTGACAAGCATCCAGAAGAGAGCTGCAGGGCCTCCAAGGTGCAGGGCAAGCGCCACCCCGGCAATGTTACCTGTACCTACGGTGCCTGACAGCGCTGTAGAGAGTGACTGGAAATGAGAGGTGTCACCAATGTCGCGAGAGTGATCATAGGTGCCTTTGGTTATCCTGATGGCATGACGGAAATATCTTACCTGGGGAAACCCAAGATAAATGGTAAAAAAGAGGCCTGTACCTATTAGCAAGATCATGAACCACCAATGCCCTCCGAGGTACCCGTCAAGCTTTACAAGAAAATCATTTAAGCCGTGCATTATAAAATAATTAGCGGTTAGAATTTAAGTAATCCGAGTCCGTTGAGAAACACCAGGGCAATGGCCACAGGGGCAATGAACCTGATAACAAAGCGGTAGAGGGAATAGTATCTCACCGGCAGGGTGCCGCCGTTGGATAGCTCATCCCTGACAGAGTGGCCAGGGAAGAACCAGCCAAGAAATGCTACGATAAGCAGACCTCCTAGAGGCAACAGTATGTTAGCCGTGGTAAAGTTAAAGAGATCGAAGATGTTCAGGTTAAAGAGTTTGACATCCCTCATCACTCCCCACGACAGCGATGTCGATATCCCAAGTATGAACATAGATGCCGTTGCAATGATTATGGCAGTGCGCCTGCTCATATTAAGCTGTTCCGAGAAATATGCCACGATCACCTCCATTACGGAGATGGTAGAGGTCAGTGCCGCAATGGCCAGCAGGAAGAAGAATGCAAAGGCGAAGATCATTCCTCCGCTCACCTGCTGGAAGATGCCTGGCAGGACTATAAATGTGAGCGCCTCACCTGACGCCGGAGATATTCCGAATGCGAATACAGCCGGGAATATTGCCAGTCCGGCGAGGACGGCAATGAAGAGGTCAACCATGGAGACCTGGACTGCAGTGCTTGCCAGTTTGTTGTCCGCAGGGATATAGGAACCATATGTAATCAGGGTCCCCATGCCAATGCTGAGTGAGAAGAAGGCCTGACCCAGTGCCATCAGAACGGTTGTACCGGTAATCTTTGAAAAGTCAGGCCGGAAGAGGAACTCCACGCCCTTGCCTGCACCGGGGAGTGTCAGTGACTTGACACACATCAGCACCAGCAGAATTAACAGCACGGGCATCAGCACCTTGGTCGACTTCTCGATGCCTTTCCTGACACCTCCCAGCACAATGCCGGCTGTAGCCAGCAGGAAGATTGAGAACCACAATGCCGGCCGGAGAGATTCGCTCCTGAAGGCGTCAAACATAACCGTTAGTTCGGCTGACGACTTGCCCTGGATACCTCCTGCAAGGATCTGGTATATATATTCCAGTGTCCATCCGGCCACGGCAGTATAGAATGCCAGGATCATAAAGGCTGCCACTATTCCCATCATCCCTACCAGGAACCAGGGCCGGCGCGATGAGAGCATGCGGAAGGCCCCGACAGGATTACGCTGGGTTCTCCTGCCGATCACCAGCTCCGACATCATCACGGGAATGCCGATGGCAAAGATTATCACAAGGTATATAATCAGAAAGGCACCGCCACCGTTCTCCCCAAGGACATAGGGGAACCTCCAGATGTTGCCCAGCCCGACGGCTGAGCCGGCTGCCGCCATGATCACTCCCAACCTGCTGCCAAAGGAATCCCTTTTGGAAAAGTCAAATCCGCTCATCTTCAACCCATATTAATGTGCGACGCTTTTTAAAAGCCTAAAGGTGGTAAAAATCTTAAAAGCAGCAACACGTTGCTGTTAAAAAACAGCAATTCAATAACCCTCGCTGCCATGCCGGGCACACAACAGGCAGAGACGTAGCTGGCTACGTCTCTGTATCAGTGCTTAACAAACTATTGAGTTAGTATGATTCGCGTTCCGTGTAGTGAGTATGGAGAAGCTCATGTGCCTTGTGGCCATTGGGTTTCTCAAGGAACTCCTGGTAAATTGCAGTTACCTCAGGGTTATCATGCGACTTCCTGAGATCCATATTCATATCCTCGACATAGATAGCCTCCATACGCTTCTGCCTGATCTCCGTACTGGTGGGTATGGGCTGGCCACCGCCACCGAGACATCCTCCCGGGCAGGCCATGATCTCAATGAAGTGATACTGTGCCTTGCCCTGGCTGACCGCTTTGGCGATCTTGTTTGCGTTGACCAGTCCGTGTGCGATAGCTACTTTGAGTTCGGCTCCCTCAAGGAACTTCCACTCTTCCCTGGTTCCTTCTATCTTTATGGTAGCCTCCTTGACTCCTTCCATGCCGCGTACAGGCATGATGTTGAGGTTCTTGAAAGGCACCGGCCTGCCGGTCACTATCTCGTAGGCCGTACGCAGTGCGGCTTCCATCACTCCGCCGGTGGCACCGAAGATAACCCCGGCGCCCGTTGAGACACCCATGACAGAATCATAATGACTCTCTTCAAGGGTACGGAAATCCAGACCTGCCTGCTTTATCATTACGGCGAGCTCACGGGTGGTGAGTACGAAGTCGATGTCCTTGTACCCGCTGGATCTCATCTCCGGTCTGTCAGCCTCATATTTCTTGGCAGTGCAGGGCATGATGGAGACAGAGACCACATTGGCAGGGTCAAGTTTGCGCTTATCGGCATAGAATGTCTTTGCCAGTGCCCCAAACATCTGCTGTGGTGATTTGCAGGTCGACAGGTTGGGAAGCATATGCGGATACTTGTGCTCAATGAACTTGATCCATCCCGGTGAGCAGGAGGTGAACATCGGAAGGGCAAGAGTCTTGTCGCCTTCCACCAGCACCTTCTTCAGCCTGGTAAGGAGCTCTGTTCCCTCCTCAATGATGGTCAGGTCTGCCGTGAAGTCGGTATCCAGCACCGAATCAAAGCCCAGCTGCCGCAGGGCGGTAACCAGCTTGCCGGTAACCCTCTCACCAGGGTCATAACCAAGATCTTCACCCAGGGCAATACGGACTGCCGGAGCTGTCTGGACAACCACATGCTTGTCGGTATCATAAATGGCATCCCACACCTGGTCAATATATGTCTTCTCCGTCAGGGCTCCCGTCGGGCAGCGGTTGACACACTGTCCGCAGTTGGTGCAGACGACGTGGCTCATGGGCCTGTCATGGAATGAGCTTATCTTCATCTCCGAGCCCTTGTGGGAAACGGCTATGGCAGATACATACTGAAGCTGGGCGCAGGTACGCACACAGCGCTGGCATCTGATGCACTTGCTGTCATCCTTGATGAAGGCCGGCGACGACCTGTCAATGACATAATTGTGATCCTCCGTAAGATCGAAGAAGATATGCTCACCGAAAGAATACTCGTTTGCCAGTGTCTGCAGTTCGCAGTTCTGGTTCTTGTAGCACTTGGTGCAGTCTGCCCTGTGCTCTGACAGCAGCAGCTCAACAATATGCTTGCGGGCATTTCTAACCTTCAGGGAATTGGTCTGTATCTCCATACCCTGGGACACCGGAGTGACACATGAGGCCACCAGCGTACGGGCCCCCTTCTGCTCAACCACGCAGACACGGCAGTTACCTGCCACACAGAGGTCAGGGTGATTACACAGTGTGGGTATGTTTATGCCAAGAGTTTTTGCGGCAGCCAGGACAGTTGTTCCCTCCGCCACCTTAACCTCATGCTCGTTTATCTTAAGTGTTACCATAATTATCAATAGACTAGGATTAGTAAATAACTTCTTCTCTGAAATTCTCAACGATCGATTTGAAGGCATTGCCTACCGACTGTCCGAGGCCGCACTTCGATGCCACCTTCATGGTATCGGCCAGCTTGATGAGCTCATTGAGGTATGTCGACTTAGCCTCTCCCTTCTTGACCTTTTCAATACCCTTGAGAAGCTGCTGGCATCCGACGCGGCACGGAGTGCATTGACCGCATGACTCCTCGGCAAAGAAATCAAGATAGTTATGGAGTACGTTGTACATCGAGCGGGAGCTGTTGAAAAGCTTCATCGACCCGCCAGTGGGAACTCCTTCAAAGCCTATTATGGTATCGGCAAACTTCTTGCGCGGTACGCAGAAGCCGGATGCGCCTCCTACCTGAACTGCCTTGGCGTCTCCGTCACCGAATTCATTGACAAATTGCTGAACGGTCATCCCCAGCTCCAGCTCAAAAATGCCCGGTAAGGGAGTGTCACCGGAGATGGAGAAAACTTTTGATCCGCGCGAGTCCTTGGTCCCGAGCTTGACATATTCAAGGGGTCCCTTCTCAATGATCATCATCGCAGTCACCAGCGTCTCAACATTGTTGATGGAGGTGGGCTTGGAGAAGAGTCCGGATGTGGTCGGATAGGGAGGCTTGTTACGTGGTTCACCCCTGCGACCTTCTATTGATTCAAACAATGCGCTCTCCTCACCGCATATGTATGCGCCGCTGCCCATACGGTACTCGATGCTGAAGTCGTAACCAATCTCGGCAATCATCTTGTGAAACTTATGAAGCTCAACGTAAAGCTGCGGCAGCAGAAACCTGTACTCACCGCGGAGGTATATGAAGCCTTTTTTTGCACCCATCGCCTTGCCGGCTATGGCCATCCCGGCGTAAACCTTGGGGGCCACCTTGTCAAGGATCTCACGGTCCTTAAAGGTGCCGGGCTCTCCTTCGTCAGCATTACAGACTATGTATTTCTCCGGATCCTTCTCCGCAGCAGTATATTTCCATTTCAATCCCGTGGGGAAACCAGCCCCGCCACGACCTTTCAGACCCGATTCCAGAACCTGCTGAATAATCTCATCACTTGTCATCTCGAAGGCTTTCTTTATAACCTTCCTGACATCTACGGTCTCAAATATAAGGTCAACTTTTGTCAGTCCTTTGTTTTTCATATCAGTGTCTCCCTCTGTTTAGCGCATGTAACCTTTAATAACGTCAATAACCGTCTCCTGCGTAAGATCAGTGTACGGCATGTCATTGATCAGAATCGCGGGAGCCTTGTGACACCATCCTATGCAGTTGGTCTCAAGAAGTGTGAACATCTTGTCGGGAGTGGTCTCACCTACCCTGATCTTGAGCATATCCTCAATAGTACTTATTATGTCATTCTTGCCCTTCATCGAGCAGGTAATGGTCTTGCAGACCCTGATGACATTCCTGCCACGCTCCTCCGTATCCAGGAAGGTATAAAACGATGCCGTGCCGTAAACCTCTGCTGCAGAGATATCCAGTTCTGTTGCAACTGCCACCATGACATCGTCTGTCAGGTAGTTGTGCTTCTTAACAATATCCTGAAGTATCGGCATGAGGCTCTCTCTCTTTCGGCCGTGCTTCTCTGCCAAATCCTTCACCAGGTTACCAGTTTGATACATATATTACGTTTTTAAGTGTGTTTGAAAAATATGTTAGCCACTGTTTTCAATTTCGGCTGTGAAACTAATAACAATAATCAACCAAAAACCTTACATAAATCATGTTTAAGAATATTTAAGGCTTCTGTAAAACTTATTGTCTTTATAAATGGAGGAGGGTTACAGTGTCTGTTCAGCCTGCGCTGAAGCTTTCCAGCTGGGAGGTGAGCCACCCGATCCATCTGTCGATGCCCTCCCCACCGGTCGCTGAAGTTTTGATAATGGTGATGCCGGGATTCAGCGAGGCCATATCAGATTCGAATGAGGCGGTATTGAAATTGGTGTAGGGTATAAGGTCTGTCTTATTGAGGATAATCGCCCTGGCGCCCGTAAAGAGCATCGGATATTTTGCCGGCTTGTCATCACCTTCGGCCGTGCTGACAACAGCCAGCTTGAAGGTTTCGCCCAGGTCAAACTGCGAAGGACAGATCAGGTTGCCGACATTCTCAACGAAGAGAAGGTCGGTCTGATCAAGATCGAAATGTCCCAGCACCTTTGATATGCTGTGGGAGTCGAGATGACACCCGCCCCCGGTATTGATGCAAACGATAGGGATATTATACTTTTGCAGGCGCCGGGCATCACGGTCAGTGGCAACATCACCCTCTATCACACCTATCCTTATCTTATCAGCCATAGCTTCGCAGGTGCGCTCAAGCAGTGTGGTCTTACCGGCTCCGGGGGAACTGATGATGTTAACCATCATAACCTTTTTCTCCCTCAGGAGAGAACGTACCTCTTCAGCCATGTTCTGGTTCCTGTCCAGAATATCTTTCATGATCTTGATTTCCATCTCTATTCTCCTTCGATACTTTTAATGAATAACTCTTTGCCGTGTACTACATCTATATCTGTGGAACCGCATGCCGTGCAGGCATGCAGATCATCATCAGGCCTGTACTCCGTGCCGCACCTCCGGCATCGCATCTCGGCAGCAATGATCTCTATCTCCAGCCGTGCTGCCGAGGCGACACTCTCCACGGCAGCTATACTGAAGGCTGCCTCAAGCAGATCAGGCACTACCTGCACGAACTGCCCGACGCTGATATTCACCCTCTCAACTATCCTGAGTCCTGCTTCTGCGGCATGGTGTGACACCATCGCTGACAACTCTTCTGCTATCTTCAGTTCGTGCATCGTCCTCCTGTCAGCATATTCTTGGCAGCAGCAACCCTGACGGCATATCCAGGAACCGCCTTCCGCCGGTTAAACTGTTAAGAACAACCCTGCCGCGGCACTCAGCAGTTATCTCACCGATGACTGCTGATTCTCTCCCCAGGGCGTCGGAGCGCAATATCTCAACTATCCTGTCAGCTGCCTCAGGAGCGGCAATGATAACCATCCTTCCCTCGCTGGCGAGAGTAAGCGGATCGAACCCGAGAATCTCACATAAGCCCCTGACAGGTTCGGCTATCGGAACACTCTCTTCGTTGACTGTAATACCGCAGCTGATCATGGTGGCAAGCTCGTTGAGCACTGCAGCAAGCCCGCCCCTGGTGAGATCACGCATGAAATGCACCGCCGCCGGCTTCTCCAGTATCTTACCTGTCAACCTGTTGAGTGAGGCGCAGTCGGAGATCAGCGGCCGGTCAAAGGAGAGCTTCCTTCGTGAAGCAAGTATGGCAACTGCATGGTCGCCTGGCGGCCCGCTGATAATCAGCCTGTCGCCTTCCTTCACGGATACACCGCTGCTGATATGCATGTGCTGCCGGGGAAGGAGCCCTACCCCGGCAGTGTTTATGAATATCCTGTCACACTGTCCCTTCTCCACCACCTTGGTGTCACCTGTTACTATCATTACCCCGGCAGTGTCAGCCTCTGCAGCCATGGAGGCTACTATGGCGTCAAGCTCGCTGACTTCAAATCCCTCTTCAATGATGAATGCTGCCGAGAGAAACCTGGGTTCGGCACCTGATACGGCAAGATCGTTTACCGTACCGCATACTGCCAGCTTGCCGATGTTGCCGCCTGGGAAGAAGAGCGGGTCGATCACAAACGAGTCTGTGGTGAAGGCGATCATCCCCTCTCCCGCTGAGAGCAGCGCAGAGTCAGTCATCGGTCCCTCCATCCCGAACCGGGAGGCAAAATGGTCAAGGATAAGATCCTGCGCCTGTCTTCCTCCGCTTCCTTGTCCCAGGGTTATCTTCTCATTCATCGTGGCAGTATTTGAACCAGGAATTGCACGCACCCTCTTCCGATACCATGCAGGCCCCCTCTGGATGTTCAGGGGTGCATTGTGATGCATATAGGGCACATTCCGGAGGAGTCCTGACACCTCTCAGTATCTCTCCGCAGATACATGCGCTGTCACGGGTCGACTCAGGCAGGCTGACCGGGAAGGCAGTCCCGGCGTCAAAACGTCGGTAGCGGTCGCGCAGCCGGAGGCCCGACAAAGCTATAGGCCCCAGGCCGCGCCATTGCGCGTCACAGGGCTCAAAGACTTCGTCCAGGTAAGCCTGTGCCCTCCGGTTTCCCGCGCGTGACACCGCCCTTGTGTACTCTGTCTCCACGGACGGCGAAGAGCCGTTAACCTGTCGGATAAGCATCAGAACCGACATAAGCAGATCGGCAGGTTCAAATCCTGCCACCACGCAGGCGAGCCGGTACCTCTCCGGGATGAAGTCAAAAGCTGATGCGCCTGTAATGACAGCCACATGGCCAGGGCATATAAATCCGTCAATGCGGGTGCCGTCCTTCAGTATGGCCTCCATGGCCGGAGGCATCAGCTTGTGTGCGCTCAGAACATAGAAATTGTCTCTCCCCTCACTGTCAGCCTGCATGACCGTCACAGCGGTTCCCGGTGCCGTGGTCTCAAATCCGACGGCGGAAAAGACTATCTTCCTCTGCGGGTCGGACCGTGCCATCTGCAGAGCCTCATGCGCCGATAGCACCACCCTCAGGTCTGCACCCTCCGCTGCGGCGGCAGCAGGAGAGAGAAGAGTACCCGGCACCCGCATCAGGTCCCCGAAGAGGGCCACAGTGACATCCCGGAGCGATGCCAGGGCTATCAGCCTGTCTATGTAATCAGCAGAGGTGACGCAGACCGGGCATCCCGGACCGGAAAGAAGTCTTACGGTGTCAGGGATCAACGATGGTATTCCAAACCTGTGTATGGCAGAGGTGTGACCTCCGCATACCTCCATAAAGGTGTAGTCGCGCGTGGCAGCCTCCGCAATCATCCTTGCCAGGCTCTCCGTCTGACTCCTCAGTCTGAATTCATCAACAAACTTCATCGCCGTCACTCCCGCTTACTGAATCCTCCATCTCCTTCAGGAGACGCAGTGTCTCCATGGCCTCCTCCTCCTTCATCTTCTCTATGGCAAAACCTGCATGAAGCAGGACATAATCCCCGACCCTCACCCCTTCAACCATCTGCAGGCCTGCCTGGAATACAACTCCCCCTACGGAGACCTGTCCCATGTCACCCTCAATGGAAATGATGCGTGCAGGAAGACTCAGACACATTTTCCCCTCCTTTCTGCAGCAACAAGAAGCTGCCCCAGTGAAACACCACCATCGTTAGCAGGCACAAGGTGATTGGTATAAACCCTGAATTTGTTCATGCTTAAAAGATACAAAGATTTCTCAAGCAGATACCTGTTCTGAAAAACTCCTCCCGAGAGGACCACCCTTTTCAACCCTGTCTCCCGCCTGATCCTGAGACAGACATCCAGGATAATATGCGCCACGGTGTTGTGGAACCTGGCAGCAATACCCGGTACATCCGGGTGTTCAAGCTCTTTCAGCATCTCTGCAAACATTGCTTGCAGGCTGACCGTCCCGTTGAGGGAATAGGGATAATATTCATCAATATTTGAAGAGGCTGCAGATTCAAGACGCATCGGAGCTTCTGCATCGAACTTACTCTCCGTGCAGAGCAGAAGGAGTGCCGAGACAGCATCGAAGATGCGGCCTGCACCGCAGGTGAGAGGTGAGTTGATGCCGTTGACAAGCATCTGCCTCACCGTCTCAAGCTTTCTCCCCTCAACCTGTCTGAACAACTCTAGTGAGCTGAAGTCATAGTCGCTGCCGAAATAACGGAAGAGGCATGAGAGTGCCATGCGCCACGGCTCATCTGCAGCAATGTCGCCACCGGGCATCATGAAATAATCAAAGTGAGTGTATCTCTCAAAATCCGCGGGAGTAGCAATCATGAACTCACTCCCCCATATATTTCCGTCAGTGCCGTAACCGGTGCCATCCATGATTACTCCTATCACCTCCCCGATAAGCCTGTGCTCAGCCATCACCGATGCCGCATGAGCATGGTGGTGCTGAACCCTCACCAGCGGCACTCCATTCTGTTCAGCCATCTCCTCCGCAAACCTTCCGGAGAGATAATCAGGATGCATATCGCATGCCACATGAGAGGGTGTAAACCTGAAGAGTGAGGAGAACAGCCTCAGTGAATCGAGATAGAAATCGTATGTGGAGAGGTTCACGAGATCACCTATATACTGGCTCATGAAGGCCTGGCTTCCCCTTCCGATGCAGAAGCTGTTCTTCTGTTCAGCCCCCGCTGCGAAAACGCCCTCAACAGAGCAACTCAGATCAACAGGCTCCGGGGCATAACCCCTTGACCTCCTTATCAGACTGATATTTCCGTTGATAACTCTGACCACTGAATCATCAGCCCTGTTGTTTATCTCCCTGTTGTAACTCACGATGCATCCGGTGACGGGCATAAGATCACGTTCAGCCTTACTGTCAAGGGTAATTATGGGTTCATCGCTGAGGTTGCCGCTGGTGAGCACCAGGACAGGGGTTGTGATGAGCCTGAACAGCAGGTAATGAACTGGCATATGGGGCAGCATCGCTCCCGTTGTGTTCAGTCCGCTGCTCACCGACGGTGCCAGGGGCATCTTCTGCTGCAATATGACAACCGGCCTTCTCCACGACTCAAGCATCGCCTTCTCCTGCACCTCAACATGGCAGTACTCATGCACGGCATTTATATCCCTGAACATCACTGCAAAGGGTTTACTGTCACGCTGCTTACGCTGCCTGAGGCCTGCAACGGCTGCCTCGTTCAGTGCATCACACATAATGTTGTAGCCCCCTGTCGATTTTATGGCGACACTGCCCCCGGAAGCCAGCCGGAGGGCTATCTCCTCCAAAATGTCATTTATGGAGGTGATGACCAGATCACCTGCCCTCAGCGTATATACCGGCCCGCAGCTGTTGCAGGCCACAGGCTGGGCATGAAACCTGCGGTCTGAAATGTCCATGTATTCAGCAGCACACCGATGACACATCTCAAAGGCAGCCATGGTTGTATTGATCCTGTCATACGGCAACGACTTGATGATGGTGAAGCGGGGACCGCAATTCGTGCAATTGATGAAAGGATAACCTCGCCGTCCGGGATCGGTTACCAGGTCATCAAGGCACTCCCGGCAGACTGCTATGTCCGGACTGACCTCGGTGATAGTCTCATCAGCATCGAGGCTGGGCCTTATGCTGAAGCCTGTAAACCCGGCTGTCCTGGTTTTCCTGAGCTGCACTGACCTGACAACCGCTGCAGGAGGGGCAAGGTCTTGAATGTCCCGGGCAAACATGTCGGCTCTCTCCCGGTCACACTCTATCACCACAGTGACACCACCGGTCCGGTTGACTACCTCGCCCGTGAGGTTGTGCTTTATGGCAAGCCTGCGGATGAAAGGACGAAATCCAACACCCTGCACCAACCCCCTGACCAATATCTCGTAACCTTTTTCTATGACTGCTACAAAAATAAAGTCTGCTCTTCCTTCATACGCCGCACAGAGAGGATCACACTCTCTATCTCATCACTCAGGTTGACATTGTTGACAACCACGTATTGAGGCACCTTAAGCAATACGGGAGAGAAATTCACTATACCCCTTATCCCCAGGTTAACAAGTTCATCACACACCTCCTGTGCCGAAATCTCAGGTACGGCAAGAATTGCCACGGTGACACCGAACCGCTCCGTGATCTCCTCAAGACGCTCCATGGGGTAGACGTGAATGTCACTCCTGCTCTTATGCTTGTAAGGATCTATATCAAAGGTGGCAACGATATTTATTCCACGCCCTGCAAACCTTTCATACCGCGATAGAGCCTGACCAAGATTACCCATACCCACCACCACCACATTGCTCTTCCTGTCACGGCTGAAGATAACCTCAATCGCCCTGATAAGAGACTCCGTAAGATAGCCGCCCCTCCTGTTACCCTTGATTCCATATTCGGAAAAATCCTTCCTCACCTGCTCGGGAGTTACCCCTGCCTTACCTGCAAGAGTATAGGAATATACCCGGGTTACCCCCATTGCCTTTAGCCTCATCAATAACCCATGATAGGACAATATCCTCCTCAGGCTGTTCCTGACACTGTATTTTGTGAATTGTTTCACAATAGATCACTGTCATACGATTGCCTTATGCAAGTTAAACTAACTTTTTCAAACAGCGTATAAAAAATATTTAATTGATTATGAGTATTTTATTTACCAAAAAATTCATTCTGACCATAAACAGGCAAAAAAAACTTGACTTGAGTTTATTGCACACCTAACTTTATTATGTGAATCTTCTCACATAAAATGTTCTACGCAGGTATCAGGAAAGAAGATTGGCATCGTTCACTGGAAAAACTGCTCACCACTTATGACATTTTTGTTCCGGTGAAAGATGAGTTCAGCCTTGACTACGAGCCGTTCAGGCCGGGTCAGGCGGATAGAATAGCATACAACACCCCCAAGCCTGCCACTCCGCTGAAGAATTTCTTTCTCCCAGTCAGGGAGAATGTGACTTCAGCAAGAGCTGGCAGCAAGCCCAGGATCATCATCGGAGTGCCCAACTGTGACATTGAGGCACTGATGCTACTTGACGAGATATACCTTGATGAGGTTTTTGCCGATCCCTGGTACCGGAGCAGGAGGGACAGCACCATACTGGTGGCGTCAGACTGCTATACGGTGGATGATCACTGCCACTGCCTCTCCTATGGGGTAAAGCCCTGGTCCATGGCCCATGCCGATATGGCGATCCTCGCCGAGGGAGACCAGATCTTCCTGAGGGTAATGTCTGAGACGGGGAAGGAGATTGCAGAGCAGCTCACTGACATATACAGTGTGGACGATGCTGCTGCTGTCTCTTTTGCGGAGCAGAGGCACAGTGAGACCGAAGAGCTTCTCACCGCCCTTAATGCAGGGCTCCCTGATTACACTACTACCGGTGAGATCATACAGAAGGCAGGTGATCAGATCTGGGAAAAATATGCCGCAAAGTGTGTCTCCTGCGGTGCCTGCACCACAATCTGTCCCACATGCAGCTGCTTTCTCCTGATTGACAAGCCCGATTTTGAAAAAGTGAAACAGATGGATGCCTGCCAGTACCCCGGGTTTGAGAGGGTGGCGGGAGGTGAGGATGCTCTCTTTGAACTTCACCGGCGCTTCAGGAACAGGTATATGTGCAAGTACGTCTGGAGGCCTCAGCAATTCAACTCCCTGGCTTGCACCGGTTGCGGCAGGTGCATCGAGGCATGTATTGGAAAGATCAATAAGAACGAACTGTTCATGGAACTCACCTGAAAACCGTTATGGACAGCCATACCAATAATATATATAAGCCGCTGCGGGCTACACTTGAGGATGTGATAGAGGAATCACCCCTCATCAAGACTTTCGTCCTCACTCCCGACGAAGAGTTCGTGTTCAAAACGGGCCAGTTCATCGAGCTCTCCGTTGACGGCGTGGGCGAGGCCCCCTTTACCCCCTCATCATCACCCCTGGTGACTGACAGGCTCGAAGTCACCGTGATGAAGACAGGATATGTGACCGGCATCATGCATGAGCTTAAGCCGGGAGCCGTGATGGGTATCAGGGGCCCTTACGGACGAGGTTACCCTGTCAGTGAATTTGAAGGAAAAGAGGTGCTGATCCTCGGCGGAGGCTGCGGTCTTGCTCCCATAAGGTCGCTGCTCTACACCCTCGAACACATGAAGGATGACCTCGAGAAGGTGATTCTCTGCTACGGCTCCAAGACACCGGCCGACTGCATCTACAAGCCGCTCTTCAGCAGGCTTAACAGTATAGACAAGTTTGAAGCTCACCGCACGGTGGATATAACCGATGACGACTGGGACGGGCCGGTTGGTGTGGCCACCATCCTGCTTGATAACGTAAAGGTAAGGATTGACAACTCCGTAGCCGTGGTCTGTGGACCACCGATCATGATGAAATTCGGGACTATAAGGCTTCTGGAGATGGGTTACCGTGACGTGCAGATCTACCTCTCAATGGAAAAAAACATGTCGTGCGGCCTTGGTAAATGCGGCCACTGCATGATGGGTGAATTTTTCGTCTGCAAGGATGGCCCTGTCTTTACCTACAACGAAATAAAACATAATCCTGAAATATGGAAATAACCTAACAAGAATGTCATGAAGGTGGAAATTGATGATCTGAAACAGATCAGATTCTTTGAGAAATACTCTGATGACCAGCTCAGAACGATTGCCATGATATCTTCCATCAGGGAATTCAAGGTTAAGGAAATTCTCTTCGAACAGTATGATGAACTTTCGGAAGTCTTCGTTTTGCTGTCAGGATCGCTCTCATTGGGTATCAGCCTGCCAAAAGATAAAAGGATACATCTGGGGTCCATTACAGAGGGCCAGCTATTCTCCTGGTCAGCCGTCTTCCAACCCTACATATCCACCGCATGGGTGATGGCAGTCACTCCTGCCAGGGTAATAGCCATAGATGCACATAAGCTGAATGCAGAGATTGAGAGGGACTGCGACTTCGGTTTCAAGACCATGTCGAAGATTGCCCAGACTATTTCTCAAAGGCTCAGTGATACAAGGTTCCAGCTCATGAACCAGCTGAACCTATAGACAGGATAGCTCATGAAGGTGCTTATAGATATGATAGAACTGAGGACTGCCATGACGCAGAACCCGTCTCTCATGCTTCCTGAGGCTCTCTGTTACAGCTCAGCCAACACCAACGGTCTTAAGACCATACGTGAGCTGGCCACCTTCAGGTTTACATGCCGCAGGTGCGAAGATGCTCCGTGTATTGCCGTATGCCCTGCCGATGCCCTTGAAAAGGATGAGGAGGGGGTGATCATGCGCCATACCAACCTCTGCGTCTCGTGCAAGTCGTGCGTCACGATCTGTCCCTTTGGCACCATGATGACCGATTTCTTCAGCCATCACCGCAATAAAGATCTGCTTTATGATCTGTGTGATCATGAAGAGGCCCTTAAGTTTGTTGAAGCATGCCCGCCGGGAACGGCGATGCTCACCGATAGAAAGGAAAATCCTAAAGAGCATATCTACAAGCTGAATGAGAAGGTGCTCATCAGGGAATACATTTACGAAACTGAAAAAGAGTAACGAGCAGGACTATGGCGGTATATCTCTTCTATTTCCTTATCTTCCCGGGATTGCTCTTCATGGCGGTCGCGGGGGCATTACTCTCATGGTATGACAGGAAGATCACCGCCAGGGTTCAGTTTCGCAAAGGACCGCCTCTGCTTCAGCCCTTCTATGACTTCTTCAAGCTGCTGCTGGTCAAGGAGTCTATCCTCCCGAAGCACGGTTCACGCTCCGTCTTCCTTATCGCACCGCTCCTTGGAGTATTCGGGGCGGCGATGGCCGGCCTGTTTATCCTCCTTCCGCTCTTTGACATAGAGACAGGTTTCAGGGGCGACATAATCGTCATTTTCTACCTGCTCACTCTTCCCTCTTTCTCATATATCATCGGCTCCCTGGCCTCGGGAAATCCCCTGGCAGCAGTGGGAGCCTCACGCGAGATGAAGCTGATAATCAGTTATGAGCTCACCTTCCTCCTCGTGGTGGCCGCCGTGATTATGAAGAGCGGACAGCAGTTTGACATGAACAGCATCATTGAGACACAGCAGACAGGCAGACCGTTTATCGGAAGCATCTCCGGTGTGCTTCTCTTCGTTGCAGGAGTGTTCTGCATACAGGCAAAACTGGCACTGGTACCCTTTGACATGCCCGAGGCCGAGACTGAGCTTGCTTCAGGCATATATATAGAATATTCCGGTCCCCCCTACGCGATGATAAAACTGGCAAAGTACATCATGTTCTTCATCCTGCCGGCTTTCCTCGTCGCCATACTCTTGAACGGCATGAACCCGGGCATAAACATCATCTGGTTCATACTGAAGATCCTCGGAGTGGTGCTTCTGCTCACACTGATAAGAAATACCAACCCGAGACTGAAGATAAAGCAGGCATCCGGCTTCTTTCTCATATGGATGAACCTGCTTGTTGTCGTAGCCATTGTGCTGATTGCATTCGGATTATAAAAACACAGACCGTGGGCTTCAAGGATTATTGTTTCAGGAAATCACTCTGGGTCTTTCACTTCGGGGGAGCATCATGCAACAACTGTGATATCGAGATCCTTGATTGCCTGACACCGAGGCATGACCTTGAACGCTTTGGCATTTTGCTGGTGGGAAGCATAAGGCACGCCGATGTGCTGCTGGTCAACGGCTCCATCAACCGCCGCGACAGGGACCGGCTGCTGGAACTCTACAGGCAGGCACCAAAACCTATCCTCGTGGTGGCCATAGGCGCCTGCGGATGCACCGGAGGGATCTTTGCCGAGGGCAACACCTTTGCCGGGCCCGTCGACAAGATCATCCCGGTAGATGCCTACATCCCGGGATGCCCCCCTAAACCCGAGGCTATAATTGCAGGAATAGTAAAACTGGCAGGGAAAAAATAGCGATAAAGGCATGGATACAGAGGCAGCCATTAACAAACTGACAGGTAAATTCATCGATGAAATTGCCGAAGTGACCCTCCAGAAGGGCAAACGCGCAATCGTCACCATCAGGCCCACCGCCCTCCTCACCCTCTCCGAATACCTCTTTAAAAGCGAAGGCTTCAGGTTTATCATTGCCTCAGCCATGCATACCAGGCGTGGCTTTGAAATATACTACCACTTTAGCCTCGATGCTGACGGAATAATACTCAGCCTCCATGTCATCCTTGACAAAGAGAAACCGCATATTGAATCTCTCTCCAACATGTTCAGCGCATCAAACTGGATAGAGAGAGAGATGCATGAACTCTTCGGCATTGACTTCCTCCACCATCCCAACCAGGAGAAACTGCTCTCTGAGGGCAACTGGGCTGAGGGTGTCTACCCTTACCGGAAAGAGTTCAAATAACACCCTGACAACCATGAGCAGAAAAACACTCATACCGATAGGACCCTACCACCCGCTCCAGGAAGAGCCTGAACTCTTCAAGCTATACTGCGACGGAGAGATTGTCAGGGATATCAAATGGGAGACCGGCTACAACCACCGCGGCATAGAGAAACTGAGTGAGTCAAAGAGCTATGACCAGGTCTTCTTCCTTGTCGAACGTATCTGCGGTATCTGCTCCACCTCCCACCCCTTCGCCTTCGCCAACGCCGTGGAAGAGATAGTCGGTGTCGAGATCACTGACAGGACCAAATACATCAGGTCTGTCATCGGGGAGCTTGAACGAATCCACAGCCACCTTCTCTGGGTAGGCCTCGCAGGCCATTTTCTGGGTTACAACACTGTCTTCATGTGGGCGTGGAAGTACCGCGAGCCCATTCTTGACCTCTTCGAGATGATAACAGGCAACAGGAACAGCTATGCCATGTTCAAGGTAGGTGGCGTAAGACGAGACATCGAGAAGAGCAAGATACCGGCCATCAGGAGGGAGATGGGCGTCATACGCAAGAAGCTGGACCTCCTCACGGGAGCGGTCATGGATGACCCTGTCATACATGCCAGAACCAAAGGCGTGGGAATCCTGACACGGCAGGACATAATCGATTACGCTGCCGTGGGGCCCACCGCCAGGGCATCAGGCGTTGACATCGATGTGCGCAGGGATGACCCCTATGCAGCATACCCGCTAGTCAACTGGAAGGTGATAACGGCCGGGGCCGGAGATGTCTTCGCCAAAGCTGAGGTGAGGCTTCTTGAGATGTACGAATCGGCCTCAATTATTGAACAGTGTCTTGATGCACTCGAAAAACTGGAAGAGGGTAATATTGCGCTGAAGATAAATGAGATACCCGCCGGGATAGGAACCGGGCGGGCTGAAGCGCCCAGGGGAGAAGTGTTCCACTTCGTCGTCTCCGACGGCTCCAACTCGCCGGCAAGGCATAAGATACGAGCCCCGAGCTATACCAACATAGCAACATTCAAAAAATCATGCATCGGACAGACTATCGCCGATGCCACTATCTCTCTCGCGGCAGTTGATCCCTGCTACTGCTGCACCGAGAGAATGGCAGCAGCCTATGACAGCTCTTCAGGGGAGAAGATCCTCAATGCCAATGAGCTCATTGAGATTTCAATGAAGAGAACAAAAGAATTAAGGAAATCAGAAGCAGGTCATGAATGAGCCACTTGCCATATTAGCTGAACCGTCTGCATGCTGGATGCTCCAGATGCTGATAATGATACCTCTGGCTGCAGGGTTACTGCTTTTCCTGGTCCCCGAAAGGTTCCGGATGGCCAAAGGAATACTGGCTATGGCTGTGACCCTGTACGCCGGATACCTCTCTCTCGGCCTTTACACCTCCGCCAAACAGATGATCATGCAGGGAGAAACAGTCAGACAGGGCTGCCTCACCCTCTTTGACTTCGACCTCCTGCAGAAGGCCGGTGAATACCTTACATTCACCGTCGACGGCCTCAGCAAGCTGATCGTTCTGTTTGTCAGCATCCTGGCCATACTGATACTGCTATATACAATTGTCTACAACAGGACCGCAAAAGTACCTGGATACTACCAGTGGTTCCTCATCACCCTGGGCTGCACCTACGGTGCCGTGCTCTCTGACAACCTGATCCTCTTCATCATGTTCTGGGGTATCCTCGGCATCACCCTGTACAAGCTGATACCCGGGAGGGACGAGGAGAGCTCCGCTGCTGCCAAAAAGACCATGATACTTATCGGGGCATCAGACACCATCATGCTCCTGGGCATCGCTCTCCTCTGGAGACTCACTGACACCCTGAGCATTAACGGCATATCCCTGGAGACCAATAACATTCTTACTGTCACGGCATTCCTTGCCCTGCTTGTCGGCAGCTTCACCAAGGCCGGCGCCTTCCCGTTCCATTCGTGGGTACCTGATTACGCCACCAACGCCCCTGCATCCTCATCAGCCCTGCTGCCCGCGTCACTCGACAAGCTGCTGGGAATATACTTCCTGGCCAGGATCACAAACGACCTGTTCATAATGACCCAGGGTATTAAACTTACAATGCTTATCATCGGTGTAATAACAATCATCACAGCCGTACTGATGGCATTGATGCAGCACGACTATAAGCGGCTGCTCGGTTATCATGCCGTTTCCCAGGTGGGTTACATGATAGTCGGTTTTGGCCTCGGATCGCTTGTGGGAATAGCAGCAGGACTCTTCCACATGATAAACAACGCACTTTACAAGAGTGGCCTCTTCCTGGCTGCCGGTGCAGTGGAACAACGTACAGGAAAGAGTGACATCAGTGATCTGGGAGGCCTCTCCGGGGCTATGCCCGTGACATTCGTCGCCTCCCTGATCTTCGCCATGTCAATCTCAGGGGTCCCTCCTTTCAACGGCTTTGCATCCAAATGGATGATATACCAGGGGATAATTGATTTCGGGGCCGGTGACGGTATAGCCTCAAGCCTCTGGATAGTATGGCTCGGACTGGCAGTGCTCGGCTCAGCACTGACGCTGGCCAGCTTCATAAAATTCATCGGGGGGATCTTCCTCGGAAGAAGAGAGCCCTGGCTCGATAAAATCAGGGAGGTGCCCTTCCTGATGTGGGCCCCGATGGCAATACTGGCACTCTTCTGCGTCCTCTTCGGCGTCTTCGCTACAGAGGTTGTAATCCCCCGACTCTTCACCCCCGTGGTCGGTGCTTTCACCTTCAACGGACTCTGGAGCTCATCCTTCGTCTCCCTGCTTGTCTTGATATCAATTATCCTTGGCCTGCTCATCTACCTCGCTGCCGGGAAGAAGAAATTCAGGACAGAAGAGAGCTTTATCGGCGGTGAAACGGTGGAGAAGCTCGGAGCTTCATATCCGGCTCCCGAGTTCTACAAGACCTTTACCGAGTTCGGCCTTTTCTCAAAAATCTATAAAAGAGCCGAAGCGAAGGCCTTCGACATCTATGACCTCTCAAAAGGGGCTGTTCTCTGGCTCAGCGAAAGGTTGAGCAGTGCTCATACCGGCGTGCTCCCAGGATATGTCATCTGGGTATGCGCCGGACTGATAATCATGTTGCTGATAATGATCTGACACAAATAGACTATGGAACTGGCAATATCGGTAATAGTAATTTTCATGATACTGGGTGCCATCTATGCCATCCATGCCAGCGATATTCTTTCAGCAGTGATAGCAGGAGGCATAGTGGGCTATAGCCTCGTAATCTGTTTCCTCCTGCTGAAGGCGCCCGACCTGGCAATAGTGCAGATAGTGGTGGAGACCATCACACTGATCATAATGGTGGCGGTGGTGCTTGACAGCTCGCGAAAAGAGGCATACGGTAAGTTTGACACCCAGGCCTGGGTCACTGCAGCCACGGCCGTCGTAATACTGGCGATCCTCTTCTGGTTCCTGAAAGAGGCTTCAGCGCCCCTTGCCCCATTCGGTGAGAATACAATGAGGATGGCCGATGCTTATGTAAACGGAGCCGTCGATAAGACCGGAAGTGTCAACCTTGTCACCGGAGTGCTTTTTGACTTCAGGGGATACGATACCCTCGGCGAGGCTACGGTGCTGGTCACAGCAGTGCTCGGCGTATTGACGATTCTCAGGATAAGAGGCAGGAAATGAAGGAATTAAGAATTAAGAGGTGTGAGTTGAGAATTAAGAATTAGGCCACATGAAAGGAATGACAGTCATAGTAAAGAAGACGACGCAGCTGATAGCCGGGATTGTTTTTCTCTACGGGATCTATATCATACTGCACGGTCATCTTACCCCCGGTGGCGGGTTCGCCGGAGGGGTTATCGTAGCAGGGTCGTTCATCCTACTGATCCTGGCTTACGGAAGTGATTTCCTGAACCTGGTGAAGGAGGAGAGAGGGTCAACGACATATGAAAACCTCGCCATTCTTGTCTTCCTTTTCCTTGCGCTTACAGGAATGGTTGCAGGGGTAGGGATCTTCTTCGCCAACTGGCTGCCCCACGGTACCCCCGGCGAGCTTGTCAGCGCGGGCTTCCTCCCGCTTTACAATATATTCGTTGGGATCGAGGTCGCCGCTTCAATACTTACAATCTTCCTGGCCCTGATAATCTTTAAAGAGGAGGTGTTGAAATGACAGTTTATTGGCTCTGCTTTATACTGTTCCTGGTAGGACTGTATGGAGTGATCACCAGGAGAAACCTGATCAAGATAGCGATATCGCTCTCCGTCATGGAGTTCAGCTGCTTTCTCTTCCTGGCCCTGATTGGGTATACTGAGGGAGGGGCCGCCCCTATCGTTGATACTGCTGACCCGGTAAAGATATATGTTGACCCGTTGCCACAGGCAATGGTATTGACGGCAATTGTGATCGGACTGGCCACGACAGCCATGCTGATGGCTGTTATTATCCGGATATACAGAAAATACGGGACTTTTGACATAAGAGAGATAAATAACTTAAGAGGGTAAATGATGAATCCGCTGATACCGCTTTTCGTAGCCGTACCTCTTGCCGGGGCTTTCCTGACAATGATACTGGGCAGGTTCATTACAGCTATCCCCAGGTATATGGCGCTGGCTGTGCTGCTCTTCCTGGCCTTCATCAGCTTCTGGTCACTGGTCGTGGGCGGGGATGGATCATCAGTCTATACACTTGGCGGCTGGGAGCCCGTCGATGGGGTTCCCATAGGTCTGTACCTGGTCCATGACGGTTTCTCGGCACTGCTGCTCTGCCTCATAAGCCTTGTAGGTCTCCTGTCAGTCACCTACTCAGTCTCCTACATGGCAAGGTACACCTCCGAAAATTACTTCTACTCCCTCTTCTGCCTGATGATAGCAGGCATGAACGGAGTGGTGCTCAGCGGAGACATCTTCAATATCTACGTCTTCCTGGAGATATCTGCCATCTCATCCTACGCACTCGTCGCCTTCGGGGTTGAGAAGAATGAACTTGAGGCCACACTCAAATACCAGATCCTGGGGGTCGTCGCCTCATTCATGATACTCTTTGCCATCGGATTCATCTACTGGAGTGCAAAGACACTGAATATTGCAGATATCCGTACCGTCTTCAGTGCTGGTCACGACAACAGGTATTATCTTCTGATACAGTTACTGCTTCTCACCGGTTTTGGCCTCAAGGCTGCCATGATACCATTCCACGCGTGGCTGCCTGATGCCCACTCATCGGCCCCCTCTCCCATCTCGGCAATGCTCTCCGGGGTGCTTATCAAGGCGGTAGGCATCTATGTGATCATTCGCCTCTTCTTCAATATGTTCGAAGTTACAGAGGGCATGTCAATAGTTATCACCACCCTTGGCGCGCTCTCAATGGCTGTTGGCGTCTTCCTGGCTATCGGTCAGTGGGACATCAAGCGGCTGCTGGCCTATCACAGCATCAGCCAGATGGGTTACGTGGTCATGTCGGTGGGAATAGGAATGATACTCATGGCCAGGGGCATCCGGAGCGAGGTAGCCGCCCTCGCTATCACCGGGGGCATCTTTCATATGCTCAACCATGCTGCCTTCAAGGGACTGCTCTTCCTCAACGCGGGGGCCATAGAGTATTCAGTCGGCACCCGTGACCTAAGGGAGATGGGCGGACTGGCAAAGGGCATGCCGGTAACCTCCGCCACTTCGCTGGTCGCCTCACTCTCAATATCCGGCATACCACCCTTCAATGGCTTCTTCAGCAAACTGATAATTATAGTGGCAGCAGTGATGGGCCGCTTTTATTTCCTGGCTCTCCTTGCGGTCATAGTGAGTATCATTACACTGGCCTCCTTCATGAAGTTCCAGCGCTATGCCTTCTACAATATTGATCCCGGAAAGATCAGGAACGACATAAAAGAGGTGCCAGCGCCCATGTTGCTGAGCATGATCACCCTGGCTGTCGTCTGCCTGCTGCTCAGCCTGCTGGCGCTGCCCGGCCTCCGCGAGACGGTACTCTCACCCGCAACGGACATTCTGATGGACCAGCTCAAATATTCCTCACAGATAACAGGCATGTGATATGAGATACGTGACAGTTTTTATATTATCCATGATCTTCTGGCTCCTGATCACCTTCAGATTCACGGTGTCGAATATTGTTGCAGGAGCCGCTGTTGCAGCCATAACGTCAGCCATCTTCGGCAGGTACTACTTCCATAATGTGGGCAAATTCCTCCAGCCGAGGCGCTGGTTCTGGTTCCTGGTATACCTTGTCACATTCATCTGGGCATGCATAAAGGCCAACTTCGATGTAGCCTACCGTGTGCTCCATCCGGGTATGCCAATCAGACCGGGAATAGTGAAGGTGAAGACCACCCTGCGGTCCGACTTCGCCCGGACACTGCTTGCCAATTCGATTACTATGACGCCGGGGACGATCACCGTCGACATTATCGGCGATGAGATGTATATCCACTGGATCTATATCCGGTCTGAAGACCCTGCGGTATATTCCAGGATGGTGACCGGGAGATTTGAAGAGTACATTAAAAAATTTGCGGAATGACCACTTTCCTGAATATCCTGCTTTACATACAGATTGCACTGTGCGCAGCCTGCCTCTACCGGATTGTCAGGGGGCCTACCATACCCGACCGGATGGTAGGCATAGACATATTCGGGATACTGGTGGTAGGAATCTGCGGAATCATATCGGTGCTGACAGACAAGGCCTTTATCCTCGATATCGGCATTGCCTGGGTAATATTGAGTTTTATAGGAACCCTTACGCTGGCAAAATACCTCAGCGGCAAAAAACTGAACGAGTGATATGGCAGCTGTGATCTTAATATCGGTAGGAGTCCTCTTTAATCTCTTCGGGTGTCTGGGCCTCCTGAGGCTGCCGGACATGTACAACAGGTTGCAGGCAGCAACAAAGTGCGTGACGCTGGGATGCTGCAGCATCCTCCTGGGTGTCATGTTTCACTACGGTCTCGGCAGTGCCGGCTTCCGTGCCCTGGTGGCTATCCCGGTGCTCTTCTTTACAGCCACCGTGGCTGCACACGCCCTGGTCAGGGGCGCATACCATTTCGGAACGAAAATGGACAAAAGGAGTGTGAAAGATGATTATAGTGAGATAGTAAAATGAAACTTGCATGAGCTAAAGCTTACAAAAGGATTTGATTACTAATTTTCATGCAAGTTCCATTCGACCAATACAATAAATTTTTCAGATACGAATGAAGTACCCTAAACTTAGAGAGCTGAAAGAGGCAGTGACATCACTGGTAACACCTGCATATACCTCAAATTTTCCGGCCGGGGGCCATGTGCCCTTCAAGGATTTTAGGGGTAAGCCTGTTGTTGATGATGCCAACTGTGTGGGGTGTGAGACATGTGCCAATGTATGTCCCCCGCTGGCGATCACCTTCACTGACGACAGGGAGAAGAAGATCCGTACCATCAGGCGGGATTACGGCAAGTGCATCTTCTGCGGCCAGTGCCAGGAGCATTGCATCACGGGCAAGGGAGTGAAACTCTCCGACACCATCTTCGATATGGCTGCCTTCGACAGGTCAGCCGTCGTGGAGTACCAGGAAAAGGAGTTGCTGGTGTGCGAGAACTGTGGCGCCATAATAACAACAGTCGAGCACCTCAGCTATATGCACCGCAAGCTCGGACCTAAAGCCTTTGCATCAATACTCAACCTCAACATCCTGAACCGTAAGCTGAAACTGGCTGAGGGACAGGATCTCTCGGCAGAGATAGACGAGACACTCCAGAGAAAGGATATGTTTAATGTCATCTGCCCTAACTGCCTGCGGCAGGTAACCGTCAAGTATCTTATCAGAGGTGCCTGAGAACCTGACAGACCTTCTTTCGGACAAAAACCGGAAAATCCTCTTCGTCGGCATAGGAAACATCCTGCGACAGGATGACGGAGCAGGTGTATATGTCAGCACACATATAAACGAAACAGAAACCATAAGAGTGCTGACTCCGGAAGTCAGCATCGAGAACTATATCGGGAAAATCAACTCCATTGACCATGATACCCTCGTGCTGATCGACTGTGCAGACATTAAAAAGCCACCCGGAACATGGGAACTGATACCCGTGGAGCAGATCAGGGACCTCACCTTCAATACTCATAACATCTCACTCAGACGACTCTCTGAATTCTTTGAAAATGAAGTGCTGATACTCACAATTCAGCCGGAAACTGTTGCTTTCGGAGAAAATTTATCGTATATTGTACATGAAGCTTGTAACAAAATTGTCGGACTGATTAACAAAAAGGAGGTATAAAATGGCGATAGAATATTTATGCAAGGCCTGCAGAGGACACCTTAAGGTCAAATCATCAATAGTGCTCTCTGCCACCAAGATCAACAGCTCAACGAGAGGGCTTGTCTTACTGAACCCTGAGCTGGGAAACTACACGAAAACAACCCACCCGTCGTTTGAAATGGAGAAGGGTTCCGAGTACCTGATAAACTGTCCCATCTGCCACTCCCAACTCAACAGCATGAAGTATCCTCACCTGGTCAGGATCATCATGGTTGATGAGAATAGTAAGGAATTTGACATCTATTTCTCGGGTATCGTAGGGGAAAACTGCACCTACAAGATCAGTGAGACAGGGGTGGAAAAGAGCGGTCCCGATGCAAATCTCTATGATAAGTACTTCGATGTCCCCAGGGAGGACAGGAAGTATCTCTGAAAGGCAGTCTGACAGTCCACAGTTTACAGTATGCAGTTTGAGGCTTCGACGCAGGAGAAGACTCAATCCCGACCACGAAGTGCGTCGGAACGGCAGCCTGTAGGCCGCAGAACCTGTATTGTAGCATAGGCCGTAGCATTAAGGTATTGTAGCATAGGCCGTAGGCATTCAGGTCTTGTAGCATATGCCGTAGCATTAAGGTATTGTAGCATAGGCCGTAGGCATTCAGGTATTGTGCATATGCCGTAGGCATTCAGGTATTGTGGCATATGCCGTAGGCATTCAGGTAGGCGGAAGGTTATTTATCCTTCACCCTTCATAATGCCGCGGTACATCTCTCATTTTGTAACCCGTTCTTCTCGTTGTTTCCTATTTTTTTGGTTAAATTTAACCGGCATAATGCATTAACCAATTACAAGACGTATGAAAACCAATATTGAACTCAGGTATGCCGCCCATCCTGAAGATGTGAAAAACTGGTGTACGGAGCAGCTCCGCAATGAGCATCTTGTCAGCAACCTCTTTGAAGTTAACACCATTAACATGGTCTATTCACTCTATGATCGCATGGTGGCCGGAGGAGCAATGCCGTCAGGTGAAGCCCTGAGGCTTGAACCGGTGGATGAGGTCAAGGCAGCATGGTTTCTTCACAGACGCGAGCTCGGTATCTTCAACGTAGGAGGCGAAGGGAGGGTGACCGCCGGAGACAAAACATACTCACTTGGACACAAAGAGGCTCTCTACCTCGGCAGCGGCGACAGGGAGGTGATCTTTGAAAGCGCTGACCCCGGCAGTCCCGCGCTCTTCTACTTCAACTCCGCCCCGGCACACCGCAAATACCCCGACAGGAAAGTGATAAAAGCGGATTGCATAACCGCAGAAATGGGTTCGATGGAAGCTGCCAACCACAGGGTGATAAACAAGATGATTGTGAGGGAGGTGCTGGATACATGCCAGTTGCAGATGGGCATGACTGAACTGATGACCGGCAGCGTGTGGAACACCATGCCGCCCCACACTCACGGCCGGCGCATGGAGGTTTACTTCTATTTCGGGGTGCCTGAAGGAGGAGCCGTATGCCACTTTATGGGAGAACCAACCGAGACACGTCATATATGGATGAAGAACAACGAAGCGGTGATATCACCGCAGTGGTCTATCCATGCCGCTACGGCTACCTCCAGCTACACCTTCATCTGGGGGATGGCCGGGGAGAACCTCGATTACGGCGACCAGGACTTCTTCAAACAGACAGACCTGCGCTAGACCCCTGTTTCACCAAACAAAATATTTAGCTATGAACAGTGACTTATTCAGGCTCGACGGCAAGGTGGCTCTTATCACCGGCGCATCCTACGGCATAGGCATGGCAATGGCGAAAGCTCTGGCCCAGGCAGGAGCCACCATCGTGTTCAACGACCGCAACCAGGAGAAAGTTGAGACGGCACTTCAGGAGTACAGTGATTCAGGCATAGATGCCAGGGGCTACCTCTTTGATGTAACCGACGAGAAGGCGGTCAGGAAAAATATTGAAAAGATAGGCTCAGAGGTCGGCGTGATAGACATCCTTGTCAACAACGCCGGCATTATCAAGAGGATACCCGCCCTTGAGATGAATGCTGCCGAGTTCCGGGAGGTGATCGACATAGATCTTACCGGCCCCTTCATCATGTCAAGGGCCGTGGCTCCCGGAATGATAAAAAAGGGTGGCGGTAAGATCATCAACATATGTTCCATGATGAGCGAGCTCGGACGCGAGACCGTATCTGCCTATGCCGCCGCAAAGGGCGGATTGAAGATGCTGACCCGCAACCTGGCCTGCGAATGGGCAGAGTTCAACATCCAGGTCAACGGCATCGGACCGGGATATATCGCCACCCCGCAGACAGCACCGCTGCGAGAAGAGGGACACCCGTTCAACACCTTCATTATCGGACGTACACCCGCTGCAAGATGGGGCAAACCCCAGGATCTGGAGGGACCGGCAGTGTTCCTTGCCTCGAGGGCCTCCGACTTCGTGAACGGACACATACTCTACGTCGACGGCGGCATACTCGCCTATCTCGGCAAGCAACCAAAATGAATAACACACTACAGAATGAATCCCGCATCAACCAGAGATCAAAAATGGATCTGATCATTGATTAAATGCAGGTGCCATTCGTCCAATAACCCTCTATCAAATGAAAAAAACACTCCTTCTGCTCTTCTCCGCCGTGATCGTAAGCGGATGTGCAGGTGACCGTGCAAAAGTCAAGATTGAAAATCCTCTCCCCTTTGACAGGAGTGCGGAGACCGTTGAGATACCCATTACCTCAATAGCTGAGAAGCTGCCTGACTTCAACCCATCCGAACTACTGATTACTGACCGCAAGGGAAATGAGATCCCCTCACAACTCATCTATGCCGGAAAAGCCGAACCGCAGTCGCTGATCTTTCAGTCTGACATGAAGGCCGGCTCCTCCTCGGTATACTTCATCGAAAATGGGACGCCTTCAGATTATGAGGCCAAAGCCTTTGGGCGGTTTGTTCCCGAGCGAATGGACGACTACACCTGGGAAAATGACCGAATCGCCTTCCGCATATACGGCCCTGCTCTTATTGCCAAGGACGGTCCCAGCAACGGCCTCGACGTATGGGTCAAAAGGACTGACAGGATGGTTATAGACAGATGGTACTCCGATTATTTGGCAGGGAAGAACAGCTATCATGATGATAACGGTGAGGGGTGCGACTCCTACAAGGTGGGACGCACGCTGGGAGCCGGGGCGATGGCCCCCTTCGTTGACGATTCCCTCTGGCTGGGAATCAACTTCGAAACATGGGAGACACTTGACAATGGCCCGCTTCGCACATCCTTCAGACTGACATATCCTCCGTTTGAGGTTCGCGGCGTGATGTTCACCGAGACCCGCACCTTCTCACTCGATGCCGGCAGCCAGATGAACCGGGTGACGGAAGAGTTTTCCGGGTTGGACAAGGTCTTTACCGTGGCCGCTGGCATAGTAAAGAGAGATGAAGGCTCAGCACTGCTCTTTCCCCCGGAAAAAAATGCCATTGCCTACCGCCTCGACGGAGGAGAGGGGGGTATAACATACGTAGGGACTGTCCTGACCACCTCCGCCACGGCCGTTCAGGAGAACAGTGAACACCTGATGATCATCACCAGGTACATCCCGGGCACCCCGCTGGTATACTATACCGGTGCAGGCTGGAGCAAGTGGGGCTTTGAAACTGACGATGCCTGGAAAGATTATATTGACAAATTCTCTCAGAAACTGAGAACGCCTGTCAGGGTGTCATTGAAGTGACCGTCGGCATAAACCATAGACATCGTTACACGTAATGAAACCTACATGAGCAGCATCTTACAAATGAGATTGATTCCCTTATCTCATGTAAGTTCCATTCGACCAATGAAATAACAATTACTTATTCGAATGAAAACAAGAGTCATCACTCTCCTTGTCGCCGGCATCACGCTGGCATCACTACTCTCTTCATGCCTGAGCCGTAGCAATAACCGTGGCACCAGCGAGGCAGGACTTAAATCCCCCCTTTGGTCGGTACGCATGGCGGAATCGGAGATGGTTCGCAACCCTTCACTCTGGATGGTTGACTTCGTTAAGGTAAAGAAGTGGAACTACACTCACGGACTGATGGGCCTCGCTTTTCTGAGACTCCATGAGGCCACTGGCGACAGCAGGTATTTTGAATATGCAAAGGGTTATGCCGACTCACTCATCGACGAAAACGGAGTGATCTACAAATACAAAAAGGAAAACTACAACATTGACCATGTAAATCCCGGGAAAATGATGTTCCTGCTCCATGACCTGACGAAGAATCCGGCATACGAAAAGGTGATACACACTCTCAGGGAGCAGCTCGAATCACAGCCCAGGACTCCTGAGGGCGGTTTCTGGCATAAGAAGATCTACCCCGACCAGATGTGGCTCGACGGCCTTTACATGGGGGCTCCCTTTTATGCTGAATATGCACTCAGGTATGACCGGCCGGAGGATTTTCAGGATGTGATCAACCAGTTTCTTATCGCCACAGCGAACACTCATGATCCGGCAACAGGACTCTACAGGCACGCCTTCGATGCCTCGCGGAAGATGGCATGGGCTGACCCTGTGACCGGGCAGGCGCCTCATGCATGGGGACGGGCCATGGGGTGGCTCTCAATGGCTTTTGTTGATGTGCTGGACTTCCTGCCGGAAGATCAGCCCGGCCGGGATGAACTGATTACCATACTACGAACAATGGTTGACAGGCTGGCGGAGATACAGGACCCGGAGACCGGAGGATGGTACCAGGTGCTTGACCGGTCGGGTGATCCGGGCAATTACATCGAAACATCCTGCACCTCTATGTTTGCCTATTCCATCTTCAAAGGGGTAAGAAAAGGATATCTCGACAGCGACCTCCTTGAAATAGCCATTGAAGCCTATGAAGGGCTCATTGAAAACTTCATTGAGATAGAGGAAAACGGGCTGGTGACATTGACAAACATTTGCGGTGTGGCGGGACTCGGGGGCGATCCTTACCGCGACGGCTCCTATGAGTATTATATCGGTGAGGTGATACGCGACAATGACCCCAAGGGAGCAGGACCATTTATCATGGCCAGCCTCGAATATGAAAGACTCTCAAAATAAGATTCACCGGCCGTAAATAACCGTCATAGCAGGGCAGAACAGTACTGGTCGTGGAAGACATGCCGGCCCGGGGTCACCATTCCGGCCCGGGGCAAACCCGTTGTCTATCTGAATACCGTGTAATCGGCCACTAGCGCGCGGGCATCCAGCCATCGTGGCGGGCAAAGACCCTCTCCACCGTGTATCTCTTGACCTCCTTCCTGCTCAGCTGACGGCTCCATGCAACTCTCGACTGCGGGTTGGCCCCCGGACCGCTGCTGCGGTACTCGGCATAACGTGCCGTCTTCTCATTGTCAGAATTGTCCCAGTTATGCCAGCCCTCAGGCCTGATATGGTCTCCCAGGTCGCACTTTATGAACACCGTGGCAGCAAACGGACGCCAGGGCCGGCCCAGGTAGGCCCGCGTGACACTGTCTGCGGCCGTAAGCCTGCAGCGGTTGAAGATGTAGCCCTGTTCATGGTCCTCCACCGTTGAGGCGGCAGTGACATAGGAGTTCTTCTTGCTGTGAATGTGACATCTCTCAAACCAGGCGGTTGCCGGTCCGAAGATGAAGTCGGTAGTACCCTCAATGTAACACTCCTCATAATACTGTCTGCTCTCCTGGTTGGCCGTCAGCAGCGTATCCTGGTTACCCAGGAACCTGCAGCGACGGAAGACAACCCTGTCGGCATCGACATGCACCGCCACCGCCTGCCCCAACTGCTCCGCATTGTTTTCAAAGGTGATATCCTCCGCGGTGAACCCTGATCCAAGCACCCAGACGGTGTATGTCCTGAAGGTACCCATGTTGCGTATCCTGGCGTGGTCATTCCAGGTGATGACCGTCATGTCCGCGCTCTCCCCCTTCATGTAAAGATTTGTAACCCACGAGGGGATAACTATCTTTTCACGGTAGGTGCCGTTCCTGATGAACATGTAAGTGGTGTCTGACATATAAGCCCTGATCGAATTGACCGCTTCCTGTACCGAGGTGAATTCGCCGGAACCGTCGGAAGCTACCGTGATATGCCTCGGCTCACTGAAAACAGCAACCGATTGCAACGCGATTGTAAGCAGGATGGCAAACCTCTTCATGTATGCTGCATTATTAGGGAATTAAGACCCTAATTTAGTTTTTTATTATTATTTTTCGAAATCGCTAAAACCTCTTAACAGAGAAAAAATGAATGAGACCGGCAAATACTCTTTTGGGATCGGAGACAGGTTCTCACACCAGGGTAAAGCACAGCTGCAGGCACTGATGAAGGCTTCTGCCAACCTTGGGATCCAAATTACACCTGTATGGAATAAGTCAAACAGGGAACATAATATCGTTCATTCCGAGCCGTCTGACACGCGTGCCGAGGCCGATGCCGCCGTTCTGGCTCTAGGCTACAACGGCCCCTATTTTGTTGACGCTGACCACATTAACCTGCTAACCGTCGGACGCTTTATCGATCACTCCGATTTCTTTACCCTTGATGTGGCCGATTATATCGGCAAACAGGCATCGGATACCGATATCGAGGGGTTTGTCGAAGCCCACCGCTCCTATATAGGTGACCTCAGCATACCGGGCATAACAGACCGGTTCACCATAACTGAAAATTATCTTAGGGAATTTGCAGGGAAATTTCTCTTTGCCCTTAACGAGGCTGCTGCCATATACCGTCATATAGCATCGGTGAAAGGCGCAGGGAACTTTGTGACGGAAGTATCTATGGATGAGGTCGACCAGCCGCAGCAACCGCTGGATATGCTATTCATCCTCAAGGGACTGGCTGACCTCGAAGTACCCTTGCAGACCATAGCTCCCAAATTTACCGGCAGGTTCAACAAGGGAGTCGATTATGAGGGTGACCCGGTCCGCTTCGGCAAGGAGTTCGAAGAGGACATCCTCGTCATCAGGTATGCCATCAGGATGTTCGGACTGCCTGCTGACCTGAAGCTCAGCGTCCACTCCGGAAGTGACAAGTTCTCCATCTACCCGGTCATGGGATCCCTGATAAGAAAACATGACTGCGGACTGCATCTCAAGACCGCCGGCACCACATGGCTCGAGGAGGTGATCGGCCTGGCCCTCTCCGGAGGCACTGGCCTCGATCTTGCAAAACTCATCTACCGCAGGGCCTTTGAAAGACGGGAAGAGCTGTGCACACCATATGCCACAGTCATCGACATCAATCCGGAAATACTTCCCAATCCCGATGAAGTTGAGACATGGGACAGCCGAAAGTATGCAGAGACACTGAGACATGTGCCGGGCAACCCGAACTACAACCCGAGCTTCCGCCAGCTCATACATGTGGGCTACAAGGTTGCATCCGAACTGGGAGAGCAATATACCGCTGCACTGGAGGTAAACGCCGCCGTAATAGCCGGATGCGTCACTGAAAACATATATGAAAGACATGTCACCCCGCTATTCAGCGAATAATTGCATCTGGTATTCCATGGCACGGGAACAGTGAGGGCATGATATAACCTCAGAAGAAAAGGTGACAGCTGAATCAGATTCTCGCACCCAATCAAATAAACTGAATGTGTAGCGGCACATATAAGATATTGAATACAAGGTCTCATGAGGGTTAGATCCGATCAATGAGGTAAATTTTTACGCGAATGAAAGAATTTATCAATAAAGATTTTCTTCTGCAGAATGATGTGGCAAGGGCACTCTACCATGATCATTCTTCAGGTATGCCGATAATCGACTATCACTGCCATCTCAGCCCGGAAGCCATCGCAAACGACAGGCGGTTTGAAGATCTCGGACAGTTGTGGCTTGAGGGCGACCACTACAAGTGGAGGGCTATGAGGGCCAACGGCGTCGACGAAAAATTCATTACCGGTAAGGAGACCTCCTTCCGCCAGAAGTATGACCGCTGGGCAGAGACAGTACCATTCACCATGCGCAATCCGCTCTATGCCTGGACACACCTTGAGCTGAAACGGGTCTTCGGCGTGAGCCGTATCTTCAAGCCTGAAACTGCAGCTGAGATATGGGAAGAGTGTACTGAGCTCCTCCGCCAACCGGAATATTCGGCTCGCGGACTGATGAAGAAATTTAACGTGGAGACAGTCTGCACAACAGATGACCCGGTCGACTCCCTCGAATATCATAAAGCCATCAGGGAGGGCGGTTTTGAAGTTAAAGTTCTGCCTGCCTGGCGGCCCGACAAAGCCATGGCGGTCGAAGACCCCGTGACATATAATGACTATATTTCAAGGCTCTCGGAGGTGTCAGACACTAACATCAAAAACTTCGCAACCCTTCTTGAGACCCTGCGTAGGCGTCACGACTTCTTTGCCGGCGAAGGCTGCCGCCTGAGTGACCACGGCATTGAACAGTTCTATGCAGATGATTATACTGACAGTGAGATAGACGCCATTCTCGGGAAAATCCTTTCTGGTAACCGCCTGAATCAGGCGGAGATTTCCAGGTTCAAATCTGCCATGCTCTATGAACTTGCCGTCATGGATGCGGAAAAGGGATGGACACAGCAGTTTCACTACGGTGCCATACGCAACAACAATAGCCGTATGTTTGCCAGGCTTGGCCCTGATACCGGCTATGACTCCATGGGCGACTTCACCGTGGCAAGAGATCTTGCCAGGCTGCTCGACCGGCTCGATGCCGGAGGCAATCTCACGAAGACTATTCTCTACAATCTCAATCCCCGCGACAACGAACTGATTGCCTCCATGACCGGCAACTTCCAGGACGGTATTTTTCCCGGAAAGATCCAGTTCGGGGCCGGGTGGTGGTTCCTTGACCAGGAGACCGGCATGATCAACCAGCTCAATGCCCTCTCGCTGATGGGACTGCTCAGCAGGTTCGTCGGCATGCTCACCGACTCGCGCAGCTTTATCTCCTATCCGCGTCATGAGTACTTCCGCAGGATACTCTGCAACATGCTCGGGGAAGATGTCATCAAAGGCAAACTGCCCGAGTCAGAGCTTGATACAATAGGGAAAATGGTTGAAAACATCTCATACTACAATGCAAGAGATTTTTTCGGATTCTGAAATCATCATTCAAAACATAGCTGATGGCCAGGTTCACACGTATTCAGACAGTGCTCGCGATGGAGGAGACAGGGCTTGTACCTCTCTTTTACCACAGCGATCCGGAAAAATGCAGGGAGGTTATCTCTGCATGTCATGCCGGCGGCGCACGACTGTTCGAATTTACCAACAGGGGCGACTTCGCCCATGAGGTGTTCGCCGAGGTTAAGAAATGGGCCGCGGAGCATTACCCTGCGATAATAATCGGAGCAGGCTCAGTGGCTGACGCTCCTACGGCTGCCATATTCATGCAGATGGGTGCCGACTTTATTGTCTCCCCCACCCTGAATCCTGACGTGGCAAGAATATGCAACAGAAGAAAAGTGCTGTGGATCCCCGGATGTGCAACCCTCACAGAGATTTCGCAGGCTGAGGAACTGGGCGCTGAGATAGTAAAGATATTTCCCGGTAACGCTGCCGGAGGCCCCTCCTTTGTCAAAGCCGTCAAAGGACCGTCGCCCTGGACCAGCATCATGCCCACAGGAGGCGTAGAACCCACCGAAGAGAACCTGAAAGAGTGGTTCGATGCCGGCGTGACCTGCGTGGGGATGGGATCAAAATTGATAGCCGACAACCATGTGAAGGAGGCTGCATGGCATGAGGTCACAGCGAAAGTTAAAGAGACACTTGAACTAATCGGAAAACTGAGGGCTGCAGCTCACTGAGAAAAGGTGTCGCGGCCAGGTTCACTTAACATATAACCACACTTCAAAGCAAAACTATGTCTTCACAAACCACTGATGTGAAAATGACAAACTACAGGTGGGTTATCACCGGGTTGTTGTTTTTCTCCGTTGCCATCAACTACATGGACAGGCAGGTACTGTCACTCACCTGGAAGGACTTCATTGCACCCGAGTTTCACTGGACAAACAATGATTACGGCACAATCACCGGCCTCTTCTCGATCTTCTATGCCGTCTGCCTCCTGGTAGCAGGCAGGTTCATCGACTGGATAGACACTAAGAAGGGATTCCTCTGGGCTATAGGCGTCTGGTCGGCAGGAGCCGTGCTCCATGCTTTCTGCGGCATCGCCACCTCAGGCATCACAGCCGGCAGATGGCTGGTAGGTTTCAATGAGGCACGGGAGATAATAGGCACCGTGGATGACATCGGCCTGGTGACCAGCGTCAGCGTGACCCTCTTTATCTTCGCACGGTTCGTGCTGGCCCTCGGTGAGGCTGGCAACTTCCCGGCCGCTATAAAGACCACCGCTGAGTTTTTCCCGAAAAAAGACAGGGCCTTCTCAACCAGCATCTTCAACTCCGGAGCACAGGTGGGAGCCCTCGTGGCCCCCATAACCATCCCCGTGATTGCTGTAAAGTGGGGTTGGGAAATGGCATTCCTGGCTATCGGGGCCATTGGATTCATCTGGATGGGATTCTGGGTCTTTATGTACAAAAAACCACATGCTCATCCATTGGTGAATAAGACTGAACTTGATTATATCAACCAGGACACAATCGCGGAGACGATTGCCAACAACAATGTGGAGAAGCAGGAGAAGAAGATGCCATTCTCGCAGTGCTTCAAATACCGGCAGACCTGGGCTTTCGCCTTCGGGAAGTTCATGACTGACGGTGTGTGGTGGTTCTATCTCTTCTGGACACCGGCATATCTCAGTGATGTATACGGACTTACCTCTGACACCACAATGGCCAAGCTGCTAATATTCGTTCTGTATGCAATCGTCATGCTGTCGATCATCGGCGGCTGGCTCCCAAGATACTTTGTCGACAAGCTCGGAATGAATCCCTACGCCGGACGTATGCGCGCGATGCTGATCTTTGCCTTCTTCCCCCTTCTTGCCCTGCTGGCACAGCCCATGGGACATCTCTCCTACTGGTTCCCCGTAATTATCATTGGCATTGCGGCTGCAGCCCACCAGGCATGGTCAGCCAACCTCTTCTCCACTATCGGCGACATGTTCCCGAAATCAGCCATCGCAACCATAACAGGCATAGGTGGCATGGCAGGCGGCTTCGGGGCATTTCTTATCAATAAGGGCTCCGGGGTGCTGTTTGACTTCTCATCGGGAAGCACAACCCTGGCTGACGGCACGGTGAGCGTGATGACCAAGGAGCTGCTGGCAGGCGGCGCTCAGTATCTGACTGAACCAATGAAACTGTTAGGGTTTGAAGGTATTAGGGCTGGCTATTTCATCATATTCTGCATCTGTGCCGTTGCATACCTGATCGGATGGATTGTGATGAAACTGCTTGTGCCTGTATATAAACCAATTGAAGTTGAATAGAAACATTTTGAATATGAATGATTTCAGCGATCTGAAAGGTAAGGTAGCCGCTGTCACCGGCGGCAGCGGGGTGATAGGACAGACACTGGTGAAAGGACTCTGCAGTGCCGGGGTGACGGTAATAATACTTGACATCAACCCTGCAAGAGGTGCTGTCACGGCTGCCGAGATGGTCAAAAGACCCGACTGCAGCGTGGCAGCAGCCATAGGTGCCAGCGTCACCGACAGGGAGTCGCTCCTCAAGGCTCGCGAGGAGATAAGATCAGCTTTCGGCTCACTCGACATACTCATTAACTGCGCAGGAGGTAACAAAGCCTCGGCAACAACCGCCAGGGAGTTCATCACCCGAGACAACAAGGACCTTGGCGGAAGCTTCTTTGACCTTGACATAGAAGGATTTGATGGGGTTTTCGACCTGAACTTCAAGGGCACGGTGCTCCCCTCAATGATCCTCAGCGAGGATATGGTCAGAAAAGGCAGCGGGGTGATCCTGAACATATCCTCCATGAACGCCTACAGGCCTCTGACAAAGATACCTGCCTATTCGGCTGCCAAGGCTGCCATCAACAACTTCACCCAGTGGCTGGCAGTGCACTTTGCTCCGGCAGGCGTGAGGGTCAACGCCATCGCACCCGGATTCCTGCTGACAAACCAGAACCGCTTTCTGCTTACCGAGGAGCAGACGGGCGAGATGACTCCCCGCGGGAGGAAGATCATCAATGCCACCCCCATGGGTCGCTACGCGGAGCCCGAAGAGCTGGTGGGAACCATGCTCTACCTCCTCTCGGAGACCTCTTCGTTCGTCACCGGCGTGGTCATACCTGTCGACGGAGGATTCAGTGCCTACAGCGGGGTGTAATTGAACAAAATGGGCCTGAAGACATTATTTATGATGAATCCTTAAGTCACTAACCCTTTCGCGGGGCATGAGAATGCACGCAGGATCAGACTGGCTTATGTTTTGAGAATGAACATCCTTGAGAAAATAACACCGGAGAAGAAATTCTTTATCGGCATCGACTCCGACGGATGTGTCTTTGACACAATGGAGGTCAAGCACAAGGAGTTCTTCATCCCCAATGTGGTCAAATATTTCGGTCTCTTCGCCATAGCAAAGTATGTGCGCCAGACATGGGAGTTCGTCAATCTCTATTCCGTCACCCGGGGCATCAACCGTTTTCCCGCGCTGGTGAAGGTGATGGAGTTGCTGGCTGAGAGACCGGAGATCAGAGAGCTGGGCATCCCGTTGCCCGATATGGAACCGCTGAAGGAGTGGATAGCCGGCGAGACCAGGCTTGGCAACCCCGCCTTCGCGGAATATGTAGAAAAGAACCCGCACCCAGCCCTGAAACAGGTCCTGGCATGGACCCTGGCACTCAACGAGGATATCTCGGCCTGGCTGCGCAATACCCCTCCCTTTCCTTATGCCCGCAGATCAATAGAGAAACTGAGTGAAGTGGCAGATGCTGTGGTGGTGTCACAGACACCCCTGGAGGCGCTGACCAGAGAGTGGAGAGAACACTCCATCGACAGGTATGTACAGGCAATCGCAGGACAGGAACTCGGCACCAAGACCGAACATATCACCATGGCCGCGAGGGGTAAATATCCTCCGGAAAGGATACTTATGATAGGCGATGCCCCCGGTGATCATAAGGCAGCCGTGGGCAACGGCGCCCTCTTCTTTCCTGTGATACCCGGACAGGAGAACCGATCCTGGAAACTGTTCCATGATGAGGCCCTCGGCAAATTCATTGAGGGTACCTACCGGGGCAATTACGAGGAGAAACTGATAAGGGAGTTCCGGCAAGCACTCCCGGGAACACCCCCATGGTAAAAATGCAAACATTATGATATACTACGCAGCAGCAGGTCCCGAGAGGGAGCTGACAAAAGATGACATCAGGGAGGCCCTTAAAAATGCACTCTCAGCCTTCGTAACAAAGAAGAGGGTTTTGATAATTCCCCCTGACATTACCCGCATGCACTCCGGCGCCGGTATGATAACCGAACTACTCTGGGAACAGCTGGGCAAAAAAGTAAAGAACATCCTTCCGGCCCTCGGCACCCATATGCCTATGGAGAAGAAGGAGCTGACGAAGATGTTCGGAACCGTCCCCCTCTCTCTCTTCAGGGAACACCGGTGGCGTACTGACATCGATGAACTTGGGAGGGTGCCCTCCTCATTCATTTCGGAAGTGACGGGCGGCAGTCTCAACTTCGACTACCCCGTACAGGTCAACAAACTACTGACAACAGGAGGCCATGACCTGATAATCTCGGTTGGACAGGTGGTGCCTCACGAGGTGACCGGCATGGCCAACTACAACAAGAACATCTTCGTAGGTTGTGGCGGCAGCGAAGCCATCAATAAAAGCCACTTCATGGGTGCCGTCCACGGAATTGAAAATATCCTCGGAACGGTTGACAACCCCGTCAGGGCTGTTCTGAATGAAGCCTCCGCGATGTCAGTCTCTAAACTGCCGCTGCTCTATGTGCTGACGGTGGTCTCCCCGGACCAGGAAGGGGCGCTTAAGATCAGGGGGTTCTATGTGGGCGATGACATTGAGTGCTTCAGGCAGGCTGCCACTCTATCGGCAATGGTCAATTTCACAACCCTGCCGGAGAGACTCAGGAAGGTGGTTGTGTGGCTTGACCCCGAGGAGTACAAGAGCACCTGGCTCGGCAACAAGAGCATCTACCGTACCCGCATGGCCATTGCTGACGGAGGAGAATTGGTGGTTCTGGCACCGGGAGTAAAGACTTTCGGCGAAGACCCGGCCATCGACAGGCTAATAAGGAGGTACGGGTACCGCACCACGCCGGAGATACTCACCTTCGTTGAGGAGAACGATGATCTGAATGAGAACCTGAGCGCTGCCGCACATCTGATCCACGGTTCAACAGAGAACAGGTTCACGGTGACTTATGCCCCCGGCCATCTGACCCACGATGAGACAGAGTCCGTCGGTTACAGCTTCGGAGAGGTCAAGGCGCTAATTAACAGGTATAACCCTCTCGGGCTGCAAACCGGGTTCCATACTGCTGCCGACGGAGAAGAGTTTTACTTTATTTCCAACCCGGCTATAGGTCTCTGGAAAGCAGTTGAGTAAGACCATGAAGATCGTTATCGACGAAAAGATACCGTTCATCAAAGGGATCTTCGAACCCTGGGCAGATGTTGTTTACTCTCCCGGCAGGGACATTGATGCTGCCACGATTTACGATGCCGATGCGTTGATAGTACGTACGCGCACCAGGTGCGACAGCCGGCTTCTGGAGAAAAGCAGGGTCAGGATCATCGCCTCGGCCACTATAGGCTTTGATCACCTCGATACGGTCTGGCTCGATCAGACAGGCATAAAATGGGTCAATGCGCCGGGGTGCAACTCCGGATCGGTGATGCAGTATATTACGGCAGCACTCCTGTTCCTGGCTTCCAGGCATTCGCTGGACCTTCGCTCCCTCACACTGGGGGTTGTCGGTGTTGGCCACGTCGGGACAAAGGTGGTCAGAGCTGCCAGGGCACTGGGCATGAGCGTGCTGCTGAATGACCCTCCCCGGGAGAGAGAAGAGGGAGCAGCAGACTTCTCACCGCTGGAAAAGCTGCTGGAAGAGTCGGACATACTGACACTGCACGTGCCGCTGACACATGAGGGGGAAGACCGTACACGACACCTGATCAACGGCATAACCCTGGGGAGGCTCAGGAAGAATTGCATACTGATAAACACCTCCCGCGGAGAGGTGGTGGACAACACTGCGCTCCGGAAGGCACTGGAAGATAAAGTCATACGGGGCGCCGTGCTTGATGTGTGGGAGGGCGAACCCGAGGCCGACAGAGGGCTGCTGGCACTGACGGAGATAGCCACACCCCATATTGCCGGTTACTCCGTCGACGGCAAGGCCAATGCCACCGTGAACTCCGTGAGGGAGGTTGCTGCATTTCTGGGCATTCCGCTGCCCAACTGGACACCCGATTCACTGCCCCAACCGGCTGAACCGGTGATAGACCTTGCACGCCACACCGCTGTGACATACCCTGTTGACCTGGCAGGAGCGGCTGTCAGACACTCCTACCGCATCAGGGAGGATGACAGCCTCTTTCGCGGAAACCCGGAAAAATTCGAGTATCTTCGCGACAACTACCAAGCTAGAAGGGAGTTCGGATCCTATACGGTCAGGAACGCTGACCCTGCAGCAGCACAGATCCTTTCAGGACTCGGTTTCAGGATAATATAAACAACTCAATAAACAGGAATGAAAGCAGATATTGGATTGATAGGTCTCGCCGTGATGGGAGAAAACCTGGTGCTTAATATTGAAAGCAGGGGGTTTACTGTCGCTGTCTTCAACCGGACGACGGAAAAGGTTACCAATTTTGTGAACGGACGCGGGAAAGGGAAGAAGATAATTCCTGCCTACTCACTCGAGGAACTGATATCGGGCCTCAGCAGACCGCGCAAGGTGATGCTGATGATAAAGGCAGGTAAACCGGTTGACGACTTCATAGAGATGATCATCCCGCTCCTCGACGAGGGAGACATAATCATTGAGGGGGGCAACTCTCACTTCCCCGACACCATCAGAAGGACAAAATATGTTGAAAGCAAGGGGCTGCTTTACATCGGCACCGGAGTCTCCGGCGGCGAGGAGGGTGCCCTCCTGGGTCCTTCGCTCATGCCCGGCGGATCGAAGGATGCATGGCCTCATGTGAAGGATATTTTCCATGCCATCGCTGCCAGGGCATCTGACGGTGCCCCCTGCGTCACCTGGATAGGCGACAACGGTGCCGGACACTTCGTCAAGATGGCCCACAACGGAATCGAGTACGGCGACATGCAGCTCATCTGCGAAGCCTGGCACCTGATGCTGAACACCGGATCATTCACCTATGACGAGATGGCCGACATCTTTGATGAGTGGAACAGGGGAGAACTTGACTCCTACCTTATAGAGATCACCGGGGAGATACTGAGGTTCAGGGACACCGACGGAGAGCCCATTGTGACGAAGATACTTGATTCCGCCGGCCAGAAGGGAACGGGCAAGTGGACCGTTGTCAGCGCCCTCGACCACGGCGTGCCGCTGAGCCTTATAGGTGAGTCGGTCTTCGCCAGGTTCATCTCCTCAATGAAAAAGGAGAGAGTGGAGGCTTCACCCCTCTTCCACAGTCCCGCCCGGGGACCGGTCATTGACAGGAAGCAGTATGTAGAGGACATCCGCAGGGCACTCTATGCTTCCAAGATTGTATCCTATGCGCAGGGGTTCAACCTGCTGAAGAACGCTGCCGGGGAGTACGGCTGGGATCTCAACTACGGTGAGATAGCCATGATCTGGAGGGGAGGATGCATTATCAGGTCAGCCTTCCTAAACAAGATATACGAAGCTTTTAATCGTGATCCGCATCTGTCAAACCTGATCGTCGACAGCTATTTTGCCTCCATCATCACTGAGAACAGCGAGAGCTGGAGGAGGGTCATCGCCGGGGCCGTCAGGGACGGGGTGCCGGTGCCTGCCATGAGCGCCGCCCTGTCATGGTTTGACAGCTACCGCTCTGCCTGGCTGCCAGCCAGCCTGCTACAGGCACAGCGCGATTACTTCGGGGCACATACCTACCAGCGTACTGACAGACCGGAGGAAGAGTTCTTCCACACCAACTGGACAGGCCGCGGTGGTGACACCGCCTCCTCAACATACAATGCCTGAATTTTACTAAATTTATCGCAACCCAAAGATATTAACAGTCATGATCAGAAACGTAAACGAACGCGCAGCAGACAATATCCGCATCCTCTCGATGGCAATGGTCGAGAAGGCCAACTCGGGACACCCCGGCGGCGCCATGGGCGGAGCTGACTTCATCCATATTCTCTATTCGGAGTTCCTCCGCTTTGACCCTGCCGACCCGGCATGGATAAACAGGGACAGGTTCTTTCTTGACCCCGGCCACATGTCGCCCATGCTCTATTCGGTGCTGACACTGACAGGAATGTTTACCGTGGAGGACCTGATGCAGTTCCGTCAGTGGGGAAGCATAACACCCGGACATCCTGAGCTCGACCTCAGACATGGCATTGAAAACACCTCCGGCCCTCTCGGCCAGGGCCATACCATGGCCGTTGGCGCTGCCATAGCCGAAAGGTTTCTCACTGCGCGGTTCGGACGGCTGTTTGAACATAAGATCTATACCTATATCTCCGACGGCGGCATACAGGAGGAGATATCACAGGGGGCGGGACGCCTGGCAGGACACCTCGGCCTCTGCAACCTGGTTATGTTCTACGACTCAAACAATATACAGCTCTCCACAGAGACCGCAGCCGTGACCTCGGAGGATACAGCTGCCAAATACCGGGCGTGGGGATGGCGCGTGATGGAGATCGACGGCGACAGCCACAACCAGATACGCGGTGCCCTTCGCATGGCATCAGATGAAAACGAGAAACCGGTGCTGATCATCGGCAGAACGGTGATGGGCAAGGGTCTCATCGATGAAGAGGGCAACAGCTTCGAGGGTAAAACCTCGACGCACGGTCAACCCGTGTCACACGCCGGAGCCTCTTTCAGAAAAACGGTTTCAGCCCTGGGTGGTGATCCCGAAAAACCATTTGAGATATTCCCGGACGTAAGGGATCTTTACCGGGATGTTCTGGCAGGCAAGAGTGCAGCGGCAGCAGAGTGGAGGATGAAAAAGGATGAGTGGACTGCCTCAGAGCCTGAAGCTGCAAAGGTGCTTGAAGGATTCTACGCCGGGACTCTGCCGGACATTGACTTCACCGCCATAGTACAGAAGGAGAACGATGCTACCCGTAATGCCTCTGCTGCCATACTCGCCCACTTCGCCGCGACAGTGCCCAACATGATAGTGGCGTCTGCCGACCTCGCCAACTCCGACAAGACCGACGGCTTCCTCAAGAAGAGCAGGCCACTGACCAGGGGCGACTTCTCCGGTGCCTTCCTACATGCCGGAGTCTCAGAGCTCACCATGGCAGCATTGATGAACGGCATGGCGCTGCACGGCGGCGTCATACCCGTCTGCGGCACCTTCTTCGTCTTTTCCGACTACATGAAACCCGCCGTCAGGCTGGCGGCGCTGATGGGACTGCCTGTCAAGTATGTCTGGACACATGACGCCTTCCGGGTGGGTGAGGACGGACCGACGCATCAGCCCGTGGAGCAGGAGGCGCAGATAAGGCTCATGGAGCACCTGAAGAACCATCACGGGCAGAACAGCATGCTGGTGCTTCGTCCTGCCGACGCCATCGAGACCAATGTCGCATGGAAGCTTGCACTTGAGAACAGGACAACACCTACGGCCCTCATTCTCTCACGCCAGAACATCAAGACCCTGCCGTCGACGGGCATGACAAGAGCTGAGGCTGCGGCGATGGCCGCAAAAGGCGCTTATATCGTCTCGGAAGCAGCCGCTACTCCTGACGTGATACTCGTTGCCAGCGGATCCGAGGTGGCCACCCTCGTTGAGGCTGACACCTTGCTTGCCGCAGATGGCATCAGAACACGGATTGTCTCGGCACCGTCGGAAGGCCTCTTCCGCATGCAGGATAAAGAGTACCGTGAGAGTGTTATCACTCCCGGCATCCCGGTCTTCTGCCTCACGGCAGGACTGCCCGTAACCATGCTCGGCTTTGCCGGGTCAGAGGGCAAGGTGTTCGGACTCGAAAGCTTTGGCTTCTCTGCATCGTATAAGGTACTTGACGAGAAACTGGGATTCACCGAGGAAAATATCGCAAAGGAGGTAAAAAGATTCCTCGGGAAATAACAGGCAGAACCCCATCAGGTAAGTGCCCTGTGGCGGGTCATAATTTTTCGAAGGTTTATACCTTTTATTGTATTTTTGCACCCAATCATTATCAGTATCATGAATGTCTGCATTGACTGCCGACTGCCTCTGGCCACCGTAGCCTTGGCGCAGGTGGCCGACTGCCGACTGAAGACTGGAATACTGGCTTATGCACGAATACGACATCACCCCCGGAGTCAAAGGACTCATCTTCGATCTCGACGGCACCCTTGCCAACACCATGCCATGGCACTACCAGGCGTGGCAGAAAGCCTGCCTCCACTTTGGAATTCATATGGACACGGCTTTCCTGCAGGCACACACCGGCGCCCCGGGATGGAAGATAGCAGAGGAGATCATCGAAAAGAACGGCATGACCGGCAAAGTCTCACCCGAAGAGATCATGCAAGTCAAGCTGGAGGAGTTTTTTACCATCCAGCACAAAGTGACACCCATTGAGCCTGTCACCGCCCTCGTGCAGAAATACCACGGTAAGATGCCAATCGCAGTCGGCACCGGGGGACACCGCGAGGCGGTGGAGAAGACGCTCGAGATAATAGGCATAAGAGAGTACTTCGACATCATCGTCACCGCCAACGATGTGAAAAACCACAAGCCTCACCCTGAGACATTCCTCAGATGTGCCGAACTGATGAATCTCGATCCGTCAGACTGTGAGGTTTTTGAGGACGGTGACCTGGGTATCGAGGCCGCACGCAGGGCAGGCATGATAGCTACCGACGTGCGCACATGGTATGAATCGAACTGGCAGCAAAGTTGAAAGTCTCCCTCCTCCGCCAAGGCTTCGGACTGCGTCCGACAGAGTCGGAGGGCAGGAAAGTCGAAAGTCCTTAAAGTCGAAAAGTCTGAAATCGCAAATTCAAATTGGATACCATAATCAAACTCACCTCCGATGGCTCCCACACCCTTTACGTGCCTGAACTGAATGAGCATTATCACTCCCATTTTGGTGCCGTCACAGAGTCGATGCACATATTTATTAACGCAGGCCTAAGGAACATTCAGGGTGACAGTGTCACCATCCTGGAAGTAGGGTTCGGCACGGGACTGAATGCACTTCTGACGGCACTCTATGCCTCTGAGCACAGGATAAAAGTGGATTATACCTCGCTGGAAAAGTACCCGCTCGACGATTCAGTCGTCTCAAAACTCAATTACGGGTCACTTACCGGAAAAGAAGGCATGGAGCTCTTCGCAGCAATTCATTCAGCGCCCTGGGATAAACCGGCCTCAATTATCGAATGGTTTACCCTCCATAAAAGAGTAACCGACCTGACCACAGAGCAACCCGAAGGTCTCTTTGACCTTGTCTTCTTCGATGCCTTCGGTCCTGACAAGCAGCCCGAGATGTGGAGCGGGGAGGTGATGCGGAAGATAGCAGCCGTGATGCATGCCGGATCGGTTTTTGTTACATACTCGGCAAAAGGAAGCCTTAAAAGGATACTCCGGAAACTGCAGATGGAGGTGAACCTCCTGCCAGGCCCTCCGGGAAAAAGGGTATTCACAAGGGCGGTGAAGTTATGATTTATATCCCGCTTTTTTGTTCCCGGTCCGTGGGCCTGAATTTTGTTCGCCGGTGAAAAATCAGCTGTTTTTATGTATGTTTGCGTGATTAATAACCGGCAGATATGCAGCATACCCGCTCTCTGCACACAAGAATGAATACTGAAACTTACATGAGCAGAAACTCACAGAAGGACATGATTTGTTTATTTCATGTAAGTTCCATTCGACCAATGCAATAATAATTATTTATTTACCCGAATGAAACGATGAAAAATGTCAAAATCTTAACCGTCATTGTTCTTTGTGCCGTGACAACATTCACCGCCGCGGCGCAGAAATCAAAATTCTCCACCTCCGAAGACTCACTATCCTATGCTCTCGGCGTGGCAAATTATAAATACTATGTGGCCGACAGTATTGATATCAGCACAAAACTGTTCTATAAAGGGATGAAGGATGCCGAAAAGGAGAAGCCCGTCATGAACGATACAACTGCCAGTGCTTTCATAGTAAGCTATATGCAGAGGCGTGAGAAAGCACGACTGACTGCCGAGTACAGCACTCAGATCCAGGAGGCAGAAGCGTTTTTCGACGAGAACGGCAAAAAAGAGGGTGTCGTCGTACTTCCAAGCGGACTTCAGTATAAAGTTCTGAACCGGGGTACAGGCGCAACTCCAGGTCCTGATGATGTTGTCAGGGTACATTATACCGGCACCACTGTCAACGGAACAAAGTTCGACTCCTCGTATGACCGTGGCGAGCCTGCACAGTTCAGGGTCAGCAACGTCATAAAAGGATGGATTGAAGGACTACAACTGATGCAGGAGGGCTCAAAAATGATGCTTTATATTCCCTATGACCTTGCCTACGGGGAGAGAGGAGCAGGCAGTATCATCAAACCGTTTGAGACACTGATCTTCGAAGTTGAGCTTTTAGAGGTGATAAAAGAAGATGAGTAGCGTTAAATTGACTACCAAAATATTATCTTTGCCAAAATTTAAATAAAAACAGACACAATGAAAATCAAAGGTTTAGTAATCCTCGCCGTGGCGGCATCCATGATTGCATCTTCATGCAATACAAGGTCAAGCATCACCGGCACAAAGCTGAAGAGTGCAGAAGACTCTCTTGCATATGCAATAGGCATTGCCAATTATTTCTATTTCATGAGCGACAGTCTCGAAATTGACCCTGTACTTTTTGCCAAGGGGATGATCGATGCTGAGAATGAAAAGAACACACTTGATGAACAAACTGCACAGGGTTATGTTATGACCTATATGCAAAATAGACAGGCAGATCAGATGAAAAAAGCTTACGGAAAGAACATAGACGAAGGTGAAAATTTCCTTGCAGAGAATAAAAAGCGTGAAGGCGTCCAGGAGACAAGCAGCGGACTGCAATATGAAGTAATCACCATGGGCACCGGAGACAAACCGGGTCCTCAGGATATGGTTAAAGTCCATTACACCGGCATGCTCCTTGACAGCACCAAGTTTGACTCCTCGCTTGACCGCGGTGAGCCCGCTCAGTTCGGTGTGAACCAGGTCATCACCGGATGGCAGGAAGGTATCCAGCTGATGCCCGTCGGATCCAAATTCAAGTTCTACATTCCTTATGAACTGGGTTACGGCGAACAGGGCACCGGCCCTATCCCACCCTACTCGACGCTCCTCTTTGAGGTTGAGCTGCTCGAGATCGTGAAGGAATAAAACAACAATGGAATACCAGATCGCAGGCAAAGTTGCCGAGGTTTACCCTGTCAACAGGGTCAGTGAACGCTTCCGCAAGCGCGAGTTCGTGATTGAACACAAGGATAGCAGCAGCGGACAGGCATTCGTTGACTTCATCAAGTTCCAGCTGACCCAGGAGAGGTGTGACCTCATCGATGAGTCATGGCTGAGGCAGGAGGTGACAGTCACTTTCAACCTCAAAGGCAACCGCTGGGAAAAGAACGGGATGGTGAATTACATCACCAACCTCAACGCCCTGAGCGTCGTCCGTGGTGTTGCTGTGCCTGAGGGCGGAGAGCAGCTTGCTGCCCTCCCTAAGCTTGAAGATGCCCCCTCACCCGACCCCGAGCTCGACGACCTGCCGTTCTGAACTTACTCCACCAACTGTATCAATGCCATATCTCCAACGATATGGCATTTTTTTCATTACTTGATGGTCTTCAGCCAATGGGTGAAACCTTACCGCGTAGCGGTTACAGTGTTGTAGGTCATGCACCAGAATTAGATCCTTATCGCGTAGCGGTTATAGTATTGTAGAACAAAAAGAATATATATTTGTCTCAATACAGTCCAAACCCATGAACCACAATATTGAAACCCCCAACCCCCTTCTTCAGGAGTGGAACACCCCCTTCAACATTGCGCCCTTTGAGCTCATTAAGCCGGAACACTACAGGCCTGCCGTAGAGCAGGCCATAGAAAAGGCTCGACAGGAGATAGACGACATCATTGCCGATCCGGCTGAGCCTGACTTCCGGAATACAATTGAGGCGCTGGAGAGGGCAGGCAGTCTTCTTAACCAAATCACCGCATTTCTCTTTAACCTGAACAGCGCCGACACCACACCTGAGCTTCAGGCAGCGGCCATGGAGGTCTCACCCCTGCTGACCAACTTTGCCAATGACATCACACTAAATCCGGCCCTTTTCCGGAAAGTGAAAAGTGTTTACGATAAAATGGATCAGCCGGGTCTGAACGCTGAGCAACGCATACTTCTCGACCGTAAGTACAAAGGCTTTGTCAGGGGCGGGGCAGCACTCTCCGACAGCGACAAGAAAAAATGCAGGGAGATAACAGTAGAGCTCTCAACCCTCTCTCTGAAGTTTGAAGAAAATGTGCTGGCTGAAACGAACGATTTCACCCTTCATCTCACCTCGGAGGATGAGCTGGCAGGACTGCCCTCCGGTATCCGAGAGGCAGCGGCAGCCCTTGCAAAAGAAAAGGGTCTGGAGGGGTGGCTCTTCACGCTTCATGCTCCCAGTTTCGTGCCCTTCATGCAGTACGCCGACCGTCGCGACCTGAGGGAGAAGCTCTTCCGGGCCTATTCCGTGCGCGCCTTCCGTGGCAATAAGCACGACAACAGCTCAATTGTGAAACGGATAGTTGAACTGAGACTGCAGCTGGCACAACTGCTCGGCTTCGGCGACTATGCATCATACGCCCTTGAAGATCGTATGGCATCCACACCTGAAGAGGTAAACAGCTTCCTTGAGAAGCTGCTGGAGGCATCAACACCTGCCGGCAAACGCGATCTGGAAGAAATAGAGCAATATGCCCGCAGGTTGGGTCATAATGCAAAGATCGAGCGATGGGACTGGGCTTATTATTCAGAAAAGCTGCGCCTGGAGCGGTTTAAGATCGACGATGAGGTGCTGCGGCCATACATGCCACTGGAGAAGGTGAGAGAAGCAGTGCTGGGCCTGGCCACAACGCTCTATGGTCTGACCTTCAGGGAGAACAGTGAAATACCGGTTTACAGTCATGAGGTGACCGCATATGAGGTTCATGACAGTGACAGGGGTATCATAGCCATTCTCATGCTCGACCCTCATCCGCGGCCGGGCAAGAGCGGCGGCGCATGGATGACCGGCTTCCGTGAACAGAGCCGGGAGCCGGTGACAGAGGTTGACAGCCGCAGACATGTTGAGGCCGGGAGGAGGGTAATCCCGGTGGTCTCACTGGTGATGAATTTTACACGTCCGACCCCTGTCGGGCCGTCGCTGCTCTCTCACAGTGAGATGAATACCTTCCTCCACGAGTTCGGCCATGCTCTTCACGGCATGCTGTCGGACTGCACCTATGAGAGCCTGGCAGGCACCAACGTGAAGCGCGACTTTGTGGAGCTGTCTTCGCAGATAATGGAGAACTGGGCGTGGGAGAAAGAGTGGCTCGACACCTGGGCAGCGCACTGGCAGACCGGAGAGAAGATACCTGATGAGATACTGATGAAACTGAAGGAGTCGCTGACCTATAACGAGGGGTATGCGTGCATGCGGCAGCTCAGCTTCGGCCTTCTCGACATGGCATGGCACACCCTCAAGGAGCCGTTTGACGATGACATAGTGGCGTTTGAGAGGGCAGCCATGGCCCCTGCCCTGCTGCTCCCCCACGCCGACAGCTCATGCATGAGCGTCTCCTATGCCCACCTCTTCTCCGGAGGCTATGCGGCAGGATACTACGGATACAAATGGGCCGAGGTGCTTGATGCCGATGCCTTCAGCCTGTTCAGGGAGAGAGGCATTTTCGACCGGGAGACAGCCCTGGCCTTCAGGAAAAACATCCTGGAAAAGGGCGGCAGCAGGGAGCCTGACGAGCTCTACCGCAACTTCCGCGGCCGCGAACCATCACTGGAACCGCTGATTGAGAGAAGCGGATTCAAAGAAGTGCAAACTGGTACCTGAAGTTTACAATCAGACCATCATTCCTTATCAAATTATCGAGCATAATAAAAGGGGTGTCAGGAAATCCTGGCACCCCCTCAATCTGATACTGAATTAAACTATTATTCTTTATCCCACCAAACGGGATCACTCCATATGGCATCCTGCATTGCAAGAGGATTTGATGCCATCAATTGCTCATTGTTATAGTTGCTTTCATGAGCGCTGTGGTTGAAACGACGGAACCAGTATGTCGGATCGGAAGGACTGGTCCCGGTCATGATATTGGTTGCGGTAAATTCATAAGGTCTCTTGTAGTCTTTGTAGACTACCCCAAAGCTACCAATGTTACCTGCGCTGTAGTTGAAACGGCGCATGTCATTCCAGTTCTGCATGTTTATCCCAAGGGCGATCAGCTTCTGTTGCATGATATCGGCCATGGTGAGAGCTGAAGCTGTCTGAGCAACAGCCGGGCTTGCCAGGTAAGCGGCAATATCTCCCTCATCCATCGGCATCTGATCAGGGTTAATGGTGCCGGCCGACACCCATTCATTCAGCTTAGTCTGCATGCGGTCGAAGCTGGCCTGAATGCCTGCCCTGTATGCAGTGAAAGCTTCCGGCGCATTACCTTGCCTCAGGTAAACCTCTGCTTTGATGAAACACATCTCGGCATAGGTAAGAATATCAGAATCAGAATCTGGTCTGGCAAAGAAAGTCCCTGTACCCCCGACAGCAGGTTCACTGCTGACCGGATAGTAATACATGTCAGTAACAGACCTGCCGCTGGTTGACATGCTGTTGGATCTCATGTTCACAAATACGGTATCACCGGCCCTTTTGTGGTTTGTGCTGTTAATATAGAAAGAGCCCCCCGGATAGGTGACGGCAACTGAAGTCCCGTCAACTGTGTAAGGATGAGGCACAGCAGCAATGAAAGCAGCTCTTTCCGTATCATCAGAAATTGTATATTCAATTGTTCTTTCTGTCGCTGTATATGAATAATTTGACGGGCCGCTGTTCTGCCTGATATCAGAGTACATTATATCAACACCTACATCCCTGACCCAGTCATAATCGACTATATCACCCGAGGAGTTCAATTCAATGTTCGTCATCATTGCAGGAAGAAGCTTGGACATTCGCGGGTCAATAACACCCGAACCGCCCGTGAAATTATTAGTCAGCAGATTAGCGTACCATCTTGTAGAGCGCTGTGATGAACCGTAGGCGGCATAATCCCATGTGACATTAGCCTGATAGGGATCGCCGGTAGTAAACATAGTGGGATCACCCTCAACGTTGTAATGGCTCAAAATGATATTATCGGCATTTGACTGGGGGGCATTTTGCAGGGCAGCCAGAACAGCATCAGGATCATATATAGATTTCTTTGAGACCTGAAGCAGATAGCGGGCTTTGAGGCCATAGCATAACTTGATCCATTTGTTGACATCACCGTAATTCCATGCATCTCCCTCAGAAAGAGCCGGAGCACCGGCCTCCTGTGCCATACCAAAGTATTCAATGGCTTTATCCAGGTCTTCCATACATCCATCGTAGATGACATCTCCCTGGTCGTAGACAGGGTTATACTTCCCGGTCATGGCTTCCGTATATGGCATCTCCCCGTAGATGTCGAGCATCATCAGAAAACCCATGGACTTGATACAGTAAGCTGCTCCCAGATAGTGATAAGCACCTGCCTCTTCTGCTTTCTCAATCAGAGGTTTCAGGTTGACAGCCGCACCAAGGAACCAGTTCTGGTAGATGGTAGTACAACTTCTCTGTGATGGGTTCCAGGCAACAAGCCTGCTATTGGAACTGGTTGAAGAACGGTAGCCAAGTGTCCCGTTAATGAAGCTGGAACGAACGTTTGCAACACCCCATGCATACAGGTAGTAGTGCTGTATCCAGGGAAGCCTGATTTCCGGCGTCGCACTCTGATCATTTGGGTTATCAGGGTCAACGTTGACATCCAGCCACTTCTCACAGGAGGACGACCCTAAGAGGAAGATCAGACTTAGTGTTATATACAATATCTTTTTCATAATCCTATGTTGTTAAATCCGTTATTAAAATGTGACATTGAGTCCGAAAGTGACATTCCTGGTAGCCGGGACACCGCAATAATCGATACCCATCGAGCCGGAGCCTCCCGTTCCTGAACCGGAGACGCTGACCTCGGGATCCATACCTTTATAGTTGGTCCATAGCCAGAGGTTATACCCTGCTACCGAAGCGGAGAGGCCTTTTATGTACTTGTTGTTACCAAGCAGGCCGCCAAAGTCGTATGACAGCGACATGGAGCGAAGCCTTAACCAGTTAGTACTGGTCATGAAATTGTAGGCGTTATTGGCATAGTTTAACCAGTATTGCTGTATCATATACTCACCTGAATATGAAGCACCGCCTATATTGTAGGTCTGCCCGGCTTGATAGGTATAGGAAAGCGGTTCATTGGTTGAAGAGGAGACGCCTGTAACAGTGACAGATTCACGATCCAGAGTCCTCATGCTCAAGCCATTCACTGTGAGGAAATACTCTGTACCGTTGTAGATGTCTCCACCTTTCCTTATGTCAAACAGTAAGGAGAAATTCAGGTTCTTATAACGGAAATTGTTATTCAGTCCCCCGATGAAGTCCGGTTCACGGTTACCGATGACGTTGGTTGTAACCTTCGTGTTCTTGTAAAGTCCGGTAACTTCGTCAATCAGGTACCTTCCGTCGGGTATCTCGTTATCCTCCTCGTCTTTTTCTCTCTCCCAGTAATCGCCTGTCAGACCAAGGAAGTATCCTCCGTTGGGGATGGAGGCAGCTTTCACTCCCCCGATCTGAACGTCGGTCACATAGAATAGCCCTACACCCGGGAGAAATTCACCCAGCGTGCCGCGGTTCCCGGAGAGGTTCAGGGTCAGATCCCAGGTAAAATCCTGGCTCTTTACAGGAGTGGCGTTAATTGAAAGCTCCATTCCCTTGTTGTGTACCGAGCCGCTGTTCAGCGTCAGAAAAATAAATCCTGTCGACTGTGCAAGGCGAGGACTTGCCAGCTGGTTTTTGGTCACACTGGTGTAGTAAGTAAAGTCTAACCCCAACCTGCCTTGAAGAAATTGTAATTCCGTACCGAACTCGGTCGATGTCTGTATCTCGGGAACAAGATTCGGGCTTCCTCCTGTCCAGCTGTTACCCGTACCTACGAACTGAGCGCTGACCACCTGGGGTGCCCAGAGATAAGTGTTCGTGGCATAGGCACCGGCGTCCTTACCAACCTGAGCCCAGGAGGCACGGATCTTTCCGAATGAGAGTATGTCATTTTTCGGAAGCAGCTCCGTAAACACAAGGCTACCTGATACTGACGGATAGAAATATGACCTGTTCTCTATGGGCAGTGTTGACGACCAGTCGTTTCGTCCCGTCACCGTTAGGTATGCAATGCTCTTGTATGAGGCCCTGAATTCACCGAAAGCACCCACCAGGCGTTTTGTTACATTCCTTTCAGTGAAGAACTTGGTGTCGTCAACAATATTCGCAAAGCTTATCGTACCTGCTGTGGAGAAACCGTAACCCCAGTTTGTCCGCAATACCCTGTTGGTATTCTCAACTGTATGACCCAAAAGTAGGTTCAGATCGAAGTCCCCTACACTCTTGTTGAAATTGAGCATCAGGTTTGATGTAATAAACTCATAGTCAGAACTGCTCTTGCTGAGTCGGCCATCCTGGTATTTCTCAAGCACGGATCCTCCGGGAGCGATATAGGTAAAAGCCCCGCTCTTGTAGGTGTCGTAACCGACACGGTAAATGATGTTGAACCATTCAGTCACGTCTATAGAGGCATTGATACCCCCGGTGAAGCGGTTGACTTCATCGGTCAGTTTGTTCTTGTTGATGATCCAGTAAGGATTTTCAACTTCATCTGCCAGTTCCAGCAGGCCTTCGAATCTCCTGTATTTGCTGCCGTCTTCATTCAGGTAGCGCGACATGTCATCACTGCGTGCCCATCCGTAGGTAGCAGTCATTGTACCGTTGCCACCACCGTTATAGAGTCCGGCTGACGTTAGTGTCTTGGCCGTATTCGAAATCGAATAGGCTGCATTTGCCCCCACTGTCAGTTTGCCGTATTTTTGCTCACCATTGAACCTGAATGTGGTCTTGTCATATCCGGTCAGGGGCACAACGCCAGTCTGGTCAAAATTGGAGACAGAGAGATAAAAGCTGTTGCTCTTGCTTCCGCCGGAGATGCTCAGACTGTTATCGAATACATTGCCTCCCTGGAAGAAGTTACCCACGTTGTCATAGACAGTACCGGTGATCGGATTGCCCCATGACTGGGTAGTAAAGTCACTGAAAACTCCAGCCTGGTTATAGAACCCCCTGCCGTAAACACCCTGAAGCTCTGGCAGTATACCGGTCCAGGAGTATGAGTATTTTGAATTGAAGTCGATTTTTATGGGGCCTTCACTTCCTCTCTTTGTTGTAATGACAACCACACCGTCTGCGGCACGTGAACCGTACAGTGCGGAAGCAGCAGCACCCTTAAGGATCGACATGCTTTCAATATCATCCGGGTTGATATCCATCACGCGGTTACCGAATGATGTATTCACCTTGGTTACACCGTCGGTTCCCGAGTTACCGCTGTTTACGGTTGAGTTATCATAGATAATACCGTCAACCACGAACAGGGGCTGGTTGTCGCGCGATTCACTGGCTGAGTTGCCTCCGCGGATGATAATTGTAGATCCGGAGCCGGCTGAACCGCTTGACTGGGTGATATTTACCCCGGCAACCTTTCCGGCAAGGGAGTTGATGATGTTGGTCTGCTTGTTCCTCATGATCTCATCGCTCTTGAGATCCTGAACGGCATAGCCCAGGGCTTTCTTCTCCTTTTCGATACCGAGAGCAGTGACCACAACCTCCTCAACCATCACAGATGATTCTACCATTGTGAGGTTTATAACTGACCTGTTATTAACAGGAACTCTCTCACTCTCCATTCCGATAGCAGAGAAGAGAAGCACACCGTTTGAGGGGACCTCAATCGAGTATGTGCCGTCATAGTCTGTTGCCACGCCGGTGGTAGTACCTTCAATCAGTACCGTCACCCCCGGGATTGGCAGACCGGCGTTGTCTGTAACCTTGCCGGTCACTCTTGTATTCTGGGCGGATAACGTCCAGGAAACAAGAAGCAGGGCAAACACCGAAAGTATAAAGCGCTTACACCATTCGGTCATTTTTTTGGACATCAACATAAATCAATGTTTTAGGTTAGTAAATAGGGTTTTCTTAAATAATTGCCGATGCTGAAAACCAGCCGTCAATCAGACAAGAAAGATACAACAATTCATTTAACCAGAAAACAATTGTTAATATTTTCCCTCGATTCCGCTACCGGTAAGGCCGACACAAACAGGTGCAGATCCAGAGCCATATCCATAAAAAAAGCAGAGACGCACACAAGCGCGTCTCTGCAATATTAACCAACCCAAATTCTACCCCATCAACGGGGTAAACTTCATTGTTTCATCTACAGGGCATAGAACAACCTCACTGCTGCTCTGGGGTTTGCTGCCCTCATGCCGCAATAGATATGGTGAACACGTCTGTTAAGGTATCCTGTCCAGTAGTCGGAATAGTTGACAAAGTTACCGCTGGAGTTCATCACCTGAAGATCCCCCAGGATATTTCCGGCGTTGTCCACTACCTTGATCTTGTAGTATATGCGCCGCGATCCTGAAGAGACAAGGCTTGTCTTGAGGAGCAGAACAGGCTGCCAATCCGTGCACTCACCGAAAGCGACCGGGTTTCCGATATTCACAAGCTCATCAGTGCGGTGACTGACATACTGGTACTGCAGTCTCAGGTCGGTTGGCACACCGTCTGTCTCATAGAGGAAGTTGTAGAACCTCACCCATGTCATGGAGTCGGTTTCAACAGTCTGCCGGCGTATGTAGGGATAACCGTTATCGAGCACGACAGGCGGCTGGTTGAAGTCATGCACGAAGACATTCTGCTTACCGACTGTGAGCGTCACATTCTGGTCATAGACAAGCACATCCATATCATTCCCCTGGTACATCTTGATGTTGACATTGCCGGGTGAGACTATGTAGAACTTTCCTACTGACCCGCTTGGAATAGCATTGTAGGTGTTGAGCGGTGCCGCTATATTGGCGTAAAGCTGCCCGTTGATCTCAACTTTGGTAATTCGGTTGGCAGTGGTGGCAGTAACCGGCACAACGTAGTGCAGTTGAAACTCAGCCATGTTTCCGATGGGTTCAGCATCAAATTCAATAGTATCTGTTTCGCATGATGCCATCAGAGTCACTGCCAGGATCAGACTTAAATATTTTATTATTTTCATAATCGTTTATTTTTTTGAGGGTCAATTACTTGGTCGGCATATCACCCGGATAGGCAAACCACGGGATTGAGCACTGATAGTTGGGAGCAAGTCCCGAGATGGGCCTCAGACCTTCAAGTGAAGGTTTGTTCCACATGTATTCCGAGTTATAGCGCGGACGTATCCTGTAGCAGGGGGAACCTTCATTAAAGGCATTGTATGTGACTTTTCTGTCCTGCACCTGTGCGGGACGAAGATAGAGACCCTTGTAAACCTTTGTGGGATCATCGTCCCATTTCTGATCTACCTGTGAGAGATCCCATCCGTTACCGTCGGCAGGATAATCACCAGTATAGTCGATGTCATAGTGATATTTTCGCATGTCAACCCATGCTTCTCCTGCTCCCCACGGATAGAGAGCCACCCACTTCTGCATCATGATGTGTGACAGGGTAAAGTCGGCGATGTCAAGTCCGTTCACAAAAGGTCCGGCGAGATACTCACTCGCTGCAGCACTATAGACTGATTTGGTAATCTTATCGCCGCCGGCCGCCTGACCTTTGGTTCCTGCATCTATGTATGTACCCGTGAAGTCAAGATCGAGGGCAACGCCATCCTTGAATGCCTGCAGTGCCTCGGCCTTCATATTAAGCTTCCAGTAAGCCTCTGCAAGGCAGAATTTTATCTCTGCAGCTGTCATCAGTATGTATGGTGCCTCATCCCTATAAAGCCAGCGGCCCGACCCGTCGAGGGTTGTGGAGGTAACAGCATTCCTGCCATAGAATGAGGGAGCATTGCCAAGAGGACCACCGTAGCCAGTAAAGCCTCCGCCGTAGTAGTTGCGCCGCTTTATGCTTTCCAGGTCGTCAATGAACTCATAATCGGCATCATCTGCCGTAGCCAGCTTAACAGCAACGCGCGGGTCATAGTGACCTGTCGCCATTACATTGGTGTCGCAGATTATCTGTGCGGCAGCCAGTTCATAGGGTGAGTCACTCCCCTCAGGAGCCGGAACCTTGTTCCCGGTTGACTCTTCGTAAACCGGCACTGTACCCGTGAACACCTGCACAGCATATTCATGCTGGAAATAGGAACGGGAGAGGTTGCCCCTGCGGGTACCCCAGAAGTTGTTATAGGATGACTGTGGTGCTTCTGAACCTCCTCCGGCAACTGTCACGGTGGCATCATCAGCCGATGTGGCCAGTGACCTGCTTGCAGCAGTGATCAGCTCCTGAGCATAGGCGGTGTTGAAGTCCGACTTGTTGGAGAGCGATGCGAGATTGCGTACGATGACACCGTAAGCAAACCTGACCCATTTATCCTTATCACCTCGGTATATATAGTCATTGGCGCTGATCTTGGTGCCGTAACCGGTGGCATCAGGCATCTCGAGATACTCGATAGCCTGGTAAGCCCATTCTCTTACTGCAGTGTAAATTTTATCCTGGTAATCATAGCGGTGCGAGAGAAGACCGGGAACAAAAGCATCCTCCAGTATCAGCTCACCGTGATATTTGGTTAGCTGATCCCATGTATAAGCCTTGATGGCATAACCTATCCCGGCAAGAGTCCACTGCTCCTGCTCTACCGACTGGTTGATCATATTCTCAAGGTTCATTCCCTGCAGCCAGTAGGCAACACGCCACTGCTCACCGGCGGCATCGCTGCCCGCAGTGTAGTAGTGATTGGCAAAGTTGGTGTACCTGGAAGTACCCATCATCTGGGTCAGGGGGCCTGTTGCACGGATATCCCAGTACATGCCCTGGTATTGCTGGATGATCCCGGCAAGGTAAAGATAGCCTTCCACATAATCAGGAGCATCCACGTTTTTGTTGACATCAAGGTAGTCCTCACAACTTGTTGTTATGAACATGAACGACGCCAGCAAAAGAACGGAAATTGATATCTTTTTTATCATTGTTTCTCAGTTTTCTGGTTGTCAATTATTTGAAAGTCAAATTTATCCCTACCGAGTAGCCTCTCGGGCTGGGCAGAGCCCAGACGTCAATTCCTTCTCCGCCTGTTCCTCCTCCTGCTGCCGACATGGTGTTACCAACCGCATCGATACCTGAGTAGTTTGTGGCCACAAAGAGGTCGTTACCTGAAACAAAAACACTAGCCTGTGAAAGGATAACTGTCTTTTCCAGCCATTGTGCAGGCAGGTTGTAGGAAAGCCTAAGCTCCTGCAGCCTCAGGTAGTGAACGTTCTCTTGGATCCAGTCCTCATCATTACCTGAATAGGTAGTTGAGTAGAGGTTATAATCAACTGCGATATTGTTTGGTGTCGGATTGGCAGTGTTCTCATTCCCATCCTGGAGGACTCCTTCAAAGACAACCGGAGGACTCTCCCTCTGCTCGGCCGATTCAACACTGTATCCTCTTCTCATCATGTCTCTCTTGGTTCCGTTGACCACGGTAGCCTTGTAGCGGCCTGCAAACATCCCTGAGAGTCGCAGTCCTTTGTAGCTTAGGCCTGTGGTGATACCAAAGCGCAGCTTGGGTTCGCGGTCGCCAAGAACACTCCATACACTGCTGACAACCGGAAGACCTGACGTAGGGCTGATCAGCACCTGACCGGCATCATTGCGCAGGAAAGCCCTGCCTGTGATGGTGGTGACAGGATAGCCAACCATGACGCCGTTGCGGATGTTACCCGTGTTCCAGGTATATGCATTGTAATATTCGGTCACGTTCTCCGGCAGGTAGACAACCTCCGACTCAGTATGTGATGCGTTAAAACCGACATTCCAACGGAGGCCGTTACCCATACGAAGTATGTCACCGTCAACGTGTGCCTCCCATCCCCATGTCTCAAAGGTACCAACGTTCATGTTGTTGAGCACGAAGCCGGTACCGTAGCTGAGACGGAAGCCCTTGACGATCTGATCATCGCAATGGGTCCAGAAATAGGTGAAGTCTGCATTGATCCTGTCATCCACGAGACGGGTCTCAAAACCAATCTCCCTGGAGGTGGTGATCTCAGGCCTCAGGCTCCTGTTGGGGCCGGTGTAGCCATACTTGTAACCACCGCCTGTAAGGTTCGTGGCTTGCAGCTGGGGGTCGATCTCAAGCGGACCGGCATCCTTACCAACCTGTGCTATCGAACCGCGAAGCTTCAGGTAATTGACAATATTGTTGCCTGCGAGGAAAGGCAGTTCCGTGGCAATGAACGATGCCTCTACTGCCGGATAGAAATAACGGTTGTTCTCCTGGGGAAGGGTTGATGACCAGTCGTTTCTTCCGCGGAAGGTGAGGTAAGCCATCTGGTTGTAACCCAGTTCGAGCTGTCCGGAGATAGCCTGTATCCTTCTCTTGGTGTGACGCTGTGATGAACTTATGGAGAGCGGGTCACAGTTGTTAATCGACTGAAAATCGACAACGGCAAACTTTGTTCCGTAAGTACCGAGACGGGTGACCCCGTTCTCAAGCTGGTGGTAACCAACCTGCGCCGAGACTGAAAGCTTGTCATCAAGGAACTCATTGGCATAGCCTGCAAGTACGTTCAGCGTCGGGTCGGAGAAGTTTGACTTGGTAATATTGTAAATACCGGTGCCGTCCTGGTATGTGTCATAGTAGGGGTGCCTTGTGGCAATGTAGGTCTGCATGCCTACGTCCCATCCCACCTGTGCACGGATGAATGTATTCTCTATCGGTACCAGGGTGGCGGATATGTTTGAGATAAAACGGTCCGAGTCATCCCAGAGCTTGTTCCTGTAGAGACCGAAGAGCGGATTCAGCATGTCGGCATCAAGGTAGTAATCCGGTGTGGCCATGTGTGATCCGTCTTCATCAAGCCACTCTGACATATCGGAGACCATCGGCCAGAACATCGCATAACGCAGCGGTGAACTCAGACCTATGGGAACTTTGTTATTCTCGGTGGCAGCATAATTCATTGTCGACTCAACGGTTAACCACTTGGTGACCTCAGCCCTGCCTGAGAGTGAAAGGTTGAACCTTGAATAATCAGAGGTCTTGATTATCCCCTGCTGATCGAGTGTTGATGCCGATGCACGCAGGGTGACCCTGTCAGAACCACCCTCCACGGAGACGTTATGACGCTGGGTAAACCCGGGCTGCAGTATAGCCGAGATGTTGTCATACAGTGTCATGCCCGGAACATATTCCCCACCGTAACGGTAGGTGTAATAATAGTTGGTGGAACCGTAGTACCCGTGTGTGTACCTGTCCTGCAACTCAGGATAACCATAGGCCTGGTCCCAGCGGAAGGTGTTGCTGTAAGAGACCTTCCCCTTGCCGGCCTGACCTTTTTTGGTTGTGATGATGATGGCCCCGTTGGAGGCGTCAGAGCCGTACAGGGCTGCAGCAGCAGCTCCCTTGAGCACCGTCATCGACTCAATATCCTGGGGGTTGAAGTCGTTACCTCGTGATGAGAAGTCAAGGTTACGTACGGAGAAGTTGGCTCCGTTGTCGGCCATACCCAGGGGGTCAAAGGTCGAGTTGTTCATCGGGATACCGTCAATGACATAGAGCGGTTGGTTATTGCCCGAGATAGAGGTTATGGCCCTCAGAACAACCTTTGTAGAGGCTCCGGGAGCACCGCTGGTTGACCCTACGGTCATACCGGCAACACGTCCATGAAGAGCAGTGATAAAGTTATCACGGCCCGACTCCACGATGTCGGAGGCTTTTACGTTCTGCACCGAAGAGCCGACTGCACGCGATACGCGCTTCATCCCGAACTCTGAGGTGATAATTACATCCTCAATCATCTGGACGTCAGGGTCGAGGCCTACGCTGATGCGGTTTCCCGCACCCACCGTCACCTCCTTGGCCTGATATCCCAGAGAGCTGAAGATAAGCACCTGCCCCGGAGCGACACTGATCGAGTAATTACCGAAAGGATCAGTGCTGGTACCGGTGGTGGTGTTCTTGATTATCACGTTGACGCCCGGCAACGTCTCATTCGTCGTGGCGTC
>JARGFQ010000017.1 GCA_029210565.1 Bacteroidales bacterium
AATGTCTGAAAGGTCGCAGGGACAGAGTTCGTTTTCTTCTTCTAAGAGAAATAAGATTTTCAACCTTACTTCGTTTCCTGCCAATGCTAAAAGTCCACTCAGATGGCTGAATGCCTTTTCGTTGGTTTGAAGTATTTCTCTACAATTGTCTATTTGAACCTTGTCGGCAAACACTCTGATACACGATTGATTGTTTTCCATAATTTTCCTGTTTAGGATTTAATAACGCAGCAAAGATATAAATAGTTTTCTTATTTAAGCAAATACTTAAATAAAGTTTTCAACAGGTCCTTATTCAGCGGTGGGTGATTTAGCTCTTTTGGTTTTTTAGGGATGGATTTTGTGTCGGCAAAAAACCAAATGTGCTAAATGTGCAGTGGGTTTTCAGGGTGACGCACAACGTTCCGGCGGTATATTACGTTTGCGCACCCCGACCTTAGGAGGGGCTGGCGTGATTTTTGCCAAAGCGGCGCATTGGAAATTTTATTTGATTTCTCAATGACCCCGGCGCAATCTATAGGCTAGGTGATCAGAAATTTCCCTTTTTGTTCTTAGTGTTCCAGATGATGAGCAAAAACCATGACAAGCAAATGGAATATACCGACCTGTTACCACACGGTTATTATTAATCATAATGGAATCTGCACTTAGCGATCCATATCTCGTCCTTCTTGACCTGATATATTAACCTATGCTCTCCGTCAATTCTACGAGACCAGAATCCTTTATACTTACCCCTGCAATGTGGGTTAAAGATTTTTGCTACTGGAATCTGGCAATCTTTTTACAATCCAGAAATCCAAATATCCCTGATATTCCTAACAAACTAATCAAACCTGCAATCCGAAATAGTCTAACCAACCAAAGGAGAAATTTCTGGGATATAGTTTTCAGTGAACTTGGCTCGGTAGATTGTATCTATACTGGAAAGAAACTGACATATGGAAATTACGCAGTCGAGCATTTTATTCCGTAATCTTTTGTTTCACATGATTTAATCTGGAACTTAATCCCTTCCGACAAATCCTTCAATTGTACAAAAAGTGATAAACTTCCTCTGCTTGAAAAGTATTTTCACCCGTTTTATTTATTACAAAAGTCAGCCATGGATATTGTCAGAGTAAAAACTCCAAAGAATAGGCTGCTGGATGACTATTTGACCATATTTCCAAGCCTTGATGAAATAAGTCAGTTAGCCGAGCAATTAACAATGAAAGATTTCCTAGATTGTATAAGATGAGTGTAACTGTTTCTAGCTTTTGTGCAGATAAGAACAGGTATTATATACTTGTCATGGCTCGTTTCGTGAAAATATTTCAAATCAAGTGCATAATCCCATACTTGGTCTACTGCATATGCTGGAAATTCTTCCTCCCCAATTTTGAATTCAAGGACAAATAGCAATTGATTTACCAGCAAAAGAGCGTCTATCCTTTTCCCCATTCTTGGGATTGAATATTCAAAATAGATTGAACCTGAAAATGGAGTTAATACATCCTGTAATATTCTAATTTCCTCAACCCATGCGGTTTTTTGCAGAGGATCATCAGCAAACTCACTACAAAGAGACATTGTGCCAATAATAGTAGCTGGCTTAGCCAAAAGGAAAGACGAGATAGTGTCCGAATAATATGCTCGATTCATAGTGGATGAATTTACAAAGACTGAAGCATTCTACAAGGGATTCATTGTCAGATTACAGGGTTCTTTTCTACTCCTCAATCTATTTACAGACTGACAAGCTTGTAATTTTCAGATGGAACAGGAGGTGTCAGGAAGTACGGCCGGCGTTGTAGCGGTCGATGGCGCGCAGCCAGATCCCGGCCACGTGTTCAGCGAGGCCGGGAGGAGATATCACCTTCACCTTGTCGCCGTAACGCAGGATGCAGTCGTTGATGAATTCAGCAGTAACCTTGACATGCATTTTTACGGTCAGGCCGTCTGTCTCCGATTCATTAACCGTCTGCTGGGAGCGGTGCAGCGGGAGCGATTTGATATACGGAGCCTCATCGACGCTGAAGTGCAGTATCACGTCTTCTGAGTCGAATCCGAAGGCAAATACACCCACGGCATCGCGCAGTACTTTGAATATCTCATCGTAGAAGGATGTCTCCTGCACGAAGTAATTGTCGGTGACAGCCAGGTTGCTGATGCGGTCCAGTCCAAAAATTTTGGCAACCCCGTTTTCCTTCCCGATGACGTACCAGCGGTTTCGGTGTTCCTTGAGAATATAGGGCTGAAGGGTTCGCTGCGTGGGTTCCTCCGTATCAAACCGGCAGTGGGTGAACATGATGGTACGTTTCTCGTAGATGGCCTCATAGATCCTCGAGAGGTGTTCCTTGCCTGCAAAACCCTTGTTGTACTCAAAGAGGATATACTTGTTGAGCCTGTCGTCGGGGTACTGCCGCACCAGTTCAAAGTGGTCAGACAGTTTCTCGATTGCTTCGTTGACCATCCTGAATTCCTGCGCCTCGCCGAAGATCTCCAGCTTGTGAAGCGTCATCTGAAGGATCCTGACCGCTTCCGGGGTCAGGGGAACATCGAACTCCCAGTCCTCTGTATACTTGTAGCATTTTTTCCTGCGGTCATATTCCAGCGGTGCACCTCTTTCGTTCTTCAGAAAACAGAGGTCCTTTTCAAGTGTGGAGAGTGACACCTCATATCCTTCCTCGTGCAGATGTCTCCAGAGGTCTTCAAGGGTTGGATATCCTGCCTTGTATTTGTTTCTCTTTATCTGTGAGTGCAGAAGAAGGTACCTCAGGTACGCGTTTTTAGTCTTGGGCATGACGGGGGCATTTGAAGTACTAAATGTACCAAAAAAACTCTGCAGAATTCTTTACAAAAACCAACATTAGAGTAAACGGAAATCCCTGGCTGATCCAGCTCTTCCTGGCAAAAGGATTTTTTACATGTTTATAACACCGGTTTGCACCAGGTATTTCACAGTCTTGCCGGTTTCGACCGCATAATTGATCTCCCTTCGGGTTGATTCACCGACATAACCGCCTGGGTTGATGACAAATATCTCGTCGGCCAGATCAATTTTGCGGAGATGCATGTCGTCAAGCATTTTCTTATTGTCATTTTCATATACTTCAGGATCTCCGGAATGGCCAAAGAGACCGACACTGATTACAATGTTCCCTTCGAGCGTCAGGCGCTTCTCTTCAGCAATGTATTGCTCTTTGAACCGTGTACTGCCGCAGAGGGTGATGATCTTATATTTACCTATCATATGATGTCATTTTTGTAAAGGAGATAGCTGGTACTTCGTCCTCCGGAGGGATTCTTCCCCAGGATACTCTTATTCAGCAGGTCCTGGATGTCCCTGAGTGCCGTGTCCTGGGAACATTTGGCAATCTTGGCCCATTTTGAGGTTGTCAGGTTTCCTTCGAAGTCGTCCAATAATTTGTTTATCATGAGTCGCTGCCTGTCGTTCAGAGCCACAGGCGCCAATTTTGCCAGGAACCAGTGCTTATCCAGGACTTTTGACAGGATTACTTCGGAAGACCGAAGCGCACCCTCCAGGCACTTTAAATACCAGGTCATCCATTCAGTGATATCAAGAGACCCTTTTTGTGTCTTTTCCAGAATATCGTAATATTTTTTTCTGCCGGCTCTGATCTGTGCTGACATGCTGTAGAAACGGCGTGGTGAATTGTCAGATCTTGTCAGCAGCATTTCTGACAGGGCACGTGCTATCCTGCCGTTTCCGTCTTCAAAGGGATGTATTGATATAAACCAGATGTGAGCTATTGCAGATTTGATAATCAGGTCTTCTTCCGTTTTCCTGTTAAACCATTCAAGAAATGCCTTCATATCTTTATCAACATCAGCTGCAGGCAGCGCCTGGTAATGGACTCTTTCTTTTCCAAGGGCTCCTGATACAACCTGCATTGGTCCGGTCGAGTCATCACGCCAGTTACCCACGACTATCCTGTACATACCGCTCCATCCTGAAGGGAAGAGAGCGGAATGCCAGCCGAACAACCGGTCGGCTGTCATAGGATTTTGATATTTCTGGGTGGCATCGAGCATCATTTCCACTATTCCATCAACATTCCTGTCGTACGGCATGAGACCTGGGATCTCTATTCCCAGCCTTACTGCTATTGAAGACCTTACCTGATCAAGGTTCAGAATCTGGCCTTCGATTTCAGAGGTTTTAGTTACCTCGAGGGCCAGTGTTTCAAGGACAGCCTCATTCCTCAGCCGAAATCCCAGGGCTTCCATTTTCCCTGTCAGTTTACCCTGCAGGTGCCTTACAGCAGCCAAAGGCTGAATAATGGTATTATTGTCCCATCTGAAAGCCGGCCAGTCTGTTTGCTGATAGATGTATTTTTTCATTCTACGCAATATATGCGGTAAATATAAGATTTAATCTCCGCAAAACCAAAATAATAACCGCATATTATGCGGATAATATTGACATAATTACCGGAGGGGGCGACTCAACACGAATGTGGTTTAGATGCAGATTTTGTTATCTGTTCCTCTCAAAGAACAGTTCAGGCAGAATAATCTTTGCCTCCTGTCCGGTTTCTTCTTTCGTCCAGTGTACTATGAAATTCACTTTGGCGCTTTTCAGGTCGTAGCCTTTGTCTTTCAGCTCTGACAGTTGCTTCTTTAACTGCTGTGAGTATTTCAACACGGATTGCCCTTCGGAGTTTAAACACTCTTCTCCGTTTGCGATCAATGAGTCTCCGCCAGTAAGTTTGTTGACCAAATGCTGTCTGTTTATAAAATAGTCGAGCCATACATCCCTGAATCCCGGTTGCATAGCCACTTCTGCCGCCGGCGAATGGATCTCCCTGTTTAGGACCTTCTCCATATTACCAGCAGACAGGGTGTCGAGTAAATCCGAATTGAGATGTATGGTCAGGTTCCGCTTTGCCCTTGTCATGGCAACGTACAGAAGCCGTTTGGCTTCGTCAGTTGCCGGGTTAAAATCTTCGAGCATCAGGAACACATTGTCAAACTCTTTCCCCTTTGCCTTGTGAATAGTGGAAACGAGGATTGTCTCCCCATTCTCACCATAGAAATCTTCCAGCTTCGATTCCCGGATGAAGATCTCCAGATCTGACTTGTACTTCATCTTTGGGTTGGCAGTCTCAAAATCCCTGATGAGATTCCTGCACAATTCATATTTAGTGCTGCGGCGGCATCTCTCTGCCAGTGCACGCTTTGCATTTTCCCAGGCTTCATCGGTGATATTAACAATGTTGCCGGCAATGCCCTGCTGGCTCAAAAAGTACCTGATCTCATCGAGATTGAACAGATTGAATCCGTCGTTACTTTGGATCAGTTTGGCTGGCATCCCGTTTCTCAGTAGGAGTCCTGTAATCTGCAATGCTTCGTCATTGGTTCTGGTGAGTGCACAGGTGGTTCCTGAAAGTTCGGTTTCGAGCAGATCCTGCACGAACGGAACGATCAGATTTCCGTTATCATGACGAACCAGTTTTATTTTTCCGTTGTCAGGTTGCCGGGCAACAATGGGTGTACTTTTTAACCTGTGACTTATCCCAGTCACGAATTGATTGGTGAAAGCAACGAGGTTGCTCTTGCTCCTGAAGTTATCAATCAGCTCATATCTGGCTGCCTGATGCACCCTGATAAACTGCTCAAGGAATCTTGAACTTGATCCCCTGAACTCAAAGATATTCTGATCGTCATCCCCAACGGCAATCACTCTCATCTCTTCATTATGCTCTATCAGCGCCGCTATCAGGCTGAACTCATCCTCGTCCATGTCCTGTGCCTCGTCAATTACCAGGACTGTCTTCGTGATACGGCTGGCCTCGACCTCCTTGTTTTTTATCTTCTCAACGGTTTTCTTCAGGATATCATCGGACTTCTCAAGGTTGCCAACCTTTCCCAGAAGATCAAAACAATACGAATGGAATGTTTTTATCTCAATGAAGTTGGCTGCGTTGCCAACGAGACTGATCAGCCGCTTCTTGAATTCCGTAGCTGCCGCTCTTGAGAAAGTAAGCATCAGCAGCTGTTCATGCTTGACATCTTCCATCAGCAGGAGGGAGGCAAGCTTGTGAACCAGCAACCTGGTCTTACCGCTGCCCGGTCCTGCTGCAACGACAATGTTTTGTGCAACATTGTCTTTAATAATGTTCAACTGTGCGGGGGAGAGCTCACCAAACAATTGCCGGAACTTTGCGGGCGTCAGGCTGCGTGCCATATCATCCTGCCTGCCCCTGAAATATTTGTGAAGGAAAGACGGGTAGTTCAACCGGAAATAGTCTTCAACAAACTGCAGGGCATCCCTGTAATCACTGAGCATTTTCCTGGCATACTCTCCGACTATATGAATCTGCTGGACCTTGTTCTCATAAAACCGGTTCAGACTATGATAATCCTCAACTGTGTACCTCTTCCTATTGTCCTGTTCAAGTCTTTCAACCGTCAGGCTGTTGTATACAACCAAAAAGCCACCTTCAATCTTGATTGCGTCAATCCTTGACAGCCAGAAAAGAGTGTCTTCAATCTCTTCTAGCGATACCTCAGTCTGGAAAAGTCCCTGCTGCCGCCCGTATTCCGTTTTCAGTTCCAGAACCGAAAACTCGGCCAGCACCTCTTCCTTCCCGACATCCTCTTCAGACAGATCGCGGTTACTCTTTTCATAGAGAAATTCAACTACGAACCTTGCCAGGTCAGAGCGCTTTCTTACTCGTTCAATCAGCATTTCCCGCGGATGAAGGCTGACAATTGAAACATGATTTTTCGAAAACTCCAGGTTCTTGCGCTTAATCCAGTTTTTGATTGCCCAGAAGTTGATGACGGTTTTGATCCTGCTGACATTTGACCCATCGCAGCCCTGTGCCTCAGCCGCCTCGTTTAACTCCTTGAGCTGAAACGTTTTCTCCTGTTCGTCAATAGCCTGAACCAAGCATTGTTCAATCTTGCTGAACGACTCGACGATGTTAAGGGACCTGTTCCTGTATTCCCCTCTCCTTATGAATGCTGTCAGATCCTTTGCGTCAGCCAGTATCTTCTCCTCGCGAAGGAGGTTGACAATATTTATCACCTCCTCCTTCACTATCCCGAGATGATCACTGATGTAATCGATTCTTGATTCAGCAGCTTCGCCGGTAGCATGCTTCCTGCTTTTGCTAGAAAAGAGTTTTCTGATAATTCTGACTGCTTGCTGCTTCTGCCTCTCATTAAACCTTGACGATGCATATATTTTTTCAATGGCTTCCTGCGCATTCCGCGAAAGGATACTGTTGGCAAAAATGCGAGGCATGTTCTGTCCGCGTTTGAGATAGCCGGCATCTTCCAGTGCGGCAATCGCGGTCTTAACCCTTGTTTCAATCTCGTAGACACTGTCGTCCCATCCTGCCTTCCGGGCAATCTCCAGGGCAGAGTTGGATACCGACGAGCGGAACCTGGTGATCTCCTTTATAGCTTTCCATACCTGCTGTATCTCCTTGATTGAAAGCTTGGTCTGATTCAGAAGGATGAAGTGTTTGTTCAGGTCTTCCTCGTTATAAAGGACGAAACAATCAGCTACTATGTTTTCATCCCGGCCTGCCCTGCCTGCTTCCTGTATGTAGTTCTCGAGAGAGTCGGATATCTCATAGTGCACCACCATGCCCACATCCTTTTTGTCGACACCCATTCCGAAGGCAGAGGTAGCAACCATGACTGAAACATCACCTGAGATGAAAGCTTCCTGGTTGGCTGTTTTTTCATTCACATCCATCCGGCCATGGTATGGTTTGGAATTCAAACCATCTTTGGTCAGCCGTTCTGCCAGCTGGTATGCCTTTCGCGTCCTTGAGACATATATGATGGCCGGACAATTCCTCTCTTCAATCAGAGCCCTCAACGCCTGATACTTTTCTTCTTCGTTTCCTTTTTCAAAAACCTTATACTGGAGGTTTGTCCTGGATACTTTTGATTCAAAAACTACGAGATCAAGTGAGAGCTTTTCGCTGAAGTAGTTGCGGATATCATCAATAACCTGAGGCTTTGCCGTTGCCGTGAAGCATGATACCGGAATTTCTTCCGTGAGGTTTTTTTTCTCCTGAATGGACCTGATGAAATCAGCAATATACAGATAGTCGACCCTGAAATCCTGTCCCCATGCCGATAGACAATGCGCCTCATCGACAACAAAACGGACGATCTTTCTTCCAAGGAGAAGTCGTTCTATTGTACGGGAGCGCAGCGATTCGGGTGCGATGTAGAGAAGAGAGGCTGAGCCATCCTCGACCCTCTCAAAGGATTTTGCCCTTTCAATCGGGTCGAGCAAACCGTTAATCGTAACTGCGCGTGTGATACCGGCTTTATCCAGGTTGTCCACCTGGTCTTTCATCAGTGATTGCAGGGGAGAGATAACCACTGTCAGTCCCTGTGCATTGTCGCCGCTCATCAGGGCAGGTACCTGGAATGCAAGCGACTTCCCGCCACCGGTGGGAAACACCGCGAGAAGGGACTTATTGTCAAGCGCAGCCCTTACAGCCTTCTCCTGCAGTGGTTCACCTCCGAAAGTTTTATACGAATCAAAGCCGAAATATCTTTTCAGCCCCCTGTGTACATCCAAAGCATTGTTGCAATAGGTGCAGCCGCTTAAACAGGGTCTGTTTCGCAAGCGGAACATTATCTGTTCGACTTCAGGGTAGTTTTTCATGACCCATGGCGGAGTGACAGATCTTTTTTCGGGGTGACGGATGAAAGAGTCAATGAGAGAAAGACAATAAGCAAGTGCAACCGGTTGTGTTTCAATTACTCCTGCGAGGTCAGCCTGTTCGCACATTTCAGTTTCAAATTTCCTCCGAATCAGTTTTTCAGGATCTGTCTCAGCACTTTTATATCCGATGAATCGAAAAAAGGCTTGAAACTCCGGTTTGTTATTTAGCAGGAGACAGAAGATCTGTTTAAGGGTTTCATTAGTCTGTTTGAAATGGGTAACCTCGTTATAGAACAGATCTCTGGCCTTGATGGAATCATTCAGGGGGTTGTTGGTGTCATCCGATTGCAGCTTATCGTCTTTCAGAAGTGCATGATAAGGCTTTGAAGGGAAGAGCAAAGGTGAAAGAAAGAGAGTGTCAATGATGTTTGAAGATTCTATTCCCGCTTCGGCCAATGTCTTGCCGATATATTTAATGTCGTGTTTTAGAATGTTATGTCCGCATACGAATTTTGTGCCGGCAAGAAAACTGATGAACTCCGTCACAGAGCCTTTATGGAAGGTGCCGCCATCGCCTCTGATACTTCCGATGTCAATTATCTTCAGGCTTTTTGGGTCAATTTCTGTGTCAACGAATGCAACAGGAATCATTTCTTGCGGATATTCTTTTATCATTTAGAAAGATACGGATGTGCAGTTATTAATACAAACCTTCCTGTTATTGTTTTTATTATGTGACAGAAGCCGGTTTGTGTTGTTGTACGGCATGTTCAGATCAGAGGATGATAAATGAATTCCTCCGGATTATTCGCTCACAAGTTTTAAAACAATATCTTTGCAGTATTGCATCAGGAACCCTTTAATGGGTACCAACCGAGTTGACACCACGGTGGTAAAGCGATGCGGGCAGTCTGCCAAAAATGTTAAAACCAAAGACTTCCGGATTGCACTGATGCTAAGATTAGTGTTTAACCAATTAACTATTTGTATTATGGAGAATGAGATCAGAGCAAACTCAGAGCCGGAGACCGTAAATGAAGAGGCGGTTTCCTTTTATAACACACTGAGAATGGTAAAGCCGACAACCTACAATCAATCCATGGCTGAAGGAGAGCTAAGGATGTACGTAAAAAGACAGGTCATTGAGACATGGGAAAAGCTTCTTTACTGGCAGTCAGTATACCTTGAAGAGGTCAGGAAGGGCGAAGGGACCATGGGCCACAAAGTTGGCAGCATAAGAAACCAGCAGATTGGGCTTCTGAATCTGTTCAAAAGACTGTGATTGAGATCCCTGTTTGGTCCGTCAAATACCTGAAGCTTTAATGCTATGGCAATCCATCCCTTGGACTCTGAAACGAAAAGTCACTCAGTGATAAAAACCAGTACAGGAATGGTGATCAGCTGGAAATGTGCGCCCTTCTACCTCGTATCCTCCATACTGTGGAGGGGCTCTATACGATATATAATGAGGTTTTAGGATAAGCCTGGATATCCAATAAATTAGAATTGCCCTAAGGTAATTCTGCCCTATATGGTGGGTTACCCGATTAATTTTTCAATGGTGGACTTTAATTTGGGCAGATGAGCGGGTAGTATAGCCTTACAGGTCATCGGGACCTGTTTCAAAGAAAAGATAAATTTCATCTATGGCTATTTTGATGTCATAGAGACACTTAAGCACTTTCTCGCTCATAGACCAGCTTTTTCTCTCTATCAAGAACTTTTCTGAAGATTGGATTTCTGACAGCCTGGTTTTCGACCAGGGCCACTGGCCTTTTCAATAAAGCTTCCAGCTTTTCTTTGAAATCCATATAGTTATTAAAGTACTCCTGAATGTCTACCAGCCTGAATTCAACCAGAAAATCAATATCGCTTTCATCATTAAACTTATCCGTCAGCACAGATCCGAATAAATAGAGTTCCCTGACCTTGTGGCGTTTACAGAGTTTGATGATTTGATCGGTATTTCTCTCTATGATATTCATGTAACAAAGATAAGAAACTTCATCGATAGGGAATTCTACTTTTCATTACACCCAACTCATTTATAAATTCTCATGGATTGATCAAAAAAATTATTTATGAATGCATTATTTCATTGATCAATACTGCTTTGAGAACAGGGTGTTGTGGATCAGATCAGTGTTGCGCGTGAGACTGAACCCTATCAGCCGGTCAGTTTCAACCAAGTTAAGAGTTCCGGCTCCGGGATGGGCCTCTTCAACCTTACGGCCGGCATCGGCGAACTCGTCAAGGGCTTCGAGAGTCTTGAAGTACGCTTCGTGCATGCCGGTCTGCTTCTTGTCAACGCCGGGAAGGGAGAGGGTGAATGCGGCATCGCGGAGCATCGGGAAATAATACCGGTAAGATTCTTCATTACCGAAGAGGTCGGCCGAGATCACCTTCCCGTCAAGAAGCACGGCCAGACCGTTGCAGCCTTCCGCGGGATTGCATTCCGGGAAGGTCCGCTCTGCCTTTGCCAGCCTGTGGTGAAGCAGCTCTTCGTAACTCTCGGTCTGACTCCTTAAACCCTCGCATACCAGGCTGGCCCTGACATGATCCCAGACCTCGCCCTGGGTGCTATGGAAATCCATCTCATGCTCAGGTTTCTTTCTGGAGAAGGTCCCGGCCTTCCTGCTCCGAAGTTCGGGATCAGCCACCGATCCGGGTGTGCTGAACGAGGTCGACCTGTAGTTCCAGCGGAGCCGTTCCACGCAGGAGACCTCGATGACGGTCTTGCCCGAAGGGGCCAGCAGGACCGACCGGTTGACAACCCTGTTCTGCTTGGCGCCGGTGAGAACGTCGGCATCGGTGAGGAGGAGGTAATCAGCCGTGTTGTTGAGGGCAGTCAGATGACCGACGGAACCCGTGGCCGTCAACTCGGAGATGATAAGTCCGCCGCTCATGATGGCCGGTCCTGCCGGTTTGAACGGGAATGATGTGAGAGGCTCGCTGCTGACCTGCACGAGGGCTGCATTACCGAAAGCTGTGAAATGGATCGCTTTTGTGTTCATGGTTTCATTCAGTTTTTAAATAGTTATTTAATTGGTCGAATGGTACTTGCATGAAATTTATTTTTCAGATTCTTTCTATGGTATCATGCTCATGCAAGTTTCCTAACTCGTTTTTAATTGTTATTTTTAGACTTTGAGGCAAAGAAAAACCACCACATTGCACCCTATCTGCAATTAGAAATTAATTATCATGCCGTCCAACCTGAATGCACTGATAAGATACAAGACCATCAACTCATGCCTCTTTGGAGGAAAACGGAGGTGGTCGATAGACGAGCTGATGGAGAGATGCTCGGAGGCGCTGGCCGAGAACCGCGGAAAGTATACCAGCGTCTCGGAAAGGACCATCAGGGATGACCTGCGAGTCATGCGAAGCGACATCCTGGGGTTTAATGCCCCGATTAAGCAGGAGGGAGGGCTATACTTCTATTCCGACCCGGGGTATTCGATTCTGAGCCTGCGCATCACCGACACCGGGCTGGCGGAGCAGATTTTCTACCTGCTGATGAGGATAAGGAGCAGGGAAAGTCTTCCGGAGCTGGAAATAATCCTGCAAAGGTTATGCGGGTTGCTGGGCAGGAAGTATGAACCAGTCTATGTGAAGAGCGGCAAGGTGGAATTAAGCGAGATTTCGACTCAGGACAGTTTAATGTCCCCGATGGAGGAGGATGCGAAGTATGATTTGAATGTCAGGTCCGCGAAGGTGCATGCATCACGGAACATCATAGCATTCAGGTCCATGAAGCAGAAGCACGAGTTGCTGTGGGGAGATGTTCTGGGAGCTATTTAGCAGTTAGTTGCTCCGTATCACGGCACGAATGTGCACTGTCACGCCCACCGCGATAAAAATTCTAAACTTTTTTAAAGCCATAAAACTCCTTCCCCGGTCCTTCCCCGGTGGGTTGGGTCATTTTTATCGGAGGGAAAACACTCCCCGGCCAGGGTTAATCGATTTTGTCTCTCAACCTTCCGATTTCGATACTGATGAGGGGCATGAAAAGAGTTTTTTTGGAATTGATATTGCCTTGCAAGTCCAAGCCTATGCTTAAAAAGTGAAGCGGAATGAATTTAAAACCTGTTTTCAATACCAATCCGGCTGTGGCTATACCAGGCTCAGAAGGGTCAGATTCTCCAACTTCCCAAAGTGCGGCAATTCCTCCCTGGAGCTCAATCCTGAATAACTTTTCGCCGTAGTATTTGCCTGCCATTAGCCCTACTTGCTGGTAAATATCTTCTATAGCCAACGAATAGCCTATTTCCTCCAAATGGAAGAAATCTATCGAAAACAACCATCCGTTGCGCAGGTAATTAGCTTCAACACCCAATACTGCTCCATTCTCCTCGTCCGGACACAAAAAAATTCCCCCTTTGGGATTAATTGAAAACCCTGTTGTCTGACTTTGCGAAAACGCGGGTGCGCATGATAATAACAATGCTATACCCAAGGAGGGAAGTAAATAGCTTTTCATCTTTTTGAATTTGTATTGGGGTTTGATTGTATCTTCTTCAATTGCTCAGACGGGTTAGTCATTCCGGAGAGGAAGGTAAGCAAAAATGTAGTCAATTAAATGTCCGGCAAATTATTGCAGGATCGGGATGCTATATTCCGAAAATCACCCTGTGCCGGTCCGTGCAGAACAGTCTGGCACGGTCAAGGGTTGTCTCTGTAAAACGTATTTCATCTCCTGGCCGCATCTGGGCGAGGAGGGTGAAGTCAGCAGTGATGACATTGGCTATGCGTGCATAGCCGCCGGAGGTCTGGCGGTCGGCCATCAGGATGATGGGCTGGCCATCGCCGGGGACCTGAACGGTGCCCAATGAAATACCTGCCGAGATTATGTTGGTCATTCCTTCCTTATGTTTAATCGGCTCGCCTGAGAGCCGGTAACCCATGCGGTCGCTCTTGGTGGTCACCGTGTACTCTGTTGAAAGGAAACTGCGTAATCCGGCTAGCTCAAAATAATGGACCTCGGGACCGGAAATGACCCTGATGGTCTGCTCATGCTTGTATTCTGGTATCAATCCTTCGGGGATCTTTGTGCGCCGTGGTTTCCTCTTGGCTTTGCCCAGAGTCAACCCGTCGCTCGGGAGGAGATCAGTGGCCTCACCCGGCGGTAGTTCATTGCCCGGGAGAAGGGCATTATATGTACCTAATGGCAGTTCGTCTCCCTGTATGAGCCCACGGCCCTGAAATCCTCCTATCCCTGCTCTTAGGTATGTCGACTGGCTGTCCATCACGGATGGAACGGCTATCCCTCCGGCAAAGGCTATATAAGTTCTGCAGCCGCTCCTCAAACCCCTGAACCCGAGCCTGTCACCTGGTCTGACATCAACAGCAGTATTCATCGGGATGCCCTGGCCGTTGAGGTGGGGGTCCCAAACGGCTCCGGTAATTGCTATCCAGGTTGAACCTGTGAACTCAAGCTCCGGGCCGGAGATTGTCGCCTCGAGGCAGGCATCGCCGGGATCGTTACCCACAAGCAGGTTGGCCAGCTCGAGGGAGAAAACATCCATCGCACCGGAAACGGGCATACCATACCGCTGGTAACCAAACCTCCCCCTGTCCTGAACCATGGTCAGCAATCCTGCCTTATGTACGATTACCGTCGCCATTGTCAATCTTTTGGGTTCGTCTGACCTGGTACGTGCCGTCAGCCACCCCGGCAGCTATCTGCTCAAACTCATCCTTATCGATAGGATAAAACCTGATGTAATCGCCGGCATTGAAGAGAAACTCGGGCTTGCTGTCGGGATTGAAAAGTCGCAGCGGAGTTAGGCCTATCAGCTGCCATCCGCCGGGACTCTCCATGGGGTAGATCCCTGTCTGCTCGCCGGCGATGCCTACCGAGCCGGCAGGGATCTTCAGTCGTGGTGTCTCCTGTCGTGGAGTGGCAATGCGTTTGTCCATTCCCCCGAGATAACAGAAGCCGGGAGTGAAACCAAGCATGTAAACGAGGCAGTCCGCGGAGCTGTGTATCCTGATAACATCCTCCTCTGCAAGGCCGTTATACTCTGCAACATAATGGAGGTCGGGACCCTCCTCGCCGCCGTAGAGCACAGGCACATGAACTACCCCCGCATCGGGCAGAGTCATGGCACCGAGATCGGCAGCACACTTTTTAAAGATTCCGAGCAGCTGCCTGTAATCGACCGTCACCGGGTCATAACAGACCATCAACTCATTGTACGATGGGATGAAGTCGGTGACACCCGGGATGTTCTCCTCCTCAAACCTCGCCAGCAGCTTCCTGACGACCAGGTTCACCTCCTCCGAGATCACATCGCCGGCCTTGATTATGAATGCCGAGTCGCCCGAGGGAATATATTTAAGGGTCACCTCCTTCATTTTAATGTCACCGGTTTATTGGCATTGTCACCTCGCCCATTTAAACATCTCCGGATTAATCTCAATGTCACCCCCTCCATAACATAATCCTGTCAATCCTTCAGCGGTGGTCTTATCGAGATCCCTTCTGCCTTCAGCGCCTTAGCCAGCTTCCTGACAAACTCCACGGCAGTCTCGTTGTCGCCGTGGATGCAGACGGTCTCTGCCTCAATCGGTATAAGCTTCCCGGTGACGCTCTCCACCACCTTCTCGCGTATCATCCTGAGGACCCTGCGGATCATCACCTTCGTGTTGTGCAGCACGGCGCCCTCAACGGATCGTGCGACGAGCGTGCCGTCGTCGTTGTATGCCCTGTCGGCAAACACCTCCGACGCGCAGGCGAGGCCAGCGTTCCTGGCAGCCCTGATCAGCTGCGAGCCCGACAGTCCCACCAGCACCAGCGAGCTGTCGAGGTCCTTCACCGCCCGGACGATGTTCATCGACATGTCATAGTCGGTTGCGGCGGTGTTGTAGAGTGCGCCGTGGGGCTTGACGTGCCGCATGCGTGCTCCTGCCGCTTCGGCCATCGCCTTGACAGCCCCCGCCTGGTAGAGTATCATCGCCCGCAGCTCCCTGGGACTCATCGTCATGGGCTTACGGCCGAAATTCTCACGGTCGGGGTACCCCGGGTGCGCCCCGATGCTCACACCGTTCCTTATGGCTGAGCGCAGGGTCTGCTCTATCGTCAGCGGATCGCCTGCATGAAACCCGCAGGCAATGTTGACGGAGGAGATGAAGGGCATGATTGCCTCATCGTTGCCGGGCCCGTCTGTCGGGCTCGTCTCGCCGAGATCACAGTTAATGTCGATATACATTGTCACTTTCCGGGTATTAGCGTACCTGTTCACGATACAGAAAGTAAATGTAGGAAAAAGGCTCAAATACGGAGAGATCAGAGATCAGTTCTTCCTCCCGTGGCTTAAGGTTTGGTGACCAAGTCTAACAATTAAGTGCCATTTTTCCGGCCTGCTGCACTTTGAACCAGAGGCGGGCTATAATAATCGGCCCTGGCGTTTGTCAACGGGGCTCCGAAACGCTCCATTGGAGATTGTTGGAAAAAGTTGAACTCTCCAACTGTTTGGCAAACAATATTTAAGAATCCCTAAAACCTGTATCAGGTAATTTCCCCGACAATTAATGATATTTGCAAATTCTTCCATGTTTGAGGGAGTCCGCATTAGAACCGGGGGAGTCCGTAGTTTCGCTTTGCCAATTGTTTATTAACCATGGAAATGTCAAAATCCCTATGGTCGAAATTCCCTCCAAGCCAGGTAATGAAGCTTTCGTATTCTCTATTATTGGGATTTCGCAGGACCTTTAACATTCTCATGTAACCTCCCATTCCTCCTACATTTTCGGGTGGACATTTCATGGCGCCATCAGTGCAGACCGGGTATTTAACATCTGTATCCGGTTTAAGAAACTTCTCCAACAGTATTTCATGCATCCAGCCATCCCCAAAATCATATTCATAGATGATTGTATTTTTAACGAAACGCAATAACTTATTTAGTTTAAGCCCTTTATAGTCCACATTATTCATCTCCTCCCATAAATCATCATCAGGCATTTTTTCAGTATAGAAGACTTCGTCCTTTATGAATTGATGCAAATGCGAATTTGTCCAACCCATAGTGGTCTGTATGATTTTGTGAAGATCTGAGAGAAGTATGTCCTCCTCTACTAAAATCCTGCGCCAGATTCTGGGCCTTGATTCAATTAAAGTGATTCTGAGCTGATAAATCCAATTACCCATTTTTAACGGTAGTGTCTGATTAAAATAATAAAAGAAGGGGTACTCCCCGAAGGTTCCCCCCCCGATGCTGTAATTTGGTTTTTGCGAAAATCAACTACAACATGGGTAAAATTACACAAATAAATTTTGTCGGACAACCGATTTTCAATCAGATAATGAATTTGGCAGAAAAAGTGGATATAAATGGTCTGATAAGCATGCTTGCTGTAAATGAGCTATTACGGAGTAAAAAACGGCTTGTAAGGAGCAGCTCAATACCCCCTGGTTTGCAATAATCCTTTAACGTGCAGGGGGTCAGTTTTTAAAATCAAAATATGGTAATTGATAATCAAATATCCCGGTATCCCGATCATAATCCCTTTGGTTGTTTTGGTAAACAATTAAGGATATAATCAGTGAGATAGTTTTAGAAAACGAAAATAATCATAATGAAATTTTTCAGGGTCCCACTGAAAGCATCCTTGCCTGCCTACGGTTACCAGTCAGATAACCGGTGGAAAGTAATTGTAAATTCAGAAATTGTTCTGGAAGAATGATACCACAACAATTTATCACAGAATGGGCTGAAACCGTCCGATGGAAGGCCAATGAACAGGTGGAACAGGACCTGTTAATCTGCCGGTCATTAGTTGAATTGTTTTCAGATGGTGTTATTTCGGGAAAACTTGCATTCAGAGGGGGGACAGCCTTACATAAACTTTTCCTTCCACAATACAGATATTCTGAGGATATAAATCTTGTACAGATATCAGCTGAACCATTTGGTCCCTCAATGGACAGGATGAAATGAGTCAAAATCTACTGTTTTTCTTAATGCTCCGGCATAAGTCTGTGACAAAAAAGCCGGAATATCAATCTGACTTCACCGCCCTGTCATAATGAGTAATGAGATGCTGTGCCACTTCCACTGACGTTTCCCTGAAAAGGATTTTATCTCCCGGCCGTATCTGGGCGAGACCCGCGTCCTTGCCGTCTCGGCCATCGCCTTGACAGCCCCCGCCTGGTAGAGTAACATCGCCCTCATCTCCCTGGGGCTCATCGTCATGGGCTTCCGGCCGAAATTCTCACGGTCGGGGTACCCCGGGTGCGCCCCGATGCTCACGCCGTTCCTTATGGCTGAGCGCAGGGTCTGCTCTATCGTCAGCGGATCGCCCGCATGAAACCCGCAGGCAATATTGACGGAGGAGATGAAGGGCATGATTGCCTTATCGTTGCCGGGCCCGTCTGCCAGGCTCATTTCGCTGAGATCACAGTTTATGTCGATATTCATTTTCTTTCAATTTCAGATTATACCAATTACATGCAGTATGCTCCTGATGCCCAGTCCCGTTGCAATGAGAACCACAATACCCCCGAGGATGTTCGGGAGGAGCCCGTTGACGTTGTCGCCCATTATCTTGGTGCTGTTCATCACCACGAGGAGGTAGACCGCTATCACCGGCAGCAGTATCCCGTTGGCGACCTGCGCGAAGAGGATCGCCTCGACAGGTTTGAATCCCAGCATCGCGAAGAGCACTCCGGCCAGCAGGATGAACATCCATATCATCCGGAACCGCGCAGAGCGAAGGTCGCGCTTCCAGCCCATGATGCCGGCTGTGGCGTATGCGGCGGCCATCGGCGCGGTGATGGAGGAGGATATGCCTGCGGCGAAGAGGCCGATGCTGATGATGTACTTAGCCCATCGCCCTGCGAGAGGCTCAAGCTGACGTGCCATGTCGGTGCCCGAGGTGATGTCAGTGCCGGTGCATGCGAAGGCGGCGGAGGCTGTCACGATCACTGCCATGGATATCACCCCGCCGAGGATCATTGACACCGAGATATCCCACCTCGCTGCCGGGAGGTCGGAGGGACTGTGCCACCGTTCCTGTACCGCCGAGGCATGGAGGAAGAGGTTATAGGGCACCACGGTGGTGCCGATGAGTCCCACGAGTGTCAGCACTGCGCCGGCGGGTATTGTAGGGACGAACATGCCCCTGAGCAGCGACGGCAGCTCGGGTGAGACGATTATTGCCGTGGTGAGGAAGGTGAGGCTCATGAGTATCACCAGGGCTATGAGGACTCTCTCGATGAGCTTATAGCTGCCGGCGAGGAGCAGGAGGAAGGCTGTGGCGGCGACCAGGGCCACCCAGAAGCGTATTGTCAGCGTTTGGGAGGCGAAGATTGTGGCCGGGTCTGAGGGTGCCAGGGAACCGGTGGCTGCCCCGGCAGGTGAAAGTGTTCCGGCTGCTGCCCCTGCGGATGAAAGTGTCCCCGCTGCTACCCCTACAGTAGAGAGTGTTGCGGCGCTGGCCCGAGTTTCCGCGCTGAAGAGAGCCTCGAGGCCCATTGAGGCGCCCAGGAGGTTGCCTGTCTGGAAGGCGGCGTTGCCGATTGTTATGGCGGAGACGACGAGGATGGCGGTGATGAGGCGTGCGACGGGTTTGTCAAAATGTGCGCGAAGAGCCTCGCCGAGACCATTTTTTGATATGATGCCCAGTCGCGCAGCCATCTCCTGGAGGATGATTGTTGCCAGCACCGAGAAGACCATTCCCCAGAGGAGGACGTAGCCGAATCTTGCACCTGCCAGGGTGCAGGTGGTGATGGTACCCGGGCCGATGAATGCGGCGGTGACCAGAGCTCCGGGGCCGATCCTGATTGCGGGGCGGTTGCTGGGTGGGGGCATCTTGGGGCAGGTTGGTCTATGGTGAGTAAATTTATGAAAAAAGGCAATAGGGGGACAAGCGTTAAGAAATGACCCGGTGGGTCATTTTAGCGAAGTAGCCGGTTTGCAGGGGAGGGCAATAGACAATAATGAGGAAAGTATTCAGCCGGCAGGGGGTAATTATGGAGCAGGAGTAGGCTTCAAATTGTGGAAAAACCCATTGCGAAAACCAGGAATGCCCTGAATCTAATACAATAAATGGTAAAAAAAACTCATGATATGTTACAATAAAACAATATATTTGCCCTGTAAATGTTGCAGAAGATATGATTTTATACAGAAAGTTGTATGCTCATCTTCTTGAATGGAAGAACAACAGGAACCGGAAACCTTTGATTATCAGAGGTGCCAGGCAAGTGGGCAAGTCCACACTGGTAAATGACTTTGCCAGGGAGTTCAGGTTTTTTATCTCCGTGAACCTGGAGAAAAGAGAGGACAGGCAGGTTTTTGATACCCTGCACGAAACAAGGGACATAATAAATGCATTGTTTCTTCGGGCCGGAGTACCCCTCACTGATCAGCCGACCCTGATCTTTTTGGATGAAATACAGGAGTCGCCGGAGGCAGTCAGCCGGTTAAGGTACTTCCATGAAGAATACCCGGAGCTGTACTTTATTGCAGCCGGTTCTCTCCTGGAATTTGCACTGAAAAGAATTCCTTCATTCCCTGTTGGCAGGGTTGAACAGGTGGTTTTGCATCCATTTGATTTCGATGAGTTCTTACTGGCCATGAATCGTAAAGATATTCTGGATGAGCTTGATAATGTCCCTTTTAACAACTATGCTCATGATTCTGTCCTAAAACTGTTTCATGATTATGCTATTATAGGAGGTATGCCTGAGGTAATCAAACAATATTCGAAGGAAAGGAATTTTATTAATCTCGGATCCATTTACTCCAATTTATGGCAGAGTTATCGGGACGATATCGAGAAATACGGTTTTAATGAAACAGAGCGTAAGATACTGAGACACATAATTGATACGGCTCCATACGAGAGTAATCGGATAACTATGGCCGGCTTCGGAAACTCACAATATCGTTCCAGGGAGATTGGCGAAGCGCTGCGGGCGCTGGATCTGGCCCGAATCATTCAACTCATCTATCCCACGACAAATCTTGAACCACCCGTAATCACTGATCTGAAAAGAAAACCACGTTTACAGTTTCTTGATACCGGTCTCTTAAATCATGCACTTGGAATTCAGTCGGAGTTACTGGGATTGATGGATCTCAACAGTATCTACAAGGGAAGGCTTATACAACATCTTGCTGCACAACAGTTTCAGGCGCAGACTACTTCACCTCTTTACAAAACAGTGTTCTGGGTCAGGGAGAAGGCCAACAGCAATGCGGAAGTAGACCTGGTGTACCAGTCTGGAAAATACATCATTCCAGTTGAGGTAAAATCAGGTGCAAAGGGGAGCCTCAGATCACTGCATCAGTTTGTGGAGAGATCTGAAAATAAGATCGCGATCCGGTTACTTGCCAACCGGTTCTCACTGGAGAAGACCAAGACGCCGTCCGGGACACCTTACCTTTTAATGAATATGCCATATTTTACCTCCACAAGAATCCAGAAGTATGCAGAATGGCTTATAAAACAAAGTGAAAGGTAACTTATTCGCCTCCTGCAAGGCAGTATATGTCTGCCCGGGTTCTTGCCGGATCCGGGCCAGCAGAGTCAATCACAGTGCCCGGCACCCTGGAGGGGGTAGACGTGCTCAGGGCTGAGAACCATTACTTCATAGGCATTTCTGAAAGAACAAATGCAGAGGGAGCCAGCCAGCTTTCGACAATCCTCTCAAAACACGGTTTTACATCATCTGTGATCCGGGTGGAGGCAGGGCTGCATCTGAAATCTGACATCGGCTACCTTGGCAACGGAAATTTTATTTCCACCCCGGTGTTTTCACCTGTGGCTCACCCGGCAAATACTATCGTTTTGGACCAGGATGAGTACTATGCGGCCAATTGCCTGCGAGTAAATGATTTTCTCCTGATTCCAAAAGGATTCCCGAAATCGAAGATGAAGATCAAAGAACTCGGTTACAACATAATCGAACTCGAGATGTCGGAGTTCCGAAAGATGGACGGCGGCCTTACCTGCTTATCGCTCCTGTTCTGACGAATCCTCTGGCAACTTAGTCTGATCTTCCCGCGAAAGAGTAACATCAGACATGGCATCAAAGCTCTTTATCCTCTTCATGAAGTAGTAAAAGAGGTAAGGCACGTGCATCACAAAGTTTATAAGTCCCCAGTAATAGACCGCCTTATCGCTGGCGAAGGCCGATGAATCCATGATGGGTGTAAAGATGTCATAGGTGGCACGGATCAGGATATGCACTGCGAGGGTGTAAGCCCGCGCCTGCACGTACAGCTCCGGGCGGCGCTTGATGAGCGGGTATATCTCGGCTGCCAGCAGGATACAGAGGGAGCTCGCGGCATAACCCGGATTCTCGGCATAGACAAAGGCGATATTCCATGTGGTGTAGAGGAAGTTCCAGAGCGGATCTGTGTAAGCCAGCATGTCAAATGGCTTCCCTTTTGAGAAGGCCCAGCCGTCGCGCCTGCCTTTCGACTTGAACAGGGGGATGGTGACAATGAGGATGAAGCCTGAGATGGCGTTGAAGTAATTGCCCAATGCAAGGTCTTTTAGGGAAGCCTCCAGGATATTCAGTCCCAGGACCGCATAAAGAGCCCACAGGACCCAGTTCTTCCGGAAAAATTGCCAGAACCGGGCACGCACATCGGCATGGGCCAGTCGCCCTAATCCCAGAATCAATGCGGTAGGAATGAGAACGGAGAATGTCTTCACCCAGCGGAACCAGCCATCAAGCTATTCAAACCATAACGGGAAAGTAAAGAGAGCCAGGATCCAGAAAATAGCCGAACCCTTTACATACTTGCGAATGAGTTCTACCAGGATCAGCAGGATGCCTATGTAAACAGGCATGGAGACGAGGTACTGCCAGAGTGGGATATCCATAACAAATAAGTTTGCAGTAAAAATATGGTCATTTATTTGATAAGAAAATACACTTTAATCATGTTTATGAATAATTAAAATGCTTTTTCCCATGTGTCCGGCTCCTAAGTTCAGAGCCAGGGCAGGCCCCCCCGGCAAGGTTCTGTCCTTCGCCGCTCCACCATTGTGAGCCATTGTCTGAATTGGTCATTATCACCATGCCATTGCCGTTTTGAAATGCCCCGTTGCAAATAAATGTTGCCCTTCGTCAAACCCTTCAAACATCCCTTGCACCACATAGCAGTGTTACCGGTTCCAGGAAGGAATTAACGCTCATGATTTGTAATTGAAAGGACTTTTAATAGATTTGCCTGAAAGCATATCATTCTGAATAGGTATGAATAAGAGAATAATTTGGTTCTGCCCGGTGCTTCCGGCGATTCTGCTGATACTTAATTCATGTTCAAAGCCACTGGAATGGCCGCCGTCGCCCCTGTATGTTTTCGGGCAGGGAGAGGCTGACACCACGCAGCCGGCCGACCTTGAGGGTGCGAGGGATAAGATTGTGGGTCACTATGCACACTATGATGTGGTAGCATATGAAGACACCACCACGAGGACGACCATGCGGACATTTATCATTTCGTACGGGTTTACCGATTTTTACATGGAGGATGGCAGGCTGATGCAGTCGGACCGTTTTGTGCATGCCGAACAAAAGCTGAGCCGGAAGAATACCCGGTCAGTATTCAGCGACGAAGCCGTACAGGCTATCAAACCCAGGGTGCAGGAGGTGGAGTTATCGCTGAAAGAGGGGGTATGGCATATATTCAGGCCTGAGAGCCCGAGCCTCCTGGGTATTGAAGGAGATCCGACAAAACCCCTTTCGACCGACCCCAATGACCCTGCCCTGACTGATCCTGACAATGACGGTCATCCCGGAGTCACCGTTCGGATCAGCGTGGGGAAATTCTTCAGCGGTGAGATCTATATAACGCGAAGGGAGATTTTTAGAAACTACCTGACATTGAACAATGACGGGACCCTTAGCGGATATATTATCGACCTGTCGGAGCAATTCGTTGTGGGAGCATCAAAAAAAATACTGGCCCAGGAGTCGAACACACTCCAGTATCATGACACAGGACTCAGCCCGGTCTTGCTGGTAAAGGTCGATCCGGAAATTGATACCTGGGAGGAGCTGTTGCAGATAAGGGATGAGATCTTCCCGGCAGAACCGGAATTCCTGCATAGGAATAAAGAGAAACAGAAGTAAGCGCCATCAGGCCGGCACTGACCCTGTGGCCTCAGAACAACACGCAGGCGGATGCCTTCAACAGCTTCCCCCTGGCTGATCTGGTTTGCAGTATGTACCCTGGCGTGAAGTGACGCTTGCAGAGGTTTGCTATGCAATTTCTCTAATTTTTCTCAACAGAGGAGTCCCGATGGCCTGTGAAAGGATTTTTCGAATGATTCTTCTTTATTGTCTCTATCCGTCCCCGGTATTGTTAAGTAAGGGTTATAACAACGTTCCCTGTTTATTATCCTGCCTCAATTAATCCGGCAAATTCGTTACCGGGAATTCCAATCGCAAGGAAAATTGTATGATTACTGATTGCCCTGATCTTTAAGTCTACATCATATTACGACTTAAAAACCGATGCGTAAAATATTTCGAGGGTACTTTACCCGTCATTTATCCTGTGACTGTGGATAAATAGCTGTTGGGCTGCGGGATTGAAAATTTTATCCCCGTAAATTCTAAACAATAATTGCCGAAAGAACTTCTTTTCTCAGTTTATCCGGCATTGTCATATGCCAGTTTCAGCCGGTTAATTCTTAACACAGCGTACTGAAAAACCATTCCTTGCGTCCCAGTTGTTCCTGCTCACATTGCCATTGGAATAGTACACATACCGGTACCAGGCATAATAGGTATTATACACTGTTGATGTCCACCAGAAGGCGGTTTCCCCTTTATCGCTGAAAGTACCGTCGATGTGACGGCTGCCACCGGCAAGGGCTGTGAAGCCACACTCGTTTGTGCCGTCAGCATTGGGGTCGATCCAATGTGTTGTTCCTGCCTCTTTAAGTTTGCCTCCGGCAATAATCTCCCCTCCAAGATAATCTGTTAAGGTTGTCCATTCGGTATCGGTTGGTACATGCCAGCCGGGAGGGCACAGATTGCTTTGCTTAGCTGTAAACCAATTGTACAGAGCCCCGTATGGTGTCTTGTTTGTTATTTCATTGTCATACCAGGTATAACCTGAAGAGCTGTTATTTTCCCATGATTCAATACCGGTCACCAGCGGAATGGCAGTACCATCATTGAACCTGGTAGTCATCAGGTTTTCAACCATCCATACCTGTGTGCCAATAGTTACGGTATGATATATATTCCCGTCTATGTCGGCTACTAAAGTGGAATCGTTATTGTCATCCTTTTTACAGCCTGTTGCCAATATCAGGAATGAAATACAAATGACTGACAATTCTATTCCAATGTTCAGTCTTTTATTCATAAGCTTAAGGAATTGAAAGTGAATTAATAGTACAAGTATGGTTGCAGATTCTTTTGTGTTTTCTCAGATGATTCTCCAAGTTACTCAATATCGACAACAAAACTAAGGAAGATGCTTAGAAACAACTTCCTGAAATATTTTTTAATTGTCAGCATGCCGGTTGGCCGGTTTTCCGTACTGATGCTCTCAGATCTGTATAAATCAATGGAATATCCTGGTGCCAAAGAGATACTTTCCCGTCCACCAGGGGTCATCAAGGGAGGTGATGGTCACACCCAGGCTGGTGGAGGTATGGATGAACTTTTTTTCGCCCAGATAGATGCTGGAATGAGTGATGAACCGGCTTGTGTTGTAAGTCTTGATAAAGAAGACAAGGTCGCCATTCTTCAGGTTCTTTCGCTCTGCAATTATCTTTCCGTACCTGGCCTGCTCCTCGGAGTTGTGTGGCAGTTGCATACCGTGGCTGGCAAAGACCACGGCCAGCAGCCCGGAGCAGTCGATGCACTTCATGGTTTTGCCGCCCATGCAGTGGGGTACACCAAGATATTTACGTGCCGTATTGATGACCTCATCCGCGGTGGTACTGCCGGTGTTAAGTGGCTTTTCAACGCCTGCGTCCATGAATTCATTCAGCTTCTTCCTCTCAGCCGGGCTTTCGATACTGGCAGGAGAGGTCTCGGGCCAGACCCGTTTAGAGCACGAGGTTATCATCAGCTGACATGCTGCCAGCAACAGTATTGATAAGGTTCTGCCGGGGGTTAGGGATATCATGCCAGGAGTCATCTTTTTAATGACGGAAGAATGGGCTGATTATTGTCCCCCGGGAAATTACCTGCTCCGAAGGCACTATGGAATACTGATCACCACTTTGCCTGCAGAGTGCCCCTGTTCAATGTAGCGCATGGCTTCTGCTGCCTGTTCAGGGGTATAGCGCCGGTCAATAACAGGCTTAATTATACCCTTTTGTGCATGGCTGGCCAGGAACTCCAGGTCAGTTTTGTTTGTCTTCGCAGCCAGAGAGGTCATTTTCTTTGAGCCACTGGACAATATCCAACCCAGCGCGAGTGATTTGAAAATCTGCGACAGGGAACCGCCAAACATTACATAAGTTCCTCCCGGAGCCAGGGTTTTCCGATATTCCAGTAATGGATAATTACCGTTAATCCCTAAGATAATCTTATACCGCTCCTTCATTTCTGTGAAGTCATCTACTTTGTAGTCAATTACATGGTATGCACCAATGGATATCGATTGCTGAACATTTTTTAAACTGCATACTCCTGTTACATGTGCTTCAAAATACCTGGCCAGTTGTATGGCAAAGGTCCCAACTCCGCCAGAGCAGCCGACAATAAGTACCTTATCTCCTTTTTGAATCCGGGCTTTATTACGCAAAGCCTGAAGAGCAGTCATTGAGGCCATGGGCAACGCAGCTCCCTCCTCAAATGAGACCATGTCAGGTTTTATTACCAGTGCTTTTTCAAGAGCAGTGACATATTCGGCCAGACCTCCAAAGCCATAATTGCTAAGATCCCCTATAACTTCATCACCTGGTTTAAAGGATGAGATGTTGATACCAACGGATTCAATTCTCCCCGCAATATCCGCACCGAAAATTTTCCTTTTGGGAATCAGTCCCATATTCAGAGAACGATAATCTGCGGCGTTCAGGGATACTGCATGGACTTTTATCAATACCTCGTTGTCATTCGGAACAGGTTGGTCGGTGTCACAAAAGACAAGTTTTTCAGGGTTGTTTTTTTTATTATAAACGACTGCTTTCATTTTTCAGACGGGGATTATTAATATTTTCTAATCAGTAATCTTATGTAACGCCGGTAGCATACTGACTTGCTGCCCATTGAACCCGGCCCTGACATTGTGTCAAGGAGTGTTAACGATTATCTTGCCTCGTGGCTTGCCATTCACGGCGAGGTCAAAGGCGTCTGCAGCATGCTCTAAAGAAAAGGTGTTTTCAATAAACGGCTTTAGTTTGCCGGCAGCATACAACTCCTCCATCTCCTGCCAGTCCTCCGGGCGTCTCCGCATGTTCGCCGAAGTAAGCCGTTTGCCATGGATCAGCCTGGTAATAAGTATTGAAAGATAGGGGGGAGGGATAAACAGCGTCGAGGCATACGTTCCTCCGGGTTTCAGCAGGTGACGCGCAAGCCGGAGGTCCATCTTACCGTAGGCATCAAGTATAGCATCGAATTTCGTGGTGAGGCCGGCAAGCTCTTCCCTGCCATATCCCATGACCTTGTCAGCACCGAATCCTTTAGCAAGCTCCCTGTTTGCCTATATCGCTTGCGATATAAAAATATTGATTATATTTGCATCGCGTACGATAGAATCGTGACAGATATAAATGAAAAGCGAAGCTGAGTGCACGTGAAAATATTAACGGAAGAAACTAACGAAAAACAGGATATCATGGAAAAGAATTTTTACCAGTTCAAGGCGAAGAGTCTCCAGGGGAAGGAGACAGAAATGGAAGAGTACAGGGGCAAGGCTGTGGTTGTCGTAAACACTGCCAGCAAATGCGGCTTGACACCGCAGTATGAAGGCCTGCAGAAACTGTATGAGGAGTATGAGGACAAAGGTCTGGTCATCCTGGGATTTCCGAGCAACCAGTTTGCCAACCAGGAGCCGGGCGATGAGAAATCAATAGCGGAAGGATGCCTGGTGAATTACGGTGTCACCTTCCCGATGTTCTCCAAGGTTGACGTCAACGGAGAGACTGCTCACCCGCTCTTTAAATACCTGACAAACGAACTGAGGGGCACTTTTAGCAGGAAGGTGAAATGGAATTTCACCAAATTCCTGGTTGACAAGAACGGCAAACCGGTGAAGAGGTTTTCACCGACGACAAAGCCTGAACAGCTTAAGGGAAGTATTGAAAAGGTGCTGAAGGTTCAGTAAGGATGACGGGCTACCGGATCAGTTCCGGGGTGGTCCCGATAAATAAATATCGCAGGCGATTGAATCACATTTCGTAGATTTGTGAGACGGTTGCCCTGATTAAAACATGCAAGATGGCTTACGAACAACTCAAGCTTGAAAATCAGTTATGTTTCCCGGTCTATGCGGCATCACGGCTGATAACCCGTGAGTACCAGCCTTTTCTCGATAAGCTGGGGATAACATATCCGCAGTACCTGGTTCTGATGATACTGTGGGAGGAGGATGGCATGCCGGTGAATGATATAGCGAAGAAGCTGATACTCAACACCAACACCATCACTCCGTTACTAAAGAGGATGGAGCAGCTGGGGATCATCAGGCGCAGACGCTCGGGGAAGGATGAGAGGAAGGTAATTGTTCATCTGACCAAAAAAGGAAAGCAACTGCAGGAGGAGGCATCCTTGATACCCGAACAGCTTACCGATCGGCTGGCAGAAGGAGACCTGAAGGTTGAAGACCTCATCAGGCTGAAGGAGACCCTGGAGTCGATGATCAGATCCCTGTCGAAATAGAGCAGCCGGTTAAGTTTTACGGTTCTGCGAAACTGAAGTCACATATCCGTTTATACCAGGTAGGTTATGCATGTCCGGTAACTTTGATGATCCTCGTTATCAGAATTCCGGAAGCGGAGCCAGGAGCAAAGCCAATAAAAGATTGTCACGCTGGCTGAATGCTTAGTGCAAGCCTTTCGGCAAGGTCCTCGATATCATCCTTCCTGGCGATCTGTCTGATCCACTCTTCCGGGATGCCGTCATAGCCGTAGAGCAGTCCTGCCAGCCCGCCTGTGACGGCAGCGGTGGTGTCGGTGTCCCTGCCCAGGTTGACCGCACGGAGGACGGCCTCGCGGTAGCTGCCGGTTGTGAGCAGGCACCATACGGCGGCCTCGAGGGTATGAATCACATAACCGCTGCTATGGATTTCCTCCTTCGGCTGGCGGTAGATGTCATGCTTCAGCAGGCGGTCAAACACCACTATCTCGGAGGGATCGATCAGCAGCGCCGACAGATGGCCGGCAATCACGGTCTGCATGTTGCTGTAGATCTTATATTTATCTTTTCCTTCGAGGATCTGCCTGGCAAACTCGAGGTAGTAAAAGCAGGATATAACGGAGCGGATGTGCCCGTGTGTAATCGATGATACCTGCCTGGTTATCTCGAACCGTTCGGTTACCGGTCTGTCTGACATGTAAAAGAGCAGTGGCAGGATTCTCATTAGCGAGCCGTTGCCGTTTGAAGCCTCGTCGTCGCTGCCGGCCTTATCAGCCTGCATGCCCCTGGCAAGCCGCTCAATGGCTGTCCTGGTAGTGTTTCCGACATCGAATACCTCACTGTGTGCAGTCCAGAAGGCCTCGCGGTGCCACCTGACGAAATTCTGCCCTATCGTATTGACATCAAATCCCTGTGTCAGTGCCTCGGCGAGGCAGAAGGTGAGGGAACTGTCGTCCGACCAGGTGCCGGGGGGGAGGTCGTAGGTGCCGAAGCCCGTCATGCCGGTCACAGGGTCGCGACTGATATCATCCCTGCTCTCAAACTCGACAGGGACGCCCAGCGCATCGCCAACGGTCACTCCGAAAAGTGCAGATTTTACTGCATATGCATAGTCATTTCCATGGCCGGCATATTCCGGTCTTTGCGATCCTCCGTTCATCCAATCCTTTTATTCGTTCCCCCCTTAAAGGGTGCCTCGTGAGTTAATTAACGATTCAGGAAGGGGAATAGTATAAAAGGAGCCGGGCGAAAGAAAGGATTAATCCGGGCAGAAGTGGAATCACCGAACCGGATTATCTCTATTCCCGTCCGGGAAGGGCACAAAATAGTATCTTTATGCCATTGAAACAGTTACATGGGCTTCTCAATCAAAGGACTTCTCTACCGGGTCTTCATTGATCCGCTGATCAACGGGCTCCGCAGGCGTGTTGTCTCAATGATAGTGCCGGGCGAGAAGGTGATCGACATTGCCTGTGGGACAGGAGCGCTGTCGGTGGCCATGTCCCGGCATGCCGGGCATGTCACAGGCATCGATTTTTCGCAGGGCATGATCACCACCGCCCGCCGCACGGCGCAGAGACGCCGGGTCGAGAATGTCTCCTTCGAGCTGCTCGATGCAACTGATCTCTCATGCTACCCAGACCTCAGCTTCGATGTGGCAGTCTCAACACTCGCAATGCACCAGTTTGAGCCGGAGACGGCGGTAAAAGTACTTGAGGAGATGCGTCGCCTGGCAAAAAGGATAATCATTGCCGACTACAGCTGTCCCATGACTCCGGGACCAGCTGCATGGCTGGCATGGGGCATAGAGCGAGCGGCATGGGGCGACCACTACAGTAACTTCAGAAAGTACATGGCCCGGGGCGGACTGGGCAGGCTGGCCGCGGAAGCCGGGCTGGTCATCACCTCCAGTGTGAACAGGGGAGAGGGTGTATTTACGATAACACGGATGTCGTTAAGGTAATAATTCAATGCTTACCGGCAATAAATAAGCGGTCGGTGCGGTTACTTCAATAGAATAACCCGATAACCGGGAGGGGAGAACTTTTGCAAATGATTTACATACCAAATAAAAATATCTTAACTGTCATGAAAAGAAATGCTCTGTTTCTCGCCGGGCTGCTTGCCCTGGTAACCCTTTTTTCCTGCTCAAAGGATGAGGACCCCGTGAACTCCTTTAAGTTTAACGGGGAGAACTACCTGATAAATGATCTCTATCTTCTTGAGGAGATCTTCGATAAGGGAGCTGCCTCTGAAATGCATGTCTTCCAGTTTATGTTCGGCAACATAAGCAACGGTGACACTACCGTCCTTGCCGTCGCTTTGCTTGATGATGACGTCAACACTCTTGGTGGCAACTATCCGTCGCTGGGCTTTACCGAGGAGGCGCAACGGAACGTCTATCCCTTTGGCCTGTTTTTCATCAGCGGAATCAACCTGACGGGCGATACCTACTACCTGACCGGTGATGGCGGCAGCGTCGATGCAAAGGTCCTGTCGAACGGCCTCTACTCCGTTAAGATCAACAATCTGAGTGTTGGAACTTACACATCAATCGGTGACAACACCTCTTACGAGGAGACAGGTACAGTCTCGGGGTCATACGAGGGTGCAATCCATAAGGAAGTTGAGGTGTTAAGCTCAGGTAAAAGTTCGGTGGCGAGTGCCAGGCTAAACTCGGAACTGCAGAAGGTCAGGTAGATGCTCAGAGCACCCTCGTCGAGGTGACGGGCTTTGGTGCTTTCACCACCATGATGCGTGCATTGGCGTCGGAGCTGTTGGAGAGGCAATGGACGATATCCTTCGGACTCTCCACAAGCCGGTCGATGCCGACGGTGACCGTCTCGTCGCCCACGCGCACGTCAACCGTTCCCTCAAGGATGTAAAAGTAGACATCCACGGGGGTGATGTGGGGTTTGAGTGTCTCACCGGGACTCAGGAGGATGTGCATCACCTGAGCGTTATCGTGGTCATATAGCTTGCGCACATCTACCCTGTGTGGCGTCTCAACAATACTCTGTTCTTTCCAGTCAACTATCTTCATTATATCTCATTTTGCGGAAGGATCGCCCTTCCATAATCCCCTGTTCTGCCTTCGTGCTTTTACTGCCAGTGCGGTGAATGCCTGCTGATGCTTCACGTTGGGCGGCACTGTCATCACCGTTGCAAAACCGTCTCTTACCAAGTGTAGCGGATACCCAGGGCGCTGCCCCAGCCCAGGCCGTTGACGTCGCCGAGGAAATCCCATATGGGACGTGCGTCAAGGCTGATCATCAAAGGTATGCCTTTGAAGTTATACTCAATACCTATCTGGCCTCCAAGCCCTACATTCACGTAGTGGTTATCATTATAGCTGTCATAGGATATGCTGGCTCCGGGCCCCACGAACCAGGCAAACCTTCCCGGCAGGTTCTAGACCCAGTGGTACATTCCCACCAGTGCTATTCTGCTGTTGTCTGACCTGAAGCCGAAGCTGGCATCAAGTTCCGTCCGGTGGCGGTCGCTGATACCTTTCTGGAACGAGATCTCAGCACCGTTGAAGTCGCCTCCGCCGTAGAAACGTCCTCCCAGCGCATAGGGTGTGAATTGTGCTGCGGCCAGGGCGCCAATACCGATAAATGCAATGAATAATAGAAGTCTCTTCATGATGAATAAATTTTTGTTTATGCTGTCACATATATTTCACAAATCATGCCAGAGAACAAATCTAGAAAAGAATGACAGCCGGATAAAATTCCTTCTAGACTTTCCAGGCCTGGCATGTGGCTTTGATGCCCTCCTCCCAGGGAGTGGCTCTGATGCCGAACCTGCGGGTGAATTTTGATGAGTCGAAGAAGTAGTCGCGGTCATACTGGTAAATCATCTCACGCATCTCCTTCATGATAGGGATTAATAGTCCCAGTGGCTGCAGCATGAACTTCGGCAGGAGTGATATCTTCGGTTCAGCACCCATCTCCGAGGCGATCATCGTTATTATCTCCTTGCCTGTGACAGGGCGGCTCTCGGTGGGTAGATGCCATACCCGCCCGTATGCATCGGGGGTATTACCCAGCAGAGCCGTAGCCTTTGCGGCATCAGGGGTGTAGGTGAATGAGTGTTTGATATCCGAACCGACGAACCACATGGCCTTCTTGCCCTCTTTGAGGTTCTTCATCACCATCTGGGTGATGAAGTTGTTGTTGTTATCAGGACCGTAGAAGTCGGCCGACCGTGCTATGAGTGCCTGAATCCAGCCTTCTTCGACAGCCTTCAGCAGCATCTCCGATATCCTTTTCCTCACCGCTCCCTTGCGGCTCGGGGGATTGATGGCGGTATCTTCGGTCATGTGAGATATCTGATCCCTGTCGTACATGTAGACGTTGTCAAAGAAGACCAGCTTCGCACCATGCTTGGCACAGGCATCAATTGTATTTCTCATCAGCGCAGGCCATTTCTCCTCCCACACCTTCGCCTTGTATTCAAATCCCACCACGAGGTAGACGACCTCCGAACCTTTTACGGCCCTGTCGACAGCTCCGGGCTGTGTCAGGTCGGCGGCCATGAGCTCGTCGGCTTCGTTTATCCTCACTGGCTTGCGACTCACCAGCCGCACCCTGTCGGTATATGACATCAGCTCCCTGGCAAGAAGCTTTCCTATTGTTCCGTTGGCGCCAAGAATTGTCTGCATGATTTTCAGGTTTTTGTTGATGCAAAGTTCATAGATGACAAATTTAAAGAGAAAATGTTTCCGGCAGACGACCTTTTTCTTTCGGTGAACAGACCGAATGCAGAAGCGACCAGGGGAGACTAAGCGACGAGCTACTGAGGTACAAACCGGGGGAGCCTGGCGGTGGCGGGGTGTAGAGGCGGGAGTGGTTTAAATAATAACTGCTGAAGAGCGTGAATGTGTGAGAAAAACTGCTGATATTGCAGATGGCATACCGAGGTTGCCCACAGGCGGTGGGTTGGGATGCAGTTGCCGCAGACTGATGCTCATCCTGCAGATGCCCGCAGGAGCCAGATCACGCTGAGGTTCCCTGCAGGCGGCAGACCATGATGCTGTTACCTGCAGGCGGCAGGTCATCCTCCGGATGCCCGCAGGAGCCAGGTGGCAGATAAATATTAGGAATCCGGATAAACGGAGAGACACAGATGATAAATGGATTGTACACCTCAATAACGAAACCGATAATATCCCTGTTGCTGAAGGCGATGTCGTGGATTGGCAGGAAATTTTCTCCGGGGTCGTACGGCACCTGCCACAGGGCATCATTGTTGCATGATGGACTGGAACGTACTTTCATACTGTATGTCCCGTCATCATATGACAGATCTGTTCCGATGCCGCTGGTGATTGCCCTTCATGGCAGGGGAGTGGATGGGGAGGGCATGATACTGGTCACGCGCAAGGGCTTTGACAGGCTGGCTGAAAGGGATGGATTCCTGGTGGCTTACCCCGACGGAATAGAGCTTGCCTGGAACGACGGCAGGAGGGAGCAGGAGGCTGACGACCGTGCTCACAGGGAGAATATCGACGATGTGGGCTTTATCGCTGCGCTGACAGATATGATCGTAAGAGATTACAATGCAGACCCACACCGTATCTACGCGACAGGCATATCCAACGGTGCGATCCTGTCATACCGCCTGGCATGCGAGTTATCTCACAGGATAGCAGCCATAGCTCCCGTAGACGGAAATATTCCACTGCTCTTTATCGACGATTGCTCGCCGTCGAGACATGTCCCGGTGCTGGCCATCAACAATGTGGATGATCCCGTGGTGCCCTTTGAAGGCGGCGAGATATACGGGCACTTCGGCAGGGAGATGCTGGGTTGGGTTTCGTCAGTGGATCAGTCCATAGAGTACTGGGTGAAAAAGAACGGATGCTCACCTGTGCCTGTTATCACTGAAGAGCCCGACAGGGATCCCGCCGACGGAACCAGAGTGACCCGCAAAGTTTATGTCAACGAGGATGACGGTACCGAGGTGATCCTTTACGTTGTGGATGGTGGAGGGCACACCTGGCCGGGCGGGCTTCAGTACCTTCCCACACGCGTCATAGGAAAGACCAGCAGGGATATTGACGCCAGCGAAGTCATCTGGTCGTTCTTCAGGAGACAGAGGCTGTAACCGGGAGGAGACCCGGGAAGTGCAGTGCCCTGAACCAGTAGCAGGTAATAATGACTTTAGAGCTTCCTGCAGCTATAAAAATGAGTTACTTTACACATCACAATTTTGTGCCGTTTGCTGTAGACCGATTTAACGAAAATGCATAAGATGAATATTAATAAGGTAGTTCTGGTGGCCGTTCTTTTTGGCGCAATGAGCGTTGCCGCCTGTTTTGCAAAAGGTACTTCTGACCAGCCGGAGAAGGAGCCTTCATGGGTAAAGAATATCCCTGCTGAAAAAATAATTGAATGGCGCCGTTATATTCATCAGAACCCGGAGCTTTCGTATGAAGAGCTGTTTACATCTGAGTATGTCACTTCTGTGCTGGAGAGTTTCGGGAACATAGAGGTGATATGGCCCACGCCGACCAGTGTGATAGGTATTTTACGGGGTGGAAAGGAAGGCAGCACCGTTGCTTTCAGGGCTGATATGGATGCCCTGCCGGTCCCTGAGGAGACAGGACTTCCATTTGCATCTGTCAATGCAGGAGTGAGTCATGCCTGCGGGCACGATGTGCATACTGCCATGCTTCTTGGCACAGCCGCAACACTTTCATCGATGCAGAAACAGATCAAAGGCACCGTCTATTTTATCTTTCAGCATGCCGAGGAGCAGAGTCCCGGCGGAGCCCTCGATATCATCAGGACGGGGGTGCTGGATGAGGTAAAAGCATTTTTCGGCCTGCATATCGGTCCGGGCCAGGTGCCGGGCGCTGTCGGCATACTGCCCGACGGTCCTGCCTCAACCGCTTCCGACGGATTCTACCTGATCATTCAGGGCAAAGGATCGCATGGCTCCATGCCTCACCTGGGGATAGACCCGATAGTCACGGGGGCGGAGATCGTCACTGTGTTGCAGACGATCGTCTCACGCAATGTTACACCCGGGGAGATGGCTGTCATCTCCGTGGGTAAATTCCAGTCGGGCAACGCACCTAACGTCATACCCGACAGGGCGCTGCTGGCCGGAACGGTGAGAACCATCTCGGAACCTACACGGCACCTGTTGGAGGGCCGAATCAGGACAGTTATTGATAATATAGCTTTGGCCCACGGTGCCACCTACAGCCTGGAATATACCTCTGGATACCCGGCCATGGATAATGATCCGGCGCTTAACAGGCTGGCAAGAGCCAGTGCCATCAGGATACTTGGCAGCGGGATGGTCATGGATGTACCCCGGATGACTGCCAGCGAAGACTTTGCACGATACAGGGAGATAGCGCCATCCTGCTACATTAACCTCAGTACTGGTCCGGGTGTGACCAACCACCATCCGGCATTCAATCCTGATGAAAGTTCCCTTATCTACGGCGTGAAGGCAGAGGTGCAGATCATACTTGATTACCTGGACCAGAACTAAGTGTCTGTCAATCTTAATTCCTCCTCCATGACGACCTCCCTTGATCAACCGCGTACGATGCGACGGCTGATGGCTCTTCTCGTCAGCAGACTTGTCCTCTTCCTGCTGTTTCAGTGTCTCATAGCCCTTGTCCCTCGTTCATGGACCCGGTCAGAGGGCTACTGGCTGCTGGCGGCAACGCTGACCAACCTCGTTAGCATAGCTCTGCTGTTCCATCTGTTCAGGAGCGAGGGGAGGAGCTACCTGTCACTCTTTCGGTTTGACCGACTTACATACAGAAAGGATATCAGGGTAATCATAACTTTGCTATCCTGCACGGGATGATGGATCTCGGGACGGCGGTGATGTTTGTAGTCAAGTCGAAAGTCTGTCAAGTCGAAAGTCTTCCTCCTACGCCACATCCTAAGTTAAAACTACGAATGTCGAAGAAGGCTTCGGACTGCGTCCGTCGGAGTCGGAGGGCAGGAAAGTCGAAAGTCAGTAAAGTCGTAATCAGGCGACAGTTTGCCGCCTCCTCCTCCGTCGGTGGCTCAAACTGCTGACTGTGTAGTGAAGACTGCCTACTGTGCCAGGTGCGGATCGACTTTTGCCTTGAGCAGGTCAACCAGCTCGGGCTCCATGTAGTAGAAGAAATCGGGTATGTCGAGGACGATAAGCTTCTTGCTCAGATCTATGTCCGGGAACTTCTCAGTGATGAACGCCCGGTGCATGTTCTCCATCACAAAGACTTTGTCAGCCCATTTCAGCAGCTCAGCGGTGACCTGGTTGGGGGCGGTGGGGGCGATGCCGGCGGACCTGACCTTATATGCAGGATCTGCAGAGTAGACGGTCTCTGCCGTGCAGCTTCGCATCCTGTTTACCGTGCAGATGAAGAGGAGATTCATAATTGATGATCAATACTTTAGCGTAAATATATGAAATTATTGGGAAAAACTCTCAAAGGTAATGACATGATGTTTGGTGCCATACGCTCAGTATCAGCCACAATGGTGTGAGAGCAGGATAACGGGCGGCAATGAAGTTACTTTTGAGAAGCTTTCTTCGGGGAGGGCTAGTCCTTAATGCATCGCACCGAGAGTCCGGAGGAACCCCAGCGATGATCCTCTTCCACCAATGCGTCAGTATAGGAGAGGGCGAAGAAATAACCAGAGTTCGTATTGTAATCGGTAGATGTCCAGAAATATCCGTGCATTCCGTTGTGAATGAAATCAGATATGCGCATGCCTCCGGGCAGGGCTGTGAAACCGCTGGTGTTGGTGGCCCCCTCATTCGGTGCATTCCACAGTGTAACACTCTTCATCTTTCCCCCCGCATCAGCACCCAGGAAATCTGTCAGTATCAGGACCTCCCCGCGGGAAGGGACATGGAACCCCTGCGGACAGAGCTTGCCGGTCTGTACCGCGAAGTAATTGTACAGGCCACCGTAAATACCTGCGTTGGCCTCCAGATCGCCAAAACAGCAGTAAGCGGGTGTTAGCAGCGGTTCCCAGGCATCTCCGGTGACATTCGGGATAGCAGCGCCGTCGTTGTATTTTTTGGTCCTGAGGTTCTCACTAAGCCATACCTGGGATCCGATCTTAACAGTGGTATAGACGTTGCCGCTACCATCTCTGATCTCTTCCGCTTCCTTTTTGCAACTCACGGTCGTTGTGAGTATAATGATACTCATAACTGCAAGTACTTTCAGATTGATTTTCATTACCTTCATCCTATTATCTTTTGGTACCAGCTAAAAAACATCGTTAACCGGGTAATTATTGCATGGATTTGCAATAATATTGCTGAAAATCAGATGAATATTGGTTCGAAGTAATCCGCTCAGAAGTCTGGAGTCAAAATCTGCCTATGAATTCCAGGGTGAACTTGTCTGTGTGGATGGGGAGCAGGCTTTTGAAGTAGTTTTCATAGTTCAACCTGATCTCTGAATAGAACTGTTTTGCTACAAAACCCAGGTTGAGGCCGCAGGTGAAGCGGCTGGCCCCGAAATCTCCGCTGAACATCGAGTCGCCGATGAAGTCTATTCTCGCTGCCGGAGTTACCATCTTGACCATCCGGTTTTCAGGCATGAAGTTATAGTAAGAATGGAGATATATGCCGTCATCTTTTTGCCTGGCTGAAAGGGTGTCGGTCCATTGCCTTACAATATATTCCGTCTCGATGAAGAGATGACCGCTGTTGTATCTCAGCTCAGCGCCGAACATCGAGAGGTTATGCTCGGTGGCACCCTCCCCGTAGTAAAAGTTGGTTGCGGCTCTCACACCATCATCCCTTCCTGCGGCGAGACGTGCGGCAAAATTGGGCTTCTCGATCCACTGCGGGTTGTTGTTCCCTGTGCCGTTCACCGCCCCGGCCACCACGGAGACGGGGATCTGTCCGCGGAAGATGTACTCGGCATAAAATCCTATGTCACGCATTCCTTCGTTGATGTACTTTGCCAGGAAGGAACGGTTGGCAAAGATGTTGTCTGCCGGGCTCCGCATGTAATCGCTGCTGAAGGGTATCTTGCGCTGCCCCAGGTAGAAGTTCAGGTCGGTGACAGGAGAGAACCTGACATATGCATCGAGCATCTTCATCTGGCCTTCGTCGGAGAGATCGATCTCGAGCTTGTAGGTCATGTAGCTGTTGATCTTGCCACGGACGCTGAAGCGGGCGTTGCGCACCTCGAAACGCATCAGGGAGTTGTCAAGGTCGAACTCAACTTTTGTCTTCAGGATGCCGGCTATCTCAGGAATGAGGTCGGAACGGACTGCGGCAGTTTCCTGTGCGGGCAGGGTGGTGTAGAGTGCCGATGCCAGAAAACATCCCAGCGCCAGCCTTCTGACGGTTATTGCTTTGAGGGTGTTTTTTTTCAAAGTGTCTTTTTTCTCTCATGCAAAAATAGTCTCTTAACGATATGATATAAGTGCGGCCGCAAAAAAAGTTTGCCAGGGCGTCCCTGAGGCACACTGGCGCGGCAATAATCTGTGACAGTTTTTGCGGTGGTATGGCTCATTATTATTATCTTGTAGCGTCCCGCCACCGAAAAGGATAACAGTTATGACAGAAAATGAGAAACTTGACAGGATAGCCATAAGCGTCCGTTCACACCGCCTGTTGCGCGTGCTGCTCCGCGAGAACCCCATGCTGGAGACCATCATGAGGGAGTCGAAGAACGAGATCGAAGCACAGATAGGAGTAAAAAACTGGATACATTCGGAATACAGCAGCCGCAAGGATGCATTCCGGTTTCAGACCGACAGGGTCACCAGGCGTGAGAACTTTGAGAAACTTTCGTGGAACGACTATGCCATCATCAGGATACTTGACTATATAGATCATGCAGGTATTGAGTACCCTGATCCCAATCTGCGAGGTGAGATAGCCGTGAGCAACCCCATCAGGTTTATATGGCTTGCCGTTATCAAGGGGACTGGCGGCTCCAAGCCTGAGTTTTTCATCGACATGATACAGCTCTTCAGGCAGCTGAGGGGCGAGAGCAACCAGGTGATCCCCGACAGGGACAGGGTTGAAAAATGGATGGAGATGTACCCGTCGGGAGTCGATCCGCGCATCGTGGAGCTGCGCAAGGAGAACAGGGAGAGGATCATCAACCTGCTGATATCCAAGATCGAGGCGGGCGAGATCAGATCTGAGAAATACTCCTTCCCTGAAGGCATGGCGCACGATGAGAAGCTGCAGATGATGAACGAGTGGTGGGACAACTACAGGTTCCATCTCCATTTTGCAGTGCGGTCGCCGGACCTCCTCAATGAGATGCTGGGTCATTCGCTTGACCCCGATACCATGAAGATACTCTATGATGCCGAGAAGGCGGGGATACCTTTCTTCGTGAACCCCTATTATCTCTCTCTGCTGCATGTGCGTGTTCCCTATTTCGCCATCGGCGCCGACCTGGCCATCAGGCATTATATCGTCTACAGCCGCCAGCTGGTGGATGAGTTCGGGCACATCGTGGCATGGGAGAAGGAGGACAAGGTGGTGCCGGGTGAGCCCAATGCGGCAGGGTGGCTGCTCCCTTCCCACAACAACATCCACAGGAGGTATCCGGAGGTGGCCATACTCATCCCTGACACCATGGGAAGGGCATGCGGAGGACTCTGTTCTCCCTGCCAGCGCATGTACGACTTCCAGAGCGGTCACCTCAACTTCGACCTTGATAAGCTCAAACCCACTGAGAGCTGGTCGGAGAAACAGAAGAAGCTGCTGCAATATTTCGAGGATGACACGCATCTGAGGGATATACTCATCACCGGCGGTGATGCCCTGATGAGCTCTGACAGGAGCCTGAAGGAGTTGCTTGATGCCGTCTGCGAGATGGCGCGCAACAAACGCGAGAAAAACAGGCAGAGGCATGACGGTGAGAAGCATGCCGAGATACAGAGGGTCAGGCTCGGGACGAGGATGTTGACCTACATGCCGCAGCGGATAACGCCCGAGCTGGTGCAGATACTCGGTGACTTCAAGAAGAAGGCCAGGGAGATAGGTATCACGCAGTTTCTCATACAGACCCACGTGGAGTCGCCCATGGAGGTCACCCCGGAGTCGAGCCAGGCAGCACGCAGGCTCTCCGATGCCGGATGGCTCATCACCAACCAGCTGGTGTTCACCACGGCTGCCTCGCGCAGGGGCCATACTGCCAAGCTGAGGAAGGTCATGAATGATGTTGGCATCCTGCCTTACTATACCTTCACGGTCAAGGGTTACATGGAGAACAACTTCAATTTCGCACCCAATGCCAGGGTGGTACAGGAGCAGCTTGAGGAGAAGATCGTCGGCAGGATCGACAGTGAACATTACGAGACCGTACGTCAGTTTGCAGACAATGCGGAGAATATTATTGAGAACATTGATGCGCTGCGCCGCTCTGCCGATCTCCCATTCCTGGGCACCGACCGTAACGTGCTGAACCTTCCCGGCGTGGGCAAGAGTCTTACCTTCAGGGTGGTGGGCATCACCAGGTATGGAAGAAGGATACTGCAGTTCGACCATGACATCACCCGTACGCACAGTCCTATCATCAACAAGATGGGCAAGATGATAATCATCGAGTCGAAGTCGATACACGAGTATCTCCGGCAGCTGGAGGAACTGGGCGAGGATACGGCGCAGTACGAGGGGCTCTTCGGCTACAGCATCGGCCAGACCGAGCCTCGTGTTCCGATCTACGAATACCCGGAATACAGCTTCAGTGTGACGAAAGAGATGAGCAACCTGGAGGTTTAGGCTGCGTTAATCAGGCGCCGGGACCACGGACGGCACTCCGGTAACTGACGCTTCCGGTTGTGCTTCAGTGAACGGTCAGAAAGCGGTTATTTGCTTCTGAATTTCCTGCCGTCTTCTTTGCAGATGGTCTTTAGCAGGCGTTTTGCCGACATTATGGATGTTGGCAGGCCGCCGCCCGGCTCTACCCACTGACCGCACATGTAGAAGTTCTTTAGTCCTGGTACTTTCTGCGGCAGCGGTTTTGTCATTGTGAATGCGTTTTCAGGGGTGATGATCCACCCCTCGAATGACCCCTTCCAGTTGCCGGTGTATCGCTCCAAGGTGATCGGGGTTGCCACGTCGGTCACCTCCACCTGTTCGGTGATCCCTGGAAAACGCTGCTCGAGGAGTCTGACAATGGTTTTGGCGATGTCATCTTTCTTCTGCACATAGACTGCCGGGTCTTCGTAAAGCTTTTTCCAGTACTCATAGTCGGAGTCGAGCATCACGGTGACGGCGGTCTTGCCTTCAGGTGCCATGGTTGGATCCTGGTTATAGATATGCACCGGAAGTCTCTCACGTATCTTGTCTGCGATCATCACCGGTTCCGTCAGCGGGAAGCTGATACCTGAGACCGTCACCGGCAGGTCGTCGAATTTACGGTTGACGCCCAGTGATACAAACAGCAGCGAATGAAACAGAGGCCACTTCTCGTACTGTTCGCGCGTCTTTGCGTCGAGGTACTTGCCGTCGAGCATATTGAACAGGGTGGCATGGCCGTCGGCTGCCGAGATAACCCTGGCGGCGGGGATCTCCGTGCCGTCGACCAGCCTGATGCCGATCGCCCTGCCGTTGGTAGTGATTATCCGTGCAACCTTACTGTTGTAGTTAAGGACTCCGCCCAGCTCCCTGTACCGTTCTTCGAGAGCCTTCGACATGGGCATCGAGCCGCCTATGGGATAGCCGGCGTTTCTGGTGTGAAGCCATGCGAAAGTAAAGAGCATGAAGACTATTGAGAACTCCGGTATCCATATCTCCCTGAATGCCTCCTTCAGGAGAGGATCCCTGAAACGGTTGGCAAACTCCTCGCCCGTAATGTTGGTCCATTTTTTGAATTCTCTGCCGTACTTCATGAAGGCGAAGAACATCTTCACACTCTTTTTCAACCTGACCAATGGCGGGTCATCATCCGCCGGAAAGTCGAACAGGGTACACATCCTCACCCCCCTGGCAAAGTCCCTGATTGTATCCGCATCCCGGGGTGATAACTGTAGGAGGTGTTCCTCAAGCCTGATGGCATCGGAATAGAAGATGACGGTGCGACCGTCGGCCCCTTCACAGCGGCAATACTCATCCGGGTAGACAAACTCCCTGCCCTGTGCCACTCCTGTCTCCTTCCAGATACTGTGCTGGGAGCTATCAGGGGAGGAACCTACCAGCCAATGTATGCACGCATCGAAGGTATAGCCCTTTCTCTTCCACGCAGTGCAGAGCCCGCCGGGCAGGTTGTGCATTTCGTAAATCTGCGTGTTGTAACCGTTTAGTCTCCCGTAGATGCCGGCTGCCAGGCCGGCGAAGCCTGCTCCGATGATTACCATTGATTTTTCGTCCGAAGCCATGTTGGATTTGAGTTAAGCCAGGACCAAAGTTAACGAACAAATTAACAGGGGAGTCCCTGCACACAGGAAATATTAAAACTCTAAAGATCTATCTGCGCCTGAAATTTCTCCTGCCAGCCCCCGGGCGTGGAGGACGGTGAGCGGAGGTGTCGGCGTGGCTGCTGGCAATGAAGTCGGGCAGCGGAGCCCTGAAGACCTGGTAACCGATCAGTTTTTCTATTCGTTGAAGTTTGTACATCTCGGCATTTGTGACGAGGGTGATGGCCACGCCTGTGGTCTCTGCACGGGCGGTGCGGCCCACGCGGTGAACGTAATCCTCCGCGTCTGACGGCACGTCGTAGTTTACCACCAGGTTGATATCCTTGATGTCGATGCCACGGCTCAGGACGTCGGTTGCCACCAGCACGCGGGTGCGCCGTGAGCGGAACCGCAGCAGCGTCTCCTCACGCTGTTTCTGTTCGAGGTCAGACGATATGCCTTCTACGGCAAAGTCGCGCGATCTCAGTCCGCGAACGATCTCGTGAACCTTTTTCTTGGTGGAGCTGAATATGAGTATGCTGTTGTATTCGGGCTTGTCGGCTATCAGGCTGTTCAGCAGCGGCAGCTTCTGGTTCTCCTCCAGCAGATAGACAGCCTGCAGCACCCCCTCAGCCGGCTTTGACATCTCCAGGGCTATCTCCACCGGGTTCTTCATGATCTGTTTTGAGAGCGACCGGATCCGGGGTGGCATGGTGGCGCTGAACATGAGTGTCTGACGCTTTTTTGGCACGAATGAGATGATGCGGATGATATCGTCATAAAAGCCGATGTCAAGCATGCGGTCCGCCTCGTCGAGCACGAGTACCTCTATCTCGTTGAACTTCACATAGCCAAGATTGAGGTGTGATATCAGCCTGCCGGGGGTGGCAACGATGATGTCGGCTCCCTTTGAGAGAGCCTCCCTCTCCTGGTCCCAGGCGCTGCCCTCACCGCCGCCGTAGACAGCCAGGGAGGTTATGTTCAGCGTGTAGGCCAGCCCCTGTATATGCTGGTCTATCTGCATGGCCAGCTCACGTGTCGGGACGAGTATCAGTGTGTGGGTATGGGAGGGGCGCCTGTCGGCTATCTCATTCATCACCGGCAGGAGGTAAGCTGCGGTCTTGCCTGTGCCTGTCTGGGCGCAGGCAATCAGGTCGTTGCCCTCCATGATTACCGGTATGGCCTTCTCCTGTATGGGGGTGGTCTCCCTGAAACCCATGTAATCTATCGAATCAAGAAGTTCGGGGTTCAGGTCCAGCTCTTCAAATATCATTTATGTAATTCTCTTTTATGTTTATTGCCGGTGGCGGAGTCAGCCTTTTCACCCATTTGACGGGTGCGGCTGACGAAGCCTTTTTTCTCCGTCAGCAGACGGATTTGTTTGGCGGTGCAAAAGTACACAAATTATTGACATTTAAAGGCGGAGCAGGTTAACAAATAGAGGCTGGCGCGATCGGGAGGGTATTAATAAAGAGGAGCGCAGAGTTTAAAGTCTCTGCGCTCCTGGGGATATATGGTGCTCCGTGAGCTATGTGCCGTTATCTGCGCCTTGCCGGTGCGGCTGCCTCTGAGCTGCTGCTGCTTCTCGCAGGTGCGCTGCTTACGCTGCTCTTTTCTACAGGTGCGCTGTAGCTGCTCCTGGTGTTGCTGCTACTGCTGGTGCTCCTTGAGGGTGCGCTGCTGACGCTGCTGGAGCTACTCCTGGCCGGTGCGCTGTAGCTGCTCCTTTCGGGTGCGGTTGCAGCTTCCCTGCGGATGACCTCTGCCCTGTCAGGGGCGGAAGGCCTGGTCACTGTCGTGCTTTTCACTTCAGCCGGATTCCTCCGGTCGGTTGCTGCAGCCTGACTGTTCACGCTCTCACGACTTCTGCTGACGGCCTCGCGGCTTCTGCTGACTTCCTCACGACTCCTTGTAGCGGCATCCGGACTCCTGCGGTCGCTGCTGACAGTCGACTGCGTCGGCACCCTTGCTGCCTGATCAGCGGCGCTCCTTCTGCTGTCTCCGGAGATAACTGCACTGCGACTGTCGCGGCTTGCATATACCTTCCTGTAGAGCTCCTCACCGTCTCTCCTGGATTCAGGACGCGTGTAAGTCTGCTTGTAGTGACCCTCCGTCTTCCTGTGTTCCACATTCTTTGAATAGTGGCGCACGCTGGTGTAGTAGAAGTCGTTGTAGTAGTGATGCACGAGGTGGTTCCAGTGATGGTAGTAGGTGTAGTAGTGAGGGTACCAGTTGTAGTGGTATCCGTAGTAGTGGTGCCAGTACCAGGGGCTCCAGGGCTTCCAGTAGGCAGGCCAGTATCCCCAGTACCATCCTGAGTGCCATGCCACGTAGCTGGGCATGAACATCCAGTCAAGGACCGGCCACGAGAGATCGTAGTAGTATACGTTGCCGACGTAGATCACATCGTCATAGTAGAGAGGATCACCCTGATAGCCGGGATTGGGTCTGTTGACCTTCGGTTCTATCACGTAGTTACGGCCGTAGAGCATCTCGTCGCCGATAAGCTGTATCCGTACCTTGTTTTTGTTCTTGCGCTCGACGATAAAGACAGCCACATCCTGAAAGTCGTTCCTTCCGAGCACTGCCCTTAATACTATGGTGTGTATCTTCCCGTCCACATAGTCGGTGACCGTTATGTAGTCGATGAAGTTGTCGCCATTGAGATCGAGGTTATTCACCCGGGAGTCACTGGCATTTAGATTCCTTTCGAACTCCTCAAGTGTCTTTGACTCCTGGAAGAGGTTCATCACGGCGTAGAGGTTCATGTTGTCGCCCGGGAGACCCAGATACTCCTCAGGCCAGTCCTGTCCGCGGACTATCGCCCCTGCTGCTACCAGGACTGCGAGGATCGATGTGATAATTAACTTTTTCATCTCTTTAAATTTATCTGAAGAATTGGCTCTTCACCTGTAATAATGCAAAGGGCGTGCCAAACTACCTCATATGCCCATAAGTTGGGAGTTTGAGCATGTTTTTAATAAGATGTGTGATATATTACGGTCCATGGCTCCGGCTGGCACTTCCGACCGGCAGTCCCGGCTGCCCCGGGACTGACAGTAACGGGTGGCGAAGCAGGAAAACAGGCTCATGGATCAGGGTTCAGAGTACAGGGTCAGGGTACAGTGTTCAGGGCATAAGTCGCAGTGTACAGAGTGTTGTTATGCACGTCGGCTTTTCGTATCTTGCGGAGGTAAAAATGAATGAGATATGAAAGCAAAAGCTATAATTTTGGTTCTGATGATTCTGCTGGCAGGCAGCCAGGCAGAAGGGCAGAAGAGGGAAAAACTGATAACAGTTGCAGGTACGGTCACTGATATCGAGATGTCTCCGGTAGCCGGTGCATTGATTGTGATAGACTTGCAGGATTCGGGTACCAAAACACGTAAAAACGGAACCTATAAAATAAAGGTCAGACCGGATGTCAGGAGCGTAGGGGTCTATACATCCAACATGGGGTCGGTAGTGACAGTGTTTGAGGGTCAGCAGAAAATTGATTTTGTACTTGACGGAGCGGAGGCAATGGTGAATTTCGCTCCGGTGATTCGTGAAGGCGATACGAAGGTCGACATTGGATACGGCACGGCTAAGAAAAAGGACGTCAACACTGATGTTGGTTATATAGACGGCCAGACTGTCGACAACGCATCCTACTCGAACATATATGATATGATCCAGGGCAAGGTGCCGGGAGTTGATGTTGTTGGCAATAAGATCACAATCAGGGGAGTAGGCTCACTCATGCTCAGCTCTGATCCCCTCTTTGTCGTTGACGGAGTAGCCGTTAGCTCAATAGACAACATCAATCCCCGCGAGGTCAAGTCGATATCAGTGCTAAAAGGCGCCAGTGCTGCCATTTACGGCACCAGGGGTGCCAACGGGGTCATCCTTATTACCCTGATTGGAACAAACAGGTAAAGAGACCTGTCATTTGACGAGCGGTACAAAGCAGTCAGGTTCGGCTGGAGAACTCACGCAACTGTTATTTTATACCTGCGCGCAACAGCTTAAGGTTGGTCTCCAGCCCGTCAAGCCAGATCATTGACCATGCCACGGGACTGAACACCAACATCTGCTTCGTCCATTCACCGGGTCCGGCATCAGGGTAATCCATATACTCAAATATCACCGGGACTGCTTTTGCGAGCTTCTCATTACCGGCTTTTGTCTCAAGCTCCCTGATAAGGTCTTTCAATCCGGACTCAAGAGCGAGGTCGGGCGTTGGTTCATCCTTTTCCCAAATTCTGGCTGCGAAGGCTACGCCTGTCGACTCCAGCCTTGGAAAATTTAGGGGATCACGGTTCCAGTCGTTCTCTGTGATTCCCTCAGCAGCAAAAATACGCGACTGATAACCGTCAACCACACCGATCAGGTTATCAATCTTCTGAGCTACAGCATCCTGTCCGGCAGAGGCAGGTATCCCGTCGAGCACAGTCTCAATCCTGTTGTAGTTTCGTGACAGGTTAAGGCTGTCATCGATCCTTTCCTTCGATACATTCAATGATAGCAGGACGGAAAATACCGATATTCCCGAAAGGAGGAACAGTACAAAAACCGTGTTGTGGATGCTGAAGTTTTTGTTCCTGGCCGTTACAGCCAGGAAAACAGGAAGGAACACCACATAGGGGAATGGCAGGGCGATCATAAGCAGCTTGCCCGCACCGGGCCAGTGCTGGATCTTGAACAGCATGCTGCCAAACACTACAAGGCAGGTCAGCCATGTCACGATGTACAATAGCAGGTTCTGCCTGTTGCCTTCAGCCCTGTAATGGTTGGTGAGGGCAAGGGGGAGGAAGAGAAATATCAGCATCAGCATCCCGAGGGTCAGCATGATGCCTGCTCCCGGGAAGTGGTTCAACTTAAAGATGCCTCCCATGAATACAATCATGGTGGTGATAAGTCCGGTTATATAAATTTTGTTTTTCATCATTTTCTGTTTAACCTGTTATTGATTTTTCATGGCAGATGAGAAAGCAAGGGATTCTGCTGTCAGAATACCGGCTTTCATCAGGTCCAGCATATGCAGGCCTGACATAAGGGATATTCTTTCACGCCCTGAAACTGTTTCCGGCAGGTAGGCCAAAGGATCAAGGAGTTCTTCTAACTGTGCGGCATCCCCTTCCGGTAATAGTCCCGACAGGTATCCGGAGTACTCTCTCAGGGCTTCGCTCAGTTCATTGCGGGCAGCGCTGCCGTCCGTCAGAAATTCACTGTAGGGCCCGGGACTGAATGCATCACCCTCAGAGGCGTCAGTCATCTTTTCCCCGATACCATCCAGGAGATCAAGAAGAGGGGTTGTTTTAGAGTTGATCTCCGCAAGTGCAGGCTTCAACAATGTGTCTCTGCAGTTATTGATTATAGCCTGGTTTTCCGAGAGTTTATAATTTATCAACTCCTGCTGTGCTTTCTGCTGTACAAAATAGCCCCCCTCATAATTTCTCTGAACGTTAAGGCTTATAAGCAACGAAGGTATCACGATTGCGAGTGCCCCGACGACCATATAGATGAAGGCGGAGCTGACGTGATCATCACTCTTCCAGGTGAGGCGGGTGTACCATGGCAGAACCACAAAGAAGATCAGGGCCAGTCCAACCGACAGGAGGAGTGTGGCAAGGGGCCAGTGCTGTATCTTGAAGAGCAGTCCTGCCATATATGCTGTCATGCCCAGTGCACCAAGAATATATACCATCCTTTTGGAGCGGTTATCCTGATTCTTCAGTTTGGCCGCCAGCAGTGCCGGCAGGAACAACAGTGTTCCTGAGGCCAATGCGAGGCTGAGGACAATTCCTGACCCGGGCCAGTGCTGTATTTTGAAGACGACGCCTGCGATGAACAGCATCGCGGCGATGAATGCTGTTATGTAAAGCATCACTCTCTTCCCACTGTGCGTCTCCTTCCAGAGCACCGTAAGTGCCGAAGGCATGAAAATAAAAGCCAGAGCGAGGGCACCGAGAATCATTATGATGCCCGCCCCGGGCCAGTGCATGATCTTGAACAACGAGGCAAAGCCAAGCAGGACAGTGCCTGCAATGGCTGAAATCTTCATAGTGTTTTTCATCTTTCTGTATTTAGTGTCTACTGCATATAGTGTCTCTTCCTGTATCTCGCGGAGCCTTCGCGAGCCCAGTTTCCTTCTAACAGCCTGGTATGCCTCTGAGAAACTCAATCCTCTCTGCATCTCACTCTCGACATCACAGCATATGTGATCCGTCAGCTCATCCCGAAGGTGCGAAAAGGAAATCTCCTCCCGGACGACATCGCGACGAATCACCTCAATGTTCTGCAGGGTCAGTTCATGCATGGTTAAGACCTGGCTGAGGATTTACAATGTTCTGGAGAGATTCGATGAACTCCTTCATCTCCCTGACTTTTTCCGCCACAACAGACTCTCCCTTGTCGGTGAGGCTGTAGTAGACGCGTATGCGATTGTTGTAGTTCTCCGACTCGGTGACCAGCACTCCTTCGTTCTCCAGCTTGTGTAGTATAGGGTAGAGGGCGCCGTATGTGAGCTTTATCTGCCCGGCAGTAAGCTCTTCAACCTTTCGGGTGATCTCATAGCCATACATGCGGCCGTTCTCCTTCAGCAACTTCAGTACTATGGTCTTCAGTGAACCTTTGATAAGATCGGTGGATATCATTTTCATATATTTAAGTAACTTATATATTGCAAATATATTATATTAATTAATAAAAATATAATTATGGGGAATAAAAAAAGCGCAGGGTGTTTTTCCCTGCGCTTAGAGTTTATAATCTGTGCTCTTCCTGCTACCTTGCCCTGGTGCTCCGGAGCAGAGGCGGCCTGAGCTCCTTGCCTTTACCTTCTGGATGAGCGGCTGCTGCTTTCTGAGCTCTTCGAGCTTTTGGAGCTGCTGCTCTTTGAGGAGGTTCCGCTGCTGCGGCTGTTGCCGCTGCTCCTTGAGACTGATCCGCTGCTTCTTCCCTGGCTGCTGCTGCGCGATGAGACGCTGCTGCCTTTTGATGAGACATTGCTGCTGCGGCTCTGCGACCTGGTGGCAGGGGCTGATGACCTCTGAGAGACGGAAGGAGATGACTTTTGAGACACCGACTGTCTTGAGGACTGCGACCTCTGCACTGAGCTCTGCGACCTGGGCGCCGATGACTGCGACCTGCTTACCGATGACTGAGACCTCTGTGTTGAGCGCTGTGACCTTGTGGCTGTCGACTGTGACCTGCTCACCGGGGCCTGTGACCTCTGCACCGAGCTCTGCGACCTGGGTGCTGTGGACTGAGATCTCGGAGTCGTTGTGCTCCTTGAGCTGGAGGTCGTGGCAGATCTCTGTGATGAGGTTGCAGGAGCACTCTTGACTGCCGAGGATGATGACCTGCGGTTCAGATCTCCACTCTGTGAGGAGGCCGACCCGGTGGTGCTTCTGTTCTGCACTGCCGTTGATGACCTGCGGTTTGCATCACCGCTCTGGGCTGCTCCTGTCCTGGTGGTACTCCTGCTCTGTACTGCAGAAGATGATCTGCGGGATTCGCCATTCTGTCCTGAAACCTGGCTGCCGGAGCTGCGCGAGCTTGTGGCAGATGAACTTCTCCTCTGGCTCTCGGATGATGCTGCCGGGCGGGCGGAGGTGCTGCGCGAGCCGTGAGTGCTGGAGTAGAGAGCCTCGCCGTCACGCCTCATCTCGGGACGAGAGTAGGTTTTCTTGTAGTGTCCTTCAGTTATCCGTCGTGAAACATTGGGAGAGTATGCCCTGACACTCTTGTAGTAATAGTCGTTGTAGCGATGATACCTCGGACGGTCCCAGTAGCGGTAGTGCGCGTAGTAGTGAGGGTACCAGTGCGAGTGATATCCGTAGTAGAAGTGCCAGTAGTAGGGTCTCCAGGGCCTCCAGTAAACCGGGTAGTAACCCCAGTACCATGATGAGCGCCAGCTGACGTAGTAAGGATTGTATATGAACCTGATCACCGGCCAGGCAGCGACTTCATAATATGTGGTAGTTACCACGGTGACATTGTCTCTGTAGACTGTCCTGCCTCTGTAGCCGGGATTAGGTGTTTCTGCATATATGGGTTCAACGATGTAGTTTCTTCCGTAAAGCGCCTCATCGCCGATGAGCTGTATCTGCACCGACCCGTTGCGGAACTTCTCCACGGTGAAGACTGCCACATCCTGGTATTCGTTGCGGTCGAGGGCTACACGCAATACGATGTTGTGAACATTGCCGTCGACATAGTCGGAGACGGTCAGGTAATCAACCATGTTGTCACCGTTAAGGTCGAGGTTGTTGATCCGGGAGTTCTCGTCGTTGAGGTTCCTCTCGAATGCTTCGAGGGTCTCAGACTCCTGGAAAAGCTTCATCACTGCGTAGAGATTCAGATTGTCACCCGGGAGACCCAAGTACTCCTCCGGATAGTCCTGTGCCGTGACTGTCGTCGCTGAGGCTATCAGGATTGCGAGGATCGATGTGTAGATTAAATTTTTCATCTCTTTAAACTTTTTGGAAGAACTGTCTCTTCGGTTAATGAAATTCAAACATTATGCCAAAGATTCTTTTGAAAGCAGTAGAGAACAGGCAATAGGCAGTAGTGTGCTGATATGAGTACATTCATGAACAACGACTCGGAAGGCGTTATAGTGTTGTAGGCTGGCGGGAAATACAAGATAACCATATGCCGTAGAGCCTGCCCCGATAGCCGCATGGCATATCGGGGCATTATGGTATTGTAGCGATACGGGGCAAAATGATTGATCCTCAGAAAATCTTCAGGAAGGCAGAAAACATGACTACGAACCCCTTCGGTCCGGGGTAGAGGGGGTCAGAATACATCGGGAAAACATAGCTGATATCCGCCTCCAGAGACATGAAAGGCAGATTAAACGATACCGGCACCCCGAATTCCATCTCTATCATGTCGAATTTATCTGAATAGACGGTGGTGGTGGTCGGGACTTCGGTGGTAGTAGTGGTAGTAGTTGTAGTTGTGGTGGTTGTTGTTCCGGTTGATCCCTGACCCTGTCCCGAGCCGGGTCCCTGTCCCATGCCGAAGCCTGATGTTCCCGAAATAGTAACCGGTGTGACCAGCGTCTGCGTCGTGGTTATCAACTCCGTCCCCTCCATAATGCTTGCTGTGGTGAGGTCGCCGAACAGAAGATTGGCGTAGGGTCCGAATGAGATAGTGGCTTTTCCCTTGAAGAAGGACGGTGTCTCGAAATATCTTGAGTTTTTTACCTGGAAATAAGCAGGCGGTTCTCTCATCACGAAAGCGCCATATGATAATTCTGTGTAGAGTATCCTCCAGTCGATACCCAGTGTAAGGTCGGCATAGTTGAAATTTCTGAAGAGAGTGTCGGTTAGTTCAGGTTTGACCATATACCTGGACAGACCTGCGGAGATGTCAAACCATGAATTGAAATCATGACGGTAGGCCATTGAGGCGCTGTAGAAGGAGGGAGCCGATTGCTCAAGTCCCGGCAGATAGAAGGCTGCGCCCGTCAGGCTCAGCTCACCACCAATAAGATATGAAAGTGCACCGTACCCGAAAGGCAGGTCACGTGAGATGGTTGAACCGAGATAGATCATGTTGCTTCCGTAACCCGAACCGGTATAGAGAGAATGGTTATCCTTCTGCGAGTTGGCCTGCAGTGTGTCACCCTGTGCAACTGCGTTCAGCGGCAGCAGCAGAAGCAACAGACCGGAAAATATAAGGCGGAAAACTTGCATCTCACTTCTCAATAATATGGCACAAAGGTACTCTTGAAAAATGAACAAATAATGAAGAAATGTAAAGAATCAGTTCATCTTTGGGTGTTCCAATATACCTTTACAATAAATTTAACCGCGATGAAATTTGAATGATCAGCAACTCACAATAGGATATGATCAAATTATTTCATGCAAGTTCTGTTCGACCGATGGTTCAAAAATAAAATAATCGAATGAAACTTACATGAGCAGTTACTCACAAAGGAAATGATTATTTTTCTTTATATAAGTTCCATTAGACCAATAAAATAATAATCAAATAATCTAATGAAAACAATTGCAATAATATCATCAAGCGTAAGGAGTGGCCGCAACAGCCACAGGGTTGCGCTTTATTTCAGCGACTACCTTGAGGAGAATAATATAGCGAAAGCTGATATTGTTGATCTGGAGGAGTATAATTTTCCGCTCTTTGATGAACGGCTGCGCCTGCAGAAAGATCCTTCTCCCGGGGCATTGGAGTTTGCGGCGAGGATCAGGGATGCCGACGGAGTGATAATAGTTACGCCCGAGTATAACGGCGGCTATCCCGGCAGCCTGAAGAATGTTGTTGACCTTCTTTATGATGAGTGGCGAAAGAAACCTGTTGCCATATCCACCGTCTCTGACGGTCCTTTTGGCGGCACGCAGGTCATTACGTCGATTCAGTTTTCTTTGTGGAAGATTGGTGCCTGGACTGTCCCGGCAATGTTCCCTGTACCAGGGGTTACCGAGGCTTTTGATGAGGAGGGAAAACCTGCAGACAGGTCAGCAGTGGATAAACGCGCTGCGAGGTTCATCAACGAGCTGATCTGGTGCATTGATGCCACCGAGCTGATGGCCGCCCGCCCGTCCTCTTAGTCGTTCGCTTTCGCTTGCGGCTGCTCTTCCTTTTCCGGCTGTTCCTCCGGTGGTTCGGAGGTGATGTTTCCGAACTTGTCGACGTAGGCGATCATGTTATCAAGACCCCCACCCGGCGAGTTTTCCTTACGGTACTGCTTCTTCTTTTCCTTTTCTCTTCTTTTCTTGAGACGCTTTTCGGTCTTCTGCTTTTTGATGTAACTGTTGTTCGGTCCTGCCATATGCTTCCTGTGTTAATTAACGAAAGTCAGCGCCTTGCCGCTGGCGCCTGCCCTGCCTGTACGGCCTATCCGGTGAATATAACTCTCCATGTCCTTCGGTGCCTGGAAGTTGATCACATGCGAGACATCTGCAATATCCAGTCCGCGTGCCGCAACGTCAGTTGCCACCAGCACCTTAATCTTACGATTCCTGAATGATTCCAGCGCCTTGATGCGGTAGTTCTGCGACTTGTCGCCGTGGATCTCATCTGCTGTGATTCCTGCCCGGCGGAGATCTCTGCAGATACGGCTTACTCCCCGCTTGGTGTCGGCAAAGATCAGCACCTTTTCAAACGACTGGTCCCTCACCATATTAAGAAGAATGTCAATTTTCCTCTCGCCTTCCCCTACGGTGATAATATCCTGGTCGATATTATCGGCGCTGACATTCTCATTCCTCACACGGACCTCAAAGGGGTCATTCATGAGGCTGCTTATCAGTGCTTTCTGACTCTTGTCCTCGGTGGCTGAGAAGAGGATGGTCTGATTGCGGTTGCTCATGCTGTCTACCAGCCTCCTGATCTCTTCAGCAAAGCCCATGTCCAGCAGCCTGTCGAACTCATCAAGTACCAGTATGCTGAACCTGTCAAGGTTGAGTGCGCCCTGGCGCACCATATCGGCTATCCTTCCCGGTGTGCCGATGACTATCTGTCCCGGACGCCGCAGTTTGTCAATGTCAACCCTGACGCTGGTGCCTCCTATAAGGCATGAGCTGAAGAGCTTAAGCCCGAAGGCGATGCTCCTGAACTCCTTGTCTATCTGCAGTGCCAGCTCACGTGTAGGCGAGACTACCAGCACGTTGCTGCTGGAATCCCTGCGAAGGAAGTTATGTATCAGCGGTATGAGATAGGCCCCGGTTTTGCCCGTGCCGGTCTGCGCCAGACCCATCAGGTTACGACCACTAAGGATGGCCTCAATGGTCCTGTCCTGTATCTCGGTGGGTTTCTCGTATCCTTTTTTCTGAAGATTGAGGATGATGGCACTGTCAACAGGAAGTTCCGCGATCAGCCTCTCTGGCACGTATGCCACGAAGGAGGACGGGGATGCCTTCTTTATGAATTTGTTTGTATTTACCGTGCCGGTGTTGATCTTCTTCCTGTTGTGTGTTCTTTTTATCGTGTCGTTATGACCTTGATTCTGTTTGCCCCTCCATCGGGGTTCTCTGTAATATCCCATTAAATGTTTAATTTGGTTAATGCCGCTGAAAAATCATTAACCAAATATCTGTTCAATGTGGTTATGTTCTCCTGACGAAATGTTGTTCAGCGTAAACTAGTGATTGTAGAAAGAACTCCTCATGATCTGATCCTGAAGGAGATATGCTGACTATACAGATCTATTTTATGCTTTAATCGGTGCAAAGGTACTCATTATTATCCGGACCTGCAACCGGATAATGAATCAGTGTGTTATCACTGATTCACCCGTTACCGCAAAAAATCAGAATACGAGCGGACCGGCAGGCTGTTATCCCTTTTTCCATTTGATGGTGCAGCCGATGGCCCTGGTGCCTGCCACGGCTACCTTTTCACCCCTGATCAGGCTGTTGAGGGCCTCTTCTGCATATTTTTTATCCGCTGCGGAGGCATCATCGGCGTTGTTGTCGATGGCACCCACATATTCAACAACCAGCTTGCCGTCCTTCCATGCCAGGATATAGATATGCGGTGTGTTGGTGGCGCCGTATTTGCGGGCTACCTCCTGTGTCTCATCAAAAAGGTACTCGAAGACGTAGCCCTTTGCCGCAGCTGTCTCCTTCATCTTCTCCCATGAGTCACCTGGCGACACGGCCGGATCATTGGGGTTTATTGCAATCACAGGGTACCCTTTCGGAGCATACTTCGCATGCAGATCCTGCAGCCGCTGGTCATACTTCTTCACCACCGGGCAGGTGTTGCACCAGAAGGAAACGATGAAGCCGTCGGCATCACTGTACTGCGACATTGATATCATCTTGCCCTCAATGTTTTTCAGGCTGAAATCGGAGGCTATGTCACCGGCCTTGTACTGCGATTGGCCGGTTGCAAGCGCGGCCATCAGCAGGCCGGCAAGTGAAAGGAAAAGGTATTTTTTCATGACTTAATGGTTTTAATGTATAATTACTGTAAGTATTTTGTTATCAGTTCTCTAAGTTTGGCTTCTTCCAGTTCTTCCGGGTGGAAGTATCTTATCTCATTCGCGTTGTTGAACAAGAGGGTTACAGGGATGTTGCCCTGCCAGCTTGCGTCTACCTTTTCTATCCAGCTGTTGTAGTCGATGTTGGTCATGACCCTCACATCAGCCGTAATTTTATTGGCTTCGAGGAATGGAATGAGCCTGGAGTCTATCTGGCTCGGGAAGTCGAGGCTTATCAGAATAAATTTCACTCCCTTGCCCTCATACTCTTTCGAGAGTTTCTCAAAGTACGGCAGCTCGGTGACGCATGGCGGGCACCAGGTAGCCCAGAAGTTTACCACATGCAGCACATTCTCAGGGCTGGCGAGTATCTTCTCCAGCTCCGGAACGCCTATCTTCTCAATCTTCTGTGCCGGCAATGGCGCCAGTCCGAAAATAACAGATATTGTTGCTGCCAGTAAGGACTTCATACAGTTACAGTGTTTTCCGTAGCTGTAATGAAACAACCGCAGCGCTCAGTTGTTCACTGCCTGATTGTTACAAATTGTTAAGTCAGGAGTCCCCAATTCGGGGATGGCAGCAATTAACGGTAATATTCCGTGAATCTATTGCACCTCGACTAACTCAACCGGCATCGGTGCCTTTTCTGACTCATGGCCCATGAAATATTTCCAGCCATCAGCATGCTTCCTGAATACACATGTGATCAGATAGTCTTCAAGCATCGCCGTTTCGCCCGAGCTCATATAGATTCCGTTTCTTCCGTGCCAGTTGTATATAAAACATGTAGGATCAATTACAGTGTACTTCTCAAATTTTGTCTCGAAGGTCTGTTTCTCAACATAAGGCAGATTGGCTTCCATCATTGCAACTGATGTCTCATAGTCAAGTAATTCCCCCATTACAATGAGAAGGTAATCATCACTTTTCTCAATTAAGCTGGCGACCTTTTCACTATTGCTTGTTGCGATGGCGTCAAAGTATTCTTTGACTACTGTGGACGCTTCATCCAGGACCGCGGCCTTTTGCTCTTCGGTCATGGGCTTGTTGGTTGTGCATGCTGCCATCAGGAGCAGCAACAGGATAAGAAGCTTTGATTTCATAGGTACCTGATTTTGTTAATGATTAAATATTACTGAAAATTAACACGGTATACAAGATAAGCCACCGGTTGGTCAAAGTCAAATTTTTTTTTGGATATTGGCACATTGGAAACGGAGGGCTGCAGGGTAGTTGGTACACAGGTGTTTACGCCCTGGTCGTTATAGTACTGTAGCCTGACGCTCGTTCTGACTTATCTTCTCTGCTATAGCCGACGAGGTGCCCCTCCAAGGTTAAAAAACCTTAATGAAAATAGCTGCGGGCCGTGCCGGGTTAAAAAAAACATAACTTTATCCAAACTTTTTTGACCCCTATCATGAAGAAACTGACACTATTTGCTTTCCTGCTGCTGCTTGCCGGCGCTACCGGCGAGGTGTGGTCATGCACCACCTTTATCATGTCCGGCAAACATACTCCTGACGGAAGGCCACTGCTATACAAGAACCGGGATACCGGCACACTCGACAATGCGCTGGTATTCTTCACCGACGGCAAATACCCATATATAGGGCTCGTCGACTCCAAAGCCTCATGGAAAGAGGAGGTTTGGGGAGGATACAACTCCGCCGGCTTCGCCATCATGAACTCGGCTGCCTATAACAACAACGAGGGTGACACCACCAAACTATCCGACCGCGAGGGGGTGGTGATGAAGTTGGCACTGGCCTCCTGTGCCACGCTGGCCGATTTCGAGCAGATGCTCAGGGAGATGCCGAAGCCGCTGGGCGTGGATGCCAACTTCGGCGTCATCGATGCAGAGGGCGGCGCCGCCTACTATGAGACCGGCAACTTCGGTTTCAAAAAGATCGATGCCAACGACCCGGTACTGGCACCATACGGACTGATCATACGCACCAACCACTCCTTCACCGGAACTGTTGGCGAGGGAGGAGGCTATATAAGGTTTGCCGCTGCTAGTGACGTCTTCAACATGGCCCTGGCACAGAACAGGCTCGATCCGCAATACCTCCTCAACAGCCTGTCGCGCAACCTGACCCACGGCCTAACCGGCGTGAACCTTAGGGCAGAGATGCCGGCCGACGGCCACAGCCAGGCTTTTGTAAACTTTGATGACTTTATCCCACGCACCTCAACTGCCGCTGCAATAATGGTGGTGGGAGCAGCCAAAGGCGAAGACCCCTCACAGGCCATGATGTGGACACTGATGGGATTCCCGCTTACCACCGTGGCGGTGCCGGTATGGATTACCGCCGATAAAAACCTGCCGCGCGTGCTTAGCATGAAGGAGGATATGCACTCACCGCTATGCGACGTCGCCATGACGCTCAAGCGTGAGCTCTTCCCTATAACACGGGGATCAGGAGGTAAGTACATGAATGTGGCTCTCCTGCTTAACGAAGAGAAGACGGGCTTTCTCCAGAGGCTCGCTCCTGTGGAGGAGGAGATTTTTGCCAGAACCGCGGCACTGACCTCGTCGATACCCGAACGAAAAGGAGCGCGTGCAGAGGCAATAACAGAATTCTATCAATGGATTGACAGCTATATTGTTCAGTCCTACAATGAACTGTTTGGATTGCACATGGAATAAAGCCACGCCTGATAAACCAGCCCTATAACAGAAAAACCAGCCTCCTTTGATAGAACAGTCGTATTACAGGAAAGCACAAACACCTTTGATACCGGCAGTATAAGAAGAAATCAAGTCAACCTTGACGTACTATTCGGATTGCAAGTAAAATAAAGTTACCCTGAGATGAGAAAAACAGTTAAACCTGCAATGAGAACCTTCTTTCTTCTCATTGCATTTCTGATGATCAGTCACGGCTCTCTGTCGGCGATTGACGTTTACAGTGACCCGGTGACGGTGAACAAAAGGATAGAGCAGATACGGCAGAGCTCTCCGGCCCTGGTGAAGGTGCATAAGATGGCTGTCACCCCGGGAGGCAGGGAGATGCTGATGCTCGAGATAGGCAAGTCGGGCAGCACAATGCCGGCGGTGCTTGTCGCAGCCAATATGTCGGGCACCACTCCCCTGGCCACCGAGGCGGCTCTCTCGCTTGCCTCACGCATCGTGGCAGACCCGAAGATGCAGGAGGGACATACCTGGTACATACTGCCCCTGGGCAACCCTGACGCCTTCGCACGTTATTTTCAGAAGCCACTCTACCTTGACGCCGCCAACGGCACTCCCTTCAACGATGATACCGATGAGCTGACCGACGAGGACGGGTATAACGATCTTAACGGCGACGGAATCATCACGCAGATGAGGGTGAAGGCTCATGACGGCATCTGGATACCCGTCGAGGGCGAACCGCGGCTGATGCGCAAGGCTGATGCCGTCAAGGGAGAGAAGGGCATATACAAGCTTTATACAGAGGGCATTGACGACGACGGTGACGGAAAATACAACGAGGATGCTCCCGGCGGAACGGACGTGAACATCAACTTCCCGCACCTGTTCAAGAGCTTCGGCAGACGCAGCGGTCTCTACCCCGGATCTACGCCCGAGGCTGACGCCCTTATCAAATTTGCCTTCAAACATCCGGAGCTGGCCATGGTCGTTTCGTTCGGCAAGACCAACTTCCTCCTCTCGCCACCGCAGGGTGGCAGGCAGGGCAGCTATGACGCCGAGAACATACGCATCCCTGAAGAGATAGGAAAGCAGATGGGACTGGATGTCTCGCGCAGGTACAAGATGAGTGAGATCATAGAGATGGTCCAGCCCATGATGCCGCCCGGCATGACTGCCGATGAGAGCATGATAGCAAGCTTCCTCGGGCTGGGCGCCGTGGTCAATCCCATGAAGGAGGACCTGGATTTCTACAATGAGATTTCTTCCAACTATAAGGAGTACCTTAAGAAAAAGGGAGTCACAGCAGAGCGTTTTGATCCTGCACAGCCGGAAGACGGTTCGTTTGAGCTCTGGGCATACTACCATCTCGGGCTTCCTGTCTTCACCATGGACCTGTGGGATGTGCCGAAACCGAAGGAAGAGAAGAAGGACGGCAGCGGAATAACCGTGGAGGCCCTCGAGAAGATGTCATCATCCGAGTTTCTGGAGCTGGGAGAGGAGAAGATTACCGCTTTCCTGAAGGAGAGGGGTGCACCGGATCAGTACAATGCGAAGATGGCCATGACGATGGTCCGCAACGGGCAGGTGTCGCCGGCACAGATGGCCGGGATGATCAAACAGATGCCTGCACCGAAGAGCGACAGCAAGAAGGGCGACCCGAAGGAGACGGCTCTCCTCGCCTTCCTCGACAGCCACACCCCCGGACAGGGTTTCATCGACTGGAAACCTTTCACCCATCCCACGCTGGGAGAGGTGGAGATAGGAGGGTTTGTGCCCTTCACTGACAATACCCCTCCTGCATCCATGGCAGACTCGCTGCTTGACCTGCACCTTCCGTACCTCTCCGAGCTGGTCAGCCGCATGCCGCTGCTGCAACTGGCAGAGGTGAAGGCAACGGACAAGGGCGGCGGAGTATACGAGATCGAAGCATGGGTGGCCAACAGCAGTTACCTTCCCTGGCCCACGGCCATGGGCAAGAGGAACAAAGCTCCCGCACCCGCCATAATCATCCTGGAGGGGGAGGATATCAAAATCCTTTCCGGATATAAGAGAACGCCGGTAAACGCCGTCGGCGGGATGAAGTCGGAGAAACATACCTGGCTGATCGTTGCACCGAAGAGAGCATCAGTAACGCTGAAGCTTGAGTCGAGCCAGGCAGGGAGAGACACAAAACGGATTAATATCGGAGGTTAGTCATGGAAAGGAAAAGATCATTCACAACAATAGTTCTCACGGCCCTGGCCGTGATGATGATACAGGCCCAGGAGGTGAAGGTGCCCCTGAGGTTCGATTTCTACTACAGCTATGAACAGGTGGTTGATGCTCTCAAGGCACTCAACAAGGCGTATCCTGAGCTCACCTCCCTCGACCAGGTGGGAAAGAGCGAAGAGGGAAGGATCATCTGGGCGCTGACGATCAACAATCCGAAGACCGGTGACCCGATGTCGAAGCCGGGAGTATATGCCGACGGCAACATTCACGGCAACGAGATACAGGCCGGGGAGGTCTGCCTCTATCTTGCCAACAGGCTGCTGACAAACTACGGCAAGCTGAAGGAGATAACCGAGGTGGTTGACCGTAATGCATTTTACATTATTCCGGTTGTCAACGTTGACGGCAGAGCCCATTTCTTTGAGGATGCCAACACTCCCAGCACCAACCGCGGACTGAGGATACCCATGGATGACGACCGTGACGGGCTCTTTGATGAGGACGGTCCCGATGATCTCGACGGCGACGGCAACATATCCACGATGAGGATCAGGGATACGCTGGGCAGGTACCGGAGCGACCCGGAGGATCCCAGGCTGATGGTCGCAGTGAAACCCGGTGAGAAGGGTGAATGGACCAGGCTCGGACAGGAGGGCATAGACAACGACGGTGACGGTCAGGTGAATGAGGACGGTGAGGGTTATGTCGACGGCAACCGCAACTGGGGTTTCAACTGGCAACCACCATATGTACAGCGCGGGGCAGGCAACTACCCCTTCGAGGGCACAGGCATCAGGGCCGTTGCAGAGTGGATGCTGGCCAGGCAGAACATCATTTTGGTCTTCGCCTTCCACAATAACGGAGGCATGTATCTCCGCGGACCCTCATTCAAGGCGGCCGGTGAGCTGCCCCAGGGCGACATCGCGGTCTATAATTACCTCGGTGAAAATATCGAGAAGATAGTTCCGGGCTATGAGTATCTCATAAGCTGGAAGGACCTCTATTCGACATATGGCGATTTTACCGACTTCACCAACAACCTTGTCGGATCATACTCAATGGTGGGTGAGCTGTTTCAGGCGCGGACGGAGACCTTTGACGGCTCCTTCAGGAGGAAGGAGGAGGAGGGAAGGTCACGGTTTGGCGAGGCCTCGGAATCGGAGAGACAGAGGCTTCATTTCAACGACAGGGTGACGCAGGGAGAGCTCTACAATGAATGGAAGCCCTTTAAGCATCCTCTCTATGGCGACATTGAGCTGGGCGGATGGGTGAAGATGAGTTCAAGGTTGCCTCATACCTTCATGCTGCAGGATCTTGTGCACAGAAACGCCTCGGCGGTGATATTCGCCGCCCGCAACACCCCGAGGATAACTATGGATGTGTTTGAAGTGAAGAAGCTCAGCGGCAATCTCTGGAGCGTCAGGGTGAGGCTGGTGAATGAGGGCGCGATGCCTTCGGTGACCTATGAGACACTGAAGAACAAGCTCTATCCTCCCGATGTCCTCAGTGTATCAGGACGCAATGCGAAAGTGATCGGCGGAGGCCAGCTTACCGACATATATACCGGCAAGGTTGATTACAAGGAGCATAAGCCGCAGGTGCAACTCTGCCAGGTACCCGGACTCGGCAAGATCGAGTACCAGTTCCTGGTTAGTGGCAGGGGAGACGTGGATATAAAATTCGAGTCGCGCAAAACCGGCACCGTCAGCAAGACGGTGGCTCTGAAGTAGGCAATAGGCAATAGGCAATAGGCAATAGTGTTGGCAAAATCCATGCAGAATTTGCGTATCATGCAGTAAATCAGACTACTGCCTACTGCCTACTCCCTACTGCCTGGTTTTCCTGAACCGCTCCGTGACCAGCGGTGGCCACTGAAGGTCGAGCGCCTTTAGCGTCTTCAGCACCACAGTAGCTGTGCCATATAATTTCTGCCAGTTTTTGTCGGCCGGAACCACGGTCCACGGTATATCATTGCAGCGGTTGAGGACCTTCTCATATACCTCAAGGTACTCGTCGAACTGCTCCCTGGTGTCCCAGTCGCCATCCTTGTGCTTCCAGTGCTTTTCCTTCATTTCCACGCGCTCCATAAGCCGCTCCTTCTGTGTCTCCTTTGAGACATTGAGCCAGAACTTGAGCACCTTCGTGCCGTGGTCCTCAAGCATCTTCTCGAAGGTGTTGATGGTCTCATAACGCTTTTCGATGATATCTTTGGGGATATATTTTCCTACCGTGGGTACCAGTATATCCTCATAGTGCGACCTGATGAACACCTGCATCACCCCCTTCGCGGGACAGACCTGGTGAACCCTCCAGAGAAAGTCATGCGAATACTCGATATCAGTGGGCTTCTTGAAGCTGTGCACCTCTACGCCGACAGGATTGCAGTATCTGAGCAGTCCCTTCGTGATGCCGTCCTTCCCCGAGGCATCGGTGCCCTGCAGAACCACAATCATGCTGTACTTGCCCTGGGCGTACATCTTATGCTGAAGCTCGCCTATCTCCTTCAGCATCTTCTTTGTCTTCTTCCTGATCTCGTCCTTGTCCCATTTCTCGTTAAAGGTGGGGTAATCAGATATTTTCATCATAATTCGGTTTGATTAGCATTATTGTAAAATTAAGAATTAAAAATTAACGCATCAGCAGTACTTAGATTGTGAGGCCCAGGGACTGTTGACTGCTTCCAGCCGCCGAAGCCTTCTTTGACATCAGACTCCGACGGACGAAGGCCGTCATTTTAACGTAGGATGCGGCAATGGTGGCCGCCTGAAGACTTAACCGACAGTTTTTGGAAGCGTTATGCAAAAGATGTACATTTGCCGGACAACCAATTTAACCCCCGGAAATGGCAGGACATAAGGGGCAACCCTATTACGATATCTTCCTCAGCTACGAGATGTGGCTCGAGACTGTGAAGAAAGAGAGGATCCTCGACGGCGAGGGCTTTGCCCTGCTGCTTGACCTTGACAGGACGGGATCGCTGACAGCCTCGGCACGCAACCAGGGCATGAGCTATCGCAAGGCCTGGGGCATACTGCACGATGTGGAGCAGCACCTCGGCTTCAGGCTGGTAGACAAGCGGCGCGGCGGAGCCTCCGGCGGCCGCACCCTCCTCTCATCTGACGGCAGACAGCTGGTGAGCGCATACAACAGCCTCCGCCATGAGACCGATATTGCCATGAAGAGCATCGCCAAAGTATTCTTCAACCGTATTAACGAGATCAACGGTTCAAGATGAAGATCATACAGTTAACTGCACTTTCGCTTATCATTGTCCTCTCCGGCTGCGGCGGCCGTAGCAACGTGCAGACGCTTACCGTTTTTCACGCCGGCAGCCTCTCGGTGCCGGTAAGGGAGCTTAGCAAGGCTTTTGAGGAGGCCAACAGCGGTGTCAGAATTCTCTCCGAGGCAGCCGGCAGCCTCCATTCGGCAAGGAAGATCACAGAACTCGGAAGGAGCTGTGACATCATGCTCTCCGCCGATCACTATGTCGTCAGCTCGATGCTGATACCCCGTTATGCCTCGTGGAACATTCACTTTGCCACCAACGAGCTGGTGATAGCCTTCAGGGATGAATCTGCATATGCCTCGGTCATCAGCGCAGAGAACTGGCCCGCGATACTCCTAAGGGATGATGTCATCATCGGGCGTAGTGACCCTGATGCTGATCCTTGCGGATACCGTACCGTCTTTGCAGCCAGGCTGGCCGAAGAGTTTTACGGCAGGCCAGGACTGGCTGACTCACTGCTGGGCAAGGATACAGAATATATAAGGCCCAAGGAGGTCGACCTGGTGGCACTGGAAGAGACGGGAGTCATTGACTACATGTTCCAGTACAGGTCGGTTGCCATCCAGCACGGGCTCAGATTCCTCGAGCTGCCCGACGAGATCAACCTGTCGTCGCCTGCCATGGCCGACCGATATGCCACCGTCTCCTACATGGTGCCCGACGAGTCTCCCGGGCAGCGTACAGAGGTGAGGGGCAGCTACATAAGCTACTCAGGCACCGTCACTGACAATGCCCCGCAGAAGGAGCTGGCCATGAAGTTCTTTGCCTTGATGCTCAGCGATGAGGGAGCTGCCATATTCCGGGCGGCAGGACAGGAGCCGCTCCGTCCTGCCGTAGCTGACGATCCTGAGGCTGTACCAACCCCGCTGCAAGAGTATCTCTCCCTCTCCTCAGAATGAACCTGTAACCATGAAAGGTCATACGCTCTTCAACTGGATCTTTACGATACTTGCCTCGCTGGTGCTGCTCTTTATCATCGCACCGCTGGCAGGCATGTTCTTCGACTCGTCGTTCAGTGAGGTGCGGACCACGGCGGCTGACCCCGCCGTCCGCCGGAGCGTATGGTTCACCCTGACCATAGCCTTTGCATCCACACTCTTCTTTGCTGTCGGTGCCGTGCCGCTGGCATGGATCATGGCCAGAAAGAAGTTCCCCCTCAAGAGGGTGGTGCAGGGTGTCATCGACCTGCCCGTGGTGCTGCCCCATACCGCCGCCGGCATAGCCCTGCTGGGCTTCATATCGCGTGAGGGAGTGCTGGGTGGAGCGGCACAGAAGGCCGGCATCATGCTGGTGAACAACGGTGCCGGCATAGCCCTCGCCATGGCCTTCGTCAGCCTCCCCTTTCTCATCAACGCCGCCCGTGACGGTTTTGCGGCCGTGCCTGAGCGCACCGAGAAGGCAGCCCTGACGCTGGGAGCCAGCCAGACACGCATATTCTTTACTGTCTCTCTGCCCCAGGCATGGCGCTCCGTGGTATCAGGCTTCATCATGATGTTCGCCAGGGGCATGAGCGAGTTCGGGGCCGTGGTCATCATAGCCTATCATCCCATGATAGCGCCGGTGCTGATCTATGACCGGTTCAACACCTACGGTATCAGCGCGGCACGGCCGGCATCAATAATATTCATCCTTGTGGCCCTCCTTTTCTTTGTGCTCTTCAGGGTGCTGGCAACGGAGAGGCGCGTCTTGTTCAGAAGGGAGGACGATGCTTCGGACTGAGAAACTGAGCAAACGGATTGACGCCTTCTCACTGAAGGATATCTCCATTGAGGTGGGGAAGGGTGACTATTATGTCCTGCTCGGTCGCTCCGGGGCGGGCAAGACACAGCTGCTGGAGCTGATATGCGGACTGATGAACCCCGACAGGGGAAGGATATACCTCGAAGGTGAGGATATCACCTACAAGAGGGTGCAGGATAGGGGTATAGGCATGGTCTTCCAGGATCTGAGCCTCTTTCCTCACTACTCGGTAAAGGATAACATAATGTATCCTCTCAGGGTGAGGAAGATGGATCTGAAGGAGAGGGTTGACAGGGTGCAGCGTGCCGCCGCCGGGATGAACATCACGGACCTGCTGCTGCGCCGGCCCGACACCCTTTCGGGAGGAGAGAAGCAGAGGGTGGCACTGGCCCGCACTCTGGTGACAGACCCGAAGATACTGCTCCTCGATGAGCCGATGGCCTCTGTCGATGCCAGCCTCAAGGACAGCATCAGAAGATTGTTGCGACGCCTGAACCGCAGCGGACAGACCATCATTCACGTCACGCACGACTTCGGGGAGGCGATCAGCCTCGCAAGCAGGGTGGGAGTGATACATAACGGGAAGATAATACAGGAGGGAACGCCGCTGGATGTATTCAACCATCCGGTGAACAGGTTTGTGGCACGCTATGCGGGGATAAAGAACTTCTTCAGGGTCACATTCATCACCTCGTACAAGAGTGCCTCGGCTATATCCGAAAAGAGGACAAGGTTCAGACTGACCCGGGGTGAGTATCCTTCATCAGGACTGCTGATCATCGGCAGCAGCGAGGTGCTGCTTTCACGGCAGGGAGCCTCCGGGTTCGGGATCAACAACATACGCGGTGTCATCGATGACATCGTGCCTTCACCGACAGGCTTCGAGATCACAGTCAACGCCGGGGATTACTTCTATGCCGACATCACTCACCGCGAGATGGAGGAGAGCCGCTTCGTCACCGGGGAGAAGGTATATGTATCATTTCGCCCTGAATCACTGCGGATAGTGGGCAATGGCGAAGACACCAAAGAATACTGAACAGCCATGATAACATTCGAGGAAGCTTACAACACAGTAATGGCACATGTTTTCCGCACCGGCACAGAGCAGGTGAAGGCGAGTGATGCCGTCGGCCGCGCCCTAACCGCGCCGGTGAAGAGCGACATGGACATGCCGCCGTGGAACAAGAGTGCCGTTGACGGATATGCCTGCAGACATGAGGACCTGGGCAGTGAGTTGAGGGTCCTGGAGACAATAGCCGCGGGGGTCATGCCCCTGAAGGAGGTGACTCCCGGCACCTGCTCGCGCATAATGACAGGCGCTGCCGTACCGGCAGGTGCCGACTATGTCTTTATGCTCGAGGATACCGAAGAGAGGGAGGGAGGCACGGTGCGCTTTACGGGCCGGGTCGGCAACACCAACATAGCAAAGGCAGCGGAGGATCTCAGGAGGGGAGAGACAGCCCTCAGGGAGGGACAGTATGTCAGAGCGCAGCACGCTGCCGTGCTGGCTGTCGTAGGAGCAACGGAGGTGACCGTGAGCTGCAGACCCACAGTGGGGATCATCAGTACCGGCGATGAGCTGGTGGAGCCTGAACGGATGCCGGAAGGAGCACAGATACGCAACAGCAATGCCAGCCAGCTGATGGCACAGGTGAGCAGGGCAGGGGCAATTGCAAAGTACTATGGCATCGCCCGAGACGATGAGGCAGCCATAGAGAAGCTCATGAGCATGGCACTGAAGGAGAACGATGTGGTTCTTATCTCCGGCGGCGTCTCCTTCGGCGACTTCGACCTGGTGCCCGGGGTGATGCGCAAGCTGGGGCTTTCGGTCCATTTTGACCAGGTGGCCATGCAGCCCGGCAAACCCCTCACCTTCTGCACGGGAGAGAAGAAGGCGGTGTTCGGTCTTCCCGGGAACCCCGTCTCCGTCTTCGTGCAGTTTGAGGTGATGGTGAGGCCGTACCTCGACAGGATGGTTGGAGTGACAGCCGAGACGCCCCACATTCTCATGCCGCTGGCAGCAGACTACTCGCGCAAGAGGGCTGAAAGACTGGCATGGATACCCTTCATCGTCACGCCCTCGGGAGAGGCCATGCCGGTGGAGTATCACGGGTCAGGACATATATCGGCACTGCCGGAGGCGTGGGGACTGATCACCATACCGCGCGGACAGAGCTGGATACAAAAAGGAGAGATGGTAAGTGTTAGACAGATTTGACAGAACAATAAACTACCTGCGCATCTCGGTCACCGACCGGTGCAACCTTCGCTGCCTCTACTGTATGCCGGCGGAGGGGGTGAAGCTCATCAGGCATGAGGATATACTCACCTATGATGAGATCACTGAATTTACCAGGGTGGCAGTGGCTGCCGGAATAAACAAGGTCAGGGTCACCGGCGGCGAGCCGCTGGTGAGAAAGGGAGTAACAAACCTGATTGCAATGCTCTCTGACATTGAGGGCATCACCGATCTCTCCATGTCAACAAATGGGATCCTGCTGGCTGATTATGCCGACGGGCTGGCTGAGGCAGGCTTGATGAGAGTGAATATCAGCCTCGACACCCTCGATGCGGAGAAATACAGGTATGTCACCCGCGGCGGTGATATCAACGCCGTCTTCAGGGGCATTGAGGCGGCGCAGAGGGCAGGACTGAGGCCGGTGAAGATAAACTGTGTCATCAAGACCACTCCCGAAGAGGAGGATGCGCGTGCTGTCGCCGGCTTCTGCGTGCAAGAGGGACTGGAGGTAAGGTTTATCAGGCAGATGGACCTGGCCAGAGGCACCTTCTCCGTTGTCCACGGAGGCACCGGCGGACACTGCGCCCGCTGCAACAGGCTGCGGCTTACCCCCGAGGGACTGGTAAAACCATGTCTCTTCAGCGACATGGGTTACAGCGTCCGCGAGTTGGGAGCAGAGGAGGCGATCAGACTGGCATTGCTTAACAAACCTGAAAAAGGAACAGTAAACCACCTTAACGGATTTTACAACATAGGAGGCTGAACAATGAGAGAACTAACACACACTGACGAGAGCGGCAGGGCGCATATGGTCGATACAGGTGGCAAGCCGGTGCAGCACCGCACTGCAGTTGCATCGGGAAGGATAAACATGCAGCCGGAGACACTGCGCCTGGTGGCTGAGAACATGATGAAGAAGGGCGATGTCATCACCGTGGCCGAGATAGCAGGCATACAGGCCGCCAAGCAGTGCGGCACGCTGGTGCCGTTGTGCCATAACATCACACTTGACCAGGTGAAGGTCACACTGGAGGCTGACGACCATGGCATTACTGCCGTGAGCACCGTTCGTTGCACCGGCAGGACCGGCGTTGAGATGGAGGCACTGACGGCAGTAAGCGTCGCTCTGCTGACAGTCTATGACATGTGCAAGGCTGTCGATAAGACGATGACCATAACAGATATCCGGCTTGATAAAAAAGAGAAGCATGACATTACCTGAAAAATTCAAAGTGCATGTGATCACCCTGAGCGACAGGGCTCACGCAGGCAGCTATCGCGATCTCAGCGGTCCGGCGGTGGTCAAGTATGTGAAGTATGCCCTGACAGCTGCGGGTTGGAAGCATGAGATCAAAACCACGATCATTCCTGACGACGAGGTGGCGCTGCGTGCTGCACTCACGGCGGCACCGCAGTTTGACCTGATCATTACCACCGGTGGCACTGGGATAGGCCCGCGCGATATCACCCCCGATGTTGTCATGCCCATGCTTACCAGGAAGATGCCCGGTATCATGGAACAGATAAGGGTAAAGTACGGCATGAAAAACCCGATGGCACTGCTGAGCCGCGCGGTGGCAGGCACGATAGGTACCACCCTCATTTATACTCTTCCCGGATCGGTGAAGGCGGTGCATGAGTATATGGCCGAGATTGTCAAGACCCTCGAACATACGGTATACATGGTCTACGGGGTGGATGTCCATTGACAGTCGGCAGTCGGCAGTCAGCCACCTTCGCCACATCCTACGTTAAAACTACGGATGTTGAAAAAGGCTACGGTGGCTAAAAGCAGTAGGCAGTCATGTAAATCACTCATCTACTGCAGACTGAGGGCTGAAGACTGAAGACTGAAACCTCCCCTGCAGGCTGGCTGCTCGCTATAATGACCCACCGGGTCATTTATTTACGCTCGCCCCTCTACTCCCTGGTATTAGCCAAAGTGACGCCCGTCAGCCGGTCGTACCTCTTTGTCGGGTCACGGAGGTAAGTGAGGATCAGGTAGTCGTTCTCCGTCTCCCACTGGCTGCTTTGTTTCTGCTTTCTGGTTGCTTTTTAATTCATAGTAATTGAGTAGAAAAAGTAATATACTTCAATAATCATGGTTGTTCTGGAAGGATTTTTTCTAGCGTAAATTAGGTAAATTAAAGCATTCAATAAAGAAAAGATTATCAGCAACTTGATAACCACACCGTAGTAGTGCAAGTTTTTTTCTGTAAAATTATCAAGCCACGGTTAATTCTTTTTCCTTCGTAAGAGGGACTTCACCCCCAGGACCGCGGT
>JARGFQ010000018.1 GCA_029210565.1 Bacteroidales bacterium
ATCTTGACTTCTCCGTTGGCGGGTATCATAACAGCTTCGCCAAGACTTGCCCTGAAGGCCACCATGGGTTCAAGCGTAATGGGTGGACCTCCGGTAATTGAAATAGTCTTTGTGGAAAGATCGTATTGAAGGTCCTGCAACTCATTCGCCGGGTCGGTGTCGATGGTTACGGATTTGTCGACCCCGGAAATGGAAAGCTGGTTGTCATTCAGTGTCAGCTCCTGAAGGAGAGTTTTTCCTGCATAGAGTGCATAAGGCACTGACATGAATGAGATGGTGCCCATTCTTTTCCATCCGTTGCCAAGGTCGACGTCGACCTGCAGTGAATGGTTTCCGGTTGACCAGTCGATCTCCTGGAAAGTGCCCGTGAGCTCCTCTCCGTTCCCGATGACGAGAGAGAAGACACCGTACTGCGATGTGGTTGTATGGTGTAGCTCCTCGTAGACCGTTGTCCCACCGGCAAGGATGGTGAACTTCACATCAATGGATTGGTTCTTGATCTCTCCGCCTGCATCGCGGGCCACAGCCTGGTAATGTATTCCCGGCGGAACCGTTCCTGTTCCCTGTCCCATAATGCTGCCCGCACCTCCTGCAAAAAATAGTACAGCCAGCATCAAATAAAATATTCCTCTTTTCATCTTCATCGTTTTACATCTTTAGTATCCTCGCTTCATCGGCATCGCCGTCAGACCTCACCACCCTGACTATGTAAACACCCTTGGAGTAAGCCTCCATGTCAATAAGCCTCTTGTAGAAGAAACTTCCCGTAGAGTATGTGCTCCAGCTGTCGACGGATATGTCGAGCACCTCGCTGTAGACTACGGAGCCTGTGACATTGACCACGACAATTTCATAAGACCATGGGAGCGCAGCCCCGGTAAACAGTTCCAGGGTAAGCATGTTCCTGATATCATTCTCCTTTGATACCGGGTTGGGATAGAACCTGACTCCACTCTCCTCGGAGACATCCGGCTTCTGTATTATGCTGGGCTGCTGGAATCCCTGTGTCAGGACAATCTCTCCCTCACTAACCAGACTGACCATGGCTTCGCCGACGGTATGCTGGTAATAGACTGGTCCGCTGTTTATGTAATCTACTCCGGCACCAGAAACGATCACCCTGTGCGACAGCTCCTGCGATAACGCCGGTGAGCACACAAATGCCAGTATCATCATTGTAAACAACCCCTTCATATCACGCACGCATGTACAATTCCTGCCAAAAATAACACTTTTTAAACAGATTCGGTGCCGGCGATGATCAGTTTCAGGCTTTTGACTGGCTGAATCAGTCTGAAAGACAGGGCAAAGGCCATCCCGGCAGCGATCTGCACACCGGCTGCTACCATCCATGGCATACCGGCAAGCACGGCCAGCCGTCCTGCCGCAAAGGTGAGCAGCAGCATCAGCGCAAACAGTGATACCAGTTTTACGGACTGCCTGCTTAAAAGGTTCCTCTCCACCACCAGTAAAGATGCCAGTGCCACCAGTGACTGCGCGCAGAGTGCAGCCCAGGCGGCGCCGGGAGCCTGGTAGCGGGGGATGAGAATCAGGTTAAGGACGATGTTGATCACCATCCCCGCAAGGGTGATAATCCCTAGTCGCTTCATGCGGCCCGCGGCGGTAAGCATCGTAGTATAAATGTATATCAGACCCACAGGTATCAGTGTCATCATCAGCAGGGCGAAGGCAGTCACGGCTCCTCCTGCCGGGGTGGCATAGAGGAGGTCGAGCACCTCCCCGGAGCAGGATGCCAGCGTCACCGCCACCACACCCACGGGCACAAGGAGCATGCGGCCGGCCATTGATGCCAGTGGTTTGATGTTGCTTCCCGCGGCAAGCTCCTTTGACATTATGGGCAGCAGCAGACCGCCGAACATCACGGGGATCATGGCAAACGCATCAAAGAGCCTGAAGGCCTGTGCATAGACGCCCGCCTGCAGCGCCCCGTCGGGCAAAAGCCTCTCTATCAGCACCGAGTCGATGCGCCAGCACACTGTCATGGCAAAGACAACTACCGCATAAGGGAGTCCAGCCACGATTATACTCTTCAGCACCCCGGTGTCGGGTCTGACGCCTGAGACCCCTCCCCTACGTATCACAGTCATCAGAGCCACGCACATGACGGTGAAATAGGCGGCCGACTGCGCCCAGACGAACCACTCAATCCTGAAGGGGCCGTCAGTCACTCCCCCCCATAGCAGCACCGAGCAGATGATGATCATCACCAGCCTGTCGGCCACCGACAGCAGGCTGTCGAGAAAGAGATACTGCATGCCGCTGATGTTCGAGCGCAGCCAGAGGATCATCGAGGCCATCACCTGGTTGACCATCAGCACCACAAGCAGTGAGAGCTGCCTGCCGGAATAACCTACGGCAAAAGCCACGGTGAGGGTCACGGCAAAATATGCCACTGTGAGCAGGAGCCGCAGCAGAAGCACATTGCCGAAATAGAGCTTCACCCGCGTGGGATCGGCCGAGACTGCCCTGTTGTTGAAGCCCGAGAGCCCCATGTCGAGCAGCAGCGTGAATAGAACCGAGAAGCCAAAAAGGGAGAAGTAACTGCCGTATGCTGCCTCACCGACGGTATTCTGAACGGTACGGTCAATACCCAGCACCCAGAAAGCCTTGACAAGGATGCTTACCGTCAGCAGGAAAACAATATTTAAAAGGAATTTTCGCTTCAATGTGCTCTTTTGTTCGCTTCAGGAAAATGGATGACAATTTATAAATTAATTGCCACATTTGTAGGGAAGAAAGAGCAACAGGAATGATCATTGCCATCAATGCACGCACGCTAAGGCCGGTTCCACACGACGGTATCGGGTGGTTTACCCTGGAGGTCGTCCGTGGCATAGTCAGGGACCACCCGGAGCACCGATTCGTGCTCATAGGAGACAGGAGTTATGATCTGCTGCCCATAGAGGCTGACAACGTGGAATACATCACCATCCCGCTGCGAACAGTTCACCCCCTGCTGTGGCAGCTGTGGCATGAGCGCCTTCTTCCGGGAGTACTCAGGAGATGTGGCGCTGATATTTTCATAGCCCCGGACGGGATGATGCCGTTGCGGAAGGATATACCGTGCATCCCGGTGATACACGATCTCAACCATGAGCACCGTCCGGAAGACATACCGGGATGCGAGCGGAGATACTACAGGCGTTACTTCCCCCGTTTTGCCCGCCGGGCAGCGCGTGTTACCACTGTCTCCCGCTTCTCGGCTGATGATATAGCGTCCACCTACGGTATAAACCGCGAAAAGATCGATGTGGTGCCCAACGGTGTGGCTGAGATCTTCTCTCCGCCATCGCCGGGGGAGGCTGAAGCAACCCGCAGCGAGTTCACCGATGGCAGACCTTACTTTCTTTTTGTCAGTAACTTCTCCCCGAGAAAGAATGTGGAGGCTGTGATCAGTGCCTATAATATCTTCAGGAGCCGTGGCGGCGGTGATCATCTGCTACTGCTTGCCGGGAGGAGGCTTTATCTGACGCGTGAGTTCGACAGGGCGCTGGCCTCATCGCCCTACGGCAGCGACATACGCTTCACCGGTTCTGTGGGGCGCGACGTGCTGCGCAGGCTCTACGGCGGTGCCGAGGCGTTGCTGTTTGTGCCGTGGCTTGAGGGTTTTGGCATCCCGGTGGTGGAGGCGCAGCGGTGCGGCACGCCCTGCATCCTCTCCGACACCACGTCGCTGCCGGAGGTCAGCGGCGGCGCGGCGCTCTGCGTCAGCCCCGCTGACGCAGAGGCCATAGCGGCAGCTATGGCACGCCTCATCACTGATGAGGCGCTGCGCCGCCGCCTGACGCAGGAAGGGATAACCAACTCCTTGAGATACACATGGCAAAACGCCGCCACGGAGATGTGGAACTGCATCTGTCAAACACTAAACAGAGAACCCTGATGCTCAAACCTCACTTCGGCGACGGCATACGGGAGGCGGGATGCGACGAGGCAGGACGCGGTTGCCTCGCAGGTCCGGTATACGCGGCAGCAGTGATACTGCCGAAAAGATACCGCAACAGGGAGCTTAACGACTCCAAAAAACTGACAGCACGGCAGCGCGAGAGACTGCGCGATGAGATCACCGCCAGAGCCGTCGCCTGGAACATAGCCTCATGCAGCAACCAGGAGATAGATGCCATGAACATACTCCGCGCATCCATCACAGCCATGCACAGGGCGATAGCCGGATTGAAGGCAGAGCCCCTGCTTCTACTCATCGACGGCAACCGCTTCTATGTCTACGGCAGCATACCGCACCACACAATAGTGCGCGGCGACGCCACCTACCTCTCCATCGCCGCCGCCTCGGTGCTCGCCAAAACGGAACGCGACCATCATATGGAAGAGCTGGATGCACTCTTCCCACAGTACGGATGGCGCCACAACAGGGGATACCCCACGGCCGACCACCGGCGCGCCATAAGGGAACACGGCATCACACCCTACCACCGGCTCTCCTTCAACCTCTCAGATTTGCAGAGAGAACTCCCTTTCCTATAAAATGTTAAAATCATATTTCCCGAACATCAATTTTAATATCTTTGGCAATTCGTAAAATTTATCAACACTAGACTCATGAGAAAATTCTTATCCGTTCTTGTAATTCTGATTACATTCTCCGGCTTCCAGGCTAAAGCCGATGAAGGCATGTGGCTGCTGCCGCTGCTGGAAAAACTGAACATTGGCACCATGACCGAAATGGGATTGAAACTGACGGCTGAAGATATCTACAGCATCAACAATGCCAGTCTGAAAGATGCAATAGTGATCTTCGGCGGCGGATGCACCGCCGAGATAGTATCGCCCCAGGGCCTCCTTCTCACAAACCACCACTGCGGTTACGGACAGATCCAGAACCACAGTACCGTGGAACATGATTATCTTAATAACGGTTTCTGGGCTATGTCGCAGGCAGAAGAGCTGCCCAACCCCGGCCTCAGCGTCACCTTCCTGGTGCGTATCGACGATGTCACTGACCGTGTCCTTGGCAAGGTCACTGACGGGATGACCGAAGCAGAACGCCGCGATGCCATTAATGACGAGAGCACAGCCATTGCTGCCGAAGCCACGAAAGGCACACACTATAACGCACGTGCACAGCCTTTCTACGGCGGGAATCAGTATTTCCTGCTCGTATATGAGTCATTCACCGATGTAAGACTGGTGGGTACACCCCCGAATTCAATCGGCAAATTCGGTCATGACACCGACAACTGGATGTGGCCGCGCCACACGGGCGACTTCAGCGTCTTCCGCGTCTATATGAGTCCCGACGGCAAGCCGGCACAGTATTCAGAGGATAATGTGCCCCTCAAGCCGAAGCACTATCTTCCCGTTTCCATCAAGGACCTTCAGAAAGAGGACTTCACCATGGTGATGGGTTACCCCGGCCGTACCACAAGATACATGACCTCCTACGAGGTGGATGAGGCGATGAAGATCACCAACGCAAACAGGATCAAGATACGCGGCATCAGGCAGGATATTCTGATGAAGGATATGATGGCAGACCCGAAGGTCAATATACAGTACGCATCAAAATACTCGGGCTCTTCCAACTACTGGAAATTCTCAATAGGCCAGAATGAAGGACTGGAACGTCTTCGTACTGCTGAAAAGAAAGCTGCCTTCCAGAAGGAATTTATGGAGTGGGTCAGAGCCGACCCGGCACGCACCGATAAGTACGGCACAGCCCTCACCCTGATTGAGAACGCCATCAAAGGCAGGGCGCAGAAATACAACGCCCAGCAATATCTGTCCGAGACCCTCGGCCGGTCACTGGAACTGATCAGCCTGGCAGGAATGATGACTCCCATGGAAGAGATGCTCGCCGAAAAAGACCAGAAGAAAATAGACGGCTTAAAAGGCAGGCTGAAGAGATACACTGACAATTTCTACGGCGACTACAACTACCCAACAGACAGGAAGGTCACCAAAGCACTGATCAAACTCTACAGGGAGGATATCGATCCACAATACTGGCCTGACTTCTATGCTCTCATCGATAAGAAATTTAAAGGCAATGTCGACGCATTTGTTGATGACATTTTCGTTAAATCGATATTTACATCACCGGAGAAACTGAATGCATTCCTCTCCGCTCCGAACCTCAAGGTTCTGCAGAAAGACCCTGCATTCGTGGTGGCAAAATCGATCAGTGAGGTTCAGTCGACACTCCGCAAAGACCTTGCAGGATACAACGACGACCTGACACATGGACGCCGTCTCTACATGACCGGTGTCATGGAATATCAGCCCGATAAGACCCAGTACCCTGATGCCAACTTCTCCATGAGGCTCAGCTACGGCAAGGTGCTTGACTATTTCCCCTATGATGCGGTTCATTACAACTGGTACACGACGCTCGTCGGCGTGGTACAGAAGTACAAGCCCGGCGATTATGAGTTCGACCTGCCACAGCGTCTCATAGACCTCAACGAAAAGAAGGAGTACGGCAGGTATGCTGCAGAGGAAGGCTATTTGCCCGTCTGCTTCATCACCGATAATGACATCACCGGCGGCAACTCCGGAAGCCCGGTGCTGAACGGCAACGGTGAGCTGATAGGGCTGGCATTTGACGGCAACTGGGAGGCAATGACCGGCAACATCGCCTTCGAACCTGACCTCCAGAGATGCATATGCGTTGACATACGCTACGTCCTCTGGGTGATGGATGTCTACTCCGGTGCCGGCCATCTTCTCGAGGAGATGGATATCAGGCAGTAAAACCATGCAATAGCCATTAGGCATTAGGCAATAGTGCCCAACATGAAAGAGGGGTGCCGGAGACGGAACCCTTTCTTTTTTAGTCGAAAGTCTGTAAAGTAAAATGTTTGAGCCTCTCCACTGCAGACCGGCTGCTCTCCGCCAATCGGCGGATCGCCCCACTACTGCCTATTAACTACTCCCTGAATTGACTATCTTTGCAAAAAATTTTTCCGATGCATTTAAATTTTCTGGAGATAGTAGCTGCCTTCATGGTCCTGTTTGCCATCATTGACATTCCCGGATCAATACCCATAATACTGGATATCAAGGCAAAGACGGGGAAGGTTAATGCCGAAAGGGCAACACTTGTCTCCCTGGCCATATTTCTGGTATTTCTCATCATCGGGGAGAAGCTGCTGGGTATCTTCGGCATCGATGCCGGCTCGTTCGCAATCGCAGGCTCATTCATTATCTTCCTTCTCGGCATGGAGATGGTGCTGGGCGCAGAGTTTTTCAAGCACGACTCACCCGGTGGCGGGACCATAGTGCCTATCGCCTTTCCGCTTATTGCCGGCGCCGGATCCATCACCACGATCCTTTCACTCAGGGCGGAGTACGAGACAGTGAATATCCTCATTGCACTGCTGCTCAACATGATAGTGGTCTATATCGTACTGCGCCTCACATCGGTCATCGAGAAACTCCTGGGGCAGACCGGACTACATATCCTGAAAAAGTTCTTCGGCATAATTCTTATCGCCATAGCCATACGTCTTTTCATCAGCAACACCGGTATAACCCTGTCCAATGGCTGAGGAGGTTACAATCTATACCGACGGTGCCTGCAGCGGCAATCCGGGACCCGGAGGCTACGGTGTCGTTCTCATGTCAGGCAGGCACCGCAAGGAGCTGTCGGAAGGGTTTCGCCTTACAACCAACAACCGTATGGAACTGCTTGCCGCCATCATAGGCCTTGAGGCTCTTAAGAGAGACGGAACGACCGTGACCCTCTATACCGATTCGCAGTACCTGGTCAACGCGGTCAACAACGGCTGGCTCTTCAACTGGGAGATGAAACGGTTTGCAAAAAAGAAGAACCCGGATCTGTGGATCAGGTTCCTGGAGGCATACCGTCGGCATAAAGTGACCCTGAAATGGGTCAAAGGCCATAACAATGATCCTGAGAATGAACGGTGCGACATGCTTGCGGTTGCTGCATCCCGCAGTCCCGTTCTGTCGGAAGATGAAGGCTACAGTCCTGATGCTGACGCAAGGGGGCTGCTCTGATATTTCTTTTTGACATTTGAAGAAAAATTACAACTTTTGCATAAAAGGGGAGAAGAATGAAAGATTTCAGACACAGGGCCACCGACCTCACACCGGAGATCATACTGGCACCTGAAGAAAACAAGTTTCTCATTGCCGGCAAGTCGGCTCCGGAAGATGTCCGCAGCCTGTATTATCCGATCCTTGAGTGGATGGAAGAGTTTCTGATCTGGGTCAGGGAGAAGAGACCATACACTGACCAGAAACCCCTCCTGCTGAAACTTGATCTTGAATATTTCAATTCGTCGTCAGCCAAGTTTCTCTTCGATATCTTTACAAACCTTCAGACACTGAGGGAAGAGGGTGTACCTGTTGAGATCGAATGGCACTATGACGAGGAGGACATCGACCTCCGGGAAGCAGGGGAAGACCTCGCGCTGCTCTGCGAGATGCAGTTCAAATACTGTCCCAAATCCTCAGGCGGACAATGAGAGGACCGGCAGAACTATACGCTCTGCTCGATCGTCTTGAGATCCCATACGAGTATATTGAACACCCGCCGGTACCAACGGTTGAGGAGGCCATGAAATATTGGGCCGGCATTGATTCAGGTCACTGCAAGAATATCTTTTTCCGCAATCACAAGGGCAACAGGCATTACCTGGTGATATTATACTATGATTCGAAGCTCAACATCAGGGAACTGGAACAGAAACTCCGCCAGGGTAAGCTCTCCTTCGCATCAGACAGGAGGCTCATGCAGTATCTCGGGCTCACGCCGGGCTCCGTCTCACCCTTCGGGCTGATAAATGACCACACCCGGCATGTCCATCTCTTCATCGACAAAAACCTGCTGAACCACGAGAGACTCTCCTTCCACCCCAACACAAACACCGCCTCCCTGATAATCCCCCGTGAAGGACTCTTTAAATTTCTCTCCCACACCGGCAATAGCTACGAGTTCATCTGACGACCCTCCCCTTTACCACTTCAATTCTGCTGACTGAAGACTGCTTTCAGCCACCGTAGCCTTCTTCGAGCTCCGTAGCTTAAGCGAAGGAGGTGGCGATGGTGGCCGACTGCCGTCCCGACGCACTGCGTGGTCGGGATTGAGACTCCTCCTGCTTCGTCGGAGCCTCAAACTGTTGACTGCCGACTGAGCAAACCCCCATGCAGCATTATGGCCAAAATCAAGTCTTTATACCGGACTTGCATTTTGGACTTTAACTCTTACCGCCATGAAAAGAATTGCACTGACCGCGTTTTTGGCCTTTATGTGTCTTCTGGCAGGCGCCAGGGATACAATACCCAGGAAAAGCTACTGCGCCCTGTTCACCTCAAACGCTCCGACGATAGACGGATACGTTGAGGATGAAGCCTGGCTCTCAGGCACCTGGACCGGCGAATTCACCCAGTTTGAACCCCATAACGGCGCTCAACCCTCACAGCAGACACGATTCTGCGTTATGTACGACGACAATAATATTTACGTCGCCATAAAAGCCTTCGACACACAGACTGACAGTATCGTCAGGCGTATCTCAAGGCGCGACAACGGCGACGGCGACTTCGTGGGAATCGCCTTCGACAGCTATTTTGACCGCCAGACCGGATTCGCCTTTACCACCAATGCTGCAGGAGTGAAGAATGATTTTATCTGGGTCAACGACGGACGTGTTGAGGATGATACATGGGATCCTATATGGTTCACAACTACAAAAAGCTACGACTGGGGATGGGCCGCCGAGATGAAGATTCCGCTGACCCAGCTAAGGTTCAGAATCTCAGACGAAGGTATCTGGGGTATGGAGGTGTTCCGTCGCATCTTCCGCAACCAGGAGATGTCCGTGTGGCAACATATGGACCGCAACGCCTCGGGAGTGGTGCATAATTTTGGTAACCTCACCGGACTGACAGGCATCAAACCCCGGAAACAGGCTGACATAACACCTTTTGTGGTGGGCAGCCATGAGATGTTTGAGAGTGAAGAGGGGAATCCCTTTGCCACCGGTTCCGCCTGGAAATACAATGCCGGTATTGATGCCAAGTTCGGCATCACCAACAACATGACCCTCGATATTACAGTTAACCCTGACTTCGGGCAGGTAGAGGCTGACCCTTCGGAGGTAAACCTTACCGCCTATGAGACCTTCTTTCAGGAGAAGAGGCCCTTTTTCATTGAAGGCAATAATATCACAAGCTTCAAGACCGGGATAGGCGACGGAGACATAGGCTACGACAATCTCTTCTACTCAAGGAGGATCGGCCGCGCCCCCCAAATGTATGCAGAAACAGAAGATAACGAATACGCAAGAGTACCGCGTGTAACGCCCATCATCAGCGCCGCCAAGCTGACTGGCAAGACCCCGGACGGACTGTCAATAGGTATCGTGGAGGCAGTGACGGCAGAGGGCAGGGCAGAGATCGACTCGCTGGGTGAGAGATCGTGGCAGACCGTTGAGCCCCTTACCAACTATCTTGTCTCGAGGGTGATGAAGGACTTTGGGGAGGGACGTACAGTCATCGGCGGAGGCTTTACAAACACTCACCGCTTTCTTGAAGGAACAGGAATCGACGGACTTGTAAAAAGCGCCAACACGGCAGGAGTCGATTTCTCGCATCAGTTCGGAGAAGAGAGAAGCTGGTTCTTCTCCGGGGCAGTGGCTGCAAGCAACCTCAACGGAAGCGAGGAAGCCATAGAAAGGATCCAGCGCTCCCCGGTCCACTTCTACCAGAGACCCGATGCTGATTATGTTGAGGTTGACCCCACGAAAACATACATCAACGGTTTCGGCGGCAACGTGCAGGCAGGTAAGATAGGTGGTCACTGGAACATGATGGCCTTCGGTTACTTCAAATCGCCAGGGTTTGACCTCAACGACGTAGGTTACCTGCAGAGCGCTGACGCCGTCATGACAGGGCTGTGGTCTGCATATAACTTTGACAAGCCCTTCAGCATCTTCAGGCAGATCAGGCCTAATGCAAACTTCTGGACCGGATGGGACTGGGGCGGCACTCATCTCTTCACCGGAGGTAACCTGAGCGTCTACACCCAGTTTAAAAACCTATGGTGGATCAGCATAGGCGGTAACTATGAGGGCAACTCCCTCTCCAACACCATGCTCCGTGGAGGCCCCTCGATGCTAAGCCCCTCATACCTCAACGGGTTTCTCAATGTGGGCTCCAACAACTCGAAGATGATCTATGCAACACTGTGGGCCAACAGCGGAAAAGGCGGCGAGGATGCCTCAAAAAGATACTCCGCAGGGTTCAACCTCACGGCCAAGCCGGGACAGTCTTTTTCGGTCACACTCTCCCCCTCCTACTCAAAGAACATGAATACCCTTCAATATGTATCCCATATCTCTGAAGGCGACCGCTACATTCTAAGCCGCATAGATCAGCAGATAGTCAGTATGTCGCTCAGGCTGAATTACAACATCACTCCCGACCTTACCATTCAGTACTGGGGACAGCCATTCCTGGCAGCAATGGACTACAGCAGGTTCAAGGTGGTGACAGATCCCGGGGCAGAAGATCTTTCAGACCGTTACCATCTTCTGACAGAGAACGAACTGGAGTTCGATCAGGAGGAGAACGTATACCATGTGGATGAAAACAACGACGGTATAAGAGACTACAGCTTCGATAATCCCGACAACAACTACGATCAGTTCCTGTCGAACCTTGTAGCCCGCTGGGAATTCCGCCCGGGGTCTACAATTTACCTGGTATGGTCGCAGACACGAGATTACAACGACAGCACCGGCTCGTTCTCACTTGAGCAGAACCTGAACAATCTCTATACCGAAAAGAAACCCTATGATGTCTTTCTTATAAAATTTACCTACAGGTTCGGGCTGCGGTAAGCGCCTGTACATGCAGGTCCGGAGAGTGGGTCAGAGCGACCCGCTCTTTTTTTTGCCCCAATCTGCAGTTATGTTTCATTATGTCAACCACTTTTTTGCATAAATTTGATCTGCCTTTTCTTAATAACCCTGCAATGCTGCCTTAATGAAACTTGCATGAGCCGCAACTCATAAGATATGCCTGGTTTGTTTCATGCAAGTTCTACCGACCAATGAAATAATAATAAAATAATCGAATGAAACAATACCTCATCTTCATCTCTGTATTGCTGTCGCTGACCGTCAACGGGCAGGATTTGGAAAAGAGGATCTACACCGCCACCCGGATTACTGAACCGCCTGTCATCAATGGAGAATTGAATGATAAAGCCTGGAAACAGGGAGAATGGGGAGGCGATTTCTGGCAGTATGAACCATCCGAAGCAGCCCCGGTAAAACAGAAGACTGAATTCAAGCTTCTCTATGACGACCACAGCATCTACGTCGCTGTAAAGGCGTATGATACAGCACCCGACAGTATTGTTCAGCGCATGACCCGGCGCGATGATACTGACGGCGATCAGCTGATTGTCGCATTTGATTCCTATTTTGACCAGCGCACGGCATTCGGTTTCGGTGTCAGTGCCGCCGGCGTCAAGGGTGACCTTATATGGACCGATGACGGGATGAACGAAGATGAAACCTTCGACCCGATATGGTATGTCAAAACAGGTGTCTTCGACTGGGGCTGGGCGGCAGAGATGCGCATTCCCCTTACCCAGTTGCGCTTCTCCGCCGCGGAGAACCAGGTGTGGGGACTGGAAATTATCAGGGAGATTTACCGTCACAATGAGACTGATTTTTGGCAACCTATCGCCAGGAATGCTTCCGGGCTGGTTCACAATGCAGGGCTTCTTCACGGGCTGAGCAATATCAAACCCCGGACACTCTTTGACCTCACACCCTACGGCGTGGCTAAAATTGAGACCTACGAGGGGGAAGAGGGCAACCCGTGGTACGACGGATCTGACATAAAAGCGACTGCAGGCCTTGACGCCAAGATAGGAGTAACAAACAATATGATTCTCAGCCTCTCACTTAATCCCGACTTCGGGCAGGTGGAGGCAGACCCCTCTGAAGTCAACCTGACAGCCTTTGAAACATACTTCAGGGAGAAAAGACCTTTCTTCATTGAGGGCAAGAACATTACCTCATACAACCTTGGTATTGGCGATGGTGGCGTAGGCAACGACAATCTTTTCTATTCGAGACGAATCGGCAGAAGACCGTCACTGAGCCACGATGCAGAAGAGGGTGAATTTGCCTGGACACCTCAGTTCACTCCAATCATCGGTGCGGCAAAACTGACCGGCAAATCGGCCGGCGGACTCTCGGTAGGGTTCATAGAAACGGTGACCTCACATGTTAAAACCAGGATCCGCAATGAACTGACCGGCGAGACAACATACCTGACTGCCGTACCGCTGACAAATTTTGCTGTAGGCAGGATACAACAGGATCTCAACGGCGGCAAAACGATCATCGGAGGCATGATGACCAGTACCATCAGGCTTCTGAATGAGGAGACTGAGAATTACTTTCATAAATCGGCCACCACCGGTGGTATTGACTTCACACAGTATTTCGACGAAATGAATTATATCTTTCAGCTCCGTACCGTATTCAGTAACGTCACCGGCACAGAGGATGCAATAGCCCGTACACAACGCTCAGTTATCCATAACTTCAGAAGGCCGGATGCTGAATATACTGAATATGATCCGGCGCGTACCTCCCTGAGCGGCTTCGGCGGAAATCTGATGACAGGCAAGATAGGCGGCAACTGGCAGTTCCTGTATCTCTCGGCATGGAAATCGCCAGGGCTGGAGCTGAATGACATCGGATACATGCAGGTTGCCGACCAGTATCTTGGTGTGGGAGTAATAAACTACAATGTATACGAGCCGTTCAGTATCTTTAACAGCATGTACTTCGGCACCAACCTGATTCATCTGATGGATTTCGGAGGCCATACCAACCTGGCTGGCATATCTCAGTCATGGTCAGCACATTACAAAAATCTTTGGAGCTCATTCATCAGCGCACAGCTAAACAGTCAGGAGACAGACAACCTGCTTCTCAGAGGTGGCCCAGCGATAATAATGCCAGCACAGTTTTATGTAGGCGGAGGAATTAATTCAAACTCACGGAAGAAACTCTCGGCTGAGGTTGACTTCAGCCTCCACAAAACCTTTCAGGACATTCGGACAAGTTATGATCTCAGCCTTGAGCTGGAATACAGGCCTGTCAATACCCTCACAATCAGCGCTGAGCCGGAGTGGAGCAGGACGATGAATAAGATGCAGTACGTGACCACTGCCTCTTTAACAAGCGGGGTTTACACCCCCAGGTACATCTTTGGCGCCATCGACCAGAAAATACTCAGTATGTCCCTGAGGGTCGATTACAATATCACGCCGGACCTGACAATTCAGTACTGGGGGCAGCCTTTCTTCGCTTCAGGCAAGTACAGTGACAGTGACTTCAAGCGTATCACAGATCCCGTTGCCGATGAGATGTCTGGCAGGTACCACACATTCACAGGCAGTGAGACAAGTTACTCTGATGGCACATATATGATCGATGAGAACCTGGACGGCATGATTGATTACAATTTCGGCAATCCCGACTTCACCGTGAGCGAGTTCCTTCACAACCTGGTTATTCGCTGGGAGTTCCTCCCCGGTTCCACAGCCTACCTTGTCTGGTCACAGACAAGGGAATACTATTCCGGTGACGGTCTCTTCGATTTCGGCTCACAGGCCAATTATCTCTTCACTGACAATAAGCCGCATAACGTTTTTCTGTTGAAATTCTCCTACAGGTTCGGATTAAGATGAAAAAAAGATGCGAATGGTCCTCAGGCGACCCGCTGATGATAAGCTACCATGACAATGAGTGGGGCGTGCCCCTGCATGATGATAACAGATGGTTTGAGGCCATCGTCCTTGACGGTGCCCAGGCAGGCCTGTCATGGAGAACGATACTCCACAGACGTGATGGATATCGCAGGGCATTTGAAGGCTTTGACCCTTCCAGGATAGCCAGGTATGACGAGAAGAAAATCAGCGAACTTCTGATGGATGAAGGAATCATCCGTAACAGGCTGAAAATAAAATCGGCAAATAATAATGCCAGGGCTTTTCTCAGGATACAGGAGGAGTTTGGTTCTTTTGACAAATATATCTGGGGGTTTACCAACGGCTCTGTTGTGGTTAACCACTGGAAGAGTCTGGCTGAGTTGCCTGCACGCACCCCTCTATCTGACCTTATAAGCAAAGACCTGAAGAAGAGAGGCTTCACCTTTGTGGGGTCAACAATAACCTATGCTTTCTTACAGGGTGCAGGTATCGTCAATGACCATCTTGTGCACTGCTTCCGTCATCCTTTAAACACAGACAGGGAGTAAAGCTGTCTGCATTTTACCGACAGACAGTGATTTTATGACGACGGTAACTAAGACATATTAGGTCTGATAATCTTGACTCATATTGGAAATTGTCCGAACTTTTATCAAAACTTTCAACCATGAAAAAGATTGTATTCCTCTCGCTGGCAATGTTGATTATCACACAGCCAGGGTGCAAAGACAATTGTAAGGATAATGAAGCTCCCGAGATTGAATTCGGACTGCTGGTAGGCGGTGATGTCGAAGTCAGATCCTTGCAGACAGGTTATGTAGTGACAAGTGAGTGGGAAGGCCTTGGCATAAATGTCCAGATGAATAAGGTTTATTGCAACGGAAACATCAAAGGCCCTTTTGAGGAGAACTACACTATTGATAAGGACGGAGTGATGCTGAGAAGCGGTGTCGGGTACTGGAGTTTCAGAATGGATAACAGGAACGATTACATGCGCCTGAAATTCTTTTGCGGAGGAAAGGAAATTGGAAGCTACAGCGCATTCTATGATATGCTTGCACCAAGTAACGGCGGGATAGGATACCTGCAGTTCAAGATTGAGCTTGAGTGGGACTATGCAAAGACCGACCTGGCCAGAGGAAAAGTCACCCTGCAGTGACCTTTGTTAAAAAACATTTTAATCTGAATTTTGCCTGGGATGATACTGCGGTTTTTCGCTCGGGTTAACATCCGGAAAGTCATATCGGAAACACTTCTTGCAGGGTGAGCTAAAAGTCGACCCTTAAGGCAATACCACCGGGAAATACACTTACGGTCCATTCACTGTCAGGCTTCAAAGGAGCCACTCCCGCTTCCGGATGGTATTCACGGAGGTACCTTTCATAATCTTTTATTGCCCTGGCAGGCTGCGTCCATATCTGTGCTTCCGTCACCGCAGTGTTGAGGGCAAAATTCGCCAGCCCGCCCCACACTGTTCGTTTGAACCCCAGCCATGTGATCAGTCCGCTGCCCAGGTTCACTACTCCTGAAACGGCATGCGTCTTCCATGACCGTCCCTCCTTCTCCCTGATAGCCAGTGCCTTCAGTAACTCAGCCGCCTCTTCTTCCGAAAAAGTCCTGACACCTGAAACATAATCGCGATAAGAGGGATAGTCTGTATTCGCATTTTTTGGGACAATAGGTGTAACTAACTGCCCCAGCGCTCCGAGGAGCGTAGTTGCAGCCCCCAGGACCATATCCTGCCTTGTGGCAAGGTTATCGGTTGATAAAGAGACGATTGCCTGGCCTGCAGTGGCCGCACTGTACCCGGCCAGCCATCCGTACCACCATACCTGTGCATTCTGCTTGTCCTTCAGGGCCGTCAACTGAATATCCTGAACCCTGTTGTCCGTAACCGAGTCTGCTACCACATCCTGTCCTCCAAGAGAAATCACCTGCAGAAAAAAGATGACAGACAAAAAGAGGGTTACTGATGCTGATCCGTAGTATCTGCTTTTCATATTGTGTCCTTTTTGTCAGGTCCGATTAAGAGTGCCGATTCCCTTAGCCTTGAAGAAAAAATAAAGCTGACAAGCATCAGTAGGATCATTACAAATAACGGTGCGGTCATTGACCCGGTCACCGGAGACTTGAAGCCGTCCATGCCGAAAATGAATGCTATCCCCGAGATCTGTCCCATGAGCAGGAGAAATCCGTTTGATGTACCTTCTGAAACGGGAAATGTCACCTCGGCGCCATACTGGAACCCTATCGGACCCGAGCTGAGCAGGAAGAATCCAAATGCTCCGGCCGAAAAAAGCAGCAAGGCATAGTTTGTAGCGTAGGTTACTCCTGCAAGACCTGCCGTTGCACCTGCCAGGGCAATAATTATAAACGGTATTCGCTTCCTGTAGCGGTCTGACAGGAAAGGCATGACAACAGCCCCCACTATGCCGCCAATGATCATAAGACCACCGGTAATCCCCGCCTGTTCAGCAGAAAAGCCTCTGGGACTCAGGATATTCTCAATCCATGTGGTAACAGAATTGAATACTCCCAACCCGATAAAGAATATTACCATCAGCCACAGAAAATTCTTATTCCTGAAAAGAAGCTTCATTCCGTCGACAGCCAGTGCGCGTTCCTCCTGGTCAGGATGACATGGAGCCGTAAGTGGCCGCTCCCTGGCGAACAGGAAAAAGATCGCCGCGATAACCAGGGAGGTAATCCCGTAGATGTAGAGCATCCCGTCTATCCCGTGGCCATTTGCCAGGAAAGGCGTCAGGCTTATCCCCGCCAGGATACCGAAATACATGGCCAGGGTGCCCAGTCCTGAGGCTGTTGCTCTCTCCTTCATGGGAAACCATCGTGCTGCAACCTTCGTGATGGAGTTCAGAAGAAACGGCTGACCTGTGGCAATTCCTATCTGTGCAAGCAAGAGCAAACTGTAATTATCTGAAACAAGCCCCCGCATCATGCCGAAAACCCCCGTCAGTACCACACCTGTCCCCACACCTGCACGGATTCCGTATGTATCAATGATCCATGATGCAGGAATTGACACCACAAGGTAAACGATCATGAAACACATGGAAAGAATCCCGATCTTAAGGTCGGAAACGCCATAGTACCCAGTTGCATCAATTGTTATGGGTGCAAAAGTGATCCACATTATCTGGTTGATTGTTATTGCCAGCATGTACACACTCAGCATAACCCAGCGGTAGCCGTAAACCCTGAATTCTGTTTCCTGCATGATTACTTCCTGTTTGGTGGTCCGGATTGATCTTTCCCAATCCTGATAGTTCAGCTCGGTCAGCAAAAGTAACTTTTCAGCAATTCCAAAAATGATTTAGGGGTAAATATTTATCTGATCATATAAATCAGGTCATATTGTTGTTAATTTGTTCCGGAAATCAATACTGACAGTTATGCAACAAGGATTAAAAGTCATAATCACCGGCGCTACCGGAATGGTCGGAGAGGGTGTACTGCTGGTATGCCTTGAAAACCCGGCCATCAGCAATGTGCTTATCATAAACAGAAAACCGCTCGGCATCACTCATCCAAAACTGAAGGAGATCATCCACGAGGATTTCCATGATCTCTCACCGGTGGCCGAGCATCTCGCAGGATATGATGCATGCTTCTTCTGCCTGGGGGTATCTTCAGTGGGAATGAAGATAGGTCCGTACCGTAAAGTCACCTATGACCTGACAATGCATTTTGGGGAAACGGTGAGCCCGCTCAACAAGGATATGGTGTTCATCTATGTATCAGGAGCAGGTACTGACGGTACGGAGCAGGGAAAGATAGAATGGGCACGTATCAAGGATAAGACCGAAAACGACCTGAGGAAGCTGCCCTTCAAAAGGGTTTACGGCTACCGTCCGGGATTCATCAAACCATATAAGGGGCAGAAGAAAGCGCATGCCTTCTACACTTACATAAACTGGTTCTTCCCTGTCGGCAAAATGCTAAGCCCGGATTATTTCAACACAATGGAGGAGCTGGGACTCTCGATGATAAGGCTTGTCAGGCATGACTACCCGAAGGAGACAATCTACGGAAGAGATATCACCCGGCTGGCACGGGAACAAACCGCCTGATCAAAATTTGAACTCATGTATTATATTCTCTTTTACAAGACAGTCGACAACTACATCGAGCGACGGGCTCCCTTCCGCGAGGAGCATCTCGGGCTGATACAGGAATTCCACAGTGACGGACGCATGGTGATGGCCGGGGCAATGGCAGAGCCGGTCGACGGTGCCGTGCTAATTTTCAGGGGAGACAACCCTGACGCCGCACAAGACTTCGTCAAACGTGATCCCTACGTGAAAAACGGCCTGATATCCGAGTGGTCGGTCAGACCGTGGAACGTGGTGACAGGCTGAAGATCGCCGATGAGCTGCGTCGGTGGCCGCAACACAAGCCACACCCGGTTGACAGGTAGAAGGGGTAAGCAGAAAGCAGGAAACAGGATAGAGACGCGCAACTTGTGCGTCTCTATTTGCCTGCAGCATCAACCAACTGCCTGCCGGCAGGATTATCCGGGAATTTCTGAGCGAGCTGCCGTGCATAGATCATGGCCTTAGCCTTCTCACCGTGCTCCAGGTAGAAGGTGGCCAGGGCATACAGGTAATCATAGTTGTCAGGTTCCCGGCCGAGAACTTTTAGCAGATACCCTTCTGCTGCCCCGGTATTGCCCAGAGCATTCTCAAGCAGCCCCAGGTTGTAGAGGATCCTCGTCTGCTCAGGCTTCAGCGCAGCTGCCTTTTGAAAGTACTCCCTGCTCTCCCCGTATCTCCCCTGTTCAGCCAGCAACATTGCCAGGGAGCTGTTTATCTCATGCAGCTCCGGGTGCTCTGCCAGTATCTCGCGGAGAAGCCTCTCCGCCTCGCTGTAGTTACCCTGCCTGGCATATACCGTGGCCAGGTTTACCTTTGCCAGGTAGAAGAGTCCGTCGATCCTGAGCGCCTCCCTGTAAGATTCTGCTGCCTTCTCCAGCTCACCGGCGTTGGCATGCATAATACCCAGGTTGAAAGCACCTCCCGGGAAGTCAGCCGTATACGTGTTTATCGCCCTGTACTCCTCAAGGGCTGCTTTCCTGGCTTTCCTCGCGGCGGCGCTCAGCTGCTCAGCCGGCAGCTCTGACAGCCTAATACCGGCCTCGGCGCGGATGGCTCTGACAGGGTCATTGAGGCGAGGCATCATTAACTTTTCGTAAGTGACAGCATCAGTCGGGTTGTAGCTCATGACAGCCGTATGCCGCACCAGCGATGCCGGGTCTGTCATTGCCCGCTCCACTGCCCTGTTACTCTCTGAGGTGTTGAACCGTCCCAGGTACCTCACCGCCGTGGCCCTCACCATAAGAGGGAAGAGCTCATTCTCAGCATAAAGCACCAGGTGGGGAATTACGCTGCGGTCACCTCTGTCAGCCGCCGCAAAGGTCTCACCGTAATGGGGGCGCCTTCTCTCACCGTACCACTTCTCAATATAACTCAGCGACCAAGCTGTCGTTTTGTCTTTGTGACAGTCGTTGCACGGGTTGGGTGTCCCTATGCTCATCGTCAGGTCGGGACGCGGTATTCTGAAGCTGTGATCGCGCCTGTAGTCATTGCCCATATAGTACCTGCCGGTCATGTGACAGTTGACGCACTGTGCTCCGGTGCCTTCAACATATTCCGGCTCCCCGCGGTTTATCAGCTTACTGATGCCGGTACTCTCTCCGGATCCCCCTGCTCCCGTGCCTGCCGGTTGCCCGTCGGCGGTGCTTTGAATGTCTTCCGGTTGCCCTGTGCCAGTTCCCGGTTCCATCTTGTGAAAGTGATGCCGCGGGGAGTCGTAGATATCCGGCCGGTGGCACTGGAGGCAGAGCCTGTTGTCGGGCTCCATCGTAGTGGCAGAATGGGAATCATGACAGTCGCTGCACATAACCTCCTTCTCAAACATCCTGCTCTGGGTGAACGAGCCGAACTCGTAAACCTCGTCCAGTATCTGGCCGTCAGCATAGTATAAGGGCGGCGATACGAGCATCGGGATCATATAGTTAAGCAGGTCGCTGTTGTCATCCTCATAGTCGCCCATAATGGCACGGCGTGAGTGACAGCGGGCACATACATTGAGCAGCTCTTCGCTGGTGAGGTTGCTGGTCCGTACTATCAAACCGGTATTGACATCCATTGGTCTTGACCCCTCCGGCAGATTGGCCCAGATGATGTGATCGGAAGCGGGACCGTGGCACGCCTCGCAGCTGACATCGATCTCCGACCAGGTGGTGTTATAGCTTCCGGTTAGCGGATCGTAATTCTTCTTCAGATTCGTGGAGTGGCAGTCGGCGCACATACCGTTCCAGTTCTGCGCCTGGCCGGTCCAGTATAGCCAGTTACCAGGGCCCAGATCTTCGCCGTCATAAACCGTGTCGCCCAGGTGGAACCACCTGCTCTTCTCTGTATCCCATGCCATGGGGAGACACTGCAACCTCCCCCCTTCAAACGGCACCAGGTACTGCTGCAGGGGCGTATACCCGAATGTATAGGCGACCTGGAAATCCTCAAAACTGCCGGTCGGACCCTCGGTATTGACATAAAAGAGGCTGTCGCGGCGGAACATGCGGTGCACCTTGCCACGGTGACTGAACTCATAATTGTTGAAGTCGCCCAGGACAGTGCTGTCCGTAGCCCTGTCCATGGCAAGGTCGTGGTGAGATCCCACCCAGAGGTCATCCTCAATCTTATGACACTCGACACAGGCGTTCCTGCCTACAAAATAAGCCCCTGATACCGTCTCTGCCTTCTGCTTCTCCAGGGCTGTCCTTGCCAGGTAAACGGGAAACGCCGCGACAAAGATGACCGTAGCCGCGAACCCTGCCCTCTTCCAGGGTCCCATCCCGTTTTCTGCCTGTTTATACCGCATAGGTCACCTGCTCCTGTTCGAACCTCTTCCGTTTCGTCTGCCGGCTGATGTCGACCTTCACCTTACCCTCCTCGATTATCACCGGGAAATAGTCGAGCGGCCTCGGTGCCGGCGAGCTCAGCACCACCCCCTGCCGGTCAAAGGCCGATGAATGGCACGGGCAGTCGAACTGTTTTTTCGTCTCATCCCACAGAACCGAGCATCCGAGGTGCGGGCATACTATCGAGAGAGCCAGGAACCCGCCCTCCTTCTCCCTTATGATATAGAGCTTGTTAATCCTGTCGGGCGTCATCGTTCCTGAAGGAAAATCTTCAATATTACCAATCACTCTGAGCGTTGCGCCGGGTTCGCTGCTTCCTGCCTCCCTCGAAGGCTTCAGCAGACTGACGAGGAAGATGAAGAGCTCCGCCACAGCCACCAGCCCGAGTATCTTCCATGCCCTCCGAAGGAAGTTCCTTCTTCCCTCTTCCGGCCTGGGAGAATTAATGCCTCCCTCCTCAGGCTTGTTGACGTAAATTCTTCCATCCTCCTGCCCAGGTGAGGTTCTTTTTCTCTCCCCCGGCCTGTGAAAATTGCCCCTTTCCCCTCCTGGTTCTTTTTGATATGCTGCAGGTCTCTTTTTCACTGTTCAGCGCTACTTTTTCTGTTCATACCTTCCACGGCCACACCAGGTTCATCCCTTCACCCCGGAGGAATATGCCCGTAAGGGTGAGAATTGTATACGAAGTGACAATCACAACCACAACAGCCTGTATCATCTCTGACCGGTTGAGCGAGAAACGCCTGCGGATATAGTTCATAAAAACCCACACAGTCAGCGCCAGCAACAGAAAAGGTATAAATCCCGTTGTTATCAGAGGCGGCACCGCCGGGAGAAGCAGCTCGGGATCAGGCAACAGCTCGCTCAGGCCGATGAACAGCACAGTAAAGAGAGCTCCTGCCGCGAGAGAGAATTTTGCCGATCTGACTCCGCGGTCGGAGAGGAACCATATGCCCTGGTTGACGTCGTCACTCCTGATGAAAGGCATCCATACTGCGGCAGTCAGCACCGTCACCGGGAATACCACCACTGCAAAGAAAGGATGGAAGTGTATCAGCAACTCCTGCAATCCCATAAAATACCACGGTGCCTTGGCGGGGTTGGGACTGAACGAGGGGTTGGCACGTTCTCTCAGTGGAGCGTCAAACAGGCTGCTGATGAGGAATATGGCTGCAAGAAGGGCCACTGCCACGACAAACTCGCGGTTGACAAGGTGGGGTCTGGTATCAACCATGGGACTTCCCATGTCTTTTTCAGCGACAATTACACCGCCGGCCCTGCGTATGCGCCAGAAGTGCCATGCCATCAATGCTATTATCAGCAGTGGGATTATCCCGGTATGAAGGTTGAAGAAGTTGGTGAGCGTGGGCTGTCCCACCTCCTTTCCTCCCAGCAGCGCCTCCCTGATGAGTTCACCGGCGAGGGGCACATACGACAGCAGGCTGGTGGCCACCGTCACCGCCCAGTATGAGAGCTGGTCCCACGGCAGCAGGTAGCCAGTGAAATTCGACAGCACCACCAGTATAAGCAATGCCAGTCCCAGTATCCACGAGACATCCCTGGGTGTGCGGTAGGCGCCTGTAAAGACGACGCGCAGCATGTGAAGGAAGACTATCCACACCATTGCCAGGGCGCTCCAGTGGTGAATGCTGCGCAACATTTTTCCGAAGAGAAGGCTCTCCTGAAGATTCAGGATCGAATTGTAGGCCTCCCCGGGAGAAGGCTCATAATGAAATTTCAGCAGCAGTCCGGTAACGACCTGTATCACCATCAGTAGTGCCGCCATGCCGCCAAGTCCGAAGGTGAGGCTGAAGCGCAGCGTTGACGCCCTCACCTTACGGGGATGAAGGTGAAGTATCAGGCCGAAGGGATTCTTCTTATGCTTTTTCGTAGCTGAATTTTGTTCCATGGACTTTTCCGGCGGGATGCCATCAAAGCAAAGATAATTTTTTCAGACATTCAAAAATTATCGCGTGGCAGCCTTCTACGATATATCAAGGCTTCAAGTATTGTAGAACCATGGTCATCCTGAATTTATGCGTCATCAACCTTAAAGGAATTAGTCTGGGCGGATTTTTTATATCTTTGTCCCCGCCCGGGGCGTTAGCTCAGTTTGTTAGTCCGCCAGCCGGCGGATCACACGCAAGGGCATTTAACAGAAGGGACGTTAGCTCAGTCGGTTTAGAGCGCTTGCTTCACACGCAAGAGGTCACTGGTTCGAATCCAGTACGTCCCACAAGCTTCAGTAGTTTTTGTCGAGGACCAGGGCAAATGATGCCCTGACTATCTCCCTGCAATATTGAAAATTGCATACGGAAGTAACATCGCCGACAGAATGATATGTGCTTTCGATGTCACTCTGATGAAAGAAGAGAGCCCTGAAGCCATTCATATAATATGCGTAGCTGTCGCTTCGGTTATAATTTGTGTTATCTGAATAGGAGACCAGGGTACTGTTGACCGCACACAGGGCTGCCGCCTCGTTCTTCAGCCCCTCAGAGTTGTCATAGTGAATTATGTTAACAAGCCATGGGGTTGTTGACGGCTCTTCAAGGTAGGCTATCATGTCATAATTGATCATCATCTTTATCCTGTTGCCTGCGGATGCATCCTGACCGGCCTGGTAGAGGCTGCCATGCAGTCCCAGCTCTTCCGCAGCAAAGGCTATGAAGCTGACAGTATGCTTCGGCCTGAACCTGCGTTCCTTTATGATACGAGCTATCTCCAGTACCGCAGCCACCCCTGAAGCATTGTCATTTGCACCGGGGGAGAGGGTGAACGGATCACCTTCCGAAACAATATTGTCATAATGAGCCCCCACAATGCAGATGCTGTCATCTTCCCTACCCGGCAGGGATGCAATAATATTGTACTGCCATGATGAATATTCTATCTCCCGGTATGTCCTGGTGAGATAGAATGAATCCAGGCTGGCAGAAAGGTAGCCGAAAGCAATGAAACGGTTTCTTATCTGTTCGGCCACCTCCCTGTGATTGTCGGCCAGCGCAAACCGTGTGTCCATTTCCTCCATCCACCGGACGTACGATTCAAGACTGTCTGAACTCACATGGTCAACAATGTGCTGAATATACTCAGCCTTTGTCATCGGCGGCTCTTTCTGGCAGCCGGATAATGCAACTAGCATTGAAAGAGCCAAAAACAGAATGTGATATTTCTTTCTCCTGATCTTCATAGATCCCTGCAAAAGAATTAATAATGTAAAAGTACTTCTTTTAGCAGTTACTGATATTGCCGTATATGGTCAGGTTTTATAAGCCCCTGTCTCTTTCTGATAAATTTCTTTACTTTACCGGAAGAATCTCTTGCCACCCCCAGCATGAGCATATTTATTAAAAACGGATTCCTTGTCAGTTCTTCCGGGACCATGCCGGCAGATGTGCATATTGAAGATGACAGGATCTCCAATGTCGGACGTGATATTGGATATGACGAGGCAGACCGTGTGATTGATGCAGCGGGAATGTTTCTCCTTCCCGGGGGCATTGACCCCCATGTTCACATGCACCTGCCGTCGCCCGCAGGTTTTTCATCTGACGACTTTCTTTCCGGCAGCAGGGCTGCTTTATATGGAGGCACCACAACACTGATAGACTTTGTAACTCCTGAAAAGGGGGAGCCCATGCCCCATGCACTTGAAAAGCAGATGAGAGAGGCAGAACACTCCCTGACCGACTACTCCTTTCATGTCAGTCCCGTTGAGTGGAGAGAGAGTATCCCCGGTGAGATCAGGGAGTGCATCAGGATGGGCGCTACCTCCTTCAAGGTATACATGGCCTACAAACAAACCGTTGGACTTGGTGATGAGGATCTCCTGAGGGTGATGAAGGCTGTCGGCAAAGCCGGCGGCACGGTCACCGTCCACTGTGAGGAGGGCGATGAGATTGAGAAACTGAGAGAAAGATTCTTCCTCGACGGTCACACCCTGCCGCTTTACCATCTCCTCTCAAGACCATCACACCTTGAGGCATCTGCGGTAAAGAAGGCCATTGAACTGGCGGCAAAGGCAGAGTGCCCCCTCTATATAGTCCATGTGTCAGCCGCAGAATCACTCGAACATATCAGGGAGGCCCGTTCCCGGGGTCAGACAGTATATGCAGAGACCTGCCCCCAGTACCTTCTTCTCGACAACTCAAAGTACACGGGACCGTTTGAACAGACCTCGCCCTACGTCATCAGCCCCCCGCTGCGCACGGAGGCCGACAGTGATGCACTCTGGCATGCCCTGGCCGACGGCACAATCCGCACCGTCGGCACCGACCACTGCCCTTTCACGGCAGAACAGAAGAGGGCCGGCCTGGAAGACTTTAGAAAAATACCCGGCGGGTCCGGAGGCGTGGAACACCGACTTGCACTGCTTTATACCTACGGGATCTTAACCGGAAGGTTAAATTTTAACCATTTAGTTAACTTATGCTCTTCTGAGCCTGCCCGGATATTTGGAATCTATCCGCGGAAAGGAGATATCAGTGCCGGCTCCGATGCTGATATTGTTATATGGAACCCGGAGCAGGCAGGAATTATCTCGGCAGAGAGTCACCACATGAACTGTGACATCAACATCTATGAAGGTATGGCTGTAAGGGGTTCACCTGAATATGTAATCAAAGGTGGTGAGGTGGTGATTGAAAAGGGGGTGATGACCGGCCAGGAGAGAAGGGGAAATTATCTGCTGCGTACAATCAGCTGATTGCCTGGAAAGCAGTATTGCTAATTGTATATGATCCGCCCAGGATTCTCAATATAGCCAGAAACAGGTTAGGCGATATCCTGTCTTCCTGCTGTCCGCCGACAGCCCCCAAACAGGATCACAACTCTGCCTCCCTACATCAGAAAACATTACCAGCCCACCCGCAGGCGGTTTCTCTTCAGAATGCCCGCAAGCACCTCCCCGGGGTTCTCAAACCGGTTGGCAAGCATCATTGCCGCGATAATGTACGGTTTATATCCTGCCTCCCTGTAGGTCTCGATCCTGTAACGTTCGAACGCTTCGGCGCTGACCTCCCCGCACTCGCATGAGACACCGCTGATGTCAGCCGGAAGGCAGTGCATGTAAAGGGCCCCGCTGTTCTTCGTCAGCTTCAGTTTCTCATCATTGAACTCCCAGTGCCTGAAGCTCGCATTCTTTGAAAGGCATACATTCTCCAGATCCTTCAGTCCTGTTCTGTCTCCATTTTTCAGCAGCTCCGTCCTCTGCTGCATGATATTGTAAGGCGCCCAGCTCTTGGGATAAACAATGTCAGCATCTCTCATCGCCTCCTCCATTGAGTGGCGGACACGGAGAGAACCGCCGGCAGCAGCAGCATTCTTTTCCGCCAAATCAACTATCTCAGGTATAAGGTTATACCCTTCAGGGTAAGCCAGCTCTATCTCCATCCCGAAGCGTGACATCAGTGCAATGATCCCCTGGGGCACCGACAGCGGCTTGCCGTAGCTCGGCGAGTAGGCCCAGCTCATCACCAGCTTCTTTCCCTTCAGGTTTTCCGGTGATCCGAAATGATTGGCAAGATGCATAAGGTCAGCCATCGCCTGTGTCGGGTGATCCATGTCGCACTGCAGGTTGACGATGCCGGGTCTCACCGGCAGCACACCCTGTTCAAAACCCTCGTCGAGAGCGGCACCCACCTCGCGCATGTACCTGTTGCCCTCGCCCAGGAATATGTCATCGCGAATCCCTATGAAATCAGACATGAACGAGATCATGTTCGCCGTCTCACGGACAGTCTCACCGTGGGCTATCTGCGACTTCTCCTCGTCCAGGTCCTGCACCGCCAGCCCAAGCAGATTGGCCGCCGAGGCAAATGAAAATCGTGTGCGGGTCGATTTATCCCTGAAGTTCGAGATGGCCAGTCCCGAATCAAACAGTCTGGGCGAGATGTTCGCATACCTCATCTCCCTGAGCACTGCTGCAATATCCAGCACCATGTTAAGGTCTGTCAGGCTTTTTTCCCAGGTAAGCAGGAAATCCTTGCCGTAGAGTCCGGACTTTTTTCCGGCTATCTTATCTATCTTTTCGTACAGGCTCATATCACTGTTTTCAGTTTTTCATTAATTTTTTTCTCTCACCCCGGGTTAATAACGGACTGCAAACTCATAAGAAATGTGCCAGGCACCAGCAGCAGCGAGCATATCCATATCCTTCTCCAGCAGGTGCCGGCGAGGCGATAAGGTTATTCCTGTCCTGCAAACTCAAATGCAAATGCAGCATAGAATGCCGAGGCAGCTACCAGGTCACTTACCGGCACCTTCTCATCGGGAGCATGTGCCAGCACTTCGTTCCCCGGACCGAATCCTATTGTCGGTATCCCGTATGTCCCGCAGGTCATGATGCCGTTCGTCGAGAAGGTCCACTTGTCCACCAACGGCTTCTTACCGAAGAGGCTCTCGTATACCCTGATTCCGGTCTGCACCGACTCATGGTTTTCATCTGTCGTCCATGTCGGGTAGTAGCTCTCCATACCATACTCCAGCCCGGTGTAAGCTGTTTCGCGGTAGGATACCAGCTTCACCTCCGCATTCATCTCTTTTATGATCTCCTCTATCTCAGCCACGGCGCTGTCGCGGGTATCTCCGGCTGTCAGTCTTCTGTCAAGGTGTATCCGGGCATAGTCGGGCACCGCGCAAAGCGAGGGGCCCTCTGTTTTGACCTCCGTCACCGTAATGCTTCCCCTGCCCAGAAAATCATCACCGGCAAGCCTCTCATTGAGTTTTTCTATCTCAAGAGCTGCCAGTGATGCCATATATATTGCATTGACGCCGCGCTCAGGGGCAGAGCCGTGTGATGAGACACCGTGAAAATGGACCTGCATCTCCATCCTGCCCCGCTGCCCCCTGTAAAGATTAAGATTAGTGGGCTCGGTGATGATTACCATCTCAGGCCTGATCTTATCCTCCTCGATGATATATTTCCAGCAAAGCCCGTCGCAGTCTTCCTCCATAACCGTCCCGGTAAAATAGATCGTTGCATCCCTGTCGAACCCCAGCTCCTTCAGTATGCGTCCTGCCGTCACAAAGGCAGCCGGTCCTCCCTTCTGGTCGACAGAGCCGCGACCATGAACATAACCGTCGCGTATCTCGCCACCCAGCGGTTCAAAACTCCAGTTGCGGCCCAGGTCAACGGTATCCATATGCCCGTCGATGGCAAGTATCCTCTTTCCGTTGCCCATCCGGCCTATGACATTGCCCAGTCCGTCAATGCGAACCTCGTCAAAGCCAGCCTCCTCCATCTGGCGTTTAAGTTCCATCTGAACCTCCCTCTCCCTGGTTGTCAACGATTGGATCCTGACAAGTTTGGAGAGATTATTGGCCGTATAATCACTGTAATCCTCCGAGAGTTCTCTGATTTTCTGACTGATGTTTTCCATGTAGCGGGTATTTATGCGGGAAATCAAAGGTAAAATAAATCCCGATTGAATATATTTGTGTATGGTAACATTCATCCTCAATGATGAGACGATCAGCACCGGCAAGCCGTCCGGCTCTTCTCTGCTCGACTTCATAAGGTATGACATGGGCCTTACCGGCACCAAGACAGGATGCCGTGAAGGCGACTGCGGGGCGTGCACTGTTATTGTCGGCACGGCCGACGGCGACAGGGTCACTTACAGCAGTGCCGTATCCTGCCTGATGCCTCTTGTCAACGCCCACGGCAGGCACATTGTCACAGTGGAAGGCATTAACGCCGGAAAGTTATCCGCCGTGCAGCGGGCAATTGTCGACCACAGTGCTACGCAGTGCGGTTTCTGCACCCCCGGGATAGTGATGTCGCTGACGGCCGAGAGCCTCGCAGCCAGAAAGACGACCCCTGAGACTGCCATTGCCTCTGTCAGCGGAAACATCTGCCGCTGCACCGGCTACAAGTCGGTGGAGAGGGCTACGGAGACCATAGCTTCGGCCCTTGCCGACAAGGATTTATCAGATCCTGTCAGGTGGCTGGTGGACAGGGGTGAGCTGCCCGCATATTTCCTCTCCATAGCTGAGAGACTCTCCATGATCTCTCCCCTGCCCCCGGAGCCGGCAGGAGTGCGGGGCATCGGTGGCGGCACCGACCTGATGGTGCAGAAGGCAGACCTTCTGGCAGAATCGGACAGTGTAACCTATATTGAAAAAAATGAGCTCAAAGGAATCAGAGCTGACAACGGCAGGTGTATTATCGGTGCAGCGGTAACAACAAGTGAGCTGGGACATTCAGAGATGTTAAAGAAACAGTTGCCGGACCTCTCATCCTATATCCAGCTCATCGCCTCCGAGCCGGTCAGAAACATGGCCACCGTCGGGGGCAATATCGTCAACGCCTCTCCCATAGGTGACATATCAGTTATCCTCCTGGCTCTCAATGCCGATGTGATACTCACTGACGCCCGCCAGGAGAGAACGGTGCCTCTGAAGGATCTCTTCCTCGCCTACAAGAAGCTTGACATGAGGGAGGGTGAATATATACGACACATATCCTTCATATGCAGCGATGATCCTCCTCTCTTCAGCTTTGAGAAGGTAAGCCGACGCACCCACCTTGACATAGCCAGCGTGAACAGTGCGATATCTCTCCGGATGAAAGGTGACACCATCGGTGAATGCCACCTCACCGCCGGCGGGGTGAGTCCTGTTCCCCTCTGTCTTAAGAAGACCGCTTTGTTTCTGACCGGCCGTACGGTTAGTTCAGAGACCCTGATGCAGGCCAATGAGGTCATTCAGGAAGAGATCTCGCCTATAAGCGATGTCAGGGGCAGTGAGGAGTACAAGAGGCTGCTGCTGCGCCAGCTGTTTTTTGCCCATTTCCTGAAGCTCTTTCCGGGAAGGCTGAATCTGAAGATTGACGAGCTATGAACAACCCGGATATAATAAGCCACACCACAGGCAGGTCGCAGTATCTTGATGACATACCGGTGCTGAAGAACACCCTTTATGGTGTAATCTTCGGTTCGCCCTCCACCCACGGGAAGATAACTGACCTGGATCTGTCAGCTGCTCTCGTCGTGCCGGGAGTACGCCGCATCTTCACCCATGAAGACATCCCCGGCAAGAATGACATAGGTGGTATCATTCCTGACGAGACTCTGTTTGCCGTTGATGAGGTACATTACCGCGGTCAGCCCGTGGCGCTTGTAGTGGCTGACACAGAACAGGCTGCCCGGAAGGCGGTGAAGCTGATAAAAATGGCGGTCAGTGAACTGGAACCCGTCACCGATCCCCGGCAGGCTGCCGCAAAAGGTCATTTCCTCATTCCCTCGCGCACCTTCCGTATGGGCGACGTGGCAGCTGCATGGGATGCATGTGAACATATCTTCGAAGGAAGGGCCGACACCGGCGGCCAGGAGCATCTCTACCTGGAGACCCAGGGAGCATATTCCTATCCTTCAGACAACGGATGCATCAGGATACACTCCTCCACACAGGGTCCGACGCTGGTGCAGAAGGTCGCCGCCAGGGTGCTGGCGCTGCCCATGAACCGGGTAGAGGTAGATGTGGCACGGTTGGGCGGGGCCTTCGGAGGCAAGGAGGACCAGGCCACCTTCGTGGCGGTGATGTCAGCCCTTGCCGCCTCGCTGATGGAGAGGCCGGTGAAGATTACCCTCAGCCGCAGCGACGACATACGCATGACGGGCAAACGTCATCCCTACAGTGCCGACTACCGGATAGGCCTCACCGGCGACTACCGCATTGTGGCCTACCAGCTGGTGATGTACCAGAACGGAGGCGCTGCTGCCGACCTCTCTTCTGCCATCATGGAGCGGACACTATTCCACTCCACCAACGCCTATTTTATTCCCAATACAGAGGTCGCCGTTCACAGCTGCCGCACCAACCTGCCCCCCAACACCGCTTTCCGGGGCTTCGGGGCGCCGCAGGGGATGTTCATGATTGAGGCGGCTATCGCCAGGGCAGCCAGTGAGCTGAAGATACCTGCCCGCGTAATACAGCAGGCCAACTTCCTGAAGGATAATGACATGTTCCAGTACGGGCAGGTGGCCATGGACGTAAACATCGGAAAGTGTTTCACCGCTCTCAACAAAGAGTTTGAGATCGATAAAATCGAAAAGGAGATCGCAGAGTTCAACAGCCGCAGGACCATCTACCGGAAGGGGATGGCCCTGATGCCGGTCTGCTTCGGCATCTCATTTACCAACACATCGATGAACCATGCCAGGGCGCTGGTGCACATCTACCAGGACGGCAGCATAGGTATCAGCACCGGTGCCGTGGAGATGGGGCAGGGTGTGAATGCCAGGCTGGCCCGGGTAGCAACGGGGGCCTTCTCCGTCGCCCCTGAAAGGATCAGGATCGAGACCACAAACACCACGCGCGTAGCCAACACCTCACCCACTGCTGCCAGCACCGGCGCCGACCTGAACGGCAACGCCATGCTGATAGCAGCGGACAGACTGACAGGCAGGCTGAAGGATATGGCATCACAACTGCTTAACTGTGCCCCCCGGGAGGTGTCATTGCAGGAAGAGAGGGTGCTCGTCAACGGAGAGCAGACAGAACTGACATGGGAGAAGCTTGTACGTGAGGCATTCCTGATGAGAGTGGCACTGTCGGAGATAGGCCATTATGCCACCCCGGTCATCTATTTCGACAAGACAAGGGAGAAGGGACATCCCTTCATCTATCACGTATACGGGACAGCAGTGATCACGGTGCTGCTCGACTGTCTCAGGGGCAGGTACAGCATCGAGAAGGTGCTGCTGGTGCATGACTTCGGCAACAGTCACAATCCGGACATAGACATGGGCCAGGTAGAAGGAGGCATAGTGCAGGGTATCGGTTGGATGACGATGGAGGAGGTGGCCTTCAGCAAGGATGGCAGGATGCTTACCGACAGCCTCTCGACCTATAAGGTGCCGGATATATACTCCGCTCCCGCAGTGCTGGAATGCCGGGCGCTGGGGACGGAAGGACCAAAGTTTGCGCTGATGAAGTCGAAAGCCATTGGCGAGCCTCCCTTCATGTACGGCATCGGAGCCTTCTTCGCACTGCAGAATGCCATCAAGGCATTCAATCCTGCCTGGACGCCCGATTTTGATGCGCCGCTGACACCTGAGAAGGTGCTGATGAGACTCTACGACAGAAATAATCAATGACGATACCAGGCAGATTTCACCCACTACCCCTGAAGCAGCTTCTCGGGCTCATTCTTGACGAACTCAGCAGAAAGGGTTCAATCTTCGGCATCCCGCAGGAGCTCTTCTTCATCCCCTCAGAGCACGGCACTCTCGGAACCGAGATATTCGGTCGCCATATCCACAATCCCGCAGGCGTCGCTGCAGGCCCGCACACCCAGATGGCGCAGAACATCGTCGCCGCATGGCTTATGGGAGCAAGGTATATCGAGCTGAAGACCATTCAGACGCTTGATGAGATCGAGGTCTCCAAACCCTGCATCGACATGCAGGATGAAGGCTATAACTGTGAATGGTCACAGGAGCTGACGGTCAGGGAGAGTTTTAATGAGTACCTCCATGCCTGGATAATAATTCATATACTCAACCGGAAGCTGGAATGGGGCGATGACCCCGGCACAATCTTCAACATGAGTGTGGGGTACGACCTGAAGGGCATCATGAGTGAGAATGTGCAGTGGTTCCTTGATATGATGACAGAGTGCGGCAATGAGATCCATGTCATGATCATGGATATAGAGGAGATTTGTCCTGAGGCTGTTGATACAGTCATCCCGTCACGCATATCTGACAGCATCACCCTCTCAACCATGCACGGCTGTCCTCCTTATGAGATTGAATCTATAGCCCGCTACCTGCTCTCGGAGAGGAAGCTCCACACTTTCGTCAAGTTAAACCCCACCCTCCTCGGTCCTGAAGAGCTGCGCGGCATCCTGAATGACAGGCTCCGCTTCGGAACCATAGTGCCCGATGAAGCTTTTGAGCACGACCTCAAATACCCTGACGCACTGAGGATAATACGGTCTCTCCGTGAGACTGCCGAGAACCACTGGCTGCAGTTCGGTCTCAAACTGACCAACACCCTGGAGTCGGTCAACAACAAAAAGGTATTCGGGAGCGATGTGACGATGATGTACATGAGCGGCCGCGCCTTGCACCCTCTCTCCTTGGCGCTGGCACGCAGGCTGCAGGAGGAGTTCAACGGTGACCTGCTGCTCTCCTTCTCCGCCGGTGCTGATGCGTTCAACATAGCCCCGCTGGTCTCCTGCGGCTTCCGTACGGTTACCGTCTGCAGCGACCTGCTCAGGCCGGGTGGATACATGAGGCTGAACCAGTATTTCAGGGAGCTGGAGACAGCACTGCGGGCAAAGAAGGCCGGGGATATTACCGAATTCATCAGAAAATCTTCAGGCGTGAGAGACAAAAATGCAGCAGCGCTGACTAACCTCAAAGCCTACAGCGAGGCGGTGCTCTCCGATGCCCGATACCACCGTGAGTATATAAAGCCTCCCGATATCAAGTCGGACCGCGACCTGAATCTGTTCGACTGCATCAGTGCACCCTGCCGTGATGCCTGCGCCACATCGCAGGATATCCCTGATTATCTGTGGCACACGTCACGGGAGCATTTCGACAGGGCGTTTGAGGTGATTTTGCGTACCAACCCCTTCCCCTCAGTTACCGGAATGGTGTGCGATCATCTGTGCCAGGGCAAGTGTACCAGGATCAACTATGACGATCCGCTGCAGATAAGGGAGGTGAAGCGTTTCATCTCCTCTCAGGATGAGGTGGAGCTTAAACCTGCCCCTGCCAGCGGTCTGAGTGCAGCCGTTATCGGAGCGGGACCTGCCGGTCTTTCATGTGCTTATTTCCTGAAAATGGCAGGCTTTGACGTTGACGTCTTTGAAGCCAGATCCAGGGCCGGAGGCATGGTCCAGTATGCCATCCCGGGATTCAGGCTCACCGATGAGGCGGTGGAAAGAGACATTGACCGCATCACAGGGCTGGGTGTGAAGATACACTACGATACCCCTGTCGGCAGGGAGACGTTTGAAACCCTGAGACGCGACTTCCCATACATCTTCGCTGCCCCGGGGGCACAGCTTGCCGCGCCGTTGAAGATAGAGGGCGCCGATGCTGAGGGCGTCACCGACCCTCTGGAGTTTCTCTTCAGGACACGCCGGGGTGAGGATACCTTCACAGGCAAAAACATTGTCATCATCGGTGGCGGCAACACGGCCATGGATGCCGCACGCACCGCCCACCGGATAGCAGGCAGGGAGGGCAGCGTGACGGTGGTCTACCGGCGCACCGTAAACGAGATGCCGTCCGACCAGGGAGAGATACGGGAGGTGATGAAGGAGGGAATCACCCTCATTGAGCTTGCCGCCCCTGAAAAGATAGTCACCGACAAGGGCAGGGTGACGGGACTGCTCTGCAGCCGCATGGAGCTGAAAGGCAATGACCACAGCGGGAGGCCCTCCCCGGTAAAGATCGCCGGCAGTGAGTTCATGATTCCTTGCGATACTGTTATTCCGGCCATCGGCCAGCTGACTGACATCGGTTTCGCGGGTGACTCCGGACTGGCAGTGGCAGACAGGTCCTGCAGAACAGCCATCAAAGGTGTCTATACCGGCGGTGACGCCATGCGCGGTGCCTCTACAGCCATCAATGCCATAGGTGACGGCAGGAAAGCGGCAGAACAGATTATGCACGACGCCGGTATTGAGTTTACCATTCCGAAACCGGACTCCGCCAGGAATCACTCTGCCAGAGAACTTATAATAAAAAGAGCCACAAGAATCCGTGCAAAACCAGCGGCTGAAGCCACCGCTGAGCAGAGGCTTACCTTCGCTCTTTTAACCGAAGCCCCGGACAGGGAGGCCATGGTGAGTGAAGCCTCACGCTGTCTCTGGTGTGATGAGATGTGCAGCATATGCACCACCGTCTGCCCCAACATGGCAAACAGATGTTACACCGTCACACCTGTCAGCATGAAGCTTCAGAAGGCTCTCCTGTCAGAAGACGGTACCATCCGCTTTGAGGATGACACTGCCTTCTCCGTCACGCAGAAATACCAGATACTTAATATCGCCAACTTCTGCAACGAATGCGGCAACTGCACCACCTTCTGTCCTACCGCCGGGGCTCCGTTCCGCGACAAGCCCAGGTTCTACCTGACAACCGCCTCGTTCAACGCTGCGGAAGAGGGTTATTTCCTGTCACTCCTGAAGGACAGGAAGAATTTGATATACAAGCACAAGGGGAGCTTTTCCACTCTTACTGAGATGCCAGGGGTCTATATCTACGAAACCGACTTCGTCAGGGCAACCTTTGACCGGGAGACCTTCAGGCTGAAGGAGGCGAAGTTCCTCACCCCCTGTGTCAGAGAGGCGAGGTTTGTCAGGGCCGCGGAGATGGCACTGTTGATAGAAGGTGCAGAAAGCCTCCTCAACCCATGACAGATCAGAGTATTTAATTGACGGCATATTGCTATCTTGCATTGCACATTTGACCTAAAGCCAATGATAATATGATCAGGCCTATAGATACTATCACCAGTGAGACAGCGCTGGAGAATGCTGTCAGCCGCTTCCGGGAGAGGGGCATCATACTGCCGACGTTCGGGCAGCAGATGTACCCTGAGCTGATTCCGGCGAAGATCGCTGAACGACTCAAAAATGTCGGGCTGTGGGAAATAAATCCGCTGAACCTCTTCCGTATCACCTGGAAGAACGAGCCTGTGGAGCAAGGCGGACTGTTCGGTGATGTCAACTACATCGAGCTCCCATCGCTGCTCACCGGGGTGAAGGCGCGCATCATCCTGCTCATCGGCAAGTGGTTCCCTACGGGAGCACATAAGGTGGGAGCCGCCTACGGCTGTCTTGCACCCCGCATTATCACCGGTGGCTTTGACCCCAGCTATCACAAGGCCGTATGGCCCTCAACAGGTAACTACTGCAGGGGCGGGGCCTTCGACTCGAAGCTTATGGGAACGGAGTCGGTGGCGATACTGCCCGAGGAGATGAGCAGTGAGCGTTTTGCCTGGCTGCGTGATGAGATAGGATCGGAGGTGATAGCCACCCCCGGCTGCGAATCCAACGTCAAGGAGATTTATGACAAATGCTGGGAGATACGCGGAACCAGGCCCGAGTGCGTCATCTTCAACCAGTTTGATGAGTTTGGCAACAGCACATGGCACTATAACATCACCGGTCAGGCCATCGAGGAGGTATACGCCCGCGTGAAGAGTGAGAGGAGCAAGTTTGCGGCCTACGTCTCTGCAACCGGATCGGCAGGGACCATCGCCGCGGGCGATTACCTCAGGACACTGGTGCCCGACATCAGGGTGGTCGCTTCCGAGGCGCTGCAGTGCCCCACACTTCTGATGAACGGGTTCGGAGGACACCGCATAGAGGGCATCGGCGACAAGCACGTGCCCTGGATACACAATGTCAGAAACACCGATGTGGTGACGGCCATAGACGATGAGGACTGCATGAGGCTGCTGCGGCTTTTCAATGAGACAAAGGGCGGAGAATACCTCTCGTTCCTCGGTCTCGAAGAGGAGGTGGTAAGCAATCTGCCGCTCATAGGCATCTCAGGTATCAGCAACCTGCTGTCAGCCATCAAGACAGCACGGTATTTCGAGCTTACAGAGGATGACGTCATCATTACCATAGCCACAGACTCGGCTGAGATGTACCGGTCAAGAATAGATGAGCTGCGAGACGCCAGGGGCGAGTATGACACCCTGCAGGCCGTGCGCGACTTCGAACAGTGCCTCATGGGTACAAGATGCGATAATATGAAGGAACTCTCCTACCGCGACAGGAAGGCGATACATAACCTCAAATACTACACCTGGGTGGAGCAGCAGGGCAAGGATGTGGAAGAGCTGAACCAGCTGTGGTACGACAGGGAGATATGGGATACCATGTTCAGGCAGACAGACCGGTGGGACGAGCTGATCAACGAATTCAATGAGAGAACCGGGCTGCTGAGAGACCTGTAGCTTATGTTGCTATGGCCCGGCGGAAGAAAGATTGAGTAGGAGCAGGCATATATCGGTTCAACGAATGCGGCAGAGAGGATGAACAGGAGCAGGAACATGCATCAGTTTTACAACTGTCGCTGAGAGGATGAACAGGAATAATCAGATCGATCAGTATAACAGATTCACGGGAGAGAATGAGTAAGAGCAGGCATATATACCAGTGTAACGACTGCGGAAGGGAGTACGGCGGAGATGAGATTATGTATCTCTGTCCGGCCTGCAGCGCCGGCAACAGTGCAGGGCAGCCTCCCCGGGGAGTACTGAAGACACTCTATGACTATGACGCTGTCAGGAGATCCTCGCCCTCCTTTGCTGAACTGAGGGCCGGAAAATTCATCAGCCTGCTGCCTATCGAGACCATTGAGAGCATGACGCCCCTTAGGATCGGAAACACACCCCTCTACCGCCTCACCTCATCAAAAGTGCGGAAGATGCTGTTCCGGCTTTATCTCAAGGATGACTCCCAGAATCCTACATGGTCGTTCAAGGACAGGGCCTCGGCACTGGTATCGGCCTATGCCCGGGAGAGAGGAGTGCAGACCATCGTCACCGCATCAACCGGCAATGCAGGCTCCTCCCTGGCCGGCATCTGTGCCTCACAGGGCCAAAGGGCAGTGATACTGGTTCCGGAAGCCGCACCGCCGGCCAAACTGACACAGATAGTGATGTACGGGGCCACCCTGGTTCCTGTGAAGGGCACCTATGACGATGCCTTTGCCCTCAGCATAAAAGCCACGGAGCATTTCGGCTGGTATAACCGTAATACCGCCTTCAATCCCCTCACCATCGAAGGAAAAAAGAGCGTCTCGTTTGAGCTTTATGAGCAGCTGGGATTTCGTCTGCCCGACACGGTGTTCGTGCCGGTGGGCGACGGAGTGATACTGTCAGGTCTGTACAAGGGTTTTGAAGATCTGCTCCGCCTGCAGATTACTGACCACATGCCTGTCGTCGTAGCGGTGCAGTCGGCCGGGAGCGACAACCTCGTCCGCAATATCCCTCATAAGGATTTTAAGGTCATACCCTCATCCACCATTGCCGACTCAATATCCGTTGACCTGCCCGGTAACTTTTATATGGCCCGCCGGTACATCAGTGAATATTCCGGCCAGACAATGACCGTGACTGATGAGGAGATACTGCTGGCATCAAGGCAGCTTGCTGAGAGTACAGGTCTCTTCGCCGAGCCCGCGGCGGCAGCGGCATATGCGGGTTTTATGAAATATCACAGGCAGGGATTGCTGCCTGACGACTCCGACAATGTTGTACTGCTGACCGGCAGCGGCCTTAAGGATACAGGCTCCGTCCGGCAGATGATTAAGATTCCCGGGGCCATCTCACCTGATATTGACAACCTGGAAAAAGCACTGGGATGATTACCTGGTTTCTCAACGGAACAGAGATGCATTTTGACGGCGACCCTGAGGAGTCGCTTCTTGATCACCTGAGGAAAGAGAAGAGGATCACCTCACCCAGGGATGGCTGCTCGGGCCAGGGTGTATGCGGGACCTGCACCGTGGAGATAGACGGCAAAGCACGGCTGGCATGCCGCACTAAGATGAAGAGCCTGGAAGGTGCGGAGGTATGCACCACCGAAGGGCTGCCCGCCCGGTTCAGGGAGGTGATCAGCAGGCAGTTTGCCGAAAAAGGGGCCGTGCAGTGCGGCTTCTGCTCACCGGCGATGATAATGAGGGCCAGGGCACTCTATAATGTTAACCCCACCCCGTCACGTGACGAGATCACGAAAGCCATCACCCCCAACCTCTGCCGGTGCACCGGCTATGTCAAGATCATCGATGCCCTGGAGGCAACCTTCGCCGAGCTGAACGGCATCGCAACCCCTGCGGAAAAGGCAACTGCACTTGTCGGTGACCGTTATCCCAAATACCAGGCTGCAGAGACGGCCCTCGGTGCCAGGGAATTTGTCAACGACATGTACTTTGAGGGCATGGTCCACGGTGCCCTCCGCTTCAGCGACCATCCCCGTGCCCTGGTGAAGAGTATTGATCTTTCCAGAGCCCGGCAGGCTAAAGGGGTCATTGGTATCTTTACTGCAGCAGATATCCCGGGCGCTCACAAAACAGGACTTATCTTCAACGACTGGCCCCTGATGATCGGGGAAGGTGAGACGACGCACTGCCTCGGTGACGTGCTGGCAGGCGTGGTGGCTGAGACAGAGGCAGAGGCGCGGGCAGCAGCAACACTGATAAAGGTGGACTATGAGATCCTTGAGCCGGTTACCGACATGCATAAAGCTGCCCTTCCCGGCAGCACTGAAGTGCATGAGGGTCGCTCGAACGTGCTGGAGACATGCAGCATCAGGTCCGGTGATGCTGACGGGGAACTTGCCGCCGCCGCATGGACCGCCGGAGGCCTCTATGAGACTCAGCGTATAGAACATGCCTTCCTGGAGACGGAAACGGCGGTGGCTATGCCTGAAGATGACGGCATAAGGCTCTACAGCCAGGGACAGGGAGTGTATGTCGACCGCAGGGCAGTAGCCCAGATACTGGAACTGCCGGAAGAGAAGGTGCGGGTGATACAGGTGCAAAACGGAGGAGGCTTCGGCGGCAAGGAGGATATCACCGTACAGGGCCATGCCTCGCTCTTTGCCTGGCACCTCAAACGTCCTGTCAGGATGCATCTCAGTCGCGACGAATCGATACTCATGCACCCCAAGCGTCATCCGGTATGGATGGAGATAACCCTGGGGTGCGACAGCAAAGGCAGGTTCACAGTCCTGAAGCTGAATGCCGTGGGCGACACCGGTGCATACGCCTCCGTGGGCACCAAGGTGATGGAGCGGGTGGTGGGCCACGCCACAGGTGCATATACGGTCCCATGCGTTGATATCAAAGCCGTGACTGTCTACACGAACAACATACCCTCCGGGGCGATGAGAGGCTTCGGCGTGCCGCAGGTGACCTTTGCCGTGGAGAGCTGCATAGACGAGCTGTGCCGTCAGGGGGGCTTCGACCGCTGGAAGATAAGGTATGACAACGCCTTTGAAGATGGCAGCAGGACAGCGACAGGACAGCTCCTTAAAGGGGTGGGTCTGAAGAAGACCCTGCTGGCAGTCAGGGAGCAGTTTGAGAAGGCCAGGTACGCCGGTATAGCCTGCGGCATAAAGAACACCGGCGTCGGCAACGGCATGATCGACGAGAGCGAGGTGGCAGTGCATATTGTGTCAGAAAATAAGGTGACTGTCAGCCATGGCTGGAGCGAGATGGGACAGGGAGTTCACGCCATGGCCGTGCAGATATTGCACCAGGAGACGGGTATCGACCCCGGCATCATCGAGGTGACAGTAGACACAAAGGCAGGATTGCCCACGGGGATGACCACCTCATCGAGGGCCACCGCCCTGTTGGGTAATGCCATCATCGACGCCGCATCGAGGCTGAGGGAGGACCTGCGGCACGGATCGCTGCAGCAGCTTGCCGGATGTACCTACAGGGGCAAGTATGTGTGCGACTGGACCAGCAAGCCGGGGGAAAAGAGCGATGACACTGCCATTCACTTCGCCTACGGTTATGCCACGCAGGTGGCAATACTTGACGACGAAGGAAACGTCTCTAAGATCATCGCAGCCCATGATGCAGGCAGGATAATGAACCGGATGCTCTTTGAGGGTCAGATAGAGGGGGCCGTTCATATGGGACTGGGGTATGCCCTGACGGAAGACCTTCCGATGGAGGAAGGCAGGCCGGTCAGCCTGAAGTTCAATAACATCGGGATAATCCGTGCCGACAGGATGCCGGAGGTGGAGGTCATCGGCATAGAAGAGAAAGACCCTGTCGGACCATATGGCGCCAAGGGTATCGGAGAGATAGGGATGGTGCCCACCGCCGCTGCCGTAGCCAATGCCCTCTGCGCTTTCGACGGCATCCGCAGAACAAAACTGCCGCTGAGACGTAAAAGATAAATACAAAACATTTCAGTTATGAACCTGCTGCTGAAAAACGCGACATACATCGACTGGAAGACGCTTGACTTCTCCCACAAGAGCATCCTTGTGCGGCGTGATGATGAAGATATTCAGCTGATCGGCAATGACGATGATGGAGTGGTCTTTCCCGATACAGAGGTGATCGACTGCACCGGGAAGCTTGTGACAAAAGCCTTTGCCGTGGGTCACCATCATGCCTACTCCGCCCTGGCCCGCGGCATGGGGGCCCCGAAGAAGATACCCCGCAACTTCAGGGAGATACTGCAGTATATATGGTGGACCCTCGACAAGCAGCTTGACAGGGAGCTGATAGAGACCTCCGCCCTGGTGACGGCCATGGAATGTGCCAGGAAAGGCTCCGCCTTCGTGATAGACCATCATGCCTCACCCTTCAAGGTCACAGGCTCCCTGGAGATCATCGCCAATGCCTTCAGGAAGGTGGGAGTGTCACACCTGCTCTGCTATGAGACCTCCGACCGCGACGGGATGGTCATCGCCGGGGAGGGCCTTGACGAGACGGCCGCCTATCTGAAAGAGCACCAGGGACTCGTAGGACTGCATGCATCATTCACCGTGAGCAACGAGACCCTCGACCGTGCTGTCAGGCTGATGCACGAGCTCGATTCTGGCATCCACATCCACGTGGCCGAGGACAGCTGGGACCAGGAGCACTGCCTCAGCGAATACGGCAAGAGGGTGGTTGAAAGGCTCTCGGATGCAGGAGTGATGGCCTCGCCCAAGACCATCCTCGTGCACTGCCTCCACCTTGATGACAGGGAGAGAGAGCTGGTGATGAACTCACCGGCATGGGTAGCGGAGAACTGTGAGAGCAACCTGAACAACATGGTGGGATACTTTAACGGTGCGGGGCTGGGAGAGAATATCATGCTCGGCACTGACGGCATGCACAGCGACATGCTGCAAGGCCTGAAGGCTGCCTTCTTCTCGGGACAGGGTCATGACACCATCTCGTACGAATCAGCCTACCGGCGTCTCAGGAACGTCCACCGCTACCTCGGCGGAAACGGCTTCACCGGTGACGGGGAGAATAACCTGGTGGTCCTTGATTATGATCCGCCCACACCCGTCACAAAGGATAACTTTATCGGTCACCTGCTCTTTGGCATATCATCGGCGCACATTACCGATGTCATCTCCGGAGGGAAGCTGATAGTGCGCAACAGGAAGCTCACCACCGTGGACGAGCAGGAGATAATGAAAGAGTCACGCAAACAGGCAGCAAGGCTGTGGGAGATTATCAGTCGTCACTGACCCGGGAGTTCCTTTTCCTGAAGATGAAATAGACAGGTATACCTGCCAGGATCAGTGTCAACCCTATGAGTGCCTCACGGGGCTGGGTAATGATGGTGTTGATGAAGAGGCCCACGCAGAACAGCACGAAAAGAGCCGTTATCACCGGGTACCCCGGCACCTTGTAAGGCCTGTGCGCATCGGGCATCCTGCGGCGCAGTATGAACACGCCGGTGGCGGTGGCACCGTAGAAGATGTACACGGCAAAGATCAGCATGTCGGTCAACTGATCAAAGGTACCTGACAGCACCAGCACCGAAGCCCATATCCCCTGCCACAGCAATGAGTTGCCCGGCACGTTGTGCCTGTTGAGCTTCCCGATACCGGAAAAGAAAAGGCGGTCGCGGGACATGGCAAAATAGGGACGCGAACCGGTCAGTATGCTTGCATTGAGGCAGCCTAGAGTGGTTATGAGTATCAGCACCGAGATGAATAGGACTCCCCCTTTACCCCAGAGGCTCCTCACCACCTCCACGGCGGCTATCTGGTTGCCGGCCTCGTGCACCTGCACCAGGTCAGGGATAGACATCACGCGCATATATGCCAGGTTGACAAGCAGATAGACCACTATCACCACAAAGACACCTATCGCTATCCCTTTGGGGATATTGGCCTTTGCATCCTTGATCTCCCCGCCAATAAAACCCACTGAGACCCATCCCTGGTACGCCCAGAAAGCAGCAAGCATGGCTGTGTAGAACGATGAAAGGGTGACGGCGCCGCTGCCCAGTTCCCTGACATCCATGAAACGTTCAGGCCTGGGAGCATCGGTAGTAAGTCCTGCAATGATGATCACAGCCAGCCCTGCACAGACGATGAAGAATATCGCCTTGCCTGTCCACGCCCCGCTCCTCAGTCCTGACATGTTGAGAAGAGTCAGAAGCATGATAACCAGTATGGCAGTCAGCTTGATGCCAAAATCACGGAACGGGAAGAAGATCCCCCCTATGGTGAAATCATTGAGCGCTGGAAGTATATCGGGAATGACGATGATACTGTTGAGCGACTGTGTCAGGACGTATGCCAGTGATGAGATGGTGGCTGTCTGGATGACGGCAAAGAGCGACCATCCGTAGAGGAATGAAAAGAAGCGGTTGTATATTTTCCTGAGATAGACGAAGTCGCCGCCGGTGTCGGCAAGCATCCCTGCCAGCTCAGCGTTACTGAGTGCACCGAATAGGGTGATGATCCCTCCCACAACCCATACCAGCAGTATCCATGAAGATGACTGGAGCTCGGCAGCCATCGGGGCAATTTTCTTGAAGACTCCCGAGCCGATAATGTTGGCGATGACAAAAATGACAACATATCCCAGTCCGAGTGTCCTGGCAAGGCTTCTTGGGTTACTCATGGGCGGGCTTCATTCTGCAGGTGAATGCGCTAATTTAAGAAATAAGTTGAGTGATCGGGCCGCCATTACCGGCAACCGTCAGAAAAAAAGTGTATCAGAGTTCATTACCGCCCGGACTGTATTGTATGATAATCTGACCCATACTGATGTAACTTTCTGAAAAGTTTAGCGTTCTAAGTAATATGGTTCCCCCGGGACTGCCGGGGAACCTGCTCAAAAAGGTAATTCTGACAACAAGAAATGTCAATGAACAGGAGGTCACATGGATTTAATTACCAAGATTCACGTAAACTCCTTTAGACCTACAAATTACAAGCATATGAAAAAAATAATCGCCCTCATAACATTTCTCCTGCTTGCCGTATCTACCAGCGCCCAGTGGAAGGCACAGAGCGTAGAAACATACGAGCAGACCTACAGGATGGCATTTGTCACCTCCAGGAGCGGAACCGAAACCCTGCGGCTGCTGCGAGCCGTTCCCGGAGAGAAGGGTACATCTGCATACGATCAGATCTCCGGCCAGATCCTGCTGAACAAGAATATAGGCACGGACTACAACGTCTATAATCTGGTCTTCAGATTTGACGACAGTCCGAAGATGTATATCCTCGACCCTGAGGGGATAAAGCAGCAGTGGGATGCCAACGTCAGGAAATATATAATTGACTCCGACTGGAAGACCTGGAGGATAGGAGACACGCGTGACAAGCAGGGGCGGGCGAGTGCCGGCAACACCGGTGAGGACCGTAAGAAGGAGATAATCGATCTCATGAAAGCCGGCGGGAAGGTCACATGCCAGATCGTGCTGCTCCGAAAGGGAGACGGCTCGCAGTCGATGATCAGCACTGAATTTACCCTGCAGAACTCCACAAAATCAATTAACTACCTCTTCAGGTAACCTGAACGGGAACCGCCATCCTTCAGTAATTGTGAATAAACTTTTCTGCCGGAGAAATCACTGGGGAATAATTATCCGTCGGATACAGGGTTAACCCCATTTACCGGAGAAATGACCTGCAAGCTTTGCCCGTTCACCGGATATTACCGGGAAGTGATCTGAATTTTAATAAATTCAGTAATTTTATATCGGAAATAATTGGCCGGATGATGATGAAGAGGATTATACACTGGATGCCGCTGTTTTTACTTGCGGCATTCGTTCTTGCAGGGTGCGAGAAGAAAGTGTTACCTGAGGAGGAGGAGGAAGAACAGGGTCCGGTGCAGGCCTCTGCCCTGATCCAGAAAATCAATGGTTTCATCAAGGATGCGATGAGCGACGTCTATCTCTGGTATGATAAAATACCGGTGATCGACATAAGATATGAAACTGACCCCAAGGTCTACTTTGATAAAATCCTCTACAGTGAGGACAGGTGGTCCTATATAACAGATGACCTGACTGCTTTTGAAGGAAGCCAGCAGGGAATTGAAAAAACCTACGGTTATTCTCTGGCGTTCGGCAGGTTTATTGATGCTCTCGGCAATCCGACCGGCAATTATTTCGGAATTGTGGAATATGTTTACCCGAACACCCCTGCCTCTGAGGCAGGTTTTACAAGAGGTGACCTTATCATCAGGCTCAACGGAGGGAACATTACCGCAGATAATTACCGGGACCTGCTGTCGGGGACTTCAGCCTCAGTAACAAAGGGAATCCTGACCAGCGAGGGGATTTCAACCGGGGCGACAGTTGTTCTGGTTGCCGAAGAGTTGCACCTTGACCCGGTTCTTATGTATAAGATCATTGAAAATGGGGGATATAAGATAGGATACCTTGTTTATCTGCAGTACATACCCAGCTATAACGGCACCAGTCTCAAAGTGGCACTGCAATATTTCATGGATAACCAGATCACCGACATGGTGCTTGACCTTAGATACAATCCCGGTGGCTTTGTATCTGCCGCACAGTATCTGACCAGCTCCATTGCACCCCAGGGTGTTGTTGACAATGCAAGTACTCTTGTGACATATCAATGGAACGATAAGTACCAGGCTTACTGGATCTCAAAAGACAGGCAGGATCAGCTCGGAGTGAATTTTGACCCCACCGTACCCGTCAAACTGGGTCTCAGCAAACTCTATGTTTTAACCGGGCACGGAACTGCCAGCGCATCGGAACTGACTATATGCGGGCTTGAACCCTATATGGAGATGACCACTGTGGGTGATACCACCTACGGAAAGTATACCGCTTCCACCACCATAAAACCTGAAGAGTGGTACACCAACGAGGCCGATTACTCCGGCTTTGAAAACTGGGGGTTACAGCCTATAATAATTCGGTATGCCAATGCTCAGGGCGTTACCAACTTCAAGAATGGCTTTGCACCTGATTTTGTTGTAAGGGATGAATTGCTGCCTGCCTATCCTCTGGGAGATCTGACGGAGCCGCTGCTGAAAAAGGCCGTTGAAGATATAACAGGCCTAACATTGCCTGTTCCAAAGAGAGCAGTGTTGCCCGTTGAATATATCATTGTCGACCACGGATTCTCAAAATTTGATGAGCAGAAAAGGAACCTGTTTATTGATGCACCCGGTAATATCTTAAACATCCCTGACTAAGGATTTACACACATGAAACATTTAATCTGGGTATTTGGATTCAGCCTTGCCATTGCCTCCACCTATGGGCAATCAAAGGGAGTCGAGCTTTCTCATTATATTTTCCCTGAATTTACTCAGGGTACTGTACTGATGAAATCCGGACTGGAATATAAGGCATTGCTGAACTACAATTCATTTACCGGGGAGATGATCTTCGATAAGAATGACAAAAAACTGGCAATCGGAAAAGAGGATAAGCTGCGCGTGGATACAGTTTACATTATGAAGAGAAAATTCTTTATCATGGAAGACAAATTTGTTGAATTGTTATATAATTCAGGATTTGAGTTGTACGCCGAGCACATGTGCAATGTCAAATACCCTGGCAAACCAGCCCCGTATGGAGGAACTACTGAGTCTACATCTGTCACCACCTACTCCGGTATCTACAGCGGAGGCGTCATGTATGAACTGAAACTGCCTGACGGTTATACCATTAAACCCTATACAAATTACTGGCTGAAGAGAGACGGAGAACCTAAGAGATTTGTCAACATGAAACAGCTGACAAAATTGTTTGATGATAAAAAGGATCTGATCAAAGAATATCTCAGCACCCGCGATGTCGAATACGAAGATCAGGAAAGCCTTGTTCAGCTCTTAAAATATCTGGAATCCAACTGAGGGTCTACTCACACATTCTTTTTCAGTTACCGGACTGCCGCCTGACAGTTACTCCGCTGCTATGAAGAGACTCCCTGTCGCCTTCATTTATGACAGAGATCTCATAAGTGTATAGCTCGCCCTCCGAGACAGACTTATCAAGGTACTCATCAGAAGTTTTCTGCAGGGTGATAACAGGCAACGGATTCATTCCCGGCCGCGACCGGTATACCTTAACCGCGACAGCCTTCTCATCCGTGACCTGCCCCCAGCTTACCAGGATACCCTCTTTTGTATTTACAGCCCTCAGGATTTCCGGAGCAATAACGGTTGAAGCTTCGGGAACATATGATACAGAAACACTTTGTGGACTTTCATTACCATAGAAATCGATGGCCGTAACAGTGTACCGGTATCTCTTCCCTGTCACCAGGGAGGTATCCCTGTAGAAGTTCAGGTCATTTTTGAGAGTATCACCCGGTAACAGTTCATAACGGCCGTCCGGATCCTCTTTTCTGAAGACTTTGTAACCAAGAAGGACAGGCTCTGTCGGGCGCATATCATCCCATATCAGCAATATCCCTTTGTCTCTCACGGTGATGCGCAGGTTCATCGGACTGCCGACGGTTGCCTTCTTGCCCGGGCTGGCGCTGGCAGTTTCAGAGTAATCGCTTAGCTGGTCAACATCGTTCACCGTTCTGACGGCATAGCGGTACACCTCATTGCCCTGCAGGTATCTTGCCGTATCGGCAAAACTGTATATCTCAGCACCGGCCGGTATCAATCCGGAAACCTGCTCGAATTCGGCAGTCTCGTAGACATACCGGTAGACATAAAATCCTTTGGCATACGGTTCCTGACAGCTCCAGTACACCTTTACTCCACCTTTGATGCTCTCTGCGCCTGTCTCCTCCGGTGGCAGGGGCTTTTCGCCGCTGTTCCTGAACATGGCAGATACCTTTGCCGAGGGAGTACTGTTGCCGTTCGGTCCGACGGTAATGAGATAATACCAGAAGTTTTCATTGGCAACCGGCACTATATCCGTAAAGGAGGTATCGTTCGGCGAGAGCCGTGCAATCCTCATGTAACCGGTGTCATATGACTTGCTCCTGTACAGTTCTATACTGCTCAGGTACCCTGTCACGCTGAATTTCCATACGAGCTCCACCTGGTGATCCTTCGCCCCGCCCCTGGCGTTGAAATAATCCGGTACCGGGTAGCTTACACTGCCCACGGTCCCTGCACTTACCACCTCTGATTCCGGTCCGCTGTTGCCGTAGATATCCAGAGGTCTGATATAGTATTCATACAAGGCCGGCTCTTGCACTGCAGTGTCTGCAGCAATGAGATAAATGGTGTCCTGTGATACATTGAACCCTCTTGAAATATCCATTCTCTGATATCCCCCTTGCCCAAATACCCTCCTGTAAACCAGGAAGGAGCTGAGGTTGCTTTCTCCGGTAACATACCAGCGCACTACCACCTGGGTCGCAAACTCCTGTTTGCTGCCAAACTTAGGTTTAGGGAGATCTGTTTCGGCAGGAAAGTTCACCCTGTTGCTGGTTCTTTCCCACAGGCGGTCTTTGCCCGCAATCTTTGCCACCCTGTAGCGATACGTTTTCCCGGGGTCGACTTCCGTGTCAAAGAATGCAGTTCCCAGAAGAAGGTGCATCAGCGGGAAATTGGAGATGTATACTGAGTCTGTTGTTTTGCTGCGGGAGACATAATTGCGAAGCAATGACAGCTCACTCTCGGTGGGTTTTTCAAGGTTGCCGAACAGCGGATAGTACTTTTCCGCCATGTCCTTCATTGTTCCCCGATCACCCCGGTAGGAGGTTGTTCCCACAGGAATAAAGTCACCGTTCCCCACACTTTTCAGCACCTGGTATTCAAGTCCTGCGGGAATCTCATTCCCGAGATAGATCCACATCCCCTTCCCCGTGGCGACTGCGGTTGGCTCGTTCTCCTGCGCCGTTGAAACGCCGGAAAGCGTGAACATCAGGATAAGGATGATCAGTAATTTGATATATGGTTTCGTGTACATTTTGTTCCTTTTACAGATTATTAATCATCAGTTACCTGTCAGGTTAGCCTGGCCGCTGCAGTTGCCGAACCCAAAATCAAGGCTTGTGTTTCCTTTCGAATCGAACAGCAGGTCAAGTTTTACGCTCTTGCTTATTCCCCCTCCGATACAGCCGGTACAGCAAATGCCGTCCCAGCAGGGTGTCGGGAAGCACTGACTTGCTGACCCGCCAATAGTGAAGCTGCCGCATCCGGCAGCCGTGAAAGCTCCCGTACTGGTCTGATAGATTCCTGTTGCTCCCAGCTCGGCCCTGGCTTCAGCGCTGAGCTTTGTGCAGGTTATTGAGGAGGCCTTGAACCAGGCATGTACAAATGCCATCGCTCCTATTCCGTATTCGTTACCGCTGCCGTCAAAGCCCATCCAGAGGCGTCCGTCGAGCCCCGCGGTCAGCCCGAGGCTGGCATTCATCACACCGAGGTTAATCTCAAAATCAGGAATGTTTATTATCGGCACATCCTTCCTTCCTGTGAAGAAAAACCCCGAGATCCCTGTCCTGAATGCCGTAGGAACTCTCTTGTCATAGGCGAACTGCATCAGTTTACTCACAACATCAGGGGCCATTGCACGGTAGTCGCCGATAAGCATTCCCGCGGCCATATTGCCAAATCCCGGGGCAGTCAACTGACCTCCGATCAGGAAATACCAACCCCCGGCATCGACAACGAAATTGGCAGGACCGTTGATACGGACGGCGCCAAGATGCTTGTCTATTTGCATGTGTCCGGTAAGGCGGGCATTCTTTATATCATAGGTCAGGTTCATTCCCCCGAAATCGCCTGAGATATTCTTTACTCCGAGACCTTCATTTTCCGCAGTAATGCTGCCGTGAACCGTGAATCTCTTTGTCAGGTTCGACTGCATGCCGTTAAATCCCGTCATCTTGCCGCTGAAGGTGAACTTAGACCAGTCGTTGATATTTGGCTGTACCTCCATCCTTCCCTCGATATCCGACAGTGAGGTGGCTCCGGTCCCCAGTGGCATCTTCTGTCCCTTAGGATCTACCTCGAGCCATGCACCGCCTGTTGTACGGTGCAGCTTACCCTTCAGGTTGATCCCCTCCTTGTCCTTTATAAAGCCTGAAGCAGTATACCCCGAAGCGTCCAGGTTCTGATCGCTCTGCGCTATGCCCGACACGAATCTCACCCCACCGGGTCCTTCGAAGCTGACATTGAAGGGATAGAGCCGGAACAGTATCTCCGAAGCAGGTTTTGAGAACCGGATCACACCGGTACCGGATTCAATGCGTGGGATACTCAGGTCAATGTTGCAGGCCATCTCGAAATACTTATCTCCGCCGGAGAAGGAGATCGGCCTGACCTTAAGTATCTTGTGGAAGATCAGCTCCTGAGGCAATCCTCCCATGTTGATCTTCTGCTCACCGTTGCTCAGCAGCGAGAATGCCTGGAACTTCAGCGCAGCCCCTGCCTCCATGCCGGGCAGCCCGGTGATGGAGACACCCGGTGCCCCCTCCGTGCCCACTATCCTGAGTTCCCAGTGCCCCTTCAGGTCGGAGCCGGTGCTCGGATTATACCCGAACGAATTGTTCTGAGTGAGAATATTGAGAGGAGTCACCCCTGAAAAGGTCAGATCCGACATCTCAAACGACCCTACGTTAAATTTGTCAGGGGTAATCAGAACACTCTTCACCGGTACGTCAACAAGTCCTGTTTTGATGGTCCCCTGAGGAATCAGTACACCTTTCAGATTCTGACTCAGCGACCAGCCCGTACTCTGGAAATCCCACTTTTCGAGCTTGAACGACAACGGCTTTGTACCCGTCACCGTCTCTATCATCGAGGGCCGCAGTACCAGGTCGCCAAGTGTGATGCTGAGCTTTGAGGGAACCATGCCGATGATCTCGTTGGTGCTTATCACCGTGGCGAGGCCTATCCTGTCACCTTCAAGCCATGATGTCTTCCTGTCAGCCTTTGCTGTGAAATCGAGGAGCTTGAACTGTATATCTGTTCCCCCTGTACCCGCAATACCCCATTTTTTTGCCGGGTAATCGGCTGCTGTCAGGGTGACGACTGATAGCTGGGTGCTGCCGGGCTGACCGGTCAGGTAAATCGGAATATTATCCAGGAAAGTGATATAATTCCCGGAATACTGGAATGATGTTTTCATTATTCCGGCCTTACCCTTGATTCGTCCCTTGCTGTTTTCTGAGCTTACCTTCATCAAGGTTCCCGAGGCCGGGGTTTGCAATACTCCGAATGCACCGTTCAGCAGCAGTTGCAGCTCCTTGACATCGGTATTGAATTCAGTTGCGGCCGGAACGCCCAGAGACACACCGGAGGTGCTGTTTCCGCTCTTCCTGATTTTCAGTTTGGTGAATGGAATAGTCTGGCTCTCCTCTGACAGCCTGAAGTTGGGATTCGCCGGCAGGTTGATAAGGGCACCGCTGACAAGGAAAGTTCCGTCAGCCTGCTTCTCCTTTTTCTTTATGTCTGCCTCGAAGCCGAAAATGTTTTCGATGGCAATCTCCTTATCGTATGCAAGCACAAAATCAAGCATGTTCTGATCCTGCAGCATGATCTGCTTCGACTTGCTTATTACATTGGGGACGGAATTTGGTTTGGAAGCCCACACAGTTATCAGTGCAGGCTGTTTCGGAACCCTTTTAAGAGTGTATCTACCACTCTTGTCGGTTTTGGTTTCCAGGCGGTTGCCGTTACCCATATCGATGTAGACCGTGGCACCTTCAAGAGGGCCTGCAAGCTGATCATTACTGATGGAGACCTTGCCCGTGATCCGGGTGGCCTTTTTGAGAAGGGCTGCGGGGTAAACAACCTCTGTTTTGGTGTCCTTGACGTCGTTGATTGTATAGGTGGCATTCTCCAGATCAGAATCCTCCGGAGGTGTGATATCGAAGGTGAATGAGTTGCCGTTGTTATCAAATTCAAAGACGACTGTTCCCCGGGGATCGGTTGTCTGAGTTATTTCCGCACCCGGGATTTTGAGGGTTACCTCTGCGTTGGGAACAGCCTTCAGGTTCGTTGCCACAAACAGATTTCCGGAGGGTTTCTCGGCCACCATGAACCGTACCCTCTTTTTCATCTTGTAGACAATATACTGCTTCAGATCCTGACCGGTTGAGGTCGAATTGGCTTTTGGCACATCCACGGTGTATGTCTCCGGTGAGTAGCCGGGATTCTTCGGAATGATTGTCAATGTGCGCTGTTTGCCCGAAGGTGCCTTGATAGAGAATACCTGCTTTACATCTGAAGGTATCAAAGACTGGGCTGTTCCCTGAAAGCCCGTTTGCTGTAAACTGCCCGCATTCTGGACCCCTGCTTGCTGGATGGCAACGCCTGTAGCCTGTATACCCGTTGTACTGATGCCTCCGCCGCCGGAACTGTTGTTGCCTGTCGGCTGGCCACCGCCTGATGCCGACGGAAGACCCGACGGCAAGGTACCACCGCCCGAACCCGGCAGACTTGACGGCAGGGTGCCGCCCCCCGAATTCGGGAGGTCTGACGGCAGAGTGCCGCCCCCCGCAGGCTGGCCATATTCAAACTGTGGGGTGGTTGAGGTGAAGGCAAGGTCATCAACCTGTATATCGGCTGCAACGGCAAGCCCTGTCTCATCAGTTACATATCCCGACAGCAATCCGTCAGGCTCGAGCAGGATATCCTCGATTTTCTGCTGCCCCCACATCATCTTCCCGTAATAATAGGTCTTGCCCTTAAACCCTGCAGGAGTACAGAACAGGGATCTCTCCGGGCCGATAACCTGGGTAGGTCCTTCGGTATTGTAATCACCAAGCTCAACATCAAGATTGTCAAATTCATAATATCCCTTCGCATCGGTCTTCGCCGTGCGCACAGGGACATTAAAATCGGATGATCTCTTGTAAGTGCTGAGCACCATCAGCGTAACATTGCTGAGGGGCTTGGTACCCACCTGCTCTGTTTCGACCTTTCCGGCAATCCTTGGCTTGCCTGGATAGAGCTGTATCTCGATCTCATATGTCTTTATCTGCAACTGGCTGTTCCAGGTGATCTCCTCGCCGTAAGCCTCGTACTGGGTTGCCGGCATCCCGGGATCAGTATCGAGATACCTTAGTGAATTGAACGGGAAGTCCTTCTTGTCCTTATCATATAAAGGATAAAAGGCCTTCGATTGCTTCTTGAAGATATACAAACCGGTGACCTTGTCCGGCTCGCAAACAACATAATACCTGTCCTGGAGATTGTCCGGATCGTGCTGCACCAGGTTCCTGAAGGTATAAGTGCCGTATTCTCCGGTCAGTCCGCTTGTGATGTTTTTGGGAAAGACACTGAAGGAGGGAATGTTTCCCGATACGGGGTAGACCGCTTCATCACGTGGCACAGCCGGTACATCGGTCCTCCTCTCAAGCACTGTCTTAACCTTATCCAGCGGCTTGCCCTGTCCTCCCATGACATCCCAGAACTGCGAGGTAGTCCAGGATGTATGGACCTTCAGGTTATAGCTCTTTACATATGATACCAGCGTACCCAGGTCGAGAGCCTGCCACGGCTCCAGCTTGATATTGATATCAGGACTGCAGTAATATTTATTCTCCACCAGCAGCCGGTAAACCTTGTAGACCTTGCCGGTCATCATGTCGAAGAATTCACCCCCGGCCGATTTCCAGTATGCCTCATCATCCAGAAGGCCAAGATCCTGCGTTGAATTAATGAAGGTAAACGAGAAGCTGCCGTCCGATGCTGTGGTTGCCGTGGCTATTACTTTTCCGTGATCGGGAAAAACCTCCAGGAACTTCTGATCATCCTTCATATTATTCAAATCAACCGGCATTCCGTCGTATGTCTGATTGTTTATTGTTCCCTTGAGAACATATGAAACAATGAGGCTGACCTTTACGTTTTTCAGCGGATTGGAATTTTCCGGACCGACATCGCTGACATTGTACTGCAGGCCGTCGCCGGTTAACTGGATGGCGGACTGCGATGAACTGAACTGGGCAGTGGACTGTGACGTGCTGACCTGGGCAGTAGACTGCGACGTTCCGAACTGGGCAGTGGCCTGCGACGTGCTGAACTGGTTTGTCGTCTGCGAAACAGCAGAAGCCGAGAGTGTCCCCTTGAATTTATAATTGAGTTTCCCCGATACTACGGAGATCGGGATCTGGCCGGGACCAGTTACGGGCTCAAGTTTTGCCCCGCCGGCAACTATCTTTTCTGCGGGGGCATCCATCATTATGGAAGGCGGTTCAAAGGGATCCCATTTAAACCAGCAAACAGGACTGCGGCCGTTGTTTGAAAATTTCGCCCGGGTCTCTCTCTCCTCGGCGATGACCTGCCAGGCGTAAATTCTGCCTTTCTCCAATACCGGCTGTGCCGGTCCGTAGTAAAATGAGAACCTGCCCTGCAGTTCCGTCTCGAAGAAGGCCGGCTCGGTCGCCGACAGCATTGCCGCATCCGGATTCTGGGTTGAGTCGATCAGCTCAACAATCTTGAGTGTGTACTGTGTCCAGGCCGGAGCATTGGTTGCAGGGGTCCAGCTGAAGACAATATTCTGAACCGCAGGCTGGGTGATTGTGGCGCCGCACTGCGGATTGACAGTCATGGGAGGCTCCCCGTAACGTATGTTGAAGAAGTTGCTGCAGCCCATCGGCTCGTCCGGCGAAATCCATGCCCCGTCAGGACCCATCACCCTGACGCAAATCTGGTAACTTCCTTCAGGAAGTCCGTTTTCAATCAGCTCCTGCATGGGAATACCCCTGCTGATAAGGTTCTGATATTCAAAATACCCTGAAATATCATTACCGGTGAACTGGTTGATCTCATTGGCATTTATGTTGACGGCAGTGCCAAAATAATCCGGAGAGGTTATCAGGTCCACACCGTTGTTGCCCTTGATGTGAAAGAAGAGCATCCCGCTCGCTGAGTAGGGATAGGTGATTGTCACAGTGGTCAGCTCGGGGTAAAGATCAAGCTGCGTCCCGTAAGGTGGTCTTACCATGACATTGACCGTGAGCTCCTGCTGTGAGAAGAGTGTTGCGCCGGACATGCCCAAAAACAACAGCACAAGCAGTAAGTATCTGAGGATTTTATATTTGCAATTCATCATCATCTCTCTTTATCAGAAGGTGTATGTATAGTCAAAATCGAGCTTGCTCTCATAGTAGGAATTGGAACCGGTAGAGAGACGGTTGTTCTTACTGTAGTTGTACTTCAGTGCAAAACGGTGGTTTCTGAAAGGCTTGTAGCCGAGCTGAAGAGAGTATATGCCCGTGCTGCCTGTATCTTCATCCTGCACCTTATTGGTTATAAAAGATAAATAAACCGATGCATTCAGCTTGTTTTTTAGAAATGACTTGCCAACTCCTGCTGAAGGACCGTAAGCAACTGTCACTACGGTATCCTGCGCGAAGTGCGTGTACAGGAATGCGACTGATCCGTTTATGCTGAACGGGATATATGTGATGAAGTAATTTGCCGAAAGAATGTTTGTAGAGAACTCGCTGTACTGTGAGGTATTCTCATTCCTGTCGTTAAGCTTCTGGTAATTGAAATTCGCCATCAGGTTATGTGCCAGTTTTTCTCCGGTCAGGTTCAGGGACTGTGTCACTCCGATCTGGCTTGTCGCCTGTGCCACCTCGCTCTGGCGGAGAGTGTCAATCGAGAGAAGTCCAGATTCCTGTGCCAGCCCGTAGTTCGACCAGAAGGCGCTTATGTTGTACTGGGGCACCGGCACGAAAATCACCCGTGCGGAGGTGATGGTCCGTCGAGTGCGAAGGTTTTTGTCGTTCTTGAGATTATCGACCTGTGTTCCCACACTGCCTGCCAGGGTCAGCTTCTTCTGCATCAGTTTCAGCGACGGCTCTATGGTGATGTTGCTCAGGTCAGTGGCGAAGTAGTAGGCACCCATGGAGCGGAAATCAGGCTCAACGCGCTGGTACCTCATCATCAGGCTGAACAGGTCCGACTGGTATCCGGCGGAGGCTCTGACAGCGTTGCTGGAAGTGGTGGACTCGTGGTTTTCGATGAAAGATGAGAAGATTTTCGTCATCACGTCACCCGTTGAATCGGAGACAGCGGTACGGATATCCTTTGTGTAAAGGCTCTGGGCAACCTCCGCTTCAAAGAGAAATTTTTTGGCAATGGTCTGCTTTGTCTGAAATGAGACAACAAGGTTCTCGTCGGGTGTGAGCCTGTACTCTGTCGGTACCGTCCCCAGCGAGGTCGAGTCATCCTTCGCCTTCAGTATCACGAGGCTTAAATTGTTGGTTGAACTGCCGTAGCCAAGCCTGAGGGCCGTACCGGTCCTCTTGTAGGCAGGAGTCTGCAGTCTGATATTCTCGGGATTATCAAGGTACCTGACAGGCTTCAGCAGTCTTCCCGTCGCAAAGCCCACCTGGAACTTCCCCGGCGTCAGCTCCAGTCCCACTCCCGTGATGGAGTGGCCGGCCAGGGCATAGGTCGACCAGTTGTGTGAACGGTAGCCAAGATGGAGCTTGGCCCACTTATAGTAGGGGCTGACGCCAAACTGGTTGAAGGGCTGCCTGAAGTCTCTCTGTTGTTCACTCAGCCGGAAGGAGAACGGCAATACGATGCCGTACACCGTGATCACAGGACTTCCCTGAAGGTACCACATGAAGGGCGACCTGGAGGGGTTATCCCTGTCGGTGTTGTAGAGTTGCAGTTTTGCAGTGAGGGAGCCGCTGATCCTGAACGGATCCTGCTCCGAAAGAGAGGAGAGATCCTGGGAAAAAGCATGACTGTTTACTGCAATAAGAAATAGCAGGGCGAGGTTAAAACGGCCGTTTCTACTCATGAAGGGGTTATTCGGTTGTAGAAGTAAACGTAAATCTAACGAAAAAATTGATATTTATCAATCATTTGTCAGCCTATATGGAATATTCATACATAAGCTTATTGCGTATACAATCTTCGAACATACTGAGTTTACAAAGTTCCAATTAAACTACTGCCTGGCCTGACCTGGCGAGATACCCCGGAAAATTCCCCTCCCTTTGCAGCGTTTCTGCAATTCATTTCGTAGTAGATTATGAAAAGCTTTCTATTCGATGAACCATTAATCCAAACTACAGACATGAGTAACCTTATCAAGTCCGCAACTTTGCTGATCGTTATGATGGCTGCCGTGACAGCCTGTAACGACAGAACCACACAGTTTATCACCTATGAGGCAAATGTGCCGGTTTACATGGCATATGATGAATTCCGGGCGAGCTTCCATAAGAGCGCTCCGGCCGAGATCTACCATCCCGGGAAAATGTATTTCAAGGATGGGCATCTCTTCGTTAATGAGTACGGTAAAGGCATCCACGTGATTGACAATTCAAACCCTGCCAATCCTGAAAAAGTGGCCTTTTACGAGATCCCGGGCAACGTCGACATGGCCATCAGGGGCAATATCCTCTTCGCCGACAGCTATATAGACCTGCTGGCAATTGACATTGCAGATATTAATAATCCCGTCGAGATTGACCGTATTGAAAATGTCTTCCCGGAGATCGTCCCGGAGGGAGATTTATGGTATCCGTATGCAATGGTTGATAAGTCGAAGGGCGTAATCGTTGATTGGGAGGTGAAGAAGATTACTGAGAAGATGGAGGATTATACATATGGCGGAGTGCTGTTTCGGGGTGAGATGAGCTTTATGCTGAGTGCTGATGCAGCCGTTAACTGGACTGGTGGCAGCGGTACCGGAGGCTCCATGGCCCGCTTCATGCTGAATGAAGAGTACCTCTACGTTATCGCAGTGCCTACACGGCTGAAAACAGTAGATGTCACCACCGCATCAGAGATGGCTGTTGTCGACAGTGTCGATATGCCCCGCAACATGGAGACACTCTTCCGCCTGGAGGACAACCTGTTCGTGGGAACCACAACCGGGATGCTGATCTTTGACCTGATCAATCCGCAAAAACCAGCTTATGTTTCATCCTATGATCATATCAGAGCCTGTGACCCGGTGGTGGTTGACGGTCAGTATGCATATGTCACACTCCGGACAGGCAACATGTGCAACAACGGAAGTAACCTGCTGGAAGTCGTAGATATATCATCAATAAAAAACCCGTACCTGGTGAAATCATACCCGATGTTCAATCCGCACGGTCTGGGAACCGACGGTGAACTGCTGTTTGTCTGTGATGGTGCCGCGGGACTCAAGATTTACAACAAATCCAATCCCATGGCCATTATAACAAGCCAGGTTGCGCACTACCCCGACTTTGACACCTATGACGTTATCCCGATGAACGGGATTCTTATGCTGGTAGGCAAAGGTGGTATTTACCAGTATGACTACAGCGATCCGGAGAACATATTACAGATTAGCCACATAACAATTATTGAAGAATAGAAATATGTTCAGACTTACTGCAGTTGCCGTTTGTGTTCTGCTTTCACTTTCTGCAACAGGCCAGCACCGGAAATATACTGTTGTGCTTAACGATGGTTCCCTCATCCAGGGGACCATCGTTGGCGATTCCACGGATTACCTCGATCTTAAGATTACTTCGCCCCAGGTCATCAGGATAGGCAGGTCACAGGTATCATCGGTTGAGGCCGTTAAGTATCCTGTAAAGAAGAGCATGAATACATCCGGTTACTACGCAAGGTTGTCCATCGGCTTCCTCGCGGGTAAAAACGAAAGCGGAAACCAGTCGAGCCTGAGTTTTCACCTGTCAAACGGTTACCAGTTCAGGAACGGCTTTGCAGTGGGAATCGGCTCTGGAATGGAAGAGCTGGGAGTGCCTCTGGTACCTCTTTATGCTGACCTGAGATTCACGCCGCTGAGCTCGGGACTGTCGCCATATGTCTGGCTTAAGGCCGGTCACGGTTTTGCCCTCACCGACCGTGCTGTCAACTATGAGGATGACACATCAGCAGATGACAACCATGAGGGCGGATTCCTCTTCAATACCGGGGTGGGCATCTCCATGTTTTCATGGAAGAGAACTGCGGTAAACATTGGCATAGGTTACAGGTACCAGAAGGTTACACTGAACGAGGATCTCAACTGGTGGTACGGCAGAAATACCGTCAGGCATACTGTGACCCAGTATTACAGGCTGGAATTCCACCTGGGTTTTGTCTTTATGTAACAGAAGAAATATGAAATTGTTAACCAAAATATCGTACGAATTGAGTTATTTCGGAAAAACTTGATTCCTGGCGGTATAATGGGTAAAGGAACCTTGCATGGTCATGAATTCTCTGAAACGGATCTTGTCAGAAGATGTGCCGAGGGCGACATCCGCTCACAGGAATTGCTTTACCGCCGATACTTCTCCTTTGCCATGTCAATTTGTATAAGGTATACCAGTGATGAAAACGAAGCCATGGAGATAGTCAACGACAGCTATATGAAAGTCCTGGACAGCCTGGATGGCTACGACCATTCCAGGCCGTTTAAAAGCTGGTACGGCAAAATCCTGGTTAATACCGCAATAGACAACTACAGGAAGACCCTCAAAAGCAACGAACACATCTCCATCGATACGATAACAGATGCCGGGGAGATCGATCCTGAGATTGAAGCTGAACTCTCCGTTAATGATATCCTGGCACTCTACAGCTACCTCCCGGCAAATTATAAGATTACATTCAACCTCTTCGAGATAGAGGGGTATTCACACGAGGAGATCGGCCGGATGATGGGAGTGACCGCTTCCACATCGAGGGCCAATCTTACCAGGGCAAAGAAGATGCTGCGAGAACTTTATAACAGGCATATTATTTTGGTAAGAAAGAGTCATGAATAAGTTTGATGACATATTCAGCCGTAAGGCAAAGGAGGCATTTGAAAACTACAATGCCGACCACCTCACAGAGGAGGGTTGGAACTCCTTTACAGGCAAATATGGCAGAAGACGCAGCCGGGCAATATTAATTCCGCTGTGGGCTAGGGCCGCCTCCATTATAATATTGGTCACTGCCGGGGTGCTTTTAACTGAACGGTTAAACAACCGTAAAGCCGGTGAAACCGTTAATCAGATTGCGCAGGAAACCCGGAGCGAACAGGCTGATTCTTTAATAATTAAGGAAGATTCAGTATCATCTGCCCCCGGAGTCTCTGCCGGAAAGCCAGTGATCATTGCAGCAAACCCTGAAGTGTCTGCAGCAAAGCCTGCAATCAATGCTGCAACTGCTGAAACCACTGAAGCAAACCCGGAAATCAAAACTGTATCTCAGGAACTCACTGCTCAGGCCTCTTCCGTTAATGTCCCCGGTCAGGATTCTTTTGCGACAGTCAGCCCGGCAGGCCAGCCCCGGCAGTCGGGCGGGGCGGGAAGCATTTCCCCGGACAGTGAAACTGCCGGACAGGTTCTGGCTGAGGCTGCCATGCCTCAGAAACCGCATTCGGATCAACCCCCATCAGCTCACGGTATTTCTGACGGGTTAGCTTCTGCTGGCAGTCCTGTTAAAATCAGGTTAGCTGATATGAATGACACAGGACTGAAGCTTAAACCCGGAGTGGTACCCAAAGTATACGGTGATATCCCCCGTGAGAAGTTGACCACAACAATCATGACCGGCTTGTCGGGTATGATGGCCACTGTTGGCAATGCAACATCAGCTTCCCAGGGTGTATCAATAGGCTTTTATGTTGAGCAGCAGCTTACCCGCAGGATCTCGGTTCGTCCCGGAGTGGCGATGGCCAGGCATAATTATTCTGTGGAAAGCATGTCGGGAGGAAACCGGGACATGGCCTATGCTGCACCCGAACTGAATGGCATGGCAGCCTCAGCAACCATCTATGATGCGGATATGGATGTAGTCTCAATGGAGGTACCGGTTAATTTCGTCTTCTCTCTCCGGAAACGGGCACGCTCAAACCTTTTTGTCACCACAGGTGCATCGACGGTGATCTACCTGAGCCAGAACCTGTCCGGCAGTTTTTACAATACCTACACAAGGTCAGTAGTCGACAACTATACCGGTAACGTATCGTACGAGTCAATGACCACCTCCGTTGAGATAGAAAGCGAGCAGGAAACTTTAAACCGTGTCGACTTCCTGGGTCTTGCCAACTTCTCCGCCGGTTACTCCTTCCCGTTTACCGGTACCAGCCAGTTACTTTTTGAACCGTTTGTGCAGATGCCGATCAGGGATCTCACGAGCCTGAACCTGCGTATCTGGTATGGCGGACTATCAATGAAGATCCGGTTTTGAAAGACCGGTCAGAAGCTTTATATATTATGATATCCCCCGTGAGCAGTCCTTGACTTTCACTGCCCGGAAGAATCTGTCCCGGAACCCTTTGTTCAATTCCCGTAAGAATCTGTCCCGGAACCTTTTTTTCACTTCCCGGGGGCATCTTTTACGGAACCTTTTCTCCGGAGGAGGAAATAGACAGGTATTCCCAGCAGGATGAGAGAGAGCCCTATTCCTGCCTCGCGGGGCCTGGTGATGATAGTATTGAAGAAGAGTCCAACGCAGAAGAGCACAAACAGTGCCGGCACCACCGGATATCCCCATGTTTTGTAAGGTCTGTGTGCATCGGGCATGCGGCGTCTCAGGATGAAGACTCCCAGGGTGGTGGCACCGTAAAAGATGTAGACGGCAAAGATCAGCATGTCAGTCAGCTGGTCAAATGTGCCCGAGAGAACCAGTATCGATGCCCATATTCCCTGCCAGAGGAGTGATGCGGAAGGTACATTCCGGCTGTTAAGTTTGCCCGTACCACGGAAGAAGAGCCCCTGCCGGGCCATGGCATAGTACGGGCGGGCTCCGGTCAGTATACTGGCATTGGTACAGCCCAGCGTGGAGATGAGTATGAGAAGTGATATGAACAGCACTCCTCCGTTGCCCCAGATTCCCCTGACAGCCTCAATACCGGCTATCTGGTTCCCGGAGTTGTTGATCTGCTCAAGCTGAGGTATGGAGAGCAGGGTAAGAAAGGTGTAATTGACTACCAGGTAGACGATAATGACTATGCCTACCCCTGCTATGATGCCCCTCGGAATGTTCCTGTGCGGCGCTTTTACCTCCCCTCCTATGAAGCCGACCGACACCCACCCCTGGTAGGCCCAGAAGGCGGCAAGCATGGCAGTGTAAAACGAAGAGAGGGTCACAGTATTGGCAGCTGCCGTATCACTGACTGCCCTGGCCACGGAAGAAGAACTCTGATCGCTGGTAAGCCCGGCAATGACAATGGCCAGGAGTCCCGCCCCCACAAGCAGCAGAACTGCTTTGTTAACCCATGCCCCGCTCTTGAGACCTGACATATTCAGGAAGGTCAGAAACAGTATAAGCAGGATGGTCGTTAGCTTAATCCCGAAATCCTGGAACGGATAAAACACTCCTCCAATGGTGAATTGCTGTAATGACGGAAGCAGATCAGGGATGGGTATGATACTGTTGAGCGACTGTGTGAAGACGTAGGCCACACCCGATATTGCGGCTGTCTGTATTACCGTGAAGAGAGACCACCCGTACAGAAATGAGAAGAAGCGGCCGTAAATGGTACGGAGATAGACAAACTCTCCTCCTGTGTCGGCCAGCAGGCCTGCTACCTCACCGTTGCTCAGCGCCCCGAAGAGGGTTATTATCCCGGCTGCAAGCCACACAAGCAATATCCAATTGGAAGAGTGCAACTCGGCAGCCATGGGAGCAATCTTCTTAAAGACGCCCGATCCCAGCATATTCGAGATGACTATGATAATGACATAGCTCAGGCCGAGCGCCCTTGTCAGTTCTCTTTTCCCTGTCATATCAGAACATACCAATCAGCATGCGCAGTTGACAAAAATAAGATTTATGTGGTTCACGGATTGTAACAGGTGCTTTTTGTTGGGCAGCCTCCGGGTTTTTTTATCTTCTTCACTCCGCCTGACTTCATGAATCTCAAGAACATAAATCGCAGTACTTTGGCATATGTGAGAATGATGTAAACAAATCCGGAAATTGTGTAAAGCTTCACAGTTTAAAGGATTGCATCTTTGTATAAGAATTATTAAATGGAAATAACAAAAACTATAAGTTCTGTGTTCATAAAATACTACATTTCAAATATTTAATTTAAATTTATCACATCATGGCTGTTCTTAAGGTTATTGAAATCATGACATCATCGCCTAAAAGCTGGGAAGATGCAACGACAATTGCAATCAAAGTTGCAGGAGAAAATGTAAAGGGAATACGCTCGGTGTTTATTCAGCACCTTAGTGCACTGGTGAAGGATGATAAAATCTCTGAATTCCGTGTGAATGCAAAAGTCACTTTTGAGGTTCTGAATCAAAAGGTTAAGAGAGGGAACACTTAAACAAAACGTCCTATTATTCTTTCCAGAGAAGTTTTCAATTTTTCTATGGCGCCAGAAAGTGCCTGTTCATGGGTATTTGCCTGACTGGTAACTGCGACTGGTTTCATACCTGCAAGTCTGGCTTCCACCACACAGCGTTTATCATTGAACCCCTCTTTCCTGCCATCTTCATCCGAGAAATGAACTTCCACCCTTGTTATCTGTTGACTGTACTTGCTTAGTTTTTCGGATATTAAAGATGTCGACGAAGCTATAAGACCCTCGCTCACAGTTACATTCTTATCTGTGTTAAATTGTATTTGCATGTTTTTCCATTTAATTAATAACGAAATATTGCTGCCAGCCCTGTTTCAGAAGGCATCTTACCGGTTGGAAGAACAATCACCTGTCCACCCATCTTCATGACCAATTCACCCATATCGTCAAGCAGGTCATCTACTTTCGGATTTGTCATGTCCTTTTTCTGTGTATTACCCGTTACAAGATTTGTAATCCTGACAGGTATTATCCGGTCGGCTTCAACAATAAGCGTACCAACCCGTCCCTCAACTGCCGCCACAGCAACTTCCTTGTAATCATCACTACCTTTGCCATTTGCCCTTGCCTGCTTATAACTGGCAACCAGACTTTCAAGTTTCAGGTTATATTCGGGTTCCATTACTCCCCAGGCCATATCTGCCAGTTTATCTGGAGACACTGATGAAGGGTTAATTGCAATACCATTGGTTAGCAATAATGGATTTTTATTTACCTTTTGAAAAAGGCTTTGGTGTTCGGTCAAAGCGGCAAGAATAAGTGGCCAGCCTGAAGGTTTCGAATATTGTTCGTAAATCGTATTCGCTACGACACGAAAAAACCGTTCAGTGTCATTGTCGATTTCGTCTTTTCTGCCACCATGATCGTGGTGCATGGGCGAACTTTCTCCCCCGGAACCACCATAAGACGCAACAGTCGTATGCCTGTCAGTCAATTCATCACCAAGCGCTTCAGTTATGGTTTTTGGAGTATCAACAGAGAGGTCAACTTCAGTTAGTGAGTGACGGTTGCCTTCAAAAAGCCTGATATCACGAAGTGTCAAACCCAAAACGTGAAAGTGGTCAAGAGATTGCAAATATTGCCGCAGCGGCTTGGTATGGAAACTGTCGGCCACTAATGCAAGTGCCTCAAACGATTTGTGTACACCGACAATCTTAAACAGACCGGGTGCACTAAAAACGGCCAGACCGTCAGAGGTGTGATTCCAGGTCTCGTTGTCGTCAGCAAGAGTTTCCAAAGATTCAAGATGTTCCTGTGCCTCACCGGCTGAATATTTTTGCAACAATGATTCTTTCAATTGCCGGATAAGATTTTTATATAGAATTTTATCCTGAAGATTTTCGGGATGCTGCCGGTGCGTAGGCATATATACGGAAAGACATGGTGCCTGATCTGCTGCCAGAAGCTCCTGAACCAATTCTTTTGTAAGCAATTCCATTTTCATTATTTACTTTTTGTTTGTACCAATGCGTCTGGGTATAAATTTAACACATGATTACAGACAAAGTTTACACATCTGTAAAATAGATTTACATAATTCACGCATTTTCAATCGTGTTGCATTTTTCATTCAGAGACTGCCCCATTTGAGACAGCCTCTTTTGTTGAGGTCGGTGGCGGGATTATCTCATGATCCGCAGAGGGGGGCCTGTATTGAGCAAGGAAAACATTATGGATCTGGAGGCACCTTCAGTAGGCCGGGATTGTTTAGGAAGATGAATCTAAATCAAACAAAGTGTTCAAAAATCTACACATTCAATAAGTAGTGTCTTGACAATTGAATTTCGTTTGTCAAAACCACTATAAAACCCATCCAGATATGAAATCATCTGTCTTTTTATTTTGGGTCTCAAATATTGAAATTCATTTATGACTCCGTAAAAATCTTCCTTTTTATCCGCAAATTCTTTAAGGTCATTGATAAAGGTCTCCTCGCTTCTACAAATGCCAAGGTAACGTCGCTCAAGAACTGAACTAAGTTTAAGTTCATCTGCAGGAACAGCATAACTTGCGTTAACAAGCCCGGAATAATCAAAATCATATGCTACTGCTATACCTGATCCCAGGCCCTGCAGATTACTCTGTGAAATAATAAGTACGTTATTATGAAAAATCGGAACCGTCCAGTCAGTATTCCCGATCATGTATTGGAAGATTGCCATCCTGTCCATTACCTCCTGTCTTATGTGTTTCTGTGTAATGTTCATCATGGTTTTTACTTCAACCGCATCTAATCGTTTACATAAGCTTTCTTCCGGTTCAATTACGAAAGCAAATGTACTTATTGGCTTGCTTTCCTTGAACGTATTTAAATAATTAACTTTCAGCAACCTGACCCGGAAACTGTAGTCCGTAAGGACATTATAAAGTTTATATATCAGATATTCTTTTAGCAGATAATCTTCTCCGCCTGAATTACAATGGGTTACCATTTTTACTTTATCAACCCTGCTGAATTGCCCTTCAACAGAATCCTTCCTATGGAAGTTTAACATCAGTGGAGGAAAACTGCATATAGAACGTCGGCTTACGCCACGGCACTTCACTCTTAACTTTTTAACTATCGAATCTGTAGGACTCATATGGTAAATAAGGATTGCAGGCAAATATTCAGTGTCGTCCCTATTTCTTCGATAATGAGTAATGTCAAACATAAGAGATATTTCCAGCAGTTCATCGCTTTCAAAAAGCTTAATATCTTCATTAAGCGTATCTGAAACAGCATAAGGGATATTAAGTGAATCTACCTGGCTGAACGAAGGCAATACAGCAATCCCGGAAAGAACAACAATAAGGTTAAAGATCCTTTTAATGCTCATATCTTGTTTATTAAGGACTCAAAGAAAATTGCCTAATCGTAACTAATCAGTCTACTCTCAAAAATAGGTGGTTATGAACAATTTTCTGTGGTATTACACAGATTTCGATATCGTC
>JARGFQ010000019.1 GCA_029210565.1 Bacteroidales bacterium
TTCCAGATGACCATACGTAGCCTTCGGCGATACCACTTATCAACACTTACCAGCAGCATCTTCATGTCTGCCAGCTTAAAGTATTGCACCCAGCCTTTAATGTACCGGCTGAGTGCTTCCTTCCTCCGGTCATTACCCCAGCCGTTACTCCTTGATGTCAGCTTCTTAATACGGGCTTTCATCTTGGCAACACTTTTGGGATGTATACGCAGTCTGCCCTCTCCTTTGACAACGTAAAAGGAGTGGCCAAGGAACTTGATGCCCCTGACATGAGCAACCTGAATCTTTGTTCCGCCTCACTTGTTTGAAGGCAGCGTTAAGGTTCGGCCCTTCCTGCGGGGTGTCGTCCCTCAGTACTACGGCCTCGGCTGACTTCTCACGGTAAACCTTCTTTCGACCATGACGCATACTCCGTTTTGTCATGTCCGTGAGATCTCCCCGGGTAAGAACGATAACTTTCATCCCATCTGTCTGCTTCATTTACCTCGGCTGCTCCGGACAGCATCGGACTTCGTTTTGTGTTGCAAACTTATCCGCAGCCTTAGGCCTTTTATGAAGTTCCTGTTCGTCAGACCAGAACTTTGCCTCCGGCTTCCTTCAGATCCCACCTCACGGTGGGCACCCTTGCCTTTGGCTAACGCTTCCCACTGTCAGGGCGCGTTCGGGACTCTCACCCTATAGTTATCGCCCATGCCGGGCACACAACGAAGCAGAGACGCGTAGTGCGCGTCTCTGCAATATTAACCAACCCAAATTCTACCCCATCGCGGGGCATTCAAAAATCATTTACCAACCGGGGGTCTGAGTGAGTGTGTAACCCTTTTCTGTGTATTGGTTAATCTGGGCAATCCCCACAGGTGCAAGATAGACCCTGTCAGTAAAGGCGTCCCTTGGAGAAATGTTCTCAGGAATATAATATCCGACCATCTCGGCAGCATTGGTGCCGTCATATGTTATAACATCTCCAACTCCGTTCTGGACTTTTAGTTTGCCAACCTTGGCAGCTATCAGCCACTCGGGATACTCAACCGGGAAGTCGATCCATAATCCCAGGTGCAAATCGGGATTGGTGGTAACATCAAGGTAGGTGAGCTTCTTCCACCGTTTGAGATCCAGCAGCCGTGAATGTTCGTAAACAAACTCCATTCTGCGCTCGCGGCGTATCTCCCAAATCAACGGAGATACATCAGCATCACGGTCGGGGTCATCGGGAAGGTTTGCCAGTGACATAGGAGCGGTTTTTTGTATTCCTTTGTCTGTGGCAACTGCATCCAGCGGCCGGCTGCGTATTGCATTGATCGATGCGTCAATATCTGCCTGGGAAACAGCCGGGCCACCCATAGTGGCCAGCTCAGCCTTTGCCTCTATCCAGTTAAGTACAACCTCTCCCAGCCTCATCACAGGGGCATCGTTGGTATTGGTGTTCGAACCGTACTGGGCCGGATAGGAGCCCCCGTAATAGGTCGGACCTACCCTGTCAATGAACTTGTCAGAGAGAAGCAACGTTGCAGCCTCCTTCATCGGGCTATCCCAGAAGGTTGCCTCAAAGCGCGGGTCGCGGGTGGCGATCATGTTCGTAAAATCAAACTTGTCAGCATCTGGCAGTGTCGATGACTGATATACCTGCCCGTCGGCACAGATGAATGACCTGGCAAGCCACAGGTTGCCTGAATTAGGCTGACTTTCGGTGGTATTGGCATAGGAGGCAATATGGTGTGTAACACCCAACGCTGCATCATAGTGCCTGTACATGATTACCTCCTTGTTGCCAGCCAGATTCATGGATCCGAACAGTGAACGAAAATCGCTTGTGAATGAAAACTTGCCTGATTCCATTACGATATCCGCTGCATCCACAGCCAGTTGAAGATATTTCGAAGCCTTCTCCGTATTATTCAAATGATACTTCTGCCAGGTGCCTTCAAAGAGCATGAACCTAGATATAAATCCGGCAGCGATATACCTGTTCAGATACTGCGCATTTCCGTCAGAAAGGCGCATATTGTCAAGCACATATTTGAAATCATCATATACCGCATCCATGACAAGCGTCCTGTCATCCCTGTCCTTGTATAGCAGGTCAGTTTCCGTATCAAGTATCACCCTGTCATAATAAGGTACATCACCGAAGACACTGACAAGCCGGCTGTATTCATATCCCCTGAAGAAACGGGCGACGGCACTCCAGTGATTATAGGCCTCCGCGGCGAGAATGTTGCCCTTCATGGTTTCGATTCTTTCGAGGAAAAGGTTTGATTTTCTGACATACGCAAAATTCCACGTCGGACCGCAATATGTGCTCAGCCAGGCAGGAGTTTCACTCGTTGATGACCTTGAAGAAGGAGGCTGGGTCTCAAAGCCCCACTGTTTCCCGGTAGAGGTAAAGTCATCAGAAAGGTAATATCCCCTCAGAGGGGTATATGCAGTACCCCATGAATTGTTATACCCTACAAAATAATTGAGGTAGAAACCATGGGAAAACAGGCGAAGGTTATTTTCAGATGTCCAGTAGTTCTGGTCGTTCATGGTAGTTCGTGACGGCCTGTCGAGGAAATCTTCGCATCCGCCGGCTATCAGAGCTACCACAGCTATGATTATGATCAATTTTCTTTTCATAGTTCTTAAGTTTTAGAATTTAACCTGAATACCGACCGACGCGCTCTTGAATGTTGGAACACCAACACCAGTACGATTCATGTTGTAATAGGAGCTTCTCCACATCGAATATCCCTGTATCTCCTCAGGATCAATAGGAATTGTTCCCAGATGGTCGAAGGTGAAGAAGTTTTCGAGGGCAACATAAACACGTAATCTGCTGATCATTACCTTCCTGGTAAGGCTGGTTGGCAATGTATAGCCCAGGGTAATATTCTTAAGCCTCGTATATGCCATATTCAGCAGATACCTGGTCTGGGGCTGCATGTTGAGGGTAGTGCTGCTTCCCGACTGATCGTATGGACGCGGGTAGAAAGCATCGGTTCTGTCTTCTCTCCAGAAATCACCGGCGAATGCCTGTGGCATGGCACCGTTTGCTGAATAGTAGCCAGGGATAGCCAGAAAGCCATTGCCCCATACTTCACGTTTGCCGACGCCCTGAATGAAGAATGAGAGATCCACTCCTCTGAAATCAAGGTCAGCACGGAATCCGTACATCCAGCGTGGAGTCGAATTGCCAATGATCTTCAGGTCACCATAATCGGGATTTCCGTCAGCATCTTCGATCAATCTGTTGCCAGGATTGATATATCCGTCATCGTTCTGATCCACGAATTTAACATCGCCTGGCATGAAATAGAAGTTTCCTGCCTGCAGCCTTCCCTGTATCGCAACGTTGGCAGGATCAGCAAGCTGATAGATGGTATAATCGGCACTTCCTGTTTCGTTTGGAACCTGAATCTTTATCAGGTTGCCTTCATTGTCGTAGGCAAAGTCCTCCGCCTGGAATAAACGGTCGGTTTCATAACCCCATATTTCTCCGTAGGTTTTTCCTACATACCACGAATCTATACTCTTCGTTGAGCCATATTCGGTGATCTTTGATACGGCGTCAGCAAGGGTTGCGGTGAGAGTGATTCCAAGTCCGTTTTCAAACCTGTGGTTGTAATCGACCTGGATCTCCATCCCGTTTGTGCGCAACGACCCGAAGTTACTCTGCGGTGCCCTGGTTCCGAATGTTGTCGGAAGGCCCTCCTGCGGAACTATCATGTTACGTGTGTCACGCCTGAACCAGTCGAAGGTCAATCCGAGTTTATTACTCAGGAAACGTGCATCGAAGCCCAGGTTGAGGGTTGTGATATCCTGCCATGTAACTGAAGCAGAAACAGCTCCTGGAGTTGCGAACTGGTACATTTTGGCTCCTCCAAGCAGCCAGTTGTTCTGTGAACCTCCCATAGTAGGGATATAGAGAGAGTTGGAAACCGTCTGGTCGCCGATGGTACCCCATGAACCGCGAAACTTCAGAAGGCTGAGTGCCGGCCTTGCCCAGTCCATAAACTGCTCCTCCGTGGCTATCCAGCCTGCAGAGAATGAGGGGAACAAGCGCCACTGCAGATCAGTCGGGAATTTTGATGTTCCGTCATACCTCAGGTTTGCTTCGAACAGGTATTTCTCCCTGAAATTGTAGTTAACGCGTCCGTAGAAGCCCAGCTGTGATTCCCAATATTCGCCGCCGCTTGTTGTCTGCGTGCCGTATGCAAGGTCAAACTGAGGGTTGTTGTAGTCGATCAGCTGCGTTGTCTGCGACCAGTTATAGGCATATTCATATGCCACCCTGTTCATCCCTGTCATGAACCTGAACTGATGATCATCCATCATCTTCCAGTCGTAAGTGGTGTAAAGGTTTAAGGTATTCCTCTGGTCATTCTGGGAACGGCGGTAGACATGATCAGGGTTGGAGCCAACGCCAGTATAGGTCATCATGCTCAGCTGGTAGGCCGGCATTGCTCCCGGAGCTGTTGAGGGGACAACCTGACCGGTGTTGTCTACGTAAATCCTGTCACCATTCTCATCGTTCTTTGCCACGGCCGCGGTCCAGCTGTTACGAGCCGTGTATCGGGTACCCGGTCTTTTTGTTATATATTCCATATTGGCATGGGTGTAATCGAAGTTAATCTTCCAGTCCTTAACCGGAGTGATTACAAATCCACCATTTACACTTGTATAGTTATGCTCAATGAATGCAGTATTGGCAGCACTCATCTCGTAAACCGGACTGCGGATAGGATCCCCGTCTTCAGTAGTTAAGGGATAGGTTGGTGCCCAGCGATAGAGATAGAGCCATGGGTCTGCCGATGTGGATCTGGTTGCATAGGCATATCTCTTATTACGCTTAGAGTACATGGCACCTGCGGTCACCCTGAGCCAGTCATTTACATCAGTGCCTAACCTTATCGATCCGTTATAACGTCTGAAATCATCAATCTTTGCCGGCTTATTGATACCCGACTGATCCAGGTAACCGAGACCGATATTGTAATCCGTAGTACCCGCCTTGCCGCTCAATGAGAAGTTGTGCAGGTTTGTCGGGGTCCACTCCTCTATCATATAATAATAGGGATCGTAGGTTCTTAATCCGATCTTGCGGTTGTTGGCATCAACATACCAGTCGCGGCCATAGAGCATCGGGTCGTCAGGTTTGACAACATCCCCCCAGTTCTCCTTCCACTCAACAGCCTTTTCATATCCTTCGCGCGTTACCATCCAAAATGCTCCTGCCACTGTAGCTCCGCGGCGTTCAAATGCCAGCAGGGCGTATTCCAGTGCGTCAAGGCCTGCCATCTCCATCTTCTTTGAGATGTTCTGGAAAGAGAGGTTTCCATTGTAGGAGACATTGACCCCCTGATTTACAGCTCCCTTCTTTGTGGTTATCAGGATCACGCCAAAGGCTGCCTTGGCCCCGTAGATCGAGGATGATGCTGCATCCTTCAGCACTGAGATCGACTCTATGTCATCAGGATTGAGCATCTGGATCGAGGGTATCTCAACGTTGTCGACCAATATCAGAGGTGATGATCCACCCTGAAGTGAACCGATCTGACCCCGGATTTTTAGGATCGGATCCGATCCTATCTCTCCGCTGGGGATAACAACACTAAGGCCGGGCATAGTACCCTGAAGGCCACGGCCCGCATCAGCGATCGGCCTTGCCTCAAGAGTCTTTTCAACATTTACTGTAGAAACCGCGCCTGTCAGGTTGGCTCTTCTCTGAGTGCCATACCCGACGACAACGACTTCTTCAATAAATTCAACATCAGGACTCATTTTCACATCGATCCTGTTGGATGCACCCACAGGCATCTCCTGTGAAGCATATCCCAGAGATGTAAAGACAAGCACCTGCCCGGAAGCAACGCTGATCGAGAAGAAACCGTTCAGATCAGTGCTGGTACCGGTGGTGGTGTTCTTGATTATCACATTGACACCCGGCAACGTCTCATTCGTCGTGGCGTCTGTGACAGTCCCTGTCACGGTCTTGGGTTGAGCATAAATGCTTTGAGAAAGCATTATTCCCAAAACCGCAAACAACATTAATAGTCTTGTTCTCATGTGATTGGATTTAGGGTTACAAAAGAATCTGGTCAACTTATTGATTTTAATGTAATAACTTATCCAAGAAGACATATCAAAGAAAAAACCAATGCGGACACAAACTTCAAAGCAGAAGTCGGAAAAAAGTAACTAAATTCAAAGGTATGAAAATTAGTAATAAAGCAAGTAAAGAAACTCCGCAATCCTGGTCATTAATCACATAGGAAATTAATCCCGGAACATTTTCGGCATCAGTGTTTATTGCCCTTGTTATCTGATGCAGTCCTGATTCTTCCTATTGTATACTGTACCGGGGAAGGTTTTTCCTTCTCTGAAACATTGAAGGATTTTAATTCTTCCAGTGATTCATGGAGGGCATAGCACGACTCTTCGTAACTCATACCACAGATATCGGAAATCAACCTTATGCCTCTGTCTTTAAGCTTCTTGTTGGTAACATCAACCCAACTCATCCAGTTGCCCAACACCCTTCCCATTAAAACCATCGTTCCGGTCGAAACCGTATTCAGTACAAGCTTGACTGCCAACCGGTCCATTAGACTGAATACCGAACTTTGCGGCAAACAGGAGATCTTATAACCGGCTGCCTCATCGCATGTCCCTATTATCATGGAAGATATGCCCTGGTACTTTTCCGATTCTTCATTGAAGGCTGCCTTGTAATCTTCATATTCAGACCTTGTCACTTCCAGGCGGCTTATCACACTAACTGCAACATTTGGCTTTCTTGATAAACGTGATTTATCCTCCTCGTTGCCGATCTGAAATTTAAGGATCTGCGCTATATCAAGCTGTGGTGGGTCTGATATGAGTGCCTGCGGAGCATTCATTTTACTGTACAGTTCCCCGTCCCACTCAAGACATCTCGGGGAACGGCCCAGGACGTTTGCCCAGGCCTCCGGAGTTTGCATAAGGGGATTCTTAACGAAAGCCCATGAAGGCGGCGACAGAGTATCGTCATGCTTCCTGAAAGGGGGAAGCATGAATGTCGGAGAGCGTTCTGTGGTGTCAGTGAAGATATCTAGCATCAGGGAATTGCCGTAGTAGGTGACCAGTCCATGGCGGCTGTAGGTGTCGTGCTCCATCCGGATATAATCACCAAGGATCTTCGTGTTTTCAACAGAGAGCAGTTCATTTAGCATCTCATTGTATGCCCCGGCATAGTCAGTCTCCCTGATATTGAGAATCTTCAGTTCTTCAGCTGAAAGCAGTTTGCTGCAATACCCTCCCAGTATTGATTCCAAGGCTGCCCCGGCAATGAGTTGCTCTGAGGTTGTGGCTTGCATTCTGGTAGAACCGGCGATGGCCATCGGACCGCAGTACAGATCGAGCACTGTAACACGAGGGTCTTCAATGGCTTTCCTGGAACGCTCAATATATTTGCAGAGGATATCGGCGGGGTTATTAAACATAAGGAATACTTCGGCACCCCTGTCAGCAGCTTCTGCAAGTGTGCCCAGAACTGACGAGGTCTCACCTCCCTCGGTTATAGCAACGAGAACATCTCCTTCAGTAACGTTCAGTTCCCTCACCTGCTGCCTGCCAAATTCCTGGTAATCCTCAAAATACTCCACAGCCCTGATAAGTGCGTAATCGCCCCCCGTCATAATACTGAATACGGAGTTCTCAACATGTTTTACTCTTTCATAGATATCCGGATGATCCTGCCGCAAATCCCTGAAAAAGCATCTCCACAATGATTCAAGCAGGATACTTAAACGTCCTGTGGCCCCACAACCGGAAAATATTATCTTCTTTCCATCCGAAATAGCTCTTAAACCGGCCTTTACCAGTCTGTCGTATTCCTTACTTCTGAAAATCTTCTCAGCCATCGGATAGATATCCGTATCTACTGACAACAGCGTTTTCACTCCCTCGCCGGTACTTTCAGCAAATATCCGGTCGAGGTTGCGGGTCCTGGGATTAGCCTGCTCTGTCGGCAGCATGCCAAGATGAAATTGCGTCTCATTTTTCAGGAAGTGTTCAGCCTCCTGACGCGCTTTTATATCCATTAGTATCTTCTGTATTAAATCTCAACTATCCCTATCCCTGGCCTGTCAGGAAGTGTCACCCTGCCGTCAACCACAGTCATCCCTTCATAAATATCATTGGCTATCAGTAAATTACCATCAAGGTCAGCCCAGTCCACCAGCGGAGAGAGCTGTGCCGCCGCGGAGACTGCACACGACGTTTCGGTCATACATCCTATCAATATCTTCATCCCCATCTGGCGGGCCAAGGTTATCATCTTCCAGGCAGCATACATTCCTCCGCACTTCATCAGCTTGATATTGATGCCGCTGTAAATGCCTTTCATGCCCAGGAGCTGATCTACCGTCTGCAGTGCCTCGTCGGCCACAATCGGTAAAGGACTCCTCTCCGTCAGCCATGCGATGTCATCGATCTGCTCCTTTGGCATCGGCTGCTCAATGAACTCAGCGTGGTTTTCATTCAGGAAATGGGCCATCTCCAGAGCGTAATTCCTGTCCTTCCATCCCTGGTTCACATCAACGAATATCGGCACATCGGTCACCGATCTCACCGTCTCTATCATCTCCCTGTCGTTGTCGCGCCCGAGCTTGATCTTCAGCAGTTTGAAGGCACTGGCCTCCAGGGTCTTCTCCCTGACGACGTCAGCCGTGTCAATGCCAATGGTAAAACTGGTAAGAGGTGTCTTTTCAGGGTTGAGTCCCCACAACCTGAACCACGGCTGGCCGAGAAGCTTGCCGGTGAGGTCGTGCAGGGCGATGTCAAGCGAGGCCTTGGCAGCATAGTTGCCTCGCATGACACCTTCTATATATTCAAGAATATCCTCCATCAGGAATGGGTCACTGAACTGTCCCAGGTCGACCTTCGAAAGGAAATTCAGCACTGACTCATGACTCTCACCCAGGTAAGGAGGCATCGATGCCTCGCCAAAGCCGGTGACGCCGTCATATTCAATCGAAGTAAGTACCACCGGAGTGGTTGTCCTCGAGTTTGTTGCGACGGTAAATACATGTTTCAGCTGCAGCTCATAAGGTCTGTAACTCAGTTTCAGGACCCCGCTGCCCTTTTTCACTGAACTGCCTTTTCTGACAATACCGTCGGATGCATCCGATGTGCATCCGACCATAAGGGCCCCGGCAGCGAGGCCTCCGATCTTGATGAAATCTCTTTTTTTCATTAGATTATTTGATGTTATTTTATTGGTCTAATGGAACTTACATGAAGAGAAATAATCATTTCCTATTGTGAGTCACTGCTCATGTAAGGTTCATTCGTTTTGATATACTTATCAGATTGATTGAATGGAACTTGCATGAAGAATAAACTTAAATCCCAAAGGGTACTGTCATGCAGGCAAGTATCCTTTTATATTAAAAATACCATCTGTGCTGTGATACCCTTTCCATACCTTCACCCGGGGCAACACCTATAATCCTCTTCGCCCCCTGCAGTATGTCCAGGTGATACTGGCTGTAATTTGTCCTTGTGGAATCGAAACTGTTTATCCTGACAAGCCGCGATGAATGAATGAATTCTGTATCGCCAATATACATTCCTGTATGGGTTATACGCTTCTTTCCATCCCTGACCCTTCCGAAAAAGAGCAGGTCACCGGGAGCAAGGGAATCGCACAGGTTTTCAATGCTCCGCTCAAGACCATACCTATACTGTGCTGAAGCATCACGCCTGAGAATAATTCCTGCTGAAAAATAGATCGTCTTCACAAAACCGCTGCAGTCAACACTTTTTGTCGAGGTGCCTCCCCACTGGTACGGAGAGCCCAGAAATAATCCGGCGAACTCTGTCATTTTACCCGCATCAGGCTCAACACTTTCTGCCCATTGCCTGAAGTCAGCAACCTCTGTCTTTTTCACCTGTCCCTCCCTGCCATCGGGAAACTTCACCATGTATGAGTTACCCTTTTCGCCTGTTTTCTGAACTATCATCCCTAAAACGGCGTCAGAAACTGTCTGCCCGCTGTTGTCAGCTATAACTCCCGTGTGTTCCATGTAGATAAGCCTGTCGCTCTTTTTCCATTCGTCAAGCTCATCATCAGTCAGCTCACTGACAGGGTCATCTGTCCATCCGATATACGAGTCCGGCATCTGGATCATAAGCCATCCCCCGCGCTTGGTCAGTATCTTCACCGGCGTGCCCATCAGCGCCTGCGTAGCCATCTCGGCAGCATGAGAGGGCCTGGTGCGAACATTGCATACACTGACGGAAACCAGTCCCCAGGGCGACTTAACCAATGAAGTATCCGGCAGAACGGTGATGTTGTCGTTGTAATTGTAACCAGACCGGTCCAACATGGCAAGGATCTCATCCTTCGCCTCAGGCAGGTTGGTTTCACCTTCTACGGTAAGGCTGCCGTCCTTTTCCATGACCATAACAACGTCACAGAGGGACTCGGCATGCTGCGGTACCATCGCAGCAGCTATGGAATCAAGCTGTTCCTGAAGATCTTCAGGAACCTCTTTTGGATTGCATCCTGCAAGCAGGACCAGCATAAACAACAGGAAAAGGTAGTTTGAGAGTTTCATGAAAGTTGTATTACATCTTACAAATTCAAAATTAAATATTAATAGTATTCAAGTCAATAGCCAAATGAATTTTATTTAATTTGTCATACATTTTTTTTGGTTCGCAGTGAACTGTTGTATGCATCAGTGCCGTCTCCGACCTCCGAAGGATTGACTGAAGAGAAGTCGCAGGGGCAACCGTGACAGGTAACCTGAGTGAATTAAATTAAATTTGACAGAGATAATTAAAGTCGGTTCTTAAAAAATGATTGAATATGCAAAGAGCAGGAAGCAAGTTTACACGTATCGCAGTGGCAGTGATCATGATATCCACGGTCACGGGAGCACTGAGAGGACAGATGGTTGAGACCGGCCTTGAGAATCTTATGAAGAGCAATTTTGATCTTCTCAAGGGAAAAAGAGTAGGCCTGGTAACAAATCCAACCGGCGTTGACCGCTATCTCAGATCGACGGTTGACATTCTCTTCAACGCCCCCGGCGTTAACCTGGTGGCGTTGTACGGTCCCGAGCACGGTGTCAGGGGTGAGTTCACCGCCGGTGAGCATGTAGCCTCGGAGAGGGATCCCGCGACCGGCCTCACAGTCTGGAGTCTTTACGGAAAAACCCGAAAGCCGACGCCTGAGATGCTGAGTGATGTGGACATACTTGTTTACGACATCCAGGATATAGGCTCGCGGTCGTACACTTTCATCAGCACCCTGGGGCTACTGATGGAAGCGGCGGCAGAGAACGGCAAAAAGGTGGTTGTGCTCGACCGGCCCAACCCGCTTGGAGGCATCCGCATGAAGGGGGTTGTCACCCGTCCCGGCTTCTTCTCTTTTGTGAGCCAGTTTGCCATACCTTATATACATGGCCTCACCGTCGGTGAGCTGGCCCTCTTCCTGAACGGTGAGGGTATGCTCGCCAACGGCATCAAATGCGACCTTGAGGTAGTGAAGATGACCGGATGGTGGAGAGAGATGTACTTTGAGGAGACGGGACTGCCGTGGGTACTCTCCTCACCGCATGTGCCCCACAGGGATTCTCCCCTCTATTACCCTGCAACAGGCATCGCCGGGGAGCTTTATGCCGTCAGCATAGGGGTGGGCTACACCATTCCGTTCCAGACCTTTGCCGCCGACTGGATCAATGCCGACGCACTGGCAGCAAGCCTCAACGGTCTGAAGCTCCCCGGAGTGATCTTCAGGCCCATCCACTACAAACCCTACTACAGCACTCTCCAGGGTACTCTGGTACACGGTGTGCAGATCCATCTTACAGACCCCTCAACGGCACCTCTCTCCCTGATGCAGTTTTACATCATGCAGGAGGCTCACCGTCTCTGGCCCGACAAAAACCTGTTTGAGATATGCAACTCGTCACGCCACTCCATGTTCGACAAGGTCTGCGGCACTGACGAGGTGAGGAAGGAGTTCACAAAGGCATTCAGGGTCAGCGACATCAGCGCAATGTGGAGCGATGATATACCAGCGTACCGGGAGCAGGCTGGCAGGTATTTCCTTTACGATTAAAGCCGGGTAGCGAGAGCTGCCCTGACTGGCAGAGGATCGTGCTGCGCACGGTTTACCGGTCTGCCGGAGAAATGTCTGTTTGCAGCAGCGTGGCAGTGCTCTGCCTGCATCCTGCAGGGTCGCCCCGACAACTCGCGGATTGTCCTTTTTTTTGGTCTCCGGCCTGTCCGGGGGCCGCCCTGTCTGTAAGATATCAGTGCAGCATCTCCCCCTCGACGCTCTTCTCAAGCTCGCGGGCATGCTGCAGGAACTCATCGGTCTTCATCTCCCGGTAATAGACCATGCCGTGGGTACCCCTTATCTTGGCGCTCTCATTCTCGTAGAAGAAGTCCTTGCCCAGTATGAGCTGCACCTGCTTGAACTGCTCAACCCACACCTGCTGCGACAGATCGCTGAAGGGACCGTCATAGGCAGGGCTGGGGAAGGAGGCATTTACCTGGCTGACATAACAGTCGCGGAACGACTGGTTCAGCACTGCCATAGAGTTCAGTGAGACGGGCACGAAGACATTGGCTTCAAAAGGCTGGAACCTGAACCATACGTTGCGGTACCCGATGATCCTCAGATCTGAGAGGTCCTTCTCAAGGCTCCACTGCCTGAGAGCCTCGGCAATGGCCTGAAGTACCTTGTAATGGGTGTCCGGTCCTGACCCCTCCGGGTCGAAGGCAAGGCTTATGATTGTCGGCTGTATACGCCTCAGGCACTCCAGTATTGGCTCCACATCACGGTGCCTGTCAGGCTGCCGGGTAAAGATGTCACCGGTATAGAAACCAAGCCTGAGATGCTCTATATTCCTGACCGGCACGCCGTAGTGCGCCCAGACAAGCTCCTCCTCGAACTCCCTCAGCATACCCTTGAGCTGCTGGATGTCGGGCGGGTTTTTCTCCCCACTGTAACTGGCATTTATAAGGTCGATGTTCTTCCGTATCTGTCCCACCAGTTCATCCTTAGACTTCAGCCGGTAAATCTCAACCATCGCTCTGACGATACGGTGGCATACTCCCCTCAGTTTCCCGGCCTCGTCCTTATCAGCCACCTTGTCGAGATAGTGACTCACATCCTTGTCCCATTTGAACCTGTAACCCTGGTCAAAGAAATCAGGATATTCCAGCATCTGTATCTTGTCAATCCCTATCAGCCTCAGGGTCTCCTCAAGCAGCCCGAGCAGCATGGCGTTGGTGACAGCGGTGAATCCTGATGTCAGAACCGAAAAATGAAATTTGTTGGTGATCTCCCTCAACTGGGGTATGATTGCAGGGAAGATACCGAGCATGATGTCGTCATGGTGTGGCCCGGTATGAAAGAATGTCGCGTTGTGCTCCCGCTTCAGTCCCGCCTCAATCTTGCTCCTGGTCGATTCTATTACTTCATTGACCCGCTCCAGGCTGAGGTCAGGTATCAGCGAGCAGTATTCATCATTCTGCAGATCCTCCAAAACCAGCTTATGCGCATATTTGTCGATCTTTCTGCAGAGGTCATGGATGGCTCTCTCTGTCTTTTCAAAGGTCCAGTCTCCCTCCCTGTAGTATCTTTCGACGGTATCATGAAGCTGAACAGAAGCACCGTCGGTGATGTAAAAGCGTGCATTCTTCTGTCCCTGCAGCACGGTGGCGGGATAAAGGTTGTCAGGCTTGTTCTCCAGGGCATCCCTGACAACGTGGGCCTTGGCATCGCCAGCGGCGAAGATAATTGACACTGCTTCAGGGTCATAGGTAATCGTCCCCAGTCCTATCGTGATCACCAGCCTGGTCCTGGAGACCTCTATTCCTCCGAGGTCGCCGGCCGATGCCGCCTGTGTCTCGAAGTTGGTGGCCGTGAGCCTGGTGGCAGAGTTATGATCACTGCCCCGTGTGTTAAAGGCTATGTGTCCGTCGGGTCCTATGCCCCCGAGGAAGAAGCCTATCCCGCCAAGATCGCGGATCTTCTTCTCGTAGCTGGTGCACCAGTTATCAATGCTGAAGATCGATGCCTGCTGCAGCCTCTCCAGCGGGCTGAGCGGTTCCCTGTTCCTCAGGCTCAGGTCTATAAGGCTATCGGGGAAAACCTCCGAATAGTGTTTGCCCTCTGCCAGGGGAATCTCTTCACTGTTGATCAGGAGGGCTTTGGAAGGATCGAGTTCAAATCCTTTAATGTAATATTTGGATACATAGTCAAAGAAACTGTTGTGCTGGCGTGGATCAATGGGATAAAACTCATCTATCTGTACGAAGCGGAGGCCGCGCAGTGAAGGCTTCTCATCCAGAAACAGTCCGTTATCCTCACGTATCTTCTGTGCTTCAGGCTTATCCCAGTTCTTTAACAGGTACTGGGTCCACTTGATGAAGTACTCCGGCGTCTTCCCGGTGGGGAGGCTTATCACCCCGTCAGGTTTTGCGGCGGCCCATTCCAGGAACCTCAGCGCCGTCAGCAGACCGAGGCCGGGAAAATTGTGCACCACCACATATGGCAGCCTTGTTGTTGGCTCACTCCTGCCTGAACGGTCGAAGAACGACTGTTCAACCCTGCTGAAACCTGCACTTTTCATTGTTTATGGTATTTATTTTATTAAAACCTATCTCTGAAGAGATGCAATCCGTATATGATTAAGTCAAGCCTGTTTCTTAAGTGCTTCATACATTATCTCTACGGGATGCAACGCCCGGCGTCCCGTGCCGTCAGCTATATGATGCCGGCAGGAGGTGCCCGGTGCAGCTATCACCGTGTCAGCCTCTGCAGCCCGCACTGCAGGAAACAACACCATCTCTCCTATGTTCATGCTCAGGTCATAGTGCTCCTTCTCATAACCGAAGGCTCCCGCCATGCCGCAGCAGCCGTCATTAATCTCCTCAACAGTGTAGTTACGGGGCAGTGACAGCATCCTGATGGTTGGTGCCGTTGATGCGACAGCCTTCTGCTGGCAGTGGCCGTGCAGCAATATATTCAGGGCTTTGTCAGTGAACTGGTCAGGGGTGATATTACCCCTCTCTGTCTCCCTGGAGATGAACTCATCAAAGAGGAGTGCGTTGCGTGCTATGTTGCGTGCATCCTCAGCCAGCGCCTCTCCTGCCATGTCAGGATACTCATCACGGAAGGTGAGGAGCGCCGACGGCTCAATGCCTATAAACGGCCGGTCATCGGAGACAACATCCTTCAGCATAAGTAAGTTTTTCACGGCCAGCTTGCGTGCCGACCGTATCAGTCCCTTGGAGAGGAATGTGCGTCCGCTCTCCCTGTGGCGCGGGATGATGACACTGTATCCCAGTCTCTCGAGCAGCATCACCGCCTTGATGCCGATGTCGCTCTCATTGTAGTTGGTGAACTCATCGGCAAAGAGGCAGACGGTCCCTTTGCTGCCGTTCACCTGCCCGTTGGTTCTGTCGTGCCTTTTTCCCCACCTCCTCAGTGTCACGGGCGAGAGAGACGGGATCGGACGTTTTACCGAGAAGCCTATGATGCGCTTGAACAGGGCTGTTGAGGTAACGAGGTTGGTCAGTGGACGAACCATCATCCCGGGAACATACAGCCGTGGCAGCCATGCTATCAGCCATGCACGGAAAGGTACATGGTGGATGTCATAATAATGCTGCATGAACTCGGCCTTGAGCTTGGCCACATCAACATTGGAGGGACACTCAGCCTTGCATGCCTTGCATGAGAGACAGAGGTCCATCACCCGGTAGATCTCCTCATGATCAAACCGGTCCGTTTTTTCCGATCTTGCCAGGAACTCCCTCAGGATATTTGCCCTGGCACGTGTCGACTTATCCTCGTCGCCCGTAGCCATGAACGTCGGGCACATAGTGCCACCCACAAGGGCGCTCTTGCGGCAGTCGGCCGAGCCGCTGCACTTCTCCGTGGCATAGAGCAGCCCCTCCTCTTCGGGGAAATCAAAGACGATCCCCGGAACCTTTATCCTGACACCTGCCGGATACCTCAGATTGTCAGTTATCGGCGGGGTGTCGGTGATTTTTCCCGGATTGAATACCGAAGTTGGATCCCACGTCTTCTTGATCGCCTTCAGCAGTTCGTAGTTATGCTCCCCGAGCATCAGGGGGATAAACTCGCCTCTCAGCCTGCCGTCGCCGTGCTCACCGCTGAGCGAGCCGCGGTATTTTTTCACAAGTATGGCGATATCCTGTGCCAGGCCGTGAAATATCTCTATGTCCGCAGGATCTTTCAGGTCAAGCAGGGGACTCAGATGCAGTTCACCGGTGGCAATATGTGCGTAATAGGCACAGCTCAATCCATATTTTTCAAGTACCGCGGTGACATCCTCCAGGTAACCGGGAAAGAGCTCCGGCAGCACGGCGGTGTCCTCGATGACCTGCACGCTCTTCTTCCTGCCGGGTATATTTAGCAGCACACCCAGGCCGGCCCTGCGCAGCTCCCACACCCCAGCCATCTCTTCAGCTCCGGTATATAGCGGGAAATGGTAGCCGTAGCCTGCGGCAATCATATCCCTCTTCATCTCTGCAGCTGTCTTCTCTATCTCTTGAAAAGTCGGCCGGATGATCTCAATCAGCAGTATTGCCTTCGGATCTCCCTTGATGAAGAAGCGGTTTTTGCTCTGCTCAATATTGTCGCCGGTGCAGTTGACGATATAGTCATCTATCAGCTCCACGGCGGCAGGATAATGCTTAAGTACGATGACGTTTGCCCTGACGGCATCCTGGAGGCTGCTGAAGTGAGCGCAGACCAACCCGGTCTTCTGTTCGGTCAACGGAACCAGGTTCAGCTTCATGGCGGTGGTGAAGGCCAGCGTACCTTCCGAACCTGCCAGGAGCCTGCAAACGTTTATCTTCTCGCCGTTATCGGAGAAGGGATCCGTCCTCAGCAGTACATCGAGGGCATAACCGTTGTTCCGGCGCCGCAGCTCCGGATGAGGGAACTCCCTCTCTATCTCCTCCGCATTGCGCTGATCGGAGAGGATGTCGCGAAGGTTCCTGTATATCCGTGTCTCCAGCAACCCGGGATCACCGTCGCACTTAGCACTGAACTCCTCCGTAGTGAGAGTGCCAAAATGCACCTCTGATCCGTCGGAGAGAATGGCATCAACCTCCAGGATGTGGTCTCTTACGCTTCCGTGGATGATGGAGTGCGCACCGCAAGAGTTGTTGCCCAGCATGCCTCCCATGCAGCATCGGTTTGCAGTGGAGGTCTCCGGACCAAACTGCAGGCGGCGGGGAGCCACATAGCGGTTCAGCTCCGCCAGCACGACGCCCGGTTCCACCTTAACCCAGTGCTCTTCCGGATTGAACTCAAGGATGCGGTTCAGATGTTTTGAGATGTCCATGACGATCCCCGGCCCTACCACCTGTCCTGCCAGCGAGGTGCCGGCCCCGCGGGGGATCACCGATGTGCCCTCCTTGCGGGCAAAGGCAATTATCTTCCTGATATCATCACTGCCGGCGGGCCTTGTCACCGCGAGAGGCACCTCCCTGTATGCCGAGGCATCCGTGGCATAGAGTATGCGCTGTGTGATGTCAGTGTAGAGATCTCCCGTGATCTCGTCTGCAAGCCTTCTGAACTTCTCTTCCGTTATCATGTCAGCCCCGAATCCTGTTACTGTTCGTTCTTCTTGAGTCCAAACCCGGGATCGATCTTCAGGAACAGTATCGAGAGCATCCCCGGAATGGTGCATACCAACACCCAGATGAAGAAATGTTCGTAGCCTATCGCTTCGTATATCTTTCCCGATACCATCCCCGGCAGCATCATCCCCAGGGCCATCAGTGAGGTTCCTATGGCGAACTCAGCTGTCTTGTACTTGCTCTCTCCCACATAATAGAGCATGAAGAGAGAATAGGCCGTGAACCCGAAGCCGTATCCCAACTGCTCGATGGCAACGGAGACGTAGACCCCCATGTCGCCAGGCATTGGCTGAACATAGGCAAGATAGACATATACCAGGTTGGGAAGGTTCATAGCTGCAGCCATGTACCAGATCAGCTTTTTCAGACCGTACTTCGCCGCAAGGATGCCGCCGAGGATGCCCCCTATTGTCAGGCATACCATCCCCAGGGTGCCGTAGATGATGCCGTACTGTGCCGATGTCAGGCCTATACCCCCCATGCTCCTGGAATCTACCAGGAAGGGTGTGGCGATCTTCACAAGCTGTGCCTCGCCAAGCCTGTAAAGCAGGAAGAAGGCAAGGGCGGCGACGACTCCCGGTTTACTGAAGAAGGAGACGAAGACATCAACGAAGACCTTCAGGCTTACCTTCTCACGGATGTCATTCTCCGGAGGCCGTGGAAGAATATAGCGGTTATAGAGCGCCAGCAGAAGCAGAAGCAACCCGAGAACCCCCAGCGAGACTGTCCAGCTGAAGGCTATGTTGCCGGCGGTGATGCCAAACTCTGCAGTGGTGACCTCCTTAAGGTTATGATGGGTTTTCAGTGAGACGGCAGCAGGTACGTTCCAGTTGCTGCCGGTAAACTCGAACCTGCTTACCTGGTTCCTGGGTATATCGATATCCTTACTTCCGCCTTCGCGGGCAATGTTTACGACGATAGTCTCCCCCTCTTCCGGCGGGGCAGAGAGGGCTATGTATATAACCGCAGAGTCGAGCTCAGAGACACCTGCCTCCCACATCGGTACGGTAATCTCCTCCGGGTAGAGCAGTATCCGGGGTTCTCCGGGTTCTTCCTTAATCTCAATAAGCGCAGGATCAAATGGCCGATAATCGGTCAGGCCTACTGATTTCGCCTTAAAAGCGAGAGGCTCAAGACCGGTATTCTTCTGTACTATCCCGGCAACCAGCGGGATCAGCCCCAGCGCGGTGAGCATGGCAAAACGGTAGAAGGTGCTTCGTATACCTACGAAATAGGCCTGCTTGTGCTGGTTGAGGGCATACATATAGAACCCGTCGGCAGCAATGTCATGACTCGCAGAGGAGATAGCGATGATGGCAAAGATCGCAATGGTGATGGGATAGAATAGAGGCAACTGCATGGCGAGGCCTGCACCGATGAAGGTGGCCGCTATAAGCAGCTGCGTCCATACCACCCAGTTGCGCTTTGTCGATACAACATCTATATAGGGACTCCAGAGTGGTTTCAGCGCCCAGGGAAGATAGAGGATACTGGTCCAGAAGGCGAATGAGGCCACCGAGATACCCATGGTCTTGTAGATCAGACCCGAGGTGGTCATCACGATGCTGTAGGGAATACCCTGGTAAAAATAGAGCGAAGGAACCCACGCCCACGGAGACCGGTTGGCACTTTTGCCTGCCATGCTTATAACTTTTTAAATGTGTAACCTTTTTCCTGATAAAATTCAATCATCTCTTCCAGCTTATGGTAAAACTTATCGCCCCGTGCCGGATCCGTGCCCGGGTGGATCAGCAGCAGCGCCCCGTTGAGTCCCTGGGGTGAGTTCTCCTCAAACCTGGCAAGCCTCTCAAGCAGAAATTCAGATGACCTGTAGTTCTCCATCTCAGGCGTGGTGTAATCAGCGTTGGTGCCGGTGCCCGGGGTGAAGTTCACCAGCGTGAGTCCCAACTCTTCACTCCACCGGCTGATGGCACTGTTATACCATTCGTAAGGCGCCAGGAACCAGCGGGGCTTCTCCCTCACACCTGCCCGGCCCAGCTCAATGATGTTCTTTCTCATATCCTGGTTGAACTGATCCTTGGTGACCAACAGGGTGTCGCGGTCCTCCCACGGCACGTAGAGCAGGTGCCCGTCCGAGTGTGGGCCGAGGTAGTGACCACCGGAAATCAGTCGTTTTGCTAAAGGCGCAAACTGTTTGTTTCTCAGAAATTTGCCTGTCAGAAAGAAAGAGCCCTTGATCATCTTCCGGTCAAGTACATCAAGTATATGTTCAAATCCTTCACCAAACTCATCGGCCGAGAAGAGCAGGTATATTGCCTTCTCATCCGATCCCTTCCTGATGAGGGCGCCGTGATCATCATATATATCACCCGAAGTCTCTTCGCGGCCCTGCCTACCCTCCTTCTCCAGTGTTGAGAGGTAATAGCTGAGACTTGCAGTACCGTCGAGCGTCGGTTCGTTGGTGCTGTAGTCGCCGATGTCATCATGATAGACAACCGGTCCGTTCTGGAAGGGAGCATAGGGATCGGGGTTCAGCAGTGTCAGCCCCCTGAGATTCTCATAGATGCCCCTGTAAACAGGTCCGTCAACCAGTCCTCCCATTGTCGTCTGACCCAGGTAGCAGGTGACAGCCGAGTGGGGATTTAGGGGGTAGTCACCGCCGGCCGGCAGTCCGCATATCATTGATGTTCCCCACGGGTTGCACCCGAAGAGCCAGTCGCGCATCGCTGCCTCCATATGATCGTACCTCGTGTCTCCCGTGGCCTCCCGGTAAAGCCTGCACTGTGTCAGTGCAGCTGCTACATAGTTATTGGAGCACCAGACAAAGGGTATCTTCACCTGGAATGCGTCATGCTGATCCCGTCCATTGATAAGGTCAAGCCCCTTACGCATGAAATCAATGTATTTTTGGGAATATTTCGTGTCTGACATGGCGAGGTGTGCGTGGCCCAGGTTTACAAACGGGTAGAACTGGTAATGGCGTGCCGTGTCCTTCTCTATCCACGGTGTGAAAGGCTCCAGCGTCCCCCAGTAGTCGGCCTCGGTCAGGAGCTCCTCATCACCTGTGAGGGACCAGAGCTCCCATGCTGCCAGCTGCATGTCATCAACATAGTTATCCTCCTCATAGAAATAGGGAGAGACGTTGCAGGCTGTCTGTGTCGCGCCCGGGTCGGTACGGGCAAACTCCAGGGCATCGGCAGCCTTTGACGCCATCAGAGAGGCAAATGAGGGATCACTGTCGGCAAAGAGGCGTGCTCCCATGGCAAAGACCGAAGCAAACTTGCCTGCCGTGGAGGAGACTCCCTCAGTCCGGTTCTTGAACCTGGCCAGTCCCTGCGGCTTACCCGTTACGAAGTAAACCGGCCTGTGGGGCCCGAGACCGTAATCAGCCCTGTCGAGGTTCGGCAGCCTGAATCCCTGGTGGTCACGGTCGTCAGCCACCTGGTTATACATCATCCCGCTGTCGGGGTTCATCTTCAGCAGCCACTCGAGGCCCCATCTTACCTCATCAAGGATATCAGGGATGCCGTTACCGCCGGGTATGCCGGCAGCATCATGGCTGTCGCCGAAAATCTCCGGGGATCTCTCCCACGCGAACATCATCTGGTAGACCGAGTTGGAGGTGGTGGCAGTGTATCTCAGGTGATCGCTGGCGTCATGATACCCTCCACTGACATCGATGACCGTGCCGGTGAGGGTCGGATGATCGACAATGACCCCGTCATGGGCGTGACATGAGTCTGCCAGGAAGGGGTTGTACCCGCAACGCTGCTGCCTGATATAGTTGAGGATGAAGTCAGCCGTGCCGTCATAGACCCCATGACCGATGCGAAATGTCTCCGAGATGGTGCTTCCGTATCTGATATAATAGCCCCCCGGTGTGGTCAGGGCCGAGAAATCAAGTCTGGCTGCAGCCCTCATACCCCACACCGAGCCGTCATATATTGAGGCCTTACCGCTGAGCACCCTCTTTCCCGTCAGGGCATCACAGACCGTGAATGTGGCTTTGGCCTCCGGCTCCTGCGATATGTATACTGCCACCTTCACCGACTGCGGAAGGTAGCCAAGCTGGTTGATCCTTATCCACGAATCTGCCCCTGCGGTAAACACCGACAGGCAGAACAGCAATGCAAGAGAAGCAACGGTTTTCATCTCAGTATATCTTTTGAAGCACTGAATGTGCAAAATAGTGAGAGAGAATCTCCCTGTATCCGAAGCCTGAAGCACCCATCACCGCGGCTCCTATCTGGCAGAGTCCCACCCCATGGCCCCAGCCGGCACCGTGAAGGATAAAGGTTATGCCATCTTCACTCTCTTCCGTCTCAACAAAGAAGGCCGAGCTGTAGAGATGGGATGTTGAGAGTGCCTTTCTTATCTCCAGTTCCTTGCCTATTATCATACTCTTTTTGTCGCCCGTGATCTTCAGTTTTATGATGCGCCCGGAGGTGCCGCGTTCTAGCGGTTCCAGCGCCGTTATCATGCCGAAGTCGATGCCGGTGCGCTCCCTAACCAGCGCACTCAGCTCCTCCTGTTTATATACCACCTTCCACCGAAAGAAGTCGTTCGTCTCCTGATCGTAGCTGTTGAGCACCTGTGCGAGCACCGCCCTGTCACTGGTATTGCAATAGGCTTCGGGGTTTCCCCTGATCCATCTGACGGCATTCTCCTCCGTGGTGATATCCATGTCGAAGCCTTCCGGTGGCCGGGCAGCATCGGTGACCATCTGCAGGCAGTCGTGGCTCACCGGCTCCCAAACGTTTTCAAACAGTTCGGTGATGCCGCCGCAGCACTTTGAGTAACGTGCATCGCAGAGGGCATCGCCCGACATTAGTACCTCGCCAGCCGTCTCGCGTACAGCGCTCTCCACCTCCGGCGTTGTTGCCCTGGTGATGCCCTGGTAACGCTGGCAGTGGTCATCAGCGCAGACATCATACTCCTTATGGTCTTCCCTGTCATACCACCGTATGATCTCCCTGTCGGTGACCTGGTATGCAGAATGCCTCTCTCCTCCCGCCTCCAGCCGCGCGGTCTTGTCGATCTGCGCCAGCAGCCAGCTCCTTGAGATCACGGCATGGGCCTTGAGGAGCTCCACCGATGATGTGGCACTCATCTCCGAGGAGATCACGCTGGCAAGATAATCCTCGACAGGTACCAGGTTGACTGCCGTTACCTGTTCGTCGATGATCATGAACTTCAGCTTCCCTGAGAAGGTCTGGTCCTCATTGCGCTCCCAGTGAAAGGCTACGCCTATGGTCACGGCATGGAGGGTGAAGCTGCAGCGCAGGTGATCTGGCGGCACCAGGATCAGCTCCCTGCCGGCCTCCAGGGCGGCTCCGTCACCCGTAAGATGCACTCTCCCGTCACTGTATGCTGCGGTCCACTGACCCTTTATGCTTCTCTCTCCACCAGACACATGGTACTCTCCGTTGAGAGTGACTGTCAGTGCTTTGCCTGACACAATTCCCACGCTAATTTCGGGAAAACTTCTCTCTTTCATCAGTATATTAATTTGATTTTAATGGTCTGATAGCTTGTCCCGATATATCGGGAGAACCCACATGTCTGAAAATTATATACATGCAGGTTTGTGTATGCAATACATGTGGGTTTCATAATAATCCTTCAGTCAATGATTTTATCTCACCGTCGCTCAGGCATACCTCTTCCAGGATGCTGCTGACGTCGGCGACGGTGATCTTGTTATAATCTTCTTCCCTGGGGGTAATGAACACCCCTCCCATATCAACCGACGCCGGGCTCAGAAGAATCCTCCCCGGCGCCGCGGCAAAGTAGCACGACGGCCTGTGGAGCCTGCGGGGGATGATGTGTATCGTCCATCTCTCACCGGAATGGTAAGCCAGTATATTCAGCATGGGCTCCGGCCGTTCAGGCTGTGTGGCGGCAAACCTGCTGTAAAACCGGGCAAATGCGTTGTTGAGAGGCCCACTGTCACCACCTGTCAGCGTCAGCATCCCCCTGCCATAGCTGCTCCAGAGAGATAGCTCAACACCCCCGGCGGAGGCCACAGTACTGCAGAGGGCAGGATTGCCGGCATCCTTTTCCACCGGCATAAACCCCCTGTTGCCTGCCTGAAAATGGAGGTGGTCGGGAGCTGAGGCACCGCACTGCGGGCCGTTGTAGAAGATCACATAATCGGGCAGTGCCTCTGCCAGGGAGAGCATAGCCAAGAAGTTGCCTTCTATTTGCTGCGGTGTGTGTGCCCGGTTAACAATAGTGAGATGACGCCTGAAGATCGGAAAGGGATTGATCAGTATGATGTAATCGCTGCCAAAGGGCACTCCCCTCTGCTCCGGCGGCCTGTTATCCTCACAGAGGAAGCAGGGCCTCGCATTGATGGATCCGGCATCGACCTTCGCCGCGGATGAGACGATCCTCCCGGGATTGAACTGCACGGCGATCTCATAGCCGGGGAAGAGTATCTTACGTACCCTCACGCTGTCGAGCTGACCGTAGTTGTCGCGCGCCAGGGACCACTCCCTGAACTGGCTCTCAAAAAGATCATTTACAACATCTGAGTGATCGTGCATCTGGTTTTCAGTTTCCCCTGTGAATACTTCCCGGCTTAAATCTGTCTGCTCTTGCGTTATCGCTGCAGCTGCTTTTCAGCTTTATCTTGTACTGCTGATCATCCGTCTCCTGGCAAGAAGCTCCAGAGTACGTATCCTGTCCTTATAAAGATTATGTGCATTCATTCTTTCCACATCCAGCAGGGCATCGGAGTTCTCATCCCAGCGGCGGCAGAGGTAGAGAGGTTCATAGATCCGTCCTATCCTGAAGTGACGGCTTATAGCGAGCCCAACGGCATAATCTTCGCCGTAGCTGACGTTGGGCACCCGCACGGTTCGCAGCACAGGTGTGTAGAAGGCCCTCGGAGCCCCGAGACCGTTAATTCTCAACGCATTGTTCCTGCCGTTGTCAGGAGTCCACTCCCTGTGGTCTATCAGCCCCGGAGGGATATCCTTCAGCTCAAAGTTGACCATCCTGTACGAGCCTACCACCATGGCGCATTGCTGCTCATGAAACGCATCAACGATCCTGGTCACCACCGAGTCGTCGATATAGAGGTCATCACTGTCAAGCTGTATGGCAAACTTACCGCACTTGTCGCTGAAGAGAGCCTCGTTCCAGCATCCGCCGATACCCAGATCATCCCTCTCCGGAATGATATGCACCACCCTGCTGTCTCCTGCAAACGACCTGATAACATCGGTTGTGCCGTCGGTAGAATGGTTGTCAACGATTATCAGGTTGAAGCTGTAGGGCGACTTCTGGCAGAGCACCGACCCGATGGCATCGCCGATGGTTTTGACTCTGTTCCGTACGGGAATAATAACTGAGGCATCATAATCAAAGCTCTCATCCTCAAATGCTATCTCCCTGAACTGGGGCCCGAGCCAGGCGCCGACCTCCTTGAGGTGATCGGTGCAGGCCCTTTCCATCTCTATCTGAACCTCCCTGTTGCGCGGGTCAACGTAATCAAACATCTTCTCCCCCGACCTGCGGGTGTCTGTCTCCACCTCGGTATATAGCATCTCCGGGATGTGAACCACAGGAATTGACTGCGAAACCTTAAGCCTCAGGTCGTACAACCCGGCAAAGCTGTAATCCTCGTTCATGGCGCTGCATGCCTTCCTGAAGGCATCAGCATTGTAAAGGATGACCGCACCGAAGTTGAAGTCGTCGCGAAGGCTGCCCTCCTGGTAATCTATCAGCGGGTGCGGCGAGAGCTTATCATTCTTCTTCTCAAAGTAGTCTGAGTAGACCATACCGGCTCCTGTGCCTTCGCAAACCTGTATCAGCCGTTCGAAGGCAAATTTCCCCGGATCGAGCGGAAAGCCCTTGCTGTATATTAAGACAAAGTCGGTGTCAGTTACTGCTGCCATTTTCTTCAGCGCGTCAGTGGAGGCAAATCCTGCAGATCGCAGAATCTGAGCCTCAGGTATCCCGGTATCACCAGTATGGTCAGGGGGTACCACGATGAAGATCCTGTTTACAACCCGGGAGCTTTTCAGAGCCGCGACTGTAGAGGCCACAGAGCCGGAGTCAGACCAGAGCATAAAGCATGTGATGGTTCTCTCCATGATGTATGTTTATTTCTTTAAGATGAAATCCAGTATCTGTTTCATGAGCCTGTCCCTCTCTTCCTGCGAAGTTACAGTCTCAAACGGAAATCCGGTGACCACGCTCCTCACTTCTCCCCTGTGCATGACGGCAGCAGAGGTGTTGTTCTCCGAATAGCGAAATGCAGTATGGAATCTTTTGTCGGCCGGCTCAATGGCATCGGGTGATTCGGCGGCATAGATACCCGGTTCAGATCCTGTGTTGAATGAATATTTGCCCGTGAGGTCAGGCCCAGCGATATCGGTGGCATAGAATTCACCCGTTCTTACGGCGTGGCCGGTGCGCGGTTTGAAATGAAGGAGCTGCATCACCTTTGCCCTGACGGTACTGTCAGCCACCATCATAAGGTCGGTGCCGATGTAGGCCCCGGAAATGAATAGTGGCATGGAAACCTCCGTGAGTCTCTCCAGGCTCCGGATGAACTCAGGAGTGTAGATCTGAAACTCCTTCTTCTCCGGATCATAGGCTGAAGGTGTGCTCTTCTCTTCACCTAAGAGGAGGTCAACGGCAGAGTATGGTCTGAGATCGAATTCAGGACTGTTGAACACCTCATCGCTGACGGAGATGAACGACTTGCCGGCAGCCATTATCGAGCTGCCGTGGATTGCAGTGAAGTCGAAGGTGTTCCCCGGGATGATCTTTCCCTCACCATCGGACCACGATGCACCCCATCCCGCATTGTCATCATCGGTCCACGGCGACCTGCGGTTAAAGTCATACTGGTCGCCGATGTTCGACAAATTGTAGCCGTCTGCCACCCCTCGGTCATCCCACCACGCGACGCCGGCCATACCGCCACGGTCGAACCACGAAGGGCCGGAGATACGGTCAAAGCCGTTGACGACAAGCACAGCCTCTGTAGAGTCCGCCATAAAGCCTGCCGAGAGCGTTTCTGAGGGGAAGCTCTCTCCCCCCTCATTAAGTGCAGTAACCCTGAACCGGTAGAGCATGTTGTATGAGGGTAGCTCGATATCAAGGGCCGTGCCGGTCACCTCCCTGCCGTTGTCAAAGCCGTTATCGCCGACAGCCATGTATACTTTATATGAGAGCGGGTCAGCGGTCGACTCCAGAGGATCAGTTTCAGGCGTCCATCTCAGCCTGACACTCTTGCCATCGAGGGGAGCAAGCTCCATGTGCGAGACCGGCAGCGGATGAACGGTATACTCCGTCTCAGTGGCGGTGGCCAGGTAGCGGAGAATACCCTTGTAAACGGCACGGCTCACATGGAAGCGAAAGCGCGGGTCAAACCCGTAACGCTGGTCGGCAAGGTTCTGATGAGAGAGCAGTTCCAGAAGCATGGCGGGCACATCGGGCTTGCGTGCCTCGTAATAGGAGCGGTCCCACATGGCACGCCGGCTCCAGTCGGGATTGAAGAGAACATATATGTCCTCCACGATCTGGGTCTGAACGATATCAGTAAGGTCACGGCTGGCGAAACGACTGGTGCCGTCAGGAAACCTGCCGTCATTGGTTGCCGTGGAATAGATACCCAGAGTGCCTATGATGGAATCATCGGGTGTGATGCCTGCATCAGTGTGAAATGCGAAGGAGAGGTCAACAGGGATGCCCATGCCGTTACCACCGGTACTGTCGGGCTTGCGGAGCAGGTAGTTCACCCATTCGGAACGCGACATGTAATCGTCATTGTAATCGTTTCTCCCGTGGTTAATGGTGTAAACCAGAGTGTCAGGCATACCTGCAAACTGAAGCCAGTAGCGGGCAGCTTCAAGATACCTCGGCTTACCACTCAGCTTCCATCTGTAGCTGACGGCAGAGGTGCGACTCTCGTCACCGGCAAGTTGGTCGCCGGCATTGAGCGACCGCTGGTTTTCTATCACCGATGATGAGGGACGGCGGGCGACATTGCCCATGCCTCCTCCGAAGCGGACAGCATCAACGGCCACCGGAGAACCGTCGGCAGAGGTGATGGTGACAGAGCCCCTGTCGCGGTCAAGGCCCTTGTCTAAGATGAAGGAGCCGAGCCAGACCCAGGTGCCTCCCCCGACTGACTGATCGGCAACAAATTCGGTTACGCCGCCGGTGTGGTTGACCCTGACAAGCACCTTGCCCGCATTGTCTGTCAGGCGGGGCCAGGAGACCGTAACGCCATAAGATCCCTTTTCGGGTACCTCGGGAACAAACAATGCCGAACCGTCACTGATGGTGACAGAGGTGCCCATGAGGAAAGGATTGTCACCGCTGAAGAGAGTATCCCTGAGCAGAAACCCCGGCCCGGCTTCCGCCGGAGGGTCGGAGACCTGTAATACAAACTCGGAGTTGCCTGTAGAGCCGTTGTTATCAACGATAACTTCATTTAGCTGGATATCCCTCTCGCGCGGCAGAAATACGTTCGCGCCTGAGTTCTCAAGCATGGGGACCAGGTAAGGAATGACATAGGCCATGACCGAAAGATCCTCCACACTGCCGAAGAGCTTCGCACGCTGCCACTCCCAGCGGTCCAGGGTCATATCAAAATAGTACCCGTGACTGTGCCACAGGGCAATATACCTGCCGTCAAGGCCTTCGGAAGACTCAGCCGATCCGATCCGTTGTACCAGCCGGGGCCTCGACCCCGGTGCGGGAGGGATCCTCCCGTTGTCACGGGGAAACTCATATCTGAAGTAGTTCGGTATAAGCTGCTCAAGAGGCTGCCCGCCGCACAGGACCGTGATGGCGTACCCGGAGAATCTCCTTCCCAGGCTCTCCCTGACAGAGTTCACCAGACGTGCATGCGACTCTTCCCTGACCGGGTTCTGGGCTGCCTCAGCCGGCAGCCAGATGCTGACCTCCCTCTGCCCGTCATCAACACTCACGGAATCGATCTTCATCTCTTCCGGGAAAAGCCATTCGGGGAGGGGTGTGACCCACTCACTCAACCTTGATTCGGCCACCCGCTGCATCCTGCCGGGCTTCTGCCCCGACAGAGGCTGAAACATACCGGGGGCAATCAGGAAAAGGAGAAAGGAAAAGAGGAGATTGAACCTTCGCATCTCTGATATTTTTGCTTAAATTAGTAAATATGATTCAAAAATAGAAAGTTTTTATAAATGTGTCATACATCTGACAAAAATCTGTATATTTCGGTATATTTACATACATTTGTTTTCATATAAGAATTTAGTTTAATTGCCTGTATTTGTCCGGCATCTGTAATAAACTCATTAACAAAGACATATTTATACTTCTCCTAAGATGATACTGATCGCTGACAGTGGCTCCACAAAGACTGAATGGAGGGAGGTTGCAGAGACCGGTAACGGGAAGTCATACATATCTTCCGGTATAAATCCTTTTTTTGTTAACCGTGAGGATATAACCAGCACTCTTGAAAAGGAGATACCTGATCTTGCAAAGGCGGGTGTAAGTAAGCTGTTTTTTTACTGTACCGGGGTCAGCAACGTCTCAAAGGTTGAGATAGTAAAGGGAGCCCTGACCTCTTTTTTCGGTATTAAGGACCTGTTTATCGGCAGTGACCTGCTGGGTGCAGCGCGGTCACTCTGCATGGATCAGCCCGGCATTGCATGCATAATTGGTACAGGCTCCAACTCATGCTACTATGACGGCAGGAATATTGTCTCGAATGTCGCACCACTGGGTTATATTCTTGGTGACGAGGGAGGCGGTGCAGTTATCGGCAGGAAACTGGTATCAGGCATCCTGAAGAAACAGTTCCCGGATGAGGTAATAGATACCTTCTTTAAAGCTTATAACTATACTCCGGCTCAGATACTTGAGAGGGTGTACAACATGCCTTTCCCCAATAAATTTCTTGGTCAGTTTTCACGCTTCATCGCTGACAACATACATATACCGGAACTACAGGAGATCATAACATTAAGTTTTGATGAGTTCATAGTAAGGAATGTGCTATCCTATCCGGAGGCCAGGGATTATCCTGTCCATTTTACAGGCAGTATTGCATATCATTTCAGACCATTCCTCGAGAAGCTGCTTATTGAGCACGGGTTGCAGCCGGGAATTTTCTCCCTCTCTCCGATGGACAACCTCGTTAAATATCATATCCAGAATCCAGATGTACCGAAGCACGAGTAAAGCAGGTCTTACAAGGCAGCAGCTCAGCATTACAGAGTCGCCCTCCAACTTTGAGGATCTTGACAAGATGACAGTCAATGAATTGCTGACGAATATAAACCAGGAAGATGGAAAGGTACACCTGGCTGTCAGGGAAGCGATCCCGCAGATAGAGACTCTCATCAACCAGATCCACGGAAGGATGCAAAAGGGCGGCAGGCTTTTCTATCTCGGGGCAGGCACCAGCGGCAGGCTGGGGGTTCTGGACGCCTCAGAGGTGCCTCCATCCTTCGGTGTGCCTGATACAGTGGTTATCGGACTGATAGCTGGAGGAGAGACCGCGCTGCGCAAGGCTGTGGAATCTGCAGAGGATGACCCCTCCAAAGCATGGAGCGAGCTGGAGATTTTCAATATCAATACCAAGGATTCGGTTATCGGGATTGCTGCCTCCGGCACCACCCCATATGTTATCGGTGGGGTACAGAGAGCAAGGGAGAACGGCATCCTGACCGGTTGCATCACATGCAACCCTGACAGCCCGATAGTGAAGGTCGCCGAGTACCCGGTGGTGGTGGTCGTAGGACCCGAGTTCGTTACAGGCAGCACACGGCTGAAGGCAGGCACAGCACAGAAGATGGTGCTGAACATGATCACCACAACGCTCATGATCAAGCTGGGCCGGGTAAAGGGCAACAAGATGGTAAACATGCAGCTCACCAATAAGAAGCTGATAGAGCGCGGCACCAGGATGATAGTTGAGGAACTTGACATCCAGAGAGAGGCAGCCCGCATACTGCTGATAGAGCAGGGATCGGTAAAAAAAGCCCTGGAGTTTTACAGGGAACACTATAAATAAACGGATGACCGGGATAAATAACCAATGTCCTGATCTGACAAACAACCACTGACATGGCAGAAGACGTCTTCAGTAAAATCGGCTCGGGACTCACTCTCAGCCAGAAAATAGAGAGGAGAATTGAAGAAGCTATCAGGCAGAAGAAGCTGCTGCCCGGATCAAAGCTTCCCACTGAAAAAGAGCTATGCGCCCAGTTTGCGGTGAGCCGCACCGCCCTCCGTGAGGCATTGCGCCGACTGAGTGCACGGGGACTGATTGATATCCGCAAGGGAAGCGGCATGTATATCACGGAGCTGAAGATAGAGGATGCGATCAACTCCCTCCATCTCTTCTATGACCTCAGGTTCAACTCTGACCTGATACTGCAGATCATTGAGGTGCGCAGGCTCTTCGAGCCGGAGGTGGCCAGGCTGGCTGCACGAAACAGGAGTGACGAGGACATACGTATCCTCCAGAAAAATCAGGCGGATCTTGAAAAATGCAATCCTGACAACACCCAGCTTGAGGTCGACCTTATCAACCGGTTCCATATGAACCTCTCAAAGGCAACCGGAAACCCCATAGTCATAATCAGCCTGGAACCGGTCTATTCACTTCTCCCCCGCATGAGAAACCTCATCTACGGAAATATTGAAGGTGAGAAGGAGTACACCATGAAGTACCAGAGAGAGCTCCTTGATGCCCTCAAGAAACAGGACAGTCAAACGGCTTATGAGGTCTCCGTAACCCTGCTTGAGCGCAATATGGAGATTTATAAAAAGTATTTCAAGGCAACCTGACAATTCCCTCTTCCCTGCCTGCATGCCCTTTAAGATCACACTGACCCTGATAATATCAGCTTTCATCATGATGAAGGCTGCTGCCCAGGATCCGGTGCCTGAAGTCAAAGGCATCCATCAGGTTGAGAGTGAGTACTACGGGAGAATCTTTGATGCCAGTCGGCAGTTTGAGACTCCGACAGCGGAGGAGGCTCAATCCCGACCACGAAGTGCGTCGGGACAGCAGTTTGGGGCTCCGACAACGGAGGAGACTCAATCCCGTACACGAAGTGTCGGGACGGCCACCTACGCCAGGGCTTCGGCAGCTAATAGCAGTCCGCAGTCCGCTATAGGCGCCGGGGAGAAGCCTGCACCACTCAGCAGCCTGAAGAGCGTAGAGGAGGCCGTCATGGTCTTCGGATGGCATCCCTACTGGTCCGGGTCAACCGCCTACATCTATTACGACTATGACGTACTCACCCATATAGCCTACTTCAGTTACGAGGTGGACACAGCAACCGGAGGATATACAACACTGAGAGGGTGGGATACCACTCCCATAATCAGCTATGCACACGAGAGAGGCGTTAAGGTAATCCTCACCGTCACCAATTTCGGTTCTTCACGCAACACCGAACTGCTCACCGACACCGTCAAGCAATGGAATCTCATCGATAACCTGATCCAACAGCTTCAGTCGCGCAACGGTGACGGTGTCAATTTTGACTTTGAGAGCGTACCTTCTGCCCAGAAGGCAAATATGGTCAGCTTCTGCCGCAGGGCAGTAAGAGGCATCAAGGGGGCCCTGCCCTCCGCCGAGATCTCACTGGCCACACCGGCAGTGAACTGGTCTGATGGATGGGACCTTGCAGCCCTGGCCGGCATCTGCGACTACCTTATAATGATGGGCTACAACTACTACTGGAGCGGATCTTCCACTGCCGGACCGGTATCACCCATATCAGGTGAGAACTACAACATCACCCGCAGCCTGAATGATGATTATATCGGCGACGGGGTGCCGCCCGGTAAACTGCTTCTGGGCGTACCATGGTACGGCTACGACTGGCCCGTGACCGGCAGCGACAGAAAAGCCCCGACGACAGGAACCGGAACATCACGACTCTACAACTCCGCCCTTAACCTGGCAGCCAATCACACGGTAATTTTTGATCAGACAACAGGCGTGCCATGGATAAGCTACCAGAGCTCCGGGCAGTGGCGGCAGATGTGGTACGACGACAGCCTCAGCCTCCAGATGAAGAACAACCTGGCCATGGACCTCAACCTGGCCGGAATAGGCATATGGGCCTTGAGCTATGAAGCGGGACGCGACGAACTGTGGAACGGCCTGAAAGCAGCCATAACAGGAACCTCCTCAGATGGTGGCACCGTTTCACATGAGGAGGATCAGATCATCACCGTTACTCCGAACCCGGTAAGTGATATGGCCTTGATAGATTACTCCATTTTTCGCAGATCACGTGTCATTTTGCAGGTCTACGGCAGCGACGGCAGACTGGTATCCACACTGGCAGACAGGATAATGGAGCCTGGAATTTACAGCGAAACACTTTATGCCGGGGACTACGCCCCGGGAATATATTTTTGCCTGCTGCAGACCGAAAACGGGCGATCAGTATGTAAGTTTGCAGTTATAAAAAGATGATGATGATGAATATAATGATGAAAATAATTGTGTTCGCTTTGTTGCTCGCCGGTCTGATGCAGAACCTCCACGCCCAGATGCAGACGGCAGTGGAAAGCATCAGAAACGACTTCAATATCATGGGACTCTCCGTTGCCGTGGTCTGTGACGGGAAGCTCACCGGCACATGGCATGCCGGGCTCAGGGACTATGAAAGGAATCTGCCCGTTAACGAGAACACCAAATACCGCATCGCATCAATCTCAAAATTCGTCATGACCACCGCAATGATGAAGCTCTGTGACAGCAAAAGGCTGGATCTGGATGAGGATATAGGCACATACCTTGGATACCCCGTCAGAAACCCCAACCATCCCGACAAACCCATCACCGTCAGGATGCTGCTGCTGCATACAAGCTCCGTCAATGAGGGCAGCGGATATGACCCGTTCCTCATGGATACCTATGACAATGTAAGCAACCCTTCCTCCTTTACTGAACTGCTGACGCCCGGAGGCAGTTACTACACTGAAGACATGTGGAGAAAAGAGGCGCCGGGAGAGTACCACTCCTACTGCAACGCCAACTTCGGGCTGGCAGGTACAATCATTGAGAGGATCACGGGTCAGAGGTTCGAAGATTTCATGCAACAGAACCTTTTTGTTCCTCTTGGCATAACAGGCTCCTACATCCCTGAGGGAGTTTCTGATATAAACAACCTGGCAGTTATCTACAGGTATACTGACGGAGAATGGACTCCCCAGACAGACGACTTCAGGGGGGTGATGAGTTCACCGCGCGATTTTTCAGGGTACACAACAGGCGCCAACGGTGCAGTCTTCTCTCCCCAAGGCGGGCTCAGGATCTCCGCCGCAGAATTGGCACGGGTTATGATACTGCATCTCAACGGAGGCAGGTATGACGGGGAACGTATCGTCTCCCGGAAAAGCATCAGACTGATGCAGAGAGCCCAATGGACATACAAAGACACCAACGGCGAAGCAGAGGAGGCAAGGTCCTTCAGCCGGGGCCTAAGCGTACACATACTGCCCGAACCGGCCCCCGATGAACCACTACCTGAGGGATTGCGGATGATAGGGCATACCGGTTCCGCATACGGATTGTATTCAGCTTTCTTTTTCGAACCCGCAGGAAAGTACGGTTTCATCCTTATTATGAACGGTATACGCGACGGAGCATTCAAAAAGCCCTCCCACTCCTTCTATGATTTTCAGGATGCACTGCTAAAAGCTCTTCGAGAGAACTCCTTACTGCCATGCAAGTGATCAGGCTGGCGGAAATGAACAAACAGGATAAAAAGATACATCTACTATGAGTACTGAACTAATCACTGCCGTGGCAATAGGTATCGGGCTGGCTGCCAGCACCGGCTTCCGGGTGTTCGTGCCGATGCTCGTCGCCGCCGTAGCGGCAAAGGCAGGATTCCTGCCGCTGAATGATAGTTTCATGTGGCTGGCCTCGTGGACCTCCATCGTTATACTGGCCACAGCCACCCTGGTGGAGATCATTGCCTACTACATCCCCGTGGTTGACAACCTCCTTGATACTGTGGCCACGCCGCTGGCTGTCGTTGCCGGGACACTGCTTCTCACCTCCGTGCTGCCGATAGACAGTGAGCTGATGAGATGGATCACCGGCGCTGCCGTCGGCGGAGGCAGCGCCGCCGTCGTCCAGAGCGGCAGCGCCCTGACCAGGCTCACATCAACAAAGTTTACGGCCGGCATCGGGAACCCTGTGGTGGCTACCGTTGAGAATGTGGCCGCGACAGGCACCTCACTCCTTTCGCTTGTAATACCATTCTTCGTTATTGCCGCCTTCCTGCTGATGATTGTCTTCATCTTCACAAGGATCCGGCGTAAACTCAGGAAAAATCGCATTCAGAACGAGGCGAGAGCTGACATGTATGACAAGGACTGATGAACCTGTAGCCCTCTTCTGGTTCCGGCGCGACCTGCGACTGGATGACAACGTGGGACTTTTTCATGCCCTGAAGTCGGGGTACAGTGTGCTGCCGGTATTCATCTTTGACAGAAGCATTCTTGAAAAGCTGGAGGACCGGCATGACCGCCGGCTCTCATTCATCCACGGTGCCATTGAATCACTGCAGAAGAAGATAACCGCCGCAGGATCGTCATTGCGGGTGATGCACGGCACACCGGAACAGGCCATGAGCCAACTGCTTGCAGAATATGATGTCAGGGCTGTCTATGCCAACAGCGACTATGAACCCTATGCCGTTGAGCGCGACCGGCAGATCGGACTGATGCTTGATAAATCCGGAGTCCCGTTCCACACTCTCAAAGACCAGGTTATCTTCGAAAAAAACGAGGTGGTGAAGTCGGACGGGACACCCTATACCGTTTTCACTCCCTACTCCAGGGTCTGGAAGAAGAAGCTCACACAGGAAGATCTGACTGGTAGTCCGTCGGAGCAACTGATGAACAACCTTGTTAAAACAGGGCCATTCCCGCTGCCGTCACTCGAGGAGATTGGCTTCGCCGGGACTGATCTTCAGTTCAGTGCGCCTGTAATCAACACCAGTATTATTGCCGACTATCAGAAGACACGAAATATCCCGTCCCTGGATGGCACAACACGACTGGGCATCCACCTCCGCTTCGGCACGGTCAGCATCCGCAGGCTGGTCGCTACCGCAATACCGCTGAGTGAGGTATGGCTCAACGAACTCATCTGGCGGGAGTTCTTCATGAGCATCCTGTGGCACTTCCCCCATGTGGTTGACAACTCCTTCAGAAAGAAATATGACAACATCAGATGGCGCAATAACGAGGAGGATTTTGAAAGATGGTGCAACGGCATGACCGGATACCCGATTGTTGATGCCGGCATGCGAGAGCTGAATGCCACTGGCTTCATGCATAACAGGGTCAGGATGATCACCGCCAGCTTTCTTACCAAACACCTGCTCACCGACTGGCGCTGGGGAGAAGCTTATTTCGCAGCCAGGCTTCTCGACTACGAACTCTCATCAAACAACGGCAACTGGCAGTGGGCGGCAGGATCGGGATGCGACGCCGCCCCTTACTTCAGGGTCTTTAACCCGTCGGAGCAGACCGGGAAGTTTGACCCCGACCTGGTATATATCAGGAGATGGGTGCCTGAACATGAAACCCCCGAATACCCCCGGATGATCGTTGACCATGCCCTGGCCAGGGAGAGAGCACTGAAAACCTACTCGGAAGGGATAAGATAGATCCTCCGGCCTGGAAACCTTTCCCCGGCCTGTTTGTTTAACTTTCATCTGTAAATACGGGCATCAATCCTGATTTTCATTCACCTGAGCAAAAACAGGTGATATTCTTTATGTTTGAATACTAACTGGCACATATTTACCCATGACTCTGACAACTAAGATCAGATCACTGTTTGACCCAACCATGTACCAGGGCTGGGGAAACAGGAAAAAGTATTTTGAAGGATGGTACTTCAAGGTCGTGAATGCCTCAGGATCAAGAGTATATGCCTTCATCCCGGGAATAGCCATGGACGAGGCAGGAAAGAGCCATGCATTCATACAGCTTCTCGACGGTACAGCGAAGAAATCTGAATACTATTCCTTTGATGCAGCGCTGTTCAGACCCTCCGACAGGAAGTTCGAGCTTTCACTGGCAGACAACAGCTTTTGTGCCTGGGGCATGACCCTTAAACTGCCGGCCGCTACGGGAACGCTCCTCTTCTCTGACACTGTTCCGTGGCCATCGCGGTGGTACTCTCCCGGCATCATGGGCCCCTACACCTTCGCACCATTTATGGAGTGCAATCACGGCATCGTAAGCATGGATCACAGTGTCACCGGCTCCCTGGTCATCAACGGGGAGGAGATTGACTTTACCGGAGGCAGGGGTTATATTGAGAAAGACTGGGGCCACTCCTTTCCCTCAGCATACATCTGGATGCAGTCAAATCACTTTGAGAGGCCAGGCATCTCATTCAAGGCCTCCGTTGCACGTATCCCGTGGGTTACGGGCAACTTCACGGGATTTATTGCCGGCTTCTGGTTCGAAAACCGGCTCTACCGGTTTATGGAATATAACAGGTCGCGGCTGAGCAGACTTTCATTTGACAGTTCTGAAGTTGAGATCCGGTTCAGTAACAGGATTGGCACTCTGACCATTAAAGCCCCGGTTGATGCGGCAACGGGACTGGCAGCACCCGTAAGGGGACTGATGGACGGCCGTATAGAGGAGAGCATGACCTCGGTCATAAGACTGACACTAACTGAGACAGCCACGGGCCGTGTCATATTCAGCGGTGAAGGAAGGAACGGAAGCATCGAGATATTCGGCGAAACCGCAACGCTGATGCCACGCCGACAGGTGTAACCTGCCATAAATACTCATGCCACAACGACATGCGTCATCCTTAGCAACGAATCTTTCCACACCGAAATGCGACATCTATTGCAACGGATCATGCCACCCCGAAATGCGATATCCGCTGCAACGGATCATGCCACCCCGGCACCCCTAATTTGTTGTAATTGCTATATAACATCTCCCCGTTCTTTTCTTTTGAATATATTTGCGGCTGTTTAAATTCAGCCTCAACGTCTTATGAATCAACACAACATTTCCTTTCTGCTTATATTGATCCTTACAGCCCTATTCTCAATCACCTCATCCGCACAGGATGATCCACCCTCTGCCGAAAACCTGAGACCGGATGTTGCTGTGCCGTCAGGGAACCTCAGGGAGAATGATCCTTTGCCTGCCATAAACCTGAGACAGGATGCCGCCAGGGTATTCATCGACTGCAGCAGCTGCGACATGAGCTATACCCGCCAGGAGATACCGTGGATAAATTACGTCAGGGATGTCCGCGAAGCACAGGTATATGTGCTTGTCACAAGGCAGAACTCAGGCAACGGCGGCAACCTTTATACTTATGTTTTTCACGGGATGGAGATGTTTGCCGGAATGGACGATACCCTCACCTATACAAGCAATCCCCATGAGTCAGCTACTGAGATCAGGGAGCGACGTACCAATCTTCTTAAGGCGGGGCTGCTGAGGTTCGCAAGCAGGACTCCGGTAATACATGAGATAGACATCACACACGGCAGTGCCATCGAGCAGGAAGAGGTTGTCGACAAATGGAGAAACTGGGTGTTTGAGATTTCAACAAGCCCGCAGTACAATGCAGAAGAATCTTACAAGAGACTGAGCCTCAGGAACTCACTGAGAGTGACAAAGGTAACGCCTGACATCAAGCTGGAGATCGATTTTGACCAGAGCTACACAAAACAGAGGTTTATTGAGGAAAACCTTGACACAACTTACCTCAGGAGCTTCGAGAGAATAGAAAACCTCCTCGTCAAGAGCCTCGGAGACCACTGGTCAGCAGGGCTGATCTGGGAGATGAACTCCTCGACGTCTGAAAACTATGATTTCAATACCATGATCATGCCCTCAATAGAGTATGACCTGTTTCCCTATGCCGAGGCCACACATCGTCAGCTCATGTTCCTTTAAAGCATTGGTTATCAGTACAGTAACTACGCTGACACTACAATCTACAACAAGACCAGTGAAAATCTTTTCGGACATCAGCTCAGGGTTGCATACCAGATACAGAAGAAATGGGGTTCGATCTACTTCTCCCTCCGGGGACTGAACTACTTTCACGACTTCTCCAAAAACATGGTGGCAGCAGACCTCTTTGCCCGCGTAAGGATATTCAAGGGACTCTCCGTTACTCTCAACGTCGAGGCTGCCCGCATAAATGACCAGCTGAGCCTGAGAAAGGGAGAGCTGTCGGAAGCCGAAAGGCTGCTGAGACTGAGGGAACAGGCAACGGGCTATGAGATCGAGACCGGCATAGGGCTTAGCTATACCTTCGGCTCGATCTACAACAATATAGTCAATCCCAGATTCGGCAACTGAGGCAAGCCCGTGCAGGCCGGCAGTGTTTCGCCGGGTGAGTACTGTTTTGCCAGGTGGGCGGTGTTTTGCCAGGTGGGCGGTGTTTCGCCGGGCGGGTGGAGTTTCGCCAGGCGGGTGGAGTTTCGCCAGGTGGGTTGTGCTGCTGCAGGCGGGGGTTATGTCTCCGGGTCGGTGTTGTTTTTCCGGGCGACAGCCCCGACTTGAAATTGTCTGTTTGAAATCGACTGTTTTTGTGTAAGTTTGAGGTTGGCGACAGCAGCAGCAGCCGCTATGCCAATGCTCTATTTATCAATACATTATGACCAGCAAGACTCTACTTTTCTTCAGAACCTCCGCGGGAAACATCATCGCCGTCGAGGCAGACAGGCAGCTCTCCTCCGGTGAGACAGACAGGCTCTCGTGGTTGTTCGGCAACGCCATCCCCACAGGCATTGACCCGATTTATGGCACCTTCATCGGCCCGCGCCGCGAGATGATAACCCCCTGGAGCACCAACGCGGTGGAGATAACACAGAACATGGCCATATCTGGAATCTCAAGGATAGAGGAGTTTATTGCTGCCGCAGGTGAGAATCCCGTTCACGACACTATGCTGCAGAGGGTTTATCACGGCCTTGACAGTGAGATCTTCACCGTTCACCATGAACCGGAGCCTGTGACGGAAATAGACGACATTACTGCCTACAATCTCCGGGAGGGCCTGGCGTTAAGCACCGAAGAGATAGACTATCTCCGGCAACTGAGTCGCAGGCTTGGCAGAACACTTACTGACAGTGAAGTCTTCGGGTTCTCACAGGTCAACTCCGAGCACTGCCGGCACAAGATATTCAACGGCACCTTCATCATTGACGGAAAGGAGCATCCCCACTCACTCTTCAGCCTGATCAAAAAGACTACCCGGGAGAATCCCAACCATGTTGCCTCAGCCTACCTCGACAACTGTGCCTTTCTTGACGGGCCATCTGCCGAGCAGTTTGCACCGGCCACACAGGATAAACCTGACTGGTTTGTGGTGAGCGATTTCGAATCTGTTCTCTCGCTCAAGGCTGAGACCCATAACTTCCCCACCACCGTTGAGCCCTTCAACGGGGCCTCCACCGGCACCGGCGGTGAGATACGCGACCGCATTGCGGGCGGCAAGGGGGCCATGCCCATAGCCGGTACGGCAGTATACATGACCTCCTATCCCCGGCCTGACGGGCCGCGGGAGTGGGAACGGCATACAGAGCCGCGTCAATGGCTCTACCAGACACCGGAAGAGATCCTCATCAAAGCTTCCAACGGAGCCAGCGACTTCGGGAACAAGTTCGGCCAGCCGCTCATCTGCGGGTCGGTGCTGACATTTGAACACTTCGGGGAAATGCGACGCTATGGCTATGACAAGGTTATCATGCTCGCTGGCGGCATAGGACTGGGAAAAAAGAGAGACAGCACGAAGGACAGGCCTCAGAAGGGTGACCTGATAGTGCTTCTGGGAGGAGACAACTACCGCATAGGCATGGGCGGCGGAGCAGTATCGTCAGTGGATACCGGCGCATATGAGAGCGCCATTGAACTCAATGCAGTACAGCGCGCCAACCCCGAGATGCAGAAGAGGGTCTACAACGCACTGCGCGCCATGACGGAGAGCGACAGCAACCCGGTGATATCACTGCACGACCACGGTGCCGGCGGACACCTAAACTGCCTCTCTGAGCTTGTCGAGGAGACAGGCGGCAAGGTTGACATCGGCAGGCTGCCGGTGGGCGACCCAACCCTCTCGGCGCGGGAGATAATAGGCAACGAATCCCAGGAGAGAATGGGTCTGGTGATAAAACCCGGCGATGTGGATACACTGTCAGGAGTTGCCGCACGCGAACGTGCCCCCCTCTATCTCATCGGGGAGGTGACAGGAGATAACCAGTTCACCTTCTACAACGCTAATACCGGAGAGAAGCCTATAGACCTGCAGCTGAGCGACTTCTTCGGAGAGCCGCCACGGACGGTCATGACTGACACCACAACGGGAATGCAGTTCAGTGAGCTGACATATGACCCGTCAGACCCGGTCAGGTATATAGATGCCGTGCTGCAGCTGGAGGAGGTGGCCTGCAAGGATTGGCTGACCAATAAGGTCGACCGCTCCGTCACAGGCCGCATAGCAAAACAGCAGTGCGCCGGCGAGTTGCAGCTGCCACTGAACAACCTGGGAGCAATAGCACTTGACTACCGCGGCAAACGAGGCATGGCGACGGCACTGGGACATGCGCCGGCAGCAGGACTGATAAACGCCGCGGCAGGGTCTGTGCTGTCAATTGCCGAAGCCCTTACTAACATTGTATGGGCACCGCTGGCCGACGGACTGAAGGGCGTCTCACTCTCAGCCAACTGGATGTGGCCATGCAAAAACCCCGGCGAAGATGCCAGGCTCTATGAAGCCGTCAAAGCAGCTAGCGACTTCGCCATAGACCTGGGAATAAACATTCCCACAGGCAAGGACAGCCTCTCCATGACACAGAAATATCCTGACGGCGTGGTCTACAGTCCGGGTACAGTAATCATAAGCTCTGCCGCTGAGGTGAAGGATATTCGCGGCATCGTTGAACCGGTGCTGCGTAATGACCTGTCAACGGCCCTGTTCTACATCGACATGAGCGGGATGAGCCCTGCCCTGGGCGGCAGCTCACTGGCACAGATTCTGGGAAGCCCCGGAAACACCGTGCCGGGGGTCGGTGACCCGGAATACTTTGCCATGGTCTTTGATGTGCTGCAGGATATGATCGACAGGAATATGATCATTGCCGGCCATGATATCTCAGCCGGAGGAATGATTACCACCCTTCTTGAGATGTGCTTTGCAAACCGTGAGGGGGGTCTGGCAGTGAACCTGACAGAGATCTCCGAGAGTGATACGGTTCGGCTGCTCTACAGCCAGAACCCCGGTGTGATAATCCAGGTGTCTGATGAGATGGATGCAGAGGAATATCTGTACGACAGGATGATCAGCTTTGTCTCCATAGGTCACCCGGTAGCGGAGAGGAAGATCTTTGTAACCAACGGTGACTCCCGTGTTGAGTTTGACATTGACAGATGCCGGTCATCATGGTACCGCAGCTCATATCTTCTCGACCGTAGGCAGAGCGGCAATGAGCTGGCAAAAGAGAGATTTGAGAACCACGGAAACAAGATAGTTGAATTTGATCTGAAGGGTTTTGGCGGCAGCTTCTCATCACTGGGCATAACCCCTGACCGCAAGCCTGTCAGCGGGGTTAAAGCTGCCATCATCAGGGAAAAGGGAGTCAACGGCGACAGGGAGATGGCTTATGCGCTCTGGCTCGCCGGTTTTGACGTGAAGGATGTGCACATGACTGACCTGATTTCGGGGCGCGAGACACTGGAGGAGATGAACATGATTGTGTTTGTAGGGGGATTCTCCAATTCCGACGTGCTTGGCTCAGCCAAAGGATGGGCAGGAGCCTTCAGGTACAATGAAAAGGCCCGCCTGGCCCTGGAGAAATTTTACAGCAGGGACGATACTCTGTCGCTCGGAGTCTGCAACGGCTGCCAGCTGATGGCTGAACTGGGACTCATTGTCCCTGATCATAGCCTGATGCCGCGCCTGGAACATAATGCCTCACATAAGTTTGAATCTGACTTCCTGGGGGTGAAAATTCTTCCGTCCGCCTCTGTCATGCTCTCCGGGCTTGCTGAGATGCAGCTCGGCATATGGGTAGCCCACGGTGAGGGACGCTTTGTGTTTCCCGGGCCTGAGGAGAGTTACAACATAGCCATGAAGTATAACAGCAGCTGCTATCCTGCCAACCCTAACGGCTCAATGTACGATACAGCAGGGATCTGCTCAGCTGACGGCAGGCACCTGGCTATGATGCCTCACCTCGAAAGGGCATATTTTCCATGGCAGTGCGCACACTACCCGTCAGAGAGACGCAACGACCAGGTCACACCCTGGATGCTGCCTTTCGTAAATGCCAGAAAATGGATTGAGAAAAAGATCAGTTGACCTTCGGCTTCAGAATCACTGAGTTGATAAGCGTGTGCTTTTCTACACTCAGCCTCGAGACATCCGAGGGATGCGGTTCCACCCTGTCGCTGATAACCTGTACCTGGTATTCCCCCGGCTGGCTGAAGAAAATTGATCCCATATGTGAGTCTGCCCTGTACCACGGCTCAGTGACACTCTTATCATCCTTCACAATTTGATCCCCCACAGGCCTTTTTGTCAGCCTGGAGTCTCCTGCCGTGATGATGACATTGTCCTCATAGCGGAGATGGGAAGTGTCACATGTAAGACTGGAAAGCCATACATCATAACGTCCGGGCTCCTCAACGGTGAACTGCCACTCAGCAGTATTGTACTGCGGATTGTAATCTACCTGGAGCAGATCTGCATCTTCTATCCTGAGAACTACACCCCCATCGTTGAGAGCTATCATGTCACTACTGCCCTGCTTGCCGGAATCGGCAGATGAACCCTCCTGCTTGCAGGAGGTAATACCGATAAGTGCCGCAAAGGCAAATACACCTGTTATCCTGATTATTGATTTCATCCTAAGGGTCTTTTTGAAACATAACAAAAACAACAAAAACCATTCCAGAGTTCAACCGGAAAAGTTGATCGCAAAGTAAATCTAATTTACTGATATATGAAACGCCAATTAATCAATTAATTAAAAGTGAGAAAAAGTTATCAACCGTCAGCCACCGTTCTGACGGTGTTTGCTGAAGACCGGCTCCTTGTTCTCCTGACAGGCTTCGGGAGGGCTACGGCAACCAGTTCAGCGATATCGCTCACCCTGGTCTCCGTGGCCTGTGCAAAGGTTTTCTTGCATTGGGGGCAGGCAGTAATCAGTGCGTCAGGAGCCGACCGTGTAAGGGTTCCAGCAGCATCAGCGGCTATCAGGGCACGTTTTTCCGATGAGAGTGTCAGGTTTCCAAGGCTGCCGCCGCAGCAGAGCGACATTGATCTCGCCTCCGGCACCGGCTGCAGCTCTGCCACATAACTGATGACGGCCCTGGGCTCGTCGTATATACCTGACCCGCGACCAAGGTCACAGGGGTCGTGATAGACGACCCTGCGATGAAGGTATCCAAGGCGCAGCGACCCCTCCTCAATGAGGAGGTTAATGAACTCGGAGTGATGCATCACCTGGGCCTCAAGGTAATAGCTCTCCCTGAATACCTTGTAGCATATAGGGCAGGATGTCACAAGCGTCTTTGCTCCCGACTTCCAGATGATGTCGGAGTTATGGTTGATAAGCTCCCGCGCCTCCCTGTCCCTCCCGGCAAGCATAAGAGGCCTGCCGCAGCAGACTCCTCCCTCCTCATCCATGAAACGGTACATCACACCGGCACTCTCCATGATTTTCTTCATGGCCACAATGACCGAGGGAGTCAAATGGGTCATGCAGCCTGCGAAAAACAGCACGTCTGCCTGCTCCTCCTCCTCGGGCACGAGGTAGCTGTACGACTGCGTGGGCTCTCTCTCGATCTGCTCACGCCTGCGTGTCAGCCCGTATCTGTCGATAAACTTCAGCCTGGTCGCCGGCCTTTCACCCTGGCGCCTCTCAATAAGTCGCAACGGGCCGAGCTCAATGCCTACAGGACAAACCTCATCACAACGTCCGCACATAAGACAGTTAGCCGTGATGGCAGCAATATCCCTTTCATTTCTCAGCCCCTTGATGAAGTAGGCCGACTGCATGTCGTTGATGCCTGCCGCCCGGCTCATCTGGCAGACACTGATACAGATACCGCATGACGAACAGGCGTGGGTCTGCACCTCGCTGTAGGCTGACCACCGGTCGGCGGTAGTGATGCCCGAGTTACGCATGAAGATCAATATCAGCTCCACAGGTATGTGAAAGTAACGCGTCACCGGCAGAAGGAAGAAAAAGGTTCCCAGCGACAGGGAGTAGAGCCACCAGAAGTAGGGAGCAATGTCTGCCGCCGGGAGAAATGAGGTCAGCGCAGCGCCGAGATTACCGGTGAGGAAGCCTCCGCTGCCGTGAACACCGCAGGTGAAGCCCTCCGCCAGCAGCCGCGAGGGGAAGATGAGCCAGAGGCTTGTAAGTGCAATGCGGTCTGTCCATGTATGCCTGGTGGTCTTCTTCATGCCCATCATGCCGGGGATGAACCTCTTGACTACTGCAAGCAGCAGGCCTGACAGAATGAACACAAGGAGGAAATCCATCCAGTGACCGTAGATGGCAGCCAGTCCTGATGCCCCGTGTTCGGGATTGAACCAGCGAAAGAAGATGGCATGGGAAGGTGGGTTCAGATGTCGCTCCCCGAAAAAGTCAGCCTCAATGGTACCAAACACAATGAGCAGGAACCATCCGAAAGCCAGACTCATATGCATGTAGCCCAGTACGGGATTCTTTTTGAATATCCGGCGGTGGAGCAGGCTCTCCATGAATATCTCCCTGATGCTCTGCATGAAGGGCATGCCAAAGAAACCGCGCTGTAGTCGCAGCTTGTCAGCCCTGGAGAGGCTACGGAACCATATGGTGCTGCGTACAACACTGTATATCAGTATAAAATACAGTCCCAGATTAAATGGCCAGATGAATATTTCAGAGTTCATTCCTGTCCAGTTTTCTAATGCCTTCGGCAGTCATTGCAACCACGTTACGGGTGTTGACCCCGCGCGGACAGACGAGCAGGCATTTGCCGCACAGCATGCAGCGTGCTACCTCCTCACGGAGGGTGTCTATCTCACCGCGACGGATATAGGTATTCATCTTCCGCAGGCTGAAAGGGGCATGCTGCCCCGCAGTGCAGGCGGCGGTGCATCCTCCGCAGGCAAAACAGAGCCTGAAGCTGGGCTCCCGCAAAGTGACATACTCCCTCACCTTTCGGTCAGAGGTGTCATAGTTGATGGCCCTGCTGCGGTTGACAGCGAAACCGAACCTGTTTGCCTTCTGCTCACTCATTTGCTGCCCAGATATCTTACCGTCTCTTCCACAGCGGCGCGCGAATGTGAAATTGTGTCGGTGATGTTCATGGGAGCAGTGCATGTGCCGGCATAAAAAATACCCGCCACACCGCTCCTGTTGCTTCCGTAGTGATGATCAGCAGACTCAAGGAACCTGTTGATGCCGGTGCTCAGTCCCGATGTCTCCGCCAGCCGTGCCCCCGGCTTCGACATCTCCATACCCACCATCAGCACCATCAGGTCGAGCTCCATCTTCAGCGGCCGGCCCGCAAGGGTGTCTTCCACCTTGATCACCAGCCTGTTGTTGATGTTAACAGAGGCTTCGGAGACCTTACCCCTGATATAGTTGACGTTATGCACCTCCTGCGACTCACGGTAGAGCTCTTCATAATAAGGACCAAACATCCTCATGTCCATATAGAAACAGAAGACCTCACACTCAGGAAGAAGCTTTCGCACCTCTATGGCCTGCTTGACGGCCGAGACGCAGCATACTTTGGAGCAGTGATTGTTGTTTACCTTCTCATCACGTGAGCCCACACAGTGGATGAATCCGATGCGGGAGGGGACGGAGCCATCAGTCCTGACAACCCTCTTCCTGTTGAACATCTCCTCAAGATCAGCAGAGGTGATCACATTGTCATAGATCCCGTACCCATACTCCTCCTTGCGGTGTGCATCAAAGAGGTCAAAGCCGGTTGCCACAATGAGTGCATCAGCCCTCTCCTGCGTGCCTCCTGAGAGGTCTGCTATTATCTCATGGCCGTGATGCCTGACCTTTTCAACTGTGGTCCTGGTGATTACATTTATGTTCTCATGGGCGATCCTCTTCCTGAGATACTTCCTTACCTCCTCCGCCGGCCTGCGTCCGGGGAACAGCGCGTGCCACTGCAGGAGGTGGCCGCCGGGGTCCTCTCCCTTTTCAACAAGGGTAACCCTGATGCCCATCTCCGCCAGCGACCCTGCGGCTTCCATGCCAGCCACACCGCCCCCGGCTACAATTACATGCTTTGTCTTCTCCTTCATCCGTTGATAAGATTGGCAGGTTCGGGCAACGACGTGCCGTCCTTTGCAAGGAAACGCCTCGCCGGATCAGCCCTGATACCCATTCTGGCAAGAAGAGGCAACGACTGCACATTGTGGTATTGCATGCCCATATCCCAGGGATCATAGCCAAGCACCAGTCCGGCAACCTCCTCATAGGTCAGGACAGGTATCCCCTGGCCATCATCACCGTATGTAATGCCGTCCATCTCCTTTATCGTGTATTGCCAGCGGTCCATGAACATGGCGCATCCCGGACAGTTGGCGATGATGAGATCAGGCTGATAGGGCTCCATCGACTCAAACTTCTTGCGTGAGGCAAAGAGCGAATATCCCCTGTTGGCCTGCACCAGGTACTGCCTGAAGCCGAAGCCGCAGCAGTGGCGCCGCTCCGGGTAGTCAATAACATCGCCGCCCCATGACTCAATCATGCCTATCAGAACATGGGGGAACTCGGCCCCGCCAATGCCGTACTTCGGAAACATCTTTGAGTAGTGACACCCGATGTGTTCGACTACCTTCAAGGGCTTTCCGGTTTTGATGTCGACCAGGTTATACTTTGCCTTGCGGGCTATCTCATCCCTGAATTTGTATATTATATCACTGGCATGCGATATGGTCTCCGGCACCGCAAAGGTACGGCCCGTGGCTTTGTAGAGATCCTCACGCGTGCGGGCCAGAGTTTCAGGAAAGTGTTTCCAGGTCTCCAGTATCTCAGTGTAGATGCCGAAAGAGGTGACGCACGATATGGCAATATGCCTGTACCCGGCCTCGGTGGCCAGCGCAAAATGACGCGCCACCACTGTCTGGATTGTTTCAAAGGGAACCACGTCACCGTGATAACCGATGCCCGTGCAGGTGGTGTGACGCGGGTCCTCGAAGACATCCTTGCCAAGGTCGTCACGCAGTATCTTCAGGAAGGCCTGCTCGGAGCCGGCAAAGAATGTCTGCCTGATGCACGACCTGACATAGAAGAAGTGGTCGTCCGGTATCTCCTTCTGGTACTCGGCCCAGATGCGCTTCTTACCCTCTGGTTTCATATATGTCCCTCCTCACATCTTCCGTTTCACACTGATGAGTACCGTTGTCGACTGACACCACATGCCTGAAGTATTCAAAGTCCCTGCCCTCCTTCTTAAACTCCATGCCCATCTCCCCGGCCTTCTGTTCCGAAGCCTCCTCGATGGCATCATAGAGATCCTGGCCGCCCGTCACCTCAAAGATGTTTCTAAGTTCGTCAAGCACATCATCGGCTATCTTCCGCGTGGGCCCCTCCTTGCCGTTGAGCTCACCTCCCAGCCGTGCCAGGGAGTCGTCGAGATGGTTATAGTAATGCTCCCATGCCGGACCCTGCTCAGGGTGTGTGGCCGGGTCAACGTCATAGGAGACGACGCAGTAGCCGTGCTTCAGCACATTGTCGCCCACCGTTCTCTTGATGGCAAACTGCTGTCTTCCCTTCTCGGAGTCGGTAAAGTAACCCAGCTCCTGCGACAGTTTGCGCAGCACCATGATCACCATCCCGGGAGTATTGCCCCTGGGACACCGGGTCTTGCAGCTCATGCACTGACCACAGTACCAGATGGTCTCACTCTTAAGCAACTCCCTGATAACATTACTGTTACGCATCTGAACAAGATCCACAACCCTGCGCGGGTCGTAGCTGTAATATTCGGCCGCAGGACATATGCCGGTGCAGATGCCGCAGTTCATGCATGCCTTCAGTCCCTCCTCGAAACGGACATCCTGCATAAGCCTTGAATAGAGATCTTCCATAAGTTCCGTAGTTTCCCTTTTTGGGAAGCTCAAAATTAACAAGGACTTATGAGGGCTGGAGCGGGCTTTTAGCCTATTTTTCCATTGGTATTTATACTTAGGGGCAGGGAGTTGGCAGTAGAGGGCCGAGCGTTAAGTCCCGACCTGGTAAGTCGGGATAGCGTAGCAGCCAACCTGCAGGGGAGGAAAGTAGTGTGAGGAATTAAGAATTAAGAGTTAAGAATCAAGAGTTAGGTCTTTAGGTTGCGAGGATGCTTACTGAAGACTGCCGACTGAAGACTGCTTCCAGCCGCCGAAGCCCTGACGAAGGTGGCGACTGCCGACTGAAGACTGAAGACTGCCGACTGAAGACTGAAGACTGCCGACTGAAGACTGGCAACTACCTTCCGAACAACGCGTTCAGTACACCGTAGTTGACATCGCAGTTCTCAATCCGTATATTTTCAGTGAGTTGTATCAGCGTACGGTGTGCTTCATCAGATGCTGGTGCCGGGCCGGCGCCCTTCCAGTAATCGATGATCTGCTGGTAACCGTCAGGCATGGTGACATTCATGATGCCGCTTTCGGAACCGAGCTTCTTGAGCGTCCACCACGCCCATCCTATGCTGTCAGCCTCAAAAAGCTCCACAGCAGACCGGTACCATTCGTTATTGTTCTCGCCTGATTCACCCATCCAGAGAGGGACATTGTATTCATCCCTGAGATCAAGATACTTCTGAATGGTTTCAACAGTTGTGGGGTTCCAGTACTTGTGGAAGCTGTAGACCATATTGTCATCCCATGGAGGCGTCAGTCCCCGGAAATCAGTGGCAAAATGATTGCCTTCGATGAAGATGATATGGTTGGTGTCAACAGCCCTGATTACCGCAGTGATTTCGACAAAGAGCCTGTGCAACTCAGCGTTGTCTTCAAGAGGATAATTGGTCTCATTTATGAGGTCATAGCCGCCAATCCATGGTTCATCCCTGTACCTCTCTGCTAGCTTGCCCCAGAGGGCGACGGTCTTCTTCTGGTTCAGCTCACTCTCCCACAGCTTTGCTTTAGTGGTGTCGACATCGGCGATGGGAATGTCATTTCCCTGCCCTCCCGGTGCCGCATGGAGGTCAAGAATAAGATATATTTCATTTGCCGTGCACCAGCTGAGCAGGGAATCAGTCATCACAAACCCCTTCTCCAGCCAGCTGATCTCCCCTGCTACAGGTTCCTCCTCAACCGGCGGTGTAAACAGGTGGTAGTGCATGGCTAGCCTTACCGAGTTAAAACCCCATGCCTTAAGTGAGTCGATATCCCTGCGTGTGACCATATTGGCCAACCATGCATCGTAAAACTCGCTGCATCTCTCCTCTCTCGTCAGGGCGGCTATCCTTTTCCTGATATCATACTGTGCGGGAGCCACCCCTGAGAGTTTGAGCATGTAAGGCTCCTGCAACATCCATCCTCCAAGACCGATGCCCCTCAACAAGACAAACTCACCTTCTCCGTTTACTATGTGCCTGCCATCCGTCTGCAGGAATCCTTCCGATGCGCGATTGCATGAGACCATCATGCTGACCACTGCCAATAAAACAACGACTTTTTTCATCTCTCCTACTTTTATTACAGATTGCAATTTAAATATTTTGCCTGAATGAGTAACTTTAGTCCCAAAGCTTCTTCAGTATAACTTGCACGAGCAGTAATTCACAAAAGAAAATGATTGTTCTTCTTCATGTAAGTTCCATTAGACCAATAAAATAATAATCAAATAATCTAATGAAAAAGAGAATTCCGTTTATCGTGATTGCGGCAGGGATTTTTTGCCTGCTTGCTACTGCCTCATGCAGAAATGACGAGGTAATAACCTTCAGGTCGCTGCTGAAGGAGATGGCTGACCCGGAGGCCGTAACCCGCCTCCCTGACCCGGGCTACCGCCTGGTGCAGTTCAGCTCCTATGACAGGCTCAGCATCCATCCAGACAGTGCCGGGTGGTTTGCAAACAATGACTATACGCAATTTATCAGGGAGGAGGCAACTGACGGCCGGCGCGAGTATGTCATGCTTGAGGCAGAGGGTCCGGGTGCAGTAGTCCGGTGGTGGATGACCTTTGGCAACGCCAACGCCCTGAACTCATATATCAGGGTCTATATCGACGGCCATAACGATCCTGTCATTGAAGGCATGGCTCCGGCCCTGCTGGGCGATGGCCTGCTGGCACCATATCCGCTGAGCAGCTCCGTCTCGCCCCTGACTGAACCGCAGCGCCGGGGATACAACCTCTATCTTCCCATCCCCTTCTCTGAAAAATGCATTATCACCCTGGAAAATGATTCCATAATCATTACTCCTGAAAGACGCTTGCCTTCAATATATTACAATATTGGCACGAGACTGTACGAGGAGGGCACAAGAGTAGAGTCAGCCAGGAGTGAAACCTTCATATCAGATACCCTTGCAATAGCCGAATGTATATCATACCTGCTCTCCGGTGGCGGGGACAGGAACGGTGTTAATGATGAGATGAAGAGATCCGCCGAAGGTGTCTTTGCTCCAGGCGCGGAATGTTACGTCACTATCGCCGGGCAGGACCTTGCGGTCAGCAGCTTCACACTGTCGCTCTCCGCCGGTGATACGGCAGCGGCGCTGAAAGGTGCAGTCATCCGCCTCTGCTTCGACGGCCGCATAATGGCTGAGGTGCCGGTTGGAGACTTCTTTGGCACAGGTTATTCGTACAACAGCTACCGGACCCTCTTCACATACACAGATGAAGGCGGCACACTCAGCTCACACAGGCTCATGCCCTTCCGCAACAGCTGCACTGTCAGCGTCTATAACGGAACCACTGACAGCATCGGCATAAGTGCAGAAGTGACCCTGACGCCATACCTGTGGGATGCATCTTCAATGCACTTCGGAGTATCATGGAAGGAGTATCCTGATTTTGAGGCTGCCGGAGCACTGCGCAACGGGGGCACAGGATTGCACTCGGATGTAAACATCGCGGAGCTCAGCGGTAAGGGAGTTTATGTTGGTGATGCAATTACAATCTTCAACACAGCCGATGCCTGGTGGGGCGAAGGCGATGAGAAGATCTATGTCGACGGGGAGATGTTCCCCTCATCGTTCGGAACAGGAACTGAGGACTATTTCGGTTATGCCTGGTGCCGACCGGAGCATTTTGACCATCCGCTCATTGCCCAGCCTGCAGGATATGGTAATTTCCATCCCGGCATGAGCGTCAACATGCGTTACCGTATCCTGGATGCCATACCTTTCAGCGAATCACTGAAAGCCGACCTCGAAATGTGGCACTGGGTAAAAACCACCGTCAGCTTCTCGCTGACTTCATTCTATTACCTCGCGCCGCAACTGTGAAGGTGTTGTACCCGGCAGGCAAAGAGTTGCGGGCACGTACCGGTCAGGGCTACCTGGCATCAAGGCGTGCCCTTCCGGCAATAGCCGCCGTCAACAGTCTTGTAAAGCCCTCTCTCCTCATTCGGCGTCCACTCGTGACCGGGGGATGCAACATAAACAATATCAGTGTGTAATCAGTTTAATTGTACCACTCATCTGACAGCTTCGCATACCGATGCATATCTCCATGCCTTCATGAAGAGCCTGATGAAAAACATAATCTGGGTTACGATTAAGAAGAGGAATATCAGGCCTCCCTTTTCAGGTATCGAGCATGCCAGATACCAGAATGAGATGAAAATGAACAGGGCATTGATTATCAGGATCAGCAATACGGTCCCGTACGAGACCCAGAACCTCTCCTTCAGTGCCCGGAAGCCTGCACCCATCGCCCTGAAAGCCTTGTCGGAGCCTGTGGCGGCTATCCACCTGCGTGAGGCGTCAGCCACGAAGAGCCACAGTGGCAGTCCGAGAAGCCATATCGAATAAAAGAGGATCATACTTCCTCCCTCGGGCATTGACCCCTTTGCCAGGGCCATCCTTGCAGCAACAGGTATTCCGAGGACAATCAGTGTATACCCGGCAATGATAAGCAGGATTAACAGGTTGACCTTCAGGAAGGGAAGAAAGTTGCGTGCCGATTCCCTGATGAAAGCCGTCATCTTCAGTCCTCCCCACGCTGTGGTGTAGGAGGCGAACAGTCCGCCTGCAAAGAAGGTGTAGAGAAGGAAACCCGCGAGAAGAAGCAGGAGCCCTCCTGTGCTTGCAGCACTTATCAGATAGAGGAACGGTTTGCCGACATCACCCAGCAGGCCGGCATCGAAGCCGTCAGTGAGTCTCATAACAGCCATGCTGTTTCCGAAAACAGCATTCAGCATAACCCTTAGCGGAAATGACACAAACAGGATCATTATCAGTGAAACGACCCAGATCACAAGCAGCTGCTTATACGACAGTGCCGCAGCTGCGGCTCCTTTTTTCAGAACTCTTAATAAAGCCATCTCACTTAAGTTAAACAGTTATCAATGAAATCATTATCTGCATCAGGAAGATAAACTTCTTTGCCATCCGGCGTGCAGCAGGGAATTCCTGATCGCTGCTCCATGAATTGTTCACTCTGTTCACGTCAAGGTCGATCTTGTCATCAGGATCAACCTTTACCCACACCGCCTTGCTGGTGCCTGTATACTCGAAATCCTTCCAGGCAGCTTTGCCGTCCCATGTTTCAATTATCTCACTGCCATCATCAAAACCTATAAGTACTTCAACGGGCAGGATGAGACCTCCGGGCCTCTCGAGGCTCACCCGTGACAGATAGAGAGTGTCGCTCTTGCGGTCACTTTTTACATAGGTAACCGAGTCTCCGTCAATAACGCCCGAATAGCTTCTTATCTTATTGCTGGTTATGCCGGAGACCATGTAGTCGCATACTTCATGGCCATACAGCACCTGGTCAAAGAACCAGTTCATATCTTCACCGAACCGGTTACCGTGTTCACTTCTTACAACATCATTCACCACAGCAATGAAATCGCGCCCGGATGGGTGGCGGAAAGCCCAGCGCCGGTAATATTCGCGAAAAACGTTATCCATTGTTTCAGTGGTTATTATGCCTTCAAGAGTGTGCAGCCAGGTGGCGGCCTTGTTGTACGACATCATCGAGTAGGTACCGTGAGGGTACATCCACGACGGCAGATCGTTGGTCGAGATGGTCTGGCTGCGTGAAGAGACATAGACCATCCTCCCCTGGTCAGCATCCGACAGCTTTATGAAGGGCAGCCTTAACAGCCCGTAACCGTCGCCATAGCTGTCATCTACAATGCGCTGCTCCCAGTAGGAGTTTATACCTTCGTCGATCCATGGCTCCTCAAACTCGTTGCTGGCCAGGATACCCATGAAATAGGCATGTCCGAACTCATGAATGGTGACCATCTCCGGCATCCTTATGAATGACGGGAAAAGCCCGCCGCCCGAAGTGGTAAAGAGCGTTGTGTATTCCATGCCTCCCGCACCCTGGCCGGACATGGGAGGATCAACGAAAGTAAGATGCGGCCACGGGTAGGGTCCCACCCTGTCATCAAGATACTCCAGAGCATAAATGACAGCCTCAAACTGCTGGTCCGCCTTGCGAATACCTTTTTCGGAAGCGAGGAAGGTGATATCAACATCCCTCCAATTCCGCGTCATTACCTGGTATCCCGGCCAGGCCGTCCAGGCAAAATCGACAATATCCTCAGCCCTCCAGACAACCTTCTTCATCCCTTCTCCCAGGGCCAGCTCTTCCATGAACATGCCACCCGAACCCACCACATACTCTTCAGGTAATTTAACGGTAACGTTGTATACCGAATGGTTTGAATAAAACTCTGAACTAGGGTGAAACTGGTGACAGTTCCATCCGTCACTCTCACGATCCCTCGTCCCGGCAGTCTCATAAACACCGAACTTCGGGAACCACTGTGCCACAAAATGAAAATCATCGGCATATCCCGTCCTTACAATGGGAGAGGGCAGCTTCGACTCAAAACTTATCTTCAGCACGAGAGTGTCACCCGGCTGAACAGGCTCTGGCAGGACTACCTGCAATACCGTGCGGTCATATTCGTTGCCGTCGTCAGGTGAGACATAACGCATTGAATCTGTGAGGTCCTGACCTTTCGCATCCACCATTGATTCTATCCTGACCCAGCCCCATCCGTCATCGCCGGCAGGACTCCATCGTCCTCCCCTTGCAAATGTACTTTTGTTACTGCTGAAGGCATTAAGGTACATGTGCATCATTACGTCCCTGACAGGCTGGGCAGAGTTGTTAACCCACCAGGCTCTCATGTCGCCGCTGACAACATGGGAGTCAGGTTCAAGAATCGCATCGATATCATACCCGGTCAGGCGGGCGCTCAGGGGAGTGTCAACAATCACCTGGCCGGCCAGCGCCAGGGGCAAACTGAGGCAAACCGCAATGACAAATCGTTTCATCAGCTTTCATTTATTGGATAACCTGTAAAAATAAGTCATAATATATTGCGTTTGCTAACTTTGCACATAATTTCCGAAATGTGCAATGGCGAGGAAAAGTACACGTAATATGATCATTGATGTTGCCGCAAGGCTATTTGCAACCAAAGGGCTGCGGCGGACGACGATGGAGTCCATCGCATTGGAGGCAGGCCGTGGCAGACGCACAGTGTACATGTATTTCGGGAACAAGGCAGAGATTTATGAAGCCGTGGTGCAGATGGAGATAAGCCGTATCACTGATCCTCTGCGTGAGATCGTCAGGTCAGATTGTGACTTTGAGACGATGCTTCGCAGATATGCTGCAGAGAGGGTAGCCCGGCTCTATAACCTAAGGCAGAGAAACCCCCTCCTGCTTAGAGACTATGCCTAGGGGCACAGCAGGGTTGAGAAGCTGAGAGAGAGACTCAACGAGGATGAGATCAAGCTCCTGACACCCATCTTCAGGAGATATCTGAAGGAGAACGGTTCTCATCCGAATGGCGGTCCGACAAGTTATGCGGTGATATTTCTCAATCTTCTGAGGGGCACCGACCGGCTGCTGACACATGAAAACGGGCTTGCCGGGGCGCTTCAGGTGACTGCTTTCGGGACCGACCTGTTCATCAGGGGAATTACATGCAAGGATCAGCCTGTTCCAGCACCCGTAAAATAAGTTGCTCTCTCCGCAGAGGTCCTGCTATTACTGCAGGGTTTTGTATTTTTTCATGATATCCGAGGCATTCATGATCACATCTATGTACTGGGCACGCTGATAGACCTTTTTATTGTCGCTCTCCTTCATCGAAAGCTTCCCACGGAAACTCTCAAGGCTATCGTAACCGTGAACATCCATCCACTTGCCTGTCTCCTCAATTATCGACTTTACCACATCGATGCCGTTGGTGTATAGTGTGCTTACAATCTGTACGGCACCGGCTCCGGCCAGCAGCATCTTTATAGCATCATTGCCTGTATAAATCCCTGTTGATGTACATACCGACGCTTTAATATTGCCGTATAGCATTCCCGCAAACCTTAGGGGCAGCCTGCTGTCCTCCGTGTTGCTGAGGTTGTAGGGCATTGTATGAGTTTCGGAAAAAATGTCAATATCAGGCTGCAGAAGCCTGTTACAAATCACTATTCCGTCAGCACCGGCCTTGTCGAGCCCGGCAATGAAACTGAGGGGATTGGTGTAGAAAGGACTCAGCTTCACTGAGACGGGTATTTTGACGGCTGCCTTGACCTTGCGCAGGGTCTCGATCTGCCTCTCCTCAATCGTCTCCCGATCCTTCGTGGCCTCATCGGGCAGTGTATAGAAGTTCAGTTCCAGCCCGTCAACACCTGTCTCAGCTGCCTTGACGGCATATTCGAGCCAGATATCATCACTGACCGCATTCAGGCTGGCAATGAGAGGCACTGACAGAGCATCCTTTGCCTTCCTGAGGTTCAGGAGGAAATCATCAGGTGATTCGGGTACCGAATGGGAGTTGGGGAAGAGTGTGACCTGCTCCGCGTGCCTGTCCTCATACTCTGTCTTGCGCTCATATAGCTCAAGGTTCTCAAGCGAAACCTGCTCCTCGAACAGCGACTTGTAGACTACAGCGGCAATACCGGCTTCCTCAAGCTTTTTCAGGTTCTGAATCTCAGTCGACAGGTTGCTGGCACCTGCAATGATAGGGTTCTTGAGTTCAAGACCTATGTAATTTGTTCTCAGATCTGCCATGATTTAATGTTTTTATGTAGAACAATCAGTTAAACAAAATGTTTTGGAGGCCATGCACCTTTTTCAGAACGGGGTTTCTGATCGACGCAAACAAAAAAACCGGCAGGGAATGCCGGCCGGTATCATGCTGTGATATCCTTTCTATTTCGCCTGGGTAAATTGTCCCTTGGTCACCCACATCACCACCTCGTCGGAGAGAGGCTTGATGGCGGGCTTAAGGAAGCCAACCAGATTACCGTTCTCATCAATGAGATATTTCTGGAAGTTCCATGCCACATCGGAGTCCAGCACACCGTTGGCCGACTTGCTTGTCAGCCATTTGTACAGCGGATGGATGTCATTACCCTTGACGGAAATCTTTGCCATCATCGGGAAGGTAACACCGTATTTGTTGTCACAGAACTCTTTTATATCCTCATTGGTGCCGGGCTCCTGGTTCATGAAGTTGTTGGCGGGAAAACCTATGATCACAAGCTTGCTCTTGTAAGCCTTGTGAAGCAGCTCCAGGTCCTTGTACTGTGGAGTATGACCGCACTTTGATGCCGTGTTGACTATCATCACCTTCTTGCCTTTCATGTCAGCGAAGCTGAACTGCTCCCCGTCGATGGTCTCAACGGTAAAATCATAGAATGAGGCCTGCGAAAACGCCGGAGCGATCAGTAAGGCTGCCAGGGCAGCAACGGTTATCAATCTCTTTTTCATTTTAATTACTGTTTTGTGTCTAATGTAATAACAAACCCGGTGCCAAACAGTTCCGGACCAAAATAAATATTCAGAACTGCCTATTTATAATTTATCTAAATAATCCCAAGAATCTCCTTCTGCTGATCTATCAGGTGTTTTAAAATCCATGTTCATGGCAAACTCAACAGGAAAATCTTCATCATCAGACAACTCCAGGTAGCTGGCTCTTTTTGCGATATTCTCAGTCCTGCCGACAAATCCGTCAGATCTCAGATACTGCAGAGCTCCTATGCCGGCGCTGTTGCCAACCGCATATATTCTGCCGGTCAGTTCCTCCGGCAGCAGTCCTATCTGAAGGGCCGGCTCGATACTTATATAGTTGCCAAAGCCACCGGCGAGGAACAGGGCATCTATTTCACTGAATTTCAGTCCACTTCTCGTAACCAGTATTTTCATTCCCGAGTAGATGGCTGATTTGGCCAGTTGGATCTCACGGATATCCTTCTGGGTCACACGGACATTGTTTCCTGAATCTATAACAAAGTCGCCGTGCATGAAACCCGTCTCATCCACGATGCCGTTTGCCGTCAGCCATGCCACGATGTCCACTATCCCTGATCCGCATATCCCCGATGGCTCTGTGTCGCCAATGACCCTGTACTCCCCGGGGCGGGAAAATGACGACACGGCTCCCGTCCGGGCACTCATGCCGCATGTGAGGCTGGCACCTTCAAATGCCGGGCCGGCAGCAGCAGCGCAGGCGATTATCTCATCGCCGGTTATCAGGGCTATCTCGCCGTTGGTACCTATATCTGTAAAGAGATAATTCTTCTCTCTGACGTTCAGGGCTGCCAGTCCGGCTATGATGTCAGCCCCGATGAAGGCAGAGAGAGAGGGCAGTGTTACCACTTCGGCCCCTGCATTCACTGCCAGTCCGATGGCGGCACCAATCCTTCTCTGGCTGTCGGTAAATCGGGGTCTGAAGGGTGCGAGGGCAATGGGCACGGGATCTTCACCGAGCAGAATATGCAGCATGGTGGTGTTCCCTGCAATTACAACTCTTTCAATGTTTCCCTCACCCAGATTCCTGGCATCGACGAATTTCCGGATCTCACCGTTCAGGGCTCCCACTATGGCCTTTTGCAGGTCCTGCAGTCCGGTCTCATTCGTCTGGCACCATGTAATCCTTGAGATGACGTCCGCGCCATATGCTGCCTGCGGATTCAGCATTGACGCTATCTTCTCAAGTCGTCCCGTGACCAGCTCAAGAAAATAGAGTACCACAGTTGTCGTACCTATATCCACGGCCACACCGTATGGTTGCGGGGTAAGATTACTGTGACGTCCCTCATCATATGGCAGGTCAAAGAGATACTCGGTCTGACTGGTCAGTATGTTTGTCTCCCTTTTGTCGGGAAGGATGACCTCTATATCCCGGTCAGGAAAATAAGAGCATGAGAGCCCCGGCCCTTCTCCCTTTAGCTGCACGGTACACTTACCACATCTGCCCTTGCCTCCGCAGGCGGCATAGACCTCATATCCTCCGCGCCGCAGGATACCGAGCAATGAGGCACCCCTCTCCCCTGTCACTCTTTCGGTCCGGCCGTCGGTTATGACATTTATCTTTAACATATCCGAAATGTAATCATAATTTTTTCTACTTTTGCAGATCGTTTTCGGGGTGTAGTGCAGTCCGCCCTAGGCAGGAGTTGAGTTCTTTACACACGTCGCAAATATTCGGGGTATAGCGCAGTCCGGTTAGCGCATCTGGTTTGGGACCAGAGGGCCGCAAGTTCGAATCTTGCTACCCCGACAAAAGAAAAATGACCGCCCCCGGTTTCCATGGGGCGATTTTTTTTGTTGATCTGAACGATAAATGCTTGCATTTATAAGTGAAAGAGCAATCGAGTAGGAGGAAAATGAAATAGGTTTTCTCCTATTTCATTTTCCGACCTCTCACACCACCGTACGTACGGGT
>JARGFQ010000001.1 GCA_029210565.1 Bacteroidales bacterium
TTTTTTTCTGTAAAATTATCAAGCCACGGTTAATTCTTTTTCCTTCGTAAGAGGGACTTCACCCCCAGGACCGCGGTCCTGGGGGTGAGCGGCGCGCTCGGTCTCCCACTCCTTCAGCCGGTCCATATTCAAATATCGTCGCCCAGACACCCAGTCCTCATGCCACTCTTTCAAAAGGGCTGAGAAGAGCCTGTTATTTATAAACCCTGTCACAGGCACATTGACTAAAACAGTAGAACTCGTCGAACCATTGACAAATGTGGTCTATAACACTGATGAAAACAATATTATTGCTATGAGACCGGGAAGCGATGAAAGAGAATATTACATTGATGTATATAATCCTTCGACCGGAGAGCTGATAAGCTCAAGCCCGGTCAACGGAATTGACGGTTACCATTACTGTATGGCCGCCTATGATCCGGTCACGAAAAGCTACCTGGCTGTCAGCTCTGATAACGAGGTGTTGTTTATTCTTCCGGAGACAGGAGAAATCGTGAAAACCGTTAAGCTCGATTATCCTCTCAGTGACATCAGATTTCTAAGAAAATAGCCGGTGATTAACCTGATATCAGGCATTATTGCCCGGATCGATAAACACTAACACGGAGGATTACTGCCGGATATCACGGGTGTTTGCCACCCTGACCCCGGTGAGACGGTCATACCGCTGTGTCGGGTCACGGAAGTAGGTGAGGATCAGGTAGTCATTCTCCGTCTCCCAGTGACTGCCCTCAAAGGCAAAGCCCTCCGGCCTGTCCGATCCTGAGGGTATAAAGACATATTCATAGTTGTACCATCCCTGCTTCAGCAGCAGCGAGGCCTCATAGCTGCCCCGTGAAGCGTTCCATCGCATCATGTTCTCCGGACTGTATCTCCAGCCGGTGAAGGCACCGGCGACAAATACCGAGCCTCCCTGCAGCTCACGGTGCGACGGCAGGGTGAAGTATACCCGTACATAATCGGCATCCCTGTCCGGCTCGTCGCTCTCCTCCATCGCCACCCAGTACTTGCCGTTGAAGTCCTCATTGTAGAAATACTGCCTGAACTCCCGGTCGTCAGAGGGTATGAGGTAAGCATGATATATTCCGTTGATATACTCTGTTGCCCGTACGTTCTGCCGGGTCTGCCTGATGGTCTTTATATCAAAGTACCTGAACTCGTTTCCGCCGGGCATAAGCGTCTTGTCGGAGAGGGTGTTGAACTCCAGCCTGCCGCTGCCGACGAAATCGGGTGTGAGGCTGCTGCGGGTCCTGTCCCACCTGCCGTTCTGCATCACGGTGACGGTGACCTGCCTGTAAGGGTCAGTAACCGGCAGCGCTCCCAGGGAGACAGTGATCTCAGCCTGCTGGTGCGTCTCCGTGGTGCCGGGCTTCATCGGCCTCCGGAAGGTGACGGCGGCTGAGGTGCTGCCCTCACTCACAAAGAAGCGCCTGGTGAGCAGGGGAGCATCGGGCTCCCCGTAGGCCCATACCGTAATGACGTAGTTGCCTGAGACCAGAAACCTGATGTCATCATTAGGGAGGCTGAGGGAGTAGTGAGTGTAGTTGACCTTCGTATTGAACGAGGGGAGATAATCAGTTATCTGGTTCTCCTCAAAGCCTTCGAGATAGTCGCTGGTGAACAGGTCACTGCTGTTCCAGTCGCGGTCGCAGTGATTGATGCGGTACCAGAGCGTTCCTCCGTCACCGTCAAGAATGTCAAAGTGAAGTATCATCTCCTCACCGGCACCGGGCTGCAGGAACGGATAGGCAAGCCTCCATCCGTCCTTTTCAAACCAGATGCTCTTCACATTCGGGGCACTCTGTTCACCGGCAGAAAAATCCTGCGAAAAGGAAGAAAAGGTTCCTGCAAGAAGACATGTTATCGATAAACTTAATATTTTTATCGTTGTGAATTTTCCGGACATAACTAACAATTCAGGCCTAAAGTACAAATATCCTGCCGCACCGCAATGCGGCTCTCAAAATTATGCTGATTTATGATTTTTATTATGTCGCCCTGTTAAATATTTAACATTGTATTATTATTGTAGTCTCTAACGAACCAAGTTGTAAAACTCCATATGTCAACAGTCATCAGATTACGTAAAGGACTGAACATCAAGCTTGCCGGCAAGGCTGAGAAGATACTTCTTCCGGAGACAGCCGTTGACCGTTTCGGCGTCAGGTTTGCCGATTTCCCCGGTCTGACAGCCAGGCTTGAGGTCAGGGAGGGTGACAGGGTCATGGCGGGCACAGCCCTCTTTCATGACAAGGCTTACCCTGAGATAAAGTATGTTTCGCCTGTCAGCGGGGTGATCAGAGAGGTCATCCGTGGCGAAAAGCGGGTGCTAACCGAGATTGTCATTGACCGTGACGGGGAAAGCCGGGTTGATTTCGGTGTCGCCGATCCTCTGAAGCTTACACGTGAGGAGGTGACGGAGAGGCTTCTCACCTCGGGCATGTGGCCTGTGTTGCGTCAGAGGCCTTATCATATCGTTGCCCGTCCCGGCACTGTACCCAGGGCAGTTTTCATCTCCGCCTTTGACACTGCACCGCTGGCTCCTGATATTGATTTCATCATGGCCAACGTACACGGCAATCACCTTCAGACCGGCATCAATGTTCTCTCGCGACTTACCGACGGTAAGATACATCTCTCCCAGGAGGCTGAGGGCTCGAGGGTGGCTGAGGTGAAGAACCTTACGGGCGTTGAGTTTCACGAGTTTTCAGGGCCTCACCCTGCCGGAAACGTTGGAGTGCAGATACATCATATTGAGCCGGTATCAAAGGGTGAGGTTGTCTGGACCGTTGACATCCAGGATGTGGTGGCCCTGGGCCGTCTCTTTGACACCGGCTTCCATGACCGTGAACGCATCATAGCCCTGGCGGGAAGCGGGGTGTTGCATCCCAAGTATCACCGCATCAGACCGGGAGCCTCGGTGAGCGGCATCCTCAAGGCGAACCTCGGTGAGGGCAATCACAGGGTCATCAGCGGTAATGTGCTCACCGGCAAGAGAATCGATGCCGCCGGCTCTATCGGCTTCTATGACAACATGGTCACCGTGCTGCCCGAGGGCGACTACCACGAACTGTTCGGATGGGCCACGCCGGGGCTGAAGAAATTCAGCTACTGGAGGAGCTTTGTCTCCAAGCTTCTTCCACGGAAGGAGTATGAGATGGACACCAACTTTCACGGCGGCCACAGGGCCTTTGTCATGACCGGCCACTATGAGAATGTGCTGCCGATGGATATCTATCCGATCTACCTCATCAAGGCGATAATGGCCGGAGACGTTGAGCTGATGGAGAACCTGGGCATATACGAGGTGGCGGAGGAGGACTTTGCACTGTGCGAATACATTGATCCTTCCAAGAGCGAGTTACAGGAGATCATCCGCAGCGGGATCAACCTGATGATAAAAGAGATGAACTAATTAAAGCAATGAGTCTGCAATGAGTTTCCTGCTAGATAAAATGAAGAAGATGGAGCCCCTCTTTGAAAAGGGAGGGCGCCTTGAGAAGCTGCGTTCCGTCTATAACGGCTTCGCAACCTTCCTCTACGTTCCGGACAAGGTGACCACCAGGGGCGCACATATCAGAGACTATATGGATATGAAGCGCACAATGATCATAGTGGTCATTGCGCTGATCCCGGCCCTGCTGTTCGGGTCATACAACATCGGACTGCAGCATACCAGGGCCTTCGGCATCGTCGACTGGTCCCTGATGCAGATGTTCTGGTTCGGCTTCCTGAAGATTCTTCCGCTGATAATCGTGAGTTATGTGACGGGACTGGGCATTGAGTTTATTGCTGCCCAGATACGCGGACATGAGATCAACGAGGGTTATCTCGTCACCGGCATGCTGATACCTCTCATCATGCCGATAGATGTGCCTTTGTGGATGCTTGCCGTCTCGGTGGCCTTCGCGGTCATAATCGGCAAGGAGATATTCGGCGGTACGGGGATGAACATACTCAACCCCGCACTCACCGCCCGTGCCTTCCTGTTCTTCAGCTACCCGGCCTGGATGAGCGGTGACACTGTCTGGATCGAGGGGCTGACAAAGGGGGGAGCCATTGACGCCTTCTCCGGTGCTACGCCGCTAGCGGTGGTAAAGCTCGACGGTATTGGCCAATTGCCTTCAGCAATGGAGATGTTCATCGGGACCATACCCGGGTCTGTGGGTGAGACATCGGTCATCGCCATACTGATAGGAGCACTGATACTGCTGGTTACCGGTGTGGGCAGCTGGCGAATCATGCTGAGCATGACCCTGGGCGCACTGGGCATGGGACTGCTGCTCAATCTTACCGGAGGTAACGAGTATACTCAGATACCTGCATACTACCACCTGATAATGGGTGGCTTTGCCTTCGGCGCAGTCTTCATGGCCACCGACCCGGTGTCGGCAGCACAGACAAACACCGGGAAGTACATATACGGGACGCTGACAGGTATACTGGTGGTGATAATCAGGGTCTTCAATCCGGCATATCCCGAAGGGACCATGCTGGCGATACTGCTGATGAATGTGATGGCTCCGCTGATTGACCATTATGTGGTGCAGGCCAATATCAGGAGAAGGGTAAAAAGAGTAAGGACAGCTTAACAAACCGCGAGATGAAAGATTTCAGCAACAGATATATAATGGTCTTCTCGGTGGTGATGATCGTCTCCGTCGCCATCCTCCTCTCCCTGACGGCGCTGCTGCTGCAGCCCAGGCAGGAGAAGAATGTTGAAGTAGAGAAGAAGATGAACATCCTCTCCTCGATTAATGTCACCTCAACAAAGGCGGATGCTGTTGAGCTCTATGACAGATACATCACGGAGAGCTATGTGATCAATATTGAGGGCGAGCACCTGGAGGGCGTTGACGCCTTCACCGTCGGCCTCCGTGCTGAGCAGAAGAAGCCGCTGGCAGAGCAGTACCTGCCGGTGTTCATCGCTGTGGACGACAGGGGCGACACCCTTCATATACTGCCACTGGAAGGCAAGGGGCTGTGGGGTCCGATCTGGGGTTACGTAGCACTGAAGGAGGATCTCTCTACCATTGACGGGGTCACCTTCGACCACAAGGGAGAGACACCCGGACTGGGCGCCGAGATCAACACCACCGCGTTCGAGAGCCAGTTCCTGGATAAGAGCCTATACCGCGACGGCAAGTTCGTGGGGATCAAGGTCGTCAAGGGAGGCGCTGACCCTCAGAGCAGGCACGAAGTCGATGCGATCTCCGGCGGCACCATCACCAGCAAGGGGCTGGAGGCTATGGTTTACGACGGACTGATAAAATATGAGAAATACCTCAGCAAAAACAGGAAGTAGATATGGAAAAGGTTGAAAAAGAGCCGCTCTTCTCGGCAAAGTACAGGAAGCTGCTGACCAACCCGCTGGGGCAGGATAACCCGATCACCGTGCAGGTGCTGGGTATATGCTCGGCGCTGGCGGTCACGGTGAAGATGAACCCCGCCATCGTAATGGCCATCTCGGTCATGGTGGTGCTGGCAGTGTCAAACGTTGTGATAGCCTCGCTGAGGAAGATGATACCTGGCCGTATCAGGATCATAGTGCAGCTGGTGGTGATAGCCACGATGGTCATCATCGTAGACCAGTTCCTGAAGGCCTTCGCCTTTGACATAAGCAAGCATCTCTCGGTCTTCGTGGGACTGATAATAACCAACTGTATAATCATGGGCCGCCTCGAGGCCTTCGCAATGGCCAACAAACCGTGGCCCGCCTTCCTCGACGGACTGGGCAATGCATGGGGATACGGATGGATACTCATAATAGTATCATTCTTTCGTGAGTTCCTTGGCAGCGGAAGCGTTATGGGCTTCCCGGTGATGGAGAAAATCGGGGTTTATAACTTTGGATATGAGGACAATGGCATGATGATACTCCCGCCGATGGCCCTGATCACGGTGGGCCTGATCATCTGGGTGCAGCGCAGTCGGAATAAAACACTGATAGAAGAAAACAAGTAGCATTAAGGGTCATGGAAAACTTAATCAACATATTCGTCAAGTCGATCTTCATCGACAACATGATCTTTGCCTACTTCCTGGGTATGTGCTCATACCTGGCGGTGTCAAAGACAGTCAAGACCTCAATGGGACTGGGATTAGCGGTCATCTTCGTGCTGGTGATAACGGTGCCGGTAAACTTCCTGCTGGAGCAGTATATCCTTAAGAAAGGAGCACTGACATGGCTCAACGCCAGCTTTTCCGATCTCGACCTCAGCTTCCTCTCGTTCATCATGTTCATAGCGGTGATAGCCTCTATCGTCCAGCTCGTGGAGATGGTGATCGAGAAATTCACTCCCGCCCTCTATAACTCCCTGGGCATCTTTCTGCCTCTGATAGCTGTCAACTGTGCTATCCTCGGTGCATCACTATTCATGCAGGAGAGAGAGTACGCCAACATCGGCGAGGCCGCAGTATTCGGACTCGGGTCAGGCGTTGGCTGGCTGCTGGCCATTGTGGCTCTCGCTGCCATCAGGGAGAAGATGCGCTATTCAAATGTGCCTGCTCCGCTTAGAGGACTGGGCATTACGTTCATTCTTACCGGACTGATGGGCATAGCATTCATGAGCTTCCTCGGAATCACACTGTAATGCAACACCCATGGATCAGAAAGAGCAAACGCATTGTCAACAGAAAAAAGGAAAAAGTATTTCGACATTCCATATATGTCAGTTTTTTGTCATGATGAAATCTGAAAAGATATGATATTAGGTTTATCAATAGCAGGCACTGTTCTCATAAGCGTGGCAGTTTTCGTGCTGGTAATGATACTGCTGGTGGTGCTGCTTCTCTATGCCAGGCAGAAGCTCACCCCGCAGGGCGACGTCAAACTGAAGGTCAACGACCGTGAGATGGTGGTCTCACCCGGCTCGAACCTGCTCTCGACACTCTCGAACAATGACATCTTTCTGCCGTCAGCATGCGGCGGAGGAGGCACCTGTGGCATGTGCAAATGCCAGATCACCGAGGGCGGCGGGTCAATACTGCCCACCGAGACCGGCTTCTTCACCCGTCGCGAACAGCACGACAACTGGCGACTGGGATGCCAGGTCAAGGTGCGCGAAGATATGACCATCCAGGTACCGGAGGCTGTGCTCGGCATTAAGAAATGGGAGTGCGAGGTGGTCTCCAACAGGAACGTGGCAACCTTCATAAAGGAGTTTGTCGTCAAACTGCCTGAAGGTGAAGATCTCGTCTTCAAATCGGGAGAGTATATACAGATAGATATTCCGCGCTATGAGGTCGAATTCAGGAAGGATATAGAAGTGGAGGAGGAGTACCGGCCCGACTGGGATAAGTTTGACCTCTGGAGTCTCAGGACAAAGAACAGCGAGGAGACCTTCAGGGCCTACTCCATGGCCAACTACCCGGCTGAGAAGAACCTGATAATACTCAATATCAGGATAGCCACCCCGCCGATGGACAGGAACCGCAAGTGGCTGAACGTGCCGCCGGGGATAAGCTCATCCTATATCTTCTCACGGAAGCCGGGTGATAAGGTGACAATCTCCGGGCCCTTCGGGGACTTCCACATCAAGAATACTGATGCTGAGATGGTGTATATAGGAGGTGGGGCCGGAATGGCACCGCTGCGGTCTCATATATTCCACCTCCTCAAGACTGAGAAGTCGTCGAGGAAGATCTCTTACTGGTACGGAGCCAGGTCCAAAAGAGAGGTCTTCTACGAGGATGAGTTCAGGGAGCTTGAGAAGAAGTTTCCCAACTTCACCTTCAACCTGGCCCTCTCGGAACCGTTGCCGGAGGATAACTGGTCCGGATACACCGGGTTCATCCACCAGGTGCTGCTTGACAACTACCTGGGCAAGCTGGAGCTGCCGGAAGAGATAGAGTACTACCTCTGCGGACCCCCGATGATGAACTCCGCCGTGCTTAACATGCTTGACAACCTGGGCGTGCCGGAGGAGAATATTGCGTTTGATGATTTTGGTGGTTGATCCAGTCGGCAGTCGGCAGTCTTCAGTCTTCAGACGGCAGTAGTGAAGGTCTGAGAGAAATCAAAAAAAGCAAATTTGAGCCTGCGACGTAGGAGCAGGATCAATCCCGCACACGGAGTGTCGGGACGCACATCGAAATTTTTATATTATGCGCATTTTTATTGCCCTTGCAGCCATCACACTATGCCTGTCATCCTGCACTCCGCAGGTTGAATACGCCGTTATCGACGGCCTGACCCAGGGAACTACCTACCATATCGTGGTTGAGAAGAGTCCCGGGTTGGATGCTGGGAAGCTCCGGCAGGATATTGAAACTCTTTTTTCGAGAGTTGACAACTCTCTTTCCATATACAACGACTCTTCTGTCATCTCCCGGATCAACGGCAACCGGAGCGACCTCACCGATTCACTCTTTCGTGAGGTGTTTCGCCTATCATCACTTGTCTCGGAACAGAGCGGAGGACTCTTTGACATCACCATTGGCCCTCTGGTGAAGTCGTGGGGCTTCGGTCCCGATGCCATGAAACGGTTCGACGAGTCAATGCTTGACTCACTCCTGGCTCTTGTGGGTATGGAGAAGCTGAAGCTCGAGGGTGAACGCATCGTCAAAGCTGATCCTGACATGTTCATCGATGTCAACGCCATTGCCCAGGGCTATACTGTTGACCTGGTGATTGACCTGCTTGTGCTACAGGGCATCAGGGAGTGTCTTGCCGAGGTGGGGGGAGAAGTGCGCACGGTGGGCGACAAGAGAGGTGCTGGATGGCATGTGGGCATTGATAAGCCAACTGACGGCAACTTTCTCCCCGGAGATGACATGACGGCAAAGGTGAGGCTCGACAACAGGGCGCTGGCCACCTCCGGAAACTACCGCAAGTTCTACGTTGAAGACGGGATCAAATATTCGCATACCATTGATCCCCGCTCGGGCTACCCCGTCAGGCATACCCTGCTCAGCGCCACGGTGACAGCACCCACGGCTGCCGAAGCCGACGCCTGGGCTACCGTGTGCATGGTGGCAGGCCGCGAGGAGGCGACAGCTTTCATAGAGAGATATGACTTTCTTGAGGGTTACCTGATCTTTTCCGGTGAAAACGGAGAGATGAGAAGCTGGATCTCCGAAGGGTTGAGAAGAGTTATCAAAGAGAAATAATTATTGTTGGATTCCTTTCGGGTGCGGGCGGGAACTGACTCGCTGTAAAGGCTGGCCTGACACTGCAAGAGTGAAGAAGCGAAGCTAATCCTCATTCATGGCACATCCACAGCAGCCGGCACCGTCGACAGGGTTGCATCCCGTGTCTGTTGCCTGGGCGCAGGTGATACCCCGCTTACGCATCTCCCTGTTGTGGCCTACGTGGGTTTCGGGAAAGCGACCCTTTGGTTTGACGAGGATGGTAATCGCCATACCTGCGAGGGCGATCGCTACAAGCACTGCCGACAATATTATAAGTTTCAAAAGCATCAGTTACTAATTATTACGGTGTAAAGATAACCAATAATGAAACATCTGTAGGGCGGGTTTGTTCGCAGGGCTGGCATGTTTGCATGGCCGTTATTTTCGATGCGACGGTAGCTTTCATGACTCTTCGTAGCTGATGAATTGTCCTGCAGCAATGCCAGCGGCTGTCATGATTCTTCTTCCCCGGGACGTTCATAATCAAGTATCTCCGAGGCAGTTACGACTCTTCCTCCCTGAGGAGTTCCCTGTCAACTATATCTGCAGCTTCCTGTACCTTTTTCAGCTCCTCGGGTGTGTAACGCCTCATTTTGATCTTCGCCGCGGCCATGAAGATGGTCATGAACGGACTGATGATGTTGAAGAAGCAGTAGGGTGCGTAAGCCCAGGTGGAGACCCCGAGCACGCTCGACTGTGTTGCACCGCAGGTGTTCCAGGGCACCAGCACCGAAGTCACCGTACCGGAGTCCTCCAGCGTGCGGCTCAGCAGCTCGGGCTTGAAGCCCATGTCGCGGAATTTCTTTGCATACATTCGTCCGGGTATCACAATCGACAGGTACTGGTCGGAGGCCGTGACGTTGAAGAAGAGACATGTGGCCACCGTTGACCCTACCAGGGTGCCGGCGTTATGCACAGACTTCATCATGCGCTCGGTGATGGTACGCAGCATGCCCGATGCCTCCATCACTCCTCCGAAGAACATTGCGCAGATGATGAGCCATACAGTATTGAGCATGCCCGCCATTCCTCTGGTCTTCAGCAGCTCGTCGACGGAGAGGTCGCCGGTGACTATTGTCACCGGACCGAACATCGCCTTTGTCACCGAGATGTATGCCTGCTTGACGTAAGAGCCATCCGTGCCCGCAATCTCCCTGAGGAGGTCGGGCTGGAAGATGATGGCGCAGACTGCTCCGAGGAGTGTGCCGGCCAGCAGCGACGGCAGCGGCGGCACCTTCTTTACAATGATGAAGATCAGAAAGGCCGGTACGATGAGCAGTATCGGACTGATATTGAACTTTGCCTTTATTGCCTCCTGTACCGCGGTGGTTGTCGTGGCGGTGTCGCTGTAATCGCCCGAGAAGCCTATGATCAGGAAGATTATCAGGGTGATGATCCATGACGGACCGGTGGTCAGTACCATATACCTGATATGGGTAAAGAGGTCAGTGCCTGCCACCGCCGGGGCCAGGTTGGTGGTGTCGGAGAGGGGCGACATCTTGTCGCCGAAGTAGGCTCCGGAGATTATCGCACCGGCAACCATCGCCTCACCGAAACCGAGGGTTGTGCCTATCCCCAGCAGGGCAACACCTATGGTGGCTACCGTTGACCAGGAACTGCCTGTGGAGATGGAGACCAGAGAGCAGATGAAGACGGTGGCAAAGAGGAATATTACCGGATTGAGTATCTCCAGTCCGTAATAGATGAGCATCGGTATCACGCCGCTCACCATCCAGGTGCCTGCCAGTGACCCGATAAGAAAGAGGATAAGCATGGCGGGCATGGCCGTCATGATAGTATGTGTGACTCTCTTGAGGAGGTAATTCCACTTGAATCCCAGGAAGACGGAGATGACACCTGCCACCGCAGCAGCAAGTATGAGGGCTATCTGGTTGGCACCCGAGAGGGTGTCGTCACGGAAATATTTTACATTGAGGGCAAGCAGGACGATCAGGACTACCAGGGGCAGGAGCGACTGCAGCATCGAAGGGTTTCTGCTCTGTTTTGCGGACATTGAATAGATCTGATGTTGCGACGTGCAATTTACTATTTTCCGCGCTTTTTCTTGATTTTGACCTTAAAAGTTATTACTTTGTATCATCCTTTAATTGTCATATGGGCCAGTATCCTGACATATTCAGTATCAATCCCGAGGACAAGATACCGGGGAAGGGTAGGGTTCTCATCTCTGAGCCTTTTCTTACCGACCGCTTTTTCAACCGTACCATTGTTTTTCTTACAGAGCACACGGCAGAGGGCACGGTAGGCTTTATCCTCAACCGCGTCATCGACCTGATGGTCAGCAGTGCCGTGCAGGGGTTCGACGGGTGGGATGAACATCTCAGCGTCGGCGGCCCTGTGGCTCCCGATACCCTCCATTACCTCCACTCGCTGGGCTCAAGGGTGCCTGGCAGCCTTCCTGTTATACCCGGTATATGGTGGGGGGGAGAGATCGATGCCCTGCGCAACCTTATTGCCACAGGCACCGTCACCCATGACCAGGTGCGCTTCTTCCTGGGTTACTCGGGATGGGAGAAGGGACAGCTGAAGAGAGAGCTGACTGAGAATTCATGGGTCATTGCCAGGGTGCCGCCGGAGGTGATCATGAAAAGCCGCGGCGACGTATGGCGCGATGTGCTGCGCTCTCTCAACAACAAATACCGCATCTGGGCCGAGTTCCCCGAATCGCCAGAGATGAACTGAGGTCGGCATCCCGGTAAGCTCAGGGGTAACCATCACATCTTATCTGCAGGCTACAAACCCGATAATAGACGGAGCAATAATCTGTGAATATCTCAGCATTGATGATCCGGTTCAGGCATGAGCTTTGACCTGACTCACGCCGTGAGGGAGGGTCCGGCTCCGGTAGTTACAGGCAGAGGTCAGTGCATTATCTTGAATACCAGCTCGCGCAGCAGATGGCCCGCGTCACTGCCCGCCTCGCCAAATCCCTTGGCCTTGAGATCGTATGACCTGATGAGGCTGATGATGTTCATGGTAGCCCCGACATTGTAGATGGCTGCAGCTGCACGGAAATCCTTAACATACCCCGGATATGTCTTCAGCATCGCCACCACATTGCCGTCACTCCTGTCCTTGAGGGTGTGAAAGATGAGCACCCTGGTGAAGCTGTTGAAGAGCACCGGGAAGATGAGTGGAATGATCTCCTTCTTTGAGTGGCCGGCATAATAATTCACCACACGCGCCGCCTTCAGCGGATCGCGGTAGACGATCGCCTTCCAGAGCTCGTTGGGGGAGTAGTCCTTGCTGATGCCTATGCTCTTTTCTATCAGCTCCGTGGTGATGCGGGGGTTATCCTTCGGGAGGGAGATGATGAGCTTTTCGAGTTCGTTGGCTATCTTGCCGAGATCATTGCCGAGAAACTCGGCCAACAGCCTCGATGCATCGGTGCCGGCCATGATGCCCCTGTCAGTAAGGTACCTGTCTATCCATCCGGGTATCTGGTACTCGAATATCTTCTCTGACTCAAAGTACCATCCTTTTCTGGAGAGCGACTTATACAGGGAGCGTCTCCTGTCAAGACCGTCATACTTGTAGGCCACAACGAGGATGGTTGAGTTCAAAGGATTGTCAACATATAACAGCAGATCATCGATCTTTTTGAGCTTCTGCGCTTCACGTACTATCACAACCTGCTGGTTTGACATCATCGGGAAACGCCGACATGTCTCAATAACCTGTGTGACAGACACATCAAGGCCGTACAGGACTGTCTGGTTGAAATCCTTCTCCGACTCATCAAGCACATTCTCTTCAATGAAGTCGGTGATCAGGTCAATATAATAGGGCTCCTTCCCGGCAAGGAAATATACCGGTTTGTAGATCTTGTTTCTGAGGTCCCTGATAATCTCTTTGTAGTCGGCTGCCATCAGAAGCGCAGATGTTTTACCGATATGCCATTCTCCTCGATCTCTGTCAACGCTTCGATGCCTATGCGCAGGTGTTTCTCGGTGAAGAGGGTCGTCACCTTCTGGTCACTCTCCCCGGTCTTGATGCCGGTGGATATCATGGGCTGGTCTGAGACCAGCAGGAGCGCACCGGTGGGTATCTCGTTGGCGAACCCAACCGTAAAGATGGTGGCGGTCTCCATGTCAATGGCCATGGCGCGCGTCTTGACAAGATACTTCTTGAACCTGTCATCATACTCCCATACCCGCCTGTTGGTGGTATAAACCGTTCCGGTGTAGTACTCGAGGTTGTTTCTGACAATGGCGGCGGAGACAGCACTCTGAAGCTTGAAGGCCGGCAGGGCCGGTATCTCCTGTGGCAGGTAATCGTTCGAGGTACCGTCGCTGCGGATAGCAGCTATCGGAAGGATGAGGTCACCAAGCTTGTTCTTCTTCTTCAGCCCCCCGCACTTGCCAAGAAAGAGAACCGCCTTGGGGTGGATGGCGCTGAGGAGATCCATGATCGTGGCTGCGTTGGGACTGCCCATGCCGAAGTTGATGATGGTAATATTGCCGGCAGTGGCACTGGGCCAGTTCTTGTCCTTGCCTTCAACCTTGACCTTGTTCCACCTGGCAAACATCTCTACATAGAGAGTGAAGTTGGTGAGGAGTATAAACTCTCCGAAGGATGCAAGATCCTTGCCCGTATACCGGGGCAGCCAGTTGCTGACTATATCTTCTTTCGTTCTCATGATCTCCGGTGCTGTTTGTTTATATTTGCCCTTCTAAGGGTTATCAAAAATACAAATTAAGTTGAAACCGCTGAAACTGCCTCCGTGTTCATTGCGCATAAAAGAAGGTCCCGGAGAAAAGGCCATCTATGATCCCCTGCGTAAGAAGTACGTGGCCCTCACACCTGAGGAGTGGGTGAGGCAGCATTTTGTAAACTACCTGGTACAGCACCTGGGCTATCCGCCGGGACTGATAGGCATCGAGGTAGGGTTCAGACTTCACTCGATGCTCCGCCGGGCAGATATACTGATTCATGACCGCACCGGCGAGCCTGTGATGATAGTTGAATGCAAGGCTCCTGAGGTGAAGATCACCCAGGAGGTATTTGACCAGATCATAAACTACAACTTTAGCTACGGGGTCAGGTACCTGGTTGTCACCAACGGCCTTACTCACTTCGCCGGGAAGATAAACACTGTGACACACAGTTTTGATCTGCTCGATCATATTCCTGATTATGAAACTATTATACGGACAGCGCCATGATTGACGTGACATGCGCCCTGATCCGCAATGATGAAGGACTGGTGCTTGCAATGAGGCGCGGACAGGGTATGAACAATGCCGGCAAGTGGGAGTTTCCGGGGGGAAAGACCCGGGAGGGGGAGGATCATGAGGATTGCATCATCAGGGAGATAGACGAGGAGCTGGGGATCTGCATTATCATTACCGGCTTCCTGGAGCCTGTGGAGCACGATTACGGCGACAGGGAGATCCGTCTTATACCCTTCTTGTGCGAGACGCTGGCATCAAAGCCGGAGTTACGGGAACATGATGACTACCGATGGATGAAGCCCCAGGAGCTGGTCACACTTGACATGACAGCAGCGGATGTCTTTGTTGCACAGGAGTATGCTGAACATTACAGGGCAGATGACCGGCATGAACCCGGGACGGACGAGACTGTTGTCATCGATGAGCCGGGTGATGAGCTGGCTGGGATGCTGAGCCGCATCTTCAGCGTGGAGGAGATAACCATGGTTGCGCACTCGGCAGCTCGTGACTCCTCGCTGCTGTCGCAGCTGGTGGCGCTCTCCTCAAGCAGGCAGAAGAGGGTGGGGTTCATGGCCTCCTGGGCCCTGTCAAAGGTCTCCGATATGGACCCGGCAAAACTCATTCCCTGGCTCGGACTCATGATTGATGCACTTCCATCGGTGCCTAATGAGAGCGTGCAGCGGTCTTTCCTGAGGGTGATATACAAGAGTAGTGTGGCAGACATACCTGAGTCGCATCACTCAAAGTTAATCGACTATTGTATGACTACTATGCGCCATGAGAATACTCCTGTGGCACCCAGAGCTTACGGGATGGAGATACTTGCATCGTTCTGTTCTCTCTATCCCGGGATGGTCAATGAGGTCAGCGCTGCAGTGCAGCTGGCCATCACCGACGCCTCCGGAGGTATGAAGGCAGCGGGGCGGAAAATCATTCTGAGATTAGGCAGCAGACAATAGAAGAATTTTCGATTTCAGTTTTTCGATTGTCGATTTAATTGTCAATTAAAATTCGCAATTCGCAAATCGCAAATCCTTCAGACGATACCGACTTCCGACTTATTTCATCTTCATCGTCTTCCTGATCCAGGTGGTCATGATCTCCAGCGCCTCAGGTGCAAAGGTCTCCTCTATTCTGATATACTCTTCAGGTGAGCCTGTTTCGGTATGCTGAAAGAGATGATTGAGTCCGGGCATCGCTACAGTCTTGACCTTGCGGTTGCCTCCCTTCTTCAGGGCCTTCTTTATTGCCGGCAGGTTCTGCTCATGGTTGACCTGCAGGTCCTTCTCCCCGTTGAGAGCCAGCACCGGGCATCTGACCTGTGACCAGAACGGCGCCGGATCGGCCTCAATGAAGTATCTCATCCAGGGATTGTTGACAGAGGCCAGTCCCTGCGTGAAGGCTGCCATCTTCTCCTTGCGCTGGTCCGCACTCAGCCCCTGCTTATCGAGTTCACTGCCGTACCACGCCATGGCATCCTTAGCAAACTGGCGCTGATCGGGTACCTCCACGGCCATCCTGAAAAGGTGGCTGTTGACGGCCACCGTCTCTTCAATCTCAGCTTCATCCATGCCTGAGGCCGCATAGATGTCACGTGCCTGCTGCAGCATAATCTCGGATCCGCGTACCCCGGGTCCTGCCAGTGATATAATAAAGGCAATGTTGCTGTTGCGTGATGCCACTATCGGGGCTATCATTCCCCCTTCGCTGTGTCCTGCCAGACCTGTCTTCCCGTGGTCGATCTCCGGGCGCTGCAGTAGGTATGTCACTGCTGCCTCGGCATCATCAGCGAGGGTCATTGTGGTTGCATTATTCATCCTCCCCTTTGATTTGCCGATGCCCCTGTCATCATACCTGAGCACGGCGATGCCGTTGCGCGTCAGGTGGTCGGCGATGACGTGGAAAGGCTTGTGGTAGAAGATGCTCTCATCACGGTCCTGAGCGCCAGAGCCGGTGATAAGCACCACGGCAGGAAAGGGGCCTTCGCCCTCCGGCAGTGTCAGTGTGCCTGCCAGGTCGAAGTTTTCGACGGGGTTAAGGAAGGTGACCTCCTCCTCTTTATACGGATAGGGGGGCTCGGGTGTCTGGGGGCGTTTGTACTCAACCACAGGTGCTGCCTCGTTTTTAAGGTCGAGGTCTATGCTGGCTCCCATCTGTATCAGTCTGCCGTTGAGAAGAGTGTCGCCCACAGGCAGCCCCCTGTATTCGCCTCTTATCAATGGGGCCCGGGCAATAAGAGTGTCACCCTCAAAGGTGACCCTGCCCATGGGAATTCCCATGGCCCCCTGGTCGGGTGAGTCAAGGGTCCCCTTTAAGGTGTCTGCTTCAGTCATCTCGAAGTGGAACACCAGCCGCAGGTCGCCGGCAGGAATGCTGAGTGTGCCCACCCAGGTGCCTTCGATATCTATCAGCGATTTCTGGCTGACCGCCGCTGCGGCAGCAAATGCAAGTACAAGTAAAAAAACTATTGATCTTTTCATTGAAGCTGTTCTTTATTATTTCAGTGCGGTCTCAAAAATAGCCATTTCCGGTTAGATTACGGGGAGAGAAAATATGTTCAACATTCACAATACTCAATGGCCGGCAATGATGGCATTTTACCGTGTGGCGATGCGGGAATATGTTCAACATTCACAATACTCAATGGCCGGCAATGAAGGCTTTTTATCGTGTGGCGGACAGGGTGTTCAGTTTCAGACAAACACGAGACAATGGATATTCCTGTATGTAATTTGCCGTGTGATAGTTCGTGTACTGCAGCATTGGCAGAGCCACTGATACTCCTGCTCCCCGACGGGGACTGACATTTATTCCGGCAGGGTGATGATGAATTCGGTGCCGCCGCCGGGACGTGTCCTGACCGATATCTCTCCCCTGTGCAAGAGCACGGCGTTCTTCACTATCGAGAGTCCCAGTCCCGTGCCGCCGCTCTTGCGCGAGCGGCCGTCGTCGATCCTGTAAAACCTCTCGAAGATCCTCGGCTGGTGCTCCGGGGGTATGCCGATCCCATTGTCGGCAAAGGAGATGGAGCGGTAACCCGGATCGGATTCGATATTCCTGACAGTGATGGTGATGTTCTCACCGCCGTAGGAGACGGCGTTCTCCATCAGGTTCTGGAAGACGGAGACGATTAACGACCTGTTGGCGGTGATGACAGTGCCTGCGGGAATGTCCACCTCAACGGAGATATTCCTCTTATTGATGGCCGTCAGAAGTATGTCGTGCACATCTTTTAACACCTCTGCCAGGTCGACCTTCTCAAAGGTAAAGCTGCCGCCTGTCTCGTCAAGCTTGTTCAGAGTCACTATGTCAGTTATCAGGTCTGTGAGGCGTGTCGACTGTGCCATTGCCTTCTCCAGGAAATACCTCTTTTTCTCCTCACTCAGGTCATCATTGACCATCAGTGTCTCAAGGTATCCCCTGACGGAGGAGATGGGGGTTTTGAGCTCATGGGCTATGTTTGATGTCATCTGCTGCCTCATGGTCTTGCTGTGCTCGGTGCGGGTGATGTCTGTCAGCAGTATCTCGAAGCTGTCGTCGTTGAACAGTATGCACCTCACACCAAAATAGCGGCCGGACTTCTCAATGCGAAGCTCTGTCGACGGTGTGTCGGGCCTCTTCCCGGCATCTCTCTGATTCCCCTCAATGAACGAGCGTATGCCTTCAAAGAGGGGATGGTCAAGAAAACCTTCAGGCCGGAGCGGCTCATCACCGGTGACGGCATTGAGGAACTCCATGAAGTGGCTGTTGGAGAGAGTCAGCTTCCTGTCGGCGGAGAAGAACGCCACACCCTCGTTCAGCACGTCAAGATGCCTGAAGAGCTTCTCCTTCTGCAACTCAAGCTCTGCGGTGTTTCTTGCAAGGTTGTTGTATATCCTGACAATCTCCTTACCGGTCTCACCTATCTCGTTCTTCGGGAAAACGACGGTGGGATCATTGCCTTCGCCCCTCCTCACCCTGGCGGCGAAGTCGCGCAGCATGGTAATGCTCTTGCTTATCCGGCCCGTCACCAGCAGCAGGAGAGCCCATACCGCCACGAAGATCACGATTATGAAGGTCAGAAAGCTGGTTTCCAGCTTCAGGAAACCCCTTATGTTTATATTGTACTCCTCGGCCAGCCTGATATAATAGTCGCTGTAATATCTTGAGAGGTAGTAGTAGCTCTTGCCTGTCGAATCCGATTTACGGATGATAGTCCCGTAGGGCGCGTTTAGCGACATGGTCACCTCGGGTCTGCCCAGGTGGTTGTCCATGACTGTCCAGTCTTCCACGGAGCTGTCGTACAGCACTTTGCCGTCAACAGCGATCACTGTTATGCGGAGGTCAGGTATGGGAATGAGGTTGAGGATGGAGTCTATCAGCAGGAAATCTCCGGTCTCCGGGAGCGAAGCGGCCCTCACATAGTTATCAACAAGCTGGGTCATGTCATTCAGCCGGTTGTCGAGAGCATCGATCCTGATCTTCTTCTCGCGGTGGTACTGAAAGGCGAGGACAGCGACTGTAAACAGGAGGAAGATGCTGAAATAATACAGGAACAGCCGGTGTCTGTAACTCTTGCTCTCTCTCATGCGGTTTTGTCTTCAGTCACCGAAATAGTAACCGTATCCCGATTTGTTTTTGATCATGTTGCCCTTTTCTCCCATCTTTTTCCTGATGCGGGCTATTGTGACATCTACAGTACGGTCAGTGACAATCACCTCATCGCCCCAGACCTTTGAGAGAATATCATTCCTTGAAAATATTTTTCCGGCATTGCAGATGAAGAGGGCAAGAATCTCATACTCTTTCCTGGTAAGTTCAAGTGGAACACCTTCGGAGTATATCAGCTTGTTGGCTGTATCAACCATAAAGTCCCCGGCAACAGTCTCCAATGTCACCTGTTCGGGTGATGATCTGCGGAGGATAGCCTTTACCCTGGCGCTCAGCTCCCTGATGCTGAAAGGTTTGGCAAGATAATCGTCGGCTCCCAGATTGAATCCCGTGATCCTGTCGTTCTCCGAATCCCGGGCCGTGAGGAATATGACAGGGGTGGTTAGTGTAAGCTCCTTCCTGATCTTTTCCGCCAGCCTGAAGCCGGATATCGGACCCATCATGACGTCAAGCAGAAAGAGATCGTAGCCTGAGAGGTCTTTTCGCAGTGCCTCCTCGGCGGAGATGCATGTGTCAACCTTATAGCCTTCACCGGACAGGTTGAACGACAGTATCTCGAGGATATCCTCCTCATCATCTACAGCAAGTATTCTTCTCTTATCGTTCGCCATAACTGTGATGTTGGAACATTTTTCAGATCTCTTCGGATCCGGTTCGCTGGCCAGTTTAGTATCAGATAATTCAAGAGGACGAATTTCGCCGGCATAGATCACATTCAGGTTACAAAATTGTTACAAATATGTTACAAACCAAACACCCTGCAAGAATTATTTGGGTAATACAGGATTCAAATTCTCATTTACTGTAAATCATTAACTTTACTGCAGATACTGAAGCAGATCACCAAAGATGAAACAGATACTTATTATTGCTGCGCTTGCGCTCCTCTCTGCCGGCGCTACCTCTCAGACCGTGGTGAAGCCCAATTACGGGCTCAAGTCGCCTGCCACTGCCGCGATCTCCTCTGTGGAATTCAGTGAATTAGCAACTGTGGTGCGACTGTCGGTTATGAGTGACATCGAAAATGCCTGGTTCTGTATCGACAGGAACACCTTTCTGGAGATACCTGGCGGCATGAGGGTGAGGCTTTCAGGACTGGCGGGGCTGCCCTACTGTCCGTCGACCCATAAATTCAAGCATCCGGGAGAGAAGGTCTCGTTTTCGCTGACCTTCCCGGCCACAGGGATGCTGCCCTGGTTCTCGATCGTGGAGGAGTGTTCGGGCGGCTGTCTTTTGTTCCGTGGTATAGTCACCGATGCTGAGCTCAACAGCAGGCTGAACCGGGCATATGAGCTGACCGATCAGGGAGAGGATAAGACTGCCTATGGCCTGTTTGAGGAGATTATCAACGAGACTGATTCACTGGACCTCGGCATTGAGGGGTCGATATACACCGCACTCATTCTCATCGATCACCGGCTGGGCAGGCAGGATGCTGCCAGGGCGTGGTATGAGAGGATGCTGACCTCCGGTGCACCGGATTTGGGTCTCTACCTGGAGAGCCTGAGGGTTCAGGGAGTGGAGTTCTAACTCCCCGCCGGAGCGGGCCGGGTCTCGACGTCGCTGAGTGTACCGGAACGCTCTGCATCGCGCCGGAGATACAGGTCAGGTAGCACTGCCTCTCCCGGCAATTCAGGGTCTATACAATGATCTTTTCGTTTTCTTCGTCCCAGAACACCTTTTTATGATGTTTGTATGAGAGCGTACCCATGTGGGCGGTCATGGCCTCCTGGAATCCCTGGTCAATGTCACAGCCCGGCTGAGTGCCGTTCCTGATGGCTTCAAGCCACTCCCTGAGATGCAGGTGAGTAGTGTCTATCCTCTTGCCGCCCAGGTAGGTGTAGAGCAGTCCCCTCTCGGCAAAGTACCTTTCAGTGGCAGAGGAGACCGCATCAACGCCCTTCTTGCCGGGGAAGTAGGAATAGAAAGGCTTGCCTGGCTCTATAACCTTCTCGGCTATCCGTTCAGCATATCTTGTTGACATTGCGTCAGGATAGATGGTGATGGTGTCACCTATCTCCATGTATCCGTCATGACCCATGATCCGCTTGCCCCTGGACATCTGGCTGGCCAGGGTTGCAGAATAGAGAAGCGACATGTTCCTGTCCGGGAACTCAAATACTGTAGTCAATACATCGGGTACGGTACGCCCGTCATTGAAGTAATAAATTCCACCGGTGGATATGGCTGAGTGAGGTATGCCCAGTTGCATGATCTGGTTGATGGCGTCATATTCATGGGTCAGCAGATCACCGGACAGTCCTGTGCTGTAATCCCACCAGCATCTCCAGCGGAAGAACCTCTCGAGGCTGAAGTCGTGCCACGGTGCCTGTCCGATAAACTGCTTCCAGTCAATGGTGTCGGGACTGGCATCTTCGTGTATGGGGTATACCCATGCACCGTTGGGGTCATTGCGGTTGGTGGTAACCTCCACCAGAGTAACCTTTCCGAGCATATTTTTCTGCAGTGCCTCCCGGGCTTTGATGTATGACGAGGTCTGACGTCCCTGATGACCCAGCTGGAAGACGATGCCGGATTCCCTGACAGCTTTTCTCAACTCATATGTCTCCCCGACGGTCCAGGTGAGTGGCTTTTCACAGTAAACATGCTTTCCTGCCCTTGCTGCTTCAATGGTCATTGGCCCGTGCCAGTGGTCAGGGGTGGCTATGATTACCGCATCGACGTCAGGTGAGGCGATCAGATCCCGATAGTCCGGATAGCGCCGCGGCATGTCTGCTATCTTAGCTCCGGTACCTTCACGGTTAAGGTTGCCTGCCGTTACGCGGGCCATCTCACCGTAGGTGTCGAAGATATCGCATACGGCGGTGATACGCACGTTCAGGGCCTGCTGCTCCTTGAAGTCACTGTAGCGGGTGTCATTCTCATCGGTGGCAGCAGCAGCTCTCCAGTCATCTATCAGTGATGGATGCACGAACCCAAGAGCCTGCGCCAGCTGTTTGCCCCGGATGCCGAAGCCTATAATCCCGATCCTTATCTCCCTGGTGCCCGGAGGAGGAAGGGTATAATCAGCCTCTGCCGGGGACATACTGAGCTCCTCCGAAATGAGACGGTTGATTTTATGCTCATAGTGAGATTTTCTGATGGCACCGTAGGCCACAGCCCCGGCAACGGGAACGGTAGCGAGTCCCTTCAATGCATCGCGCCTGGAGATCTTCTTTCCTCCGGACCCTTTGCCCTTATTCTCTTCATTCAAAATTTTGATCCTTTCGTCTGAAAAATCGTGCCAGCCCTGCCCTGTGCTCCGTGGGAAACAGTGCCAGGACACCCAGGGCAAAAAACTCAATGGCGACTTTGTCAATAATGAAATAGTTGCCCTCTGCCGGCATCGAGTATGTTATGCCGGGGAAGGGGGGATGGGACAGGTAATAGAAGAGCAGCATAAGCATCCCCGCATATGAAGCCCAGCGGCTCAGAATGCCAAGTATCAGGCCCAGTCCGATGAGCAGCAGGCCCCACTCGTTCAGGAAATCGGTGACGGAGAGTATCCGTTCATTGGAGGCCATGGAATGAAACAGGCCCGAGAAAGGTCCGCGTGAATCCAGCAGGTATACTCTGGCAGACCAGTTACTGTCAATGACTTTCACTAACCCTTCATAAAGAAAATGCCACCCTATGGCAAGTCTGAGCAGAACAAGCCAGATGGCCTGTTTATCGGTAAGGTGTTTCATCTATTTTAAAAATAAGGCACAATGTTAATTATTTATGGATTGATTTCAAAGGGTTGCGGTTGACTTGAGCGTGCTGTTTTCTGGTGGTTTAAGAAGATGATGGACGGGGTGTCAGGGAATAACTCCTTTTCAGGGCGTGAGAGAAAGGAGGTTGTTATTCCTGATACTCTGTTGTTTTATGAGGAGACAAAAAACAGGGTGCACTTCAAAATAACATGATGTTCCCTGAAGGGGCAAAAAAAGGAGGGTGCTCTTCAGAACACCCTCCCGCTTTTCATAGGTTGGTCAGTCTTAAAAATGGAGGTCGACGCCCACGGCGAGAACCCAGGTATCCTTGTTGTAAGTCTCGGTGAAGGGTACGCTGACGGAGCTCATGCCGGTCATGGGACGGCTGGTGTTCTTGCTTCCCTCCTGGTAGATCGTATAGATACCTCCGACGTTCAGGTCGATCATCGGGGTGATATGGAATCCAAACCCGCCGCCGAAGGTGCTGGTGTTAAGGCTGTAGCTGAGTTCATCCTGGTAGTTCAGGTTGACACCGGAGCTGGTGCCGGCATAGGCGACGCTGGCGAATATGTTCTTCGTGAATCCGAATTCCAGGCCGAAGGCATATTCCAGGAAGTTCTTGTCGATCATATTGATCTCCCTGTCGGCGCTGCCGTCGTAGTCGATCGGCTTGTCGAAGTAATAGTTGACGCTGCCGGTGAGCATAAACCTCTCCATCGGCCTTACCTCCACACCGACAGCCAGCATGGCAGGCATGTCATTGATAGTCTCGGCGCCGTCGGGGAACATGGTAATGGGCGTGCCTGTCTCCGTCATGCCGGTAGTGAAGTCGGAGGTGGTCTCGTTGATGACCCTCAGCTTGGTGGCAAATTCATATTTGATACCGATGTTGACAATGTCAGCCAGTGTCAGGTTGACGCCGAGGATGGGGGTTATGCCCGAGCCTGTCTGAAGCACATCGGCCTGCTGGTTCTGCATGAGTGATGAAGTGGCAGTGGCGGTGGCTATCTGCGTGTTGAGTGCAGGTGTGGCGCCTGTGATGGTTCCGCTGATCTGGTTCAGGGTCATTACCGGTATGTTTGCTGCCGGGACGCCGATGGCGGCCAATCCGGCTTCAATTCCGGCTCTCTGTATAGCGTCAATGTAACCTGCTCCTTCAAGCTGAGTGAGGGTGAAGTCGCCGCCGCCGCCGGTGATGATGGGAGCCACAGTAGCCGGGATGGCGACTATGCTGGATAGCTGTGTTGCGAGGTTTGTGAAGACCGTGCTGGCCGGCAGCCATGTTCCGCCCATGTTGAGCTGTATGTTTTCAAGCTTGCCCTCGTAGGTGTTGCGTGCCATCACATAGCGTGCCCCTGCGGAGACGGAGAGGATGTCATTTATCTTATAGGATACGTTGCCCTGAAAGCCGTAGAAGATGGATGATCCTACGAAGTTGGTCTCCAGGCGGTAATCCTGTGCGCCCTGTGATGCGAGAAAAGGCACGAGATCTGAGATGGGCATCTCTATCATTGCCAGCCCTTCGTCATAGGTGGCGCCACCGCCGCCGCCGACAGGATTGAACCCGAGTGAGAATGCCATTCTGCCGGTGTTGTAGGCAGCATAGATGCTCGGGAAGAATGGTGCACTGACAGTACCTTCAAAATCCCTGTCAGGTGCGCCATGCAAGTAGGGATAGGTTGTCATTACCGACCTGCCCTGGCCGATGGTCTGGTTGTTGATCCCGAAGTGAAAGCCGGGAGCGAGCCTGGTAAGGCCGGCAGGGTTATAATAGACTGCATCTACGTCGGTTGAGGCGTTACGGCTGAGCAGCCTGATGTACTGGGCACTCTGGTTGGTGTTGGTGACGAGTCCTCCGGCAACGAGTGTCCCGGTTACCAGCAGAGCTGCAAAAACAAAGAGAATCTTTTTCATGAGTCTGGATTTTAATTACACATTTTATAATAGTGTGTGCAAATTTTCAGAAAGCGGCGTAAAAGTATGAAAAAAAGATTGACATTGACAACTTTCAAGCACAAATAGTGACCGAACGACAGAAGCGGGATCGTCTGATCAATCATCTCCCTTGTAGTTTGACCCAGGCCCGAAGGTAATTTTTTTGCTCTTCTCAACCTTTATTTTTCTGCGGTACCCGAGATTGCATAACCTTCTGTCACTCCAATTTTGTTGTATATTGCAGCTGAGACAAATAGCGGGACAGATGTGCCGGAACCTGACGATTTTGCATTTTGAACCTATGGATCCATTGTGCAATGGCTGAGGAAAATAGTGTCATTTACGGCCTTGATTATCTAACCCGTAAGCCGATTAAGGTGACATTGGGTGGAGGGCTGATCAGGAATATCGAGGATGATGATCTGAATAGCGGCCTGGATTTGCTGATAGCGCCAGGCTTGACTGACCTGCAGGTTAACGGGTACGCCGGGTTTGATTTGAATTCAGGTCCTCTCACACCCAAAACATTAAGGGATATTTCATTGATGCTCCGGGTAGACGGTGTTACGACCTTTCTCCCGACTCTCATTACTAACAGCCTGGGAAATACTCTCATATCTCTGAAAGCTATATCTGAGGCCTGCAGGCGTTTCCCTGAGGCGTCAGCAACGGTGGGAGGCATTCATCTCGAAGGGCCTTTCATCTCCCCGGAGGATGGGGCCAGGGGAGCACACCCTGCTGAGTATGTAAGACCTCCTGACTGGGATCTTTTTCATGAGTGGCAGGAGGCATGTGGCGGGATGATACGCATCATCACACTCTCCCCCGAATGGCCGGAAGCTGCCGGTTTCATCCGGCGGGCAGCGGAGAGCGGCGTGACAGTTGCCATAGGCCATACCTCAGCCACTCCCGAACAGATCAGAGAGGCAGTAGCAGCAGGGGCTACACTCTCAACACACCTGGGAAACGGATCCCACCAGATGCTGCCAAGACACCGGAACTACATTTGGGAACAACTGGCAGCAGATGAACTTTATGCTTCCATGATCTCTGACGGGTTTCATCTCCCGGATGCGGTGATGAAGGTCTTCCTGAGAATGAAGCCGGGAAAGATTATCCTTGTCAGCGATGCCACCGGTCTTACCGGTATGCCGCAGGGAGACTATAACACACATATAGGAGGTGAGGTGACCATTACCGAAGCCGGAAAGCTTCATGTGAGGGGAAACCCTGATATGCTTGCCGGATCGGGTAAGTCGTTGCTCCACTGTGTGAGCACCCTTGCCTCAAAGGGTCTTGCTACAATGTCAGAGGCACTCGATATGGCCGGCAGAATCCCTTATAGGATGGCCGGACAGCCGGGAGAATGCCTGCTGGCCATTAACGGAGTAGCTGACCTCATTGTACTCAAAGAAGAGACCGACGGTCTTCGGGTTGTCAGAACAATAAAGACAGGGCAAACGGTTTTCAGAACAGAACTGTCCTGATTTTGGAAGTAAAGACTTGCCTGTGTACCTATTATCTCAGCTCTTGCCAACCTTTATCCTTGCACTGTACGTCGCCCGAGTTGGGGGAAGATTGCGAACTGGTTTGAGATAAAGAAACAAAATAGTAATCTGAAGCATGCAACCTTTTTTCAGGTTTGGCAGTATAACTGCTGTACATCGTCAAATAACCAAAGATTACAGCTATGAAGAAACATACTGCTCTGCTTGCAGCAATGGCCATGCTGACTGTTGCATGTTCCAAAGAGGCTGACGTCAGGGTCGTGGAGGAGGGATTGGTTGACCATTATGCCACAACACTGACTGATATCCCTTCTGAATGGCTCAACAAAGCCCGGTCGGATCTTCACATAGCATACGGGCATACCTCACACGGTAGCCAGCTGACCGACGGCATGAGAGGACTGGCATCATTCCTGGGTGCGGAATATGCATGGAACAACGGCGGCACCGGGGGTGCCCTCGACCTCCACGACTATGCTATGCCGGGTGACCTGGGGAACCCCAACTTTACGCAGTGGGAGAAGGAGACGCGCAGCTACCTCGACGCCCATGGTGATGTCAATGTCATCATCTGGTCGTGGTGCGGACAGGTCTCTTCAGCCACCGAAGCCGAAATCAACACATACCTCAGCCTCATGACCGGTCTCGAGGAGGATTATCCCGGCGTCACCTTCGTCTATATGACCGGCCACCTCGACGGCACCGGACTCACCGGCAATCTGCACAGGCGAAATGAGCAGATCAGGAGCTACTGCCGCACACATAAGAAGTTCCTGTATGACTTTGCCGACATAGAGTCTTATGACCCGGAGGGTAAGTTCTACCATGATAAGTGGGCCAACGACGGCTGCTATTACGATAACGACAATAACGGCTCACTCGAGTCGAACTGGGCTATCCGCTGGCAGGAGTCACACACCGAGGCTGTCGACTGGTACAGTTGCGGCGCCGCTCATACCCAGCCTCTGAATGCCAACATGAAGGCATATGCAGCCTGGCATCTGTGGGCACGCATAGCGGGCTGGGACGGAAAATAGAATAAAAGAAGGGATCATCCCGGGCAAATATTGCCCGCCCTCCCTGCTGGCCTCCTGCAAATGCATCAACCCAGCCCGGAGATTTCCGGGATTTTCCAGTTTCTACCTTTACTTTAATCTGAAAAAGGGGCGCTCACCGCACAGGTGAACGCCCCTAACCTCAAATCAAATACCCAAAACTCTGCTTACAGTATGATTTCAACCTTGATGTCATCAAGGAAGATGCGGTTCTTGTTGATTGTGACGACTCCTATCCGCAGATCGTAATTATTTCCAAGGAATTTTATCTGCGTCTCTGAAGTTGCACCCGTGATTGTAAATGTGCGGGTAGCCTCGGGAGCGCTCCACATGCCAATGCAGTACTCGGTCACACCCTCGGCGGGATAGACAGGCCAGTTGTCAATGATAAACTGTTCCTGGCTCACGGTTCCAGGACCTATCACACTGACTTTAAGGACATTGTCATCCCTTGTCCCGGCTGCAGTCTGGTAAGGTATGGCTTTGAAGGTGACCTGCACATCCATTGTGCCGTCAATCTTGGAGAGGGCAGGGGATATCAGATCGCCACCGTAACTTGTCTTACCCAGTTTGACAAAACCCGTGCGGGCATATACTAATGGATCGTCACCGCTGCCCTCAACCGTATTTACGGTGCTTGTCCATCCCCTGTCTTTTTCTTCCTGGGTCCAGCTATCTATGCGCTTATCCCCGGTAGTGGTATAGAAGACAAAACTACCGTATGCCAGCCAGTTGAATTCCTCCTCCAGTACTACGGTGCCGGGCGACTGTGACAGGATGACAGTCTCAACAACGGTGGGATAGTTGGTGGCAGTAACTGTCAGAGTCACCTCACGGGGATCGATGCTGGTGTTCTCCTCTGCTACGAGGGTAATCTTCTGATCCGTTAGTGACTGTTCCGTCAGCCAGGTGTCGTCGCTCAGCGAGTAACTCCAGTCGACGTTTGAAGCAACATCAACAAAGAATTCTCCTCCGGCTGCCGGTATGCTCACAGCGTCAGGCAGTGTGATATAGGGCACATTGCCGGCCTGCTCAACGCGGAACAGCACAGGCTGCTCCTCACCGTCAACCACGAAGGCAAAGTTTGAGGTGCGCAGATCGAATGTCTCGTTGGTACTGACGATGATCTTGAAGATGCCGTCATCCTCTCCCTTGTCGGGAAAGGCCCTTACCCAGTCGGCTGACTCCTTGTTGACTATCTGCCAAGGCCTGTTGGAACGAACCACATAGCTCTGTGTCCTGGCTGCCCTGGTGACTGTAAGCCCTGTCGGGTTACCCTCTATGCTGAAGAAGGGATCCTCCGGTTCGATCTTCTTCTCACAGGAGGTGAGAAGGAAGATGGAAAGAAGCAACAGCGGCAGTACAACCAGCAGGCTGTTCTTCATTCTGAATAAAATATCTGATTTCATTCGTTTATATTTTTTAGTTAATTTCATTCAGGTTAAATTCCCCGCTGCTTGCAGCGGAATTAGAGTCCAGAGCTTGCTCTGGGGTTAATACCAATTTATTTTGGTCGAATGGAACTTGCATGAGATCTGATGAAATACCCTGGTGTCAGCTCTGAACTATGCAAGTTTCATAGTATTGTTTTTTTGCATGTTATTTACCTCCGGAAATTGCCTGTTTGCTCCACCAAACCGGTGTCTTCATGTCATTCGGGCCTCCCATCTCTTCGATGGCGGCGGTAGCATTGGCATTGTTGGTTGATACGGTCACGTTGGGATAGCCGAACCTCGTGGGGAAGATGTTATCATTGTATACCGTCCCTTCGCCGATGGTGAGTACCGGGTAACCTGTACGGCGGTATTCATGATAAGCCTCCATGCCTACCCAGAAGAGCGCCAGCCATTTCTGATTACCGAGGAACTCCTCCTTGTTGGTTGCCAGATCCCATGAACCGAGGGGTGAGGCAAGATATGTATCAACATCATCCGCGGTTATTGTCACTGCCGGGTCTGAGTAGGCGCCCTGCTCTGACCATTTTGCCATTGAGGCTCTTACACCTGCCTCATAATAGCTTTTGGCTGCTGCCTCACCGCCCGTGATATGGTTCTTGAGAGCAGCCTCGGCCAGGATGAACTGCACCTCGGCATAATCCATATAGATTGAGGGAGCATCCCTCCTGCAGAAGACCTTGTAGTTGAGCCACGAGGTTCCCCTGTCGACTTCGCTTCTCTCCATCTCGGTGCAACCTGACACAGTACCTTTCCAGATGTTGTCGGGATTGACCTCAATGACGGGATTCTTCTTACCGATGACCGGCAGGCGGGGGTCAATATAGACCTGGTTGTCGTTGATGTCTGTCTGAACTGTGAGGCCTATAAGCTGCCGGGTAAGCTTCCTGCCGCTGGAGGTGAAATCGCTCTCGGTGGTGGTGCCAAAGTTGCTTATGTACGGGTCATTGCCCGCAAACTTCACCATGGCATTGTCTGCGTTGTCAGTGAATACCGGGTATTTGGCCGGGTTGTTAATAATCTCGGTCATTTTGGCGCCGACATTCATCTCACTACGGCCGCTGACCCTGCAGAGAAGCCTCAGATAGAGCGAATTATTGAACTTTCTCCAGGCTTCCATATCGCCTCTGTACATGCCGTCCATCGCCGGGTTAAGGAAGATGGGGCTGGTGGCATATATGTCATTGGCCTTTTCCAGCTCTTCAAACAGGAACTGGTAAACTTCCTTCTGTGTGTTGAATTTCGGTGTCAGTGTTCCTCCGAGCTTGCGGCCGGTAAAGGCCTCCTCATAAGGAACACTGCCAAACATGTCAGCCATGTTCGAGAAGAAGAGCACCTTGAATGTCAGGGCAATGGCCTCGAGTGAAGGATCTCCCTTTTCCTGTGCCAGCTCATACATGTGGTCAATATTCTTGCCGTATGTCGAATAGTGATTCCAGAAACCGTACCAGTCTCTTGAGTCCTCGAGAAAGTAGAGATGTTCCCTGCGGGTCACACCTCCGGTATGGGCGGTGAACTGCATCAGCTCGTTGTTGTAATACCATGTACGGTACAACCACTGTTTTGCAGAGTTGAAGAGGATGGGTTCAAACATGCCCGAAGGTTGTATCATACCCACCAGCGTGGTGTTCGGGTTCGTGTTGGTCTCCTCAAAGTTTTTTGTGCAGGAGTAAAGAGATCCGAGCACAAACAGACAGATTGCTAATATTTTAAGTTTTTTCATCTCGTTTCGCTTTAAGGATTAGAATGAGAGTCTCAGGTTCATGCCCAGGGTGCGGGTCATCGGGAAAGCCCCGGCTTCAACGCCGCCGTACACATTGGTGCCGGTCATGATACCACCCTCAGGATCATACTGCGGCCACTTGTCCCAGCTGAAGATGTTCGTTGCAAAAAGTGCAATGCTGGCACCCTGAAGAACTTTTGTCTTCTGGATAAGTGCTGTGGGAAGTGCATACTCAAGCCTTACCTCCTTGAACTTAAGGAAGGAGGTCTCGAAGGTGTGGCTCTCACCGTTGTAGCGGTCGAGCACCCTGGCCTGGTAATAGGTGTAGATGCTGCTCGTGACGGTGTTGTTCACCTGGCAGACAGCTGAGCCGTCCTCATTGGTGGAGACAATGTTAACCCCCTCGGCAACTATCCCGTCGTAGCGCCCCTCCAGCGAGTTGGTGAGCTTGCCCTGGTAGGAGAGGATGCCGTCAGTTACCGAGTACCTTTGGCCACCCCACTGGTATGAGAAGACACCGCTTAGTGTCAGGCTCTTGTACCTCAGTGAGGTGCTGAAACCGCCCCTCCAGTCGGGGTTGACTTTACCGAGGAAATGGTCTGCAGTTTTCTCTACCGATGGCAGACCGGTGGTGGCATCGAGGACAACCTCTCCGGAGCAGTCAACCTGTTTGCCGGTGTCGTCTATGTAGTAGGAGCCCTCCGGTGCCCTCTGCAGTGCAAAACCGTATATCTGGTGCATCTCCTCTCCGATATAGGAGTAGACGTGCAGCCTTCCGCCGATGGTTGTTCCCATGTCTGTTTCGTATGGCTGTTCAGGATCCCATCCCTCCTGCAGGCTGACAAGAGTATTCTTGTTCTTTGCCCAGTTGAGGTTGACATCCCATGTGAAGTCGCGGCTCCTGACAGGTGTGGCATACAGTGCCACCTCGATACCCTTGTTGGTGATCTCCCCGGCATTGATCTTCATGCCTGAGGCTCCCACTATCGGATCTATATCCACGGGGACGATCTGGTTGGTTGTAGATGAGCTGTACAGTGCCAGGTCAAGACCGAGACGGTTTCTGAAGAATTTGGCATCCAGACCCAGCTCCCAGCTCTCAACGTTCTCAGGCTTGATCATCGGATCAGGAATGGTAGAAGGAAGTGCATAACCTCCGCTTATCGACGATGCCGAGTAGTACTGGTCAAGAGAGTACGGACTGGTGTCGTTACCCACGTTTGCCCATGAGAGGCGCAGCTTTGCAAAAGAGACCACCGGCAGGTTTGTGCGGAAGTCAAAGGCCTGGTCAAGCAGCACGCTTGCGGCTACCGAGGGATAGAAGTATGACCAGTTGCCTCTCGACAGGGTGCTCGACCAGTCGTTGCGGCCCGTAATGTCAAGATAATAAGTGTCGTCAAAGCCGAGTGAGACAAACCCGTAGAGGCTGTTGATTGTCTTGTAGCTTCTGTAGTTCGAAGGATCGGGAATTATTCCGAACGGGACATTGTTGATATGATATACGCCGTCGATGTCGAGCTCGTCAAGCTGGACGGTATTTCTCCTGTAGTGGTAAACCATGTTGTTGCCACCGAGTTGTTGAGGGTGATTCCGTCCTGGAAGATGCCGGTGAACCAGTCATCCTGGTAAACGAACGGGGTAGGCGAGATAAGCCCTGTCTCCCAGTCCTTACCCTCATACTGGTAGCGCAGCTTGTCTTCGCTGAACTCTTCTCCCCAGGCATAGCGTGAGAGGTTTCTTGAGGGATAGTCAGTGGTGCCTGTCAGGCTGGGATTGAGGGTCCAAAAGCAGAACTCATTAAGTCCCTGGTCAGATCCTCGTTGTCTACCTTTGTCACTGCATATCCGAGCGACTTCTCCTCGCGTGTCAGACCGAGAGCGGTGACAACAACAGCCGATACTTCGATTGCCTCCTCCTGCAGGGTAACGTTGATGACGCTCCTGTCACCCACAGCTATTTCCTGCTTCTCATAACCGAGAAACTGTATCTACAGCACAGGGTTATCACCTGTAACCCTTATGGAATAGGCTCCCCTGGCATCAGTGCTGGTACCCGTTGCAGTACCCTTGATGACCACTGTGGCCCCGAATACGGGAGTGACACCGTCAGGCTCATACACAGTGCCTGTCACCTGCCTCTCCTGCGCCATCACCGGAAAGATTACCAGTGCCAGCAACAGAATGGCAAGAACGATCTTAAGATCTGGTTTGATTTTCATAGATTGGTGGTTTTAAGTTATAGGTATATAGATTAGTGCATTGACCATGTAAATTCTTTTGGGCGTGTCATCGTCTCGGTATATGCATTGCCGAAACGGTCAGTGACTGTTATTTCCAGTGTTGAGGTGGGTGAGGAGGCCCTGACCAGGAACATGTGTGAGGTGTTGCCCGTCACAAACGAGCTTGTGGGGACAGCCCCCACATTTAGCCGCTTTGCTTCATATGAGATGATATGCAGCGGGTCCTTTGCCGTTATCCTCTCAACCGCAAGCGGTGTACCCTCCTCTGTCACTTCGACGGTCCACTGCGGGTCATACCCCCAGATGTTTATCATAACGTCATTTACCTGGTTGGGACTGGCATAGACCCCGGCATATTCCGCAAGGGCCTCATCGGTGGAGTTGGGTGCAAAGGCAGCCGCTGTTATGTAGACAGTGTTGAGGTCGTAGCTCCGGAACTGGTAGTCCTGCGGGTAACCGATACTCTTGTAAGACCATCTGATGTCACTGCTGTCGACCTCCCAGGTCATGTCTCCCAGCGGCATCCCGTACACTTAGGTGCCAGAAGAGGTGTAGCCGGCGATGGTGGCATTAACGTCAGGAAGAAACCCCGTGCTGAACTGTGTCAGGTCATCATTGCGGTTTGCCAGATGCCAGTCGGCCATGGGGATGACGACATGCTTGCTGTTGTCGGATTGTACCAGGGAGAAATCATGCTGTTCCACGGTGGTGCCTCCGGCCAGCCTTCTGAAAAACTGAGGTATGTTGTCACTGGTGGCGACCTCATAGTTGCCAGGTATGGATATGAAGACGAATTTGTTCTGCTTGGCCGAGGGGAGGTAGTAGATCCCGTCGCCGTCAGTGACGGTGACCTCGTAGCCGTCTGATACCACCACACCCGGAACACCCTCGCCGTCACAGAAGACGATACCCTTTACCGTCATCCCGGGCTTATCCGGTATAGTTGCCCCGGCAATGACATTTATCGTCAGGGTGCCGATGACCATACTCTCCGTTCCTCGTTTAACCGTCAGCCTGTAGGAGCCGGAGGAGATGCCTGCCGGAAGGCTGAAGGTGGCCGTCTGAGCGGTGACGGAAGAAACGGTGGCCGTCCAGCTGCTGCCCGCGTTTGAGAGGAGCACAAACTCTATAATGTCATTAACTTCAAAACCCTGTCCGGTAATGGTGATCTCACCTCCCGGAGCCACATCGATAGATGACGGGATGGATATGCCGGTGATCTTAAGTCCCTCTTCCTCTTCAGGCGGGGGATCTTTCGTGCATGAAGTGCAGGCAGCTATCAGCGTCGCCAGAAGAAAAAAAAATATTTTCCCGTGGTATGTCATTCAGTTTTACCGTTTACTTGTTATATCCAAGATCGGTGAGTATCTCCTGCGGTGTGGCTTCTGTTCCGTAGTCGCGTACTTTACGCTCATGGTAGAAATCGACCGTGAGATCTGTCCTGTTGGTGATCATGCCGTCAGCCAGGGGAGAGGCTTTCCTGCCCTGACCCGGGCCGAAGTATTTCTCCATTTGCTCAACAGTATTGATGGAATAGATGTTAGCCTTCAGTCCTGCTTCATGTATCTTCCCGGCAAAAGCAGGGGAAAGGCCGTCGTTCACCTCACCTAGGTTGGTGCCGATAAACTGTGCACCGCACTCCTTCGCGAAAGCTATTATTTCATCGGTGACCTCCTCCTTTGCAAATTCATTGCTCTTCGGGTTTCCGGTGAGGAAGCTGGCAAGCACCCTTTCGCCAAAGACTCTCTTTAAGTTCATCATCCCCTCACGCGAGAAGGTCTGAAGGAGGATTTTACCCCGCGTGTTGCCCACGTTTACCCTGTCGTCTGACCAGAAGGGGGCATCGATGCTGATCTCGTCGCCTTCGAGCGGGTTCCATCCCATGCGAGTCAGCTCGTCATATATCTGTTCCTCGATTCCGGGATACTGCTCGGAGATCTTCACCTCTATATAGATACCGGGCCTGTGGCCGTCGTCTGCCGGATCAGGTTCATATTCAAAATGATATATACCTGCCTCGTCTCTGCTGACGATACGGGCTCCCTCTTCGTTACGCTTTATCTTCTTCCCTTCGGCTATGCGGAAGACATCTTCAAAGACCAGCACATCGAGGCCTCTGAAGCTCTCGCGTGCCCGGTCTGGATTTTTCGTGTTGAAGGCGCTGCCGGCATCGAGTTGCATTATCTCTTCCAAGGTGAAGCTGCTGACGGGATCACCCTCCCTGCCGGGAAACTTCTCAGCAACGTCAGTGGTGCGTTTGAAACTCTTGTCATGCATGATCACCAGGACACTGTCTTTCGTCCTGTGTACGTCCAGTTCAATGTAGTCGGCACCGGTGTTGCGCGCCCATCGAAAGGCGGCCTCGGTAAGCTCAGGGGCCCAGTAGATTGTTCCACGGTGCGCAATGACAGCATTGTCAGGCATATAGCTCTGTACCGTCATCTCACCCGTCACTTTTTTTTGTCCGCATCCGGCCATAAGTACCGTGATAAGCATCAGTAAAAAAAACTTCTTCATAATATTCGCGCATTATTTGGGGTTTGCTTTGTTCTCTCTTATCTTCCACTCTCCGGTATGATATCTTACCTTCGGGTCACGTACATCGTTGCATCTGACTATGAGTGCGCCCTCCTTCTCCCAGTACGATTTGACCGTATGGCCGGCCATGGGGCCGTCGTCGGGACCGCGGACGGTGACGTCATCAGGATTGACAACTATCTTCAGTCCTGCCGACTCGTTCAGCATGTCCATGTCGCCGCGGCTGTTGCCACCGACTATCAGGGGCCGTGCCTTGATGAAGGTCTCGATTGTGTGGGCCTTGCCGTCATCCTGGGGGATGGGAGGAATGATCTCACCGGTGGTGATACCCTCCCTGACCACGCACTTGGCACCTACAACATTCGTGACCGGTATGCCGTACTCTTCCGAGACGAACTTCTGATAAAGAAACTCCGGCGAGGCCGTCAGTATGTAAACCTCGAAGCCGTACTCCTTCAGGTTGGCCACCAGCTGTTTCATCTCGGGATAGGTCTTGTTCTGGTACGACTCCCGGTAGCATTCATAGCCTATGGTCTCTATCTCTTCCGGTGAGAGGCCGGCAAGGAAATGGACCCGGTCTTCGACATATGCCTTGCCGACATTATTGCCGTCTTTCACCATCCGATCAAGGATCTTCAGCTTCTCTTTAGCCTCCCTGTCTTTTCTCTCCTTAAGTACATTGTCGGCATAGCGGTAAAGCGCTTCATCAGCAAGGTAATGAGGCACCTGGCCGAAGGTGGTGCCGTCACTGTCAAAGACAGCCACCTTCCGGATGTTCATGGTGACCGTGGTATTGAGGAAATCCTCGATCTGATCGTTGATCTCCTGTGACCAGCCGGAGATATGCCTGTAGGTCTGCGCATTAAGTGCCGTGAGGAGGCCTATGGAGGTCAGTAGAAAGATTGATAACAGTCGCTTCATAACTCTGTTTATTTAGTGTCCGTTATATGTTGCTCTCTCCTTCTTCCAGGTTGTGGCAGAGAAGAGTGCCGCCAGTATGCTGGCAACAATGAATATCGTGAAGGTAGCTTCCCACCCCAGGTTGACGTTGTCAGCGACAGCACCGATCATGACCTTTGAGAGGAGGGCATCCCCCAGCAGGTAACCGAAGAGGCCTACGAAGCCTGCAGCTGTTCCAGCGGCGTTCTTGGGTACCAGGTTGATGGCCTGTACTCCGATAAGCGCTACCGGTCCGTAGATAAAGAAGCCGATTGCTATCAAGGCCGAGTAGACCACGGCGACCCTCGTGGTGTCAGGGTCTGATGAGAATGCCCCGGAGAGAAATGTGGCAACCGGAACTGCCTTCCAGTAGAGGATGATGCTGAGCAGTACCAGCACCATGAAGATCACGTTTGCGGGTGCACATCTGCCCTTGAAAACTTTGGAGGAGATCCATCCGATGAGTATCATTCCCGGGACGCCCGCGTAGTTATGCAGCGAGAATGCCATCTTGCTCTGTTCACTGGTGAGCAGTCCTGCCTCCTCGCAGTATGTCGGTGCCCAGTCGCCGATGCCGTACCTTATAAGATACACGAACACATTGGCCAGGGCTATCAGCCATAGGATCCTGTTCCTGAAGATGTACTTGATAAAAAGTTCCTTTACCGGTATCTTTTTATCTGAACTCATCTCCTTCTTTGCCGGAGTGTCATTCCTGTATTTGTCGATGGCCGGCAGTCCGCACGACTGGGGAGTATCTCTCAGGGCCCACCAGCAGAAGATCGCAATGATGATGGCTACTGCGCTGGGCAGGACAAAGACAGCTCTCCAGCTCTGTTCAACCATAATGCCGCCGCCGATGTCGGCAATAAAGAATCCGCCGAGGAGCACGGTTCCCCAGGCGGCCAGGTTACCCATCAGTCCGCTGCCCACAGTGTGCGAGGTGTTCCAGATGCCCATCTTGAAGCTGCGCTCATTGTGCGAGAACCAGTGCACCATTATCCTTCCGCAGGGAGGCCATCCCATGCCTGCCAGCCATCCTATGACCAGCATGAAGACAAATATTATGGCTACAGAGCTGGTGGCAAACGGAAAGAGTCCTACCGACATCATCAGCAGCGACGAGAGTACCAGTCCTATCACCAGGAACTTACGTGCGTCCGACCTGTCAGAGAGGGCTCCCATCAGGAACTTGCTGAAGGCGTAGGCTATGGATATGGCTGAGAGTGCTATGCCCAGCTGCAGCTTGGTGTATCCAAGGCCGCCGTTCTCCAGGGGCTGTATCATCCCCGGGATGGCGAGGGCGAGGTTCTTCCTGACAAGATAATAGGCTGCATATCCCAAAAATGCGCCGAGGAAGACCTGCATACGCAGTCGCTTGTATGTCGGATCAATCTTGTCAGCCGGCAGCGAATCCTTGTATGGCGGTGGTTTCAGAAAGTTGATCATAGGCGTTTCAGTTTGAGTTTCTCCCTCTGTTTGTGGCGTGGTCCCATTATTGTCAATCTTTCGTTTCTTTCAGTCAGTTTATGATTAAGATAATGTTAAATAGCCCTCTTACCTGTAGGCGTTAACCACGCTTCACCTTGCTTTGCATCACATAACCGAGGGCCAGTTCTGTGAATTCCTTCACCTGCTGCTCTTCCCATGCCCTGTCCCTGCCCAGCTCTGCTGCCATCAGGGAGGCTACTCTGGGTGCCAGTTCTATCGCTGCCCTGGCATCGAGATAGAGGACACGCACCCGGCGTGCCAGCACATCATCGACGGTGCGGGCCATCTCCTTCCTCACTGCCCATACCACTTCGGCAACGGTGAAGTCAGCACAGCCTTCGAGCTTCTCCGCAAAGGCGGGGTTCTCCTGCTGCATCTTCCGTATCTCCTCTAGGTCGCTGCCGTATATGTATCTTATATCACTCCTGTCGGGATTCTCAAGGTACCCGTGTATCTTCAGCGTCTTTGTGGTGCACTTTCTGAAGCCAAGCTTCCCGGTCTTCAACGCCAGGTTGACGGTATCCTCCGCCATCTTCCTGTATGTGGTCCACTTGCCTCCGGTGATGGTCACCAGTCCTGACGGCGACACCAGCATCTTGTGGCTGCGGGATATTTCTTTCGTTTTAGCCCCGTCGGCTCCGTGTTTGGGCGCTGCCAGCGGCCTCAGCCCGGCGAAGACGCAGAGCACGTCGCTGCGCTGCGGTTTCTTTGCAAGGTACCTGCCGGCAGTCTCAAGGATGAAGTCGACCTCCTCGTTGAGAGCCCTGGGCTCAAGCACAAACTCCTTCACTGGTACGTCAGTGGTGCCGAGGATGACCCGGTCATGCCATGGCACCCCGAACATTACCCTGCCGTCGCTGGTCTTGGGTATCATGATGGCATCGTCGCCTCCCAGGAAACTCTTGTCGACCACCAGGTGCACACCCTGGCTGGGCCTGACGAGGGGCTGCTGCTCGGGGTTGTCCATCCTTATTATATCGTCAACGAAGATGCCGGTGGCATTGATGATGCATCTTCCCTCAGCCGTGAAACCGGATCCGTCAAGCTCATCAACGGCCACCACGCCGCTGACCCTGCCTTCGGGACTCTTGAGCAGCTCCGTTACCCTGACATAGTTGACCACCGTGGCTCCCTGCTCTATGGCCGTCTGCATCATGTTCACCGCCAGACGCGAGTCGTCAAATTGGCCGTCATGGTATATCACTCCTCCTTTCAGCTTCTCACGGACGATCTGAGGTATAGCCTTTATCACATCTCTCTTTTTCATCGGAAGCGAACGTCCGAGGCTCATGCCTCCCGACAGGAGATCATAGAAGGTGAGCCCCAGTGTGTAGAAGGGCTTCTCCCACCACCGGTAGTTGGCTATGATGAAACGCTGGTTCTTCACCAGGTGAGGCGCATTCTTTCTCAGATAACCTCTCTCGTGCAACGCCTCACGCACCAGGGCCACATCACCCTTCTGCAGGTACCTCACCCCGCCATGCACCAGCTTCGTGCTGCGCGCCGAGGTGGCCTTGGCAATATCTGACTGTTCAAGCAAAAGGGTACTGTAGCCCCTTGCCGCTGCATCAATGGCAACACCAAGTCCTGTTGCCCCTCCGCCGATAACGATGAAGTCCCACGGCTTGCCCTGGCGCTTCAGCTGGCTTATGAATTCCTCTCTTTCCAATTTATAAGAAGCTTAATAATGATATATGTCAGAAAAACAGAGTAAAATTATTACAACATTTTTTCAAATCAAAACAAAAAGAAAGAAAAAATAATAATTCGTAATCTTTTTTGCTTTTTTAATATTTCGGGTTGCTTTGCAGTTATTGCTTTTAATCTTATCTTTGGGGTTATACCAAAAAAATCCGGCTGCCGGTCAGAGAATTATGAGAAACATTGCGCAGCGCCATAAAATAATACTGGCTGAACTTGAAAAGGCAGGTTACGTATGGGTTCATGACCTGAGTGAACGGTTGGGTGTTTCTGAGGTTACGATACGAAAGGATCTGAAAGAACTAGAGCAGAGGAGGCTCCTCATCCGCAACCATGGCAGCGCCAGTCCGGTCAGTTCGCTTACCATCGACCGCCACATCGACGAGAAAGAGAAGGTGCAGGTGAATGAGAAGATCAGGATTGCTGAGGCGGCGAACCGGCTGCTGGAGAAGAACGACAGGATCATCATCGCTTCGGGGACCACGGTACTCACCTTTGCCCAGCATATCACGATAAGCGATCCCATCACCGTCATCACACCTTCAGTGAAAGTGTCCCTGATACTGAGTTATAAGCCTAACATCGACATAATTCAGCTGGGAGGAGCGCTTCGCAGGAGTTCCGCCTCGGTCATCGGTCCCTATGCCGAAACCCTCCTCACGGAGATGATGTGCAGCAAGCTCTTTATAGGCATTGACGGTCTCGCCCTTGATATAGGGCTGATGACAAGCAACATAGCCGAGGCTCACCTGAACCAGTACATGATCAATGCAGCACAGGAGGTGATTGTGCTTGCCGATTCTACCAAGTTCGGCAAGAGGGGCTTTGGCAAGATCTGCAAGCTGAACAAGGTGCATCACATCATCACCGACAGGAATGCACCGGGCAACATCATACAGATAATTCGTGATGAGGGAATAAAGGTGACTCTTGTCTGAAAATATGTTGTACAGCCGAAATGATTCAGTCTCCTGAAGCCATCCGGGCTACAGGGGTTGTTTATATTTGTATTCGTCAACCACCAAAAACAGATAATTATGCCAGGAAAATCATTACTGACATTTGTAGCAGCCCTTCTGCTCGCCGCTTTTGCCGGATGCTCAACCTCAAAGGTTGCCGTCACCGGTGACCCGTCGGGCCGCACTCCCGCAGCAGAGCGTGAGTTCCGTGCAGCCTGGGTAGCCACCGTTGCCAACATCAACTGGCCCAGCAAGCCGGGCCTACCCGTAGAGGAGCAGAAGAGTGAGGCTATCGCCCTCCTTGATCTCCTCCATAAGAATAATTTCAACGCAGTGGTCTTCCAGGTCAGGCCTCACTGCGATGCTATGTACAACAGTGAGCTCGAGCCATGGTCTTACTACCTTACCGGAGAGCAGGGCAAAGCTCCGGACCCGTATTATGACCCGCTGCAGTTCTGGATCGATGAGGCCCATACCCGGGGGATAGAGCTGCATGCCTGGCTCAATCCATACCGTGCACATCATCCTGCCGGCGGGGAGGTGACCGATGCCTCGATAGTGCGAAAACGCCCCGAGCTGGTGCTTAAGCTTGAGGTGGAGAACTACTGGTGGATGGACCCTGCCCTGAAGGGCACGCAGGATCACTCCTACAATGTTGTCATGGATCTCGTGCGCAGGTATGACCTTGACGGGATACACTTCGACGACTACTTTTATCCTTATCCTGACTACAACAACTTCAAGGATTTTCCCGATGATGAGAGCTGGCAGGCATACCAGGCCGGGGGCGGCAAGCTCTCCCGTTCAGACTGGAGAAGGGAGGCTGTCAATGTTTTCATTGAAAGATTATATAAGGGTATCAAGGCGGAGAAGCCATGGGTCAAGTTCGGCCTTAGCCCCTTCGGCATCTGGCAGCCCTACAATCCGCCTGCCATCGGCGGCGGTTTCAACCAGCATGAGACCCTCTATGCTGATGCAAAGCTGTGGCTCAACAAAGGATGGATCGACTATTACTCACCACAGCTCTACTGGCCCGTCAACCAGATAGCTCAGAGCTATCCTGTGCTTTTAGGATGGTGGAAAGAACAGAACCTGAAAGGCAGGCATCTCTGGCCCGGGATTAATATAGGGTTGCAGCCTGCCACCAGGGCAGCTGACGAGACTGTCAACCAGATCATGATCACCAGGGGTCTTCTCCCGGAGAGCCCCGGTGTGGTGCACTGGAGCATAGGCCCGCTGGTCAGGACCCCCGAGCTTGTGAAGACTGTGGCGGAGGGACCTTACAGGAGGAAGGCCCTGGTGCCGCCCTCACCGTGGCTCGACAGCAAGGCACCGGCAGCACCGTTGGTGACAAAGAGGCGGGAGGGAGATGCACTGAACATATTATGGACCCACAGTGATCCCTCCGATGTCAGCCGGTGGGTTGTATATTACCGGTACGGTTCACAGTGGAACCAGAATATTCACGGACCCGGAGCTACGACTGATCTCATCCCTGCCTTCACCGTCAACCGCGCTTTCCTGGCGCGTACTGACCCGGAGAAGGTGACAGGTGTGGAACAGGCGCTGATCCCTCTTGACAGCATTGCAGTGTCGGCCGTAGACCGTTACGGTAACGAAAGCCTGCCGGTGAAGATGGCAGTTACGGAGTTCACCCTCGCCGATGCCCCCGCCCTGGAGGGGGTACTGACCTCCTTCTATGCCGCGAGGCTGAGGCCACCGGTGCCGGTGCCGGCAGTGACTCCTGGTGTTGACGTACTCATTGAGGATCACCTAGCTATGATTGAGGGCAAGAGAGTAGGACTGATAACCAACCCTTCAGCCGTGGGTGCAGATATGCGCAGCACGGTTGACATTCTCGCCGGCACGCCGGGGGTAAACCTGGTGGCTCTCTTCGGCGCCGAGCATGGCATCAGGGGAGCACTGCACGGCAGGATACAGGCCAGCGGTGAGCCTGACCCGGTGACGGGCATACCTGTCTACAGCCTCTACGGCGACTCCTGGGCACCGAAACAGGAGTGGCTCGACAGCATTGATGTGATGCTGTTCGACATACAGGGTGTGGGCTCGGCATGGTATACCTTCAAGTTCTCCATGTCTCATGCCATGGAGGCATGCGCTAAGGCCGGCATACCCTTTATTGTACTCGACAGGCCCAACCCGCTGGGCGGCCGCGTGGTGGAAGGACCGATGCACGACACCATCAGGATGTACCGGCACCGTATACCGCTGCGCCATGGCATGACCTACGGTGAGCTGGCAACCATGTGGAATGAGACAGAAGGCTACGGTGCTGACCTGACTGTGATAAAGATGAAGGGATGGCGCCGCAATATGATGTGGGATGAGACAGGACTGATGTGGGTGATGCCTTCACCAAACATAGACAACTGGGAGACGGCCGTGGTTTACCCGGGACAGTGCCTGTTCGAGAGAACCAACATGTCAGAGGGCAGGGGCACCACCAAGCCGTTCCTCCTGACCGGCGCACCCTGGGTGGATGCCGGCAAGGCGGCTGACGACCTCAACTCAAGAGGCATACGCGGGGCTTACTTCAGGCCGGTATACTTTGTTCCGCGGTCGGCAGGGACAGGCTATAACCGCAGCAGCAAACCGTGGAACGAGATGTGCGGCGGCGTGGAGATAATGCTGACATACCCCGCTGCCTTCCGCTCGGTTGAAGCTTCACTGCATATCATCGATGCCTACAGGAAGACAAGTCCTGACTCCCTGGTGTGGTCCCCGCCCCTGCTGATGCGCAGGCTCAACGAGCCCGGCGTCACCGTGGAAGAGGTGGTCAAAGCCTGTCAGGATGATGTGGCTGAATTTATGGAAATGAGACTGAAATACCTTTTATACAGATGAGAACCGTTATATTTTATCTTATGTCACTGGTCCTGATTGCCGGCTGCAGCACGGCCAGGAAGACATCTCAGACTGCAGTTGCCGATCCGGCAGCTGCCGCTGCAGAAACCCTGGCAGCCATACCCTGCAGGTGCGACAGCGCAGTTCACAATTCGCCATGGGTTAAGTTCCTGAGACTGCCGGAGCAGGTGACCCACCTGCCTCAGTATGATGTCCTCTGTAAAAGTGAATACCCTGCTACCGTAAGTATAAATGGCGAGACAGTGAAACAATACAAAACGGGGATATTCTTTACAACCGTCAAATTCATCGAGGGAGTGAATAAAATAACGGCTGAAGCTGTCTATCCGGACGGCAGGAAGGCTGTCTGCGAGCATGTGTTCATCTATGAGAAGACGGACATGACCAGGCCTGTTTACCCGCTGTGGGTCGACCGCCGGTCGGTTGAGCCTGCCGCTGATATGGAGCTGCTGCCTGATGAGGTTGTCAGGGTGAGCTTTATCGGATCGAAGGGACAGAATGGTTTTGTAGATGTTCAGCCCGGCAGGGTCACTCTGGCATGCCTGCGCACCGACCATGACGACTACAGTATCTATACGGCGGAGCTGCCCCTGCGCCGCCTTACCTCGGGAAGGTCATACACGCTGGGCGTCAGGCTGTCGCCCGTCGCCGGTGCACCCGTGAAGGGTGCCTATGAGCCTGATCTGCAGAGGAGGGTGACCGTCAGACAGCCTGAAGACTTCCCTCTGCTGAGGGTCAACAACGACAATGCCAGGCTTGTTTACAACCTTGGCGCACCGAGGCTTGGCGGCCCGATACGGTCGGAGCTGGGACCGGGTGTGGTTCTCAAGGCCAGCGGCAAAATCGGTGATAACTACAGGGTAAGGCTCAGCAATGTAGAGTCCGGATTTATTGATAAGGATGATGTTGAGATAATGAGTGGCAGCAAATTACAGCCCTCGTACATTGTGACAAGTATGACATGTGTTCCGGGCGACGGCGCCGACATCGTGTCGATACCCTGGTACGAACCTGTTCCCTATGAGGTCTATCCCGACCCTGACCAGAAGAGACTGGTGATAACACTCTTCGGTGCTGAGTCAGCCTCGACATGGATTACCCACAGGAAGGGATGCAGGATGATTGACAAGCTGACATGGGAACAGACCTCCCCTGAGACATTCCGAGTTTACGTGAACCTGACGACGGACAATATCTGGGGTTACGACATCAGGCCCTCTGGCCGGAGCCTGTCGCTGCGGGTCAAGTACCCGCCCGTGTTTGATCTGGCGGGGGAGAAGCCCCTGGCAGGCCTGAAGATCGCCATCGAGGCGGGGCACGGAGGATCGAACACCGGCGCCGTGGGGCTGTCGGGACTGCTTGAGAAGGATATCAATCTAGACCTCTCGTTCAGGCTGGGCGATCTCTGTGAAGCCATGGGTGCCGAGGTGGTGCAGGTACGTGATTCCGACAGGTACATGCTTCTCACTGACAAGCGCCGTATTGCCATCGAGTCGGGTGCTGACATGCTGATAAGCATACATGCCAACGCCGGTGGCAGGGGTTATCTCTCGGTGGCCGGCACCAGCACCTACTGGCACAATCCCTTCTGGGCTCCGCTGGCACATTCCATCTATGACAGGCTGCTTGAGACGGGCCTGATCGAGTTCGGCGTGGTCGGCTCGTTCAACTACACCGTGACCAGGGCATCGCAGCTGCCCGCCGTTCTGGTGGAGCAGGCCTTCATGTCACACGCCGAAGACGAGGAGAAGCTCGCGGACCCCGACTTCCGTCAGCTGATGGCAGAAAAGATCCGCGATGGGATAGTTGATTACCTGAAGCTGGTTAAGAAATGAAAGGTCAGGCTTCAGAGATGATTACCTGACAGCTATGCAAGAATAAACAGGCAGGACCCGGAGCACCCTGAAACGGGTGCTCCGGGTCCTGTATTATCCCGGTGGGGAGAATCACTGCCGCGTTGGGTCAGCAGAGACTATTGACCTTCACCTTTCAGTCTGCGGCCGTTGCGAACCTGCTGCTCAAGTTCGTCAACAGCTTTTTCAGCATTCTCTATCCTCTCTTTTCTCATCTGATATTCATTGTCGGAGATTCTCCTTCTGCTCTTCTGCTGCTCCAGCTCCTCCTTTGCTACTCTGATCCTCTCCCTCGACTGTATCACTCTCTCTTCTCCCTCTGACAGGCGTGAGTCAAGCTCAACTTCCCTTTCCTGACGCTGCATCCGGGCCTGCTCAGCCCTGGCCTGGCCGAACTCCCTGCCCTTCAGATCGCCTTTATTTCTGCCGTAGGCGTTTCCCTGACCTTTGTCAGCCTTTTTCTCCTTCTTCTGCTTCAATTCCTTGTCCTTCTTTACTTCTTCTGCGGCATCCTTTACCCTGTCAGCCTCAGTCTCAGCAGCTTCCTGAACCTTTTCAGCCTCAGTCTCAGCAGCTTCCTGAACCTTTTCAGCCTCAGTCTCAGCGGCATCGTTTACCCTGTCAGCCTCAGTCTCAGCAGCTTCCTGAACCTTCTCAGCCTCAGCTTCCACTGCTTCTTCAGCTTCTCTGACCTTCTGCTTTTCCTGTTCTGCAGCCTTGTTCATCTCTTTGGCTGCCTTACCTCGATTTTCACTTTTCTGTGCCATTGAGATGTTTCCTGCTGCAAGAAATGCGATGATAAGCAGGAAAAGGGGCACTTTCTTCATATTTTTCATGATCTGATTTTTATGGTTAAAGTTCATTCAACAACGTGTCAAGCTTGACGGCAGCCTCTTCGATCTCTGTTATGGTGCTGTCAATCTGAGATGTAACTTTCTCGATCTGTTCAACCTCGGCCTCCAGGGCTTTGGCTTCGGCCTCTTTGGCCGCTTTCCCACCACAGCCGGCCAGCAAAAGAGCAGCCGCGGCAATTGCCAAGAATCTTTTCTTCATTTTCTTCAGGTTTAGTAGTTATTATTAAAGAATGATCCTCTAAAGGATCAGCAATTGATTCTGATCAGGCATTGTCAGAACAGCTGCTAAGGTAGTCAAAATTCAGATTAGGTCCAAACATCCACTGAATCCATGTGTGCCGAGGTGGTGCAGGAGCGCGATTCTGACAGAGACCTGACCCTCACAGCTGCTTTTCGTTCTGGTGGAGCATGCCTTCATGTCGCACGCCGAAGACGAGGAGAAGCTCACTGACCCTGACTTCCGCCAACTGATGGCAGAGAAAATCTGCGAGGGGATTATTGACTATCTGCAGGCAGTCCTATAGTCTGTGCAAGTATTATTGTCTGCCATGGCTTGAGCATCATTGCCGCCGCCAGATCCTGTCGTGGGACCATTGCTCTGATTACGGTTGACAGTCCCGCTGAGGCACAGTAGAGATATACATTCTGTGCCATGAAACCTGTGTTGGCCCATGACGATAGCAAATCAGTGTCAGTGATGGCCTGATCCTCCTTGAGTCCTCTCTTTGTCAGATCTGCAACGTAAACCAGATTGACGGGGACCAGGGCCGGAAAATCCTGTATCCCGGTAAGAGCCCTGATATCGCGGCCGTGTATCTGTTTCAAGAGATTATCTCCCGCGTCATAGAGGTATAACCCGCTCTTCAGTGTTACATACACATCCATCTCCTGGCGGTTATGCGATGACGGAGCTGTCCTCTGCCCGTCGGCAGACCGGTTTATTCCCCATGCGGCCCATAACAGGTCGGAAAGTTGCTGCAGAGAGAGCTCCCTGTCTGAAAATGATCTGGATGACTGCCTCTCACTGAGGGCATCCATGAGTGGCTTACCGCCGGCTGTCATTGGTGCCGGCAGAGAAAGATCCTGTGCATCAAGCATAACGGGAAAAATTATCAGTACAACAATCAGCAGCAAAGACAAATTTGTGAATGCCTTTTTCATGATGAAATTATTTTGAGGATGAATTTAATGAAATTTTGCACGCAAAGCTGACAACCCGGAGTCGTTCTGATCAGGAACCGTTGTTCAGGGCATCGCTCATCAGGAAGTCGCGGTGCGATTTCACCATGTTGACTGTATAGAGAAGCAGGTTCTTGCTTTCAGTGAGCAGATTCAGATACATCAGGGTGTTCTTTGTTCCGATAGATTCCGATTTGATGTATTTGATCTGTTTTTTCTTGATCTTCGTTATAAGGTCAAGAATAGCCTGCTGCTCAGCCAGCAGACTCTCCATGTTACTGTGGTCCTGGTCCCTGATTACAATCTCGATACGGTCATAAAACTTGCTGATTGAGGTACTGAGCAGATTCAGGTCTTTGATCTGTTCCGGGATGAGCGACGGATGGTTGTTGTCGAGGTGCTCATAAATCGGATCGGAAATATATTTGAGGCAGTGTGCTATCTCCCTCAGATAGTCGAGGATCTGAACATAAAAAGGCCCGGTTTCGATGAATTCTTCCTCAAGTTTTCTCAGGGTGGGGTAGAGATTGTATTTCAACTCCTTGGTCCGCTGGTTGAGATCATCCACATTCTTCTTTACCTTTTTCATCTTCTTCCAGTCTTCACCGGTGAGGCTGACAAGGCATGATGAATAGAGCTTACGTACCGATACCACGACGTCGGTGATGGAGGTATTGCACTTATAAAGTATATTTTCGCCTGTAAGTGTCAGTTTGTCATCAAGTTCGTCCTTTTTGGAAGACGCGGCTAATTTTCTTTTGTGTCTCAACGCCGACCTGATCACAATGAAAAGTGCAACCGCCAATCCTGACACTGCGGCAATGATACCTCCCCAATGGAGTACAAGAGCTACCAGGAATGCCACCGTGAAGGCAGTGAGGGCTGTAAAGAACCATCCGCCAATGACTGTGACCACCCCGGTGATGCGGTACACTGCACTCTCCCTGCCCCATGCCCTGTCAGCCAGCGAGGTGCCCATGGCCACCATGAAGGTGACGTAGGTTGTGGAAAGCGGCAGTTTGAGTGATGTGCCGAAGGCAATCAGGCTACTGGCTACAAACATATTGACCGACCCTCGCAGGAGATCAAATGATGAGACATCAGCAGGACTCTGAAACCTCTTCCTGTAGGATTGGAAATCGAATCTTCTGTCAATGAACCTGGTCACTTTTTCGGGTATGATCCTGCCGAAAAACTTTGATGCTCCGACCGTATGTCTGACAACTGACCTGGAAATACGTGATGATTCAAATCTCTCCGATCCGGAGCCTTGCCTGGCAAGATTGATCTCGGTCTGTGAAACTGTCTTTGCTTTTTTCGACATGAAGAGAGTCGCCACCATGATAATTCCGGCACCTACAAGGAATATTGTCGGTGTCTTAACGGGCTCACTGAGAGCCCCCATCAGCATGGTGTCAGGGTTAAACGAGGGATCACTGGCAAACTCCCGGTACGATTCGAAACCGGCCAGTGGCACACCTATAAAGTTGACAAGGTCGTTGCCGGCAAAGGCCATAGCAAGTGAGAAGGTTCCAACGAGCACGATTATCCTGAGGATGTTAACCTTGAAGAATGAGTATAGCAGCTGCAAGATAATGGTGATTGCCACAAAGGCCAGTAGCAGGACCTTCATGGTATTGCTGCCGAGCCATTCAAGGGCTTCAGGGGTCATGAAAGAGGCTCCCTTGGCTCCCTTCACCAGTATGAAATAGACGATGGCAGTGATTGCCACGCCACCCCAGAGCGCCCCGAAATATTTCATGTATTTCTGAAAATCGAAGGAAAATATAAGGCGCGTTATGAACTGTATGATCGTTCCAAAAGCAAAGGCGATCACAACGGAGAAGAGGATGCCAAAGATAATGGCCAGGGCCTTGGCCGTATTGATATAGTTGCCAATGTCTGCCAGGTTATCGGATGAATTGAAAATTTTGATGATCGAAATGGCAACAGCCGCGCCCAGCAGCTCGAAGACGATGGAGACGGTGGTGGATGTCGGGAAACCAAATGTGTTGAAGGTGTCAAGGAGAATGACATCCGTTATCATGACCGCCAGGAAGATGATCATGATCTCGGAAAAATAGAACTGACCGGGATGAAAGATGCCTGATCGTGCTATCTCCATCATCCCGCTGGAAAAGGTGGCACCGAGAATTACACCCACTCCGGCAATTATAAGTATGACCTTAAGGGAAGCAGCCTTTGAGCCTACCGAGGAGTTTATGAAGTTGGCAGCATCATTCGAAATCCCGACGATCAGGTCAGAGACTGCCAGAATAAACAGGACAACTACGATGATCAGATATACATCCACCTGTTAAAATATTAATGAGATTTCCCTGCCTGATGCGCGGATCTTCCCGTGACACTCTGTTAGGATCATCAATATTGTTTTAAATATAAGGTATTTATAAAAACAAATACATTTTGACACGCCGAAATTAAGTCAAATACCAAAAAGTACAAAGAAATAGCACTGTTACATTTTTGTTACACATAATTAAATCTGTTGACTATATTTACTGTGGATATTACGAATATTTAAAAAAGTAACACGATGCCGGTTATACGTTTTGGCGTTTCACTCGAGAAGGAGTTGCTTGATGCCCTCGACGGTTTTGTTGAGGAGAATCTCTTTGTCAACCGCTCCCAGGCCATAAGGCATCTCATCAGCAACGGTCTGGCCGAAAGCAAGTGGCAGTGCAACAATGAGGTAGCAGGGTCGCTGACAATGATATACGATCATCACCGCAGGGGTTTGGTGGCACAGCTAACCCGCCTGCAGCATGAAAGGAACAATCTGATACTGTCGTCTCTTCATCTGCACCTTGATCACGGACAGTGCATGGAACTGCTGGCTGTCAGGGGGCGGGCGGCGGAACTTACCGCGCTGGCCGATAAACTGCGCAGCGTAAAGGGCGTAAGGTATGCAAGGCTTACCTTGACACGATTAACAGGCGAGGAGCATCATGATGAAAGGTAGAGTGCCGGCCCTGATATTGCTGATGATCATGCTGGCTCTTGCAGCATGCACCCCGGGCAGCCGCACCGGCCGAGCGGGTCGACTAATCACCGATTACACCGGCCGAAACGTTTTGATACCTGATACAGTGCGGTCAGTCATAGCCCTCAAATCGGGGACGATGAGGCTGCTGTCATATATGGGTGTCACCGGCAGGGTAAGTCACATCGAGGGGAGCGAGCAGAGGCGCAACGTACCATACCTTTTTGCCAACCCCGATCTCCGCGGTCTCCCGGTAATCGGGGCCGGCAATAATTATGACACCGAGCTGCTGGCTGCGGCTGAGAGCGATCTCATCATTGCGACCTTCATGTCGACGCAGGAGGCGGACAGGCTGCAGCGACTGACACGGAAGCCGGTCATCCTGCTCGACTACGGTGACCTGGGTGACCGGAGGGATGCCCTGGACGGGACGCTGACCCTTCTGGGAGAGATTTTCGGATTGCCAGAGAGGGCCGACAGCATAATCAGTTACTTTGAAACAACAATTGCCGAGTGTGTCTCCCGGGCCTCCCGGGCGACGGAGCCTCAACGGACAGCCTATGTGGGCGGAGTAGCCTATAACGGAGCACATGGACTGACATCAACTGAATCCGACTACCCTCCCTTCAATATGCTCTCCGTTAAGAATGTAGCCAATGAGCCACAACTGAGAAATGACCGGAGCGAACCTGGCCACGGCAGCGGTAGTCTCCTTCTACGGTATCATTGCCTTCGTGGGTCTGGTGGTGCCACACATGGTCAGGAGGGTCATCGGCAGCGATGAGCGGTTCCTGATTCCCGGAGCAGCCCTCGCCGGCGCCGCCTTCATGGTAGGCTGCGACATCGTTGCACGGACACTCATCTCACCTATGGTGCTGCCGGTGGGTATTCTGACATCGGTAATAGGAGCACCATTGTTTATATTATTGCTTGTCAGGGGGAAAGGAGGGGCACAGTGGAAATGATAACCCTCTCCGACGTCCGGTTTGCCTATAACGGCTTCCCGGTCATCAAAGGTATAACCCACAGCTTTGCAAAGGGCTCTTTCACAGCCCTTCTGGGGCCGAACGGATCGGGTAAGAGCACCCTTCTCAGGCTGATCAACGGCATTCTGACGCCGCAGGCCGGAACGGTGGAGGTTATGGGCCGCAGTGCCGGCAGCATCAGTGCCAGGGAGATGGCCAGGGAGATGGCATATGTCCCGCAGATGCAGTACAATACCTTCCCGGCCACGGTGTTCGATCCTGTCCTGCTGGGCCGTAATCCATACATCAGCTGGTCGCCCGGCAAGGACGACCGCAGGATCACGGCAGAGATACTGGTCAGGCTTGGCCTCGATGACATCGCGCTCAAGGATCTCAACAAACTCAGCGGAGGGCAGCGGCAGCAGGTCTTCATTGCCCGCGCACTGGCACAGCAGCCGTCGGTGATACTCCTCGACGAGCCGACAGCCAACCTCGACCTCAGGCATCAGCATGAGATACTTCGCCTGCTTGGCGAGCTTGCCGCGGGCGGCATCACGGTGCTGGTGGCCATACACGATCTCAACCTTGCGCTGAAGTACTGCAGTGAGTTCATGATACTCCACGACGGACAGGTAAGGGCCGAAGGAGGGAGTAAGATCTTCAGCGAGAAACTGATAGAGGATATTTACGGGGTAAGGATAAAGATAATATGGCATGAGGGGGAGATGTATATTCTGCCCACAGAGCCGCTTTAGCAAACTCAAGCAGGACAACAATGGATCTGAAAATTGAGATAATAGGATATGTGCACAATGAGTGGGAGAGTGCCGAACCGGGTGATGCCGACAGGATGAAGGAGAGCATCTCCACCATCGAGGTGAGGGAGGAGTTTGCCGAGGCGCTATACAGGATCGAAAAGTACAGCGAGCTCAACATCCTCTTTTACTTTGACCGTTCCGACGGTTATGAGCTTCGCACTGTCACCCGTTCGGGAGAGGTGAGGGGTGTATTTGCATGCTGCACCCCCCGCAGGCCGAGCATGATAGGAATGACCGCCGTCAGGTTGCTGGGTGTTGAAGAGAACACGCTAACCGTCACCGGCCTCGACGCCCTCAACAACACACCGGTGCTCGACATCAAGCCGGTGGTGACGAGCCGTTGACATTTCCTGGGGAAATAACCCTGCCTGGTATTCCGGGTGCTAACGAAAAAGAGTAAATTTGATATAAAAAGATAATGAGTCTGTCAATTCTGAAATGGTTTACCAGGATTCTGGCTATTGCAGCCATACTGTTTCTGGTCATCTTCTCACTGGAGGTATTCTCAGGTAATGAACCCTTTGGCAAGAAACTGGCAGGTTTTTTAATTCATAACATTCCTGCCTTACTACTTATTATCGCCCTTATTATTGCATGGAGACAGGAGATTGCCGGGGGAGTAATTTTCCTGCTGGCATTTATTGTAATGGCTGTCTTCTTCAAATCCTTCGCCGGGAACAGTGCTTCACTGATTGTCATCTCCCCGTTCTTTATTGCAGGATGTGCCTTTATCATCCATGCGCTGCTCTCCGCCAGGAAGGGACAGCAGGTATAGAACAGTCTATCTCTCCCTGTCAGTTTCAATCAGGTCACCGTAGAATGATATTTGCTGCCTGTTGGTGCTGTTGACCTTCAATGTTGCCGATCCTGTTTTCCCGATATGAAAGGTATATTCCAGCCTGTCATTTTTGTTTTCGGTTTTGAATGAAATCATCCAGCCTCCTTTTTCCCAGTCCTCTACCCTGAGGTCACTGATCTCTCCCTTGAAGCTCAGGGGCGAATCAGTGCTTCCGTACTCAGCACGGTAGGCCCTGCCAAAATAGGGGAGGTAAGAATCTATTTCACTCTCAGTTACAATCACCCTGTATGAGGAGGTCAGTGTTCTGCTTCTGCCGGATGCAGGCAACATCTGTGTAGCATCAAACTGCCATGTGCCGGCGTTTACCAGGGCTTTGGTCTTTTCAACCAGTTGCGCCTTCCGGGCTGCCTTTGCCTCTTTGCGTGTCATCCGGGTCTCCTGGGCGTACAGCATGCTTACAGAAACCAGCATCAACAATATGATTGATAGCTTTTTCATGACTTTGCTTTTTTCTTATTAACAGCAATTTTCATGCCTTTTGATGTACCATGACAGAGTTACATGAATCCATACGGCTATAGTTCAGGTTCCCTTGCCGGTGAACGCGGGGTAGCTATGACGGACAATTTGGATGTGACACTTCCCGGTGAATTCTGACTGCTGCGGCTGAACATTCCCTTCCGGGATCTTCTAATCCAATGTTTGGACCCGGGTTCGGATCAGGATAGAGCAAGACCGGTGCTCCAGGGAAGCGAAACAGCTCCCTCAGAATTACAAAACCGATCTGCAGTCACTTTTTAGTCTATTCTGAGGCCTGGCTTATCACCGCCACTCTGCATATCCGATACCGCCTCCCACGAAAACATTGTATGTGGTGCTGGAATACCACATCCTCAGTTTTGACCCCGTGCCCTGCAAGACTGTTGGCCAGCCGACGTAAGTTATATCCCAGCCAGTGAGCTCATTACTAACTACCACAACTGGATTATCAGCATCACGCTCCCAGGTAATGCCATCCGGAGAGGTGGCATGGCCGATGAGCCAGGAGCCGAACTCACCGCCCCCATACCACATCTCAAAGCCTGTGCCATTGTGGATTACGGTACCGGCCTGTACCCTCGGGAAATCCCATTTACCATCTCCTCCGTTATCCAGCACCGGGTTTCCCGGATGACGGGTCCAGTTAGCTCCGTCATTTGAGGTGGCATATCCTACCTTAATTTCTGTGCCGTTTGATCCATTGTACCACATGTGGAATTTATTGTCACGGTAGAGTACCGGACCGGAAGACTGATCTACTCCTTCCCACCCGGTCTGGGTGGCTGGCATCAGGACAGGATTCGACGCACTCTTTGTCCATGTAACTCCGTCGGGGGAGGTGGCATAGCCGATGTGTTCATTCTGCATATCTCTCCCGGTATACCACATGTGAAACGTGTTTCCTGCTTTTACAACATAAGGCATATAAACCATATGTTCTTCAAAGCTGCCTTCCGGACCCTTTACCAGCACAGGATTTGAAGGGTCCTTCGTCCATACAAAGCCATCTGGAGAGGTGGCATGACCTATTGCAAACGGCACATTCTGACCCTCTATTATCGCTCCGCCATACCACATATGGTAAACATTATCAATAAAAAGAACAGATGCCTGAATCAGCGTACTCTCATCCCATGAACCTGCCGTGCCTGACAGCACGGGACTATAGTTCTTAACCCAGGATACATCCGCTTCTTCTTCATCAGGATCAGGACAAAGCCAATCACAACCAGTGGCTGTTACAAATATCAATCCCATTAAAAACCATGGGAGAATCCGGATTCTTGCTTTAGTAGTTTTCATTTTTTTCATGTTTTGGTTGATATATGCAAGTTAAGATCGACAGTGTTGACCTGCTGTCGGAAAAGTCTCAAAGATGGACCCGGGCGTCCCAGGTATATTCCCTGGCTGTTGTGAAATAGTATTAACCAATGTGTAGAATCTAAACAAAGTTTAATTGAAAACAGATGCAACTTCTGTAAAATATTTTTCTTAACTTACTTACCGGCTGAATGCTGATTTGTCCGGTTCTCAACCTAAATCGTAGCATTCAAATGCAGGATAAGTGGGCTCATAACGTCATTTGCCGCATTGGTATGGCATTGCTGCTTGTGCTTGTGGTACGTTTCAGCATTTCCACTGCGGTCCGTGCGCAACCCTCCAGCTGGGACATCACATATTTCTCAACCGAAGACGGCCTCTCATCAAACCATGTCAACTGCGTCACCAAAGACAGCAGGGGTTTCATCTGGGTGGGAACCGACAACGGGCTGAACCGGTTTGATGGCTACACCTTTATAACACTCAGGCTCCCCTCAGGAGCATTACATCCCCTTTCAGCCCTCAAGGTACTTACAGTCATGGAGGATAGCGACAGCATCCTGTGGATTGGCACTTCCGACGGACTGTTCAGATACGCCCCGGTGAATCCGCTCAGCGACATCAGGCAGTACAGGTATCTTGAAAAACCGGAGACACACACCTACAGGTTTTTTCAGCCAGTATGGGAGATTTGCGAGGATAAAAACGGACTCTTCTGGCTTATTTGCATGGACCCCGATGAGGGGGTCCCCGGGGATATTCGGACATTCGACAGGGTGACAGAGACGTTCAGATGCATCTATCCCGACAGTTCCTTCACACTTGAAGAAGATGACACTGTTATGCGGTCTATTGCCACTCAAATATACTCTGACAGCAGGGGAGACCTATGGATAGGCGCCCTTACAGGGCTGTACAGGTATGATTTTGAAACCGGCTCCTTCGAAAGATTTATACCGTTCCAGGAGAGCCCTAAGCCGTATATCAGCTGGATAATAAGAATATATGAAGATCGCTTTGGAAATTTCTGGACCTCCGGCATATACGGCCTTTCCCTGTTCGACAGGGAAAACCACACTTTCGGGAAACACATACCACTTGAGGTTAAACAGACCTGGCGTGAGGGTTTTCACTCAGTGGTATACGCCTTCGGGGAGGACAGTAACGGGTATCTCTGGCTGCGCGTGAACCAAAGCCTGATGAGACTCATGCATCAGCCGGAAGCTCTTCCCGCTACTGAAAGCATTGAAGGATACGAAACTGACTTTACAGTGGTTGAGATCAATCCCGAGTTCTCCTTTTTCCTCGAGAGCCCCTGGCTGGCATGGCTGGGGGTGCCCGACCGCGGTCTGTGCTGTATAACTGTCAGGCGTAATGAATTTCAAACAATCAAACCCACTTCTCTTAACGTGTCTGGGGTAAATGACAGGGATATGGTTCATTCACTTTATATCGACATCAATGATAAAATATGGATTTCCAATGACGGCGCTGAAAATGTGGCAAATTACGACATCGCAAATGACAGGCTGAACCTGTACCGGATCTTTCCCGGTGAGTCTGTTGATGATATGGAGACAGACGAGAACAGTGATCTCTGGTTTGCCTCACGGTACGGCAACATCGCCCGGGCAACGGTTGCCGGCAAAGGGGCGATAAGCTTCACCTCCTACCATCCTGACCTTAAGAATCCGGCCGCCATGACTCCGCGCCATGAGATCTACGCACAGAGAAAGGGCGAGGCCTCTACCCATATGTGGGAACATCTTCTGTACAAGGAGAGGGATGGTACGCTCTGGTTTAATTCCGGACGTGGTATACACGACAGGTACGATCGCGAAACGGGCGGGTTTATTCATCTCGACCACAGAACAGCCGGTTATGTCAACAACGACACCTGTGTGGAGGCAGCAGTGGCCGGGGAGATATGGTTCCCATCCTCAGAGGGACTGCTGAGGCTGCTTCCCCCCTTTTCGAAGAGTGATGCTCACACCCTTACGCCGGAAGCCACCATCCTTTACCGCAACGTGCCGGGTGACGATAGTTCCCTCAGTTCCGACTGGGTCAGGGCCATTCATTTCAGCAGGTATTATGAGCCGGGAACCATGTGGATAGCAACAATCCGGGGAGGACTGAACAGGATGGTCACAACGCCAATTGCTGGCAGCGGACGGCACGAAGTTCACTTCAGGCATTATACCATCGCTGACGGTCTGTGCGACAATAACGTACTTGGTATCATCGAGGACCATCGCGGCTACCTGTGGCTGAGCACTTTGAACGGCCTCTCGCGCTTCGATCCGCGCACGGAACAGTTTCATAGCTTCTACAGGAAAGACGGACTGCCAACCAATAGCTTCGGCTGGGCTGATCCTTCCATGAACTCTTCAGGTGAGCTTTTCTTCCCTACCGAGGCGGGGGTCCTATGGTTCCATCCTGACAGCATCCGCATCAACAGTGAAGTGCCTCCTGTATTCATCACCGGGTTCCGGATCTATAATGAGCCGGTCTACCCCGGGGATAAATCCCCACTGCAAAAAGAGATAACGGAGACGCAGTCGGTGGAGCTCACCTCCAGGCAGAATTTTCTCTCCTTTGAGTTTGCAGCCCTCAATTTTGAAAATCCCGGGAGGAACCACTACAGGTACCTGCTGGAGGGATTCGAAAGAGATTGGACCTATTCGGAATCGAGGAGGTATGTGGAGTATAAAAATCTTAAGCCCGGGAGCTATACCTTCAAGGTACAGGGGTCAAACAACAGCGGGGTATGGAATGAAGAAGGAGCCTCACTGGCGATAGTCATCCGTTACCCGCCCTGGCAGACATGGTGGGCATATATCATCTATTTCCTGATTCTTGCCGGTATGCTACTGTGGTACAGGAGGTTCCTGATGAACCGTGAGCGACTCAGGGCTGCCGTCGAGGTAGAACGCGCGGAGAAAGAGAAGATAAGGGCGATCGATACTTTCCGGTCGCGATTCTTCACCAACATTTCCCATGAGTTCCGCACTCCCCTGACCCTGGTGGCCGGTCCGCTGGAAGACTCCCTGAGAACCGGCGCGGAGACGGTGCCTGTCGGAAAGATTGTTCTTCAGTCGATGCTGCGAAACACCCGGAGGCTTCAGAGGCTTATAAACCAGCTGCTTGATATCTCGAGGCTCGAGGCGGGAAGCATGAAGCTGCAGGTTTCTGAAGGTCCGCTGCCGGAGTTTGTAAGGTCAATAGCCGGTTCGTTTGCCTCCCTGGCGGAAGCGAGAGAGATTGATTTCAAAGTTAAGGCAGAGGGGATGGACGGCGACTGCTGGTATGACGCTGACAAGATCGATAAGATACTCAATAACCTTCTCTCCAATGCCTTTAAGTTCACTCCTGATGGCGGATCCATTACCGTTGAGCTGAAGAGAGATGTGCCTCGGGGAACTGTGGATACGAGGATGGCGGTAATGACAGTCAGCGATACCGGACCGGGAATTGCCAGGGATCATCTGGACCGCATATTCGACCGGTTCTACCAGGTAGACAGCAGTGATGTAAGAGACAAAGAGGGAACAGGCATAGGCCTGGCACTTACCCGTGAGCTTGTGAATCTTATGAACGGCGACATAACAGTGGAGAGCGAACCCGGCAGGGGGACAATATTTACCGTCACCTTCCCTGTAAGTAGGGAGAGTTTTAATGAAGAGGAGATAGCTGTAACCGGAACAGAACAGAGTGATCCTGGCGGACGGATACCGGCGGAGGAAGGACCGGAAGCGATTGAAGCCGTGCAGAATGCTGAGGTGATAACCGGGGCGGCGACAGGCATGAAGGATAAGGATGAATACGAGGTGATCCTGGTGGTTGAGGACAATGAAGACCTGCGGCACTACATAAAAAGCCTGGTGTCAGAAAAGTACACCGTTGTGGAGGCTGTCAACGGAGGCGCCGGACTGGAAAAGGCCATTGAGATCATTCCCGACCTGGTGATCACTGATATCATGATGCCGGTGATGGATGGCATGGAGATGTGCAAAAGGCTGAAGGCCCATCCTGCCACCAGCCACATACCGGTTATCATGCTTACTGCCAGGGCAGACAGGGAGAGTATGATCAAAGGAATGGAGGCAGCGGCTGATGACTATATTGTGAAGCCCTTTGATTCGGGACTGATGAAGGCCAGGGTAAGGAACCTGATCACTCAACGCAGGGAATTACGCAAAAGTTTTGAGAAAGAGTTCCTGATGGATTCCGATTCAAAGGAGACCGCCTCGCCGCTGTTCATTATGCTGCGTGAGATCATGAAAGTCTTTGATAAGCACCTGTCAGAACCTGATTTTAATATTGAGATGCTAGGTAAAGAACTGAATATGAGCCGGTCACAGCTATTCAGGAAGGTTCATGCCATAACCGGTAGCACTCCGATGGAGCTCCTCCGTCTGGTACGCATGAAGCATGCTGCCCGGCTGTTGCGATCAGGAACGATGAATATTTCCCAGGTTACCTATGCTATCGGACTGCAGAATACCTCTCACTTTGCATCTGCCTTCCGGAAATATTTCGGAGTAAGCCCCTCGGATTACGGAAAATAGGGCAGGGGACCTTTCCCTGCACGTTCAGATTGTGGTGAAATAAAAATCGCTACACATTAAGAAATAAAGGCTAAGAAATTTTTAAGTTGTGGAGACGCATTTCCAATAACTCAAGGTATTTTTCTTTCATACCCTCTGACAAGAAACTTGAATTGATAAGGTATTTCCATACTGGAATTGCAGATGATACGGTTTCAAGAACTTTATCAACACTTTTAGTTGTTAATTCACACCTTTCCAGTCCATAGTATTTTACAAGTATTTCATATGTTAAATGCTTCTTCTTGCCTTTTAGAGGTAATGCAATCTCCTCATCAGGTTTCTGATACTCTATGGTGGTATTGAGAAGGTCATAACATGGCGATAATTTAACCTTTCCGTCTTTAGTTATGATAGAAAAGTTTTTGAGATGCTGGTCATCATTTCCAATTATGTAGTTAAATATGACCAGCTTGAACAGAATAAGCTTTTCGATTGCAGGGAAAGTACAGAATTTATTAATTACACCGACAACCTTTTCCATACTATACTCGTATTTTGTATCCCGACTAAGTCCTGCCAATTGAGCAAAATCTTCAACAGGTATTTTGTTGTTTTGACCTTTCCTGTCAAATCGCTTGATAAAATATGTCAGAGAATTGTCTTTTGACCATAATAAACCATGAAGTGGGATTTCCAAACCAATCTCACTTGCAAGCTTCATTGTGAGGTCTTCATTCTCTGGCATTTCAGGGAAAAATTGATGTTGAGGTTTAAGAATATATCTTCCACCTGTATCAACAATTTCGATTTTTTTTTCTTTAATATTTAATCTGGCACTCAGTTTTGGCTGAATACCCTGTATTGACATCTTAGAAGCACGGTTAAAAGCTTCTTGCCTTTGTTCTTCTGCTGTATACTCAAGGTCTTTAAGTGAAACCAATTCAGTTGAAAGTAATTTAAGTCCTGCATCACTGTAACGGTTATCTCCACAAGGATTATATGTTATCGGGCAGTGATTCATTTTTCTGCTTCTTTGACTGTTACAGCACCAACCATGTCATCGCCAACAGCGATTAACTGAGAAAAATAATCATACTTATCAATTTTCTTTAATTTCAATAAACCGTCCAATTGAATTCCTTCGGGTAATAATCCCTCAAAAAATGGTGGAAACATATCGAATTTATAAACCTTTTCTTTCAGTGGCATTGTTCTGGATACTTCAAGACCATCATAGCCATCAAGGTACTCAAACAGATACTCCTTTCCCCGTACAACTTCAGTCAGAGTCCCGGCTTCTTTTCCCTTTACATATACTTTAGCCTTTCTCATTTCCTCGATTTATCAGATTATCCACTAATGGACTTGTTAATACAATCTTTATGTTTAACACCTTCAGGATCTTTCGTAAAGTGTTCAATTGGACGGATTCCTTGCCTTTTTCAATATCGTAAATCACGGTCTTCCCAACTCCCGCAAGTTCTGCTAACTGGATACGGCTTAGTTTGGCTGCCTTTCGATGCAACCTGATTACTTCTGCTAATTTCTGGAATTGTTCCATTACTTACCTTTATAGCGGTAAAATTAAGTGTTTTATTTAAAAATAACAAGCAATTGACGAATATTTACTGTCATGGCAGTAAAAAATGGCATTTACCATCAAGCTGTACCGCCAAAAAAGAAAACACAAACTATTCCGTAGGTTTTAGTTACTCAGAAGTCAAAAGAAAAATTATTAAGCCTGAGTTCACAGAAAAATGAATTTTCGATACCAGATCAATTGGATTATGCACAATCAACGGCTTTGCTAAATACGTATTTGCAATCTTCTGTTGATTCGGCAATTGCCATTTACAAATCACATAAAGCGGAAGCTTATAACAACTATAATGGATATTTCAAAATTGCTCCTGGAACTGTCAAATTAGAAATCTACATATTTTATTTAATGCATTGGCAACGTGTTCGATGAAAACACGGCACCAAATTCGTCAACAGAAAAAAATCCTGCAAACTCTTGATTTGCAGGATTAGGTCTCTATAACTCACATAAAATGAGTTATTCAAGTGGAGCTGGCGGGGATCGAACCCGCGTCCAAACAAGGCGACCATATGCTTTCTACATGCTTATCCTGCCTTGATTGTCGGGAGTGACCAGGTGGCAGACATCCGAATCACTCCTTATCTCCTGTTATTTCACCGTCAGGCCGGAGAGACCATCGGGCAATCCCTGAATTGCGTGCGCTTCCTTATCGGGTTGGTACAGGGCATCACCGCCCGGGAAACGTCTCGTCCCAGCACCTGGTGCCGAGATAAAGCATAACCTACTTAGTTCGGTTACGCAGCAAGAGCGTAGTTATTCTCGCCAGTTGTTGTTTTGTGACACAGGTTATAGAGTAGCGTCACCACCCTCTGCATGCTTACATACCACCGCGGCTTGCTGTCTAAACCAGATCAGCCCCATGGTACTGTAATAACAACGCAAAATTACACATAATTACGTTGCCGTGATAAATATATGCTCAAAAATCGGGCCGAATTCTTATCTTCACACCACTACTCAAACAGAATGATATGGAAAAGAGAGTGAAGATAGGGATACTCAGGGAGACGAAGATCCCGCCGGACAGAAGGGTGCCGCTGACACCCTCGCAGGTGGTTGAACTGAAGGAGAATTACCCGTTCGTCGATTTCTTCGTGCAACCCTCAGACATAAGATGCTACAGTGATGAAGAGTATAGATATCTGAAGATCCCGCTGAGGGAAGACCTGGGAAACTGCGATATTCTCATGGGTGTAAAGGAGGTTGACCGCAGGGTCCTGATACCGGGGAAAATATACCTTTTCTTTGCCCATGTGGCGAAGAAACAGGAACATAACCTGGAACTGCTGCGCGAGATACTGAACAGGAAGATAAGGCTGATAGACTATGAGTATCTCACCACCGACAAGGGACAGCGGGTTGTTGCCTTCGGCAGGTGGGCAGGTATCGTCGGGGCATATAACGCACTCAGGGCGCGTGGCATCAAAACCAACAGGTTCAAGCTCAAGCCTGCATACCAGTGCCGTGATCTCGACGAGATGTGGGCAGGGCTCAGGCTGATACGTCTCAAGCCGGGACTGAAGATCCTTGTCACCGGGGAGGGCCGTGTAGCTTCAGGAGCCATGGAGACGCTCGGTAACTGCCACGGCCTGATGAACGTGTCGCCGGAGGATTTCCTCTCCCGCGAGTATGATGTGCCGGTCGTCTGCCAGATAGGGCCGCAGCACTACGTTAAGCACACTGACGGCCGTCCGTTTGACTTCAACAACTTCGTACAGCATCCGGAAGATTATGTTTCTGACTTCCTGAAATATACAAAGGTGACGGATGTGCTTGTCGCGGCTCACTTCTGGGACCCGAAGTCGCCCGTCTTCTTCACCCGTGAGGAGGTGGAGAAACCTGATTTCAGAATCTCGGTCATAGGTGATATCAGCTGCGACATCGACGGTCCCATACCCACCACCATCAGGGCCACAACCATCGCTGAACCTTTCTACAGCTACAACCGTACCCGTCATTGCGAGGAGGAGGCCTTCAGGCATCCTGACAACATCACTGTGATGTCAATCGATAACCTCCCCGGCGAGCTGCCACGGGATGCCTCCAGCGACTTCGGCAAGCAGCTCATGGGGCATGTGCTTCACGATCTCTTCACTGACAATGACTCCCCGATGCTGCAGCGTGCCACCATCACCAGCGGAGGCACCCTGGAGCCGCAATACAGTTATCTCACCGATTGGGTCAGGGGAGGAGGGGGCCAATGATGCGCATTGTCATCTGCGGTCCGGCTCATCCCTACCGTGGCGGCATAGCAGCATACAATGAGAGGCTGGCACAGCAGTTCCTCCAGGAGGGAGATGCTGCGGCCATCTATACCTTCAAGCTGCAGTATCCTGCTTTGCTCTTCCCGGGCAAGACACAGTATGATGTGGGTTATGCCCCGCAGGGTGTGACCATCACCCGGGCTATCAACTCGGTCAACCCGCTGAACTGGTTCACCATCGGGATGCGCCTGAGACGTACGCGACCCGACCTGATCATACTGCGTTACTGGCTTCCTTTTCTGGCGCCGGCGCTCGGTTTCATAGCACGAATAGTGAGAACCAACAGGCATACCAGGATAGTCACCATCTTCGACAATGTGATCCCTCATGAGAAACACTTCGGCGACAGGATGCTGACGAAGTTCTTCGTGAAGAGCATACACGGCGCGCTGGTGATGACGAAGGCTGTGGAGCGTGACCTGAGGCAGTTCAGCCTGAGGATGCCATGCGTCATATCTCCCCACCCGCTCTTCGATAACTACAGTGAGCCAGTGTCACGGGCTGAGGCGCTGGTGCGACTGAAGCTCTGTGCGGCTGAAAAGTACATACTCTTCTTTGGATTCATCAGGGAATACAAGGGACTTGACCTGCTGATAGAAGCGATGGCTGAGCCTGCTGTCAGAAGCCTCGGGATCAAACTTATTATTGCAGGTGAATTTTATGAGGATGAGAAGATATATTTTGATCTTATTCATCAGCATGATCTTGCCGGCAGCATAATATTCCACTCCCACTTCATCAGCGATGAGGAGGTGCGGTACTACTTCTCTGCTGCCTCACTGGTAGTGCAGCCTTACCGTTCTGCCACACAGAGCGGCGTTACACAGGTGGCCTATCATTTCAACAAGCCTATGGTCGTTACCAACGTCGGGGGTCTTGCCGAGATAGTACCTGACGGTGTCTGCGGCTATGTTGTTAACCCGGAACCGGGAGCAATAGCAAGGGCCATTGCGGATTTCTTCAACGGCGACGAGGAGAGGTTCAAAGAGGGTATCATAGAGCAGAAGAAGCTCTATACATGGGAGAGGATGACGGAAGCACTACGCACCCTATCGTGGGACACGCAACGCAGGAGGGAGTGAGGAGTGAGAATTAAGGAGTAAGAATTAAGAATTAAGAATTGGGAGGGGTTAGCTGCTGTAATGCCTTGGTATTTAGTATATTAATACTCGAGGCTATGCATTATTCAGGGCTCACCCGCCTGATAACAGGAGGGAGAAACCTTCAGGCTTTTAGGTTGAGGCGTTCCCCTACCAGGTAGCGGTTGCGGTCCGAGGAGCGGCGGTTGACAAGCTCCGCAAGAAAGCCGGTAAGGAAGAGAAATGACCCTATTATCATCACAGCAAGTGCTATGTAAAAATAGGGACTGTCGGTCACCAGCGGTGCCTTTAGGCCCTGATGGATAAACACTAGCTTACGTATGCCGAGGTATGCCGCCATGATGAATCCCGCGAGGAACATGAGCGAGCCCATGGTGCCGAAGAGATGCATTGGACTCTTGCCGAAGCGGGTGATGAAGCTGATGGTCAGCATGTCAAGATAACCCTTCAGAAACCTGTCAAAACCGTATTTGGTAACCCCATATTTACGGGCGCGGTGCTGCACTACCTTCTCGCCTATGTTCCTGAAGCCAGCCTCCACCGCCAGCATGGGTATGTAACGGTGCATCTCGCCGTAGACCTCGATGCTCCTGACCACCTCTCCGTCATAGGCCTTCAGCCCGCAGTTGAAGTCGTGCAGCCTTATGCCCGAGAACTTCCTGGCAGTGTAGTTGTAAAGCTTCGAGGTTGTCTTTTTGATGAACGGGTCATACCTCTTCTTCTTCCATCCGGAGACCATGTGATACCCCTCTTCCCTGATCATCCTGACCAGTTCAGGGATCTCATCGGGACTGTCCTGCAGGTCGGCATCCATGGTTATTACCACCTCTCCTGACGAGGCCTCAAAACCGGTCTGCAGCGCAGCTGCCTTGCCATAGTTGCGGCGGAACCTGATGGCTTTTATCTTCCCATTACGGGATGCAAGATGCTTCAGCACCTCCCAGCTGTTGTCACTGCTGCCGTCATCAATTACAATAAGCTCATAGTCGATGGATGAGGCGACACAAACCCTGTCAACCCATTCTGCCAGTTCAGGCAGCGACTCCGCCTCGTTCCAGGCAGGGACTACAACCGACAGATCCATTATTGCTGCGGCTCTTCTTCAACCTCATCAAGGAGAGGATTGCCCTTCTTCATGACGAAGAGTGAAACGATCAGCGATAGGATCAGTCCCATGAAGACGCCGTTGATAACCGACATCATGGCGGTGAACCACGGTTTCATCATCTTGGCCTGCATCTCCATGGCCTTCTCAATGGCAGCATCGGGGACCCCCCTGCTGAACAGTCTCTCCTCGGCTACCGCCAGCGATTTGTCTATCAGGCCGGGGTCAATGAATGCATACAGAACATAGACGAATATTGCCGATATGATGGCCGCGTACAGGCTGATAATCACCCCTGCCCCGACTGCTCTGCCGTAGGAGATGTATCCGTTGTTGTAGTGGTCACGGTATGAGCGTAGCAGAAAAAAGAGCACAAGAACTGAGATTAGCATCATCGGCCACATCAGCCAGGTCTTGAAGGTGAGGTCAAACATATATGTCAGCACTGAGAGGCCTACACTGATCAGACCCAGAATAATTCCGTAGTTCAGGGTCTCTTTCCAGATTGATCTTTTTTCTTCCATCTTACCGATTTTTTTGATTTTGAAAACAAACTTACATAAAAACACCCGATTTTTACACAGGTAAATGATAATCAAGTTCCGTGACCTGATTTTTGGAGGTGATGAAATCTTTGTGGACAAATCTCTGCATCCGGTAAAACTGCGACTATTATTTGGCGGAGGCGTCAAATAATAGTATTTTTGTGCGGGGTAAGTCTCATACGACCAGCTCCCTTTGAACTCCCCCAGGGTCGGAAGGCAGCAAGGGTAGAAGGTTGTAGCGGTGCGATATGAGTAGCTTACCCTCTTTTTTTGATCCCTCCTGAATATTAGTTTATATATTTGCCTTCTGTTTTACAGAGAGATGCTTCTTAAGATATATCCCGAGAATCCCAACCCGGACCACATACGCAAGGTAATATGGGTGCTTGAGCAGGGAGGTGTAGTCATCTACCCCACTGACACCATCTATGCCATGGGTTGCGATATCAGGGCAGGGAAGGCCATCGAGAAGATAGCCCGCTTCAAGGGACTTAATCCCGGTAACCCCGACATGTCCATGATCTTTGCATCAATGAGTCAGCTCTCCGAATATACTGTCATTCATGACAATAACCTCTTCCGGCTGCTAAAGCGTAACCTGCCGGGGCCGTTCACCTTCATCGTTAAGGCGAACAACCAGATCCCCGCCATGTTCCGTCACCGCAAGAAAACGCTGGGGATACGTATCCCGGACAACAGCATCACACTGGAGATAGTACGCGAACTGGGACGTCCACTGATGACCACCTCAATCCATGAGGATGATGAGATTATTGAATATATCACTGACCCTGAGCTTATTCACGAGAAGTATTATGATTTTGCAGATCTGGTTGTTGATGCTGGCTTCGGAGACAATGAACCCTCAACCGTTGTTGACTGTACCGGCCCCGAGCCTGTCATCCTGAGGCAGGGGAAGGGGGTGCTTGAATTATAGGCAGTGGGCAATAGGCAGTAGTGGATTTTCGATTTCAGATTTTCGATTTCTGCAACTACTCGCATATCTAACATCGCACATCGACCATCAAAAATCAAAAATCGCACATCGCACATCGCAAATCCAGGGCCTTATTTCCTGTCGCCGGTGAAAAACTTGTTGAGCTTGTCGAAGGCTGACGGGAGAGCGAAGACAACCACCTTGTCACCTGCCTGTATCAGCGTGTCACCGGTGGCTATATAAGCCTTGTACTTGCGTATGCCTCCCCCGACAATGGCATCCCTGGGAAAATCGATAAGCTTCAGTGGCCCGGAGGTGATGCGGGCACCCTCAGGGACATTGTATTCAATGACTTCAGCATCGGTGCCTGTCATCATCTTCACCTGGGTGACGTTGGGGTTCATCGTATGACGGAAGATGCGGCTGGCGGTGGCTATCTTCTTGTTGATGATGGTATCTATGCCCGAGTTCTCTGCCAGGTTGATATACTCCATGTTCTCGACCTCGGCGATTGTCTTCATCACACCTATCTTCTTGGCCAGCAGGCATGAGAGAATGTTTGTCTCAGAGTTTCCGGTGACAGCCACAAAGGCATCCATATTCTGCAGCCCCTCCTCGGCCAGCAGGTCACCGTCGCGGCCGTCACCGTTGATAACCAGCGTATCCTCAAGGTCCTCGGCCAGATAGCGGCATTTCTCCAGGTTGTAATCTATAAGTTTCACCTGGCAGTAGTTCTGAAGCTTCTGGGCTATATGCCTGCCGATACGGCTCCCTCCCAAAATCATAATGCTCTTGGCCTCCACATTCTTCTTCCCGGAGAACTTCATCATGTCAGCAATACCTTCACGTGTTGAGATGACGAAAGCCAGGTCACCGTCAAGAAACTCTTCCTTGCCACGCGGGATGATGGTATGCTCATGCCTCTTTATCGCAACGGCACGGTACTCGATCGACCCGATAGTATTGGAGACCTCCTCAAGGCTTTTGTTAAGGACCGGGGCATTCTTTTCAAGCTTCTGAACATAGAGCGACAGCAACCCTCCGGCAAAGTCCATGAACTCGGTGGTGCCGGTCTCTTTCAGCAGGCTGATGACCTCCTTGGCAGCAATTAGCTCCGGGTATATCATATGGTCAACACCCATCGACTTGAAGAACTCCTTGTTGTTCCGTTCAAGGTATTCCATGTTATCAACACGCGCAATCACCTTCCTGGCGCCCAGTTTCTTGGCAAGGATGGCGGCGCTGATATTGGTGTCTTCATAGTGAGCTACTGCTATGAAGAGATCAGTGTTTTTCTTGAGGGCCTCCTTGAGTATGTTGAGGGAGGTGGCCGATCCTTCATATGTCAGAACATCAATTGATGAGTCAATAGGGGTGAGCCTCTCGACTTCGGTATCGATAAGTATGATCTCGTGTTCACTCTGCGAGAGCATCCTTGCAAGATGGGTGCCTACCTCTCCTGCGCCGGCAATGACTATCCTCATTTATGAATTGCTATGGTCGCGGCAAAGTTAATCAAAAGATGTATTAACCGGGTCCAATCACCTCAATCTTAAGCCCCCGGATGGCGGCATGCTTTCTCACCTCTGCAGGCAGTGTGCCGTCGGAGGGTGTCACTATCAGCAGCCGGCCCTGCTGCCACGCCTTGAGTTCGCTCCCCCGGATATTGTATTTTACCGGTCCCTCCTTATTGCTCTCCCGGCTGATTTTGAAGGTGTTGCACGCAGCAAGGAGCAATGCGGCAACGATGAAGGGTTTTATGGTGATCCTGTATACCCCGAGAATAGATGTGAGGAGGAGTGCTATGGCCACTGTCAGAAGTACCGTCTCGGCGGCGGTGAAGCCTATGTCGCCCAGGACAGCCCGATCAACGGAACCGATGGTGCCGGTGATACGCAGCATCAGGCCGGCAAGCCAGTCAAGAAGCAACGCAGTGAAGGATGACAGGAAGGGGATGGGGCTGGTCACTATCAGCAACAGTGTCAACATGAGTACAAGGAATGTAATGGGTACGACCAGTATGTTTGACAGCGGGAAGAGTAGCGGGAAGATATTGAAAAGCCTTACTGTCAGTGCCATGGTGCCTGCCTGTGCCACCAGCGATAGTGCCGTCACCTGCCAGATGTACCGTATGACCCTGTTGCCCGGCCTGACGAGCCCGGAGAAACGGCTGTAAAAGAGTATGATGAAAGCCACGGCAAGGTAGGAGAGCTGAAAACCGGCCTCTAAGAGCACTGCCGGACGTGCCGCTGTCATGATAAAGGCGGATGCCAGCAGGCTGTTCATGGATGAGGGTGGACGGCGGGTGAGGGTTCCTGCCTGGAGGAAGGTAAACATGATCGTCGCACGGAGGACCGAAGGCGACAACCCCGTGATAAAGGCGAAAACCCAGAGCAGGGGCACCGTTATCACTGCCCTCAGAGGCTTCAGCCTGCCGCGCAGGAAGAAGAGCATCCATGAGAGCGCCATGCTGATCATCCCCACATGCAGTCCTGATACGGCCATGATATGCATCACTCCTGACCTTGCGAAGGCTTCCAGGTGTTCCCTGTCAAGCAGCTCCCTGTCGCCCAGGGTGAGGGCTGTGACCACCCCCAGACCCTCATCGCGGAGTCCTGCTTCTGCAAAGAGTGTTATCAGTGCGTGTGCCGTCCTCTGCGACCTCTCCCTCACCGTCAGCCGGGTTGCCGGCATGTGCCCGGCAATGTCCCGTGCCCTGAAGAAGCCGGTGTACCTGATGCCCCGGCCCTCCATGTAGCGCCTGTAGTTGAACTCGCAGGGATTGCCGCTGTTTCTGATCATTCGCGGGGTGAGATGCACCTGCAGCTGATCGCCGGGATGCCAGCGTGAGGGGAGCGTGTCGCTTATGAAATAGAGAAGGAGGGAGCCTCGTGGCGAGGTATTGTCCCCCGGCCTGAGTTTATCCCGTGGCGCATTGTCTCCGTCTCTGCCGGCCACGCTGATAATGGCGGCCCTGAAGGAGTAGCTGGCGTTCTTTTTATGGGGGTACTCTGACAGCCTTACGGTAACGGTCTGGCGGCTCTCCTCAAGATGACTGCAGCGCCTGAGGTCGTTTAGACGGAGAAGGTAACCAGCTGAAAAAATGAAGAGGGACAGCATAATGCCGAAGAGTGTATCGGAGAGAAACTCTTTTCTGCTTAGCCGCCACGTCATCACGACAAAGGCTGTCACGGCGGTGATGACGGCTGCCATAATAAAGCGAGGCAGCAGCTCACCCACGATCACGCCGGCACATAACGGCACAAACAGTCTCAGGAATGGTATCTCCCTGACATGCACGGGTCACAGCTTTAGACCCGGTAAAGATAAATCAATCGTGAAAAAAAGTCAACACCCCACGGTCATCTTCCGTTGGGTAGTACAGTACGGTAGTCAGCTTCAAAACGTCCTTTGCCTATATCATTCAGCTTTCCCCGAATAAGCCTGCGCCGCAGCGGGTGAAGCCTGTCGGTGAAGAGCACTCCGTCAAGATGGTCATACTCATGAAGCACAACCCTTGCCTTGTAACCCTTGTAAACCTCGTCGTGAAAATTCCACTCCTGGTCGTAATACAGTATCCTCACCTCTGACTCGCGGTCCACCTCCTCATGTATGCCCGGGATGCTGAGACATCCTTCGTTCATTGGTACCCTTTCTCCCTTGCGTTCCGTTACCTGCGGATTGATAAACGCCTGTTTGAAATTTTTCATATCCGGGTAGTCATCGCCCAGAGGCTCGCCGTCGATGATGAATAACCTTATTGACTTGCCTATCTGTGGCGCTGCCAGTCCGAGACCCTCAGACTGGTACATGGTTTCGAACATATCGGCTATGAGGGCGTCGAGGTCCGGGAAGTCGCGCTCTATGTCGCGTGCAACTTTGCGGAGCACCGGATGACCGTACACGTAGATCGGATATGTCATTGTTCTCTCTTTTTGTTGTTCTCACTGAGGGTGAGCCACGACTGAAGTATGATTGACGCACTGATGCGGTCAACCAGTGCCTTGTCGCGCCTGCCACTCCTTTTCACTCCACCGTCGATCATCGCGTTCATGGCTATCTGCGAGGTGAAGCGCTCATCGGCAAGATGAAGCGCCACCGTCGGAAAAACCTTCCTGAACCTCTTAATGAACGGGTCAATGTACTTTACACTTTCACTGGGCAGATTGTTCACGGTAACCGGATACCCAATGATAACATCTGTCACATGTTCCCTGAAGAGATAATCCTTAAGGAAGGCTTCGAGCTGGCCTGAGGGAACGGTGGCAAGTGGCGAGGCAATGATCCTCATCGGGTCAGTCACTGCCAATCCGCAGCGTTTTCTTCCGTAGTCAATCGCCAATACTCTGCTCAACAGCTTCGTTTTTGATTTTTCGTTTACAGTTGTTATTTCCGAAGGAACTGATTCTGCTGTGCAAAGTTACCGGTTTCCAGCGACAAGAAAAGAGAGCCGGGCAGACCGGCTCTCCTGGTTATGGTTAAAACAGTTTTATTCTGTCTTTTCCTTTGCTTCCTCTTCGACGGTTCCATACTCCATCTCCGAGAGTCGTTTGTAGCTTTCATATCTCCATTTGGAATTCTCCTCGGCCTGCTTGAAGAGTACTTCAGCTTCCTGCGGGAACTCCTTCAGAAGGGCAGTATAGCGAACCTCTGACTTGAGGAAATCCTGGAACTTGCTCCAGTCAGGTTCCTTGGAGTCGAGCTGGAAGGGATTCTTGCCCTGGTCCTCCAGGCGCGGGTCATTCCTGTAGAGATGCCAGTATCCTGCTGTCACCGCATCCTTCTCCTGCTCCTGTGTTTTGCCCATGCCCTTGCGGATACCGTGGCTGATACAGGGTGAGTAGGCTATTATGAGTGACGGTCCGGGGAACTCCTCGGCCTCACGTATGGCCTTGAAGTACTGGCTCTGGCTGGCGCCCATGGCCACCTGTGCAACATAGACATAACCGTAGGTCATGGCCATCTGCCCCAGGTCCTTCTTGCGTATCTTCTTGCCCGATGCTGCGAACTTGGCCACGGCACCTGCGGGGGTCGACTTGGATGCCTGGCCGCCGGTGTTCGAATAGACCTCTGTGTCAAGCACCAGGAGGTTGATGTCTTGGCCCGAGGCAAGCACATGATCGAGGCCGCCGTAACCGATGTCATAGGCCCAGCCGTCGCCGCCGAAGACCCAGTACGACTTCTTGACGAGATACTGTTTCAAGTCGAGGATCTCCTTGCATACCGGAGCCTTGTCCTTCTCGCAGGCGGCGATCACCTTTTCAGATACGCACCTGCTGGTTTTGGCATTGTCTCTTTCGGCTATCCATTCATTGAAAGCGGCCATAGTATCGGGTGCCAGTTTGTCGTCAATATTTTCCTTCATCAGGCGTTCAATCCGTTGCCTTATGCGTGTGGCTCCCAGCATAAGTCCGAAGCCGTACTCCGCGTTGTCTTCGAAGAGTGAGTTGGCCCATGCCGGTCCGTTTCCGTTCCTGTTGACGGTATATGGCATCGAGGGTGCCGAGCCGCCGTAGATCGACGAGCATCCGGTAGCGTTGGAGATGACCATCCGGTCGCCGAAGAGCTGGGTGATAGCTTTGATATAGGGTGTCTCACCGCAGCCTGCGCATGCTCCCGAGAACTCAAAGAGAGGCTGGGCAAACTGAGAGTTCTTGACGTTAGTGTACTTGTCAACAACTGTATCCTTGTATCCTACAACTTCATGCACGTAGCTCCAGAGGTTGGCCTGGTGCATCTGCGACTCCAGCGGCTTCATGATGAGAGCCTTCTCCTTTGAGGGACAGACATCAGCACAGTTGCCGCAGCCGGTACAGTCGAGGACGCTTACCTGGATCCTGAACTTGTGGGTTTTGGTGTTGCCTATTCCCTGCTTGGCGGTAACTCCCTCAGGTGCTGCAGCAAGCTCCTCATCGGTGAGAAGGAAGGGACGGATGGCAGCGTGAGGACATACGTAGGAGCACTGGTTGCACTGGATGCAGTGATCGATCTGCCACTCGGGGACATTGACTGCTATTCCCCTCTTCTCGTAGGCTGCCGTGCCTGCGGGGAAGGTTCCGTCTTCACGTCCGACGAAGGCGCTGACAGGAAGATCATCACCGCGCTGGCCGTTGATAACGTCCGCAACCTCACGGATGAACTCTGGTCTCTTCTCATCAACAACCGGGGGTACAACCTTAATGGAAGCCCATTCGGCAGGTACCTCAACCCTGGTGACGACACCGCCGCGGTCAATGGCTTCATTGTTCATCTTTACAATGTTCTCGCCCTTTTTGCCGTAGGCTTTTACGACAGCATGCTTCATCTCATCGATGGCAAGCTTGTAGGGTATTACCTCCGCCACCTTGAAGAAGGCACTCTGCATGATTGTGTTGGTACGTGTTCCAAGGCCGATCTCCTCAGCTATCTCGGTGGCATTGATGATGTAGAATTCGATATTCTTCTCGGCCAGGTATTTCTTCATGTGGTCGGGAAGCTTGCTCTTCGTCTCCTCTGCATCCCAGATGGAGTTCAGGAGGAAGATGCCGCCCTTCTTCAGGCCCTTGAGCATGTCATACTTGTCAAGGTATGCCGGAACGTGGCACGCCACGAAATCGGGTGTGTTAACCAGGTAGGGCGAACGTATGGGCTTGTCTCCGAACCGGAGGTGTGAGACGGTAATTCCACCCGACTTCTTGGAGTCATAGGCGAAATAGGCCTGGCAATATTTGTCGGTAGTCTCACCTATGATCTTGATGGAGTTTTTGTTGGCCCCGACGGTACCGTCAGACCCGAGTCCGTAGAACTTGGCTGAATAGGTGCTCCTGTCACTGGCATTGATCTCGGGAAGCAGGGGTAGCGACCTGAAGGTCACATCGTCTTTTATCCCTACCGAAAACTGGTTCATCGGCTTCTCCTGCTCCATGTTTTCAAAGACGGAGATGATCTGTGCAGGGGTGGTGTCCTTCGAGCTGAGCCCGTATCGTCCGCCGAGTATGACCGGACGTACATCCCTGTCATAGAATACATCCTTAACGTCAAGAAAGAGCGGTTCGCCGTTGGCTCCCGGCTCCTTGGTACGGTCAAGCACGGTAATGGTTTTGACCTTCCCTGGCAGTACGTTCAGCAGATATTTTGCCGAGAAGGGCCTGTAAAGATGAACAGTGATGAGCCCCAGTTTGCTGCCATTGGTTTCTGCAAGATAGTCGATGGTCTCCCTGATGGTCTCGGTTACCGATCCCATTGCCATGATTATGTGCTCAGCATCGGGGTCACCGTAGTAGGTGAAGGGCTTGTAATCACGACCGGTCAGTACTGATATCTGCTCCATGTATTCATTGACAGTGTCGTCAAGGTTTTCATAGAAGGGGTTTGAGGCTTCCCTGGCCTGGAAGAAGATGTCAGGGTTCTGTGCTGTTCCTCTTGTAACGGGATGTTCAGGATTGAGTGCCTGATCGCGGAAGCGTCTGACAGCTTCCATATCGACCAGCTTCTTCATGTCTTCTATGTCGATGGCTTCGATCTTCTGTATCTCCGATGATGAGCGGAAACCGTCAAAGAAATGGAGGAAGGGCACTCTCGACTTTATAGCTGAAAGGTGCGCTACACCTGCAATGTCCATGATCTCCTGTACGCTGCCGCTGGCAAGCAATGCGAAGCCTGTCTGGCGTGTTGCATATATGTCACTGTGGTCGCCAAATATCGACAGGGCATGGGCAGCCAGGGTGCGTGCACTGACGTGGAAAACACCGGGGAGCAGCTCTCCCGATATCTTGTACATGTTTGGTATCATCAGGAGGAGACCCTGTGATGCGGTGAATGTTGAGGTGAGGGCACCCGACTGCAGGGAGCCGTGAACGGCTCCTGCGGCACCGGCTTCGCTCTGCATCTCAACTACCTTAACCTCCTCGCCAAACATGTTCTTGAGCCCGTGAGCAGCCCACTCATCAACATACTCTGCCATTGTTGATGAGGGAGTGATAGGATAGATACAGGCTACCTCGCTGAACATGTAAGCTATGTGCGATGCTGCCTGGTTGCCGTCACAAGTAATGAATTTCTTTGTTGCCATTTCTTAGTATAAAATTTTTGTTGTCAAAAATCTGATAAAAAAATAAATCGCAAAGTTACCTATTGTCCGGGAAATTTATTCACTGTTCATGGAAATCAGGAACTCTTCGTTGGAGCGGGTTTGCGATATCCTGTCACGCAGGAATTCCATGGCCTCCACCGAGTTCATGTCGGTCAGATAGTTACGTAGTATCCATATCTTGCTGAGCATGTTTTTCTCAAGAAGAAGGTCTTCACGCCTGGTGCTCGAAGCCGGTATGTCTATCGACGGGAAGATTCTCCTGTTGGAGAGTTTGCGGTCGAGCTGCAGTTCCATGTTACCGGTACCCTTGAACTCTTCAAAGATAACGTCGTCCATCTTCGATCCGGTGTCGGTAAGTGCCGTGGCTATTATTGTCAGTGAGCCGCCGTTCTCTATGTTGCGTGCCGCGCCGAAGAACCTCTTGGGCTTATGGAGGGCATTGGAGTCAACACCGCCGGAGAGCACCTTGCCGGATGCCGGGGCTATGGTGTTGAAGGCCCTGGCCAGACGGGTTATGGAATCAAGCAGAATGACGACATCATGACCGCACTCCACCAGCCTCTTGGCTTTCTCCTGCACTATGGTGGCAATACGCACATGCCTCTCGGCAGGCTCGTCAAAGGTTGATGCGATGACCTCGGCATTGACATTGCGGGCCATCTCGGTGACCTCCTCGGGCCGCTCATCGATGAGCAATATCATCAGGTATACCTCCGGATGGAATTTGGCAATAGCGTTGGCAATGTCCTGGAGGAGGATGGTCTTACCGGTCTTGGGCTGTGCCACAATGAGGCCGCGCTGGCCCTTGCCGATAGGACAGAACATATCAACTATCCGGGCTGACAGATTACCCTCACCGGGTTTGCAGAGGGTGAATTTTTCATTGGGAAAGAGAGGTGTGAGATAGTCGAACGGCACACGGTCACGAATGAAATCGGGTGTCCGGCCGTTGATCTCTTCCACCTTTATAAGTGGGAAATACTTTTCTCCCTCGCGCGGCGGCCTGATGGTTCCCCTGATGGTGTCACCGGTTTTCAGTCCGAAGAGTTTTATCTGCGACTGTGACACATATATATCATCGGGTGAGCTCAGGTAGTTGTAGTCAGGTGAGCGGAGGAAACCGTAACCGTCAGGCATGATCTCCAGTACTCCGGTGTTTGCAACAATACCTTCAAAGTCGTACATCCTCTCCTTCTTCTCTTCCCTGACCGGCGCCGGCGCATCATGATGGCTCCCTGAGGGTTCAGAGGTTGCAGGAGGAATGATCACTGTGTTGTCAGCTGCTGCGGCCTCACGGATTCCGTTTGTATCCGTTTCAGGCTCGGCGAACCTGAGAAGATCATTATCATTGTCGTGTGCAGCGTCGGTTTCAAGCAGCGTCCTCTCTTTCTGTATCTCCTCCTTGCCGGAAGCCGGGGTGGAAGAGGATTGCGGACGTTCACCGTCACCTTTGCGCTGTTCCTGCTGGTCGTTCTTGTATGTGCGAGGCCTCTTGCTGCGATTTTGCTGCCACTGCTGTCTCTGATCCTGCCTCTGATCCTGTCTCTGATCCTGCTGCTGATCCTGAGGCCGCTGCCGGCTTTGCTGCTGCTGATCACGGGGCGGTTGCTGCTGTCCCTGGGGCTTCTGCTGCTGATCCCGGGGCGATTGCAGCTGTCCCTGGGGCTTCTGCTGCTGATCACGGCCTTGCTGCTTCTGTCTCTGCTGACCCTGAGGCTGGGATTCGGACTGTCTCTGGTCTTGCGGTTCACGTGCCTTTTGCGGAGCCTTGTCCTGGGGCTTCCTGCCAGCCGACTGCTGCTGTTTCTGCCGGTCAGACCTCTGCTGTTTCTGCTGGTCAGGACGCTGTCTGGGCTTGTCAGAGGACTGGTCTGCAGGCTTGCCCGATTTGCGGGCATCAGTGGCATCTATAGCCTGCTGATCAAGGATCTTGTAGATAAGATCCTGTTTTTTGAGGAGCTCTGCCCTCTTAATTTTGAGCTGCTTGGCTATTTCCCGCAATTCGGGAACCAGCATCTCGCTCAGTTCAAGAATATCATGCATGTTTTTAAAATGTGTAGAGAAATTAAGTAAGATTGATTTCTTTTGGTGAAGTGGGGAATGATAAAATCCCGCCGACTCTGAGACCGGTTTATCACCGGTAATCCGGTGCAATAGTACACATAAATTAATTACTATCCAAATTATCAGATCAAAATAATCGACAGGATAATAAAATAGAGATCAGGTGATTTGCCCTGTTCAAGAGTTGAAGAAAATTAAAATAATTGCACAACTGTTGTTTTATTGAGGAATTTTTAGTAAAATTCGGAACTTTTATCTTAATTAGGAGTATTGGCATCTTAACGTATTGTATATGCGTCAGTTGAAGATCACCAAGCAGGTCACCAACCGTGACACTCCATCTCTTGACAAGTACCTTCAGGAGATAGGAAAGGTTGAACTCATTACTCCGGATGAAGAGGTTGCCCTTGCAAGGCGAATCAGGACGGGAGACCATGACGCACTTGCCAGGCTGGTAAAGGCAAATCTCAGATTTGTGGTGTCTGTGGCAAAACAGTATCAGAATCAGGGCATGACGCTTCCTGACCTTATCAATGAAGGTAATCTTGGACTGATCAAGGCTGCTCAGCGCTTTGACGAGACACGGGGCTTCAAGTTCATCTCCTACGCGGTATGGTGGATCAGGCAGGCCATTTTGCAGTCGCTTGCCGAACAGGCCAGGATCGTAAGGCTGCCCGTTAACAAGATCGGCTCGATAAACAGGATCAACAGGGCCTATTCGAAACTTGAACAGGAGTACGAAAGGGAGCCCTCGGCACAGGAGATAGCCGACCTGCTGGAGATAGCCCCTGAGGATGTTAAGGAGGCCATACGCACAAACGGTCGTACACTCAGCATGGATGCCCCGATCAGTTCCGAGGAGGACAACAACATGTACGACGTGATGCAGAACGACGATACACCCAGTCCTGACCGCAACCTGATCAATGAATCACTCTCCTATGAGATTGAAAAGGCACTGAGCACCCTCTCCCCGCGTGAGACAAGGGTTCTGAAGCTCTATTTCGGCATCGGGATGAAACATCCCTACACCCTTGAGGAGATAGGCGAAGAGATGAAACTCACCCGCGAACGGGTGAGACAGATTAAGGAGAAGGCCATAAAACGAATACAGTTTACCACCCGCTGCCGCATTCTAAAGTCATACCTGGGGTGAAGATGAAAATATTTTCCTGAAATGAGCCACCTTGTAGCCCCTTCTCTTCTTGCCGCGGACTTTTCAAACCTTGCCTCTGAAATTGAGATGATTAATGAGAGTGTTGCCGACTGGCTGCACCTTGATATCATGGACGGCGTTTTCGTGCCCAACATCTCATTCGGGTTCCCGGTTGTGGAGGCTGTGCGCGACCTCTCCGTCAAGCCGCTCGACGTTCACCTGATGATTGTGGAACCTGACAGGTACCTTGAGCGCTTCAGGGATGCCGGCGCAACGAACCTCACGGTGCATTATGAGACCTGTCACAACCTGCACCGTACTGTGACGGAGATTAGGAAACTGGGGATGAAAGCAGGCGTTACTCTCAATCCTCACTCACCGGTGATACTCCTGAGAGATATTCTTCCATACATCGACATGGTGCTGCTAATGACGGTCAATCCCGGTTACGGAGGTCAGACATTCATTCCCGGGAGCATCAACAAGATAGGTGAGTTGCGAAGCATGATCGACGAAGGCGGGTACGATGTCATGATCGAGGTCGACGGCGGTATTGACCTCCAGAATGCCCCGGTACTGGTGCATGCCGGTGTGGATGTGCTGGTTGCGGGCAGCACCGTTTTCTCTTCATCCGATCCTGTTGAGGTGATCCGCAGGCTCAGGGAGCCTGTCTGATACAGGATTCAGATGCCGATCTGATTTGAGATCCAGTCGATTATTCTTTTATGGTCCGTGGCATCAAACCAGGTAATCTCCCCGTCCCTTTTCCACCATGTCAGTTGCCTGCGCGCATAGCGCCGCGTGTTTCTCTTTATCAGGGAGACGGCCTCTTCGCGGGTGATCGTGCCGTCGAGGTAGCTGAACATCTCACGGTAACCTACGGTCCTGAGCGCATTGAGATGACGATACTCGATCAGCGATGCTGCCTCCTGCTCCAGTCCCTGTTCCATCATGCGGTCTACGCGCCTGTCAATGATATTGTGCAGCTCACTTCTGTCACGTGTCAGTCCTGCCTTCAGAATAGAGAAATCACGTGCCCTGACGGTGGCATTCAGGAAGGAGGAGTAGGGCCTGCCGGTGCTCTCAGCTATCTCGAGGGCACGAAGCAGCCTGCGTGGATTATGCAGGTCAGCCCTGGCATAGTAATCCGGGTCAACCATCCTGAGTGCCATGCGGAGGGCGGCTATGCCCTCCCTCTCATATATGCCGGCATACTTGCGCCTCACATCCGGGTCAGTATCAGGAATGTCATCCATTCCGCGGCAGACAGCATCCATATAGAGCATCGATCCTCCGGTCATGACTGCTACCGGGTTCTCCTCAAAGAGAGAGGGTAGCAGGGCGAGCACGTCGCGCTCGAAGAGGCAGACGCTGTAATAGTCTGTTACTGAGAGAAAAGAGACAAAGTGGTGTCGGACCCTGGCGAGCTGTTGATCTTCCGGCGCGGCGGTGCCGATTTTCATCTCACGGTAAAACTGTCGGGAATCACACGAGATGATACTGCACCCCAGACGGGTGGCAAGCTCAATGGCAAACTCAGTTTTTCCCGCCCCGGTAGGGCCAGGCAGGACAACAAGCCTGTTTTTCATCCGGTCTGCAGGGGAGAGGGGCTAAATATCATCCTCATCCATGCTTTCGATACTGTCAAACTCCGATAGGTCCTCATCATCGTCGGTATTGAAGAAGATCTCGTCATCAACAACCTCCTCCTCCTCGTCATCATCATCAGTAACAATCAGGTTGTTGTATTTCTTGCGGGAAACGCCGCCAAAAGTTACCTGCTTGGGGGGCAGGCCCTTGGATGCTGTACACGCCGGGTACTCCCTGCCATCCTCTTCCTTTACCTCACCCACATACTCTATGAAGAGAGCCCTGTCGTTGAAAAAGTCAAATACATAGAGGAGCTTCTGGTTTTTACGGAAGATAATATCCTCCATGTCAGCGTTCTCCATCGTTGAAGAACCCGCACCCATGTCAAAGAGAGTAAATTCCTCCTCCTTCTCCCAGTTGTCAGTAGCCATGTAAAAGGAGGCTATCTGAGATCTGTCAAACTCGAGCTCTTCCTGGAGGGCATTGTGAAAATCAAGCAGATTTTGGCTGTCGAGAAACTCGAACTCCCTTATAAATGCTTCATCTTCATCAGATAACACCACAAACCTGTAAACCATATCACTCACTTTTTCAAACTGTGCAATTTAATATTTTTTAATATACATTCACAGAATGCTTTTTATTTTTAGAACGAAGCGGATGGTATCTATATTATCTGCATAATCCCATAATTCGGGCTGTTGCGTTGTTCCAAAGGGATGATGGCCATGTCCTGCTACACACTGGAGGGTGTCTCTGAGTGATCCTGCCTCTCTCAACGGAATCCCGGGATCATCATAGTATTCATGGTGAAGTATCCCCAGCGGAGGTGTCAGGGAGGATGACTCCTTCAGAAGAATGAAGCCGCCGTCTGTGAATGACTCTCTGTTGACTGTCATCACCGCCCGGTTGTGGTCAAGGTTCACTGAATACTTGTAGTGTGAGAGGAGGGAGGCGTACCTTCTCCAGTGTCCGGCGAGGTCGGCCAGATCATACCCTGGTGGCAAGAAGAGCTTTGAGACGTTGCGGCACCCCAGCCCGAAGTATGAGAAGATGTCATCCCCCAGCAGCTCCAGCTCAGCATCTGTCTCCGTGCCGTCAATAACTGCCATGCTGTTGCGGTTGCGACGGATGATTGAGGGAGTTTTACGGAAATAGTACTCGAAGTACCTGGAGGTGTTGTTACTGCCGGTGGCTATCACCATGTCAAATCCTTTCATGACGCCGTCAGTCAGCTCAATAAACGGAGCAAAGGCCGGCTCAATATCGGTAAGGGTCTGTGCCACAGCCTTTATCAGCAGATCATCCTTGCTGCTCAGCCTGGCCTGCAGCCTGTTGCCGGTGATGAGCACGCAGAGCAGGTCATGGAAGCCGACAAGAGGTATATTGCCAGCCATCACCACCCCTACGGTGACAGGTTCACGTTCTTCATCAAGCTCAGGATAGCCTGAGAGCCAACTGTCAAGCTTCTCCGGCGTCAGCACGTTGCCGAGCGAGGATAGGGCTAACCTCACGAAGTCAGGGGTGAACCAGGGGTTGGAGAGATGAACTGAGTCAATCAGGTGCGCAAATGACCCCGCATAACCGGCAGTAGAGCCGGCAGCAGCTTCACGCATCACGCTGCCAAGGGCAGCGAAGGCTTCAGTTCTCTTCCTGATGGAATAATTACCCGTGTTCACACGGGCAAAGGTATAAAAATGAAAATTGAGTGAGCCAGAGCATAGTTAAGGTTATAAACATTATATCTCATGCGACTTCCATTCGGCGGGAACGGTAAACATATTATCTGTCAGTGGCATAAAAAAAAAAGGGAGGCTGGCAGACCTCCCTCAATGAAATGATATTCTTCGTCATTTAAGAGCAAAATTTATCGGTATGGTCATTGAAACCTTTACCGCGACATCCCCCTGGCGCCCGGGGGTCCACTGCGGGCTTCCGGCAATCAGATCAAGGGCTGCCCCTGATCAAGGAGCGGATCAGCCCCCTGGACAACTTTTGGTTCGGTTACATTACCCTGCTCATCAATAATGAACTGCACCATAACCCTTCCCTGAATTCCCTGTTTCGCGGCTTCCTCGGGGTATCTCAGGTTGGCACTGACCCAATTCATGAATGCATGGTGGGTAGTATCATCCTGAAAAACAGGCATCTCTTCCACATCAGTAAAAACCTCTGCCGGAGCTTCTATCTCCGTAACTGCAGGTGCAGCCTCAGTTTTTGCTCCGCTGCGCTCCTTGCAGGAGAAGACGAACAGCAGAATAAGTGCAAGCGGCAGTGCCACTGCCACCTTGAGAGAGGAGAAACCTCCCGTTCTTTTCTTTGTCATCATTGTAAATCTGGTTTTAAGGTGTGAGTATTTTGAAAAGCTGTTTGAAAACAGAGTAACCGGCGTTCTGAATACGGATGCAAGGATCAGTTCCTGGTATGAGTGAATATCCTCCCCTTCGGTAATGCATCTGCTGTCGGCCTCATATTCATGAAGTGCCCTGAGGGAGCGACTGACCAGGTAGGCGGCCGGATTGAACCACTGCAGTGCAGTGATGAGGCCGGCAAGCAGCAGGTCCCGGTGATGTCCGAGTGAGATATGTTTCATCTCGTGGCTGATCATCCTCTGAGCCCTGTCGGCCGGCACAGAACTGCTGATGAAGATATGCCCGAAGGCCGAGAAACACATATGATCTTGCGAAGGTACCCGTATAATCTTGCCCTCCCGCTTCCCTGAAAGAGAGAGCTTAACCAGCCACAGGGGGAATGCGGTCAGAAGTGCAACTGAAACTGCCAGCCCGGCGATGTACATGACCGGCAGAAGTACAATCAGCGACGGAGTATAGCCTGAAGCGGATGACTGAGTCACCACAGTTCCGGGCAGCAGCAGTGAAGCCATCCCTCCCGGAGGCATGACCGCACCGTTAACAGAGATCCTAAGCTCAAGCAGCGGTACTACGGCCGAAAAAATCATTGAAGCAATGAGAAACCAACGGTTCCTGCCATGAAGGGTGTCATTACGCAGAAATACCAGATAGAATACCCACAGCAGTGTAAGGCAGATGCTGCTTTCAACCACGTATACAAAAAGCGCGCTTATCTTTCCTGATTATTGTTATCCTTTTCTCTCCTCATCATCTCCATGATCTCTTCCATATCCTTGATGGTCAGAGAGTCCTCACGGGCAAAAAAACTTACCATCTTCTGGTATGAGTTTGAAAAATAGTTCCTGACCAGACTGTTTAACCGGCTCTTCCGGTAATCATCCCTTGATATGATCGGAAAGTACAGGTGTGTCCTGCCGTAAACTTTGTAATCAATAAACCCCTTTTCAATGAGTATCCTGACAATTGTGCTTACGGTTGAATACGCGGGCTTTGGTTCTTCATACTTCTCAAGCAGATCCTTGATGAACCCTTTTCTTATCCGCCACAAAATCTGCATTATCTCCTCTTCGGCCTTTGTCAGTTCCCTTATCTCCATCACACTGTCATTTATAACAGCAAATATATAGCTAATAAATTAAATATACAACTAATTCTTTAAATATAATCTCCGTATTATCATTTTGTCCCTCGCGTAAGCAGAAATTAATAAAAGCTGTATCTTAGTTCCTTATTTAATGCCGGAGGAAGAGCGTGAACAGGATCACCTTATTTTATGAGAACATCAGGGTTGCATTCAAGGCAATAAGGTCGAACAGGGTTAGGGCGGTACTGACGATGGCCATAATTGCCTTTGGAATTATGGCTCTGGTGGGGATACTGACGGCTATTGACGGGCTGAAGAGCACACTGACAGAGCAGTTTACGATGATGGGGGCCAACTCATTCTCGATAACATCTCGTTCCATGAGGGTGCAGATCGGCAACCAGCATATACGCCAGCGTAACCACTCTCATATCACATTTCGTGAGGCTATGGAGTTCAAGGAGAAGTTTAAGGAGCCTGCATGGGTCTCTGTTTCGTTCAACGCTTCCGGTTTGGCCGAGTTCCGTTACAAGAACAACAAGACCAATCCGAATATCTCTATCCTTGGCTCAGATGAGAATTATCTCACTTTTGCGGGCCATGAGCTGGAATCGGGTCGCAACTTCTCACAGGATGACCTCAGCAGCAACAGGCACGTGGTTATTATCGGGCAGGATATAGTCAAATTCCTCTTCCCGGGGGTCGATCCGCTGGGAAAGGATATCAGCCTGCCGGGGCTGAAGCTGACAGTGATCGGTGTACTGAAGTCTAAAGGAAGCAGCTTCATGGGCAGCGACCAGACCACGGTCATACCTGTCACCACCGCCAGACAGTATTTTTCGCGTCCCAACATCACGTACAACATCGGTGTGATGCCATATAGATCGGTGAGTCTCGACATGATGGCCAGTGAGGCTGAAGGCATCTTCCGCATAATTCGTAACCTTGATCCCCGCGATGAGTCGGATTTCAACATCCAGAAGAGTGATTCCATCATCCAGATGCTAATGGAGAACTTAAAGTATGTCACACTTGCTGCGACAATCATCGGCCTCATCACACTGTTCGGGGCTGCGGTGGGGTTGATGAACATTATGCTGGTTTCGGTCACTGAGCGCACACGGGAGATAGGAGTACGCAAGGCCCTCGGAGCAAGGGGTTCGGTAATAAGACAGCAGTTTCTCTATGAATCTGTCATCATCGGCCAGTTAGGTGGTATACTGGGTATCCTGGCGGGAATCCTGATAGGCAATCTTGTATCGCTGGGAATGGGTTCGAGTTTCACTGTCCCATGGGTGTGGGTCATAGGCGGGGTGCTGGCCTGCTTCATCGTCGGGGTGGCGTCGGGCTACTTCCCTGCCGTAAAGGCCTCGTCGGTCGATCCTATAGAGGCATTGCGCTATGAATGATAAAATGGCATACTGGTAATTCCGGAGGCTCTGAATAACACTGATTACCATGAGTATTGAGATAATTCAGGCAGGTTCAAACAATATACCGAGGATCACCTACGATCCGGAGGAGGACATTCTCAGCATCACCGGCAGGTCGATAGCCGAGAGACCCGAAAGTATATACAATCCCCTGGAGGAATGGATCAGGAATCACCTGGGCAGGTTCAACCAGTTACGGGTGGTCATCTTTCTTGAGTACATAAACAGCGGTTCCTCAAAGGCACTGCGTGATGTGCTGAGGATGCTGAGCGGATACCGCCAGCCTCAGTACCGGGTACGCATCACATGGCTTTATGAGGAGGATGATGAGTCGATGCATGAACTTGGAGAGCACTACCGTGACTCTGCCGGCGTGAATATGGATGTTCAGATGGTACTCTGATCTCATCGGTCTCTCACCACTTCCCCAAAAAAATAAAGACGCCTCGCCGGGACGTCTTTATTTTTTATTCTGCTGTCTGTTTCAATCAGAGCATCTTGCCCATCATCATGATCAGGTCGACGCACCTTGCTGAGTAGCCCCACTCATTGTCATACCATGAGAGAACCTTTATCATGTTGCCGTTGACCATCGTGCTCTGGGCATCAAAGACCGAGGATGCCGGGTTGTGGATCACGTCCACTGATACGATTGGGTCTTCGGTATATTCGAGGATTCCTTTCATCGGACCGTCGGCTGCCTTCTTCATGACTGCGTTGATCTCCTCTTTCGTGGCTGTCTTCTTCAGTACTGCAACAAGGTCAACAAGTGAGCCTGTCGGAGTCGGTACCCTGACAGAAATGCCGTCGAGTTTGCCCTTCAGTGCAGGTATCACCTTGCCTACTGACTTGGCTGCGCCGGTGGTGGTAGGTATCTGTGAGAGAGCTGCTGATCTGGCCCTGCGGAGATCCCTGTGCGGCAGGTCGAGTATCCTCTGGTCGTTGGTATATGAATGGATAGTGGTCATGTAGCCAAGTTCGAGCCCGAAGTTGTCATTGAGAACCTTTGCCACAGGAGCGAGACAGTTGGTAGTACATGAAGCGTTTGAGACACACAAGTGCTCAGGCTTGAGCGCATCATCATTGACACCTACAACAATCATGGCGTCAATGTCATCTTTGGCTGGTACTGTGAGAATAACCTTTTTTGCACCGTTTTTAAGATGATCACCGTAACCTCCCCTGGGGCTCTCTTTAACCGTGAAAACACCGGTTGATTCAATAACGATGTCAGGTGTCGACTCCCAGGGAATTGCTGCCGGGCTCTTTTCTGCCGTGACTTTTATCTTGTCACCCCTCACGATGATATTCTGTTCATCATGGGTGACTCCCGGGTACTGACCCTGGGTGCTGTCATATTTGAGAAGGTGAGCAAGTGTCTTTGTATCGGTGAGGTCATTGATCCCCACAAACTCAATGTTCGGGTTGTCAAATGCAAGCTTGAATACATTGCGACCTATCCTTCCGAATCCGTTGATAGCTACTTTAATCTTTGCCATTGTTAAATAGTTAATAAGGTTATTAAAATGCGGGACAAAAGTACAAAATAAAAAGTATAGGTCAAAGAGGTGTGTAGATTATTCTTCCCGGCGACGGCGGAAAAAGTCGAGGATGGAACCGGGGTTTACAGGATCGAGGATCATGCCGATGCGGTAACTGACAAAAATTGAGGGGAAGAACTGTTTGTTGTCATCACTCGCCATAATGGGGATCGTCTTCGTGAAGGCATGGAGCGAAGCTCCCACCTCGATGGCATGCGTCAGCCTGTCGTTTTTGCTGTACTCGAAGCTGAACCCTCCGCGGGCGTAGAGACCCGGATATACTTTTATTTCGTTGATGCCCTTGAAGGGTGATGATTTGCTCATGATGTCAAGGGGCTGGTGTATTGTCAGATCAAACTTCTGCTCCTCAATGGTGTAGAAGTTGTCGGGCAGAAATACAATGATCTTGTAGTAAATGGGCTTGGCGAACAGCACAGTCGCACCTCCGCCACCAAACCAGCTGACTGAGACACCACCCAGATCATGCTTGCCAAAAATCTCCTGCTGGTATCCAGCCCCGAAACCTGCTGTCCAGGTGGAGTTAAGCTTTCCAAAGACAAACGAGCCGGTGCCCTGAAAGTAATAGTTTGTAAGCTTTGTCTCCTTGGGATGTTTGAAACCTTCAATGCTGCCTTCAAGAAAATACCTGTGGTAAGGTTTTATCTGCCGCAGGTCACGGTATATTACCGACCAGCCGTCAGCATTGAGTGCAGCACCCAAAGACCTCTCATTGCGCCAGAAGATACGGTTCTGAGGATCAAGATCGCCCTGTGCCGCGAGCGGAACACAGAGTGATAGAAATAGTAATATAAGCCAAAATCTCATATTCAGGATGCCGCAAATATCAAGACTGGCAGACGAACAGAGGCTTTTGTCAGCCTGCCTGTTCAGTAGTGTCTTTATCGTTGCTGGCGTACGCTGGGCATACCTGGCGGTTGCACGAACTGAGCGCAATCGCAGCCAGGAAAACAAAAACAACTATAAGACCAATTTTTTTCATGGTATCTGCCTTTAAGTCCGACACAAAAATAACTTTATTTTTAAAACAACATTTATGCCAGAATATTATCTGATCATGAGCATTTTTTAAAAACCTTTAAACCTTTTGATTGTTATTTGAGAAACAAGTGTCATGAAATCACGTCAGTTTTATACAATAATTATAATGATTGCCATGCTTTCAACAGAAAATGAAATGAAGTCACAGGAGAGGCCGGTCCTGAACGATCTGACCGCCGAAGAGGAGAGGGTCATTGTCCGTAAGGCTACCGAATATCCCTTCACGGGACTCTATGAGAAGTTCAACGAAAAGGGAACCTACCTCTGCAAACAGTGCGGTAATGCACTGTTCTGGTCCGATGCCAAGTTCGATGCCCGTTGCGGCTGGCCCAGCTTTGATGATGAGATCACCGGCGCCGTAAAGCGGGTGAAGGATGCTGACGGCATGAGGACAGAGATCGTCTGCGCCTCGTGCGGAGGTCACCTTGGACATGTCTTCGAGGGAGAGGGGTTCACCCCTAAAAACACCCGCCACTGCGTCAACTCGGTATCGATAGATTTTGTTCCGGAAGTCATCGGCCCCGGCAACTACGGCACAGCACTTTTTGCCGGCGGATGCTTCTGGGGGGTTGAGTATTTCCTGCAGAAGGAGCCTGGTGTGGTCTCCGTGGAGTCAGGATACACCGGGGGCCATGTGAAAAATCCCTCTTACCGGGAGGTGTCGGGAGGCAATACAGGTCATGCCGAGACCGTCAAGGTCATTTATGACCCGACGAAGACCTCTTATGAGAAGCTTCTCAAACTGTTCCTCGAGATACATGACCCGACACAGGTCGGCAGACAGGGCCCTGACATAGGTGATCAGTACCGGTCAGAGATATTCTACAAGAATGAGGAGCAGAAGAAGATAGCTCTGAGATACATCGGGCTGCTGAAGGAGAAGGGGCTGAGGGTTGCGACACTGGTGACGAAGGCATCAGAGTTCTACCCCGCGGAAGAGTATCACCAGGATTACTATTTCCGCAATGGCAAGATGCCGTACTGTCATGGGTATACGAAAAGGTTCTAGGCACTCTTCAGTAGGCAGTCGCGCAAATCGCAAATCCCGATAAAACAAGCCCCCGACAGCCGTCTGGCATATCGGGGGCGTTTTTTATTGAATATCAGCGTCTAACCGCCAAAATCGCAAATCGCAAATCGCAAATCGCAAATCCCTACAGCCTGGGTATCCTGCCCGATGTCCAGGGCGCATTTATCTCGTCAAGCTTTGCATTCAGGGCGTCAATAGCTGCTCCTGCTTTCCGAATCCTCTCAAGCAGCACGGGGAACTCCTTCTTAAGGATACTGAACTGCTGATCGGAGATGCCCGAAATGTCGCCCGAGTTACCGTAGAGCGACCTCGACATGGCTGAGAGCCGTGCTGAGAGCGCTACAGGTGACGGGGGTGTCTCTTCGGTGCTGGCACCAACCGAGATGCCTCTGATGAGGTAACCGATCTCAGCCATCTCCTCATTGAGGGCGGCAGCCTCCTGCATGAGCGACACAGGTGCCTCAGGAGTCTGATGAATGGTCTGCATGATGGTATTCACCCTGCCCTCAAGCTCTGCAGCATAAGATATGGCACCGTAGGCTGTCTTAGAGAAGGCAGTCACCTCCTTCAGCCATTTCTCCCTGGCCTCCGGGTCAGTGACAGGCATGGTGACAATGTCGAGAGGCTGGCATACAAACGGCTCAGGACCGGCAAGCTCTTTCACTTCGCCCTTGGCATACATGGCCATGGAGACGAAATATTTGCCGGGCATAACTGCTATGCCGCCACCCCACCTGCTGCGACCCGTACTGCCGGAGACGGGGGTAAACTTCTCTGTCGGCCTGACAGGCTGATAGCCGGCGTACGTGAAGTTCCATGTGATGCGGTTGACACCCTTCGAGGCAGATTTGTAAAGCTTGTTGATAACATTTCCCTCTTCATCCGTAAAGGTAAAGATCAGATAAGGTTTGATCTCCCTCTCCTCAAGGCTGAGTTCCCTGGCTGTGGGCTGAGGTATATACTCTCCCTTCTCAACCAGCTTCTTCTCCATCTCCTTTCTTATTTCCCTGTCAGTTCTTGGAACAGTGTCGACATAATAGGTGATGGTAGCCCCGTAGGGAGGATTCTCTGCACGGTAGTACATTGCCCCCTGCTGGTCGAAACCGCTGGTCCGTACAAACATTTTTGCATCCCTGACCGGGAATATTTTTCCTGGTTTGCCGATAATCTCCTTGCTGTAATTGCGCAGTGGGGTGTAGTCGTCAATGACATAGAATCCCCTGCCGAAGGTGGCTATGACGAGGTCATTTTCACGCTCCTGGATGGCAATATCACGCACGGCTATCGTTGGCAGTCCCTTCTTGAACTCTGTCCAGCTTGTCCCTCCGTCAAAGGAGACGAAGAAGCTGAACTCGGTGCCGAGGAAGAACAGGTTCGGATTGACAAAGTCCTGCTCAATGGTATGAACCGGTCCTGCAGCCGGCAGGTTGGCGCTGATGGAAACCCAGCTGCGGCCCCTGTCGTTGCTCTTTAGCACATAAGGCTTGAAATCATCACGCTTGTGGTTGTTGAAAGTGGCATAGACAACATCGGCATTGAACTTGTCGGGAAGGATATCACTTACGTAAGTATAATCGGGAACTCCCGGGAATGTCTTTATCATCCTCCAGTTGGCACCACCATCCTCCGTCACAGATATCTGGCCGTCGTCACTTCCTGTATAGACCAGGTCCTTCTGCACCTTCGATTCGGCCAGTGAGACAATCGTCCCCCAGAGTGATGTGGACCGATGCTTCGCAACTGCGTCGGCCGGCCAGTACTTATCCATTATCTTGAACTTGTCGCGGTCCTCGTTCCTGGTGAGGTCAGGCGAAATCTTCGTCCAGTTGCTTCCCTGGTCCTCGCTGCGGAAGAGGAAGTTGGCAGCCATGTAGATGCGCTTGTGGTCATAGGGGCTTATCAGGATGGGGGTGTCCCAGTTCCAGCGGTAGGTCAGCTCACCCTCACCCGGGTAGGGCTTGATGCTTATTCTCTGTCCGCTCTTGCGGTCATAGCGCGAGGCGTTGCCGTACTGCGACTCAGTGTAGACGATGTTGGGGTCAACAGGGTCTATGGCTACCCAGAAGCCGTCGCCGCCCTGCGTGACAAACCAGTCGTCATTAACCACCCCGTTGCTCGTGTTGGCTGACGGTCCGCCCATGGAGTTGTTGTCCTGCGTGCCGCCGTAGATGTAGTAGAAGGGGTAAGAGTTGTCGACGGCTACCCTGTAGAACTGGGTGACAGGCAGGTTCGACTTGAAGATGAATGTTGTACCGTTGTCCCAGGTCTCATATATGCCGCCGTCGCCGCCAATGTAGAAATGATCGGTGTTATCCGGGTCGATCCACATGGCGTGGTCATCAACATGGCGTCCGGCGTTGCTCAGACGTGAGAATGTCTTGCCGCCGTCAACGGTGACCATGGTGTAGGTGTCAAGGCTGAAGACCCTGTCAACATCAACCGGGTCGGCAATTATCTTGTTATAATACTGGCCGCTGGCATGATATGAGTTCATCTTCTGCCATGAGGCTCCCCTGTTCTCTGTCCGGAAGAAGCCTCCCGACTCACCCTGGGCCTCGACGATGAGGTAAAGCACGTCGGGATTTGCCGGCGAGATGGCTATGCCCATGCCCCCGATGTCACCCGAGGAAAGGCCTTTCATTATCTTTTCGAAGGTGAGGCCACCGTTGGTCGACTTATATACTGCCGACTCCGGGCCGCCGCTGATCTTCATCCCCACGTGCCTGCGCCGCTGTTCGCTGGTGGCGTATATCACATCAGGATTGCGCGGGTCAAGCACCACGTTGTTGACGCCCGTCTGCTCGCTGATGTTGAGGATCTTTTCCCAGTTCATGCCGCCGTCAACGGTTTTGTAAAGGCCCCGGTCGCCCCCGGGTCCCCACGCCGATCCTTCTGCGGCAACGTAAACGACGTCACTGTTGCGGGGATCGATGGCTATGCCGCCTATCTGGCGCGACTCCTTCAGGCCCATGTTCTTCCAGCTGGCGCCGCCGTCGTCAGAGCGGTAAACACCGTCGCCCCAGCCCAGGGCACGCTGGTGGTTGTTCTCACCGGTGCCTGCCCAGACAACATGATGGTTGTTGGGATCGATGACGATGCACCCGATGGCGTAGGCACCGTACTTGTCAAAGACAGGCTTCCAGGTGGTGCCGTTGTTGTTGCTCTTCCATATGTTGCCCGAGGCAATTGCGGCATAAATCTCCGAGTGGTTATCCGGGTTCACGGCCAGGTCAGCAATGCGTCCCGACGCCCATGCCGGTCCTACCGACCTGAAGCTGATACCGCTGAAGAGCGATGAGGAGACAGAAGGTTTGACCTGCGTCTCAGTTCCCTTTGTTTCCTTTTTGCTCTCTCTCCTCTGTGCCCACAGGCTGCATGTGCCTGCCAGAGCCAGAAGGAGAATTAAAGTCAGAATTTTTTTCATATACAGATGTTTAGATGAGTTATTTATGAATACTAAGTTAAGATAAGAATATTTGTCAACTCATTTTTTAACGTTATTTAATTATTTTGCTGAGCCAACAAAAACAGAGATCATGAACAGCACCTATTTTACCAGGAGGACCATCAGGAAATATGAAGAGAGAGATATTGACAGCTCTCTTCTTGAGCACATACTGATGGCAGGAACCAGGAGCTCCACCACGGGCAACATGCAGGTATACAGCATAGTAGTCACACGGGACCCTGAAATGAAGAGGAAACTTGCACCTGCCCACTTCAACCAGCCGATGGTGACGGAGGCACCGGTGGTGCTCACCTTCTGTGCCGACTTCAACAGGTTCAAAATGTGGTGCCGGCAGCGTGATGCCGAACCCGGCTATGATAACTTCCTCTCGTTCATGACCGCGGCCATTGATGCCCTGATAGTGGCACAGACGGTATGCAATGCTGCCGAGGAGGAGGGACTGGGGATATGCTACCTGGGCACGGCAACCTACAATGCCGGTCAGATTATAGAATTGCTGGAGCTTCCTTCAGGAGTGGTGCCGGTGGCGACGGTCACCATGGGGTGGCCGGCAGAGAAGCCTGAACAGCCTGACAGGCTGCCGCTGGAGGCGGTGGTGCATCATGAAAGATACCGCGACTTCACCCCGGAGATGATTGATGATCTCTACAGGGCCAAGGAGGAGCGTGAGGACTCTCTGCAGTTCATTGCAGAGAATGATAAGGAGACGCTGGCACAGGTCTTCACCGACGTACGCTACAGGAAGGCAGACAATGAGCACTTCTCAGCCAGGTACCTGGAGGTGATAAGGAAGCAGGGATTTGCATTGTAAGGCAGTCAGCTGTCTACAGTCTTCAGTCGGCAGTTTCAGTCTTCAGTCTGCAGTCGGGCCGGCACATGCTGTAACCATCAACCCCTGTTAATCTTCCCTGAAGTTTATTACCAGTTCCACGGCAATAGCCTTAAGGTCCTCAATGACGGCAGGAACCAGGGTTATGCCACCCTCTTTGTGACGCTCTTCAGCCTCCCGCTCCGGATCACCGGGCACCAGCACCTTCGTCTCACCCTGTGCGGGTGTGGCATTGCGGAAGGTTCTGATCCACATATCCATTGTGTCCTTGAACTCATCTGCCGGCCTGAAGGCGTCGATGCGCATGGCTCCGAAGAAGTGCCCTGTGCCTTTGCCCGGCTGGTTCTCCGGCACGGGAAGGTAGGCCACACTGGGAGGTACAAAGGGTCCGAAGTTGGCGCCGCTGAAGAGCGAGCTGAAGATATCAACGACGGCGGTCATGCAGTAGCCCTTGTGGCTGCCGTGCTCGCGGTCGCCCCCGAGGGTGAGCATGCCCCCGCCGCGGCGCAGTATGCCGGGGTCATCCGAAGGGTTGCCCTCGGCATCCTGTACGAACCCCAGTGGTACACTCTCACCCTTCTTCTCCGCCACCGCCAGCTTGCCGCGGGCGATGGGGGTGGTTGCGAAGTCGGCAACAAAGGGAGGCTCGTTAAGGGCCGGCACTGCCACTGCCAGCGGGTTGGTGCCGAGATAACGACTGACAGACCAGGTGGGTACTACCAGTGGGTTGGCGTTGGTGACACAGATGCCAACCATATCATGTTCGAGTGCCATCATGGCATAATAACCCGCAATGCCAAAGTGGTTCGAGTTGCGGGTTGCCACCCAACCCGTGCCGGTAACTGCGGCCTTCTCTATTGCCAGACGCATTGACCTGACACCGGCCACCATGCCGAAGCAGCTGTCGCCGTCAACGACAGCGGTGGAGGGGGTCTCGTGAACCACCTTCACATCGGGTGCGACGTTCACCCTGCCGCTCTTCCAGAGCTCATAATACTCCTTTACCCTTATCATGCCGTGGGAAGAGTGACCGCGGAGCTCTGCCGCTACCAGTACGCTGGCAACGGCGGCGGCATCGTCACGACTGCATCCGACTCTCATGAAGAGGTCGGTGGTGAATTCAAGCAGATATTTGTGGTCGTACATAAGGATTTTCGATTTTCGATTTTTGATTTTTAACTGCCGACTGCTTTTAGCCACCGAAGCCTTGGCGAAGGTGGCCGACTGCCGACTGCTGACTGAAGACTCCTCACCTGCAGGCTGGCTCCTCCCTAAAATAGCCCATAGGGCAATTTTTTACGGTCGGCCCTCTACTGCCTATTCCCTATCGCCTCTTCCTGACACTATTGGTGGCGTTCGCCTGGCTGGTGGGGGTTATAACCAGGTCATTAATGCAAACATGTTCCGGAAGGGTTGCACAGTAAAAGATAACATCAGCTATATCTTCCGCCCTGAGAGCATCTATCCCCTCATAAACTGACGATGCCCGTGCACTGTCGCCCTTGAAGCGCACCAGCGAGAACTCTGTCTCAGCCATCCCCGGAGCAATGTTGGTAACCTTGATGCCGTGCTTCAGTAGATCGATGCGCATGGCCCTGGAGAGAGCGTCAACGGCATGCTTCGAGGCACAGTAGACCCCTCCGTTCTCATATACCTCCTTGCCTGCTATTGATGCAATGTTGATGATGTGTCCCGAGGCTCTCATTACCATACCCGGAGCAACAGCCCTGGTTACATAGAGCAGCCCTTTGACATTGGTGTCTATCATCCGGTCCCAGTCATCGGTGTCACCCTCGTCGATGTGAGCGAGCCCCACCGCCAGCCCGGCATTGTTGATGAGGATATCAATGTCACTCCATTCAGCGGGAAGGTTCAGAAGATGTTTTTCTGTCTCAGCCTTGCTGCGCACATCAAAGACAAGAGGCAGGATGTCAACGCCGTACCTCCCGGCAATCTCATCTGACAGCTCCTCGAGCCGCTCTTTCCTCCGGCCTGTAATTATAAGCCTGTCAGATGCTTCTGCAAACTTCACGGCAGCGGCCCTGCCGATGCCCGAGGTTGCACCTGTGATAAGTACTGTCTTTCTCATAGGGTAATCTGTTTCAGTCCCGTAAATGTAAAAATATTAGGGGTATCTTTGGCCCGCAACAGGAAAATGATGCAGGAAAAAGATCAGTTAAGGAGAAGTCCACGGCACGAGGTAGAGGCAATGTTCGATTCCATTTCCCCGCACTATGACCTTCTCAACCGTGTGCTTTCCCTTGGCACAGACAGGCGTTGGAGAAGAAGGGCGGTAAGCCTGATAGGCCGACATGTTACCCCTGCTCGGATACTGGATGTGGCCACCGGCACCGGCGATCTGGCCATCGCTGCGATGAAGCTTGGTCCCGAAAAGATCACCGGGATCGATATCAGCAGCGAGATGCTTGCCGTAGGAAGGAGGAAAGTCGAGAAGATGGGACTGGCCGGCAGCATAGAGCTGCTCAGGGGTGATTCGCTCTTCATGGATTTCAGCGACGGTACCTTTGATGTGGCGATGTCAGCCTTCGGGGTACGCAACTTTGAAGAGACTGTCACCGGGCTCCGTGAGATGCACAGGGTGCTCAGGCCCGGAGGAATGGTTGTGGTGCTCGAGTTCTCTAAGCCTTCATGGTTCCCGATGAAACAGATATACGGTTTCTATTTCAGAAGAATCCTTCCGCGAATAGGAAGGAGTGTCTCCGGTGACCCCGGCGCATACTCCTACCTGCCCGAGTCGGTGACAACATTTCCTGACAATGAGGCTTTCCTGGAACTGCTGCTTGAGGCAGGATTCCGAGAGGTCAGGCAGAAGCAACTGACCGGCGGCATAGCAAGTATTTACTACGGGTTCAGAACCTAATTATTTTAGTACACAATATTTATATCATTTTTTTCGTTAATATTAATTAGGACCCTTCACAACAGTGCACAAGAAAATTACCATATTCCTTTTTCTGTTTATCCCGGCCTTGCTGACAGCACAGAAGGCGAAGCCAAAAAACGATTCAAACTATGACGAGAGGCTTCTGCATTTCGGGTTCAGCATGGGGATGAACGCTATGGATTTCAAGGTGTCAATGAACCAGCCAGGCGGCCCTTTGAATCCGGATGGCCTTAAGGCTGAAGTAGTTAGTCTCAAGCCAGGTATTAACATTCAGATCGTAACCGATTTCAGGCCATCAATATATCTTGACCTCAGATTCCTGCCGGGAGTATCATTCGGACAGAGAAACATCAACTTTTACGACTCAGAGGGCGTGATGTGGGGTGAGAGTCAGGTGCTGGAGTCATCATTCCTTGAGTTTCCCCTTCTGCTGAAGGCAAAAGGGATGAGGCTGAACAACTCCAGACCCTACCTGATAGGGGGAGTGAATTTCAGGTATGACCTCGCCGGGAAAAAGGAGTATGATGAAGAGAGACCTGTCTACCTTAGACTGAAAAGAGCTGACTTCAACTATGAGGTGGGGGCAGGCATCGACTTTTACCTTCCCTATTTCAAGCTCACCATCGAGGCAAAGATGTCAAACGGGCTGCGCGACGTGCTGGTACATGAGCCGGCACCGGGCTACCCTGAATATACCAATTCGATCAGTTCACTCAGGTCGCAGATGTGGGTCCTCTCTTTCCATTTTGAATAGCCATGCCTCAGGAGTTTGTTCTGCTTCTGCCTCCGCAGATTGCCTTTGACGAGGCTGCCCTGAAGAGTTCTCTGGCGAAGAAGATCGGCCGGAGTGAATTCTCTTACCGTGTGACACGGCGTTCCGTCGATGCCCGCAAGCCTGATATAAAGGTCAGCATGACGGTGCAGATCATGGCAACGGATGAGCCTGTGCCGGAGATTGAACCTCTCAATATAAAAGATGTAAGCCGCTCTCCGGAGGTGCTCATTGCCGGTAGCGGACCGGCAGGACTGTTCGCTGCGTTGCGGCTTATAGAGCTGGGGCTTAAGCCTGTGATACTGGAGCGGGGCAGGGAGGTAAGTGAACGGAAGAGGGATGTGGCAGCCATCAGCCGAAAGCATATTGTCAACCCGGATTCCAATTACTGCTTCGGCGAGGGCGGTGCCGGCACCTTCTCCGACGGCAAGCTTTATACCAGGTCAAAAAAGAGAGGTGATAACCGGCGGGTGCTTGAACTGCTCGTGCTGCACGGTGCTGATCCGGCGATACTTTACGAAGCCCATCCGCACCTCGGTACCGACAGGCTCCCGGGCATCATCACGGCAGTGCGCAGGAGCATCACCGATGCCGGTGGCGAGGTTCTCTTCGGCAGTCGCATAACGGATATTATGATTGAGCAAGGAAGCTTCAGGGGGGTGGTGGTCAATGGCAACGAGGTGATCAGGGCCTCTGAGCTGATAGTGGCAACGGGCCACTCGGCAAGAGACATGTTTGGCATCTTGATGGCTGCCGGAGTCCAGCTGGTCTTTAAACCCTTTGCCATGGGCGTGAGGGCTGAGCACCCCCAGGAGCTGATTGACAGGATACAGTATCACGGCAGTTCGCGGGGTGAGTATCTTCCTGCTGCGGCATACAATATTGCTGTGCAGTCACCCGATGGCCGCGGTGTCTGGTCGTTCTGCATGTGCCCGGGAGGATTCATGGTGCCGTCAGCAACCTCCCCGGGAGAGGTGGTGGTGAACGGCATGTCGCCCTCAGGCCGTAACTCACGCTGGGCCAACAGCGGGATTGTCACCGGGATAAGCGAGGAAGATGCGATGAGGTATGGCAGCGGACCCCTGGCAGGCTTGGACTACCAGTCGCACCTGGAGTCGATGGCATGGAAGGAGGGAGGCATGACACAGCGGGCTCCGGCACAGAGGCTCACAGATTTTATTGAAGGAAAAGCCTCTGCCACGCTCCCGGCGTCATCCTATTTCCCGGGATTGACACCCTCGCCACTTCATGAGTGGATGCCGGAAGACCTTGTCAGACAGTTGCGGCACGGACTCTCCGAATTCGGGAAGAGGATGAAGGGGTATGTCACCAATGAAGCATTGGTGGCAGCGGTTGAGTCGCGTACTTCATCACCTGTCAGGGTCACGCGTGATCCTGACAGGCTCAATGCCTTGAATATTAATGGATTATATCCTGCGGGCGAGGGATCTGGCTATGCCGGCGGCATAGTCTCCTCGGCTGTGGACGGAATGCTGATTGCTCAGGCAATATGGGGCCGACCGTAAAAAATTGCCCTGTGGGCAATTTTAGGGAGGAGCCAGACTGCAGGGAAGGAGTCTTCAGTCGACAGTCAGGAGTCTTCAGTCGACAGTCAGGAGTCTTCAGTCGACAGTCGGCAGTCAGCCACCTAAACCACAGCCTCCGTTAAAACTACGGATGTCGAAGAAGGCTTCGGTGGCTGGAAGCAGTCGCACATCGCAAATCGCACATCGCAAATCGCACATCGCAAATCGCACATCGCAAATCTCTTATTTTCTTCTGGCAAATTCCGAGCAGATAATTGCGGCAGCCATGCTTACATTCAGCGACTCCAGTCCTGCCAGGGGTCTGCCTGGCCCGGGGATGGTTATGCGCTCTGTAACATGGTTCAGAAGATGATCTGATATACCCTTCGATTCGTTTCCGAGCAGTATGATACCCTCACTACCGAGAGTGCTGTCATAAATACTGCTGCCGCCGGTGGTGGCTCCGTATACCGTGATGCCTTCATTCACCGCCTTCTCCAGCAGTTCATCAAGCGGACGGTACCATACACTGACGTGCATGAAGGCACCCATGGTGGCCTGTATCACTTTGGGATTGTAAAAGTCAACACTGTCGGGTGAACAGATGATATTTCCTATGCCGAACCAGGCAGCTATACGTATGATGGTACCAAGGTTGCCGGGGTCCTGAACACACTCCAGGGCCAGCCTCAGCTTTCCCGTTGTAAGGTCATCGGCCCGTTTGCTCACGGTCATGGGGGCTACAGCCAGCACGTTGTGAGGTGTCCTGAGCGAGCTGATGCGCCTGAGATCATCGTAACTGACGGTCACGATCTCGTCGGCGCCGGCAGTGACAGCCTCCGGCTCTCCATTGATCCATTCAGGCTTGCCGGCGAGCAGCGCAACCCTGTTGCCCGCCAGGATATACTCACGGACCAGCTTGTCGCCCTCAATGACAAACATCGCGTTCTCCTCCCTGACCTTTCGCTTCTGAAGCGAGAGTATCAGTTTTACGTGTCTTTTGGTGATCGTCGCGGGCATTGTTCAGTAATTGAAGATAATGTTTATAATGGTATATTTGCTTTCGCTATTCTAACCGTAAAGGTGGATCAACAGAGGACAAATATAAAAATTACCCTGTCCAAACTGCTTTTGCTGTTGGGCATTATTTTAACGGCAGCCTCCTGCAACCCCACAAAATATGTTCCACACGGCGAGATGCTTCTTAGTCGCAGTGAGCTGCTGGTGCAGGAGCAAGGTGAGCCGCTTCCTGCCACGGTCGATAAAGGAGACCTGAAACCCTATATCAGGCAGGATCCCAACAAGAAGATATTCGGGGTCAGGTTTCACCTCGGACTGTATAACCTCTCCAACCTGGAAAAGGAGCGGTGGCCTCATGGCTGGCTGAGGCGTATAGGGGAGGAGCCGGTAATCTTTGATCCCATTTCTGCGGAGAGGTCTGCAGAACAGCTGAAGAGCTATCTCCGGTCAAAGGGATTCTTCAATGCCGGGGTGACAGACAGCGTAGGTTCAAAGGGTAAAGAGGCGGAGGTTATCTTTAGGATAGAACCGGGCCGTCCATATACCGTCAGGGACATACAATACGAAATCCAGGATACACTGCTTCGCAGCCTGGTTTTGATGGATACTGTCAACTGCCTCATAGAGAGGGGTATGATATATGACGTCGACCTGCTGCAGAAGGAGAGGCAGAGGCTTGAGCGTTTTGTAAGGAATATCGGGTTCTATACATTTTCTACGGAGAGCATCTATTTCAGGATCGACAGTGCACTGCTGAGCCACCAGGTTATTGTCAACTATGTTGTTACTCCCCGGTCAATAACCGACAGTCGTGGCCGTCCATCCTACAGCAACCACAGGATGTACCGGGTGAGGGATGTCTATGTCTATCCCTCATTTGACCCCCGGCTGGCACTCACCGAAGGTGAGATATATACCGGATCGTTTGACACGACTTTCCACAAGGGTGTCTATTTCATTGAGCCACCGGGCAGGAGTATGGTCAAGCATGAGGTCATAACACAGTCGATGTACGTGCTGCCCGGAACCCTCTTCAGCGTGACCAATGCCGAGCAGACCGAAGCACATCTTGCCGACCTGAAGAACCACAGGCTGGTGAACATCTCATACAATGATGCCGGGATCGTTACCGGAGAGAGGAGGGATGAAGGGTTGCTCGACTGTGTAATTCAGCTCACCCCCATGCAGCGTCAATCGTTCAGTATTGAATTCGAGGGCACACACTCGGGAGGCAACCTGGGAGGGGCAGTGAACCTGGTATATCAGAACAAGAGCCTCTTACGCGGTGCCGAGCTCTTCAGCCTGAAGCTTAAGGGAGCATATGAAACACTCACCGAAGATGTCAAAGGATTTAAGAACACCGAGCAGTATGGCATCGAGGCCAGCCTCCGGCTGCCAAAGTTCCTTAGCCCGTTTCAGCTAGGAGAGAGCTTTATCAGGAAGCATGACCCGGGGACGGTCATCCAGGCAGGGTTTAACTATCAGAAGGTTCCGGTATATGCCCGTTCGGTGGCTAACATCACGCTTGGTTACTCGTGGAGTGGCAACAGGTTTACCCGGTTCAACGTAAACCCCCTCTCATTCAATGTTGTGAAACTCCACTATGTGGATCCCGAGTTTCAGGCTGTCATAGACGAGATGTCATACCTGGCCTTTTCTTACCGCGATGTGACTATAATGGGCGGGAGATTCGACTTTGTGTTCAATAACCAGATAATAAAGAAATCGAGGGATTACTGGAATGTCAGGATGGGCTTCGATGCGGCAGGTAACCTGCTGAATCTGGGGTACAAGGCTGCCGGTGCAAGCCAGCAGGACGGCACTTACCACCTCTTCCGCCAGCCTTTTGCGCAGTTTATAAAGGGAGAGGCCGATGCCAGTTACCATTACAGGATCAATGAGCTGAGCAGCTTCGTCTGCAGGTTATTTACCGGGGTGGGATGGTCATACGGTAATTCGGAAGTTATGCCTTTCGAGGAGCAGTACTTTGCCGGCGGCGCCAATGATATCAGGGCATGGGTGGTCAGGGCACTGGGTCCGGGATCCTATGTGATTCCCGGTAGTCCGTTCATAAACCAGACAGCTGACATAAAGCTGGTGGCCAACGCCGAATACCGCTTCAAGCTATTCTGGATTCTAGAAGGTGCTCTCTTCGTCGATGCTGGTAATATCTGGACCGTCAGGCAGGATGATGACAGGCCGGGAAGCCGGTTCAGATTTAGCACGTTTACCGACGAGATAGCTGTGGGAACGGGTTTCGGACTGAGGTTTGACCTCAAGTTCCTTCTTCTGAGAACGGACCTCGGCCTTAAGCTGCGTGACCCCCAGTACAGCGAAGGATCAAAATGGATACCGCTCAACAGGCCGTTCAACACCAAGGATGATGTCTCGTTAGTACTGGGGATAGGGTATCCTTTCTGAAGTCCGCAGTCTTCAGTCTTCAGTCTTCAGTCTTCAGTCTTCAGTCTTCAGTCTTCAGTCCGCAGTCTCATTACTCAATTATCAGACAATCAGTAACTTGTCGATGGGCGACTGCTGACTGGCAACTGCTGACTGGCAACTGCTGACTGCCGATTGCCGACTGCCCTTGACTGGCTTCAGTTTTTTGCATATCTTTCCTCTGTTCTTGCTGTATCACGTGTGAAGTCGTTCAGAAAGACCGTTGCCGGGCTGCTCGGCCATGACCGGCGGGAGAGGAGTGGCACTTACCTGCTGTCGGTGATGCTTATAGTGTTGCTGGCAGTCAGGTTTATTGCCTTCCGTGTACCGGAGAAGGGTGAGGTTATTGATGAAATGCCTGAGGCTGTCACTGCAGCGTCCGGAGGTGCTGACGCGGACAGGATTTTGCCGGAGCCTTTCACGTTTGATCCCAACGTTGCATCTTATGATGAGCTCCTGCACCTTGGCCTGTCGGAGCGGCAGGCCACCACCCTGGTTAACTATCGTAGCAGCGGGGCACGATTTCGCCGTCCGGAAGATATCAGGAGGGTATACGGTATTGACTCCGCTGCTGCTGCACGGCTTATACCGTATATTGTAATTGCTATCGGGGAGTTGCCATTGTCTGCTGCGACGGAAGGGAGACTCACTCCGTCAGGCAGCGCAGAGCAGTATTCCGGCACAGATGGTCTATCCGTAAAAGGCAGGTCTGAGCGGTATTCCGGAACAGGTGATTTGTCCGTGCAGGAGAGAGCTGACCGTCATGCCGGCAAAGGAAATTTCCCCGCAACCGGCTATGCTGACCGTGCGGCGGGTGCATGGGATTCTTCAGTGGCGAGCACGACAGGCAGGATTGCAGGCGCCGTAAATTTTTCCACGACAGGTCATGCTGACAGTGCTTACGGCAGCATGAGGCCGCTGACAGATCTCAACAGCTGCAGCGCCGCGGAGCTGGAACAGCTGCCGGGCATCGGACCGGTGCTTTCGGTGAGGATCATCAAATACCGGGCTCTTCTCGGGGGATTTGTCAGCAAGGAGCAGTTGGGCGAGGTCTATGGTCTCGACAGCTCCGTGGTCAGGATGGTGTCAGAAAAGGTGACGCTCACCCGGGAGGCGGTGACACCTTTGCTTCTCGACAGCGTCTCATTCGGCTCTCTGGCCCGCCATCCCTACGTCGGACATGAGACGGCGAGGCTTATTACGGCCTACCGGTCGCTGGCAAATGCACCCCTGACCCTGGGCAGCCTGGTCGACGGCAAGGTCATGACACCGCAGCAGGCTGAGCGTTTGGCACCATATGTGAGACCACCGGAAGGGGTCATTGGAGAGGATTATGAATTTATTTTGTCAAAAGTTTTGAAATGATTTTGATACATATTAATTTTGCGGCTCGTTTTTAACACTAAAGTTAAATTATGATTATAGTACCGGTAAAAGAAGGTGAGAACATTGACAGGGCCCTGAAGAAATTCAAGAGGAAATTTGAAAAGACGGGTGTAATCCGTGAGCTCAGGTCGCGCCAGGCTTTCATCAAACCCTCGGTCCGCCGCAGGGAAGAGATAAAGAAAGCGATATATGTTCAGCAGCTGCAGCAGGAAGAGGAGTAGTCCCGCTGCGTGCTGCCTTATCATCATTAAATAACACCAAAAAGGTTCCTTTGATGGAGAGAAAGGAATCGTTCCTGCAATATATACGTACCGAGAAGCGCTATTCTCCGCACACTGTTACATCATACCAGAACGACCTTGATCAGTTTTCTCACTGGCTCGGGGAGAATCACCCCGCGATGAGTGATGATTCTGTCACGCCTGCTGCAGTAAGGGGTTGGATGGTATCGCTGCTGGAGGATGGTTATGCCGCAAGCAGTGTGCACAGGAAGATGTCTGCCCTCAGGGCTTTCTTCCGTTACCTGCGCCGTCACGGCATGAGCAGTGCTGATCCCATGTCGGCGCTGAAGCTGCCGAGAAAGCCCAGACAGCTGCCGGTGTTCGTTGCCGAAGAGGCACTTGACAGGCTCCTTGACGATTTTAAGTTTGGAGATGATTTTTCCGGTATTCGTGATCGCACAATCGTGGAATTTTTGTATCTTACAGGCATGAGGCGGTCGGAACTGATAGGTCTGCACGATGAGGATGTTGATCTCTCATCAGGGCAGGTAAGGGTGACGGGAAAACGCGGAAAGCAGAGGGTGATACCCCTGGCGGGCAGCTTCATAAAATCAATTGGGACATATCTCGAAGCACGCAGGGAGGCACAACTGGACGGCAGCTGGTTTTTTGTCACCTCAAGGGGGAACAAAATGTATGACAAGGCTGTTTACAACATAGTAAGGAGATATCTTGCCATGGTGACCACGGTAGAGAAGAAGAGTCCGCATGTACTCAGGCACACATTTGCCACACACATGCTCAACCACGGGGCCGACCTCAATTCAATCAAGGAGTTGCTTGGTCATGCCAGCCTGTCGGCAACACAGGTCTACACCCACAACACCTTTGAACAGCTCAGAAAAGTATATAAACAGGCTCACCCCAGAGCTTAACAATCAATAAAAAACAGGAGGAACAATCATGAACATTCAGATTCATTCAGTCAGGTTCGATGCTGACAAGAAGTTGCTGGACTTTGTATCGCAGAAGATGAACAAGCTTTCACAGGTAAGTGATGATATTGTCAGTGCGGAAGTGTTTCTGAGGCTGGACCATGATGACGAGAGGGAGAACAAGGTTGCTGAGATCAAGGTAGAATATCCGGGAGGCCCTCTTTTTGCACGTAAGCAGAGCAAAACCTTCGAGGAGGCGACAGACCTCGTTGTCGCAGCCCTTAAGCGGCAGATAGTCAAACAGAAGAACAAGCTGCGTGGGGTTTAATCGTACCCCGGCAAAAAATCTTCATATTATTTTGAGATTTGAAATTAAATTTCCTACATTTGCAAACCGATTTTTGAGGGTACTTCCTCATTGATCAGACGTTCTTTCGAATGCCGATGTAGCTCAGTTGGCCAGAGCAGCTGATTTGTAATCTGCAGGTCGGGGGTTCGAATCCCTTCATCGGCTCATTCAGTGATGAGAATGTGTATGTCTAACCAGGCATGCGCTGTTGAGAAGGGGAGATACCAAAGTGGCCAACTGGGGCAGACTGTAAATCTGTTGTCTGAAGACTTCGTAGGTTCGAATCCTGCTCTCCCCACTCTTGACAGTGAGCATCAACGCACTCTTCCCCCAGGCAGGGACGTGCCGGTTAACGATATAAGCGGGAGTAGCTCAGCTGGTAGAGCATTAGCCTTCCAAGCTAAGGGTCGCGGATTCGAATTCCGTCTCCCGCTCACTATGCCGATGTAGCTCAGGGGTAGAGCACTTCCTTGGTAAGGAAGGGGTCATGAGTTCAACTCTCATCATCGGCTCAAAACAGACTTTGGATGTAAATTTAAATTAATAAGCTTTTAGTTATGGCAAAAGAAAAATTTGACAGGTCGAAGCCACACGTAAATATTGGTACGATCGGTCACGTCGACCACGGCAAGACCACCCTGACGGCTGCTATTACGATGGTTCTCGCCAAGAGGGGTCTCTCTGAAATCAGGGACTTTGATTCTATCGACAATGCTCCCGAGGAAAAGGAAAGGGGTATTACGATCAACACTGCGCACGTTGAGTATTCAACGGCCAATCGTCACTATGCCCACGTTGACTGTCCGGGTCACGCTGACTATGTAAAGAACATGGTTACCGGTGCTGCCCAGATGGACGGCGCCATCATCGTTGTTGCCGCTACTGACGGCCCGATGCCCCAGACACGCGAGCACATCCTCCTCGCCCGTCAGGTGAACGTGCCGAAGATTGTTGTCTTTATCAATAAGGTTGACGCTGTTGATGACGAGGAGCTTATTGACCTCGTCGAGATGGAGATCCGTGATCTCCTCAGCTTCTACAAGTTCGACGGTGACAATGCCCCGGTTATCCGCGGTTCGGCACTCGGTGCCATGAACGGTGAAGCCAAGTGGGAAGACAAGGTCATGGAACTGATGGATGCCGTTGACGAATACATACCTATACCCCCGCGTGAAAACGAGAAGCCCTTCCTCATGCCTGTGGAAGATATCTTCTCCATCACCGGTCGCGGTACAGTGGCTACGGGCCGTATCGAAACCGGAATGGTTCATACCGGCGACGAGCTGGAGATCGTGGGACTGGGTTCGGAAAAGCGCAAGACTGTATGTACCGGTGTTGAGATGTTCCGCAAGATCCTCGATCAGGGTGAGGCAGGTGACAACGTCGGTCTGCTCCTTCGCGGTGTCGACAAGAAGGAGATTAAGAGAGGCCATGTGCTTGCCAAGCCGGGTTCAATCACACCCCACACCAAGTTCAAGGCTGAGGTCTACGTGCTGAAGAAAGAGGAAGGCGGACGTCATACTCCGTTCCATAACCACTACCGTCCGCAGTTCTATCTCCGTACCCTTGACATTACCGGTGAGATAGCTCTCCCCGAGGGAACAGAGATGGTGATGCCGGGTGACAACGTTACCATAACCGTTGAACTCATTTACCCGGTGGCTATCAATAAGGGACTCCGTTTTGCAATTCGCGAAGGCGGACGTACCGTTGGTGCAGGCGCGGTTGTTGAAATTGTCGAGTAAGACCTATTAAATATATCTATACTTTCAGGTGGTATCCGTACGCCTGCAGGCGCACGGATACTGCATGAAATTTACACGGGTGTAGCTCAGTTGGTAGAGCACTGGTCTCCAAAACCAGGTGTCGGGAGTTCGAGCCTCTCCTCCCGTGCTAAATCGGAGTCTTATTATGAAGGTAGTAACTTATTTCAAAGAATCATACAACGAGCTGATGCACAAGGTAACATGGCCTACATGGCATGAACTGCAGGCCAGCGCAACACTCGTACTTATTACCTCTGTCATCCTTGCGCTCGTAATCTGGGCTATGGATTTCGCCTTTGACAATGTCATGGGATTTGTTTACAACCTCTTGTATTAAGAAAACAGAGCGGGCACAGATGAGCGAGAATGTCAAAAAGTGGTATGTACTCAGGGCTATTGGCGGCAAGGAGAAGAAGGTAAAGGAATATCTCGAGAGTGAGATAGTGCGCCTCAAGCTTCAGGATTACATCACACAGGTGCTGATACCTACCGAAAAGGTCTACCAGATACGGGCCGGAAAAAAGGTAAGCAAGGAACGCACCTTCTTCCCGGGCTATGTCATAGTGGAGGCCGCACTGGTGGGAGAGGTACCCCATGTGCTGCGCAATATTCCAAACGTCCTCGGTTTCCTTGGCACACAGTCGGGAGAACCGACACCGATACGGAAGGCAGAGATAAACCGTATCCTTGGAAAAGTGGATGAACTGGCAGCCAGCGAAGAGGAACTGAATGTGCCGTTCGTTATCGGCGAGACGGTAAAAGTAATAGACGGACCCTTCAACAGCTTCACAGGAGTGATTGAAGAGGTCAATGAAGAGAAGCGTAAGCTCAAGGTGATGGTTAAGATCTTCGGACGAAAGACCCCGCTCGAGCTGAGCTTCATGCAGGTAGAGAAAGAAAGTTAGAGGAAATAAGGAAATTGATAGCCGTGAATTATAATGCTTCCTTAAGCGGCAGTCATGCTCTCGCTATAAACAATGCAAATTTTTAATTATGGCAAAAGAAGTTGCTGGATTAATCAAATTACAGATTAAAGGCGGAGCAGCCAATCCATCTCCACCCGTAGGCCCTGCACTGGGTTCCAAAGGTGTGAATATCATGGAGTTTTGCAAACAGTTCAATGCCCGTACCCAGGACAAGGCAGGGAAGGTCATACCGGTGATCATCACCGTGTACAAGGACAAGTCGTTTGATTTTGTCACCAAGACCCCCCCCGTTGCAGTTCAGATACTGGAAGCCACAAAGGTCAAGAAAGGCTCTGCTGAGCCCAACAGCGCCAAGGTGGCAGCTATATCATGGATCCAGGTAAAGACTATAGCCGAGGATAAAATGCAGGATCTTAACTGCTTTACACTCGAATCCGCGATGAAGATGGTGGCAGGCACCGCCAGGAGTATGGGTATCACCGTAACAGGTGCATTCCCGGGTAAATAACTAATTATGTGAATAGAAATGGCTAAGCTTACCAAGAAACAGAAGTTTGTCCTCGAAAAACTTGAGCACGGCAAACTCTATACTTTATCGGAAGCGGCAGCACTGGTAAAAGATATCACTACAGTAAAGTTTGATGCCTCGGTCGATATTGACGTAAGGCTGGGAATAGACCCGCGCAAATCGAACCAGATGGTTCGCGGTGTCGTCTCCCTCCCTCACGGCACAGGCAAGGAGGTCAGGGTTCTTGCCCTGGTTACCCCTGACAAGGAGGACGAAGCAAAAGAGGCAGGCGCTGATCATGTGGGACTGGATGAATATGTTGACAAGATCAAGGGCGGCTGGACAGATGTGGATGTTATTATTACCATGCCCTCAGTGATGGGTAAGATAGGTCAGTTGGGACGCCTGCTGGGTCCCCGTGGTCTGATGCCGAACCCCAAAAGCGGAACGGTGACCATGGAGATAGGTAAGGCTGTAAAAGAGGTTAAGCAGGGCAAGATCGACTTTAAAGTTGACAAAGCCGGAATTGTCCACGCTTCAATCGGAAAAGTATCCTTCGAACCTCATAAGATCGTTGAAAACGCAAGGGAATTTCTCTCTACGATCAACAAACTCAAACCCGCCTCTGCAAAAGGTACTTATGTGAGGAGCATCTTCCTTTCAAGTACCATGAGTCCGGGACTGAAGGTTGATCCAAAGAGCCTTGAAGCTTAACTGAACACAGAAATTCAGAGAGATTATGAGAAAAAAAGAGAAATCCGATATCATCAACAGTCTGGCTGAGACTCTGAAAGAGTACAGCCACTTTTACCTGACTGACACTGCACAGCTCAATGCTGCTGACACCAGCGCCCTCCGCAGGAAGTGTTTCGAGAATCAGATCAAACTGGTTGTCGTCAAAAACACCCTCCTCCGCAGAGCACTGGAGCAGACGGGCCTCGAAGTTGGAGAGCTTATCTCCGAGCTGAAAGGTGCAACTGCTGTAATGTTCTCGAATAACGGAAATACCCCTGCCAAAATGATCAGGGAGTTCCGTAAATCGCATCCGAAACCCCTGATCAAGGGCGCATTTGTGGAAGAATCAGTATATACCGGTGATAACCTTATAGAGACCCTCGCGGCGCTGAAGTCGAGAGAGGAACTCATAGGCGATATCATCATGCTTCTGCAGTCGCCGGCGAAGAACGTAATCTCCGCATTACAGTCGGGCGGTTCGAAAATTCATGGTGTCCTCGAGACACTTTCAAAAAAGTAATATTCATTAGTTAATCAAATTAAAATTCATATAGAAATGGCAGATCTTAAGAAATTTGCAGAAGAGTTGGTGAACTTAACCGTGAAAGAGGTTAACGAGCTTGCAATAATATTGAAAGACGAGTATGGCATTGAGCCCGCAGCAGCAGCAGTTGCAGTAGCAGCACCGGCAGCAGGCAATGACGTACCTGCAGAAGCAGAGAAGACCAGTTTTGACGTCATCCTCAAGAGTGCAGGTGGCCAGAAGCTTCAGATCGTTAAGCTTGTGAAGGATCTTACCGGACTCGGTCTGAAAGAAGCCAAAGCAGTAGTTGACGCAGCTCCCGGCGCCGTGAAAGAAGGCGTTTCAAAGGAAGAGGCTGAGAACATTAAGAAAACATTGGAAGAATCAGGAGCTGAAGTTGAACTTAAATAAGTTATACCTGATAACCGGGTTTTACAGGTTTAGTTCCGCCACCAGGCGGAGCTAAGCCTTTTTGTCATTTTTCATAAGTTCACTTAATCCTAAGGTAAATGTCCTCAAATAACATCGAAAGAATCAATTTCGCATCCAAGAAAGAGCAGCTTGAATACCCTGATTTTCTTGAGATTCAGCTTAAATCTTTTTCCGAGTTTTTCCAGCTCGGAACGACACCCGAGAACAGGAGGAGAGAGGGCCTTTATAAGGTCTTCATGGATAACTTCCCCATTACCGATACCAGGAATAACTTTGTGCTCGAGTTTCTCGACTATTCCATTGACCCTCCTCGTTACACCATCGACGAGTGCATCGAGAGGGGCCTCACCTTCAGCGTCCCGCTGAAGGCAAAACTGAAACTCTACTGCACGGACCCCGAACATGAAGACTTTGATACCGTCATCCAGGATGTCTACCTGGGGGTGATACCCTATATGACCGAGCGCGGCACCTTCGTCATCAACGGCGCTGAGCGGGTAGTAGTCTCACAGCTCCACAGGTCACCCGGCGTCTTCTTCGGCCAGAGCATCCACGCCAACGGCACCAAGCTCTACTCGGCACGAATCATCCCGTTCAAGGGTTCGTGGATAGAGTTTGCCACCGACATCAACAATGTGATGTACGCTTACATCGACAGGAAAAAGAAGCTTCCTGTTACCACTCTCCTCAGGGCTATAGGCTTTGAGGGTGACAAGGACATTCTGGAGATCTTTAACCTCGCCGAGGAACATAAGGTCTCAAAGGTAAATATAAAGAAGCTCGTCGGCCGCAAGCTTGCTGCCAGGGTCCTGCGCACATGGGTTGAGGACTTTGTGGACGAGGATACCGGTGAGGTTGTCTCCATAGAACGTAACGAGGTGGTGCTCGACAGGGAGACAGTCATTGAAAATGATCATGTTGACCTGATAGTCGACTCCGGAGCCAAATCGATCCTCCTTCACCGTGAGGATATGAGCCTCTCCGATTTTGCCATCATCTACAACACACTTCAGAAAGATCCCTGTAACTCCGAGAAGGAGGCGGTCATATACATCTACCGTCAACTCCGCAATGCCGAGCCGCCGGATGAGGCCACCGCCCGTGACGTCATTGACAAGCTCTTCTTCTCCGACAAGAGGTATGATCTTGGTGGTGTGGGCCGGTTCCGTATAAACCGCAAGCTCAACCTCGACATTGACATGGATACCAAGATCCTCACCAGGGAGGATATCATTGCCATTATCGGTTACCTCATTGAACTCATCAACTCCAAGACTGATGTTGACGATATAGACCATCTCAGCAACAGGAGGGTACGTACCGTGGGCGAACAGCTCTCGGCACAGTTCAGTGTGGGTCTTGCACGTATGTCACGCACAATACGCGAGCGCATGAATGTGAGGGACAATGAGGTCTTCACCCCCGTTGACCTGATCAACTCCAAAACCCTCTCGTCGGTCATCAACTCATTCTTTGGCACCAACCAGCTGTCGCAGTTCATGGACCAGACCAACCCGCTGGCGGAGATGACCCACAAGCGCCGTCTCTCTGCCCTGGGACCCGGCGGCCTCTCGCGTGAGCGTGCAGGGTTTGAGGTGCGCGACGTACATTATACCCACTACGGACGACTCTGCCCGATAGAGACGCCTGAGGGTCCGAATATCGGACTCATCTCCTCACTCTGTGTCTATGCCAAGATAAACGAGCTGGGCTTTATAGAGACGCCCTACCGTGATGTCTCGGAGAGCAAGGTTAACCTGAACAATGAGGAAGTGAAGTGGCTCACTGCAGAAGATGAGGAGTTCCTCACCGTTGCACAGGCCAACGCACCTCTCAATCCTGACGGCACTTTCACAAACCCCAGGGCCAAGTCAAGGCTGGGAGCAGACTATCCCTTCGAGGAGGTTTCCAAGGTGCAGATGATGGATGTGGCACCCAACCAGATAGCCTCCATTGCTGCATCACTGATACCCTTCCTTGAACACGATGATGCCAACCGTGCCCTCATGGGTTCCAACATGATGCGTCAGGCAGTGCCGCTGGTGAAGCCTGAAGCGCCGATAGTGGGCACTGGTCTCGAAGCACAGGTGATAAAAGACTCCAGGATACTTATCGTTGCCGAGGGCGACGGCGTGGTGGAGTATGTCGATGCCAACGAGATAGTCATACAATACATAAGAAGCGACGAAGAGAAGTTCGTGAGCTTCGACGACGACATAAAGCGTTATGTGCTGCCCAAGTATCACAAGACGAACCAGAATACCACCATCAACCTCGTTCCCATCGTCAGAAAAGGTGAGAAGGTGGTGAAGGGACAGGTGCTGACGGAGGGCTACGGAACCAAAAACGGTGAGCTCGCCCTTGGCCGTAACCTGAAGGTGGCATTCATGCCCTGGAAAGGATACAACTTCGAGGACGCCATAGTAATAAGTGAAAAGGTGGTTCAGGAGGATATCTTTACCTCGGTACACATCGACGAATACATTCTCGAGGTACGTGACACCAAGCGCGGAATGGAAGAGCTGACCTCTGACATACCGAATGTCAGCGAGGAGGCCACCAGGAACCTCGACGAGAACGGACTGATACGCATTGGAGCCCAGATAAAACCGGGTGACATACTGATAGGTAAGATCACCCCTAAGGGTGAATCGGACCCCTCACCTGAGGAGAAGCTTCTTAGAGCAATCTTTGGCGATAAGGCCGGTGACGTGAAGGATGCATCACTCAAGGCAGGCCCCTCACTCGAGGGCGTTGTCATCAACAAGAAGCTCTTCACCAGGGCTGTTAAAGACCGTAAGTCGAAGACCGTCGAGAAACCCCTCATTGACAAAATAGACGCTGACTTCAACAGGGCCTCAGACGACCTTAAGGCAAGGCTCGTGGATAAGCTCTTCATCCTCGTCAACGGCAAGACCTCGCAGGGTGTGAAGGATTATCTCAACGTTGACATAATACCCAAGGGAGCCAAGTTCACCCTCAAGCAACTGCAGGAGATCGATTACCTGAATGTCAATCCCAATAAATGGACTACTGACAAGAAGAAGAACGACAGCATCAAGCAACTGCTTCACAACTATATTATCAAGTTCAAGGAGGTTGACGGTATTTATAAGAGAAAGAGGTATAACATCACCATCGGTGATGAGCTGCCCGCAGGAATCGTAAGGCTTGCCAAGGTCTATCTTGCCAAGAAGCGCAAGGTCAGGGTTGGTGACAAGATGGCCGGCCGGCACGGGAACAAGGGTATCGTAGCCAAGATAGTAAGGCAGGAGGATATGCCTTTCCTGGCTGACGGAACCCCTGTGGATATCGTTCTCAACCCTTTGGGTGTACCTTCCAGGATGAACCTCGGTCAGATATATGAGACCGTACTGGGATGGGCCGGCAAGGAGCTGGGAATGCAGTTTTCGACACCGATATTTGACGGTGCCAGCCAGGATGAGATCAACGGTCTGACTGAAAAAGCCGGTGTACCCCGCAACGGCACCACCTATCTCTACGACGGGGGTACCGGTGAGCGTTTTGACCAGCCTGCCACGGTAGGTATGATCTACATGCTCAAACTGGGACACATGGTTGATGACAAGATGCATGCCCGTTCCATCGGGCCCTATTCGCTCATCACCCAGCAGCCTCTCGGAGGTAAGGCACAGTTCGGCGGACAGAGGTTCGGTGAGATGGAGGTGTGGGCACTGGAAGCCTTTGGCGCTGCTCACATACTGCAGGAGATACTGACCATCAAGTCTGATGACGTGATAGGCAGGGCGAAAGCCTACGAGGCTATCGTCAAGGGTGAACCGATGCCCATGCCGGGTATCCCCGAATCGCTCAACGTGCTGCTGCACGAGCTGCGTGGACTGGGACTGAGCATCAACCTTGAGTAGTAGAGTCGGGAAAAATTCAAAAGAAAAAAAACAGAAAGACATATGTCATTCAGAAGGGATAACAAACAGAAGACCAGTTACACGAAGATATCTATCGGACTGGCATCGCCCGAAGAGATTCTCGACAAATCCAGCGGCGAGGTCCTGAAGCCGGAGACTATCAACTACCGTACCTACAAGCCTGAGCGTGACGGCCTCTTCTGCGAGAGGATTTTCGGTCCGGTGAAGGATTACGAGTGCCACTGCGGCAAGTACAAGAGGATACGCTACAAGGGTATCGTGTGCGACAGGTGCGGTGTTGAGGTGACAGAGAAGAAGGTGCGGCGCGAACGTATGGGCCACATCTCCCTGGTTGTGCCGGTAGCCCACATATGGTACTTCAGGTCGCTGCCCAACAAGATAGGCTATCTGCTGGGTCTGCCAACCAAGAAGCTCGACAGCATCATATACTATGAGAAGTATGTGGTCATCAACCCCGGTGTCAAGGCGGTTGACGGTGTCAAATATCTTGACTTCCTCACCGAGGAGGAGTATATGGAGATCATCGAGACGCTGCCCAAGGAGAACCAGTATCTTGACGATGAGCATCCTGATAAGTTTGTTGCGGAGATGGGAGCCGAGGCTCTCTACAATCTGCTGAACAATCTTGATCTGGACGAGCTCTCATATTCCCTCCGTCACCGTGCCAACTCGGAGACCTCGCAGCAGCGCAAGAGCGAGGCCCTGAAGAGACTGCAGGTGGTTGAGGCATTCAGGGAATCGAAGAATGTCAACAGGCCTGAATGGATGATAGTAAAGATAGTACCTGTCATCCCCCCGGAGCTGAGACCGCTCGTTCCGCTTGACGGCGGCAGGTTTGCCACCAGCGACCTCAACGACCTCTACCGCAGGGTGATAATACGCAATAACCGTCTCAAGAGACTCATTGAGATAAAGGCTCCCGAGGTGATCCTCCGCAATGAAAAGAGGATGCTGCAGGAGGCAGTCGACTCACTGTTTGACAACTCACGCAAGGCCAATGCGGTCAAGACCGATGCCAACAGGCCCCTGAAGTCGCTCTCTGACAGCCTCAAGGGCAAGCAGGGACGTTTTCGTCAGAACCTGCTCGGTAAAAGGGTCGACTACTCGGCACGTTCGGTGATAGTGGTGGGTCCGGAACTCAAGCTCCATGAGACAGGAATTCCGAAAGACATGGCCGCTGAGCTCTACAAGCCCTTTATCATACGCAAGCTCATCGAGCGTGGCATAGTCAAGACGGTCAAGAGTGCAAAGAAGATTGTTGACCGTAAGGACCCGGTGGTATGGGATATCCTTGAGAATGTTCTTAAGGGTCACCCCGTGATGCTCAACCGTGCCCCGACGCTGCACCGGCTGGGTATCCAGGCTTTCCAGCCCAAGCTCATCGAGGGTAAGGCCATACAGCTCCATCCGCTGGTATGTACGGCTTTCAACGCCGACTTCGACGGTGACCAGATGGCTGTTCACCTGCCGCTGGGCAACGCTGCCGTACTTGAGGCACAGATGCTCATGCTGGCTTCACATAACATCCTCAATCCTGCCAACGGAGCACCTATCACGGTGCCGTCACAGGACATGGTACTGGGGCTCTACTACATCACCAAGGCCCGCATGAGCACCGAAAGCATAAAGGTCAAGGGTGATGGCACTGTCTTCTATTCACCGCAAGAGGTGCGGATAGCATACAATGAGAACAAGATCGACCTCCATGCCATCATAAAGGTAAAGGTCGATGACATGGTTGACGGCCAGAAGGTCAACCACCTCATAGAGACAACAGTGGGACGGGTGCTCTTCAATGAGTTTGTCCCCGAGGAGGTGGGATTCATCAATGAACTGCTGACCAAGAAATCACTCAGGGACATCATCGGCAACGTGCTCAAGAAAGCCGGTACCGCCAAGACGGCCGACTTCCTCGATGCCATCAAGGACCTGGGCTTCCGCATGGCCTTCACCGGCGGACTATCGTTCAACCTTGACGACGTCATCATCCCGAAGGAGAAGGAGATGTTTGTGCAGGAAGGCTATGAACAGGTAGAGGAGGTGCTCTCGAACTACAGCATGGGCTTCATCACCAACAATGAGCGTTATAACCAGATTATCGATATCTGGACTCATGTGAACGCGCGTCTTACCCAGAGTCTCATGAAGCAGCTGTCAACTGACAAGCAGGGCTTCAACTCGGTATATATGATGCTTGACTCCGGTGCCAGGGGCTCCAAGGAGCAGATACGCCAGCTCTCCGGCATGAGGGGCCTTATGGCCAAGCCGCAGAAGTCAGGCTCATCAGGCTCGGAGATCATCGAGAACCCCATCCTCTCGAACTTCAAGGAGGGACTGTCGGTGCTTGAGTACTTCATCTCAACACACGGTGCCCGTAAGGGTCTGGCCGATACCGCTCTCAAGACTGCTGATGCAGGATACCTGACACGCCGTCTGGTAGACGTATCACAGGATGTGATTATCAATGAGGAGGACTGCGGAACGCTTCGCGGGCTGGTGGCTACTGCCATCAAGAACAATGAGGAGGTCGTTGAGTCACTCTATGACAGGATCCTCGGCCGTACAACCGTTCATGACATATACAACCCCCTTACCGGTGAGCTTATCGTCGAGTCCGGTGAGGAGATAACGGAGGATGTAGCCAACCGCATCGAAGATTCACCCATAGAACAGGTGGAGATTCGGTCAGTGCTCACCTGCGAATCAAAGAAGGGTGTCTGCGCCAAGTGCTATGGCCGTAACCTGGCAACGGGAAGAATGGTACAGAAGGGCGAGGCCGTGGGCGTGATAGCTGCACAGAGTATCGGGGAGCCCGGCACACAGCTGACACTGCGTACATTCCACGTCGGAGGTACCGCATCAAACATCACTACCGAGTCAAACCTTGTGGCCAGGTATGGCGGCATCGCAGTGATAGAGGAGGTGAGAACCGTCAGCAGGAAAGATCCGGAGAAGGGAAAGGTCGATATCGTTATCGGACGCCTGGGTGAACTGCGCATCGTAGACAAAACCACGGGAATAGCCCTGACGACACACACCATACCTTACGGAAGCAAACTATATATCAAGCCTAACCAGGAGGTTAACAAGGGTGACCTGATCTGCGAATGGGATCCATTCAACGCAGTCATTATCTCCGAGGTGGCCGGTAAGGTAGCCTTTGACTACCTGATAGAAGGGGTGACCTTCCGCGAGGAGTCAGACGAGCAGACAGGATTCAAGGAGAAGGTGATCATTGAGAGCCGTGATAAGACCAAAAACCCGGCCATTAAGATCATGTCCCCTGAGGGCGAGGAGATCAAATCGTACAACCTGCCCGTGGGAGCACATTTGGTGACCGACCTCAACAAGCATGTGGTGGCCGGCGATACCCTTGTAAAGATCCCCAGGGCTGTTGGCAAATCAGGTGACATCACCGGTGGTCTGCCGCGCGTGACGGAGCTGTTTGAGGCACGTAACCCGTCGAACCCCGCCATCGTCACAGAGATAGACGGCGAGGTGACCTACGGTAAGATAAAGAGGGGTAACAGGGAGATAGCCATCACCTCCAAATCAGGTGAGATGAAGAAGTACCTGGTACCGCTGTCAAAACAGATACTCGTACAGGAAAATGACTATGTGAGGGCCGGGATACCGCTCTCCGACGGAGCTGTCACCCCTGCCGATATCCTGGCCATCAAGGGCCCGACAAAGGTACAGGAGTACATCGTCAACGAGATACAGGAGGTCTACCGCCTTCAGGGTGTGAAGATAAATGACAAGCACTTTGAGATCATCGTGAGACAGATGATGCGCAAAGTTGAGATCATTGACCCGGGCGACACTAAATTCCTTGAACGACAGGTTGTTGACAAGATTGAGTTCATGGATGAGAACGATTGGGTTTACGGCAAGAAGATTGTACTTGAACCGGGAGACAGCCAGACGCTGAGGCCCGGACAGGTGATCACGGCCCGCAAGCTGAGGGATGAAAACTCCCTGCTCAAAAGGCGTGACCTCAAACTGATAGAGGCAAGGGATGCCATACCGGCAACATCACAGCAGGTGCTGCAGGGTATTACCCGCGCTGCTCTTCAGACAAACAGCTTCTTCTCGGCTGCATCATTCCAGGAGACCACCAAGGTGCTGAATGAAGCGGCCATACTCGGGAAGGTGGACTTCCTTGAGGGGCTGAAGGAGAATGTGATTGTGGGTCACCTGATACCGGCAGGGACAGGACTGAGGGAATACAACAACATTATTGTCGGATCCCTTGATGACTATGAGATGCTTGTTCATGCCGAGAGGAATCCCAGTGAGGTGGAACAGGAACAGGAACAGGAACAGGAATAAATCAACATTATCATGGCAGATACCAAGAACCCGAACCAGTTTAACATCGAGCTAAGTGAAGAGGTTGCCGAGGGAGTATATTCAAACCTGGCTGTGATAACCCACTCGCCCGCTGAATTCGTTATTGACTTCATACGAATAATGCCCGGAGTGCCCAAGTCAAAGGTCAAGTCGAGGATCATACTTACACCTGAACATGCGAAGAGGTTTGTGGCTGCCCTCAATGACAATATCTCAAAGTATGAGGCCGTTCACGGTCCCATACGCGAGGTGAAGGGTTCAGGACCCGTCATGCCTCCGGCATTCGGAGGACCCACCGCCCAGGCGTGATGACAGGGAGGCTTATAAGCAAGCCGGTTGAGAGATCAACCGGCTTGCTTTTTTTGCAGAGACCGAAAATAAGCGTTATTTTGCAGGTGATTAACAGCAGAGACCATGAAAAGGAAAAAGATACTTGCCAATTTAGCCGTTGTTCTGATAGTGACCGCAGGGGTGATTCTGGCGGGAGGCTGCAAGAAGCAGCCCAAGTGCGGATGTGACGGTGATGCCCTCGACACACTTGTCAGCACACATGTTTACATATCCTATAATGCCACTACCAATACAGCCTACTTCCGTCCTATCTGGGATAATTACTCAATGTACTATTTCTGCAATCCTTCAGAGTGGATGAGTGAGCTGACCAAGTTTGAGCAGGGTGAGGAGATACTCATCTCGGGTCCTTTCTTTTATGAGTGCAACTACCTCATGAGCAGCAGCAACTCCTACTATTACAATTACATGAAAATATACCAGATACAGGTTACCAACGTGGCGGCCTACGAGTACGGCAAGTGATGCTGCTGCCTGTCTCACACCACAAGCCTCATCCGGAGTGGCGACATACAACATATCATTCATCGGTGCAGGCAATGTAGCCTCCTCGTTATGTGCCGGTCTCGCAGCTGCGGGTCACAGAATAGTCTCAGTAGCCTCTAAAAGCGGAGACAGTGCCGGTGAACTTGCGGCAGTGACAGGGGCTCAGCATCGAACAGACCTTTCCGTTCCCGATAACTGTGATATTCTGTTCCTTGCCGTTACCGATTCCGCCATCGCCGAGGTAGCCGCCCGGGTGGTTATCCCGGCCCGCACACTCCTGCTTCACACTGCTGGCAGTGTCTCCCTGGCAGCCCTGGGCAGAGACCGGAATGCCGGGGTCTTCTATCCGCTGCAGACCTTCACCAGGGGTTTTTCGCCGGATCTCGGCAAGGTGCCGTTCTTCATCGAGGCTACTGACAGTGATGCCATGGGGGTGATCAGAGAGCTTGGAAAAAGTGTCGGTGCCGGATCATGGGAGTGCGACTCCCTGCAGAGGTCAAAACTGCATGTGGCAGCCGTTTTCACAAATAATTTCTCGAATTTCATGATGACCACCGGCGAGGTCATCGCTGCAGAGGCAGGGTTCGACCCCTCTCTGCTTAAACCCCTGGCTGAGGAGACGATGCGCAAGGTGCTGCGCATGGGGCCGGTGATGGCACAGACAGGACCTGCCAAACGAGATGATGAGGGTACGGTGAAAAGTCATATCGATTTGTTATCTTTCTCGCCCGAACACCAGGAACTGTACCGGCTGATCAGCAGCATGATCTCCGGACACTATATAAAAGGCATGAAATGACCAACTTCAAGGAAGAACTCGGCTCCGTCACGGCATTCGTTTTTGACATTGACGGGGTGCTCTCCTCCCAGACGGTTGCCATGTCAGTATGGGGAGTGCCGCTGCGCTCGATCAACCTCAGGGACGGATACGCCATTCAGCTTGCAGTGAAAAAGGGATACAGGGTTGGCATCATCTCAGGCGCCAATTCCAAAGAGTACCATAAACGACTCAGACTGCTGGGCGTAAATGATGTTTTTCTCAACTCGCGGACCAAAAGCGAGAGCATGAAGGAACTGGTGGCCCGATGGAATGTGGATCTGAAAAACGTTCTGTACATGGGCGATGACATACCTGACATTGAGGTGATGAAGATGGTTGGCCTGCCGGTCTGCCCTGCCGATGCCGACAGCGAGATCAAACAGATATCTGTCTATATATCTGATAAGCGAGGGGGCGAGGGGTGCGTCCGCGATGTGATAGAGCAGGCACTCAGACTGCAAAACAAATGGATGGACCATGAAGCATTCTCGTGGTGAGAAGATAGTTGACCTGATGAGGCTTGTCAGGCTGCCCAACCTGCTTGTGGTTGCGCTTACAATGATGCTGATGCGCTATGCCGTCATCAGACCTCTTCTAAATGCTATACCCGTCACCATGGCTGATAACCCATTGCTGGTGACACGCATGACCTTCAAGCTGGGATGGTTCGATTTTCTGATACTGGTCGTTTCCGCCTGCTTCATCACCGCTGCCGGATATGTCATAAATGATTACTTTGATATCCGCACCGATTTCATCAACAGGGGCAGGATAATCGTTGGCAACACCGTAACAAGGCGCATGGCCATGATGTACCACAATGTGCTGAACATCCTCGGGGTGGCCGGTGGAACCTATGTCTCAGCCCGTATAGGATATATCTGGCTCGGCATCTTCTTCGTACTCATTACAGGCCTGCTCTACTTTTATTCAGCAGCATTCAAGAAACAGTCTCTCATCGGGAACATCATCGTCGCGCTGCTGGTGGCCATGGTGCCCATGCTGGTTGTGGTCTATGACGCAGCCCCGATTTATGCCTTCTACTCCCGGGCGCTGACCGACTTCCCCGGGGTGGCCATCCTCTTCTGGTGGGTAGGAGGGTTCTCTCTCTTCGCCTTTCTGACAACTCTCATACGGGAGATAATAAAGGATATGGAAGACTGTGAGGGGGACAGGGTGACAGGCATGAAGACCCTGCCTGTCAGTTGCGGACTGAAGAATTGCAAGACAATAGTCATACTTCTGGTGCTAGTCACCCTTCTGCTCTTCTACCTTGTATGGCAGAGATATCTCCATGACAACGTCACCCTCGTTTATACCTCACTCTTGCTGGCAGCACCTCTGCTGGCCGTCATCTACAGGGTTGCCACCGGCAGGGATAAACAGCAGTTCCATGTAGCCAGCAGGCTGATGAAGCTGATTATGGTGGCGGGGATGCTCTACTCCCTTGTGGCCGGGGCCATAATCACTTCCGGAAAAACATTGTGATGATGACGTTTGACGGACTGAAGGATTTTGATCTTGTTCTTGCTTCAGCATCACCGCGGCGGCGACAGTTGCTTGAGGATGCAGGACTCACATTCACCACTGCTGTGGCGCAATACGATGAGGTCTGGCCCGACGGACTTTCGGGGAGGGAGATAGCCGAGCATCTCGCTGCAGCAAAAGCCCGGGCATGGAATGAACCAATAAGGGAACGACAGATAGTCATAACAGCAGATACTGTGGTTTGGTGCCGCGGCAGACTGCTTGGCAAACCGGCAGACAGCAGGGAGGCTGCCCATTTTCTCAGACTGCTGTCCGACTGCGAGCATGAGGTCACAACAGCCATATGCCTCAGGGACAGCAGACGCAGCCATACCTTCTCCGTCACCACCAGGGTGATGTTCCGCATGCTGCAGGAGGATGAGATAACCTACTATGTTGAGAGATTTGCTCCCCTTGATAAGGCGGGAGCCTACGGCATACAGGAGTGGATAGGCCTCCGGGGAATCACAAGGATAGAGGGATCATACTATAACGTTGTAGGTATGCCCGTCAGCGACCTCCTGACCGAACTTATTAGATTTACAGGTAACAATACTGATTAATGATATGAAGAAACAAACCTTAACCGCAATTTTGCTCCTCTCCCTTCTGTCAGTCCCGGCTGTGGCTGATGAAGGCATGTGGATACCGCTTCTGATAGAAAAGTATAATATCAGCCTCATGCAGGAGAATGGCTTTAAACTTACGGCCGAAGACATCTACAGCATTAACAAAGCCTCGATGAAGGATGCCGTCGTGCTTTTCGGCGGCGGCTGCACCGGTGAATTCATCTCGGACAGGGGACTTCTCATCACCAACCACCATTGTGGTTACAGCAGGATACAGAGCCACTCTACCCTCGAGCATGACTATCTGAGTGACGGTTTCTGGGCCGCCTCCCATGAGGAAGAGCTGCCCAATCGCGGACTCACAGTCACCATTCTTAAATATATGGAAGATGTCACTGACAGGGTGCTTGAGGGGGTGAGTGATGATGTGGATGACAGCAAAAGAGATGCTGTGGTCAATGCGAATATTGTAAAGATCACTGCCAAAGCGGTTGAAGGGACAGATTACCAGGCAGCAGTGAGGCCTTTCTTTCTTGGTAACCAGTATTTCCTGATTGTAAATGAGGTCTTCCGTGACGTCAGGCTGGTGGGGGCACCGCCATCTGCTATCGGCAAGTTTGGCGGTGACACCGACAACTGGGTATGGCCCCGTCATACAGGCGACTTCTCCCTCTTCAGGGTCTATGCCAATAAGGATAACAAACCGGCAGCCTGGGCAGCTGACAATGTGCCCTACAGGCCTGCATACCATTTCCCCGTCTCTCTCGCCGGCGTGAAGGAGGGTGATTTTACCATGGTCTTCGGCTATCCGGGACGGACACAGCAATATGCACCCTCGCACCACATCCGGATGCTCAGGGATGTCATCTACCCGAAGCATGTGGAGATACGCGGCAAAAAAATCTCAATCATGGAGCAGGAGATGGCAAAAGACCCGCTGGTGAGACTCAAATACTCGGGCAAGTCGTTCGGCATGGCCAACGGCTGGAAGAAATGGATAGGAGAGATACAGAGCCTCGACAGGATGAACGGCGTGGAACGCAAGGAGGCTTTTGAAAAAGAGTTTGCGGCATGGGTGGCTGAAGATCCGACGCGCGTAAGCAAATACGGCGAGATATTTGATCAGTACAACGAGATATACGACAGCTATCAGGATTTGTACCTTGTGAATATCTATACCGCCGAGGTGTTCTTCAGCAGCGGGGCTGAGGCTGTCGGTCTGGCAGGCAGATTCGGAAGGGCTGTGGAGCTGGCTTCGAAGAAGAGCCCGGAGCTCGATAAGGAGCTCGAAAGGGTGAAGAGCTATGCCTCAGGATTCTTCAGAAACTATGACCCATCGGTCGATAAGAAGCTATTTGTCGCGGTGATGGACCTCTATGGCAGAAACATCGCCCCGGAGTGGCAGGCACCGGCCTATAAGGCTCTCTATGCCTCCTGCAGGGGGGACTTCGGATCAATCGTTGACAAACTATATGAGAGGTCACTCTTCACCGATGAGAACAGGGTCAATACACTGATTAGCAAGTTTGACGCGAAGAAGGTCAGAAAGGATCCCTTTTATATTCTGGCCCTGTCGGCATCAGAGTTGCTGAATGACAGGGTGAGGCCGGAGCTGATATCGCTTGGCGCCCGGCTGGAGAAGCTGAACAGGCTCTACATGGCGGCACAGATGGAACAGGGCATCGACAGGGTCTTCTATCCTGATGCCAACTCGACCCTCAGGCTGGCTTATGGGAAGGTTATGGGTTATGAAGCACGCGATGCAGTGTACCACAGGCACCAGACAACCCTCACAGGAGTGATGGAGAAGGATAACCCTGAGATATATGACTACGATGTACCTGACAGGCTGAGGGAGCTCTATGAGAAGAAGGATTTCAGCAGGTATGCCACCTCAGACGGTGACGTACCAGTATGCTTCATAGCCAACAATCACACTACCGGAGGCAACTCGGGAAGCCCGGTGCTCAATGCCGAAGGTCACCTGATAGGTGTCAATTTCGACCGTGCCTGGGAGGGTGTGGCATCGGATATCATGTATAACCCGAAGCAGAGCCGCAATATCAGCCTCGACATCCGGTATGCGCTTTTCCTTATAGACAAGTTCGCCGGGGCAGGCTATCTCATTGATGAGATGACACTGGTTGGTGAGCCTCAGAATACTCCCTGACCTGGAAGACGAAAGCCTGCAGCCTGGTCTCCAGGGAGACGGTATCCTGACCGTCGTAGGGGATATTCAGGAAGGGTATGTTGTTGTAGTCCTTCCTGAATGAGTCACTCACCGAGGCCACCAGTGTTCCCGGCATACAGGTGAAGGGAAGTATCGCTGCTATGCCTGAAACGCCCCTCTGCGCCAGTGCTGCTGAGGTGCCCATGGCTATCGGGGGGTCACCGTCATAGAATTCGCTCACATACCTGTTGCTCAGCTCAAGCATCTCATGAAGCGAGACATCCTTGGTGGTGTCAGTGTATCTGTTGATGCCCCTGAGGAGATAGTCGACGATCACCTCCTGGCCGATGGCCTGAATCTTCGATTTGATCACGCCCCTGGTGTCATTCTTCCACCTGCTGTCGCGCGTATACCGGTGGGTGGAGTATGTTATCCATTCCGAGAAGGGGCCGATGGTCACCTCAGCTCCCAGCGCCTCAAGCCTGTTGGCAATGTTGCCGTTGCACCCGGCATTGTCACGCATGTATACCTCGCCTATCACTGCAATGACAGGCTTCCTGAGGCTCTTATCAACTTTTACGGTCATAAACTCATGCGCTGTCTCCACGAGGATCCTTCGCAATCCCCTGCAGTTTTTCTCTATGGAAGCCTCGGTCTTTTTCAGGGCAGCCTGGTAGACAGCTTCAGTATCGCCCGTGTTGAGCTCGTAAGGCCTTGTCTCCCTGTAGAGCTTCCGAATATAGTCAAAGGCCACAAACCCTTTCCAGGCGTTGATACGGAACCGCTGGCTCCTGTCTCCGGCAAGATCAGCATATGATGTGTCATTGGAGGGGGTTACCAGCTCTGCCTCCCTGAAGCCAAGCCTGTCGAACAGTATCCTCTGGAACTGGTTATACTGCCCGAAGCGGCAGGGACCGTTATGGTCGGGCATGAAGAAGCTCATCTTTGACGGGTCGGCGCCCGGCTCCATCAGCTTCTTGAGGAAGCTGCCCGTTGTGCATATCATAGGGAAACACTCCTTGGAGGAGGTGTACTTTCTTCCCAGCGCAATATCCACTTCCGTCTGTTTGGGCAGCACCTCCGAGGGGATCCCCACACTGCGCGCTGCCGCAGCTACAAAATAGGCACCGTCGTGCATGTAGGGGAAGTAAAGCGTCCTGTCCACCGGAGGTTCGGAAGGACTCGGCCGCGGCCTGATGACCTCTGTCTCCTTCTTCTCGTTCTGTTCTGATCCCGTCAGGCTGTCAAGGAAGGCCTCGATGCGCGTCACCATGCCGGCATCGGCCGAGTGCTCGTCCACCTCCAGATGGAGGAAAGGCTTGCCCTTTAGCTCCTCGGTAACATAATGCCATATAAATGAGTCGGGACCGCACCTGAAGTTGCTGATATAAACCGCATAGAGCCCATCGGTTTTTGCCACATGCTGTGCCGCGGCGATCATCTTTTGTCCGTTGGGCCAGTACATGTTCCTGTAATTGCCGTATATATGAGCCGGTGAAAGGTCAAGCATGTCCAGCGGTATGGGCATAACGTTCTGCGCCAGCAGCTTCTCAGCAAGGTTGAGATTCAGATGAGGGTCTGTGCTGTTATAGGGTCTGCCGAGGATGATGACCGGGCGGCATCCGTCAGGAAGGTTATCCATCACCGTTTTGCCATATTCCACAAGCCCCTTCTCAAAGACTACCTGAACGCCGTCAGCCTTGTATATCGCATCTTTTACCTTTCCGGCGTCAAGATTGAATCTCTCGCCGAAGAAGGAGGTCATCTCCTTAACCAGTGCTCTCTCAAAGTACCTGAAATGGAGGGTGGGAGTGAGAAACCTTTTCTCATCCACTTTACCCCGAAGGGCAGCCCGGACCATGAAGGGGAACGACTGTATCCACGGACAGTTGGAGTTGGTGGTGGTGTCTCCCTCGCGGTATTTGCCGCTCACGATGAAGGGCATGAATATATAGTCAGCACCCCTGTCGATCAGGTCCACGACATGACCGTGCATCAGCTCCACGGGAAGGCAGGTCTCCGTCGTGACGGTCTCCAGCGAACGTGTCACCAGGCTCTTGTCTGACTCCCGTGACAGGATAACGTTAAAGCCAACCTCCTCAAAGAATGTCCTCCAGAAGGGGAACTGCTGGTAGTAGATCATGAGCGCCCTGGGGATGCCCACCGTGGGCTTGCCGTTGGCCTCCCTCTCAAGGTAATCGCCCATGAGCATCTCCGTTCTCTTTTTAAAGAGGTTAGGTATGTGGTCTGTCTTTTTCTTTCTCGAATCTATCTCGTATTTTTCACAGCGGCCACCGTAGTAGAGCGACTTGCTCTCGCCGGCGATCTTCACCCTGCTGATCTCACAGTGGTTTGTGCAGCCGTTGCAGACAAACCTGGTGATATCATATGCGGCATTGCGTATGCCGAAACCCTTAAATGTAGTCTTCTGGCCTTCGGTCATCGTTTTCTGCGCCAGTATGGCGGCACCGATGGCACCCGTGACATCGAAATGAGGCGGGATAATGATTTTCTTTCCCAGTACCTGCTCGAAGGCTGCAACCACGGCCTTGTTGTTGGTCACCCCCCCCTGGAAGAATATCTTGTCGCCTATCCTGCGGTCAGCGACCACCTTCTGAAGGTAGTTGTATACTATAGAGTAGGCCAGGCCACCCACCAGGTTGTCATAGCGGGCGCCCTTCTGCATGAAGGTGTTGAGATCCGACTCCATGAAAACGGTACAGCGGTCGCCCAGCTTCACCGGCGAGGCCGATTTCAGGGCCATGGTCCCGAACTCACCCACGATTTTTATGTTAAGCTTCTCGGCCTGCTCCTCCAGGAACGAGCCGGTACCGGCAGCACATACCTTATTCATCTCGAAGTCGACCACCACGCCGTTCTCAATGCTGATGTACTTTGAATCCTGGCCGCCTATCTCGAAGATAGTATCTACGGTAGGGTCATAATCGATGGCAGCAGTGGCCTGCGCCGTGATCTCGTTGCGGATGGTGTCGGCACCGATGAAGTCGCCGGTGAGATAACGGCCGGAGCCGGTGGTGCCCGCACCGATCACCTCCACCTCTTCTCCCACCTCGTCATATATCTCGCTCATCCCTCTCTGTATCGCTTCCAGCGGCTTGCCGGCAGTGGGGAGATAGCGTCTTGCAACCACATTGTGATCTGGATCGATGAGAACGACGTTGGTGCTGAGTGATCCCACATCAATACCCAGGTAGACGGGCAGCTTCTCAGTGCCGTTCTTCATGAACCTCACTTCCTTACTGTAAAGGGCTTCGGACTCCTTCAGCTGCGGGAGGCTGACAAAGACGGAGGTGTTGCTGTCAAGATATTCCTTTAGCTTCTCCAGCCCGGCAAATTTTCCGGGCTCGGTGTCGTCAGATCGTACATACATGACCGCCCCGATGGCACCCATGGATGCATGATGCTCAGGGATGATCAGCTCATCACCCGTCAGACCCAACACCTCCCTGAAGGCTCTCACCATGCCTTCGTTTGCCGCTACCCCGCCGGAGAAGACCACAGGCTTCTTTATCTCCTTGCTGCGCGCGACGGTACTGCGGAAGTTCCTTGCCAGGGCGAAGCATAGCCCTGCGACAATATCATGAAGCGGCGTGGCCATCTGCTGGTGGTGTATCATGTCGCTCTTGGCAAAGACACTGCAGCGTCCGGCAATGCGTGGCGGGTTGACCGACTTCATGGCCATTTTTCCGAACTCCTTCTCTATCGGCACGCCGATCCTCCTGGCCTGCTGGTCAAGGAATGACCCCGTGCCGGCAGCACAGATGCTGTTCATCTCAAAGTCGACCAGCCTGGCATACTCATCGCCCGGCTCTCTTCCAAGAATGATCAGCTTCGAATCCTCGCCCCCGATCTCTATCACGGTGCGGGCATCAGGAAAAAGACGTCCGGTGGAGGCAGACTGAGAGATGATCTCGTTGACGAAGATGCCCCCGATAAGTTCGGCAGCGAGCTTGCCTCCCGTGCCTGTCAGGGCAACGCCTTCGATTGTCTCGGCAGGATAATCATTCAGCAGAAGCGTGAGCCGTTCATGAAGCTTGTTGAACGGCTTGCCGTGGACATAATCGTAAAAGTCTTCAATGATGTTGCCGGTGCTGTCAAGCAGCACCGTGTTCAATGAAACGGATCCGATATCAAACCCCAGGAAAAATTTACCCCCAGGTGCACCGTTTTCCTTTCCCGTATCCATGACTCTCAGGTTTTGGTACTCTGGTCCTTTAAGGAATCCGGCACTTAAGATAGAAAATAATTGCTCAATATTACATATAATGTGCATATTATTCGTGCCGGTGAGAATTACTTAGACTGGCGGGATTAGTCACGCAGGTGCCTGCTGGCTATGCTTGTGCCCGCTATTCTCAGGCATGAGGACGGAAAAAAAAGGGTGGGATAGGGGTTTTGCAACGGGCAGAAAGATAATCGCCGTTACGAGGTTGTGGGCAACCGGGTAACGGCGATAGTTATTAAGCAGTGGCAGATGCCTCCTGCCAGTCCTCTAGTTCATCAGGATCCTCATATCCTCGTCTACGGTGGTGATACCCGTAATGCCGAACTTATCGACAAGTACATTGACCACGTGGGGGGAGAGGAATCCCGGGATTGTGGGTCCGAGGTGGATATTCTTCACGCCCAGGTAGAGGAGTGCCAGCAGCACGATGACGGCCTTCTGCTCATACCATGCGATGTTGTAGGCTATGGGCAGCTCGTTGATATCGTTCTTGCCGAAGATATCCTTAAGCGTCAGGGCTATTACGGCAAGTGAATAGGAGTCGTTGCACTGCCCTGCGTCGAGCACGCGCGGGATGCCGTTGATATCGCCAAGCTTGAGCTTGTTGTAGCGGTACTTGGCACAGCCTGCGGTAAGGATCACAGTGTCATTCGGCAGCTTCTGCGCAAATTCCGTGTAGTACTCACGGCTCTTCATGCGTCCGTCGCATCCGCCCATGACAACGAACTTGCGTATTGCTCCGCTCTTCACCGCATCAACAACCTTGTCGGCAAGCTGAATCACCTGGTTGTGGGCAAAGCCTCCGATGATGCTCCCGTTCTCTATCTCCTTCGGGGGAGCGCATCTTTTTGCATGCTCAATGATTGCCGAGAAGTCCTTCTCCTTACCCGGCTCCCTGTCGGGAATATGGGGGCAGCCGGGGTATCCCGACGAGCCGGTGGTGTATACGCGGTCGCGGTAGCTGTCGCGCAGCGGAACAATACAGTTGGTGGTGAATAGCACCGGCCCGTTGAAGGTCTCGAACTCGGTCGTCTGCTTCCACCATGAGTTGCCGTAGTTGCCTACAAAATGGCTGTACTTCTTGAATGCAGGGTAGTAGTTTGCCGGCAGCATCTCACTGTGGGTGTATACATCTACCCCTGTTCCCTCTGTCTGGCGCAGCAGCTCCTCCATGTCCTTCATGTCATGACCGCTGATGAGGATGGCCGGGTTGTTCCTGACGCCTATGTTCACCTCTGTTATCTCGGGGTTGCCGTAGGCGGTGGTGTTGGCCTTGTCAAGGAGGGCCATAACCTCCACACCGTGCTTGCCGGTCTCGAGGACCAAAGCCACCAGCTCGTCAGCCGTCAGGCTGTCATTGGTGGTGGCGGCTATCGCACGCTGGATGAAGCCGTCAACACTCTCGCTGTTAAAACCGAGGTTACCGGCATGTTCAGCATATGCTGCCATGCCCTTGACACCGTAGGTCACCAGCTCGCGCAGTGACCTGACATCCTCATTCTCAGTGGTGAGAACACCCACGCGGGCAGCTGTCTCCATCAGATCCTCACCGTCGGCCGGCTTCCAGGTGGCACTGGGGTGGAGGTCACCCGGGATATCTATCCCGTGATCCTTCATCTCACCGGTGAATTTTTCCCTTAGAGCCACACCCTCGTGAATCCTTGCGATGATCTTTTCCCCGTCAAAGTTGGCGTTGGTGATGGTTGTGAAGAGGGCCTCCTGTACAAACCTGTCAACCCTGGCGTTTGAATAACGGTTCTCGCGGGCAATGGTCCCGAGGATTGATATCCCCTTGGCGACATATATCATAAGATCCTGCAACTGTGCAACCTCTTCCGTCTTTCCGCATACGCCCCTGACGACGCATCCGGTTCCTTTTGCCGTTTCCTGGCACTGATAGCAAAACATGCTCATCTCTCTATGTTTTTAGTTTGACTTATAAGTTAACATTCTTTTATAACCATTCATCCTTAAGTATCTTCCCGTCGATACTTACCATTATCGTCCTGACGGGCACCTTCCGCGATGCTCCTGCCAGGGCTGTGCGTACCATCTGAACAAGTCCTCCGCAGCATGGTACCTCCATCATCATCACCGTAATTGTATTCACCCTGGCCACGTCAACCATGGCCCTGAGCTTTTCGATGTATGTCTCCGTTCCGTGGTCAAGCTTCGGACAAGCTATTGCCAGCGTCCTGCCTTTCAGCCAGCTGTTGTGAAATGATCCCAGCGAAAAGGCCACACAGTCGGCTGCCAGCAGCAGGTCAGCACCCCGGTATGCCGGTGCATTGGGATTGACAAGGTGCATCTGCACTGGCCAGTGCGTCAGTTGCGATGGGGTTTCTGCCGCTGCTGTTTCGGCAGCAAAGGCCGGAGCCGGCGTCATTATACGCTCTGCGCTGCCGGGGCAGCCACCTCCGTGATGCCGGTGAGCACCGCCATGAGCTCCCTGTGCGGGGTGCTCTCTGTGAGCGCCACCATCCGCTCGCTGTGCAGGGGGCTCTCCGTGAGGGTCCTGTCCGTGGCCTGCACCATCTGCAATACTCATTCCTTTTGCAGCCAGGGCAGGATCCGGATCTTCTTCCCTTACGATTTTACCGCTGACAGCTGCGAGAACCTCAGTAATACTGAAAGGCAGCTTTTTGCTGTTAACCTCCAGCCATGTCATGCCCTCTTCCAGGTAACCGTACTCATGATGATCCTTCAGGTGCCTGAGGTGGGCGATGACGGTGTTGGATCCCTTGCCCGCCATCTCCTCTATCACCGCTATCTCATCATAGGACTCAGCATCACGCCTCTCAATCGTGATAGCACCTTCAGGACAGTATCCTATGCATGCTCCCAGTCCGTCACACATCAGCTCCGATACCAGCCTGACCTTGCCGTCAATAACCCGGAGCGCACCCTCATGGCAGTTGGGTACACACAGCCCGCAGCCGTTGCACAGCTCCTCATCTATCTTTATTATATCCCTTTCCATCTCTCTTTTTACAATCTTTAGCGACAAAAGTAGGGACAACAAACAACAGAGAATGTAACATTTGTTACAAATTACATTAATTTTGTGATCCAAACAAAAAAAATGAAGTTTCCGATACTCAACAGGTCACCTCTCTTCAGCGGTCTCACTGAATCTGAGATAGAAACCGTCATCGAAAGTGTCAACTACAGGTCGAGGTTTTACCATGCCGGTGCTGTAGCGGTGGTTGCCGGTGAGGAGATATCATCGGTGATGATTGTGCTCTCGGGCAGCGTGCGGGGGGAGATGACAGATCTTACCGGCAAAACAATCAAGATAGAAGATGTCCATCCTCCCCAGGCTCTTGCTGCCGCCTTCATTTACGGCAGGGAGGCCCGTTATCCGGTCAATGTCATAGCCAACTCAGATGCCGAGCTTCTGATCATCGGCAAGGCCGAATTTCTTACTCTTATGAACAATGACCGCAGGTTACTGCTCAATTATCTCACGGCAGTATGCACAAGGGCACTCTTTTTGTCGGACAGGCTCCGCTTCCTCTCATTCCGGACCATCAGGGAGAAGTATGCCCATTACATTAGCTCTTTGCCGGGAGCGATCTCAGGCAGGGTTGTCATCAACCGGACACAGCAGGAGCTCGCCGACTATTTCGGTGTCACCAGGCCTTCACTGGCGAGGGCTGTCAGTGAGATGGAGAGTGACGGGCTCATCTCCGTTGACCGCCGCAAGGTCAGGATCCTTGACATCATGCGTCTCTCGACTCTTTCGGAGACGTGATCTCCAACCACCCCGGGGTCTCCCCGCTATAGGCAGAAATCAACCCCCCGGGAGCATCCTTGTTCAGTTATCCATCGGGAAGATCGTCACTCAGCAAGAAATACCTCCAGGAATTCTATCCCCCGGGAGGATCAATGCTCCGTATAAAAATTCCTCCCGGAAGCCTGAACCCCGGGAGGAATATTTTCATGTCAGATCAATTATCAGGGCAGGATGATCATGTCGTCTTTCCATCCTACAGGTCAGAGCATCACTGTTTCAGAAGGCCGCGGTTTTCGAGGAGGGCCTCAATGCCCGGCTTACGACCCCTGAAGGCCACCCACATCTCAAGTTCATCCCTCGATCCCTTGCGTGAAAGGATCTCTTTCTCGAAACGGGCTGCCACCTCCTTGTTGAAGATGTCACCAGTCTCCTTGAAGGCTTTGAATGCGTCAGCGTCAAGCTGCTCACACCAGATATAGCTGTAGTAACCGGCCGAATAACCTCCGATGATGTGGCTGAAATATGTCGACCGATAGCGGGGAATGATCTCTTTTATCAGTCCGTACTTATCCATGGCACTCTTTTCAAACTCACCTACATTGATCTCCACCGGCTCGGTGAGGGAGTGATACTCCATGTCCAGTGATGAGGCAGCCAGGTACTCCACGGTTATGAATCCCTGGTTGAACTTGCCGGCTTTCTCAATTTTCTCAATCAGTGCATCCGGAATAACTTCTCCGGTCTGATAGTGCTTTGCATATACCTTCAGCACCTCGGGCTCAAAGACCCAGTGCTCCATAATCTGTGAGGGGAGCTCCACGAAGTCGCGTGAGACACCGCTGGTATATTCAGTGTTGGAGAGAAGGTTATGTAGTGCATGACCAAACTCATGGAAGAGGGTGCTTGCCTCGTCAGGGGTAAGCAGTGACGGTGTGTCTCCCGAGGGAGGAGTGAAGTTGGTGACCATGCTCACAAGCGGGGTGACAAATTTTCCGTTTTCATCGAGCCTCTGAGGCCTCATGCCGCTGCACCATGCACCACCACGCTTGGAGGCACGCGGGTGGTAGTCGATCATGAGGATGCCCACATGCTTTTTGTTACGTTTTACCTCAAAGGTCTTGACATCCGGATGATAGAGCGGAATGTCGTTGCGCTCGGCAAACTCCAGTCCGTAAAGCCTGTTTGCGACATAAAACATACCGTCAGTGACGTTTTTGGCAGAGAAATAAGGTTTCGTCTCTTCGTCGCTCAGGTCATATTTCTCCTTGCGGATCTTTTCGGTGTAATAGAACCAGTCCCACGGCTCAAGCTTGAAATCTCCGCCTTCCCTGTCAATGAGCTCCTGCTGTGCAGCAGCCTCTGCCTTTGCAACCGGAAGGGCAGCCTCCCATATCTGAGCAAGGAAATTAAGCACAGTCTCAGGCTCCTTTGCCATATTGCGCTCAAGCACGTAATCGGCATGACTCTCGTAACCCAGAAGTTTTGCCTTCTCAACCCTCAGCCTTACTATGTCGGCAACAATCTGATTGTTGTCTCTCTCGTTGCCGTTGTTGCCACGCATCATATAGCCCCTGAACATCTTCTCCCTCAGTGCCCTGTTGTCAGCATAGGTCATGAATGGAATATAGCTGGGGTTATGCAGGGTGAAAAGCCACTTGCCTTCCATTCCCTTAGCCTTTGCTGCATCGGCAGCCTGTGCCATGACACCTTCAGGGAGTCCGGAGAGATCCTTCTCATCTTCAATGACCAGGGTGAAACCGTTGGTCTCAGCCAGCAGGTTTTCTCCGAATTTTACCGAGAGGAGCGCTAGCTCACTGTTGAGCTTGCGGAGCTTATCCTTATCCTCCGGAGAGAGACCGATACCGTTCCTGATAAATCCCAGATACTGGTCCTCAAGCAGTTTGCTCTCTTCCGGGGTGAGTTCGAATTTTTCCCTGTTCTCATATACTGATTTTACCCTCTCAAACAGCTTCTCATTGAGCGAGATGTCATCCCTGTGCTTTGAGAAGAGGGGAGACATCTCCCTTTGAAGGGCCTGAATGGAATCGTTGGTGTTGGCTCCGCTTAACGGGCCCATGGCGCGCTGAACCCTTGACAGCAATTCGCCGGTGAACTGCATGGCCCTGATGGTGTTGTCAAAGGTGGGCTCCTCAGGATTGTTGATGATGGCTTCTACCTCAGTAAGCTGCTCCTCCATCCCTTTCAGGTAGGCAGGCTTGAAATGTTCGAACTTGATCTGGTCAAATGGCGGAACCTCAAACGGAGTGTCCCACTCACAGTAGAACGGATTCTCACAGGTTTCCTTCCTGCATGAGACCGCTCCCACAGTAATTATCAAAAGCATAATGAAAGTTTTTTTCATATCGATGAAGTTTGGATTTACAGGATAAAAATACCTATTTATGGGCAAAAAGTGAGATGATAAGCTTATTTCCGGCCTTGCTTTCACATTTATTGGCCGGATGACAGGCTTAGTGCAGCACATTTAGTACCTGATCCTGCATTAACTTTTCCGATGGCGGGCAAGAAAGAGCCTGGTTCTGCCCTGATTTTCTCAATTCCGCCTGTCGCAAGCTGTCCGGGAGAGAACAGTAAAAGAAAGAGGATGCCGTTTGCGGCACCCTCAATTCAACCTAAACCTGATCGTAGACAGGCCGAACGGCCTGATTAAGGAAGGAAAAAAATCTTTTTTCCGGCTCTAACTGATAAGCTGGGGAAAGTAAGAAGCAATGAGCATTGCAGCATCAAAATCACTATTCTCTCCACGGGTTATGACCTTCTGATGAAAATAATCCATCCTGTCAAGCTTCGAGTCATCAGTGGTGATTCCTGCACTCTTGAACTTCTTGTCGACCTTTTTGACGCCGAAAATCTTTCCGTCACATGTATACATGACTGAGAGCTCGTCGGAGAGAACAACGTAATTTTTGCACTTCCGCTCCTTGTCAACATAAACCTTGACCTGCAGCGGACTCTTTGAATAGCTGATCAGATAGCATTTCATCTCTTCACCGGCAAATGACATGGGCTGATCGCACAATTCAATGGTGTAGCTTCCGAAGGGAGTATTTGACTCGCCTCTCGCAATGACTTTGCCGTATGACATTGCTGTTATTCCGACACATAATACCAACAGAAGAAAAATTCTTTTCATGACTGACCCTTTTTGGTTAAACACTTAACTGTCCATCGAAAAAAAGCGGAACTGTCCTTTTCCATTCTCTTTCCGTAATAAAGACCGGTAACCCTCTCTTCTGCTGCATATATTTTCTGTTAATCTTTTGTTAATCGAACTTAGCGGCATCCAAATATCATATTATCATTAACATCTATATGGAATAAAACAGCTGCTCACCCTTTCGTAACTGTCGTAATTTGAAATATGGCAGTAATTGCTTACGTTTGTTTTATATATTTATCTCATGCAGCGGCTCGAACACAGGTTTATGATGAACCGCCTCGGAAGGAGGCTGTATCATTGCCTTATGTTCTACAACAGATAACCTTTCATCAGGGCAGCCGACGGCTGCCACCCCGTTTCTACGTCTCACCGGACAAAATCACGTTGCATCACTATGAAAGGTTTAATATTCAGTGTAAAAAGATATGCGATACATGACGGCCCCGGCATCAGGGTCACCTTCTTCATGAAGGGGTGTCCGCTCGACTGCTGGTGGTGTCACAATCCCGAGGGAAAGGCCGCAGGCCAGGTCACCACTGAAAGGATAGAGAGGATAGGTGAGAGGGAGTTCAGGTCTGAAGAGCTTGTTGGTATGGAATATACACCCGGGGAGGTGCTGGCCAAGGCTGAACGCGACCGGGTCTTCATGGAGCATTCGGGAGGGGGTGTCACCTTCTCGGGCGGGGAACCGCTGATGCAGCCACAGTTTCTCGTTGAGGCTCTGAGCCTGCTCAGAATTGCCGGGTTCCACACGACGGTTGACACCTCTGGATATGCACCGCCTGATGTCATGAAGTCAGTATTGGAATATACAAATCTCTTCCTCTATGACATCAAGCTGCTTGACCCCCATGCTCACAGGAAATTTACCGGTGTCGACAACAGGCTAATCATCTCCAACCTCGATATGCTGCTTGAAGAGGGCGCGGAGGTGGTGCTGCGTATTCCGGTGATTCCGGGAGTGACAGCTGAGCGTGACTTCATGGAACAACTGCGTCAATTCATTGAAAGCCGGCGTGGGGGAAGGATAAGCGGAATAAGCCTTCTGCCGTATCACAAGACGGGCAGCTCAAAATACCGCCGTTTCGGGTTGCCGGACAGGATGGAGCGGTACAGCCAGGTATCAAACGGGCATCTTGATGACTATATGGAGATACTGCAGCCACTTGGGATCCATGTCAGGAAAGGCGGCTGACATTAAAGACATCATGAGAGGAAGACAAAAGATATGTTATTGACCAACAGAATGCTATGGGAGGGAGGATAAAAGATATGAAAATGACAGAGAGAGTGATGAGACTCAGGGAACAGAGCCTTAATGCGACTGAGACCTTAACAGCCGAGAGGGCGCAGCTGATCACGCGGTTTTATTCCAGTCGTGAGGCAGTAGGCCTCTCTGCACCTTTGCTCAGGGCACGGGCTTTTGAGTACCTGCTCCAGAACAAGGCCATCTGCATTAACGAGGGCGAATTGATAGTGGGAGAGCGAGGTCCCGCACCAAAGGCCACACCCACATACCCTGAGATCAGCCTGCACTCGATGCAGGATCTTGAGATCCTTGACGGCCGCGAGAAAGTCAGCTTCAGGGTTGATGATGAGGTTAAAAGGATCTACAGTGAGGAGATCATCCCGTTCTGGAAGGGACGCAGCAATCGTGACCGTATTATGGAGCGCATGACTCCCGGGTGGCTTGCAGCCTATAAGGCAGGTATCTTCACCGAGTTCCAGGAACAGAGGGCTCCGGGTCACACTGTGCTGGGATACAAGATGTTTCTTACGGGCTTCCTGGACCTTAAGAGGGAGATAGCTGATGCTGTTGCCAGCCTCGATTTCCGCAATGACCCGCAGGCCTATGACCGCAACGAGGAGCTTAAGGCAATGGAGATAGCCTGTGATGCCATAATCATGTATGCAGGCAGGCATGCCGATGCCCTGGAGGCACTTGCGGCAGAAGAGAAGGATGAAGAGCGCCGCGGGGAGCTGAAGGGTATGGCGGCCTTATGCCGCCGGGTGCCGGCACATGCACCCCGGACCTTCCACGAGATGCTGCAGCATTACTGGTTCATTCACCTGGGTGTGGTCACCGAGCTCAACCCGTGGGACTCATTCAATCCCGGCCGCCTCGACCAGCATCTCTGGCCTGTCTATAAAGAGGGAATCGAATCAGGAATCCTCACCCCAGAGGAGGCATACGAGCTCCTGGGCTGCTTCTGGGTCAAATTCAACAACCATCCTTCACCTCCCAAGATGGGTGTCACAGCACAGGAGAGTAACACCTACACCGACTTCTGCCTGATAAACCTCGGGGGAGTGAAACCTGACGGCAGCGATGCCGTCAACGGCATGACCTGCATTCTTCTTGATGTGATCCGGGAGATGAGGATACTGCAACCCGGCTCAATGATACAGGTGAGCCGGAAGAACCCCGATCTCTTTATCCACAAGGCGCTGGATATTATCAGGACAGGCTTCGGGCAGCCCTCGGTATTCAACACCGAGGCTATCATACAGGAGCTTCTCGGACAGGGCAAGAGCATAGTCGACGCACGTAACGGAGGGGCCTCGGGCTGCGTTGAGACTGGCGCCTTCGGCACAGAATGCTACTGGCTGACAGGCTATTTTAACCTGGTAAAGATACTGGAGGTCACACTGAACAACGGTTTCGATACCCGTACCGGAGTGCTGGTCGGACTCAACACAGGCGACCCATCGACATTCAGCTCCTTTGACGATCTCATGCTGGCATACAGGGAACAGGTAAATCACTTTGCCGACATAAAGATAAGGGGCAACAACATCATTGAAAAGACATTCGCATTCCACCTCCCGGTGCCCTTCCTGTCACTGCTTCTGGAAGACTGCATAGCCAATGGCAAAGACTACAATGCCGGGGGCGCCAGGTATAATACAACCTATATCCAGGGAGTCGGTCTGGGCAGCATCACCGATATCCTTACCTCGATAAAGTATAATATCTATGATATGCAGCGCTTCACATGGCAGGAGATGCTGACAGCCCTGAGAAACAATTTCGAGGGTGCCGAGGAGATGCAGTATGAGATGATCTACAAAACACCCAAGTACGGCAATGATGATGACTACGCCGATGCGCAGGCTGTGGTGGTCTTCGAGATTTTCCATGACGCTGTCACCGGCAGACCCACACCCAGGGGAGGCACACATCGTATCAACATGCTGCCTACAACCTCGCATGTCTACTTTGGCAATGTGACCGGTGCCACCCCTGACGGCCGCAAGGCCCGGGTGCCTCTGTCCGAAGGAATAAGCCCCTTCCAGGGAGTTGACCGGCAGGGCCCGACGGCAGTGATAAACTCAGCTGCAAAGATCGATCATCTGAGAACGGGAGGCACCCTGCTGAACCAGAAGTTCTCCCCGGAGTTCTTTGAGGATGAGGAGAGCTACGGTAAGCTCATCGCTCTCATCAGAAGTTACTTCAGTCTCAACGGACACCACATGCAGTTCAATGTTGTCAGTGCCGACACTCTGCGTGAAGCACAGAAACATCCGGAACTGTACCGTGATCTGATAGTACGAGTGGCAGGGTACAGCGACTACTTCAACGACCTGGGAGAAGATCTGCAGAACGAGATTATCAGGCGCACGGGGCACGGAGAGATGTGACCGCCGGTTCGAGGAAGTGGGATAACTTTTCCCTCAGGTTCCCGGAAAACGGAGGACTCTGCTCCCAGACTCCGGAAGCACGCAGAGATGTGAGTTCGGGAACACAGGGCGTCGTGATCAGAGACTCCCTCTGACAACGTCAGCGTGCCCTCTCTTAAAAGTAATTGTCATTTTTTTGCCTTTCATAATTGACATTGTCAATAATTTTGACTATATTTTGTAAAATTTTCCACTGCCGCCCTTACAGATTCCATAAGGTCTGTCAGAGGCAGCCAATACCGTGGCCGTGAAAAAGATATTTGATTATTTTGATACGCGCTACAGGGCTGAGATGCTTGGGAGGCCCATCGACCGTACGGGTCCTGTGATAACCGTCTCGCGCCTCACCGGGTGTGACGGCAGGGAAGTCGCTGCCGAGCTGGTCGCAAAGCTCAATCTCAGGTTCAATACCAACAAGTGGAAGTGGGTCGACAAGGACATCATCTACCATGCAGCCCACGAACTCAGGACTGACACGCACCGTGTGGAGACCTACTACCAGGGATTCGGCATGTCGGATATATCACAGATGATTATGGCCTTCTCCGGCACCTTCGTTACTGACAGTTCCGTCAAAAAGGCCATAAGGGAGGTGGTGACATCCATAGCCCGTGACGGTTATGCGGTAATAATCGGCAGGGGAGGTGTGGCCATCACCAGGGAGATGACAAACTCCCTGCATGTCAGGCTGGTGGCGCCGCTCCCATGGCGTATCGATAACGTCATGAAAAAGAAGGAGATGTCAGCGGAGAAGGCCGAGGATTATATTGTTAAAACCGATGAGAAGAGACATAAACTGATCATCGATTTCCTTGACAACAAACCGCTCTGTCTCGACTATCTCTTTGATGTTACGCTCAACAGGGGCAGTTTTACAATTGATCAGATCTCTGCCATGATCCTCGACCTGTATGAGACAAAGATGAAGCTCAGAACGATATTTTAACACTGTGCTTTTTTAAGAGTTTGGGTACAGTTATGTGGTTGGTTTAGTGAAGAGGGTAAGAAGAGGGCCGGTGCGCAACAGCCACCGGCCCTCTTTGGCTTCTGGTCACAGACAGCTTATGTCTGCAATCCGTTTTATGTGATCCGAGGTACGCCTGTCGAGCGACCTCTCATACTCATCCCAGTCATCAATCTTCAGCCTTGCAACACCAGTCTCGATCGCTGCCCTGGCAACGGCTGAGGCTACCCTTGATATAAGCCTCGGATCCATAGGCTTGGGAATGATATAATCCGTGCCGAACTCCAGTGAGGGGAGCCCGTAAGCCTTAAGGACAACATCCGGCACAGGCTCCCTGGCAATCGCCGCCAGTGCCTTGGTGGCTGCAAGCTTCATCTCTTCATTTATAGATGTGGCCCTGACATCAAGAGCACCGCGGAAGATGAACGGGAAACCCAGTACGTTGTTGATCTGGTTGGGATAGTCTGACCTGCCGGTGGCAAAGATCAGATCATCACGCGTGGCCATAGCATCCTCATAACTTATCTCCGGGTTGGGATTGGCCATGGCGAAGACGATAGGATGCGGCGCCATGGTGCTGAGCATCTCCCCGGTCAGCATATTCGCCACTGAGAGACCGAGGAAGAGATCGGCCTCCTTCACTGCTTCCGCCAGGGTGTTGATATCGCGGTCTGTAACCCACTCCTGCTTGTATTTGTTGAGATCTTTCCTGCCTCTGTTGATCACACCCTTGCTGTCAACCATGATCAGATTCTCCTTCGGCACTCCAAGTGCCACATAGAGACGTGAGCATGAATTGGCTGCTGCTCCGGCACCGCAGACAACAACCTTTATATCACTTATATCCTTGCCGTTGATCTCCAGCGCATTGAGCAGTCCTGCCGCTGAAATGATCGCAGTACCGTGCTGATCATCATGAAAAACCGGTATGTCAAGCATCGCCTTCAGCCTGGTCTCCACCTCAAAACATTCGGGAGCCTTGATATCTTCGAGATTGATCCCTCCGAAAGTGGGGGCTATCTTGGCACATATCTCGATAAGCTTGTCGGGATCCTTCTCATCAACCTCAATGTCAAATACATCGACGTCGGCAAAGACCTTGAAGAGAAGTCCCTTGCCCTCCATCACCGGCTTGCCGGCAAGAGCCCCGATGTCACCGAGCCCGAGCACGGCAGTGCCGTTGGAGATGACAGCCACAAGATTGGCCTTGGCCGTATACTGGTAGGCATCATCCGGGTTCTTCTCAATCTCAAGACATGGGTAGGCAACACCCGGCGTGTAGGCCAGGCTTAGATCAAACTGTGTACAGTACGGCTTGGTGGGTATCACCTCCACCTTGCCCTTGCGTCCGCTGCTGTGATACAACAGTGCATCCTCCTTTGTGGCTTTTGGCATAGCAGAAAAAAGTTTGATTATGAACGGTTAGGAAATAGGGATTAACATCACGAATTTAACACAATTCCACGATTGCTCCTATTTTTTGAAAATAATAAACTCAATTCACTTTGTGCTCTTTAGAAAAATAGATATTTTCAACGCTTTAAACAGGACCTGACCAATTTCATGCCATGAACCCTATGCTACAGAACATTGCGATCGGTGTTGATATAGGTGGCAGCCATATCACCGCTGTTGCCGTTGATATGGAGAAACACCGCATCATTGAAGCCTCACGCGCCTCAGACCCCGTTGACAACAAGGCTGAGGCCGATGAGATACTGAAGGTATGGAACGACACCCTGCGTAAGGTGCTGAAGGGTATGCAAATATTCAACCTCCGGGGAATAGGCTTTGCCATGCCCGGGCCGTTTGACTATGTCAACGGTATCTGCCTCATCAGGGGCGTGCCCAAATATGAAAAGCTCTACGGCATCAACGTTGGAAAGGCAGTCAGCTCAGCACTGGGGTTGCCATGCGACTGCCGCGTACGCTTCATGAATGATGCCAGCTCCTTTGCCGTTGGCGAGGCCTGGGCCGGTAAGGCAGCAGGCTTCGAAAAAATGATGGCTATCACCCTTGGCACGGGATTCGGTTCAGCCTTCCTCAGTGACCGTATTCCGGTGGTTGAGGGAGAGAGAGTCCCGAAAATGGGATGCGTATATCATCTTCCCTTCGGCAACGGCATAGCCGACGATTACTTTTCAACACGCTGGTTCACATCCAGATACAAAGAGGTTGCTGGCCTGGTGGCGAAAGGAGTGAAGGAGATTGCAGTGGCAGCGGAGAGTGATCCCGCGGTCCGCGATATCTTCAGTGAGTTCGGCACAAACCTGGGAGTCTTTCTGGCACCCTGGCTGAAACGATTTGGCGCAGAAATACTTGTAGCCGGAGGCAACATATCACATGCATGGGAACTCTTCGGAGAGACCTTTGAGAGTGAACTGAAGAAGGAAGGATGTAGTCCTCAGGTAGCCATCTCCGAACTGAAGGAAGATGCCGCACTGCTGGGCAGCGCCTATCTCCATGATGAGGAATTCTGGAAGGCTGTCCAGCCTGCTCTCCGTTTAATGTAAGACTGAACAATCCAAAAACAATGAATGAGAAAAAAATCGAGATGAGACTGGTGGTGCCGGTGCTCCTCTCTTTCTTTGTTATGAGCTTTGTCGACCTTGTAGGTATCGGCAAGGACCGCGTGGCCGGTGATCTCGGACTGAGCGACTTCATCCTCGGGCTGATACCCTTTGCCGCCTTTATCTGGTTCTTCATCCTCTCGGTTCCGGTGGGCATACTGCAGGACAGGGTAGGCAAGAAAACGATGCTCAATATCGGTATGGGAGTGACGGGAGTGGGGCTGCTGATACCCTTCTTCTTCTATAACTTTGCGACGGTGATTGCCGGGTTTGCCCTACTGGGGATAGGAAACACCATAGTACAGGTCTCGGCCAACCCCCTGCTTGTTGACGTGGTGCCTGGCAGGCGGGCCTCCAGCTTCCTCAGCTTCTCACAGTTCATCAAGGCCATCGGCTCAATGATAGCTGCTCCCCTGGCAGCCCTCTTCTTCAGCCGTTTTGGCGACTGGAAGCTGCTATTCCTGGTCTATGGCATCATCTCGTTCCTCAGCGTGCTCTGGCTGAGCAGCGTGAAGATAGAGGAGACTGTAGCAACGGGAGAGAAAGCTTCCATGGCTTCTGCTTTCAGGCTGCTGGGCAACTCGTATATACTGATGATGGTCATCTCCATCTTCCTGGTGGTGGGTATCGATGTCGGGTTCAACTACTTCTCCGGCAAGTACCTCGCAACCCGCTTTGGCATTGAGGAGGTGGCAGCACAGTCAGGCCGCAGCATCTACTTCCTGGGGCGTATGCTGGGTACCTTCGCCGGCGCACTGATACTTACGAAGCTTGCCTCGACGAAAGGGTTACTTTACAGTGCCCTGCTCTCAATAGTTACAATACTCCTTATTATGCTCATCCCAACCGCATCGAAGGCTGTGGCATGGGTCCTGGTGTTCCTTATTGGCCTCGGCGTGGCAAACATCTTCCCCCTGGTCTTCTCTCTCACGGTCCAGAAATACCCCGAGAGAAGCAATGAGATCTCGGGGCTGATGATGATGGCTATATCGGGAGGTGCTCTCATACCACCGGTAATGGGGCTGGTGAGCGACCTGATGGGCGTGGTACCCGGCATGGGCGTGCTGCTGCTCTGTGCCGCTTACCTGCTGGCAGTGGCATGGATAATCATCAGGAAGAAGCTGGTCAACATATGATTATCCCGTTTTCACAGGGGCCTCCACCGTTACGCAATGCTGAGTTAACCAATTCAAACAACAGAGATGAAACTTGCATGAGCAACAACATACACCAGGAATTGATTATTATGTTTCATGAATGTTCCATCATGCCATTAAAAAAATATTAATAAATAATCTGATGAATAAGCTTTTAATCCCCTTAGCACTTCTGATGCTCTGGTCATGTACCGGTCAGGAGCCGGTACAGCCCAACATCATCTTCATCATGACTGATGACCATGCCTACCAGGCAGTGGGTGCGTACGGCAGTGAGATCAACACCACCCCCAACCTTGACCGTATCGCCGATCAGGGAATTATCTTCCGCAACAGCTTTGTCTGCAACTCCATCTGCGCTCCCAGCAGGGCCGCCCTCCTCACCGGGAAACACAGCCATGCCAATGGTCACCTTGACAACAGGCACAGGTTTGACAGCTCCCAGGTTACCTTCCCGAAACTGCTCCGTGCAGCCGGTTACCAGACCGCACTGATAGGTAAGTGGCATCTCAAGAGCTACCCTACCGGCTTCGACTACTGGAATATACTGCCGGGACAGGGCAGCTACTACAATCCCGACTTCATTGAGATGGGACGCAGGTACAGGGACACCGGCTATACAACAACAATCATAACCGACCTGGCAATTGAGTGGCTGGGGAAACGCGATACCACCCAACCCTTCTGCCTCATGGTCCACCACAAAGCTCCCCACCGCAACTGGATGCCCGATACGGTCGATTTTGACCTCTATGACGACACCCGGTTCCCGGTCCCGGAAAATTTCTTTGACACCTATGAGGGCAGAGAGGCTGCTGCCGCCCAGGAGATGAGCGTCATTAAGGATATGCGCATGGCTTTTGACCTTAAAATAACAGGATCAGCAGGTGACTCCGCTCCCAGCCATGAAAGAGACTTTATCTGGTATATCAATCACCGCCTGACACCTGAGCAGCGTGATGCATGGATGAGGGAGTATGACAGCCTCAGCAGGGCATTTGTTGCCGATCCTCCGACAGGCGATTCGCTGGCCATATATAAGCTGAACAGGTACCTTACTGACTATCTCCGTACGATTGAGTCAGTAGACCGCAATACAGGCAGGCTTCTCGACTACCTTGAGTCGGAAGGACTGCTGAAAAACACGCTCGTGGTTTATACCTCCGACCAGGGATTTTATCTCGGCGAGCACGGCTGGTTTGACAAGCGCTTCATGTATGAGGAGTCGTTCCGAACCCCTCTAATGATGAGGCTGCCAGACAACTATTCGGTCAGGGGTGAGGTCACCCAGATGGTGCAGAACATCGATTTTGCACCTACTTTCCTCGATATGGCCGGCATCGAACCTCCTGAAGATATCCAGGGTGTCTCCCTGGTACCGCTGCTGAAGGGCTCGAAGCCAAAGAGATGGCGTGATGCGTTGTATTATCACTACTATGAGTATCCGGCGGAACACGCAGTGAAGAGACATTACGGTATCAGAACCGACCGATACAAGCTCATTCACTTCTACAATGACATTGACAAATGGGAACTTTACGACCTCGTCAACGATCCGCACGAGATGAATAACCTCATCGATGACCCTGATTATGACCGGGTGGAGGCGGATCTCAGACAGCGTCTCGATGGCCTGAGAAAACTGTATAACGTCCCCGACGAAGGATGATATGAGCAACAGCCCGTTAAAGAGAAGGGAATTCCTCCGCAGGGGAGCTGTCGCAGGTGTTGCACTCACCATCGTGCCGAGACATGTCCTGGGCGGCAGGGGATACACCCCTCCCAGCGACCATCTCACGAAAGGTATCATCGGGGTCGGCGGGATGGGTCTGGGTCACTTCGACTACGAGAATACCCGCCTCCTGGCAGTATGCGACGTTGATGCCGTCCACCTGAAGAGGGCACTCGACAGGGCCGATGACGGCGTGACCGGGTATCACGATTTCCGGGAGCTGATAGCCAGACCTGACATCGATATTGTGCACATAGCCACACCGCCGCACTGGCACGGCATCATAGCAAAGATGGCGGCAGAGGCAGGGAAGGACATTTGGTGCGAGAAGCCGATGACAAGGACCATAGGAGAGGGTAAAAGACTTGTCGAAGCCGTCAAGGCCAATGGCAGGATGTTCAGGCTCAATACCTGGTTCCGGTTTACCGGACAGTTCTACGGGCTTGGCACCACAGTGCTGCCACTGAAGAAGATTGTCAGCAGCGGCGTCCTGGGATGGCCGCTGAAGGTAACCATCAGCGGTGTCACGGGATATAACTGGAAGTTCTACTGGAGCGGCAGGACTGATTTGCTGCCCGAGCCCGTGCCGGCTGACCTCGACTATGACCTCTGGCTGGGCCCTGCTCCCTACAGGCCTTACAATAAACTGAGGGTTCACCAGAATTTCAGGGGCTACTGGGATTACGACGGGGGAGGTCTGGGTGATATGGGACAGCATTACATTGACCCAGTCCAGTACCTCCTTGGCAAGGATGAGACCAGCCCGGTATCGGTTGAGATCGATGCCCCGCAGCAGCACTATGATGCCGTGGGCTCATGGCGAAGGATCACCTATACATATGATGACGGCTGCCAGATAATACTTGACGGCGAGAACCGCGATCAGGATGCTGCCTACATTGAGGGTCCGTCAGGAAGTATATACAAGGGGTTTGTATCGGACATACCACGCATACATGAACTTGTGAAAAACCTGCCTGACCCTGAGCCTCAGATAACCCGGTTCTCGGAATCGGTGAGAAGCCGCAGGCCTTTTGCTCTCAACGAGAAGAACGGCCACAGGTCCTGCACCATTGTCAACATGGGCGTGGTGGCGCTGAGGCTGGGAAGAAACCTCAGGTTTGATCCGGCGGCCCAGAGATTCATTGACGATGAGGCAGCCAATGCCCTCATCGACCAGCCGATGCGAGACGCATGGCATATGTAGGAAAACCTGAAAGGAACAGTGATGAAATGTGTTAGAATAGCTCTTGTTGTAGTTGCCTCCCTGCTTCTTCAGATGAACCTCCGGGGCCAGGATAAGGGCAGCGTGGCCATCAGGCTGGACAGCCTGCTTGCCGGGCTTCCTGCTGAAGATCCTGTACTGACCGGCGGGATCATGGAGGGTATCTTCTCCCTGGGCGAGGAGGGCACTGCCCTCCTCTGCAGCCGTATCGTTCCTGCCGGTACCGGTGATGATCTGAAGGAGCGCTATGCCGTCGCTTCCCTCACAGCCTGCCTATCGGCTGACAGGGATGACAGCAGGAAGAGGGCATGGGAGCGACAGATTATCAGATACATGAGATTGTCTTCCGACAGGGAAGTGACAGCCTTCTTCATGCGACAGCTGAAACTCATCGGATCAGATGATGCAGTGACGGCGCTGGCTGACTATGTTGTCACCCCCGGCCTGTGCGAAGATGCCGTCATGGTGCTGCAATCCGTTGACAGCCCGGCATCTGCGGATTTGTTGTCCTCGACGCTCTCCTCAGATACGTGTCCGTGTGCGGCCCAGATGATGGTAGCGCTGGCGGAAAGGGGATATGAAAGCGCCATCGGGAGCTATATCGACTGGAGCATCAGAGGGAGCAGCAGTGAACGTGCCGCGGCGCTATATGCATTGGCATCCACAGGCAGTCCCGCTGCCCGGCAGCCGCTGCTGCGTGCGGCGGAGGAGGCCTCCTTCCGCCGGGATCCGGCAGGAGCAGTAAACGCCCTGCTGCTCTACGCAAGGAACGCCGGGTTGGCAGGCAACAGGAAGGAGATGAAGAAAATAACCGGTATGGTCATCGCCTCTGCCAGGGGTGCTGAGGAAGCAAGTCAGCGTATTGCAGCCATGAGCGTCATTACGGAGGTGATGGGCGACCGTGCACTGAAGATGCTGGTTAAAGTTGCCGGTGATCCTGATCCTGAGGTGAGAGGAGCAGCACTGAACCTTGCGTCATCATTGCCGGGAGGCACGGTGACAAAGAAATTGATCAGAGTCTATCCGAAATATGACCGCGAGGCACAGCTTGATGTGCTGTTCGCACTGGGTGAACGCGGTGATGACCTTGCCCTTCCGCTGATGATGAAGGCAATCAATGACCCTGCACCCGAGGTAGCTGCCGAAGCCCTTGCAGCCCTGGCCAGGCTGAGGGGCAGTGAAGCCGTGGGGACCCTCCTGGAATGGATCATGAAAAACGACGGCGAAGCGGGTCACAGGGCAGCAGCAACAGCACTGACAACACTGCTCGACAGCTCAGGCACAGACAGGGTGGCAGCCTCACTGCCGGAATCGAGAGGCCAGGCTACCGTCACACTCATCAGGCTACTGGCCTGGTCAGGTCGCGACAAATACTTTGATGCTGTATATGACTTTACCGGCTCATCCGATATGGCAGTGCGCGCCACGGCAGTGCGCTCGCTGCCAGCACTCTCCTCCTGCAACGACCAGCAGAAGATAATTGAGTTGCTTGACCGTGCACTGGAAAGGGGAGAGGCAGCGGCCATAAGGCATGCACTGGTCACTGCAGCGCAGCAGTGCGATAACCCGGAGAAGGGATCAGAGGTGATAATTGCTGCCCTGGATAAGGACCGCAACAGGAAGGAGCTTATTCCCCTGCTGGCAGAGACCGGGGGCCGGTCGGCTCTGAAACGGGTAGCCTGGGAGTTTGATAACGGCGATGCCGCTACCAGGGATCTCTGCTTCGATGCCCTGCTGCACTGGCGGGACCACACGGCAGCAGAAGTGCTGCTGGATATCTGCGCCTCAGGGAATAAGACCTTCGGCAGGCCCGCATTTGATGCCTACCTTAAAACAGTCTCGGAGGCTCCCCTTGATGCAGAACGCAAATTGCACATGATCAAGGACATAGCGCCTCACGCCGGAGCGCCGGATGCAAAGGCTGCGTTGATATACCTGGCTGCATCACTGGAGACAGACCAGGCCCGGCTCGTTATCGAAACATATCTCTCCGATCCGTCGGATGAGGTAAGATCAGCGGCAGAAGATGCCCTTGGCACCCTGAAGCCGGACGATGATTAATCAATCCTGATAAGCGGGTAACCATCAAGTTGTCAACAATGGTCAAATTGAGGCAATCTTTCTTGGGTTAAATGGTAAAAAGAGCCAATTTTGCGGCGCATTTATCAGAAACGGGCAAAAGTTACGTTTTAGAGTAACCAGCAGGTGGAAAAAAAGAGATGACGAAGATACTTATCTGCGAAGATAATCTTTTGGTTTTAAGGACAATTTCAGTAGTACTGAAACAGGCGGGGTACGATCCGGTCACGGTCAGTGATGGGATCAAGGCCATTGAAATGCTGCGCACAAAAGAGTTTGACATATTGATTGTAGACATTCATCTTCCCTATCACAGCGGACTGGAGGTTATCAGGTACCTGCGCACCGAGCTCAGGAAGCAGACTCCCGTGCTTATAGTGTCAGCTTTCTGTGACCCACAGGTGCAGCGTCAGGCTGCGGAGATGAAGGTCAGCGGTTATATAACAAAGCCTTTTGACCCTGATGATCTCATCAGGAAGATCAAAATGGCTCTAACAACAATATAGAGTGGCATGCTGAAGGGAAGCTACAGATCATTATTGCTCGTGCTGGTAATCCTTATGGTGACCTTAGGTTTCACCGACGGTCAGACGATCACTGATCCCGAGAGTGAATACAACAGGATCAGGACACTGGCCATCTCAGGTGATTTTACCGGCGCTGAGCCTGCCGCGCGTGACCTGGTGAAGCAGTATCCTGATTACGGTGATGCCCGTGTGCTGCTGGGAAGGATCCTGGCATGGCAGGGACGTTATGACGAGGGTGGTGCCGTGATTGACACCCTCCTGCAGTCCGATCCGGATAATGCCGATGCCCTGGAAGCAGCACGCGACATACGGCGATGGTCCCGGGACAGGTCTCAGCAGATCACTCCTCCAACTGACATCAGGGCGGGCTATCTGATTGACACCTTCTCTGAGCCTTATGACCGTCTCTGGCAGGTTTTCAGCCTGGGAGCAGGTCACAGGTTCTCCTGGGGCACTGCTGTGGCCTCTGTGAACCTGGGTAACATCTCTCCCGGTGTGGCCGGAGAGAGCAACAATGACCTGCAGTTTGCCGCCGAAGCCTGGCCTGAAATGTCTAAAAGCAACTACGGATACGTAGCCTATGCCTACAGCCCCGGTGCACGATTTCCCCGCCACAGGGCAGCGCTGGAACTGTGGCAGACACTACCGGCCGGCTTTGCATTTTCAGCAGGTGTCAATTATTACTATTTTGACAGAAGCATTTTTCTGGCCACCTTCTCGCTGGAGAAATACCTGGGTAAATACTGGTTCTCCGGCAGGAGCTATTTCCACTTCAAGGATATAGGGGTAACAACATCCTTCTACATCAATGCAAGACGTTATTTCGGCACAACTGATTATCTGCAGGTCACATTGGGTACGGGAACGGCACCAGATGAGCCGTATGATATCATCACTGACCTTGAAAGGCAGAAGGCATCATCCATCAGGCTGACATATTTCAACCAGATCACTTCAAACTGGGCTGTCAGGGCAGGGGCAGGATACTCTTACGAGAAGTACAGTGATACAGGCTACCGCAACAGGTTTGAGGGAAGCCTTGGTGTAATAAGAGGTATAGGCAAAGTGAGATGAAGAGGCCAATGATCATACTTGTTGCCTTTGCCCTGTCACTCCTTCCATTAACCGGGATGACGGGAGATCCATGTTACGCGTCAGACTCGGCCGATGTCGCCAGTTCGCCATCCCCCATGACCACATTGTCAACCTTCTCTTCAGGTTTGACAGTTGAGGGAATAGTATCGCTCTCCAGGGGTAATTTTGCAATTCAGATGGGAGCCTTCTCGCGTCTTGCCAACGCGGAAAAACTACGCAGCAGGCTTGAGGAGATCCTGGAGATCAATGTTGAAATTGTTGAAGAAGAGGGGATGTACAAGGTCTTCATTAACAGTGAACTGAGGGAATCAGCCCCCAGTCTCTTTGTTCCCGTCTCATTTAATGAGCCGGCTCGCCGCCGGACAACGCACCAGGCAGCAGATGCGGGAGTAAAGGCGGAAAGTGTCTCCTCACGATCAGACATCTCTGTTGCCTCTCCAGTCAACATTGCTGCCTCTGCGGCCAGCATCGGAGCCTCACGGGAAAGTACCGTTACCCACCCGGACAGTACTGTCGCCCCGCCGGACACACTCACCACGGAAAGTGATGCGGATGCTGTTGCGGAACAGTCCGACACCACAGCCATTCGGTCTGCAGCAGTAACCGGTGATGCGGAGGTGATACCACCCGCTGCCGGGGAGGAGACTTCCGTCGGCAGAGGCATTGACAACCTCTTCTTCCTTAAGGGCAACAGCCCGTGGCTGACACGCTTCAACTATTTCGACAAGTCGGTAGCGCTGGTTAATGCTTTGATATTTACCATTATTGCCTCTATGGCAACGATGCTTATCCTTCTGCTTGTCATTCTTCTCAACAGAAACAGGATGGAGAAGGAGGCGAAGCTTCGTCAGTACCTTATGGAGCAGTACCAGTCGCTGATCGTTGATTACCTCTTTGGCAACACCGGCTCAGAGCAGTTCATGAAGATTGCCTCTGACAATTTCCGCAGGCAGGTGCTAATAGACCAGATGATAGATGTAAGCGTTAACCTCAAGGGAGAGTCGGAAGAGAAGCTGATGAATCTCTACAGGGAGCTGAACCTTGACCAGGATTCGCTGGCAAGGGCACGCAGCCGCAAGTGGCATAAAAAGATCAAGGGGTTCAGGGAGCTTGCCTTTGTGGGCATTACTGACGGTAACGACGAGATTTACCGTGCCCTCAACTCAAGAAATGAGATCCTCAGGATGGAAGCCCAGATAGCCCTGGTGAGGCTGAGCGACACGGGTCACTTTGAGTTTCTCTCTCAGCTGAAGAGGCCCTTCTCGCTCTGGGAACAGATCACCCTGCATGACCTCATAATACAGCATGAGCTTCCGGTTCCTGCATTCAGCCAGTGGCTCTCTTCAGAGAACCCGACGGTGGTGATGTTTGCCCTGAGGATGATTAGGGAGTTTAAACAGAAGGATGCCGAGCAGGAGATAAAGAAGGTGCTGCTGCACCGTGACCCCGCTGTAAGCCAGCTTGCCGTTGAGGTGGCAGGCGACCTGGATATTCGGAGCACACTCGATACCATGAAACGCATGTACAAGTTCCAAGAGTACAATAACTGCCTTGAGATTGTCAAGTCGATGGGCAAGATGCCCGAGCAGGCAATGCTAGGCTTCCTGAAACTGGTGCTCGACAAGGAGGATGATGTCCAGCTTCAGATTGAAGCGGTAAAAGCCATTGAGAATATGGGAGAGCCTGGCGTGCAGGCACTCGTCAAGGTGATGAAGTCAGAGTACAAGAATTACAACATAATCGTCAGGCACGTGCTTGACAGGAGGATATACTGAATACCATGGGATTTATCTTTGCACATCTGATATTCTACCTTACCCTCGTCCTCTTCGGGACATACCTGCTGCTTGGCATACACTCGGCCCTGGCATTGAGGAAGTACCTGCGCAAGAACAGTTACGTCAACTACAACTCCCTGGTGCTCTCACCGCTCAGTCCCCGGATAACCATCATTGCTCCCGCCTTCAATGAAGGCAAGACCATTATCGATAATGTCCGTACCCTGCTCTCTCTCTATTACAACAACTTCGAGGTGATAATGGTCAACGACGGTTCCACTGATGACACTTTTGAAAAGATAAGGGAGTCATATGAGCTGGTGAGGGTCAACTACTATTTTGACTACCGCATACCGTGCGAGAGGATCAGGGGGGTGTACAGATCGAAGGACCCCGCCTACAACAGACTCACTGTCATCGACAAGAATAACGGCGGCAAGGCAGACTCTCTCAATGCCGGGATCAATATCAGCCGCAGCAACCTGATAGTGACCATTGATGCAGACTCCATTATTGAACCCGATTCGATACTGAAGCTTGTCAAGCCGTTCCTGGAAGAGAAGGAGAAAAAGGTCATCGGTACGGGCGGTGTGATCCGTATTGTAAACTCGTGTGACATAGAGCGGGGTCATATACGTCAGATAAACCTTCCGAAGAGGTTCCTGCCAAGGCTGCAGGTGCTCGACTATACCCGCGCTTTCCTGCTGGGACGCATGGCATGGAGTCATCTTGACGGGCTGATGCTTATATCCGGAGCTATGGGAATGTTCGACCGTGAGACTGTCATCAGGGCAGGAGGATATAATGTAAAGACTGTGGGCGAGGATATGGAGCTGGTGCTCAGGATGAGACGTTATATGGCTGAACATGACGAAAAGTACGAGGTGACATACATACCTGATCCGCTATGCTGGACAGAGGTACCTGCCGACCTCAAGTCGATGCGCAAACAGAGAACACGCTGGACAAGGGGCCTTATAGAGTCGCTCTGGTCACACCGTAAGATGTTGTTCAATGCCAATTACGGCCGGCTCGGCCTGCTGGGTTATCCCTACTGGCTCCTCTTTGAATGGGCTGCCCCTCTTATAGCCTTCCTGGGGATCATCTATACGGTCTACCTTACAATAGCAGGTGCGCTGAACCTGCCTTTCTTCCTTCTGCTCTTCCTGTTTGTCTACAGCTTCGCCGTCAGCCTGACGACCTGGGCTGTGCTATTCGAGGAGATTACCTTCCACAAGTACCGCCGTAAGAGGGATGTGCTGAGACTTATCGGCACGGCAATGCTTGAGCCATTCTTCTACCCGGTGCATACCTATTTTGCCGTCAGGGGCAACCTTGAAGCCTTGCGTGGCAAGAAGGGGTGGGGCAAGGCTGAACGAAGCGGCTTCCAGGAGAAGAAGAAACCGGCCAGGAAGGAACGGGTGCCGGCCTAAGTCAGGTTTTACGATTTACGCTTGAAAAATCTTTTTAACCGACAATCGCACATCTGAGATCGTCAATCAAATCGAAAATCGAAAATCGCACATCTGAGATCGTCGGTCAGATCGAAAATCGCACATCTACAATCCTGCATAATCCGGAATAAGTGAGTAGCCTCCTTCAAGAACATGAAGCGAGGCTTTTTCTCTTTCTGTAGTTGGCGGAACGACAAGCCATTTCGGCCAGCTGTACCTGTTGACGGAGTTGATTACCGTACCGTTGAGGGCTATCGAGACAGCTATGCCTTCTGATTCTGTGGTTATGATCTCAAAGTTGTAGCCGCCGTCATATGTATCGGCGCCGTCATTGACTCTCATCTGGGTGGGGTCATTGAAGTAAAGCATGGTCCACGGCAGCCTGATGTTCACCTTTCTGCCGTCCCACGCCACCGCGGCACGGTTGCCGCTGCTGAATGCCGCTGCATTTTCTACAGGCACCTTTCCGATGTCATGGCTGGTAAACTCAAAACCGTCGTTGATCCAGCTCATCACCTTCCAGGGTGCTCCGTCGGTGACAGTGCTTTGGTATTGCTGCACCGGCTCCGTCAGGTTAAAACGTACGGTGAGTCCGTTCATGTCATAGGCTTCGGTCACATGATGTAGGGCTGTGTCATCAGCCAGGCTGAAGGTGAGCAGGAACTCAGCCCTGTTCTGCAGGGTGGCTCCCCCGGGCAGGGTTGATTCGCCGGTGTTTCCCAGGTATGTATCAAAGGCTACCATAAACTCGTCGGCATCAGTAAGGTCGGCAGCTGCGGTGATCTCTAGATACAGGAAGCTCTCGTCATGCGTCGCTCTGACAGAGCTCACCGGTCCCGAGGGCTGGTCGAGACTGTAGCTCTCATATTCGGGAACCTCTTCTTGGTCAAAGGCGATAAGCCCGAAGCATTGCTCCGGCGAGGTCTCATTGTGCCACAGCTGTCTTGTGGGGATGACCTCAGATCCTCCCTCCAGTCCGTAGGCTTCAAGGTAAAGCACTATCCATGTACGCTTGAACCACTCATCCATCCACGCGAAGACAAAGCCACCGGCACAGCCGGCGTCGAGCATGTTATGCATCATGCGCAGGTTCTTTTCTCCCTGCTGTTTTTCCGAATATCCGCCGTGGTGCATCTCACTGAACGACTGATGTGCGCTGCCCCAGCTTGAAGGCACGCCGTACTCCGCTATCACCAGCGGCATATCACTGTAATGATCTTTGAGAGCGGTGAGATAGCCCAGGTAGCTGTTGGGACCCTCGCTGTCACTGTATAACATGTATGACGGCTCCTGGCTGATAAAGTTGGGATAGTAGGGATAGGCATGATAGCTGGCAAACAGTCCCGGAGAGCCTTCCGCCACCCTGATCTTCGTAATGTCAAACGAGGCAACATCTTCATCGGTATATATCTCAGTGGGGTGATCCAGCGGATCGAGTGTGGGCCAGCTGGAGAAGCTGACAGGCCTGGTGACGGAGTACTTTGACTCCTCAACGGTAACCACTTCGTCAAGCATCTCTGCAACAAACACCTCTGTGGCCGTGCCGCCGCTGATGCTGAGGTGGATTCCCGAATAGGTGGTGACACCCTGATGGTACTTGTTTGTGGTATCAACCTCCTGCGGTGCCACCTCACGTCCGATGATGTATCCCGCCGTCCAGCGTGACACGTTGGTGCGGTAGACACCGTGAGCCTTGCCGTAGCGGAAGGGTATGTCGGCATTGCCGTTGATGCAGTCAACTACCTCCTCTATCTCTTTCCTGAAACTCACGGCGCGGTTGAGAAGGTCATAACAGGAGGGGTCCGTTCCGTCTTCTATCTCCTCAAGCCAGATACCCTGGAAAAGCAGCAGCGGTGATTCCGGGTGGCGCTGGTTGTATTCAGCCAGCTTCTCGTAGAAGATGGGAGGATGAAGGGTATAGACCCTCAGCGTGTTGAAGCCGGCTTCAACCATCCGTTCAATCCATGACTGGTACATCTCAGCCGTGATGGCATAGGCGATCTCGCCGGGGAAGAAGCCCGGAGGTGAGGACCCGAGGTTTACACCCTTGAGTATCATTGATTTGTATTTGTCGTCTATCTCCCTGGCTATGTGATCCCCGCTGACGGTGAAGGGCATGGAGTGAGCTGGTGATAGTACAAAGTTTATGACGGTATCACGGGCAAGGGTGATGTCGGTGAGCCTGACGGGGTAGTAGCCTCCTGCCTCAACCTCGGCGATGACCGGAAAACGGTCTGAACCGTCAGGGGAGGGTGTCTCTGGTGGCATCATCACCGGCTCGAGGTAACTGCCCCCCGATGCGACGGAGCCGCCTGCCTTTATCAGACGCCCGCTCCGTGTACGGCCCCTGAAGGTGAGAGCGTAGATATAGAGACCGGAACTGAGCGGCGCGTTATCCTGACTGCAACCGTCCCAGACAATGTTGTAGCTTCCCGGCGAGACCCCGGGAAAAGAGATAACCCTCACCTTCTGGCCGCTCATATTATATATGGTGAGCAGCAGATCACCCTGGCTGTTGATAACAAATGGTAAGTGCACACTGTTGTCGAAAGGATTGGGATAAGGGGTGCCCGTGCGGAACTCACCGTCGACCTCACTGTATGATCCTGATATCCTTACACTATAGCTGCCGTCACTGCGGGTGATGGTACGGTACTCTATGGCGTTGAGATAGAACGAGACCCTGGTATTCATTACCATGGAGCCCTTATCATCTGATACCGTGCCCGTTACTACTACCTCCGTGGCAGAGGCCGTGTGTATGATGAATGCTGCACAGAGAGCGGCTGTCACCGCCTTCGGACTCAGAGTCCATGGATTTCTCATCATCCTGGTAGTATAATTAGTAACAGTTAACCCCATTGTTGCCCAAATGTAACAAAAAGCGAAAAAGAGCTGTTTATTATTTTTCCACAATCCCTGTTTGATTTGTCTATCTCACATGAATATTCTAAATTTATGCACTTCTGCTGTTGACAACAATGGAAAAGCTCATCTTAAAGAAAACTTCCCGGACTCCTGCAGTGAATTTTGACCCTGTCCTCGGTATATTCGAGATAAGAGGGAAGTCGATACCCGAGAATTCAACCGGGTTTTTCGGACCGCTCCTCGAGTATGTTGAAAAGTATACTGCAGAGCCGGCGGAAATCACGGTGCTGAATGTGAAATTTGATTTTTTCAATACCAGCTCTTCCAACAGGATACACTCCCTCTTCAAAAGGTTTGAGAAACTCTACCTCAGGAATAGTGATGTTCTTATCCGCTGGTTCTGCGAGAACGGCGACGAGAACATGCGTGATGCAGGCAGGGACTTCAAGGCCATGCTGCAGGTGCCGTTTGAAATTGTGGAGGTCGATCAGCTCTGATTTTTTAATGATGAGGCTTCTCAAAAAAAATTTCCCTATTTTTATTTGCTGAGAATTATTCCGGAATGGCTTTAAATTATATCTGGATCGCCTTTTTCCTGCTGGGTTTTGTCTTTGCCCTGGTGCAGCTTATCTTCTTTGGTGATACTGAGATCTTCAACAGGATAGTAGATTCCACCTTCTCAAGTGCCAGAACCGGTTTCGAGATCTCTCTCGGGCTCACAGGTGTGCTCACTCTCTGGATGGGGTTGATGCGGGTAGGAGAGAAGGGTGGTGCCGTGACGCTTCTTTCCAGGGCTATCGGACCCTTCTTCCGCAAGCTCTTTCCCAAACTGCCTGCCGACAGTCCTGCCAACGGCTCCATGATGCTCAATGTTGCCGCCAACATGCTGGGACTCGACAATGCCGCCACTCCTATGGGTCTCAAGGCGATGAAGGAGCTGCAGGAACATAACCCCGACAAGGAGGTGGCATCCGATCCGATGATCATGTTCCTGGTGCTGAATGCCTCAGGCCTCTGCCTCATCCCCGTCACAATAATGGTTTACAGGGCACAGCTTGGCGCCGCCAATCCTGCCGATGTCTTCATACCGATACTGATATCAACCTTCGTTGCCACACTGGCCGGCATGATCAGCGTGGCCATCGCCCAGAAGATAAACCTCCTGAACAGGGTGGTGCTCGCATACCTGGGAGGTCTGGCAGCCATAATCGTGGGTATAGTCTGGTATTTCAGTACGCTGCCGCAGGATAAGATCAATACCATCTCAACATTTGCTGCCAACTTCATCCTCTTCGGCATCATCACCGCATTCATAGTGATGGCTATGGTTAAGAAGGTCAACGTTTATGAGACCTTCATTGAAGGAGCGAAGGACGGATTCAAGACCGCTATTACTATCATTCCCTACCTTGTGGCCATACTTGTAGCCATAGGTGTCTTCAGGGCCTCAGGTGCCATGGACCTGCTCGTTGACGGCATCACCGCCATGGTGGCATGGATGGGCCTCGATACCGCCTTCACGGAAGCGCTGCCCACTGCCCTGATGAAACCGCTGAGCGGCAGCGGCTCGCGGGGGATGATGATTGACGCCATGACTATTCACGGTGCCGACTCGTTCGTCGGCCGGCTGGCATGCTGCCTGCAGGGTTCCACCGATACGGTTTTCTATGTGCTTGCCGTCTACTTCGGCTCGGTAGGCATCAAGAATTCAAGGTATGCAGTGATTTGCGGACTGACAGCAGATATTGTTGGTACCATCACCGCCATCTTCATAGCGTACCTCTTCTTCGGTTAGTGCCTGATATGCCCAGTAGCAGACTGTCAGCAGCAGGATAACACCTGTTCTCAGGAGCAACCTCGTATCAGATCTCAGGCGCCGGCTCATGCCAGTGCAGGAGCCGGGTTGCGAAAGATTTAAGAATCCAGATTAAGCCAATTTCCAGGAGCTCTCCCACACAAGATCTCATATGTCAGCCTGTGCTGGTTTTCAGAAGCCAGATCACGGGATTCAGAAGAGTAGCCTCCCGGTAACCTTCCGGAGTTATCTCACGGCAATCTCCCGGAGCACCCTGTGGTGTTCCTCGCTGAGCGACTCGTAATTGAACCAGCATATTCCCGCTGCCCCGTTATCCATTGAGACGTTAACGGCCTCACTGAGCCTGTCGGGAGGCAGCGCCGGCACAAATAGCCCCGCATAGAGCGGCGCCCTGCCCTTCAGGTCTTCCACACCCCTGGCAACGGCGCTGCCTATCCATGGTATCTCTTCGTTGTAGAAACTGTGGTAGATCATCGGGAAGAAAGCGTCAAGATTCCACTCGGCCCAATCCTGCCTGCATATCATCCTCGATATCTCAGGGTACGGGAAGACGGCGGCGGTGAGCATCTTACGGGGATGGTCACTGCGAACCCTCTCTGCCAGGCGGTTTACGAAGCGCGTTACACTGTCCCAGCGGTACCTGCGCCATTCCTTACTCTGTGTAGGGTCTTCCAGTGACCGGATGTCGATACCGCTCTCTGCGAGAAACTTCTTCCTGCAGGTGTCACAGTAGCAGAAGTCGAACTCAGGGTATTCACGGTCCTGTACAAGGTTGTATTTCTTCCAGAGACCCACGGGCAGTATCACATCGACGTACCTGATGTAGTCGAGGTGTACTCCCCTGAGACCCTTTATTTGCATCAATGACAGCACCTCATTCTCGACATACTGGCATACCTCCTCCTTTGAAGGACAGACCCACTGGTAATGATCTACATAGGGGCGCATATCAAGGCATGAGTCGCCGTTGCGACTTACCGTGTACCAGTCGGGGTGCTTCCTGGCTTCCTCATCCCAGGCACGGTTCAGGGTTATGATCCAGGCATGGATATCGATGCCGTGTTTTTCAGCCTGGGGGATAATGCGTCGGTAAATATCTGCCGGTGCGCGCAGATGCAGCCCACTGATTTTTGCCTTTTTGAGCCTGGTGAAGATGGTGTTCCACTCATCGTCACTCTCCTCCCGGGCGGTGAGCCAGGCCCAGTTGAGGGGCAATCCACCCTGCTGCCGTGATGATGAGCAGCCAGGCAGTGCTGACATCAGAGTTATTCCGGCAGTTGACAGGGCGAGGTTCCTTACAAATTCTCTCTTTTTCACGGGTGTTATTTATAGGTTATTGCCAATACAGGACTATTTCCTGAGTCTCTGCCGTATTTTTCTGAATTCCGGGATGATGCTGCCCAGAAGCTCATAGTACTCCCTGCCGTGGTTGTGATGCACGAGGTGGCAGAGCTCGTGGATGATAACATAGTCGATCAGCTCCGGCTCCTTCTTTATCAGCTCACGGTTAAACCAGATCGCAGCGTTGTTGTGGCAGGTGCCCCACCGCCGCTTCATCTTCCGGACACTGACCGTCCGGGGTTCAGGCAGTTTTGCATGGTGGATGGCAGCCAGTTCCCAGGTACGTTTTGGAAAGAAAGCCTTTGCCTGCTGATGATACCATGCATCAGTCAGTGCCGTGATCTTCTCCCGGGAGGTATCCCCGGAGAGGGTGAGCTGCAGTGTTTCATCCTTCATAACGGCCCTGTTTCTGCCGCCTGCAATGATCTTCACAGTGATATCCTTCCCCATGAATGGTATCACGCTGCCGTCGGTTATCATCTCCGGCGCAGCGGCGGGAGCGATATCCCTGAGGCTGGCCAGGTGCCTCTCAATCCAGCGGCTCTTCTGATTTACGAACTGCATCAGCAGAGCGACGGGCACATACCAGGGTGCCCTTATCAACAGCGTGCCCCCGGGCCTGACATAGAGAGCCACCGTACGCCGTGATGATCTGACAATGTCAACGGGGATCTCCTCAGATGCGATTGTGACCGTTCTCTTCTTCATCGAGGGTTAAAAGGCTATTGCTGCCTCTTCCTGTCTTTCTCAAGCCTTTCGGCTGCAGTGGCGACTTTGTAACCGGTGTGGAACCCGGCCCTGGAAACCTTGACAAGCTTGTCAAAATCGATGAACTCGAAATCATCCGCAGGCTTGTGATAATCGGTGTGAAGACCGGTGAAAAAGAAGAGTACCGGGATGCCCTTGCGGAAGAAGGGGTAGTGATCCGACCCGGAGAAGTGATCTCCCTTCCCTTCGTCGATCATATGGATAGCGGATTCGTCGCATGACTCCATAGCCATTGAGACAAGCTGACGGCAATCGTCGCCCGAGATGACCTTGATGGTATCAGGGCCGGTGATGTCAAAGCGGCCGTTCGACGATGCTCCCCTGTCGGTCTCACGCTTCGATCTCCCAATCATGTCAAAGTTGATGGCAGCCACGGTCTTGTTAAGCGGCCAGAGGGGGTTTTCTGCATAGTATGATGAACCGTGCAATCCCTCCTCCTCGCCGGTAGTCCAGAAAAAGACCAGGCTTCTTGCCGGTCTCTTCTCCATCGCAGCGAAGGCAGATGCAATGTTGAGCAGGCCCACGCTGCCGGAGGCGTTGTCATTAGCCCCGTTGTAGATGTTGCCTGCCAGGTCTTTGCCGACGTGGTCATAATGGGCAGAGAAAAGCACTGCCTCATCCCTGAGGATTGGATCGGAGCCTTCCAGATAACCTATAATATTATTGCTTGTTACTGTATCTTTGGTCACGTTTATACGCACGCTGGCCTTCAGATCGGGGATAACGAAAGAGGCCGGTCTTTTTGTCGCTGCTATACTGTCCTGCAGCTGCGTGAGGGTCAGTCCCGACCTGCCCAGTATCAGGTCAGCCGTTGCAGCAGTGATCGTATAGGCATTGAGTGCGAAGCTGAAGAGCTGTTTTCTGAAGAGAGGTGTAAGCTGGTATGAGCCGCCCATGGATAGCAGGTCAGAAGAGACGTTACCGCCGAGAGCCGGATCAGCAACAAAGAGTATTGCTTTGGCTTTCTGCATCATGATCATGGGCAGCTTGCGCGCCTCATTCATCTCGCTGATACCGCTCTCCGGGTCCGGCATGCCGCTGCCGCGGAGCTCCGGGTTCCTGGTCATAATGATAACAATGCGACCGTTGAGACTGATATCTGCAAAGTCGTTGTATTTCTCTTCACTATTCATGTAACCGTAACCGGCGAAGACCACCTCCCCGCTGACGTCAACGGTGTCTCCCGGCGCCATTAACGGCAGGGCAGCCGTTGAATGAAGGAGCGTGCCTGTACTGTCAGATATCGTTATGGTCGATTCCCCTGGGATGGGTGTGACACGCAGATACACCAGCGGCTGGAAGAGATTGGCACACCGCGGCATGGGTTTCAGTCCGATCTCCAGGGCCCGGGAGCTGAGCCAGGCGGCGGCGGCATCATTGCCATCACTGCCTGTCCTTCTTCCCTCAAGAGAGTCAGAGGAGAGATATCTCATATGCTCTTCCGACAATTTACGGGTGATGACATCAAGGGCCTGTTTCTGTGAAAAACCAGGAAGGGCCGCCATAAGGGCAGCCAGTACGATCAGAGGTTTAAGTCGCATGGTCTTGAAAAAAAGTGATAGACAAAGGTACTAATTTGTTCGGTCGGATGTCAGTGTCAGTATAACAATTTCCGGCGGCATGAAAAATCTGCCAGACATGCCCATGCTGCCCAGCCCGGTTGTGACGTAGAGAAAACTGTCACCGAACCTGTGGAGCCCCTTCCAGTTTTCATGGAATTCTGCTGCCGGCGACCAGCCTCCTCCCGGAAGGCCGGCCTGCAGACCGTGGGTGTGCCCTGAGACCGTCAGGTCAGGCATGCGTCCGGTGACCGATGTGAGAAGCCATCCTGCCGGGTCATGCAGCAGGAGTATGGTGAAGAGCGAGTCGGATATAGGACCCAGAGCCTTATCAAAATCTCCGTAACTCATGTCGAGGCGGTGACCGTGGGTGACTACGCCTGCAACGGCCAGCGACGTACCGTTGTGATTTATGATCACTGCTGTGTCCCGCAGGAGGGTGTACCCCGATGCTTCTGTCTTCTTCTTCAGCATCTCACTGCAGGCTGCTCCGTAATTTTCGTCGTATTCAGGATAATAGGTTCCGTCGTCATGGTTGCCTTCAACGGCAAAGGCTCCGTAGACCGCGCGTGCCTTACGCAGGATGGTGTCACTCTCACCGAACTCCTGCCAGCTGTAGGTGATGAAATCTCCCGTATTCATCAGGAGGTCGGGCTCTTCAGCCGTGACGGAATTCATTGCCCTCTCGAGCTTCCGGTAATGGCCGTGCCAGGATGAGACGTGCAGGTCGGAGACAAGGGCGATCTTCAGGCCCTCAAGTGTCGGGTCAAGGCCCGGAATCGGAATCTCTGTCCTGACGGTTTTGATGTTCAGCCTCTGACGGAAATGGGCATCAGCCACAACAATGGTCATCAAAAGGAAAATCGATATGAGAACCGGTCCTCTCCACCTCACTTTCTTCTTTGCAATGAGGAAGGCCATGCCGGCAGCGAGCAACGTAAAGAGGGAGGCCGTGGCGGTGACCAGCAGCAGCAGGGCCATACTGCCCATGACAATCTGCCTGTAGGCGTCTGCAGGCCCGTAGGGGATAGCACCACGCAGTGTCAGGGCGACGAAGAGATAAATGAAGACGCCTGACAGTGCTGCCTTTACTGCCAGAACCGTATACTTTACCAGCCTGTTTCTTCCCCTGAGCTCCTGAATCAGCACGATCCATAGAAAGAGATCGGCAAGCAGCAATATGAGATAAAAGAGCATCATTAAGATTTTCAACAAAAGTAATTTTTAAGCGGCAATCCGGTTCCCGCTATGCTATTTGGCATAAATTTGAAGCATGATCACCGTTGAGCTGATATCAGGGGGCAGCGATTCGCTGAAAGTGACATATGTTGTTATCGCTGCACAGTACAGGGAGGGCTGGCTCTTCGTGCGTCACCGCCGCAGGGGAGGCTTTGAGCTTCCGGCAGGTCACTCTGACGACGGAGAAGAGAGCCTCGCGGCCGCAGTGAGGGAGCTGACCGAGGAGACAGGCGCCAGGGATTTCATAATGGAGCCGGTTTCATACTACTCTGTCGACAGCGGTTCAGGGAGACAATTCGGCAGGCTCTTCTATGCCGAGGTGCAGTCGCTGGGAGAGATCGTCGACACTGCTGAGGTGGCAAGAGTCAGGGTCTTCCGGCGGATGCCGCGTAAACTTTCACTTCCGGAGGTAATGTCATTCCTCTTCAGGGTGGCGAGGCAACATGCCGGCTGACTACTGCCAACTCCCTGATTTGACTGCAGACTGCCGACTGAAGACTGAGGACTGCCTTAAGCATCAGATATAATCAATACTGACCAGCTTCAGCCACTTATCCTCGAGTAAGAGAGCAATGCGCTTTACCACCGTGCGGCGTATCTCCAGGTCGACGGGAAGGGTGGGGTCCTGGTGTGCAACGTTGATGCGGGTGCCGACCAGGAAGTTGATCTCGTCACTCTCCATGATCATCTTCACGATCTTGTCTGCCGGTCCCTTTCCCAGTCTGACACTGTTTTTATAACCTTTGAGAAGCTCATTCACCTTCTGAAGGGTGAGTATTCCCTCGGTCACCAGGTCAATGCCCTCCATGAAACTCTCAGGGGGAAGGTCGGGGTCCTCAAAGATCAGCTCGTCAACGATCTTGCGGTTGAGCTCCCTGGCAACGATGTCGGCGGTCGTGCCTCCGCACAGTATTACTCTGCCGTAATAACCGCTGACCTTAGCTGCCAGATCACTATCCTTCTCCTCATCATAGGGCGGCCCTGAGCAGATCAGCAACTTGCGCGGTTCCCTGAAATAGAGTATGGCGCACGAGATGTCATCCTTAGCCTCATAGCTGTCATGCTTGTAGGCCATTGAGACAATCTTTCCTGCCAGGGCGGAGGCGGAGATGGAGGCTTCGCCGGAGACCAGCGAGGCAGCATACTGCTGAACGTTATCGCGCTCCCAGCCCAGGGGCCAGGCGTCACTGCCCATGCCGCTCTGGGCCACGCCGTCGGAGAGAAGTATAATCCTGTCCTCCTTGGCAGGGTAGAAGGTACACTTGTGCAGCTTCTTGCCGGCATTGATACCCTTGTCAAGCACCACCTCCTTCCAGTCAGGTTCAAAGGGCTGGTTGCCACGCAGGATGATGCATGTAGGATTGTCATACTCAAGTATGTTGGCGCGGCCGTCACTCTCAATATCCACAATGGAGAAGGTGGCGTAGCTGATCTTTCTCTCGGAACATACCGGCAGGGTGTTCATGATGATCTCCGCAATACGGTCGGGCTCCTTGTGCTCACGGGTGAAGTTGAGGGCCATGGTAGAGGTGAGTGTGGCCAGTATGTTGGCCTTGACGCCGTGACCCATGCCGTCAGAGAGGACGGTGATGATGCGGTTCTCCTCACGCACGTTCTCCGAGAGGAAGACATCGCCGCAGATGCGCTCACCGTGATGGTTGCGCTGCTGGCTGTTTACCTCTATGAAAAATTCTCTCTCCATCTTCGGGTGCATGCTAACCGGTGTCACCGGACTTTTTCTGGCGGAACGATTCTACAATGGAGTTGAGCATCTTTTCCGTCTCAGAGGCGCCTTCGCCAAGGAGGAAGCCAATCTTCTGCACCATCTCCAGGTTTTTGTCTATGACGTCAGTTACCCGGGTTATTACCTCCTCGCGCTGTACCTCGGGCGAGAAGAGGTCACGGATGACTGCTCCGGCGATCCTGTTCTGCCTGATGGGGAAGATGGAGATGTTGAACATACGCTCCTCAAGCTGCACATCGCGGCTGATGACCGACTCATTCTCCCTGAGGACAAATGAAAAGATGTTGTAGACATTGAAGGGAAGCAGTGTCTTGAGATCGGCACCATGGAGTCCCGGTATTATTTCAGCTATTGCCCTGGCATCCTCGCCGATGATGTCGAGGAAGCTCTCGTTGGAATGAAGTATCTTCAGCTCATTGTCAACGATCACCACCCCGTTGGGTAGCTTGTTAAGCATGCTGTTCATCATCTCCGAGGCATCCTGTGCGGCATCCTTCTCACGCATGGCCTGCTCCTCTGAATCCTTGAGTGCCTTTTTGGTCTCGGAGAGCTTTTTGTTGGTCTGCCGCAGAGATTCAATATACTCCTGCTTGTTACGCAGATTGTAGGTATGGCACATCTCCGGGACAGCCAGTCCCTTGGCCACCGTTGATGCAAACTCGCGGCAGGAGCCGTAGCCGCAGGCATTGCAGTTGAGCTCCTCGGAACGGTTCTCCTTCCCGATGATCTTCATTACCTCACTCACTGCCTCTGCCGATGGCTCCGGAATGCGCTGATCGTTGGGCACATAGGTGCGGGAGAGATCGAGCGTGGACCAACGCTTCATGTTCTTCTCCCACTCTTTCTTGTCGAGGGTCTCAACCCGTTTCTCGGCGTACTGCTTCACCAACGACCGTCTTCTGAAACGCTCGTCGTGCCTGACCATGCCAGGACCGAGCATGCACCCGTTGCAGAAGAAGAGGTTGAAGTGATGCCTGATTGTGTCAATATGATGATCAAAGTCGTTGATAGCCTCCCTGATGTCTTCAGCACCCGAGGCAGTTATGACATGGCTTGATACCAGGTCGCGCTTGATGCCCGCTGCCTGAAGGATGCCTGCAGGATAGGGATAGAGTGCACCCCAGTTGCCGTAGGGCGGATCAAACTCAGCCATCTTGACACCTTTTTCCTGTATGTCATTATCGCTGAACATCTGCCTGATCTCTATGAAGGTCAGTACACCCTCGATAAGCCTGCTGCTGTTGTAGAGTCCTGCCTCGGCCTTGGAATCGATGCAGGGACCAATAAAGACGTTGGCCACCTCTTCGCCGTAGAGATCTCGGGTGACCATAGCAGTGGCTACCATAGGTGACACCAGCGGTGCAAGATTGGGGACCAGGTGAGGATGGTATTTCTCAACCATCTCAACAATGGATGGACAGTTCGAGGTGATGTAATACTTGCCGCTCGACTCTTCAAAGAGCTTCTTGTATGCAAAGGCCACCAGGTCGACCCCGAAGGAGACCTCGTGAACGTAGGTGAAACCGAGCTTCCGGATCATACCCACGAACTTACGGTAGTCAGTTATGTCATCAAACTCGGAGGCGATGCTCGGGGCCACCAGCGCTGCCGTTTTGCGTCCGGAATTCAGCAGCTCCCTGACATCTTCAACGGAGTTTTTGTACTCTATGGCCGTAGGTGAACAAGAGAGATAACAGAGGCCGCAGCCAATGCACCTGTCAGCAATGATTACGGGATGAGACCTCTCGGGCCTGACCTCTATGGCATTTACCGGGCAAGCCCTGACACATGAATAGGAGTTGCGGCACCTGTCGTCGTTTATGTAAATAACCTGATCGGGAATCTCCATCGTCAATCTGTTAGGGCGTGCTGCCCGTTCATATAAGCTCCTTCTCCAGAATCTTCTCAATATCCTGAACTCCGGTCTTCGTATAGCTCCTGCCGTTGATAATAATAAAGGGACCTTCACTGCAAAGGTTCATACAGCGCGCCCCCCTGAGCACAACCCTGTCATCAAGATGGTTTTTCCTGAGATAATTCCTGATGACCTGGACCACCTCTCTGTTACCCCTTGAGAAACAGGAACTTCCAAGACATATCTCTATCTCGTGCGTTTTTCCCAACTGCTCTCGTTTTTGTAAATGCTTTCTCAAAAGTACAATAAATTTTATTCTCTGCAGCAACAGAAGTACTCGTTTGGTTATTATTTGTTAATAAAATAACAATGTTTTTGTATTAACAATAAAATTCTATAGCTTTGTGATTAGCCTAAAAGTCAGAGTTTTTTAACTATGAGCAAAATAGAGGAGGTTCTGAGTCATTACATGGAGGGGCATCATGAGAGTTTGATACCTATCCTGCAGGATATACAACTGGCCGAGGGATATCTCTCGGAGGAGGCGATAGTCAGGATAGGCAGTTTTCTGCGGATGTCAACCACGAAGATTTACGGCCTGGCAACCTTTTACGACCGGTTCAGGTTCTATCCCGGTGGCAGGGTCCATCTGCGCATATGCCATGGCACTACCTGTTTCATCAACGGTTCATCAGCCGTGGTTGCCGCTGTAAGGGAGGCCCTGGGCATTGAGCCGGGTCAGACCACCCGCGACGGCCGGTTCAGCTATGAGATTACTGCCTGCATGGGCGGATGCAATGATGGTCCGCTGGTAATGATAGATGGCGAATTCCGGACTCATGTCAGGGCAGAGGATATACCTGAGATGATTTCAAAACTAAAAGCAGTGGCAGACCTGAAATGAGAGGCAGCAGCGAAAACGAAACCAGGGAGTTTCTTGTGCGGCAGGTGCTGATGCCCCGCTCCGACACCCTGTCAGGAGCCGTCGAAAAACGACTCGCAGAGATACGACGTGACAGGCCGTCGCAGCCGGTGATATATGTCTCATCAGGCTCTGCCGCCGTTATTGCCGGCAGCGGCAGGTGTGCAGAGGCGATAAGGCTCTACCTGAGCGAGACCCCCACTGGCGGCAGCGTGATAATGACCGGCTGTCAAGGGCCGGCGGCCTTTGAACCGATGGTATGCATCCATCTTCCCGGTAAAAACAAACTTATTTTTCGGAATATCACAGAAGAAAAGGTGGAACCTCTGCTTAACGGTGTCTTTCACAATGACATGCCGGAAGAGGACCTCGTGGCACAGTCGGGCTCGACCGGCTTCGAAGCATGGCAGGACATTCCTTTCCTTGATGAGTTGCCCTTCTATAAACTTCAGAAGAGGGTGGTGCTCGGTAGCTGCGGCTGCTATGACCCTGAGAGCATCGAAGAGTTCATCGCCCGCGGCGGATACAGGTCGTTCCTCAAAACGATACGCAGCTATACCCCCGCTGAAGTATGTGACATTGTTGAACGCAGCGGGCTGCGCGGCCGCAGCGGCGGAGGCTTTGTCACAGGTCTCAAATGGAAGTATGCCCTCAACTCTCCTGCCGACAACAGGTACCTGATCTGCAATGCCAAGGAGAGTGACCCCGGCTCCTATGCCGACAGGTCGGTACTGGAGAGTGACCCTCACAGGCTGATAGAGGGTATATGCATAGCATCCTATGCCATTGGAGCCTCGCTGGCGAACATATATTTCAAAGCTGACTCCCCCTATCCGCTGTCGCGGCTGAGAAAGGCCGTTGAAGCTGCCCGCGGATATGGTATCATAGGTTACAACATCCTGGGTAGCGGCTACAACCTTGACATTGTGATAAGAGAGGAGGCTGGCGCTTTCGTATGCGGTGAGGAGACTGCTCTGATAGGAAGCCTGGAAGGCAGGCGGGGCATGCCTGATCTCAAGCCTCCCTATCCTACCACCAGCGGCCTTTACGGCAAACCGACGGTGATAAACAACGTCGAGACCCTGATGAATGTTCCGCTTATCATGTCGCATGGCCCGGAATGGTTCCGCGGCCTGGGAACGTCTGAGAGCAAGGGCACAAAACTGTTCTCCCTGGCCGGACGGGGCAGGTATACCGGACTGATAGAGGTGGAAATGGGAACAACCTTCAGGACCATATTGGAGGGCATTGCCGACGGGATAAAAGAGGGACGTGACTTTAAGGCACTGCAGTTAGGCGGACCCTCGGGTACCTTCATCACCGCTGAGATGCTCGACCTGCCGGTCGACTATGAGATCCTCAGGGAAAATGGCATAGCCATGGGCTCCGGAGGATTAATCATCATTGATGAGACAACCTGTATAGTCGACTTTGTGAGATATTACATGGAGTTTATTCACAAGGAGAGCTGTGGAAAGTGCATACCGTGCCGTGAAGGCACCGAGCGCATGCTCGGCATACTCGAAAACATAATACGCAAGCAGCACAGTGAAGACTCCAATGCCACTCTCGAGAGGTTCAAGGGGGTGATGCAGCTCGAAACCATCGCCGCCGTGATGAAGGACACCTCTCTCTGCGGCCTCGGACAGACGGCTCCCAACCCGTTCATAAGCGCCCTGGGCAACTTCCGCGAAGAGTTCGAGGAGCATATCTTCGACCGCCGCTGCCGTGCCAACGTATGCCGGGGTCTTAGAACCTTCAGCATTGACGTCGATAAGTGCACCGGGTGCACAGTCTGTGCTGCACGTTGCCCCGTGAATGCCATATACGGTACCAGGCTGCAGCCTTTCTTCATCGTAGAGGATAAGTGCATCGGCTGTGGAATATGTTATGATGTATGTAAGTTCAGCGCAGTGACAGTGAAATAGGAAATGCAGTTTACCATTGAAGTAAATAACAGGAGCATCAGGGCCGAGAAGGGAGAGACCATCCTCTCTGCCCTCAACCGCAATGGTATCATGATACCGACCCTCTGCCGCATGGCGGAGTTCACCCCTACAGGCGCCTGCCGGATGTGCGTGGTAGAGGTGGAGGGGCGTGACCGCCTTGTCACTGCCTGCTCTGCACCCGTGGAGGAGTGGATGAAGATCCAGACCCACTCGCCGCGCGTGATCAGGGCCAGGAAGACAATAGTGGAACTGTTGCTGGCAAACCACCCGGACGACTGCCTTTACTGCGAACGTAACCTCGACTGTGAGCTGCAGAGACTGGCCGACCAGCTGCAGGTGCGGGAAAGACGCATACGGGCCAGCAAGATCAAGCCCCGCCGCGACCAGTCGAGCCCGGCTATCGTCCGCGAACTGTCGAAGTGCATCCTCTGCGGCAGATGCATCAGGGTGTGCGAGGAGGTCATAACAGCAACGTCAATTGATTTCATAGGCAGGGGCAGCAGCACCCATGTGGGCCCGGCAATGGACCGCGACTTCAACTTCTCAAGCTGCATCCACTGCGGTCAGTGTGTCCTGGTCTGCCCTACGGGAGCCCTCCATGAGAAGCATTATCTCTCGGAGGTGCAGGAACAGCTGAGCAGCGACAATGTCATACGCGTCATTCAGTATTCGCCGTTGGTGCCCTGGGCCCTGGCCGGTGAGCTGGGAGTGAAATACAACCGCGACTTCGACAGGGTGCTCAATGCCGTCCTCAGAAAGATAGGATTTGACAAAGTCTTCCTGTCAGGCACGGGAACAGATATCCTGATAACAGAGCTGGCAGATGAAATCCTGAGACGCCAGGAGAGCGGGGAAAAGAGGAATCTGATCGTCTCAGCCTGCCCCGCGTGGGTAAAATATTGCGAACAGTTTTACCCCGGGCTGTTGCCCATGCTCTCAACCCTGAAGACACCGCAGCAGATATCGGGAGCCATAATCAAATCCGCAGTCGTGCCTGATGATGATCGTCAGCGGGTCTACACCGTCTCTGTCACCCCCTGCACCGCAATGAAGTTCGAAGCCCGGCGTGACAGCATGACAAGGAAAGGAATCAGTGACATAGATACTGTCCTTACCGTCAGAGAGCTTGCACGGTTAGTAATACTTTACGGAATTGACGTCTCCAATATCGGTCCCGAAGCTGCCGATGAGCCCCTGGCGCTTCGCAGTTCCGCCTCACTGATGGCTGAGACTGCCGGCGGCATAACCGAGTCGGTAATCCGGTCGCTCTTCGTCAAGGCAGGTAGCAGGGAGGCAGACAGGATTGCAGCCAAGAAACTGAGGGCTGCCGGTTCATTCAGGGAGACGACCGTGACAGCCGGGGGGGGGACCTTCTCCGTTGCTGTGGTGGACGGCATAAAGGGCTTTGAGAAGCTGAAACAGATGCTTGATGGCGGGACTGTCTATGACCTCATTGAGGTGATGGCATGCCCCGGCGGCTGCGTCAACGGCGGAGGCATGCAGTCTGCAGGCTCACGTGAGGCGGTGCGGCAGCGCTCGAGATTTGTCTGGCAGACCAACGACCAGGAGGCAGTACGCGGTCCGGAGCAGTCAGCCTCGGTGGCAGCACTCTATGGTAAGGTCTTTGAAGAGTGCTCCGAGCTAGCCGACAAGACTCTGTTTCATACCCGTTTCGATAAAAGGGAGGTTTTACTTTAAGCAGCGAGAGAATTATGCTAGTATATACCATAAAGGAGTTGTGTCGCACATGTTACACCTGTGTCAGGGAGTGCCCCGCAAGAGCCATACGGATCGTGGGAGGTCAGGCAGAGGTCATTATTGAGAGGTGTGTGGCATGCGGCAACTGTACCAAGGTATGCAGCCAGGGTGCAAAGGTGTTTGTAAACACCGTTGACCTTGTAAACAAGGTGCTTGAGAGACCCGGAAAAAAAGCAGCACTGCTGGCCCCCAGCTTCCCGGCCGAGTTTGACGATGTCACCGACTACCGGAAGGAGGTAGGTATGATCAGGGCTCTCGGGTTTGACTATGTTGTGGAGGTCTCCTTCGGTGCCGATCTCGTGGCTCACCGATACCGCAGCCTCATCAACGAAGCCGGCGACAAGAACTACATCTCCTCCGACTGTCCTGCCATTGTCTCATTTATCAGATTCTACCACCCTGACCTGACCCCAAACCTCATCAGGGTGGTCTCCCCGATGGTAGCGATGACCAGGGTGATGCGGAAAAAACACGGCAACGACCTGCCGGTGGTATTTATCGGGCCTTGCGTGGCAAAAAAGGCAGAGAATGCCGAGGTCAATGCTTCAATAACATTCCTTGAACTGCGAGAGATGTTCGCCGCTGAGGGAATCACTGCCGACGGTGTCATGGCTTCGGAGTTTGACCCGCCGCTGGGAGGCCGCGGCGCAATCTTTCCTGTCACCAGGGGCCTCCTGCAGACAGCAGGTGTCAACGATGATGCCATCACCGGTAATATCATAGCCGCCGAGGGGAGGATTGACTTCCAGGAGGCGATCAGGGAATTTGAGGAGGGGATGATTGGCGGTCAGCACCTCGAGCTGCTCTGCTGCGAGGGCTGCATCATGGGCCCCGGCATGAGCAGGGGCGGCAAACAGTATAACCGCCGGGCCCTGGTGAGCAGCTATGCCCAGCAGAAGATGACCTCCCTTGACAACGAAGAGTGGCATAACAACGTTGAGAATTATATTACACTGGACCTCTCCGCCCGCTTTCGTCCTGACGATAAGCGCCAGCTGACAGCCGAAGAGGAGGAGGTGCAGCAGGTGCTCGTCTCTATGGGCAAGCTTACTGATAAGGACCATCTTAACTGCGGAGCCTGCGGGTATGACACCTGCTATGACCACGCGCTGGCAATTGTCAAGGGACTGGCCGAGGAGGAGATGTGCCTCCCATACACAATCGAAAAGCTGCACAAATCAGTACAGGATCTGGCTCTCTCAAATGCCAAGCTCACAACGATGCAGAATGCTCTTAAGCAGTCGGAGAAACTGGCTCACATGGGACAGCTCTCGGCGGGCATCGCCCATGAACTCAATAACCCCCTCGGCGTCGTCATCATGTACAGTAATATCCTGCTCGAAGAATGCAAGCCCGATGATCCTGTCAGTGAAGATCTCAGACTGATAGTCGAACAGGCGGCCCGATGCAAGAAGATCGTCGGAGGATTGCTTAACTTTGCAAGGAAGAACCAGGTGAACCATGAGTACGTTGACATCAGGAAGCTGACGGAAAACAGTATTGCCGGAGTGCTCTTCCCGGACAATGTCAGGGCAGTGGTGGTTGACCGCACTACCCATCCTGATGCAGCAATAGACGCAGAACAGATGACACAGGTGCTTACCAACCTATTTAAAAATGCCATCGATGCCATGCCCGGCGGTGGCACCCTGGAGATATGCCTCGAGGATAGCGTCAGTGATGTTACCTTTACCGTCTCCGATACTGGCAGCGGTATTTCAGAGGAGGACAAGCCAAAGATATTTGAACCATTTTTCACAACAAAGGGACTCGGACAGGGAACAGGTCTGGGACTGGCAACAACATACGGTATTGTAAAGATGCATAAGGGCCAGATCACCGTTGAAACGAACAATGACCCTGCGATGGGCCCTACGGGTACCACGTTCAGGATCATCATCCCGAGAAGACCCGAATAGATAACACTTGCAGATCCACTAACCTGAAACACACACAAAAAACAAACATAATATGGTAAAGAACAGTTTTACGGTCCTGATTGCTGATGATGATCCCGATTACCTGTTCCAGGTGGCCTTCTACCTCCGTAAGGCAGGGTATGAGGTTGTGGCGGTGGAGAGCCAGGCAGAGGCCGAACAGGTGATACAGAAGATGAAGCCTGACATAGCTGTCTTTGACCTCATGATGGAGAGTGACGACAGCGGATTCATCCTCTGTTACAAGCTCAAGAGAAGATACCCCGATGTGCCTGTGATACTCGCTACGGCAGTAGCCCGGGAGACAGGAGTTACGTTCGGCCTGAGCAGTGAACAGGAGCATGAATGGATCAGGGCTGACCTCTATCTTGAAAAGGGAGTGAGACCGGAACAACTCGACCAGGAAATCAGAAAACTTCTCAAATTATAATCATGGCACAGCTAAAGGTACTTGTTGTTGATGATGAGGCCGGCATCAGGTCGGGAGTTGCCAGGATACTCAACAACTTCCATGTCACATACCCGTTCATGGATGAAGATTATACCTTTTCAATAACCGAAGCAGCAACAGGAGAGGAGGGGATAGAGATCATTGACCGCGACTTGCCTGACATACTGCTACTCGACAATAAGCTGCCGGGAATACAGGGTGTGGAGGTACTCGAATATGTGAGGAAGAAAAACTTCGATATTGTTGTTGCAATGATAACTTCATACGCCTCAATAGACGTGGCAGTCAGGGCTCATAACGACGGAGCCATTGACTTCATCCCCAAGCCGTTTACCCCGCAGGAGCTGAAGACATCTCTTGAGCAGATAACCAAACAGCTCTATCTGAGGAGGATAACAAATACGCTAAAAGTTGAGGGCAGGAAGGTGAGGTTTCAGTTTCTCTCGGTGCTGTCCCACGAACTGAAGGCCCCTCTGAATGCGATAGAAGGGTACCTCAGGATGATGCAGGAGAGACAGCTTGGCGACTCTCTTGATGACTATGCCTCCGCCGTGGAGAGATCACTGCAGCGTATCGAGAGCATGCGCAACCTGATCATGGACCTGCTCGACTTTACCAAGGTCAGTTTCGAAAGACACCTTGAAAACATGCAGGAAATAAGTTTGAGCGACCTGGTCTCGATGGCAATCGTCACGGTGAGCCCTTACGCCATCCATAAGGATATCAGTTTTAATACCGACATAAGACACTGCGGGAAGATATGGGCCGACTCGAACGATTTCGAGATAATTCTAAATAACCTCATTTCCAATGCGGTAAAATATAACCGGGTCGGAGGCTCCGTGACTGTCACCGTTGACTGCAGCGAGGATGAGTTTACCGTCTCTGTCGCCGACACCGGGATCGGGCTGAATGCAGATGAGCGTGAGATGCTGTTTGAGGAGTTCTCGCGGATAAAGAATGAAAAGACACGCAATATCAGCGGCAGCGGCCTTGGACTCTCCATTGTCAGGAAGGTGGTTGAGCTGTACCACGGTGTTATCAAGGTGGAGAGCGAGCCTGACAGGGGCTCGGTGTTTACGGTGATTATTCCAAAGATGCAGGTAACTAATATTCAATCTTAGAATGAAGACACTACCGGGAAAAACAGTTGAGCGGCTGAGTCAGTACAGGCGCATGCTGACAGCCACTCTTGAGAGTAACCGCAGCTATATCTTTTCCCATGAGCTGGCGGCTATGCTTCACATTACCGCCGTTCAGGTCAGGCGCGACCTGATGCTTATCGGCTACGGCAGCGTCATGCGCAAAGGCTATGACATAAGGGAGCTGATAAAAGCCATAGGTGTAATCATTGACCCGCCTGAAGGACTCAATGTGGCCATTATCGGTTTGGGTAATCTGGGCCGGGCAATAACAGGCTACTTTATGGGCAAGCGCACCAACATGAACGTCGTTGCCGCTTTCGATGTCGATCAGCAGAAGGTCGACAAGGTCATTGCCGGAGTGCGATGCTGGCATATTGATCAGTTCAGGAAGCTGAAGCCTGAACTTAATATCGCAATAGCCGTTCTTGCCATACCTACCGAACAGGCGGTAATGGTGACGGAGATGCTCGTCAGCAACGGCATCAGGGGGATAATGAACTTCACCACCAAGCCGCTGAATGTGCCTGACACTGTATATCTCGAGGAGTATGACATGATCACCTCGATAGAGAAGGTGGCATATTTCGTCAAGCAGAACCAATAGGCTCAGGCTGATGCGGATATTCAGAAGTTTTGAGGAGGCTGCCGTAATCAGATCGCCGGTAGTCACTACGGGTACATTTGACGGTGTGCATGTTGGTCACAAGACCATTATCAGGAGGTTGAAGAAGCTGGCAGCAGAAAATGACGGTGAGAGTGTCCTTATCACTTTCCATCCCCATCCGCGGGTGGTGCTCTACCCCGAGACGGCCGGCAGGGGACTGAAGCTTATCTGTTCACAGGAGGAGAAGACGGAGATGCTTCGCAAGGCAGGACTGGATAATGTTATAATCATTGAGTTTACACGTGATTTTTCCCGGATTACCGGCGAGGAGTTTGTCAGGAAGATACTCTGCGGCATACTTGGGGCAAAAGTGATAGTGGTGGGCCACAATCACCATTTCGGATTCAACCAGGAGGGCGATTACAGCCAGCTCTGGAAATGGAGAGAAAAGTACGGTTTTGAGGCGGAGGAGATACCCATGCAGGAGGTGCAGAACGAGACTGTCAGCTCAACACGCATACGGCAGGCCCTATCAGAGGGCTATATACAGAGGGCCAACGCCTACCTTGATCACCTGTACCTGATTATCGGTACGGTGGTAAAGGATGATCCGGGAACAGGTACAGAGACTGGAGTGCCACTTATAACCATTCCCGTCACTGACCCGAACAAACTTGTGCCTCCACCGGGACTCTATGCAGTATCATGCGCTGCAGATACTTACTTTTCCAGAGGCATGGTTTATATAGCCGGGAATGGACCCCTGATGCCCCGGGTACACATTCATCTCGAGAATTATGAAGATGACCTCCCCGGAAAACGCATGACCCTCTTCTTTCACAAGAGGCTGACAGCATCAATAACCGGGAAGGAGGTTGGCAGATCACTCTCCGACGGTGTCAGGGAGATGAAGGAGCTCATCTTCTGACAGTGGCAGACAGGAGTGGTCGGAAAGGGCACAAGATGACGGTACATGGAAGCCCGGGGTAATCAGTCTCCGACCCTGGCAGAGACCGGAATGGCGCCGGGAATGCGTATCTTTGTATGATTTATTTATTACATTAATCAATTTGACAGTAGATGAAATTCAATCCGGAAAAACTTAGTATACCAGACCGCCGCATGGAGCCTTTTATTGACCCGAAAGAGATATGGTCAATTCTTGAGAGCTCAAAGGCAGATAAGATAAGGGTGAGAGAACTGATAGCCAAGTCGCTCTCCAGGGAGCGTCTCACCATGGCAGAGACTGCCGTCCTTCTTAATGCCGAGGGGGAACTGGTTGACGAGATCAAGGCTGGCGCACGTGAGCTCAAGAAAAAGGTTTACGGTAACAGGATTGTGCTCTTCGCTCCCCTCTATATCGGCAACAAGTGTACCAACAACTGCCAGTACTGCGGTTTCAGGGTCACAAACACCGAGGCACGTCGCAAAACCCTTACCGATGAGGAGATCAGTGATGAGGTGGAGGCCCTCGAGGATAACGGACAGAAGAGACTTATACTGGTATACGGCGAGCATCCCGAATACGACTCTGAATATATTGCCCATACCGTCAGACTGGTCTATGGCATCAGGAAGGATAGAGGAGAGATACGCAGGGTCAACATCAATGCTGCGCCTCTCGACATAGACGGGTTCCGGACGGTGGGCAGGGCAGGCATAGGTACCTACCAGATATTCCAGGAGACATATCATCCGGAGGCTTATTCATGGTATCACCTGGGTGGAAAGAAAAAGGACTACAACTGGCGACTGACAGCACTTGACAGGGCACAGGAGGCCGGTATCGACGACGTGGGCATCGGGGCTCTGTTCGGCCTCTACGACTGGAGGTTCGAGGTGATGGGTCTGGTAAGGCATACCAACCACCTGGAGGCATGCTATAACGTGGGGCCGCACACCATCTCCTTCCCGAGGATCAAGGATGCCTCGGCGCTCAACATCAACCCGAAATATTATGTTAATGACGATAACTTCAAGAAGCTGATAGCCATTCTTCGCCTGGCGGTGCCCTACACGGGACTGATCCTCACCGCCCGCGAGTCGCCTGATGTAAGGCATGAGGCAATGGCTTTCGGGGTATCACAGATAGACGGCGGCACGAAACTGGAGCTCGGAGGTTATTCTGCATCAAAGAATGCCGTGCAGAACCTCAACCGCGAACAGTTTAAGATCAATGATGAGAGATCACTCGCCAACGTGATAGACGAACTCATTGACAATGATTACATTCCCTCTTTCTGCACGGCCTGCTACCGCCTCGGCCGCACCGGCGAACACTTCATGGAGTTCTCTGTGCCGGGCTTCATCAAGCGCTATTGCACACCCAACGCAATACTGACGCTGTCAGAGTATATTGTCGACTATGCCTCCCCCGAACTTGCGGAGAAGGGATGGAAGGCCATTGAAAAGAACATGGTCGACCTCGACGAGGGGATGAAGCAAAGCATAAGGAAAAAGATTGAGCGTATCAGAAACGGGGAGAGAGACCTTTATTACTAATAATATCCATCATGGTCAGAGTTACAGGTATTAAGATCACAGACAGGATCAAGGAGGCAGGGCTGGTCCAGAAAGCCCTCTCCGATTATGGCAGGGTCATCAGCACCCGGCTCGGATTTCATGAGCTTAGTGAGGAGCTGTGCAGCCGCGAAGGATTTATGGTCATTCATCTTGCCGGGATGCAGGACGATTGTGACGAGCTGTCAGTAAGGCTCAAAAAGATCGAGGGGATCTTTGTGCAGGATATGGCATTCTCTCAGGGACTCTCGGATGCACCTGCCGACTATGCAGGCACAACACTCCTCGGGATATTGGTCCCGCGCCGCGATGAGCTGGGCATCCAGGTCCAGGAGATACTGACCACCTACGGCTGTGTCATCAGGACCAGGCTTGGCGTTAACGAGATATATTTCGGCGAGCCCGCAGGTCTTATCCTCCTGGAACTGTCAGGAGATGCCGGTCAGTTTATCTCACTGGAGAAGGCTCTCAGGGAGATAGATGATATAGCTATTGGCCGTATCTGCTTTCCTGCCTGAGTGTCTGTCCGAAGAAAATAGCATTGGCAAAGATTTTTGCCGTCCCGAACCATATTGCCCTGAAGTTGGTGTCATCATATATCGAGATCACCCTGCCGGGACCGGAATGGACAGCAGCAAACAGGGAGTTACCTATCCTTTCATTATTCTCTTTGGTGCAGTAACCGCTTAAAAACGGTGATTCAATGTATCTTACCGGGTTATTGGAGGCGGTACCTGTCTCTTTAACAGCCGTGGAGCTTCTCTTGAATACCGGCAGAAGATCTTTTTCGTAACCGTAGCAGAGCGGGTGGGTCAGGTCAAGTTTTGTCATGAATATTGATCCGGGTATCATATTCACTGCCCGCGAGAGAGAGCGGTCGGCATATCTTGTCGCTACCCCTACGGGAAGCCCGGCATTCTCAACATAACTGATCTCTGCGAAACCGTTGGCGGCTATCCACCTGTTACCGTTCTTGTAGGCTATCAGTGTTCCTCCTGCACGGTTCCACTCCTTTAACCTGTCAACGGCTGCCTGCGATATTGGAGGGTTGCCGGCAACGATGATCACGTTATACCTTGAGAGTGAGGCGGAGGCCAGTCTGGAGGAAGGCATCAGGGTAACCTGCATCCCGTAACGGACATCAAGCAGGTGCCATATCTCGCCGGCGTCGCCTGAAGATATCCCCTCATCGGTGAGCAGCAGCACTGATGGCATCTCCAGTGCGACGAACTCATTGCTTCCAAGATCAATACCCGAGGATGTCATTCCTGTTGCCGCGCCGTGCACCGTCAGGCCGCACTCGCCGGCAACCCTGTGCATGATCTCTGCCGTCTCGTCGGCAGTGGCGTTCTTCTGTACCGAGTGTACCATGATGCTGCCGTATCCGAATTGCATGTTCCGGCCCTCTTCCGTCAGGGTAAAGGGACTTGCAGAAACCCGTGCCGTGAGACCTTCTTTCTGGAGCATGTAGAGAGCCTTGGGGGCAAAAAAGTCATTCCATTCAAAAAGCCAAGCATAGGGTTTGCCAGCTCCCGTGAGCTTTCCCTCAGCTACAGGAGGTGCCGTCACCTGCTCTCCGGCCATGCCGGAAGCCTCGCTGCCTGTAAGGGTGCTGTAACTGATATTGAAGGCCATCGGCATTAACCATGTGGATATATCATAAAAAACAGTATCGGTAAACTTTGAAATAGGTTCGAAGAGACTCCTGACGAAACGGTAATCCTTTTGCTTCACAGGCACATAGTAACTATCAGCAGCAGTATAGGTCACACCGCTCTTTGTAAGTGTGCGTCCGCAACTGTACACCTCGATATGGTGTCTCAGCAGGTTCTCGATGAACTTGCTGCCAGCCCCCCTGTCGCTTCCAATGCTGAAGAGGTATCCCTTAACCGGGGAGGCCTCTGCCTCACGCATGGCCGAAAGATAGAAGTCGCTCTGCATGTTGAGGAGCTTCTCCCTCATCTCAATCCCCGCTTCGATGGTTGAAAGGGTGACGGTGAACTGGTTCCTGATGGCAAAGGGAAATGAGAGCAGGCCGTCAGGAACCTCGCGCAGATGTCCTTTTACTCCTGCCTGCTCAAAGAGGATGCCTATTGATCCGTGAATATCGGGATAGGATGATCCCTTGCCGAGATAGAAGTCGTCAAAACTCTCTTCCGTATAATAGAGACTTCCCATTTTATCCAGGAACCTGGAGTGATATTTGCCTATCTCAGCCGTGAGCTCCTGATTGTCAGCAGGCACCAGCGGGTTGTTCCTCGACTGTACCCCGGGCTGAAAGAAGAAGGTGGAGTTAGCGCCCATCTCGTGATGGTCAGTATTGATATTTGGCATCCAGCGGAAGAAGGCTGCAACCCTTCCTACCGTCTCGGGGTGCTGGAGCATGATGTAATCGCGGTTGAGGTCAAACCAGTAATGGTTGGTCCTTCCGCCCGGCCAGGCTTCACTGAATTCACGGCTGGCAGGATCGGTGGTCAGCGTCATCCCCCGGTTCATATTGACCCAGGTGGAGTGGCGCTGCAGTCCGTCAGGATTGAGGCAGGGGTCAATGAGAATGACTGCGTTGCTGAGTATCTTTTCTATCTCCGGGCCCTCTCCGGCAACCAGGTAGTATGCTGTCAGCAGCGAGGCATTCTGGGCGCTCGACTCATTGCCGTGGACACCGTAACCCAACTTGATGACAACGGGCATGTTGCTCACATCAACAGATTTTGCAACTGACGGGTCGGAGAGCCTGAGATGATCTGTCCTGATCTGCTCAAGCCGGCTCATGTTCTCCTCAGAGGTGACGATCAGCTGTCCGAGCTCCCTTCCTTCCCAGCTGTTGCCGTACTTCTCCCACACTGCTTTTTCGGAGAGGCCGTCGAGGAGCTTCATGTAACCCAGCAGCCTGTCGTGAGTGACGTGCCATTCACCCGGCTGATGACCGATAATGGATGCAGGTGTTGGTATTGATATACTGTAGCTTACGGCTGAGGGGAGAAAGTAGGAGAGGTCCGCCTGGCCGCTTACCGTCTGTGATGCCAGAAGGATCAGGAATGAAAGCAGGCTTCTTTTCATCTGATCAGTTTTAGATGCGCAATTTCGTAAAAATAGGGTTCCGTTACTACATCCGGAATTTGTTGTGCAGCATATTAAGCTTTGGCCACACGGTTGCTGTAATGGGGAGTGTCACCCCAAACGCCCAGGCATACCGTTGTGCCGGGTATCATTCCCAGGTCCAGCCCGCTGATGTTTTCACCGTTTATTTCACGATATCCCGGTTTGCCCTCGTAGATGAGGTATCCCTCCCTGTACTTGGCAGGTGAAAGATTGGGCATCACTACGTTTGCACCGCAGGCTATCGCCTTCTCGCGTCCTGCCCTGTCGACGGTCTGCATGGCCGTGGAAGCAACGATATTGATATCCTTCATGATGATGCGCACTACCGCTATCATCCTGAGGGTCATGTTGAAACGCTCCCTGAGGAACAGGTTGTCAGTGCCCCTGCTGCCCAGCGGAGTGGCAGAGTGCTCGATGAACGGTCCCATGCCGCACATGTCTATATTAAAATCGCGCATGAAGATGACATCATCAGCCAGATGGCTCATAGTCTGATAGGGCAGGCCCACCATCACCCCCGTGCCTGTCTGGTAACCCTCTTCCTGTATGATCTTAAGACATTCGAGTCTCCGATGATACCTGTGCATCTGATCGTCAGGATGAATTTTGCGGTAGAGTGCCTCGCTGGAGGCCTCGATGCGGAACAGGTAGCGGTGGGCCCCTGCCTCAAACCAGCGATGGTATGTCTCCCTGCTCTGCTCACCCTGGGAGAGGGTGATTCCCAGTCTTCCTCCGGTGAGACTGACGATCTCCCTGACCAGCTCTTCTACGTTATCAATGAATGCCGTCGATGTGTTCTCCCCCGACTGGATGGCTATCGAACCCAGGTTGAGACGGTAGGCGGTCATCGCTGCCTCAAGTACCTCATCTTTTGAAAGGGTGTATCTCGCAACAGTGTGGTTGTCACGCCTGACGCCGCAGTAAAGACAGTTTTTACCACACATGTTGGAATACTCGATAAGGCCTCTCAGATAGACGTTGTTGCCGAGATACCTGTCTGTTACCGAGGCGGCCTTACGGAAGAGCAGCGGAGCTTCTTCCTCACTGCACTGCAACATGGCGAGAATGTCAGACCGGTCATGGTCTCTCTTTTCGAGTATGTTTGCTATTCCGGAGGTCACGGGTAGAGTTTGCCTTGCAACATTAACAATATTATGCAGGCAAGGTTCATCATCCTGTCGAATTCTTTTCACAATCTTTCGATGCAAATATCGTCAGAATTCCTGTATCAGTAATCGGAGGAATCCTCTGCCGGAATTATTGGCAGATCCTTCTGCTGCAACTATTTTCATAATCCTCTGCCGGAAGCAGTGTCAGAATCTTCTGCCGCAAGTGCCGTCAGAACCCTCTGCCGGGATTACAGGCAGGACTTTCCACAGCAACTGTTATCAGAATCCTCTGCCGAACATCTGCCAGAGTTCTCTTCTGAGTTCCTGCCACCGGCTCATTGCACCGTGAGCAAATGCGTTGGTGTACTCGGTGACGGTCTTCCTTGCTTCTTCGTTCCGGCCTTCGCTGACAAGATTCTTTACTCTCTCTTCCAGGGCCGGCAGCTCGGCGAGAGCCTTCTGCTCCATGTCGGCAACGGCCGGCTCGATTAGTTTGCGTCCTCTCTCCCAGTTCACCGTGGAGAGCCTGTTGGCCTCGCGGAAAGCCCATAAGGCGGCATCCTCGCGGTAGCGGTGCTGACCGCAGATGCTGAAGCCCTTCGGCAGTGCCATGGTGCCTGAAAAGATGGGAATGCGCGGGCTCTGGCCCGGGTTGTCAAATGAGAACCACGCCACGGCACCCACCTCGTCGGACAGCCACTCACGGCACTGGATCACATGCGAATAAGAACATCCGGCGATGGCGATGGTACGCTGCCTCTCAATGGTGCCTGGTCTGAGCTCATTGACAAGATTCCGCATGTCAGTGCTCATCCAGTTGAATGCGATGGGCGACTTGACGGTGTCAGTCACCGGATTGCCCGATTCGTCCCTGCGGGTGATACTGACCAGGAGGTTTTTCGTCATATCATATGGTGTTCCCTCGTAGGTTTCACGGAAGAGAGCCATCACATCACTGACGGAGAGCTTCTTCTCCGGCTTAACCGTGAAGGGGAGCTCTTCCATCTCCATCGTCAGGTTCAGTTCAGGAGCCAGGGTGTTCAGCACAAAGAACTCGCGTATTGCATAGGGCTTGCCTGTGCCAATCACCTTATAGAACTTGAAAGCCTCCTTCCCGTCCCAATAGCCCAGTTCCTTTGCCTTCTTGCGAAGGTCTGTTGAGGTCATAAAGCGATCGGGGTCCTTGAAGTTAACGTCAGAAATTCTTGGAATGTTTGCGGCAATGCCCACGTGGTCATCGGGGATCCTTTGTGCCACCCAGAGTGATGAAGGTTTTCCCGGTCCCGAGCCGGCTATCTCGAGCTGCCACACCTCGCGCGGATCTGCGATGGTGATGCATTCGGCCAGGTCGCCGTAACCATACTGCTCTGCCAGCGAGCCTATGAGAGCTATCGCCTGGCGTGCTGTTGTGCAGCGCTGAAGGGCAATCTTCTCTAGCTCCTCGATGAGAAACAAACCCTCCGTATTGATGAGTTCTTTGCGTCCGTAGATGGTAGTCTCACCAATGGCCAGCTGCTTCTCATTGAGGCAGGGATAGGCGGTGCTGAGGAAGGCGTATGTCGATTTCACCTCCGGGATTTCTCCCTTGCGGGTCACATTGGTCATATCCCATGACTCCTCGGTGAAGAGGGTGCCCCAGTAGACATGGTGGACAGTGTCCCTCTCGAAAGTCATTGCCGGAACCACCTCGAGCCAGGTACGGTACCTGCCGTCGCAGGTGTGCGAGGTCATCACCGAGCCATCGGTGGAGGCCAGCCTGCCAACCATGATGCTGGTGCAGTTCTCGGCGTAGCCCGGACCGTCAGGGTCAATATCCTTTTCGGGTTGTGAAAAAGAGGTGAGGGGAAAAGTTAGCAGCAGTGCAGCCACCGCGGCAGAGATGAATCGGAAGTGTAGTTTCATAATAGACAATGTATTTTCAGTTCAACAGCAAAGATAACCGGTCCGGCCGGAGACGTCGGTCTCAAAGATAATATTATGCAGCAGATATAGAACTGCACAATCCTGCTTGTGGTGTACGCGGTTCCTGCCATTCTCTTCTGAAATTGTGCCACAAATTCATTTGTACCATTTTTAAGTTGCTTGTACCAAAAGCATATCGTTCGTGCCGTTTTTATGTCGTTTGCACCAAAAACATGTCATTCGTGCCGGAGGGTATTGACATGGACTTAATAAACGGTTAATTTTGAATTGATACAAATGGTTTCTATTGTCGAACTGAAATCTAACAGATCATGAAAAAACTTAAGATCATTTTAGTTTTCGCTGCTGCTGTCATTCTTTTGTTATTGAATATCAGCATTATCAGCAGCAATGGGAAAGTAGAAGAGATGTATGTTTCTGCAAATCCCGAGCTGGCATCGGCAGAAGAACAGTGCAAATTATTTGAGTATTTTGCTGTATGCCATTGCAGGTATAGAGAGGTTTACTGCCTTCTTGCTCATTGCCCCTCAGGATATTTGTGTGATGCGGATATTGTGGTTGAGGAATAATAAAACTAAATATCCAAAGTCGAGAGTGTAAAGATACCAACACTTCATCCCTTATCAGTTTTCTATGAATAGACTTTCTTTGCTATTTATTCTTCTTATCTTGGCTCCAGGAGCCTGCATAAACTCAGGAATCTACAAGGACCGATACACTCTTGAACCAGCCGGGAAACTATTGGAAATTCCTATAGGTAGCCAAACAAAAAATTTTGTTTATTATTCTCAGTATGTTCTGATAGACGGGATTAACTATCTGGGAATACTTAATTACGAGAGAAACAAAATTGAGATTTACAATCTTGATTCAGGTACATTAACCAGAGAAATTCAATTTTTTCATGACGGCCCTAAAGCTTTTGGAAGGGTATCTAATTTCTTTATAGAAACACTAGATTCATTGTTTGTGGATTGTGATAGTGAAATGTCTGTTGGTATTGCAGATGGAAGGGGGAAAATTCTGAAAGAAATATCATATCGTGAAGATACTTATGGACGGAAGTTCTTTCCTACTCCTCCATGGATTGGTTCCCGTCCTTATAAAATTGGAAATACAATTTACTATTTACAATCATACATGTCCGAGGATTCGAATGGAATACTCTCTGAAGAGAAACGAAAAGAGACATTCCTGAATGTGATGTTAAACACAGAGACAGGGGTATGTTTTACTCCGCCACTGATTTATCCTGATGAGATGGTCGGACGTGAGGTCTGGAGATCACCAAATGTAATGAGAACAATTAATGGTAATGGGCTTTTTGTGTACCATTTCTCTAATTTGCCCTATCTGTTTTTATCAAATGACCTTAAGTCATTCAGGAAGGTACCAGTAGAGAGCAATTACAGACTGAAACTGAATGAAGTATCGTATAAGTACAGATATGATATGACTGGTGCTTTGATGAATACAATCACTCATGACATGATCAGGGATATTTTTTATGACAAGTACCGTGATTGCTACTATCTATTTTACATGAAACGGAATGAAAATCCGGATACTGGGAATAATCTGTTTCTGAAATTACAATATCCTGATTGTTTCATCCTGATCCTGGACAAGGACCTTAAACATATGGGAGAGGTATCTCTACCAGACAATATATATTCATTCCAGTTTTCTTTTATCACCCCTGAAGGACTTTACATTTCCGAGGACCATCCCAATAATCCGGATTTCAATGAGGATTTAATGAGATTCAGACTTTTCAGGCTTGAAAAGATTTGAAATTGAAAACAATTGTTTTGACAGTCGTTCATGCCAGTTTCATGTCGTTTGCACCAAAAACAAGTCGTTCATGCTGATTAAAGGTCGTTCGTGCCGGATGGTATTGACATGGACTTAATAAACGGTTAATTTTGAATTGATACAAATAGTTTCTATTGTCGAACTAAAAATTAACAAATCATGAAAAAGATTAGAATTATTTCAGTGGTTGCTGCTGTGGTTATCATTCTTTTACTGAACATCAGCATTACAGGACAAGAAGGTCGGGTGGAAGATTTATATGTAACGGTGAATCCTGAGTTAGCTATGGCATCTAATACTGATGATGAGCCCCCACTTATTAAATGCCGTTTGCGAGAGGAGCAATTTGATTGCGCATGTTATGGTGGAACTATAGGATGCATTTCTATGTCTTGTCCTCCTGCTGCAGTTTATTGTGATTAGTTCAAGTACTTAGCTATATAAAACCGAATTACTAAAGCATAAGGTTAGTATATTTATCTGATAAATACATGAAAATAATAGTAGTAACTGCCATTTTCGCATTGTATATTGGCTTAACTGGCTGTAGCAATGAGAAATACAATAAAGTTGCCCTGCAGCCTTCCAAAGAGTTAATTAATATTGGTATACACCTGACAAGAGGTGCTGCTTCCCTTTGTCCTGCATGCTACCCTGAATCAGCATATGAGACCAGGAGTGTGCAATATCAATGGTGTAGAGGTGATGAATTGTATGTTATTTCTTTTGAAAGAAATGATAAGCTCTATACTACAGTTGATTTCGCTGAGTTGAAGGCAACCACAGCTAAAAGTAATTTTCACAGGAAGACGGAGTCACCTCCGACAAATCCCGCGCCGGAACAATACCTCAGGTATTCAATTGAGACACCTTCTTATACTGGGATTATTTATGATAAATACAGAGATGCCTATTACAGAATTTGCTATCAGGGAAAAACTACCGGGAAGGATGACAACTTGATGCAACTGGCTTCATTCAAACCTTCTTATTCAATTCTTATTCTTAACAAACACCTGGAAGTAATTGGTGAAACTCTGTTGCATGAAAACCAGTTCTATCCGGAAGAGTATTTTATTGCAAAAGAAGGTTTGTACATTTCAGAAAATACAGTTTTCAATGAGAATTATAATGAAAATTACCTGACATACAGGTTATTACGGCTTACAAAGCGATAACAGGCATTGGAAACATTAGACATTCTCTGGTAAGGTTACAGTCATTTGTTTTATTTCAAAATGTTTCTACCTTTCCTGCAACAGAGACCCCCATTATGATCAGTGCTAAATTATTGAATCCTAAAAGTATAGTCGTGGTTGGTGGATCAGACGACATCACCAAGGCCGGCGGCAAGGTGCTAAAGAATCTGCTCGATGGCGGATTCTCCGGCGAAATTCACGTCGTTAATCCCAAAGCGTCTGTTGTACAGGGCCTGACAGCCTATACAGATGTGTCGCTTCTGCCCCGCACCGACCTGGCCGTGATTGCCGTTGCTGCCCGCTACTGCCCGGGAATAGTCAGGACACTGGCAACGGAGAAGGGCACGGGAGGATTCATTATTCTCTCTGCCGGATTCGGTGAGGAGAACGGAGAGGGTGCTGCCCTCGAGAAAGAGATAGCAGAGATAATAAACAGCACCGGAGGTACGCTCATAGGCCCCAATTGCATTGGTTTCCTCAATAATAACTATCACGGCGTCTTCACCGAGCCCATCCCCCGGCTATCGCCGAAAGGGATCGACTTTATCTCAGGCTCCGGTGCCACTGCGGTATTTATCCTTGAGACAGCCATCACCGGTGGACTGCCGTTCTCCACCGTATGGTCGGTGGGCAACAGCGCCCAGACCGGAGTGGAGGATGTGCTGGAACACCTCGATCTTACCTTTGATCCGCTGACCAGTTCGCGGATAATACTTCTTTATATTGAGAACATAGCTGATCCGCAGCGGTTCCTCAAACACTCATCGTCACTAATCAGGAAGGGCTGCAGGATTGCTGCCATCAAAGCCGGCTCGTCAGAGGCGGGGTCGCGGGCTGCATCGTCGCACACCGGTGCGATGGCCTCACCCGATACGGCAGTGGATGCTCTCCTGCGCAAGGCGGGGGTAGTGAGGTGCTACAGTCGGACTGATCTGGCGACCGTAGCTGCCCTGTTTACATATAGGCCGCTCAAAGGAAAGAGAATAGCCATAGTAACCCATGCCGGAGGACCCGCGGTGATGCTGACAGATGCTCTCAGTGAGGGAGGGATGGAGATACCCCACCTCTCGGGGCCGGCAGCCGACCGGCTCCTGGAAAAGCTCTTCCCGGGTTCATCGGTGGCAAACCCGATCGATTTCCTGGCCACCGGCACAGCCGAACAGCTCGGTCTTATCCTTGACGCGTGCGAAAATGACTTTGATGAGATTGATGCCATTGCTGTCATCTTCGGCAGTCCCGGGCTCTTTCCTGTAGATGATGTCTACAGCCTCCTGCATGATAAGATACGCAGCTGCCGTAAGCCGATATACCCGATACTGCCTTCGGTGATAAATGTCAAAAGGGAAATAGCCGAATTTATTGCTCATGGGAATGCTATATTCACTGACGAGGTGCTTTTCGGGAGGGCTCTCTGCAGGGTCAATGCAACCCCGGCTCCGGCCGTGCCTGTGAGCCGCGAGGATGTCGCCGCCGGATCGTCTGATTTGAATGGCAGATCATCGCGAACCGATATCAGGGTGATCAGAGAGGTCATCGATGACGCCGGAGAGGGATATCTGCCACCTGAAAAGGTCGGGATCCTGTTAAGGGCAGCCGGCATCGACACGGTAACCGAGAGTGTCGTGACCTCTGCCGAAGCGGCCGTCAGGACTGCTGCCACAATGGGTTACCCGGTGGTGATGAAGGTAGTAGGTCCGGTTCATAAGTCGGACATCGGCGGTGTGGTAGTGAACATTGGTACCGAGGTTAAGATCAGGGAAGAGTATGCCCGTATGATGGCACTGCCGGAGGTGACCGGTATCCTGATACAAAAGATGATAAGCGGTCATGAGCTCTTTTGCGGCGCCACCCGCGAGGGCCGCTTTGGCCACCTGGTGATGGCCGGCATGGGAGGGATATTTATTGAGGTCTTTAAAGATGTTGCAACGGCACTTGCACCGGTATCTGATCAGGAGGCCAGGTCAATGATCAGGTCACTGAAATCTTATAAGATTATTAAGGGTGTCCGCGGCGCCCCCGGCGTCAGCGAGGAGGCATTTGCCAGGGTGATCACCGCTATCTCCAATCTCCTTACCGCCGCACCGGAGATCGCCGAGATGGACATCAATCCCTTATTGGGTACACCAGATGGGATAGTAGCCGTGGATGCAAGGATAAGAATCGGCAGTCTTCAGTCTTCAGTCGGCAGTCAAATCAGGCAGGAGTGATGGTCTGACGTCTAAGGTCTTGCAGTCAGCCACCTGCGCCACAGCCTTCGTTAATACTACGGATGTCGAAGAAGGCTACGGTGGCTATTAGCAGTAGACAGTAGCGAAGGTCTGAAAGTCTGTCGGTTCGATCTGTCACGCAGTCGTGCTGTCATGCGGTTCTGATTTTGTGACTGCCAGACCGCAAGATCTCAGGACTGCATGACCGCCGCGAAAGGTGGCCAGACCTTTCAACCTATACAAATATGACAAATGGCAGTTGCCGTTTTCTTATAAATCTTTATCTTAGGAGGCACAGATGAGGGCATAAAATGGAAAATTTATGAAAAACACCCCCATAAGTCGTGAAACAGTAAGCAGACTGATAACTTCAAGCGGCATTACCGACCTGGGATATGCAAGTATCAGGGAGATAGTCAAGCTGGTCAACATGCTGATCAGGGAGACAGGAGTAGAATTCATAAGGATGGAGATGGGTGTGCCCGGACTGCCCTCGGCGGCGGTGGGCATCAAAGCTGAGATAGAGGCCCTGAATAACGGTGCGGCATCAATATATCCTGACATTGAGGGACTGCCGGAGATGAAGAGCGAGGCAGCCCTGTTCGTAAAGAATTTTCTTGACATAGATGTGAGCCCGGAGTGCTGTGTGCCCACCGGAGGCGCCATGATGGGCGGCATGGCCAGCTTTATGGTCGCCAACCGCAATGATAGCAATAAAGAGGGAACATTGTTTATAGATCCCGGCTTCCCGGTACAGAAGACCCAGACGAGAATCCTCGGCCAGGACCACAGGTCGTTCGACGTATACAACTACCGCGGCGAAAAGCTGGGACCGAAGCTGGAATCAATACTGGAGTGCGGCAAGGTGTCAACCATCCTCTACTCCAACCCCAACAACCCGTCGTGGATCTGCTTCACCGACGATGAGCTGTGCACTATTGGCGCCCTGGCAAAGAAATATGATGCCATAGTCATCGAGGACCTGGCATATTTCGGCATGGATTTCAGGGAGGACTATTCTGTTCCGGGGGTGCCTCCGTTCCAGCCTACGGTGGCCAAATACTGTGACGACTACATACTGCTAATCTCAAGTTCAAAGATATTCAGCTATGCCGGGCAGAGGATCGGGCTGCTGGTCATGTCTGACCATCTCTATAACCGCAGATACCCCGACCTGCTCAGGTATTACCGTACGGAAATCTTCGGGAGAGCGATGATCTTCGGAGCACTGTATGCTCTCTCATCGGGGGTGACTCACTCCGCACAGTACGGCTTCACTGCCATCCTCAAGGCCGTAAACGAGGGCCGCTATAACTTTGTGGAGAATACCAAACTGTACGGTGAGAAGGCTGCGAGGATGAAGGAGATGTTTACCGGCAACGGCTTCTCCATTGTATATGACCGCGACATCGACAAACCCCTGGCTGACGGATTTTATTTCACCTTCTCCTATCCGGGTATGAGCGGCGGAGAGCTGCTTCAGGAGCTTCTTGCATACGGCATCGCCGCCATCACCCTTAACATCTGCGGTAGCGAGAGGCACGAGGGACTGAGGGCCTGCGTCTCCCAGGTGAGGAAGAAGCAGTTACCCCTGCTCGGGGAGCGGCTGAAACTTTTCAGGGAAAACAATCCCGTTAATTGAGTAAGTACTATATTTAATTCAGAAATAATTCGACAAAGATGGCAAAGATAAAAGGTGCAGTTGTTATTGACACAGAGAGGTGCAAGGGCTGCGAAGTGTGCGTCGTCACCTGCCCTACGGACACCCTGGCGCTGGCTGTGGAGGTTAACGCCAAGGGATACCATTACTGTTACGCTGCCAATCCTGAGACATGCATTGGCTGCGCAAACTGTGCGGTGGTATGTCCTGACGGAGTGATCACGGTATACAAGATAAAGGTGGGATAAGAAAAAGAAAAACAACTATATACATGGAAAAGGAACTGAGACTGATGAAAGGCAACGAGGCTGTCGCCGAGGCGGCGATACGCGCCGGTGCCGACGGTTATTTCGGGTATCCCATCACTCCGCAGAGCGAGATACTTGAATATCTTATGGAGGCCAACCCGCAGGTCACCACCGGCATGGTGGTGCTGCAGGCTGAGAGCGAGGTTGCGGCCATAAACATGGTTTACGGCGGTGCCGCATGCGGGAAGAAGGTGATGACCTCATCATCGTCACCCGGCATAAGCCTGAAGCAGGAGGGTATTACATACATAGCAGGCGCTGAGCTGCCCTGCCTGATCGTCAATGTGGTGCGCGGAGGTCCCGGCCTGGGAACAATACAGCCGGCACAGAGCGATTACTTTCAGGCTACCAAGGGGGGAGGGCACGGCGACTATCATCTGATAGTCCTTGCACCTTCGTCAGTGCAGGAGATGGCCGACTTTGTGGAGCTGGCGTTCGATCTCGCATTCAAGTACAGAAACCCCACCATGATACTCTCTGACGGCGCCATAGGACAGATGATGGAAAAGGTGTGGCTCAAGCCGCAGAAAAAGAGGTCGGAGGAGATACTGCCCTGGGCAACGACAGGCAAGCCGGCAACCCGTGAGCGCAATATCATTACCTCACTCGACCTTGACCCGGCGCGACAGGAAAAGTTCAACCATAAGCTGATTGCCAAATACCGCGAGATTGAAGAAAATGAGGTTCGATTCGAGGAGTTCATGACCGAAGATGCCGAGTATCTCTTCGTTGCATACGGCACCAGCGCAAGGATATGCCAGAAGGCACTGCAGCTGGCTAGGGATGAAGGTATCAAGGCAGGCCTGTTGCGCCCGATAACCCTGTTCCCATACCCGAAGAAGAGACTGAATGAGCTGGCTGACACCGTTAAAGGCATGCTCGCCGTTGAGATGAGCGCCGGCCAGATGGTAGAGGACGTGATGCTCTCGGTAAACGGTAAAACACGTGTCAGCCACTACGGCAGGATGGGCGGTATGATACCCACCCCCGAAGAAGTTCTTGAAAACATGAAGTCGTTCATTAAAGGATAAGAGAGATGGCAGATATTACATTCAATGATATAATCAAGCCCGAGAACCTGACTTACAAGAAGTCCAGGCTGATGACGGACAACGTCATGCACTACTGCCCGGGCTGCGGCCATTCAACAGCGCACCGGGTTCTGGCCGAGGTGATTGAGGAAGAAGATCTACAGAGCAGAACCGTGGGCATAACCCCGGTGGGATGTTCAGTACTGATGTACAATTATATCGATGTCGACTTCCAGGAAGCGGCACACGGCAGGGCACCGGCACTGGCGACAGCTGTCAAGCGGCTCATGCCCGACAAGTTCGTCTTCACTTACCAGGGCGACGGGGACCTTGCCGCCATCGGTACCGCAGAGACCATACACACATGCAACAGGGGTGAGAATATCCTCATCCTCTTTATCAACAACGGCATCTACGGAATGACGGGGGGGCAGATGGCCCCCACAACCCTGGAGGGAATGAAGTCGTCAACCTCACCCTACGGCCGTGATATTGCAACGATGGGCTCACCGGTAAAGATGGCCGACATAGTGGCGATGCTGCCCGGAACCTGCTTTGTCACACGCCATAGCGTCAATACCGCGGGCGGCGTGCGAAAACTGAAAAGAGCCATTAAGAAAGCAGTTCAGTACCAAAATGAGAAGCGGGGAACCTGCTTTATCGAAGTGGTCTCCAACTGTCCCTCAGGATGGAAGATGACACCCGTTGAGTCAAATAAGTGGATGGAGGAGAATATGTTCCCGTTCTATCCCCTCGGCGACATAAAGGTGCCGGCCGAATAAAATCCAGCTTCAGGGACGCAGCATGCTGCATCCCGGCAATATGGCACAAATTGTTAAGACGCAAATTAAAAGATCATGACAGAAGAAATAGTAATAGCAGGTTTCGGCGGACAGGGAGTGCTCTCAATGGGTAAGATCATGGCCTATTCGGGAATGATGCAGGATATGGAGGTGAGCTGGATGCCCTCGTACGGTCCCGAGATGAGAGGCGGTACGGCCAACGTGAATGTTATACTGAGCGATGAAAGAATCAGCTCACCCATACTCAGAAGCTTCGATACCGCCATTATCCTCAATCAGCAGAGTATGGACAAGTTTGAACAGTCGGTCAAGCCGGGAGGGACGCTGATATATGACGGTAACGGCATTACGAGGCACCCGGAGCGAAAAGACATTACCATATACCGGATTGATGCGGCTGAAGAGGCTTCGAAACTGAAGATGATAAAGATGTTCAATATGTTCGTCATGGGCGGCTTCATGAAGGTGAAACCCATACTGAAGACTGAGTATGTCATCAAGGGACTTAAAAAATCACTCCCCGAGAGATACCATCATATGATTCCCATGAATGAGGATGCAATTAAACGGGGGATGGATTTGATCAAACAAGTCCAGTGATTTGCGATGTGCAATTGAATTTAAGTCGGGAATCGAAAATCTAAAATCGCCAATCATTCATAGAAGTGCATCTCGCGAATATACTTCCATGCGGCTGGCGGGACGAACCATGAGACATCCCTGCCCTCACTGATGGCAGTGCGGATGAAGGTTCCCGATATCTCCATCACCGGCGCATCAATTCTTGTGACCTTCGCGCTCTTGAGAATCTCCTGCAGTCTCCTGCTGGCAGCCGGGGCCTGATAGAGGCGCGGATAGACGATTATCGGATACTGTTTTATCAGCAGCTCAGCGTTCTTCCATTTGTGAAGGGTGACCAGGTTATCCTCTCCCATGATCAGGGTGAAATTGCGTGACGGATATTTGTCGGTCAGGTAGGCGAGGGTGTCCACGGTATAGGATGGCTGCGGCAGTTTGAACTCAACATCCGATACTTTGAACCGCGGGTCGTCACCGATGGCCAGTTCAGTAAGATAAAGCCTGTCGCGGTCGGCCAAAAGCGTATCTTTCTTCTTGAGAGGATTGTGAGGACTGACGATAAACCATACCTCCCTCACAGGAGAGTATTCGGCAATATAGTTGGCAATGGCCATGTGACCTATATGCACCGGATTGAATGATCCGAAAAAGAGGCCTGTCTCCATTATCCTAACTCTAAAAAATCTTTTACGGCTGCTGTTATCTCATTGCAGGACTTCTGAAGATCATCGTTGATTATGACCCTGTCGAAGCTGCATGCCAGCAGTATCTCAGAAGCAGCCTTCTGCACACGCATATCTATCTCTTCCTCCGAGTCGGTGCCCCTCTTTTCCAGCCGTGACCGCAGCTCTTCAACGGAGGGTGGCATGATAAATAATGCCAGTGCCCTGTCGCCGAAGATCTTCTTGAGGTTGATGCCCCCCATGACGTCGACATCAAAGAGAGGTATCTTACCCTCTGCGGCGATACGCTCCAGCTCACTCTTCAGTGTGCCGTAGTAGAGGTTCCTGTAGACCTCCTGCCACTCGACGAACTCTTCACGGCTGATCCTCCTTCTGAACTCTGCCGCTGAGATGAAATAATACTCCCTGCCGTCCGTTTCACTGCCCCTTGGCTTTCTACTGGTAGCCGACACTGAGAAGCAAAGGGGCAGGCCGGAGTTCAGGAGGTGGCTCACAAGAGTGGATTTGCCTGCTCCCGACGGTGCGGAGATAATTAGCACCCTGTTGTTTTTCCTTCTTCGCACAGGTCAGAGGATATTGAGTGTCTGCTCCTTGATCTTCTCGAGCTCATCCTTCATCATCACCACCAGCTTCTGCATCGAGGCGTCATTGGCCTTTGATCCTATGGTATTGATCTCGCGTCCCATCTCCTGGGAGATGAAATTGAGCATCTTTCCGTTGGCACCCTCACCCTTCATGGTCTCGGTAAAGTAGTCGCAGTGTTTCCTGAGCCTCACCTTCTCCTCGTTGATATCCATCTTCTCAAGGTAGAATATCAGTTCCTGCTCGAAGCGGTTCATGTCTATGTTCTCCGTGGCGAAGTTATCGTGGAGCGATGCCTGCAGCTTTTCGCGCATGCGTGTCAGCCGGTCGCCCTCCACGGTGCTCAGCTCCTCCAGGTATCGAAGGATGGAGGCCAGTGATTTGGACAGGTCGGCCTCCATGGCCCTGCCCTCTTCCAGGCGGTAGTTATCGGTCATCGAGAGTGCATCCTCTATCAGAGTGACAACCCTGTTCCACTCCTCCTCCGTCAGTTCCGGTCTCTCTGTTTTGAGGGTCTCGGGAAGCCGCATTACAATGCTCAGCAGGTCGCTGTCATTGCTCAGACCCAGCTCGTTGCTTAACACCTTCATCTGATTGAAATAACCCCGCACCACCCTGGTGTTGATTGCCGGGGCCTGCTCCTCATCCATGGTGTCAAAAGAGATCATAATGTCGATCTTACCCCTCTGAAGTTTCCTGATGATTATATTGCGTATCTCGAGCTCCTTCTCCTTGAAGAGCCACGGCACCTTCGTATTTACGTCAGCCTGTTTGCTGTTCAGCGACCTGACCTCAACGGTGATCTTGCGTTGTGGGGTCTCGAGCATGGCTTTGCCGTAGCCGGTCATTGATCTTATCATAGTGATTGAGTTAAGCTTCTGACAAACTTACATAAAAACACCTGATTTTTTACAGACAAATAATAATGAAGGTCAGCCCCCCATATTTACAGAGGAATGACAGATTGCTGGTGTTAAGGGAGCAGTTCAAGCTCAACGGTGAAGTGCCTCATGATAGGCGCCTCCCACTTTATTGCAAGTCCTCTGGTTATCCGGTCCCTTCTCTCAAACACGTTGCCGACGGCCGCGGCCACGTAATCCATGTGGTTGTCGGTATAGACCCTCCTCGGTACGGCCAGCCGCACCAGCTCGAGTTCAGGGTGCCTGTTCTCACGCGTCACCGGATCGCGGTCAGCCATCAGCGTACCTATCTCAGCGGAGCGGATGCCTCCTTCCAGGTAAAACTCGATCGCCAGCCTCTGAGCGGGAAACTCGCCGGCAGGCACCCGGGAAAGGAACCTGCCAGCATCAATGAAGATGGCATGGCCCCCGAAAGGCTGCTGCACGGGTACTCCTGCTGCAGCTATCTTTTCTCCCAGACTGGCCACCTGCCTGATGCGCGACTCAAGGTATTCACTGTCAGTGCCTTCGTAGAGTCCGATCGCCAGAGCGTCCATGTCACGGCCGGCCATGCCGCCGTAGGTGATGAAGCCCTCAAACATGATGTTGTAGGTCGAGGCACGGCGGAACAGCTCCTTGTCCCTGAAGCCGATGAAACCTCCAATGTTGACTATCGCATCCTTCTTGGAGCTCATAGTCATGCCGTCGGCATAAGAGAACATCTCGCGGGCTATATCCCTGATGCTTTTTTCAGAGTATCCCACTTCACGGGTTTTAATGAAGTAAGCATTCTCGGCAAAACGGGCTGAATCCATTATCACGATGGCGCCGTACCTGTCGGCCAGTTCTCTTACGCCACGGAGGTTGGCCATACTCACCGGCTGACCGCCGGCAGTGTTATTGGTGACGGTCATCACGATGCATCCCAGCTTCTCACGGGGGGTCTCCTTCAGCACCTTTTCCAGCCGCCCGAGATCGACGTTGCCCTTGAAGGGTTCGTCGGCGGTGATGTCCCTGGCTGTTTCCACGGTGCAGTCGACGGCCGTGGCCCTGCGGAACTCGATATGTCCCTTGGTGGTGTCAAAGTGGGCGTTGCCGGGGATGATGTCACCCTCCTTTACCAGCACCGAGAAAATGACATTCTCCGCCGCCCGTCCCTGGTGCGTGGGCAGGAAGTACTCAAACCCGGTTATGTCACGGATGGCCTCTTTAAGCCTGTAGTACGATGATGCTCCTGCGTAACTCTCGTCGCCGGTCATGATGGCAGCCCACTGCCGGTCACTCATGGCCCCGTTGCCGGAATCGGTGAGGAGATCAACAAATACCTGCTCGGAGCGCAGGTTAAAGAGATTGTATGAGGCCTCTTTTATCCACTCATGGCGCTCAGTGACGGTGCTTCGCCTCAGAGGCTCCACCATCTTTATCTTATGTGGTTCACAATATGGGAGATTCATGATGATTTGCGATTTGCGATTTGCGATTTGCGATTTGCGATTTTAACTGCCGACTGAAGACTGGCCTCCCCTGCAACCTGGCTCCTTCGCTGAAATGACCCACCGGGTCATTTCTTAACGCTCGGCCCTCTATTGCCCACTGCCTATAACCTATATTGCAAGCAATAAATTAAGATAAATTAACAGAAGCAGGGCAGGGTGTGGCGGTTTGCGGGCGGAGACGTGCAACCATGGGGCATCAGAATGCGTCCCTATTTTTGATATTGCGGAAGATATGTTTCCTGTTTACGGTCGCCTGAAAAAGGAAAATCATCGAAATAAGGCTATTTTTGCAAATATAGTTTTTTTGCCTTCGGGGTCCAATCAGGAAATGTTAAAAGAATTTATGATGAAACCGGGATTACTTAAGTTCCTTATGATATTATTTTTTCTGTCGGGCAGCATGTTTCTTACTGGCCAGGTGATTGACGTAGCTGACGAAGAACTCATCATTACCCCTGACACGGTGAAGCCGGCTCTGCCCATTCTACGACAGAAGATCAAGGGTGCGCCCGCAACGGACAGCGCAGGACCGGGGCCGATAGTGCTCGACCGCGACAATGCTCTAGCGTTTCTCCGGAGAGTCGGAGCCTCTAACTATATCTGGAAAAAGAGCAACGACCCCCTGAGGGAGGCCATCCGCAATCTCGTCCATTTTGCTTCCACACCCCGTGAGGACTCAACTGTCAGTTACCTGTCCGAATACGGTTACGATAAGATCAGGATACCGCTTGACAGCTACTTTGTATATGATTCCCTGAGGATCATCCTGCCAGTCATGGAGCAGGATTCTGTTGCAGCCGACAGTGCTGCCGTGGCTAAAACAGAGAGAGAGATGTTCATAGAGGCAGGGAAAAAAATGAATAAGGTAAAGCTGTCCGCCGATGCCACCCCGCTGGTACAAAATGATACCCTTCTGCTTAACGACACGATTTTTGTGCTGATAAAGGATCTTGTCCCTGCAAAGATACCTCAGAGTACCAATGACACTATCATACTGGTGATCACCGATACGCTGCCCGAAGTGACACTTTACCGAGACGACTTTCCATTCAGGCACATCAAAAATCCCTATGTGAGTGACTCTATCATAGCAGCTGTCAACTCTCTGATCGGGTACCTTCAAGCGCGTGATTCAACCCTCGTGAGATTTGTCAGCGATAAGGGCCGGGGAACTAAAATGTGGCTCAACAGCCGGGCAGATAACCTCGTAAGGTTTTGGCTTCCTGACGGGGAGAATGACTCAGTATCTGTCTGGATTGGCAGTCCTGACCGCAATACCGTATCGCTCAAGGCGGAAGAGGGGGTGATGTTTAAAAAACAGACCTGGCATGACAGGTCTGTTGACACACGTGTCAATGTCATCTCGGCAACAGAGGAGAATCTCAGAAGGATGGCGCTGAGCAGGATCAAGCCAGACTACTGGAAATTCAAGACAGACCTCTCTTACCTTCTGTCACAGGGTGCCATCTCCAACTGGGCAAAGGGGGGAGAGAATAACATCTCTTCAGTGCTCGATGTCGAGTCAGCCCTTAACTACAACAACAAGGAGACAAAGGTAAATTCCTCCACCACGGCACGGCTCGCGTTGGGACTGCAGGCATCCGGGAATTATGACGGAATCAGGAAGAACCTGGATATCCTCGAGATCAACTCAAAGATCAACCACAAGGCTTTTGGGAAATTTGACCTCTCTGGCCTCTTCCAGTTCAAGACCCAGTTCCTTCCGGGGTACAATTATCCGAATGACTCAGTGAAGGTCTCAAAGTTCTTTAACCCGGCCACCTTCATATTCGGCTACGGTCTTGAGTACAAGCCTGACAAGAATACCACGATAAGTTTCTCCCCTGTATCATACAAGGGCACATTTGTTCCTGACACCTCCATCAACCAAACCAAGTTCGGTATCCCGGCGGACAAGAGATCCAAGAATGAGCTGGGAGCATATCTGACCATCAGAAGCAAGCTGAAACTCTTTGATCAGGTTGATATGACCAACAAGATACAGCTATTCAGTAACTTCATCTCAAAACCGCAGAATGTTGATGTCGACTGGGAGATGATAGCCACAACAAGCCTGAACTGGTTTACCGACCTCAGGCTCAATGTGCACCTGATATATGATGACAACACACTGCTGCCTGTATTTGAAGACGGTGAGCCTGTGCTGGGCACTGATGGCAAGCAGAAAAAGGCTCCCATGGTTCAGTTCAAGGAGTTGCTGGGAGTCTCATTCATATTTAAGTTTTAAAGGTTGAGACTGTCTGGGAGTAGCGGACCGGCCTGTTTGCGTATTGTTTCTGCAGCAGTGGTGCCTCACGTCTGAGAATCCCTTCTGCAGCAGCGGTCTGTCACGCCGGGAATCCCTTCTGCAGCAGCGGTGCGTCACTTCTGGGGATCCCTTCTGCAGCAGTGGTGCCTCACGTCTGAGAATCCCTTCTGCAGCAGCGGTCTGTCACGTCCGGGAATCCCTTCTATAGCAGCAGGTCAGCCACCACCGCCAATCCGTAAATGATACCGGCTATTCCGTTGGTTGTACCGAAGGCAAGGTTTACCCTGCTCAGGTCATCAGGAGAGACTATCAGATGCTGGTATGTCAGCATAGCGGCAAATATCACGACTCCGGCCCAGTAGATCACTCCACCATGGCCAATGATCCCTGCTGTCGCTGCCAGCAGCAGTGTCACCGCATGAAGGAGTGTTGAAACAGTCAGTGCCTTCCTGCGAGACATCACCGCAGGAATGGAGTAGAGTCCTGTCTCACGGTCAAACTGGTCATCCTGCAGGGAGTAGATAATATCAAAGCCGCTGACCCATGTCAGTACAAGAAGGGAGTAGAGCACCGGCAGCAGCGCAAAGGTGCCTGTGACTGCAATATAGGCTCCGATGGGTGCCAGGCTGAGCCCGAGCCCGAGCACCAGGTGGCAGAGCCAGGTGAACCTCTTGGTGTAGCTGTACCCGAGGACAATCAGAAGCGCAACGGGTGACAGCAGCAATGTCATTGTGTTGAGCAGGGCTGTTGCGATAATGAATAGCACAGAGCTTCCAACTACGAATATCAGGGCATGACCCTGGCTGATCCTGCCTGACGGTATCTCCCTTCCGGCGGTCCTGGGATTCAGAATGTCATATCTTAGATCTGCCCAACGGTTGAAAGCCATGGCGGCACTGCGGGCAAAAACCATACATGCGAGCATCAACAGAAAGGTCCTCAGGCTGAAACCGTGATCAGGCCTGATTGCACCGAGGAAATAGCCCACCAGCGCAAAGGGCATCGCAAAGACGGTATGACTGAACTTTACGAGTGAGAGGTAGTCACCGGTTCTGCCCAGCTTCTTCATCTCAGTGCGGCGCCAAATTCGCGCTCAAAGGCTTTGAACAGGCCACTCATGACCTTCTCGATATTCTTTTCAGTTAGTGTCTGCCTGTCATCCCTGAGAATGAAACTGACAGCATATGATTTCTTGTCTTTGCCGATAGCATCACTCTCATAGACATCAAAAAGGTCTATCTCCTGCAGGATATTGCGTTCAGTCTTGTACGCAAGGTCACGTATCTGGCTGAATCTTACCGATTTGTCAATAACCAGCGCAAGGTCGCGGCGTACCCATGGGTACTTTGGCAGTTCACTATACTGTATGCTCCTCCCTGCAATCATCCTGATGATGTTTTCATGGTTGAGCTCGGCATACCATACATCCTGCCTTATGTCAAGCATTGCAAGGTACTTTTTCGAGATCTTGCCGAAGGATGCAAGGCCAGCACCTCCGCTGCCGTATCTCATTCCTTCGGAGTACCATCCCGAGGTCTCTTCCTCTTCAGTAATATCCCTGCGTGCAATGCCGAAGCGCGAGAGGACGAGCTCGACGTAACCCTTTATGTGGAAGAAACCAGTGGCTGCTGCAGGTGCATTCCAGCGCTGAGGGTTGAGGTCGCCCGTGATGGCCATGGCCATCAACTGCCGCTCGCTGTAAGCTTCCGTGATGCTGGCACCCTCTTTACCCGGCCTCCTGCTGTAGACATATCCCAGCTCATAGAGCTTCAGGTCAGGTCTCTGCCTGTTGATGTTCCATGCAATTGTGCTGAGCATTCCGGGCAGCAGCGACATGCGCATGACATTGAGGTCGCTGCTCAGCGGGTTAGCAAGCTGCACCATGGTCGCAGTGTCAAAGTCGCCGCTCTTTTCAAACCATGCAGAGGGAGTGAGGGAGTTGCACATGATCTCGGCAAAGCCGTTTGCGGAGAGGAGGTCTGACACGTTTGACGCAACCTTCTCACGGTCAGGCTTCTCGGTGTGGGAGAGCATTGACCGCATCTCGCCGCTGATGCCTATGTTGTTATAACCGTAAATTCTCAGAACCTCTTCAGTGACATCGGCCTCGCGGGTCACATCGACACGGTACGCCGGTATCTCCAGTGTGTGCCTGTCCGGCGTCTCATCAGTAATGTGAATGTCGAGGCTGTTGAGAATTGTCTTGACGGTATCGCCGGGGATCTCCTTGCCTATAAGTTTTGTCATGCGGTCAAGCGAGTAACTGACCGTGGCTTTTCTTACCGGTTTGGGATAGACATCCGCTATATCGCCGGTGATTACGCCGCCGGCCAGTTCCTGTACCAGCAGGGCAGCTCTCCTGAGTGCATATAGTGTCATCTCCGGGTCCGTGCCTCTTTCAAAACGGTATGAGGCATCAGTGTGAAGGTCGTGTCTCCGTGATGTGCGCCGTACCGACACGGAGCTGAAGGTGGCGCTCTCAAGAAACAGATCGGTGGTTGCCAAAGTTACTCCTGACTTCTCTCCGCCGAAGACGCCGGCGATGCACATCCCTTCACTGACGTTGCAAATCATCAGGTCGGATGCTGCCAGCTCTCTCTCAACGCCGTCGAGGGTTACGAATTTTGTCTTTTCAGGAAGTGTCCTGACGATCACCCTGTCGCCGGTGATGGCGGCAACATCGAAGGCGTGCAGAGGCTGTCCAGTCTCATGAAGGACGAAGTTGGTGATGTCCACCACGTTGTTGATAGGGTGGAGTCCTATTGATCTAAGCCTGTTCTGCAGCCATGCGGGTGAGGGTCCTACAGTAATACCCCTGATTGTAAGCCCTGAATATCTTATACAGGCCTCACTGTCCTGCACTTCGACCTCAATGGCTTTACCCTTTGCAGTGCCGGGGCGGAATGCACCTACGTCAGGCAGTTTGGCCATGACGGGCTTCCTCAGGTTGAAAAACGCTGCCAGGTCGCGTGCCACTCCGTAGTGAGAGCTGCAGTCTATCCTGTTGGGGGTCAATCCTATCTCAAAAATCGTATCGCGAACAACACCGAAGTAATCTGCTGCAGGCGACCCCGGCCTGGCAGAGGGTTCAAGCACCATGATTCCTTCATGGTCAGTACCCATGCCAAGCTCATCCTCGGCACATATCATCCCTTCGGATAACTGCCCGCGAATCTTCGACCGCTTAATCTCAAAACGTTCATCGCCGTGAAACACCATAGCACCCGGCAGTGCCACCGCAACAACCTGTCCTGCAGCCACATTGGGTGCACCGCAGACAATCTGCAGGGGCTCCGGACCCCCGGCATTGACGGTGGTGACACTGAGCCTGTCGGCGTCAGGGTGTCTCTCACATGTGAGTACCCTGCCTATGACCACGCCCTGCATGCCTCCGCTGATCGACTCCCACTCTTCAATACCCTCAACCTCAAGCCCGAGATCTGTCAGAATGGTTGACAGCTCCTCAACTCCGGCATCGAAGTCGAGATATTCCCTGAGCCAGCTGTAAGAAATCTTCATTGCCTGTTATATTCTTTTCAGTAAGATGCAAAAGTAAGGAAAAAAGGTTATTGCCATAATGACGGGTTTATTTATTGGTTGATCATTATCGTTATATTTGCAGGCAACAGGAGGCAATATGGTTTTACAGGAAGATGACAAGCTTATACTGATCACGAATGATGACGGGCTATACGCTGCCGGACTGCAGAGGCTCATCAGCATCATGTCGGAATTTGGCAGACTGGTGGTTATCTCAGCCACAGAGAGCCGCAGTGCCATGTCGCAGGCGCTGACGGTCAAGCACCCGCTGCGTGTCAAACTGCTGGAGGAGGACGAGGGGAAGCGTGTTTATGCCTGCAGCGGTACACCCACTGACGGTGTCAAGCTGGCCGTCAACCAGCTCCTGGAGCGGAGGCCTGATCTTATTGTCTCAGGTATCAATCACGGATCTAATGCCTCTGCCAGCGTTCTCTACTCGGGGACTATGGCTGCTGCTCTCGAGGGTTGTCTCTATAAAATCACATCGGTAGGTTTTTCTCTCAACAGCTATTCCCCAAAAGCCGACTTTTCTGCCTGTGACAGTTATATCCGGAAGATATGCGGCTTCCTGCTGAAGGAGCCCCTGCCGGATGGAATATGCCTTAATGTGAATATACCTGCCCTTCCCGCTGAGGAGATCAAAGGTATGGTGGTCGCACGCCAGGCCCTGGGCAGCTGGCAGGAGGAGTTCGAAAAGCGGAAGGATCCGGCAGGAAAGACCTACTACTGGCTTACAGGCAGATTCATGAACCATGAGCCGGATGCATCGGATACCGATGACTGGGCTATTCATAACGGATATGTCTCAGTGGTGCCGGTAGCCACCGATATGACGGCCCACGGTTTTCTCAGCACATTGAAAACCAAACTCTGATATGCGGTTCAGGGAACGGTTTAATAATATCCTCTCAGGTGTCATAGGCGGAATCATCATCCCGGTGACAGCATTTCTGATCTTCTTCCTGGCTACCCGTAACGGCCTGTCATTCAGCGGGTATCACGACAAGGTGACGGAAGCAGGCAATGTGTCGGAGGTAATGAGCATCTCTGTCTTCGCCAACATTATCATATTTCTCATCTTTAACAGGCTTGACATGCTCAGGGCAGCCAAGGGTGTGCTCGGCATTACCATAGTATGGGCTTTTGTCGTATTTGGGATAAAGCTTTTCTAATATGAAGTATTTCATCATAGCCGGGGAGCCCTCGGGCGATCTTCACGGTTCAAATCTTATCCTTAACCTTTTTGAGGCTGACCCGGCTGCAGATATCGTATGCTGGGGCGGCGACCTCATGTCAAAGGCTGGAGGAAGGCTGGTCAGGCACTACCGCGAGACAGCCTTCATGGGTGTTTGGGAGGTGATGGCCAATATATGGAAGGTGAGGAGAAATTTTGCAGAGTGCCGCAGGCAGATTGACCAGATGATGCCTGACGTGGTTATACTGATCGATTACCCTGGTTTTAACCTGAGGATGGCACGCTATGCCAAAAAGAGGGGCATCAGGGTCTATTATTACATCTCACCCAAATTCTGGGCCTGGCGTGAGGGGAGGGTGAAACTGCTGAAGAGATATGTTGACAGGCTCTATATCATCTTCCCGTTTGAAATTGAGTTCTATAGAAAGCACGGTTATACGGCCCACTTCCTTGGGAACCCGCTCATTGACCAGGTAGAGGCATGGCACCAGAAGACTCCGGAGCACGGCAGGCTGATGGAATCCCTCGGCCTCGACGAGAGGCCTGTGATACTGCTGATGGCCGGCAGCAGACTTCAGGAGATAGAAAAGGTGCTCCCGGTGATGGTACGGGTGGCCTCATCATTTCCTGAATATCAGTTTGTGGTGGCAGGGATGGATCACCTGCCGGCGTCACTGTATGAAGGTATTATCGGATCAAACCCGGTCAGGGTGATCAGTGACAGGGCATATGACCTCCTCTCTGTGGCGGAGGCTGCCCTGGTGACATCAGGGACGGCAACACTCGAAGCTGCACTCTTCGGTGTGCCCCAGGTGGTCTGCTACAAAACCAGCGGACTGACATACGCGCTCGGAATGTTCTTCCTGAAGGTGCGCTTTATCTCACTGGTGAACCTGATCATGGGGAGGGAGGCGGTGACCGAGCTGATACAGAGCGAGCTCAACAGGGAGAGACTGTCCGACGAGCTGGGAAAGATCATCTCCACGGGAGAGAGACATACGGCTGTTAAGAGAGATTACGAAGAACTGAGGCAGATGCTTGGAGGAGAAGGTGCCTCGGCAAGAATAGCCTCTGATATGGTGACACAGCTGAAGCAGGGGAGCATGAGAATATGATCAGGGCGGTCATCTCAATACTCATTGTGCTGACAGCTCTTCCTGCCCGGGCTGAAGTGACGGTCCGCATCTTTGCACGCACAAAGCCTGTGACGGTTGTCTTCACTCCCCGTCACGGAGAGTACCGTCTTGACCACGGAGAGCAGGACGGTCTCACAGTAGGGCCGGGAGAGACGGTGGTGGTGACCCGTCATGACGAGAAGGTAACATTCAGGACATTATCCGGTGTGTCAGGGGTGGTGGACACACTTAACTTCACACCCCTTGCCGCTGAGGCGCTCTTCGTCATGCGTGCCCCTGCACGTGACGAGGCGGTGAAGATACTCAACGGCAGCCTCATGATAAGTTCCTACCCAGGCTCCCTGCTGGTGCTCAATATCACCGGGCTGGAGGATTACCTGCCGGGTGTTGTACGATCAGAGGCGGGGAGGGCAGGACCGCCGGAGTATTTCAGTGCCCAGGCTGTGGTGGCACGGACCTATGCATACAGAACCATTGACAGGCATGAGCTTGACGGCTTTGACCTGTGTGACGATACCCACTGCCAGGTTTACCCGGGTATCATTAGTGAGAGCGTGATAATAGATGCTTGTCGTTCTACTGCGGGGAAAGTGATCACCGACCGCCAGGGCGTACTCATTGAAGCGGCCTTTCATGGTAACTGCGGCGGCATGACTGCCTCATCGGCAGATGTGTGGGTGGCTAAACATCCTTACCTTGTCAGCATCCCTGATCCCTGGTGCAGCTATTCGGCATCATCAGCCTGGGTGAAAAGAGTCTCCTTCACTGATTGGTATGATTTTCTGAGATCCAGGGGTGTGATGCCGGGGCAGGGGACGGCACTATATTCACCTGCGGGCAGCAAACCGGTGAGGATCATGAACCGCACTGTTGCAGGTAAAAACATCAACAGCGAAGAGGTCAGGGCGCGGTTCGGCTTACGATCGGCATTCTTCACCATGAGACCGGAGGGCGACAGCCTGACGGTCAGCGGCAGAGGATACGGCCATGGCGTGGGACTGTGCCAGGACGGGGCGAGGGCTATGGCTGAAAAAAATATGAGTTATGAGAAGATCACCGGTTTCTATTACCCCGGTACGGTGGTCACTGACGTCAAAAATGCACGCAGGCCGCTGAGGCCTTGAAAGATTTGAATATTTTTACTGCAAATTTTTAGTTATGTTTCCTCTCTTCAGAAAAGAGATTACAGGTTTTTTCAGCTCCCTGACGGGATACATCGTCATGATCGTGTTCCTCCTGGCAAACAGCCTCCTGATGTGGGTGATGCCCGGTCAGTGGAACCTGCTCGACAGCGGATATGCGGGACTGGACACCCTTTTCGTGCTCTCACCATGGCTCTTCCTTTTCCTGGTGCCTGCAGTGACCATGAGACTCTGGTCGGAAGAGCGGCGGTCAGGAACCATTGAGCTGCTTTGGTCGCGCCCGGTAGGCGACGGCAGGATAATCTACGGCAAGTTTCTGGCCTCGGTGGCACTGGTGCTGATATCACTTCTGCCGGCTACACTGTTTGTCATCTCAGTATGGGTCCTGGGAGAGACGCCCGGCAACCTTGACAGGGGAGGGACAGCCGGTTCATTCACAGGCCTCCTGCTGCTTGCCGCCGTCTACTCTGCCATCGGCCTCTTTGCGTCATCACTGACTGAGAACCAGGTTGTGGCCTTCATCCTGGCTGCTCTCCTCTCCTTCATAATGTTCACAGGCTTTGACTCCCTCTCCCTTCTGCCCGGCTTCTCCTCTGCAGGTGAACAGGTAGCCCGGATAGGCATCAATGAACACTATAAATCGATCAGCAGGGGGGTGCTTGACATACGTGACATTGCATATTTCATCTTCGTGACGGTGCTCTTCAATGAGGCCGCAAGGATATCCCTGCGCCGCAGTACCATAAAGAGACCGCTGCTGATCATTGCGGCCACAGCCGCTGTCTGCCTGCTGGCATCACTCCTGCACCTGAGGGTTGACCTGACGGAAGACCGGCGCTTTACCCTCGCGGAGCCTACAAGGAAGATACTGAAGGAGCTCGATAAAGAGGTAAAGATTGACATATACCTCGACGGCGAGATGCCCGTCGGTTTCAGGAAGCTGAGACGCAGTGCCGCACAGTATCTCGATGAGTTCCGCATTGCTTCCGGGAGAAGGATATCATACGACTTCATAAACCCGTCAGCATCATCTGATGCCGCCACGAGGGAGAGACTACACGGGGAGCTGATCAACTCCGGGCTCGTGCCTGTGAACGTCATGGCCTCCGACGGTGAGGGCGGCAGAACTCAGAAACGGATATTCCCGTCACTTACCGTCGCCTCCGGTGAGACCGTCATCCCCGTCAATTTCCTGAGAAACAATCCCTCATTGCCCGCTGAGGTAAACCTGCTTCATTCCACTGAAGGACTTGAATATGAGATCATCAGGGCTGTAGCAACAGCCACGGCGGACACCGTGCACCGGATAGCCTTCATCGAAGGCCACGGTGAGCTTGATGAGATAAGTGTGGCTGACCTGACCCTGGAGCTTGCAAAGTTCTATAACATAGACAGGGGGGTGATAGCAGGCAAGCCGGGTATAATTGATAATTATGCCGCTGTTATCATAGCCGCACCGAAGGAACGCTTTGATGAGAAGGACAAGTTCATTATTGACCAGTATATCATGAACGGCGGCCGGGTCATGTGGCTGGCAGAGGAGGTGGCAGTCAATGCCGACAGCCTGACGTCAGGAGCAACGGTAGCCCTCTATCAGCCTCTCTCCTTCAGTGACATGCTCTTCAGGTACGGGGCGAGGATCAACCCTGTCATTATCCAGGATGCCGACTGTATGCTGATCCCGCTTAAGATCACAAACCCCGGCGGGGAGACACAGTATGTCCCTGCACCGTGGGTCTACTATCCTCTTCTGCGCCCCTCGCAGAGCCACCCCATAACCCGCAACCTGAACAGGGTCAAGGCTGAGTTTGCCGGTACGCTGGATACCGTGGGGCGTGATCCGGCAGTAAGAAAAAGTATCCTGCTGACAACCTCGGGTGAGACGCGGATTGTCACACCCCCGGCCCTGATATCGCTTGAGGAGGCAGGGGAGAAAATGCCACCGGAGATGTTCACCGCCGGAGAAAAAAGTGTGGCAGTACTGCTCGAGGGCACCTTCAGCTCGGTATTCGAGAACAGGATGACTGAAAGCATAATGGGGGAGGAGGGCAGGGAGCCAATAACCCGCAGCAAACCGACAAGGATGATCATTATCGCCGACGGTGACATCATCCGGAATGACGTCAGCTGGTCAGGAGGAGCACCCGAACCGCTCACCCTCGGGCTCGACAGGTATACGATGCAGATCTTCGGCAACAAGGATTTTCTTGTGAATTGCATCAATTACCTGGTTGAGGACAACGGCCTGACGGAGATGCGGGCAAGGGAGATAAAGCCGAGGCTGCTCAACCAGTCGAGGATCAGGAGCCAGAGGCTGCTGTGGCAGCTGTTCAATACAATACTGCCCGTTTTGCTGATAATCATGGCCGGAGTGGCCTATAACAGGCTCAAGCGGAGACATTACAAGAGAGTGAAATAAATTTGTTTGAGGGAAAGATATTTTTTTGTAATATTGATAAGCCGGTTTGCAAAGCAGACTACACACATAATCAGTGATTTGCAGGTCTGAAACGGGGCAATGTGATGTAACTTAAAAACTGACAGTATGAAATTTGTTGTATCAAGTACAGAACTTCTCGGTCATCTCCAGGCAATAAGCAGGGTGATCAGCACCAAAAATACACTGCCGATCCTGGATAACTTTCTATTTAATATCAGCGGCAACGACCTTGAGATAACCGCTTCTGACCTTGAGTCGACCCTTATTACAAGGATGAGGCTTGACAATATAACGGGAAGCGGAACCATAGCGCTGCAGGCCAGGATATTGCTTGATACGCTCAAGGAGTTCCCCGAGCAGCCGCTCACATTTGACATCAACACTGATACCATGGCAGTGGTGATTAACTCCGAGAACGGCCGCTTCAGTGTCGTGGGCCAGAACGGAATTGACTTCCCCGTGCTGCCGGTGATAAAGACTGAAAAGCGGTTCAGTTTCAATCTGCCGGCCGATGTGCTGCTGTCAGGCATATCCAGGACACTGTTTGCCACCGCCGATGACGAGCTCCGCCCGGTGATGGGGGGTATACTGGTTGAGGCATCTCCGGAGAAGCTCACCTTCGTGGCCTCAGATGCACATAAGCTGGTGAGATATCAGAGGAGTGACGCCAGGGCTGATGACACTGCCTCCTTTATCCTTCCCAAGAAACCCGCATCGCTCCTCAAGAATATCCTTCCAAGGGAGAGCGGTACCGTCTCGGTGGAGTTTGACGACAGAAACGCCTTCTTTACCCTTTCTGACTACAAGGTTGTCTGCCGTCTTGTGGAAGGCAACTATCCGAATTACAATTCAGTCATCCCGAAGAGCAATCCACGCAAGGTGCGTGTTGACAGGCTGGAGCTCTACAACATACTGCGCAGGGTCTCCGTCTTCTCAAACCAGGCCAGCAACCTCGTGAAGCTTCAGTTCAGCCCGAACCAGATAACCGTCTCGGCGCAGGATGTCGACTTCTCGATCTCGGCATATGAACGCCACAAGTGCCTCTATGAGGGTGACGATATGGAGATCGGGTTCAAATCTGTCTTCCTGATTGAGATTCTGTCGAACATAACATCACAGGATGTCATTATTGAGCTCGCCGACCCGACAAGGGCAGGACTCTTCCTGCCGTCGGAGACAGGCAATGAGGATGAAGATCTCCTCATGCTGCTGATGCCAATGATGATCAACGCCTGAGAAGAGTAACGATATGGAGCTTAACCTCAGGAAACCCCTGGTCGTCTTTGATCTCGAGACCACGGGAGTAAACATCGCTACTGATCGCATTGTGGAGTTTGCCGCGCTCAAGGTGTCACCAGGAGGAGCGGAAGAGTGGCTGACCATGAGACTCAATCCGGGTATCCCGATCTCCCCGGAAGCCACACGCGTGCACGGGATCACCGACGCAGACGTGGCTGATGCTCCGCACTTCCGTGACGTGGCTCGTAAGATAGCCGCGTTCCTTGAGGGTTGCGACCTGGCCGGCTTCAACTCTATGAAGTTTGATATACCCATTCTCTGCGAGGAATTCCTGAGAGTGAATGTCGATTTTGACCCTGCCCGCCACAAGTATGTAGACGTGCAGGTGATCTTCCATAAGAAAGAGCAACGAACACTCAGCGCCGCCTATAAGTTCTACTGCGACATGGAGCTGGAAAATGCCCATAGCTCCAAAGCAGATACGGCAGCAACGTATGAGATACTGAAAGCACAACTCGACAGGTATCCTGACCTGGAGAATGACATCGAGAAACTCTCGGTCTTCAGCGCCTTCAACAACAATGCAGACCTCGCCGGCAGGATCATCTTCAACGAAGGCGGCACAGAGGTGTTCAACTTCGGCAAGCACAAGGGCAAACCGGTGGAGCAGGTCTTCAGGGAAGAGCCCTCGTACTACTCGTGGATGATGAACGGCGACTTCCCGCTTAACACCAAGCAGGTTATCACCGCGATCAAACTGCGTTCTTTCGGTAAAGCCTGACAGTCCTATGAAGATTATCTGCGTAGGACTGAACTACCGGAAGCATGCTGCCGAGATGAACCGTCCGGTGCCCGCTGAGCCGATGATCTTCCTCAAGCCCGACTCGGCGATCCTCAAAAAGAACAAACCCTTCTTTATCCCTGACTTCTCATCCGATGTGCAGTATGAGGCGGAGATAGTACTCCGCATCTCGAAGCTGGGCAAAGGCATAGCAGTGAAGTATGCTGAGCGCTATTACGACGCCCTGACCGTGGGGATAGATTTTACCGCCCGTGATCTCCAGAGCAGGTTCTCCCGGGAGGGACACCCGTGGGAGCTGTCGAAGACCTTTGACGGTTCGGCGCCGCTGGGGACTTTCGTTCCGAAGGAAAAGTTTGCCGACGTGAGGGATATAAGTTTCACCCTTGAGATCAACGGCACCTTGAGACAGAGCGGCAATACCTCTGACCTTATATTCTCTTTTGCCGAGATAATATCGTATTTATCAAAGTACTATACCCTGAAAACGGGTGATCTCATCTTCACCGGCACACCCTCCGGCGTCGGTCCGGTATGCAGCGGCGACAACCTCGTTGCCAGGCTGGAGGGGGAGACGGTGCTCGATTTCTTCGCCAGGTAATGGCAATCGCGGTGACAACCTTGTTGCCTGGCTATAGGGGGAGACGGTGCTCGATTTCTTCGCCAGGTAATGGCAACTCCAGTGACAACCTTGTTGTCTGGCTATAGGGGGAGACGGTGCTCGATTTCTTCGCCAGGTAATGGCAATCGCGGTGACAACCTTGTTGCCCGGCTGCAGAGGGGAGCTTGACGGATTTCTCTCGCTGGTAATATCAGTTGCTGTGACACCTTACCTGCCAGGCGATGAGATGGAGGGTGACGGCGCTTAATTACCAAGCCTGCCAATATCAGTTAGCTGCCCATGATTCTTCCCACGGGATATAACCTTGTCCTTTTCTCCAGCTCTGAAGCAGGTGTGTGCTGATAGAGCCACTGCAACTGTTTGACAGGGTCTGCCGCCAGCTCCGCATCTTCGCTGCGTGCCTTGTCATAGGCTGCTCTCAGGATCGGGTCACGGTCGAGAAGCTCCTTGAGATGACTCTCAAAGCCCCATACCGAATACCAGTCCTGCCCCTCAAGGAAAGAGTCGAAGAAGTTCCAGGCAAAGAAGCCTGATTCGCTCTGCGGCTCAAGCATGGTCACGAGGTATTTGTTTGCCCTCTGGTTAAGTGGAATGATAAAGTCCCCCTTCAAATACTGAACCTCCTGAGTCACGGTGCGTAGCTTCACCTTGCTGTTGAAATAGTGCCCCTGTGTGGCTCTCCTGGCAGGCTCATAACTGTCGATGTAATAAGTCTCAAGAGTGAGAGTGGTGTCATTCTGCAACTGGCGCATCTCCACACCGTTGGCGAGGAGACGCACGATGACCTCCTCCCAGGCGAAGGGCACAATATATGCTTCGGGTGCCCTGACGGTCACGGCCGGCTTGAAATAGTTATAGTATCTGATGGTGTCGGTATAGGGCCTGTCATGGTTGTATACGCCTGTCTTGCGACCCGTGATGGGAGAAGTGGCCTCCTCATACCTGTACCCGTGAAAGGCTACCAGGTCCCACCTCGTGGAGTCCTGCTCCCAGTCGATCACATGCTCCCTTGCCGAGAGTGTTCGCCTGTTGGCTTCCTGCCTCAGCCTCAGTATCTTTTTGCTGTTTCCTGCCGTGTACCTGACCAGCTCGCTGATGAACTGCAGTGTGCCCTCAACCCTCTGAGGGTAAGGTTTGTATACCAGCGTTTCGGTCATGAAGCCGAATGAGTTGAAGAGTGCGGAATAGCCCGTTGAGTAGTATGAGTGCTCATCAAAACCGATAATTGCCTTTATCTCCCCTCTCTCCGTATACTGTACATAGGGTACGATCTCATTGTTGTGCCTGGTGATCATGCTGCTGTAGAGACCCGGCAGCATATCGTTGCGGAAGAACTGTTCCATCCCGGGGTGCATCTTCTCAGGCTGGGTGGCAATGAGCGTCACCGTAAACTGGTGGTCAGACCCGTTAGTGGTGTGCGTGTCGAGGAAGACATCAGGGTCAAGGTAACGGTATATCTCCGCAAAAGCCCTTGCATCGCGGGAGTCCTGCTTTGCAAAATCACGGTTCAGATCCAGGAACCTGTTATTGCGCCTGGCACCCTTCTCTTCGGGGCCGTTCTGGTTGATGCGCCAGTAGGGACTGCGGGCAAGAGTTCCACCGATATTATATATCGGTATTATTGCGACTATACAGTTGCGGAGGTATCTCTTCATGCTGTTGCTGTCAGAGAGGATATCGGCAGCAAACTGTGCGCTGGCATCAATGCCTTCAGGCTCCCCCGGATGAATGCCGTTGTTGATGAGTACTATGCTCTTTCCCTTTCTGCGGATATCCTGCGGATCAAAGACCCTGTCGCCGGAGATGATAAACAGGTGAAGGGGTCTGCCTGCATCTGTCATGCCCATCTCGAGGAGGGTGGCCTCAGGCCAGATGCTGTCGAGCCTGGCATAGAAACTGATGGCCTCATCATAAGTAAGACTGATATTTTCCGAATACCTCAGCCGGGGAAGTGCCATGTTATCCTGGGACAGGAGCGGAGCTGCAATCATGAACAGAAGGAGGGAGAGAGTAAGAGTGGGTTTAATCATCATTAATGGTGTTTTCCGGGAAAGGGATATAAAAAAAGCAAAAGTAAGGACTTTTGCTTTTTGTGGTTTCTTATGCAAGGAGAATCAGTGTGACAGCATGCTCTCAGCAATGTCAAGCACTGTTGTGTCTTCTATGGTGACAATACCCCCTTCGGGCCCTTTCTCGATGTGGATCCCGGCACTCTGCCCACGGTCAAAGTTCCAGCCTCCGAAGTAGTTCCTGACGGTCTCCTCCGACATGTCAAGCTTGTCGGCTATCTTTCTGATGCTACCGTCAGGTAGCTGGTCCTTGATCTTCCTCAACTGCGAAAAAGTAATTGTTCGTGCCATGATTTATCTTTTGGATATGTTTCTTCAAATATACTAAAAAATTATTGAAAAGATTATTTAAAAATCTCTTTAAGCTTATTTTAACATTTTATGTTTCAATAGATTGAACCTCCCGAATGATATATATGTCATAATCACCCAGATATTCAAATCCCGCCTGCATGTATAGCCTTATGGCTTTCTCATTGCTCCTGTGAACCTCCAGTTTGACCTGGCACTTCTTCTGTCTTACTATCTTCAGTGTCTCCTCCAGCAGGAGGCGGGAGAGGCCTCTGCCCTGGCGGCGGGGTGTTATGCCAAAGTGATGCAGATGCAACCGCCTGCCGTCGTATGTCAACCATGAGGTGCCGATTATCTCTTCTGTTGGGCCTTCGCACATCACCAACATGACCCCTCCGATCTCAATGCTGCGTTCCACTGCAGCCTCATCGTCGCCTCTCTCCGGTCTGCTCAGCTCTGTGGCAGACCAGATCTCCATGATGGAGGGGAAGTCGCCTTTTTGAAAATACCTGACGGTTATTGCATCCATCGTTTCAGGCTTTGCCTGATTCGACGACATATAGCTGTCCCTGCTCCTCTCTCCTGACAGTGATGGCTGCCCCCCTGGCAATAAAGCCTGTCTCTGCCACCGCCGGCCAGACATCACCGTCGATCATCACCTTGCCCGACGGGCGGAGGACGGTATGGGCTGTGCCGCTGCTGCCCACCAGCGAGTGAAGCTTTACCTTGTCGAAGCTGACGAAGCCGTCGGCCTGGTTCACCGAGGTCTCCAGGGCCAGGCTGCCGAAGAGCCTGTTGGGAGCAAAGAGCTTCCTGGATAACCAGAGCGACAGGAAGAATGAGATAAATGTAGCCAGGACCACAATCGCAAAGGCTGCCAGCACCTCCCTCACGCCATCCGTCGAGGGTCCGAACCTGAATACGATCTTGTCAATCATGACAAAGGCCAGTCCGGTGACTATGCCTATGACCCCCAGCACGCCGGTGACCCCGAAGCCCGGGAAGGCAAATATCTCCAGCAGCACCAGTATGATGCCCAGGATGAAGATGATGAGATGCCAGTTTTCTGCGGCGCCCTCAAGATACATCGGGGCGAAGTAGAGCAGTGCGGCCACTGCTGCGGCAGCAAGCGGGAAGCCCACGCCGGGCGACTGCAGCTCGAAATATATGCCTCCGATGATAAGTATGATGAGGAGTCCGGATACGGCAGGATTAACAAGCAGCATTATTAACCTGTCAACAGCTGAGAGCTTCAGCTCTTTGATATTGTAATTCTTGATGCCGGCCATCTCCATGACCTGCTCGATATTCCCCGCTTCTCCCTCGCTGAAGCCGTATTTGATGGCTTCCAGCGCCGTGAAGGTCAGTACCTGTCCGGTGTCAACTATACCCTTCAGCACTATCGATGGGTCAACCATCGCCTGGGCTATCTCGGGGTCACGGTGCCATACCCATGTAGTATCCCCGTCCTTCACCACCGGCTTTTTACCGTGTGCCTCGGCTGTGGCCCTCATCATACCGCGCATGAACGACTGGTACTTGTCGGGCATCTTCTGTCCCGTCTGGTCCACCACGGTGGCGGCGCCGATGCTGGCGCCGGGCCTCATGTAGATGCTGTCAGCAGCGATGGCGATCAGGGCGCCGGCAGAGATGGCCTGGTTGTCAATGAAGACCAGCACCGGAATACGATGGTTTAAAATCAGGGTGCGCATCGAATCGGCAATATCGACCTGACCACCGTAAGTATTCATGTGCAGCAGCATGAAGTCGGCATTGAGCGAATCAGCCTCTACGAAACTCTTTTTGACACTGCGCCACAGCGGCGCCGCTATCATCTTGTCTATCTTAACCTTGTACACAAGGGTGGTGGTGTCGGGCCCGGACTGAGCCTTCATGCCTGTTGAAGCAGCGAAGGCGATTAACAGCAGGAGGGTGACTGTGACGGTAATTCTCTTCATGGATTTAGCTTTAGTTCTTTAATGAGAGCGATAAAGGCTGACAGTGACTCGTGCTTCCGGTCGTCGAGCCTGTAGTCGATATTGTGGTTGAGATAGTAAATGACCTCTTCCGGTGTTGCAGCCGAGTCTTCTTCCAGCAGTGACACAGCTTCATTTCTGCGCTCCAGACCCTCACCGAGGGCTTTGTTGAAGAGCGCGGTAAACTCTTCCGGCAGCTTCTTTGCAGAGACCCAGCAGGCAAAGACAAAGGGCAGTCCTGTGAACCTCTTCCATTCCAGGCCCAGGTCAAGCCTAAGGGTGAAGAAACGCGCATACTCAAAGCAGCGGTCGCCGATCATGACGGCACCTTCGCCCTCTGCCATGGCCTTGATGTCAAACTCCTCACCTGCAGGCCGCCACTCAAACTCGCGGTACCAGAACCTGGCTGCGAGGATACGGCAGAGCGCGACAGAGCTCCGCGACCGGAAATCGAGATATATTGTTGTGATATCCTCAAAAGGGGTGTTGCTCACCAGCAGCACGGTACGCACTTCGCCGTTGGTGCTCAGGCAGTAGTCGCCGACAAGATGAAACTCTTCCATAGAAGCCAGCATAGCAACCGGTATCAGTCCGAGATCGGTCTCACCGGCAATGAGCCTGTCAGCGCATTCGGAGGGATGGCATATACCCAGGTCAATCATGGACGACACCTCACCGTCGCGAAGGCCAATCATGAAAGGATAACTGTTGATATACCTTACTGCCGAAACCCTTACTTTTTCCATCCCGTTTTATCCCTCTGCAGAGAAATACAAAGGTTCAATTTTTTTACACCAGTACAAAATAGTATTTTTGTTTTTTGATTCTTACATATAATCACGGTGAGGAAACAATAATATGGACCGTTTGAAGGCTATTTCACCGGTTGACGGCCGCTACGGTGAGCGGGTTACGGAGCTGATGCCGTTTTTCTCTGAGTTCGGGCTCATACGCTACCGGGTAATGGTCGAGGTGGAGTATTTCATTGCACTGTCACAGGCCTCACTGCCTCAGTTTAAGGGCTTTCCCGAAGATAAAGGGCAGCAGCTGAGCTCCCTCTTCCGTGATTTCACCCTTGCCGATGCCGAATCCGTTAAGGAGAAGGAGAAAGTCACCAACCATGACGTCAAGGCCGTTGAGTACTACGTGAAGGAGAAGGCTGTTGCACTGGGGCTAGAACGGTGGGCTGAGTTTGTCCATTTCGGCCTTACATCACAGGATATAAACAACACCGCCGTTCCGATGGCTGTAAGAGATGCGATGAGGGAGGTGATGATACCTGCCCTTGTTGTTGTGCGTGATGCCCTTGAGTCCCTGTCCGCGGATTGGGATGAGATACCCATGCTGGCACGTACGCACGGCCAGCCGGCAACACCGACAAGGCTCGGAAAAGAGATAGCGGTCTTCAGGGAGAGACTCGATGATGAGATGGTCATCCTGATGACTGCCAGGTACAGTGGCAAGTTCGGCGGCGCAACCGGGAACCTCAATGCCCACAGGGTCGCATACCCCTCCGTCGACTGGGTTGGCTTTGCCGACAGCTTCCTCACTGAGCGGCTCGGACTGGAACGACAGAAGACTACGACTCAGATCGAGCATTATGACGGGCTGGCAGCACTGTTCGACAGTCTCAGACGCATTAACACCATACTGACAGACCTTTGCAGGGATGTTTGGAGCTACATTTCGCTCGACTATTTCAAGCAGACCATCGTAAGCGGTGAGGTGGGCTCCTCGGCCATGCCGCATAAGGTCAACCCCATCGACTTTGAAAACGGCGAGGGTAACCTGGGGGTGGCATCTGCCCTGTTCGGCCATCTCTCGGCTAAGCTGCCTGTCTCACGACTGCAGCGCGACCTGACCGACTCAACGGTGATACGCAATGTGGGCGTCGCCATGGCACATTCACTGATAGCATGGAAGTCCATTAAGAAGGGACTCTCAAAGCTGATTGTCAACCGCGACAGGATCAGCAGGGACCTGGAGGAGAACTGGGTGGTGGTGGCCGAAGCGTTGCAGACCATACTGCGGAGGGAGGGATACCCCAAACCATACGAGGCTCTGAAGGCCCTCACCAGGACCAATGAAAAGATCACGGGGGAGACTATCCGTGCATTCATTGACAATCTCGATGTGAGCGAGGCCCTGAAGGAGGAGATGAAGGCAGTCACTCCGTTCAACTACACCGGTTTCTGAGACTAAGGCATGAAGAGCGTCAGGATCCTTCTGCAGTACCTCAGGCCATACAAATGGCTTGCAGTTCAGAATATGGGATTCAATATCCTGAGCGCCTTCTTTGCACTCTTCACCTTTACCCTTATCGTTCCCTTCCTCCAGATACTGTTTAACAGGGTGGCTGATGCTGCCCATCCCGGTGCCTTCACCTTTTCGGTGCGCTATCTGAACGACTGGGCCAACTGGTTCTTCTCGTCGTCCATTGAAAGATACGGGGAGATGAGAACCCTGCTGGTGGTGGTCATTATCTTTGCCATCGCCAGTTTCACCAAGAACATGCTGGTCTTTTTGGCCAACAACTGCATGGCCAGCCTCAGGGCATCCACCGTCAGGGATGTCCGCAAAAAGATCTATGATAAGATACTGAGACTGCCACTCTCATATTTCTCCGAGGCGCGTAAGGGAGATCTGATGACCAGGGTCTCCAATGATGTCCAGGAGATAGAGATCTCCGTGATGTCATCACTCTCGATGCTGTTTCGCGATCCCTTTACGGTGATCATTTTTGTGATTTACCTGGTCATCACCAGCCCGCAGCTCACCATCTTCGCCCTGCTGCTGCTGCCTCTCAGCGGATGGGCTATAGCACGCATCAGCCGTACGCTGAAGAGCGCCTCGTTCAAAGGACAGCAGGCCCTTGGCAGACTGCTTTCCGTGGTGGAGGAGACGCTGACAGGACTTCGCATCATCAAGGGATTTAACGCTGAGGAGAAGATGTCAGGACAGTTCAGGACAGCCAACGAGAAATATGCCCGTATCTTCCGCAGGGTGATAAGAAAGGCGTACCTCGCTCACCCGGTGAGCGAGTTCCTGGCAACCGTGGTACTGCTGATAGTGCTTTACTATGGCGGTATCCTGGCGCTGAAGGGCGCAGGCAACCTCTCTCCCGACAGACTTATCGCCTTTGTCGTGGTTTTTTCCCAGATCATTCAGCCCGCCAAGGCCATCTCAACCGCCTGGTTCAATATACAGAGGGGCATGGCTTCCATCGAAAGGGTCAACCAGGTCATTGATGCCAGCGAGACCATAACCGAAAAACCGGGAGCAATAAAGATCAGGGAATTCAGGGAGAGCATCGAGTTCAGGAATGTGTGGTTTGCCTATGAACATGAGCCGGTGCTGAGGGATGTCTCGCTCACTATAAAAAAGGGGCAGACGGTGGCTGTCGTTGGCCGTTCCGGCGGTGGCAAGTCGACGCTGGTAGACCTGATACCTCGGTTCATGGATCCCGACAGGGGAGCGGTGCTGATAGACGGCATTGACGTACGGGATCTTAACATCAAGGACCTTAGAAGCCTGATGGGCATTGTCAGCCAGCAGGCCATACTGTTCAATGACACCTTTCACAATAATATCTCCTTTGCCATCAACGGTGAGGCTGACGGACCGAGTGTCGTCAGGGCAGCCACCATAGCCAATGCTCACGATTTCATAAGCGAATCGCCGGACGGGTACCAGTACATGGTGGGCGAGGGAGGCAACAGGCTTAGCGGAGGTCAGCGGCAGAGGATAAGCATCGCCAGGGCTATCATGGCCAACCCGCCGATACTCATTCTTGATGAAGCCACCTCGGCCCTCGACACTGAGTCGGAGCGCCTGGTGCAGGATGCCATGCTGAAGCTGATGCAGAACCGCACCTCGGTGGTGATAGCGCACCGCCTCTCTACCGTTCAGCATGCCGATGTGATCGTGGTGGTGGAGGAGGGGCGCATAGCCGAGTGCGGCACCCATGTGGAGCTGATACGAAATCCTGACAGCATCTACAGGAAGCTGTATGAGATGCAATCGTTTTAGGAAGTCAGCAGTCGGCAGTCGGCAGTCAGCAGTCATGCTGGCAATGACAGGGCGTATGCCTTAAAGCATTTGGGCCCGGTCTTTCGGAACAAAATCCCGGGGAATTTGTTACCTTGGAGATTATCCCTGAACCAATAAGAACGACGATGGATACAAAAAGCACCACAGACATTCTCAAAGAAGCCATCCTGCTCGAGCATCGCGGCAGGGCATTCTATTCAGATGTTGCGGCCCGTACGGAGAGCGAGGCTGTAAAGAGGATATTTACCATGATCGCGGAAGAGGAGGGGGAACATATCCGCTTTCTTTCAGAGCAGTTCAAAAACTACCAGAAGCATAACACCTTCATGGATGTCACATCACAGACGGGTAATGCCCCCGACGAGGTGGCACTTAAGGTACTCACAGAGGAGATGAAAAGCCAGATCAGTGCTGCGGGATTTGAAGCCGCGGCCATCAGTGCCGCAATGGATTTTGAAGCGAAGGCTGTGGATCTCTATGCCTCCAGGGCGGAGATCGCTGCTGACCCCAACGAAAAAGCACTCTACCAGATGCTGGCCGACTGGGAAAGAGGGCACCACAAGTGGCTGATGAGGATCGACAAGGAGCTGAGGGAGCAGGTGTGGTACGACAATAACTTCTGGCCTTTCTAGGGGTTGGAGTTTAACCTGGCTGCGTGTCGGATATCCTGATTTAAACAGTAGGAGAGGCTCCTTTTTACTGTTAAGTTGTTCTGTTCGGCAGGCGTTCAGGTAATGCTGATCATTATGCCAGCCCGACAATGACCCCCGGATTTACTAAACCATCCGCCGGAATTTGGCTGGCACTTTTGATACGAAGCGCATCTCCCTGCCGGTGACGGGATGGATGAAGGCCAGCACACTGGCATGTAGCCCAAGCCTTCCTATTGGACTTGTTGACGCCCCGTATTTCTTATCTCCTGCAATGCTGTGACCTGTCTCCTGCATATGGAGTCTTATCTGGTTCTTCTTGCCTGTCTCGAGGGTGATCTCCAGGAGGGAGTACTCTTTGCCGCTCTTCAGCAGCCTGAATCTTGTGATGGCCAGCTCACCCCTTTTCGGGTCGGGCGTTGAGTGCATCACCAGCGCCTTGCTCTCATAGATATATGACTTGACGATGCCCTCAGGCTCGGTCACCTCGCCCTCAACCAGGGCTGTATAGGTACGTGCCGTGACATTGCGCTTCCAGTCGCGCTGCAGGAGGCTCTGCACCTTCTCGCTACGGGCGAACATCATCAGGCCGGAGGTATCACGGTCAAGGCGGTGTACGATGAAGATCCTGTTCGAGGGCTTCTGGCTCTTGACGTAGGTGCTGAGAATGTTGTATGCTGTGAGGTACTTCTCATTGTCAGAGGCCATCGAGAGGAGCCCGGCGTTCTTGTCGATGACTATCAGGTGCTCATCCTCGTATACGAGGCGCATGTTGCGCGCCATGAGCCCCCCGGTGTGCCTGGCGGAGGAGATGACTATTGTGTCGCCCGGTTTCAGCTCATGGTTGAACTGTGTCACCGGCTCGCCGTTGACAAGCACCTGGCGGTTGCGCAGGAGTGACTTGATGTTGTCACGGCTCTTCTGTGTCAGTGAACTGAGCAGGAACGGCATGAGTGTGGTGGCTTCGCCGACAGCCAGGGTTATGTCTTTATTCATTTTGGAGAAGGTTGGAGCAAAGATAGTACAAATTGTACAGTGCGAATTGTGCAGAGCGAAGAGCTCACAGGGAGCGGAGAGACGCAGTCCCGCACAGCGGGAGGTATTATGGAGCAGGACTCAGAGCGCAGGACACATTAAGAGCAAAGCGACACAGTCCCGGACAGCGGGAGGGCCTGCCGCATCAGGCCTGCCGGCTTTCACCGGTACAACGCCTTCTCAGGCCAGAACTCATCTTCCGGGCTATCAAACTGCAACAGTTCTATCGGGGCACCGTTCTCGACAATGAACGCCACGGTTGTCCCTTTTGACGGACTGTTGGGTTCAATAATAATTTCTTTTTCCTTCAGGGCTTCACCTAAGTCGTCTACAACAAAGGCAATATGCGGTACCGATTTGACAAGATCAGGCAGGCGGCAATCCTCATCGAAATTCATCCATTCGATCCCATAGGGACTTTCCTCAAATCCGGAGGCAAATAGTTTTAAATGCGGAATGTAATCCTTTTCCGGAAGTTTCCTTTTGGTAGGGATTCCCAGGTGATGGTATTTGAATCTGCTCATCTTGTTGTCTCGACTGTTTTACTCACTGGTGAATGAAGTAAAATTACTGATTATATGACCCCCTTGATGCTGTTGTTCTCTAAAACCAGCAGGGATTCTTTTTTATTTAGCGAAATAACATCCAGTCCAACAAATCGGCTGTAAGATATATTCTGTAATTTTGATCCGGATTAAGTATGAAAATGAAAAAGACCTATAAAAAAGCTGTAGTCAAGGCCCTGGAGCGCACAAGGATCATTAAAAATGAGACGCTGACCGAAGAAGATATTCAGCACTTACCCGCCATTGTTCAGAAGTATCTTCATTATTCGGGATCGGTAGGGAAAGAAAAAGTATTGAGCTTCAGAGCAGAATTCACCGGGGGGATCAGATCAAAATCATCCGAACAGTTTATGCCTCTTAAATCGGTTCAATATAATTTCATTGACAACCCTTCCCGGTTTTTTTACATTGTTGCAAAGAAAAAAGGAATTCCTGCGAAAGGGATTCACCTTTACAAGGATCAGACAGCTATCATGCTGGTAAAAATCTTTGGACTGTTTACAGTGGTCAATGCCAAAGGTAAGGAAATGAATCAGGGAGAGACAGTTACAGTATTTAACGATATGTGTTTTATGGCACCTGCTGCCCTGATTGATTGTAATATCGAGTGGGAAGAGATTGATGTCCTGACAGTCGATGCAAAATTCACCAATGGCAAAATTACTATAGGGGCAACATTGTATTTCAACGAAGAGGGCGAGCTTGTAAACTTCCTGAGCAATGACAGATTTGAGACTAGAGATGGGAAGAGCTACAAAAACTATCCCTGGCTCACTCCGGTGACAGATTACACAAATATGAACGGATACCGTCTTCCCTCAGGTGCAAAACTGATATATAAACATCCTGATGAAGATTTGTGCTATGGGGAGTTTGCCTTAAAAAGCATAGAATACAACTGCAAGGATTTTAAATAAAATCCGATCGCATAGCACTCCCTTATGCACTGGTCTGCATAAGGGAATACTCTCCGCCGGCTGGCGGTGCGTGATCCCTGTTACGGAGAAATGTATTCCATTGTCCGTGTAAGCAGATGTAACCATTTAATTATCAGGTTAATATTATTTTTTTCATAGTTGCAAGGTTTTAGGCAGTTGCAATGTATGGGTGCGATATAGATTCCGCTGAATAATTTCCAATCCGACACAGACCTAAAGTTACAGCAGTCAAAAGTGGATGTCCAATTTATTTGTCTGGTGAGAATACCGGGCAGAAGGCAGCTCCGTAAGAGTCATGTCTGCATTACTGTGGACGGAATCTACTGTGTGATTAAAGGAGGGTCTGCCTGTATCAAAGATAAGGAAAAGCCCCCGTGCCGAATCACAGGACTATCTTATGTAATAGCGTTTAAACCCTTACAGGATTACCCAATCACTCCATTCAGAAGTATATGTCCCCATTTTCATCCATTCATCCAAAATGGGCGTCACCTTTTCCAGCCTCGCTTTGAACAAATCTGATTGAGTACTTACTTCGGGTATATATTTATTTCTCACTTCCAATGACTTAAAGACAATCATAAAAGCGACCGAATTCTTATACTTCCCTCTCTCTCCGGATAACCAGTATAAGGTAATCTCGCCTTCAAACTCTTTGTTAAATGCAGGCAGATATTTATCCATTGCGAAGGCATTCCACTGGTTAAATGTCACATCCGGATTTAATTCAGGCGTTATGACATGAAAACCGATAACCTGTCCTTTTTGTAATGTCTGCCCGGAAAGCATAAGTGTAAAAAGAATTAATGCAATTGACAAAAGAATCTTTTTCATAGTTGTAATGATTTAGTTAGTTACTATGCAAAGCTGTGATATAAATTACGCCTAATAATTTCTTGCCTGATACAAGCATAAAGATACGCCAGCAAAAAGTTGATGTCAAGTTTAATTATCACAGAAGGATTATATACAGGCGATTGTGATCCCTGGGAAGGAAATCTACTGACCATAGCACTCACCCATGCACCGAGTTGCGCCAGGGATTACTCGCTCACTTCATTCGCTCGTGATCCCTTGTGGGGGAACCTGCGTCAGACAGTACAGGCACGCATGCTGCGCCAGGGATTACTCGCTCACTTCATTCGCTCGTGATCCCTTGTGGGGGAACCTGCAACAGACAGTACAGGCACGCATGCTGCGCCAGGGATTACTCGCTCACTTCATTCGCTCGTGATCCCTGGCAGGGGAACCTGCAGACCATAGCACTCACTCATGCCCCGTGGTGCATGAGTGTCTTTTTATTTTCCGTCATCCCTCACCCGGGCAAGCCCGGTTCGGTATGCCGTAAAATAAAAAACCTGTTCCGTCAGGGACGGAACAGGAGTGCTATGGTCAGCGGAGAAAGAGGGATTCGAACCCCCGGTCCAGTCGCCCGGACAACGGTTTTCAAGACCGCCGCAATCGACCACTCTGCCATTTCTCCATTGTTTCCGGCCAGCCGTCCGCCTTCTGAGCCAAAGCTGTGGCAAAGACCTGCCGGGTGAAATCAGAGCTGCGCAAATATAATGTTTTTTGCTTTTCATTCACAGTCATCAAAATCACCTTTTTTATCACCTGCCGGTAAAGCTAAGACTCCCTGCAAATGGGCTTATGATAACGGCCCGGAAGCGGTAGACAGCAGAAAACAAGGGTTTTTTGCCTTTCAAAACGCTCATTTCCCAAAAAAATCAGCATCTCAGCATAAAAATGAGATAAAAAACTTGCTTTTGAATAAGAATGGAATAAATTTGTAGACAATTAGCGATTTCGTCTAACCCTAAAATTGTTTTGACTATGACAAAAAAAGAATTGGTAAGCAGCATTGCAAAAAAAGCAGGACTATCACTCAAGGATGCCAACATTGCTCTGAACGCTTTCGTTAGCTCATTCGGTGACGCCATGAAAAAGGGCCAGAGGCTCCAGCTCCCTTCAATGGGAACTTTCAAGGTTGAAAAGAGAAGTGCAAGGGTTGTCCGTAACCCCCGCACAGGCGCCAAACTGAATGTCCCGGCCAAGAAGGTCGTTAAATTCAAAGCTGCACCGGCTCTTACCAAGGGCCTGAAGTAAAAAAAACCAGGGGTGCAACAGCACCCCTTTTTTATAATATTCGGGGAAGCACCGGTTCTACCGGGTACTTCCCTTTATTATTTTGCCCCTGTAGATCACCTCTCCCCCGGAGCTCATAATGACCAGATAAGTACCGTTTATCAAACCTACAGTGTTGATCTTTTCTTCCCCCGTCACATCCCTGCTTATTATTAGTTCACACTGTAAATTGAAAATATTTAGCTGAACAGGAGAGGAGACTCTCACTGTAATGTTGCTGCTGAACGGTACGGGATAGATACAGAATTCAGTGTTATCATGCAATTCAAAGCCTGCCGTGTTGCAATAGGTGTCTGGCAGATCAGGAAAGTAGTGCCTGATCAGGTAATCCAGGAAAATGGCAGCAGCAGCGGTTGCAAAACTATTTCGGGCAGTCTCCTCAAACCTTACATCCTGGTTACACTCAATCTGTATTGCATCTACACTCCCCCCCTTTGAAGAACCGTGCCTGCTGGTGATATAGCCTCCGCTGAAGTAGGACACACCGGGAAAAGGATAGGGTTCGTCAATGCCAGGGACTGCAGGATATCGCCTGTCCGTAAACATTGTCCCCAGGCTGAAAAGACCGTGAAGCAACTCAGAATGCATCAGGTTGGTGATATTAGAGCCCGCAAGACTCCGGATGCTGCTGATTTCAATAATGGCTGCCTGATTGAGTGAAGCGTCGGGATATGCAAGCTGAACGGCACTCAGCAGGTAACCCAGCTCAGCCTCTGAATGGCATGACCGTGCCCGTGCAGATCGATAAGCAGTCCTTTGCCCGAACTCCTTACAACTGCTGCCTTTGCACTGTCAATGAAGGTGTGGTACTCATTCCATGCCGTATCTGCAAACTCATTTCCACAGGTGGCAATATCCACCTCACGGTTCATATCAAGCTTTGTCCTTTTCAGATGGCAGATAATAATATGTGGAGTACAGCCGGTCAGCTCCATTATCTTCTCCTGAACAGAGGCGGCAAGCTCTTTGGTATATGAATCAGTGACTGTCTCTCCGCATGTTCTGTCAGGTATCTCCGCCGGCTCAAGATTGCCTCCGTGAGGGACAGACAGTATTAACGGCAGGTTGCCGGCTACATACTCAATATAATCTGCTCTTCCGAAATAGGAAGAGCCTGGGATAAACGACTGTGAAGACGCTATCCCGGAGAGGAAAAGAAGAAGAAGTATTGTTATTATCTTCATCATCTTTCTTTCATTTCCCGGGTTATGGTATGTCGCGCTGCAAGTTCATCTGCCGTAGCTCTTTTCCCCATTTTTCCTATCTTCAATTTCACTGGTTATGGCAGGTAGTGTTGCAAGATTATCCTCCGTCGCTCTTTTCACCGGTTTCTTTACCTTTCCCGTTCTTATTGGAAATGAGTGACAGCTCCTTCATCTTGGAATAGAGAAGCCTCCTGTTCATCTTCAGAAACTGCGCCGTTTTGGTCTGATTGTTACCGTTAATCTTGAGCGCCTCCTCAATAATCTTTCTTTCCACATAATCAAGAGCACCCCTGAAAGAGATGTTTTCTTTTACCAGCGACACAAAGGAGAATTCTTCGGTGGGCCCTGCTGACTGCAGAGGCAGATCCCTGATGCATAGCATATCATTGCTGGCCGTCACCAGTGCACTGTAAATTGTGTTTTCAAGCTCCCTGATGTTGCCGGGCCAGTTGTAGGCACAGAGTCTGTTTATAGACTCCTCGGGAATTATCATTTTCCGTGTGGGACAGTATTTTTTCAGAAAATATTCAACCAGGGGGCTGATGTCATCTTTTCTCTCCCGGAGAGGAGGAAGGTTTATTCTGACTACACAAAGACGATAATACAGATCTTTCCGGAAATTGCCCTCCTCCATCTCCTTTTCAATGTCTTTGTTTGTGGATGCAAGGACCCTTACGTTTACCCTGACGGGGGTCACACCGCCAACACGGAAGAAGGATTGTTTCTGCAGTATTCTCAACAGTCTGACCTGCAACGACTGCGGCATGCTGTTTATCTCATCGAGATAGACGGTGCCGCCGTCAGCTATCTCAAACAGTCCCTTTCTTCTTGACTCTGCCCCGGTGAAAGATCCTTTCTCATGGCCGAAGATCTCACTCTCGAGAATTGATTCTGACAGAGCTCCACAGTTTATCTTGACATAGGGTTTGTCAGCCAGCAGTGAGTGCCTCTGAATTGCGTCAGCGATGAGCTCTTTGCCTGTACCACTCTCTCCCTTTATCAGCACAGTGGCATCAGTGGGAGCAATACGACCGATGAGCTTGAAGATCTCCTGCATCTTCTGGTTGCTTCCAATGATCTGACCGTCACCCGGCTGGTTCCTGGCATCATTTACAATTGAGCGCAGCTGTCTCACCTCAGTGAGCAGCTTCTGATATTCGAAGGCACGTTCAACAGTCAGTACGAACTCATCAAGTTCAAAAGGCTTTTCGAGGTAGTCAAACGCCCCGAGCTTCATGGCTTCTATTGCCCGTTCACTCGTCCCGAATGCAGTAAAAATAATCACAGGCGTGTCAACGGTAATCTCCCTGATCTCCTTAAGCACCTCCAACCCGTTCTTTCCCGGCAGATTAATGTCAAGGATAATGACATCAGGCTTTTTCTGCACGAACATCATCATTCCTGCATCTCCGTTTCCGGCCTCCCAAATGTGGTATCCCAGCGGAGAAAGCAAATCGGAAATATTCTTTCTCATGGATGCCTCATCATCCACAATGAGAATGCTCTTGTTGTTGTCCACCTCTGTCTCCTTATTCTTTATATGGGTAACTTAATAATGCACTTTACTCCTGCATCGGGATTCTCCGAAAAAGATATCTCACCGTTATGAGCCTTGATGATCTGGTAAGATATGGATAATCCCAGTCCGGCACCTGTCTCCTTGGAGGAAAAGAAGGGATCGAACACCTTGTCGATGATCTCACTGGAGATACCCTTTCCCTGGTCATCCACCTCAATTTCCAGCTTTTTGTTTTCAGAATCAATACCTGTACTGATTTTTATGGATCCTCCGTCTGGCATTGCCTCGATTGAATTATCCATGATATTGATTATGACCTCCCTGACCGAACTTTCGTCAGTGTCAATCAGTGGCAGGTCCGGAGAAAGGCTGAGAACTATTTCGATATCCGTCTCATTGAGACCCATGCTGACAAAGCTTACGACCTCCCTGATAAGTTTATTTATATCAGTCGGTTTCAAATTTTTGTCTATGGGCCGGGAGAAGATAAGAAGCCGCTTGACGAGGGTGGAGAGCCTGTTTGTCTCATCAATGACCAGTTGCATCGATTCAGGTGAAATCTGTTCACAGATTTCGGGGGTATCGCGGATCGCCTTCTGCCACATCTGGATTCTGGTTTTGATAATTGCCAGGGGAGTCTTTACCTCATGAGCAACGCCGGCGATCATATTCCCCAGAGATGCCAGCTTCTCCTTCTGACTGAGCTGCCGCTCGAGAACAAGTCGCTGGTTGACCTCCTCCTCAATTGTGTCAAGCATGTAGTTGATATTGGTTGTTATATATCCAAATATGCCCCACCGCTTTCTCAGACGCAGTGACGGATTGTGTCTTATCTGCTCCAGCTCCTGCTTGATACCCTTTATCTCGCCTCCAAGCAGTGTTGAAAGGAGCATCAGAATGAGAAAACCCAATATTGAGATCAGCGCCGTGACATTTACAATCTGTTTCAATTTGATGACCGGCAGATCATTTTCAATATGTATCCTGACCCATACTACGCCTACGACCTGTGAATCAACAACCATTGGCCTGGTGGCAAGCGGAAAAAAGGCAGCATCGAAGGAGTGTACGTCAATTATAGGCCGGCTCTCCCTGATTGATTGCAGAGACTGATCCTTAATGATGTTATATGACCTTGGAGGCGGTCCGTAGACAGGAACAGGAGGTGGGGAGGTGGGGAAGGAGTAACCGTAAAACTCATCAGCGGATATCAGGTAAAATCCCCCGTCAAGACCGGACAGTACTCTTAGTTCCCGCTCGGAGATCTGTTTCAATGTGCTGTCAACCAGTTTTATCTCTGCTGATGAGAGATCTTTGGCTGTCAGTAGTCCGAGGCTGTGCAAAGAACTGATAATTGGCAGAGAGGCATCATATAATTTACCGGAATGCAAATCACATACACTCTTGTTCTTTTCAACAAGTGATGTCTCCCATTTTGAAAGCGAAGAGTAGATAAAGGCAGCAGCAACAGTCACCACCAATGTAAATATCAATGCATAAACGAAGTACCTGTTGTATGTTTTTAAAAAGCTTTTCAATCTCTCTTAATCTATGTGATCCTCGTTGTCAGGGCAGAAACAAAGAGGTTTTTATTCTTTCATCTTGACTGTCAAAGCCCTCCGGCTTAAAACAGGTCAGGGATCAATGTGTAATTTTCCAGCGCATCAGCAATCTCCGGAGAATTTTCCCGGAAATAACCGGCGATCGTAACGGCGTTGGGCATCTCCACGCCTGAGACGACAAGAAACGAAATTTTTGTGTTGCTATACCTTCGCCGGCATTTTTCTCCTGTCAAAACATTGCCCATTGAGCTGTTTGGATTCAGAACGCTTCCCCAAGGGTAGCCTGTTTCCCTGATAGCTTTTAGCCATAACTCTTCAGAATAGCCGAAGTGACTGCAGTTCAGGCTGATGTATACGTCTCCGCCATTTTCTTTCACCTCCTCCAGGGCCTCGTTCATGTATATGGATATCAGCATCTCCGTCTCTTCCGAGGCGGGATTCTGTTCTATATACGACTGAAGCTGGGGGCATGCCTTGGTCACGATCCTCTCTCCGGCTATGCCTATCGCAAGCAATCCGTTTTTGTGGCTGTTCTCCTCTATTGTTGTCTCAGTTCCAAATATTATCACTCTTGATGACGGGTCAGCCTTCAGTTTTTCGCCTATAAGCTCAATACCGGCATTAACAATTCCGATGACCGATGTTTTGGATGAACCGGAGAAAGAGGTTTCGTCAAAGAGGACAGAGAGAGTATTGCAGCCTATAAGGATGGCATCAGGAGTATACCTTCGGCTTATCGCCGCAAGTACACTATCAAACATGTCCGTTTTCTCCTTTTTTGTGCGCAGGGCATTGTAGCCTGTCTTCTCATCAAAGAGTGCATTCACAAATACAAGGTTTACTTTCCTGAAGCACCCCGCTTCCTTCATCCTGCGTGAGACGTCCTCCATAACTGCCAATCCTCCCAGGCCTGAGTCTGTGATTACAAGAGTGATCTCCTTGCTGCTGTAAAGAGCCCTGACATCCGGATGGTCCTGTGCTTCCATGCTCAAGTGGCAGCACAAGACTCCTGTTATCAGTAAGAGGTGTAAAAGTGCCTTGTTCATAATGACATAATCCATGAAGGATTTCATGGAGTTAATGACTTAACAAGTTTAATAAAAAGAATCATGGCGGTGCATCTTAAAATGAATCCGGGAAGAAAATTGTTCAAATGATTCGTTTCTCTTCCCGGATACAATATTCTGGTTCAATAGCCTGTGCTAATTCATGACCGGCCAAAGTCCATATAGTTTAGTCGAATATCCAGAGTTTCTGACTGGTATTGGCAACAACAGGGCAGTTTGTGTTATAGGAGATCTCTGTCTGCGGATAGGGAAATCTCTCGGGAATCTGTCCTGCGCCTGCAACAGGTGTGAGTATCGGGTAGCCTGTTCTCCTGAAATCATCATAGGGAACAACTGTTGAATACATTGCCAGATATTTCTGTTCCATGATTTTTTCCAGGGTGATGGTCGTACCTGTTTCAATGTTGATATTGGTGTCAAGCCAGTCGGTATTTGCCTCTCCGGTAACTGCCAGAACCGATGACGCAACGGCTGCTTTGTATGCTGAAGCGGCAGCATCAGCATCAGGAACCGGTTGCCTGAGGAGGCATTCAGCCCTGATAAACTGCATCTCGGCATATGAGCTGAGCACAACAGGTGCATCGGTAGTGTTGTTGTACACTCCCAGCGCGGAGGCATCAGGTTCTTCTGATCCGGCGGGACTGCCCACATAGGCTCCTCCGAATGTCTTGGCATAGAAGGGGAGCCTGGGGTCGCTGGCTGCAAGCAGCTTGTCAATAAAAGTGGTACACATCTTAATATCATTCTTGTATGATGAGACAGTGGCGTACTGGAACATCGGCCCGGCTTCACCGTTTGTGGACCCGAAGGTCATAACAAACCTGTCACTTGAGGAGAAAGCGCTGCCAGTGGCGGAAAGAGCACCGGCGTAGTCGCCACGGTACAATGCATATCTTGCTTTCAGGGCGTAGGCTGCCCTGGTCCATGACGGCCGGTTGTTATTGAAGATGATGTCACCCTGGAGGGCCAGGATGTTCTCTGTGGAAGCCAGATCAGTTATCGCTTCATCAAGCAGTGTGCCGATGGAATTATAGATCTCCTCCTGGGTGTTAAATTCCGGCTGCAGGCCGCCCTGGTCCCCGGTGAAGGCATCCGAGTAAGGAATATCTCCAAACAGGTTGGTCATTGTCCCCAGGCAGAGTGCCATACAGACCTTGGCCACACCGGCGTAGTGAGGTGAATTCTGTTCCCCGGCCTTCTGGATGAGCCTTGTGGCATCCATCATAGGCTGATAGTACATTCTTCTCCACAGGTCATCAACGTCGGTGGCTGACAGGATATAGTTGGACTCACCGTACGATTGCCTGGCAACGCCATTGAGAAACTGCATGTAGATGTTGGTGGTTTTCACAGTCCTGATACCTCCTATCTGGTATGACATCGACAGCTCCATGGAAGGAACGATCAGATTCATAGGAACGTCTGAGGGTACATCCGGATTGGTGTTCAGGTCGGTATCAATCCATTTTTCACATCCCGTGAAAAGCAGGACCGATAATGCCATTACGGCAATTGTTGATTTATATAAACTCTTCATTTGCATAGTTTTTATAGTTGCCGGAGCAGGTTAGAATGATAGTTTCAGCCCAAAAAGATAGGATCTCACTCCGGGGCTGGCGAAATAGTCAAATCCCTGTCCGTTTGTGGCACCGTATACGCTTACTTCCGGGTCTCCGCCCTTGTAGGGTGTAGACACAATCAGATTATTGCCGGTAGCATAAAGCTCCAGTCCCTGGAGTCTGATCTTGTTGAGGATCTCATTACTGAACATATATGAGAGGGTCAACTCCCTCATTTTCACCCAGCTTGCATCTTCCACAGCCTGTGTTGCGGCTCCGCCACTGGTAAAGCTGTTCTCACCCCTGTACCACGACTGATTTTTTATAACCTCGGTGGTGTTTACCACACCTGACGATACTACATTGCCGTTGGCATCGAGGTGACCGTACACACCTTCAAAGACAGTCGGGGTGTCACGATCAAGGGTCTCAACTGTCTGACCGTAATAATTGAGGTTAAAGCGTGTCCCGTTGTTCACATATCCGCCCCTCTTGATGTCAACAAGGGCAGTAAGGGAGAAGCCTTTGTAATGCAGGGTGTTATAGATGTTAAGCGTCCAGTCGGGACCGACTTTCCCAAGTGCGACAGTCTTGGTTTTATCTGTCCAGGGGAATCCGTCAGGATGTGAGTCGGTCGGGTCATCGTTGATGAGCACGTTGTCCTCGGCATCCCTGTACCAGTCGAAACCGAATATGGTTGCATAATCATACCCTACAGCTGCATTTATCTGCGCCTTGGTGTCTCCGTTTAACGTTACATATTCAATGTCTTTGGCCAGGGATTTAACAGGGTTCCTCATCCGTGTGAAGTTGGACCTAATCTCCCACTCGAAGTCTCCTGCCTTAACAGGTATGGCATAGACGCTCAGCTCTACTCCCTTGCTCTCCATGGATGCGGCATTCAGGTATGCCGAGGAGAAACCGGATGAGGCTGCGATGGGCACGGAGAGAAGTAGATCGATATTCTTGTTGTAGAAGTAGGAAAAGTCCAATCCGAGCCGGTCCTGCAGGAACCTCATTTCGGTGCCGACTTCAAACGCTGTCTGAGTCTCGTGTCTCAGATCGGGATTGCCAACTGTATTGCCAACCGTGTATCCTGAAACACCAAGGAAGGGGAATGAGATACCTGAGGTATAGTAGTCGTCGGCACTTCCCGAGCCGTAATATGAGGATGTCCTGTAGGGATCGGCAATATTTGCGGTCTTGGCCCAGGAAGCCCTTAACTTGCCAAAGGAGAGGATCTTGCTGTCTTTAAGCGGAGCCAGCTCAGTCACAATGAATGACGCGCTGAAGGAGGGAAACAGAGCTGACAGATTGTCTTTCGGCATTGTGGTAGACCATTCGTTTCTGAGTGTTGCGCCCAGGTAGAGCATGCTCCTGAAATCGACACTCAAGTCAGCAAAGACCGCTGCAGTCCTGTAATTGGTAGTTCCCTGTCCGGCCTCCTGCTTACTTGTATTGTCTATATGATACAGGCCGGGGATTGAAAGGTCATCAGTGTAGGCAGTCAGATATTTATACTCCTGTGCAAACATGTTCTGGCCCAGATTAAGGTTGAACCCGATGTCACTGGTGATCTTTCTGTGAATATTGAGTATCAGGTCAGAATTGAACAGGGAGTGAAATTCTGATCTCTCCCTCAGGTAACCTTGACTGTGACCCGCACTGTACCAGTTGTATACATCCTGGAATCTCCTCACATACCAGTCGACACCAATATTATATGAGACAGTCAGCCAGTCGAGCAGCTCCGCCTTCAGGAAAGTACTCCCCACGAACCTGTCATTCTGATCCTTGAAGAACTGCTCGTTGGAGGTCCAATAGGGATTATTGTAAGAACCGTTAACTCCTCTGTAGGTACGCTGAGTACCGTCAGGCAGCTTGTATCCGGCGGCATTGTTGAAGGTGGCCGGTGTTCTGTAAAGACCGATACCGATACCTGAGCTTGTTCCTCCCTCACGTATCAGGTTGTTCTTTGTGCGGGCATACATTATGTTGGCCCCTGTCGTGATCTTTTGCGTCAGCCTTGTATCTGCATTAAGCCTGAGGGTCAGCCTGTTGAAGGTGTTGTTGGGAACAATGCCTTCTTCATTCAGGTTTCCTGCGGAAAAGAAATAGGAAGAGTTCTTGTTCCCGGCTTCAATGCTGACATTGTTATTGTAGGCAATTCCTTTCTGAAAGAAATCGAACTGGTCATAGACCCTGACAGGCTCACCCGTGTTTGTGGGAGCGTAGGTGCTGTTGTTGCTGACTATGGCTCCGTCCACGTCAAGCAGGGGGTTGACCCATATTGCAGGGTCCAGTGAATAGCTGCAGGTGTCAAGTTTTGGTCCCCAGGCGCCGTTGTACTTGCTCCTCCATCCTCCGTTGAGACCCTGGCCGTATTCATTCTGCAGTTTTATATGCCTGCCCAGTTCCTTTATCCCGACGGACGAGTGAATGCTCACTTTCATCTTCTGATCCAGCGGACCCTTCTTCGTAGTTATGACGATGACCCCGTTGGAGGCCTGGAGGCCGTAAAGGGCCGTCGCTGCTCCGCCTTTGAGAACTGTGATTGATGCAATGTCATCAGGGTTAAGGTCAATACTCCTGGAGGAGGAATAAACACCTGACTGGCCTGTGCTACCGCGGTAGGAGGGCTCCGTGCTCATGGGCATGCCATCGATGACAAACAGCGGCTGGTTGTTGCCCGTAAGGGAAGCCGCACCCCTGATCGTCATGTAGGATGCTGCCCCGGCATTGCTAGAGGAGGTTGTCACCTGCAGACCGGCAGCCTTGGCCGCCAGCGATGTGACGATGTCACTGTTGCCTCTCTTGTTGAGCTCTGTCCCCGTCACCTCCTGGACGGTATAACCGAGAGCTTTCTTCTCTCTCGTTATGCCGAGGGCAGTGACAACAACATCTCCAAGGGCATAATCACTCGGCTGCATCACCAGGTCAAGCACATTACCCGTTACCTTGACCTCACGGGGCTGCATGCCAATGAAGGAGAAGGCAAGAACATCATACCCCGAGGGTATGGTAATCGAGTAGTTACCCTGGTCATCCGTTACTGTTCCTGTTGTCGTCCCTTTGACTGACACAGTCAGATAAGGTAACGGCTTTCCATCAGGATCCGTAACTTTTCCCGTAACCACTCTCTGACCAAACACCTGCAGGCAGGCGAAGGCCAGGATTGCGAATAAAAGAAGTGTTTTTTTCATACTGGCATATATTATTTTAAGGTAAAAATGAAATTCTCTTCTTTCGGATTTGCATTGATTTATACTTCATTGGTTAAGCTTATATACAGGTTTATACAGAGTTTGAACATCATTTCCTCTTTCGTAAAAAGAATAACGGCACCAGGGATATTGCCAGGATGAAAGCCAGCATCACCCTGTTTGTGTTTGTGGTGCTATACAGGTTTGTTGATTCAGAGTATTTTGTTCCGGGGGAGATCGCAATGCCGTACCGGCTGGCCAGATCTTTGATGTCAAGCATGTTAATGAACGGGATCCCCGCTTCATTCAAACGTGAGATCAATCCCCGGTCAGGATCATCACAGTGGTTCATCTCATAGTTGAGGCCGTTGGGGATACCCAATGCATGGGCACAGTCACCCAGGGCGGCTTCATTGCCCCCAATATTTATAAGCAGAGAGATATTTGCCGCTCTGAAGATAGCCTCGCGTCTCATAATTGACTCTTGCAGATTCTCAGGAATATATAGGTCAACCCTGTTTCTGTTGGCTGCATTACCAATGATTGCCATGCCTTCCGGCGAAAGCCCCGTGCCGTTATCTCCCGTTGCACCGGCAGATACGAGTATCGATTTAAACTTCATGCCCCCTCTTCTCAGCGCCGTCTCCATGTCGATCCAGGTTGCACCCGATTGGTTGGCACCGTATGTTGAGGCTCCCATGGAGCTCATCACAACAGGTTCAATGCCCATGGTCTGAAGTGCTGTCAGCGCTGATATGGCAAGTGAGGGGAAGGATCCGGAGATTATGACCCCCACCTTCTCTCCTCCTGTTATACCTGCCTCGTGCAGTAATCTGACTATCAGTGCCGCGAAGTCAGGGTTAGTGGATGTCTCCTTTGCTTCCAGGGAACCCAGCGTAGTGGTGATATCCGACCATTCGTCGCCTATCATGAAATTATTGGGCACATTCGAGTGAGCATCAGACACAATGTTCCTGTCCTGCTTTAAACGTTCAATTACTCCAAACATCTTTTCCGTCAGGGCTACAGCCTCCTCCATAGTATCCCGGTAAGGCAGTGGCTGCTGCCTGCGGAAGAAAGTGACCGATGCTGCAGTTCCGGCCAGGAGCACCACGAAGGCTATGAGTAACCTGATATTTAGGTTCAGTCGGTTCATGGCAGAAACAGTGACACCTGGAAGATTATCAGTGTGACGATACCCAGGCTGAGAAGGGTCGATGTTATCTTCTGCCTCCCCATCTCGTTTGCGATAAGACCGGGAATGATATATCCTATCGACTGCAGATCCAGCTTGAAAATATCTGCAGGCTGAATCAGGGTGTCAATAAGAAGTTTCAGGAAGAAACTGAGCAGTACGGCAAGCAGGAATTTCCTCCTGCCGTAGAGGAGCAGGAACTGTGACAGGCCCCGGATGATGAGATATACTATCAGGGCTATGATGACAGTCATGATTATCCTGTCGGGCTCGTAGATGAAAAGTGCAAAGTATGCGGGAGCAATCACACCACCTGGCGAGATACCCGTGATCTCATAGAAGATGAAACCGACAACCAATCCTATAATAAATAGCTGGAGTATCATCGTAGCTCATTTATGATATGAAATCCTTCTCCGCCAATATTGCCTATACCGGTTACGAATGACCCGTCGGCAACAGTGCTGACAAGTGATTTTACCGGATTGTGCATCTCTCTTCTGTTCCAGCAGATCACTTTCCCTTTTTCAAATCCTGCTGCTGACAGTTTGTGCTGTGCCCTTTTCCTGTGGCTGCCGGTCACTATTATCCTGTCAAAGGAGCCGGGATTCTTCGCAATCCATTCTGAGAACAGGTCAGTTCTCACAGGGCGGTCGGCACGGGTGTTAAGGATGACCGATATTCTGCCCGAATGTCCTGAATCCTCCATCCAGTGTCCGATAAATGACTCCGTGGAGTCTATATCATTGACCGCAAATGCATTAAGGAACCTGATCTTCTTTCCCCCGTCATTAATTGTCTTCAGGGGAGATTTAGTGCTGGCGATCCAGTTCATTATTCCTGTTTCAGCCTTTTCCGGGTCTATCCCCGCCTCCCTGCATACAGTCAGGGCCAGTGCGACGTTCTCAGGAAAAATACCGTACGGCAGTCGTTCCCTGAGGCGCTCCTCCAGCTCCCCGGCAGTGACGACAGTGCTGTTACCCGCGGATGCTTTTTCTTTAATCTTATTTATGAATGTTCTCTCACCGGTGATGACCCTGCAGTTTGCCGGAATGGCACTGCATATTGCTTCTGCCTGCGATTCCAGGTCCTTGCCCATCTCCTCGCGGTGGTCATCCCTGATGTTTGTAATGACGTAAAAATGCGGTTTAAATATTGAACCTTCCAGTTTCTGAAGTTCAGGAGCAATTGACATGCACTCCATCACCATCGTTCTTACCCTCTTCCTGAAGGCTGATCTCAGGATGTTCACCTGCTCCTGAACCCTTGCCGGGCCTGCACGGTCAACAGTCTCTGTGACCCCGTTGTGAATCGTAGATGGGATGATACCGGTGATCTTTGCCATCACATCATGGCCCGCAGAGGCTATTCCGGCTGCAACATACTCAGTTACCGAAGACTTGCCCCTTGTTCCATTCACATGGATTCTCAGGCTCATTGAGGCGATGCTCTTCTGAAGCATCCGTTTTTCAATGATCAGGAGACTTAATATTAAGATCAGTATTACCGATATTATCAGCATTTCAATTACTTGTCAGGATCCTGGACTCATTGCACTCATCCTTTATGATCAATACCCAATAGCCATTCCACCTCTTCTTTTATCAGCGGATCCTGAATACTCTCCTGTAGTGGGATTCACATATATCATCTGTGCTCCTCCAAAAAAGAGGTCGATTCCCTCATATACCTTTACAGTATGGCCCATCCACTCCAGTTCGGCACGTACTTCCGGTTTTATACCTGCTTCAACATGGAGGTAGTCCTCAAACTTCTGGCTGTAGAATCTTGGAGCCAGGTTGGCTTCATTCACATCCATTCCAAAGTCGATGACATTGACAACCAGCTCAATCAGGGTTGTTATTATGCGGCTGGCACCGGGACTGCCGACTACCAGGAAAGGATTTCCGTTTTTAAGGAGTATTGTTGGTGTGATGGAGGTTCTGCATTGTTTGCTGTTCTGCAGATAGTTGACATTCCCGGAATTGTATGAGTAGTTTGTCATGGCGCTGTTAAACAGGACACCCGATACCGTCTGTCCCGATCCGAAAAACAATCCCAGGGTCTGGGTAAGTGCAACGGTGTTACCCTCTTTATCTATTACTGACAGGTGAGTTGTATGTCCTCCGGCAGGTTCCTCATCCAGTACAGGCTCCTTCCTGTAGCTTTTGTCGAACATCCCGGGGTCACCGTATTTAGCATCCCTGTAGCGTGGCGGATCAAGTTTTGACTGGTTGATGCTGTTAAATCTCTCCAGTGCGTACTCTTTGGAGGTGAGACCTGCAACAGGTACAGACACAAAATCGGGGTCAGCCAGGTACTGGTACCTGTCAGCATAGGTCAGCTTCCCGACCTCAGCCATTACATGCAAGGTTTTGGCAGATTCGCTGAAATGACCGCTGGCGGCGAGGTCGAAGTTTTCAAGCATATTCAGTCCCTGTATCAGGCTGATGCCTGACTGCGGAACATTTGATGAAAGGATATCATAGCCCCTGTAGGTGCCCTGCAGGGGTACGGTAAGTTTTGGCTGATATGATGAAAAGTCCTTTTCTGACAGCACTCCGCCGCGGGCCCTGATACCCTCCACAAAAGAGCTGGCGAGCTCTCCCTCGTAGAATCCGTCCCTGCCCTGCTCGGCGATGAGACGCAGCACCTTCCCTAGATTCCTCTGAACGAGTATTTCGCCCTCCATCCGTGGAAACCCGTCATCAAGAAAAACGGAAGCGGTGGCCGGGTCACTCATGATCTTGTCAATATTGTCGAGGATAAGTTTTGCCAGGGTCTGGTCAATGGGAAAGCCATACTCAGCATGACTTATTGCCGGTTCCATTACCTTTTTCAGTGGCAGGCTACCGAATTTCTCATGTGCCATGAGCAGTCCCGCCACAGTACCGGGTACTCCGATTGCTTTTGCAGTGCTGTTGTCTCTGCTTGAACTGAAGTCTAATTCAGTGGCTCTTTCGGAACTCCTTCCGTAATAGTTGATGAACCATGACTTCTGCTCATTTTTCAGGTATATAACCATGCCTCCACCACCTCCCAGGCCTGATCCGTCAGGTTCCACCACTCCGATTGTAAATGCGGCTGCTACCGCAGCATCGACGGCGTTACCGCCGCTTTTCAGCATGTCAATGGCTGCAGCAGATGCCAGCGGATGGGCCGTGGCAGCCATCCCGTTCATCCCTTTGGAGGGGTACACCGACTGTCCCCGGATGCCCGGATTCAATATCAGTACAAGCAGTAATATCAGTTGAAGAGTTCTCTTTATCATCGCAGAGGTTCTATCAGGATTTGTTCAGTATGAGTTTCTTGCGATTACTTGAACAAGTTTCCAAGCGGTTCAGCAGTTTCTGCAATTTTCTCGACAAGGGTCAGCGGGATATTCTTCGCCCTTGAGATGGCGGAGAAAAAGCCATCCTCATCACCCTGTTTCACAACCAGCATCTGCTTTGAGTTGTCGGCCACAAGCTGGTTAAAGGCATCGGACTGACCCTGCCGGCGGGCGTTACCTCCTATGTGCATCAACACTATCGGTATCTTAAGGTCATTGGCCGCCTTAATCAGGGACTGGATTCTGTCAATTTCATCCTGCTGACTGATGCCGGCGGCTCCAAGTCCCTTGGAACTGAAGCCGGGCACAATCACCAATGTTCTAAAACCTGTAAGGTCTTCGGGCTTTGCCATCAGAACAGTGGTGGCATTCAGACTCTGCCTCTGGGCAAGCATCTTGACCAGCTTCACATCTGCACTCTGGCCGGCAGAAGAGATAAGCACCGGCTGTTCAAATTTCTGGGCCAGCAATGTTGAACCGGCAAAGAATAAAATCAGTATTGTTACAAAAGTTAAGATCCTGTTTTTCATTTTTCTCTGTTTTAGTTGTTTTAGTTGTTTAAGAATTCACCCACCCCTTTTTCCATTATCATTTCGTAATCGGGCAGATTCTCAATTACGATTTGCATATCAGGATAATATAAGTTATAAGAGTTAATTAATTCAACGACTCCCGCAATATGCCTTCCGACACGGTGTGTCATCGGTTCGCCGGTATCTTCCCGGTAGGCAATTCTCAGGGCACCAGTCTCCTTTGCCTGTTTGTAGTTGTCGCAGTAACCATTCAGGACGAGATCGACATCTGTCCTGCCCCTGAGTCTTCCCATTGAAGGATTGCTGGTCTCCATCAGAAACGGTATTGCGTTTGTGTAATCGCCCCATTCCCTGTGACTCAGTCCGTGAAAATTCTTCGGCGATGTCTCAGGTGAAAACTGGAGACCGGCCATTTCAAGCCCAAGAATGGCACTCATGGCTATGTCTTCATAGTTTTCATGGTAGACAATTACATTGACAATAGGTACTTCAGGTGATGACTCATGGATATCAAAGGCAATGTTTACCTTCTCTTTTTCAATAAGCTGTACAATTGAATATGCTATCCTTTCGGTTAGGTTACCGTCAGGCCGGCCCGGGTAAGCACGGTTTATATTCCTTGTTTCAAATCCCGACAGCTGCTGGTTTGAGGGATACTGTGAGAACACCAGGGGGTCAGGCCACTGATCAAGGGGATTGGTTACCCGCGATCCGAGCCTGAACCTTCGTGTGCCGTTTTTTGTCGGGATATCGTATGATGCCGGGAAGCCCTCCATGGGATCCGAACAGGTAAATGCGCTGTTGTTCAGCCGGGGGATGATTATCACCCGGCCACAGGCAACCCTGAGGTTCTCAAGCATAACCACGGTGGAGAGAAAAGAGGCGGCCTCATTGGGGTGGGCCCCGCCGCAGACCAGGGCTGTGCCGCCTTCAAGGCCGCTGTCAAACAGGTAGACCTCCGTATCTCCGTTGGTGCCCCTTATGCCTTCAAAATAGTCACTCAGCATTACTTTTCCGGTAAGGCCGTCACTGGGAAACAGCTCTTCGGGGTGATGCATCTTGCCGAAGCTGATAGCTGCAATTACACCCATTGCGGCTGTCACGATTGTGATTATAATAGTGGACAGATGATTTCTGATCATGACCATTATTTAATTTGTAGCAGACGAAGAATGAAAACAAGCAGTACCATTGCCATTGCCAGTTGATTCCTCCATTTTTTCTCCTTCAGGAACTCAATGATCACCACGAAGGTGACATAGGCAAGTATCAGTTTATAAATAATATATAGCATAGCTGTAATTTATAGTATCAGGTTTGCTATCTCCTGTGCAAAAACAAGTATCAACAGCCCGATAGCCATCGAGATAGCCATGGGGATAATGCATTTCTTAAGTATCCTGAAATGATTTGGCTCATCGATAATTTGTGATGAGTAAGCACAAAGCAGGGCAGGAGGAGGCATCAGGTCTCCCAGTGCAGCCATGAGCACCAGTACTGCCGTTACCACAAGGGTGCTCTTGCCGATAAAGACATAGACCAGCGGCACACCTATGATGGATGCCGAACCGTATGCTGAACCCATGAAAGGCATAAGGCCGGCTGCAAGGTATCTGATTGCCTCCGGCAGACCAAGTGCTGTGACAGCCAGGTAACCGCGGACACCGGTCAGGGCCAGGATCTGCAGGAACATCCCAACGCCGACAAGGATCGCCATGACTGGCATTGCACTTCTCAGTGCTTTTCGCGATACATCAATCAACTTCACACCCTTCTTTGTCAACAACCCGAGAATTGTTCCTATTATGAAAATCAGCGGCACACCAAGATGGGGTACAAATTCATGAAACCGTATCTCACCGATCATATACACAATGACGAAGATGATCGGTATATACAGTTTGAATCCGTATTTCTCATCACCGGTAGAATCAAGGTATACCTTCACTTTGCCAACATTGTAGTCGGGAAGATACCTGAACCTGAAATAGAGCGCAGTGATCAGGGCAGGAGGCAAAGAGACGAGCAGAAGGGGCACGCCAAATCCGATATAGGGCATATCAACACCTCCGCCGATTATCATCACCGGAATGCTGATGGGGGGTGCTACCTCACCGAAAACAGCAGCCATTGCTATCAGGGCACCGACAGCCAGCCTCTGCATCCCGATGTTAATGAGTATAGGCGCGACCAGGGCACCGGTAGTCAGTATGCATGTTGACGACAAACCGGTAAGCATACCCGGGAACATGACAAAAAGGGTGATGAAGATTATCAGAAGGGTCGGCTGGCGGTGAAAGAGCCTGAGGATGCCCCTGCTTACCCCGGCAAGAGCCCCGGTCTCCTGCATCACACGCATGAAAATCATTGCTGTTGAAATAATCAGTATAGCCTCCAGAAAACCGAAGCCGCCCTCTACCAGATGCCTTACCGGAAAACCCTGTCCCCCAATGAGAGCCCCCACAACAGCTGCCAGCATAAGAGATACACCTGCCGGCATCTTGAAAAGAAAAATGCTCAGGGCAAATGTTGCGAGCATGCATATGAAGATGATCAACTCAATACTCATAAACAGAATTTATTCCGAAGGCCTGTTCCAAAAGCCATGCCATCATATTAAAAGGCTGGTATATAATATTATATGAACCATGATCACTCTTCAACATCTTTGCTTTGAGCTGAAACAGCCCATCTCGATGAGATGATTCAGCACAGATTTCTGCATCTGACCTGACAGTACAGAGAGTATCATATTCTTGTCCGGGTCGCATTTGACTCCGGTGTTATTACTGAGATTTAAGAGGATATTGGCTACGGGCAGATTCCGAGCGGTATCATTTCGTTATTGTCAGCCTGCCCGTAATATGTTGGCCTGTTTTTTGATCAGCCCATTGCCGTGAACAGGTTGGAGAGGATTGCATTTTAACTGATCACCGTCATTTTGCACTGTATTGCCATTAATTCTCCTGATCTCAGCAAACAACGATTCTAAATAACTGATGACATGTATAAATAACTGATGACATGAAACATAAAAAATTTATGCTCCTTACACTTCTTATATTTCTTATTACGTCATCTGTCACTGCCCGGGAGCTTCCGGAAGCCGGAATGCCGGACGAAGGTACCGGAAGCTACATAACCTTCCTGCCCGGCAACATGCCACTTATAATTTCAATACCCCACGGGGGTTACCTGATGCCTGATGAGATTCCTGAGCGGCCGTGTGTCAACTGCGCCAAGAACCAGGATATTTTCACCATTGAGATAGGGATGGGTATCCGTGATGCCATCCATAGAATGACAGGTTATTATCCCTATGTCATAATCAATAACCTTCACCGGACCAGGCTTGACCCTAACCGGAATATAGAAGAAGCTGCAGACGGAAACCGGAATGCCGGGGAGGCATGGCTCCTGTTCCAGGGTTATATTGACAGTGCCAGTGCTCTGGTAACCGGGGAATTTGAAAAGGGACTGTTCATCGATCTCCACGGTCACAGGCACAAGATCAGGAGGACAGAACTGGGATATCTGCTTTCAGCCGAGGAGCTTCAATTTGACGATGAGATGATAGATATGGGCACTTTCATTGAATTCAGCAGTATCAGGAACCTGATCAGTACAAATTCCGGGGCACTCTCCTTTTCTCAGCTTTTACGGGGGCCTCTCAGCCTAGGCAGCATGCTCTGTGATCTCGGGTACACTGCAGTGCCCGGTTCAGAGATACCTTCTCCGGCACCCGGTGAGCCATATTTCAGCGGCGGATACAATACCACTCGTCATGGGTCGTCATCCGGAGGCACAATAGACGGCATACAGGTTGAGCTTGACCTGGATCTCAGAGTTGAACTGTCACGACGTGACAAACTGATTGAGGATCTGTCAAAGGTGCTGCTTGACTTCCTGAGAGCACACTATTTTCCTGATTCCGCTTTTACCCGGTCTGTTGATGCCAGGTGAAGAATAGCAGCCGGGTCCCTGCCGCACATCCAAATTTACAAAACGGGATTGTTCTTTCCTTGAAATTAATTATTATATTTACGTTTGGATTGTATGAAACGGGTTCTATTTGATTTGGATAGAATAGAAGCTGTAAATCAAATACTTAATCGTCATTTCTTCAACCTGTAGAATGGAGGAAAGAGTTTTTGTCATATTTCTGTTGCCCGCGAACAAATTTCAACCTAAGCGTTTGTAATGAATTGTATAATTGTTGATGACGACCCCGTATGGCTCAGAACTCTGGAGGAGTTTGTAGGCAAGTCAGCATCCCTGACCCTGGTGGGGAGCTTCAGCGACTCACTGTCGGCCCGTAATCTTCTAATGTCGCAGCGGGATATCGAACTGATTTTTCTCGATATCCAGATGCCGGAGATGGATGGCTTTGACTTCCTCTTAAGCCTGGAAAAGCCGCCTCACATTATCTTCGTATCGGGAAGCGAGGAGCATGCCTACAAGGCCTTCAACTACAACGGCATTGACTATCTCCTCAAGCCTATCAGTTACCCTCGCTTCTGCAGGGCAGTGGAGAAGATCATGAAGTACTACGCCCCTCGTAAGGCGCCGTCAACGGTGGGCGAAGAGGAGATATTCATCAAGAAGGCCTCATCACTGGTTCGGTTGAAACTCAAGGAGATACTCTATGTGGAGGCCCTCGAGAACTACGTGAGCGTCATCACCCGCAACGAGAAATACACCATTCATTTTACCATGAGAGCCATAGAGCAGCAACTCCCCTCTGAGCTGTTTGTGAGGATTCACCGTTCATACCTTGTCAATAAGAGTGTGATCAGGTCGATCAGCGAAAACAGCCTGACTATCGCCGTGGGCAATACCCCAAAAATCCTGCCCGTCGGAAAGTCATACCGTGACGGGATCATGAACTACATCAACATAATGACGCGTTGAATGCCCTCGCTGAGGCAACTCTTCCTTGAACATATCGGTCAGACCTCTCCCTCACCCCTGATGCTTGAAATTGAGAGGGCGGAAGGTTCATTTCTCTACGGCAGCGACGGGAAAGATTACCTTGACCTTATCTCCGGCGTCTCGGTAAGCAACACCGGCCACCGGCACCCCGCAGTGGTAGCCGCCGTGAAGGAGCAGGCAGACAGGTATATGCATCTCATGGTCTACGGCGAGGTGGTACAGAGTCCGCAGGTACGCTATGCCGCACGCCTTGGCTCGCTACTGCCCTCCTCCCTGGGATCGGTGTTCTTTGTCAACTCAGGCAGCGAAGCCATCGAAGGTGCATTAAAACTCGCACGCAGATATACAGGCAGGAATGAGATAATCTACTTCGGCAATGCATATCACGGCTCCACCACCGGAGCCCTGAGCGTGCAGGGATCGGAACTGTACCGCAATGCCTTCAGGCCACTGATGCCCTCCACAACCATGGCTGAGTTCAACAGCCCCGCAGCGGAGGAGATGATAACGGGCAATACTGCCGCCGTGCTCGTTGAGCCGGTGCAGGCCGAAGCCGGGGTGATACAGCCGCGCGACACCTTTCTTGAGGGACTCCGCAATGCCTGCCACAGACATGGTGCCATGCTCATATTCGACGAGGTGCAGACAGGTTTCGGACGTACTGGCAGCCTCTTCTCACTCCTCAGGTATGATATAACACCTGACATCCTGGTGCTGGCCAAAGCACTGGGGGGAGGGATGCCCCTGGGAGCATTTATCTCCTCGGCAGAGATAATGTCTTCACTGACACATGACCCCTCCCTCGGACATATAACAACCTTCGGTGGACACCCGGTCTGCTGCGCTGCAGGACTGGCATCACTGGAGGTGATTGTGGCAGAGGGGCTGGCAGATAAGGCCATGATGAAGGAACAGCTCCTGAGAAGTGAGCTGGCCGGAATGCCGTTCAAAGAGATAAGGGGAGAAGGACTCCTCCTTGCCGTCGTTCCCGAACACCCGGAGATCATCCCGGCCTTGGTGGCACAAGCCCCCGGGCACGGACTGCTGCTCGACTATTTTCTCTTCTGCGATACTGCTTTCCGCATTGCCCCGCCGCTTACTATCACTGACGACGAGATCCGCCTTGCCTGTCACCGTCTGAAGAATCTGACAGAAGATGTGCTATAAGGCAGTCTCCAGCCGGCAGTCGGCCACCTTCGCCACAGCTACGGTGGCTGAAAGCAGTCAGCAGCCGGCAGTCAGTGCATAACCGGCTACTGAGGACTGAGAGCTGCCGACTGAAGACTGAAGACTGTGGACTGAAAACTGCCACCTTGTCATAGTTTCTGCCTCGGCACGCACTTTGTTTATCAGTGGCAGACTAATCAAGAAAACAATATAATATGGAAAAGGGTAAAATTGGAGTCACTACCGAGAACATCTTTCCGGTCATTAAGAAATTTCTCTATTCAGATCATGAAATCTTCCTGAGGGAGCTCGTCTCCAACGCTGTGGATGCCACACAGAAGCTTAAGACGCTGGCCTCCGCCGGTGAATTCAAGGGTGAACTGGGCGAACTGCAGGTGCAGGTGAGCTTCGACAGCAAGAAGAAAACCATTACCGTGTCAGACAACGGCGTAGGAATGAGCGGGGAGGAGATAGACAAATATCTCAACCAGATAGCCTTCTCAAGTGCCAACGAGTTCCTCGACAAATACAAGGACCAGGCCAGCGGCCTGATCGGCCAGTTCGGGCTGGGATTCTATTCGTCATTCATGGTCTCCGACAGGGTTGAGGTGATCTCTAAGTCATCCCGTGAAGATGAACCTGTAGTGAAATGGACATGCGACGGAAGTCCCGAATATACACTGGAAGAGACGGTGAGAGAGAGGCAGGGTACCGATGTGATACTGCACATCGACAAGGATTCCAAGGAATTTCTGGATGAGAACAGGCTGGAGGGCCTCCTGAAAAAGTACTGCAGGTTTCTTCCCGTGCCAGTCCAGTTCGGCAATGAGAAGGAGTGGAAGGACGGCAAGATGGTCGACACCGGCAAGCCGAAGATTATCAACAACACGCAGCCGGCATGGACACGCAAGCCCGCAGAGCTGAAGGACGAAGACTACAACAATTTCTATCGCGAACTGTACCCGATGGGAGAGGAACCTCTCTTCAACATCCATCTTAACGTCGACTATCCCTTCAAGCTTACGGGGATACTTTACTTCCCGAAAATCCGCAACAACTTTGAAATTCAGAAGAACAAGATACAGCTCTACTGCAACCAGGTCTATGTAACTGACTCCGTTGAAGGCATCGTGCCTGAGTTCCTGACCCTGCTGCATGGAGTAATAGACTCGCCTGATATCCCTCTCAACGTTTCCAGGAGTTATCTGCAGAGTGACTCCAGTGTCAAGAAGATCTCTGGCCACATAACCAAGAAGGTGGCAGACAGGCTTGCTGATATCTTCAAGAAGGACCGTGAGAACTTCGAAAAGAAATGGGATGACCTTAAGCTCTTTATTGAATATGGAATGATCACCGAAGAGAAGTTCTTCGAGAAGGTCTCCAAATTTGCTCTCTACAAAAACAGTGACGGCAAATACTTTACGCTCGAGGAGTATGATAAGATCATTAGCGAGAACCAGACTGACAAGGACAAGTCGCTGATACATCTCTATACCACTGACCCCGTGGCTCAGCACACCTATGTGGCCAAGGCTGCCGAAAAGGGATACGATGTGCTGGTGCTTGACGGACAGCTTGACACGCACCTCATCAACACCCTGGAAGCTAAGGATCCTTCATCGAAGTTCGTGAGGGTTGACAGTGACGTGATAGAGAAGCTCATCAGGAAGGATGAGAGCCACACTTCAAAGCTTACCCAGCCACAGTCGGATGATCTGGCGAAGCTATTCCGCAGTCAGATTGCCGACAGTGACAAGGCCCATTTCCAGGTCAGGGCTGAGAGTCTTGACGAGAATGACCTTCCGCTGGTTATCACCCAGAGTGAGTTCATGCGCAGGATGAAGGATATGGCCCAGTTTGGTGGCGGCTATTCTTTCTACGGCGAGATGCCCGACAGCTTTGACCTGGTGCTGAATACCAACCACCCACGTGTTGTGGCGCTGGCCGAAGACCTGGAGGAGGAGCACGCTGACGAGCTGAAGAAGAACAGTGCAGGCATAGAAAAGACAAAGGTTGAGATTGAATTTATGGAGCAGGAGCACAGCAAGAAGAGGCCGGAGGAGGTGCCCACGGTTGAGAAGGATGACCTGGAGAGGCTGAGGGGTGAGCTGAATCAGCTTGAGGAGAAGAGGAAGAGCATTCTGTCTGGCTTCGGTGAGGAGCATAAGACTGTAAAGCAGCTGATTGACCTGGCCATGCTGGCCAACAACATGCTCAAGGGAGAGGCACTGAGCGCTTTTGTAAAGCGAAGCATCAGCCTCCTCTAGAAGCATACCATATATATCACTATCAGTCCATAAGACGCCCGGTGAGGGCGTCTTTTTTCTGCCCTGTAATTGCCGGGCAAGAATTTCTGTAGGGGTTCACGGCCGGAGGCCGGCCTGCGCGACTGTCACTGTTCTCCCGGTGGCGGGCCGGCCAGTCATGCTAGCCCATAATCCGGGCTATCTCTGCCTTGATATAGGCTATAGCGGTTTTTGTCGGCTCTGCATCCATCTCCATCACCTCCTCCAGGAGCAGCCTCGAGAGCTCCTCTCCGGTGGCTGTTGGAGGGAGTTGCGAGGCCACGCTGTTTACCAGCCTGACAACCGTTCCGCGCGCATTCTTTACCATCTCCCAGGCCTCATTAGTTATATAGATCTGCTGTGAAAGGTTGTGCTCATATTCACTCCTGACCCCGGTGACGAGGGCTGACTGCAGTTGCTGTGCAGTCATATCCGGTCGGGCAGTGCGCATGATGAGCGACTCAGGAGTGATGCGCTCCAGGAACAACACCACCCTCTCATAGGCCTGCAGTCGTACCGGCGTGATCGTCTTTACTGTCTGCAGCAGCAGATCCTGTCTCCGCTTCTCCTGATCGTCGCGCAGCATGCTTCGTATGACAAGCCATGCCGTGAGCATCACCAGCAGCGCAGGAAGGAATATCTTGAGTAACTCCATGAAGGTTTCCATTGTTACGGTAGTTTATGATCTTATGGGGTGCAAATTAATCAATTTTTCAGCCTTGAAACGGTGTTGTATCCTGTTATAATCCCTTTTCTTTTTCACTTTTAACAATTACATTTGGCCTTTTCCCAAACGACACCAACAAAAACCTGACATTATGGAGCATATCAGCAGGAGGGTTAAGGCACTCTCGGTATCACAGACGCTGGCAATGGCACAGAAGAGCCGCGAGCTGAAGGAACAGGGTATTGACGTTATCAGCCTCAGCCTCGGCGAGCCTGACTTCAACACCCCTGATGACATCAAGGAGGCTGCAAAGAAGGCCATTGATGACAACTTCTCCTTCTATCCCCCGGTACCCGGATACGGCGACCTGCGCGAAGCCATCGCCCGCAAATTCAGGGAGGAGAACGGACTAGAGTACACTCCTGATCAGATAGTGGTGTCAGCAGGAGGGAAGCACACTCTTATTAATATCCTCATTTCGGTTGTCGATCCTGGAGAAGAGGTGATTCTTCTCGCCCCTTACTGGGTCAGTTATCTTGACCAGATCATATTCGCGGAAGGCAAGCCGGTGATAATACATACATCCATAGAGAGCGACTTCAAGGTTACTCCCGCACAGCTCGAGGCGGCTATCACTCCACGTACCCGGGTCCTGATATTTAATTCGCCATCAAACCCCACAGGCATGGTCTACACGAAAGATGAGATGGCAGCACTGGTCAGAGTACTGGATAAATACCCCGAAATACTTGTCATCTCGGATGAGATCTACGAACACATAACCTTCTCGGGATCGCATATAAGTCTCGCCTCCTTCCCTTCAATCACCGACAGGGTTGCGACCGTCAACGGTGTCTCAAAAGGGTATGCCATGACCGGATGGAGAATAGGTTACATGGGGGCCCCGCTATGGCTTGCCAAAGCATGCAACAAGCTGCAGGGTCATTTCACCTCCGGGGTCTGCTCCATAGCCCAGAGAGCCGCACTGGCAGCGGTGACTTCGAAGAGCAACTCAAAAGAGAAGATGCGCGAGGCCTTTCTCCGCCGGAGGGACCTGATTTGCAGCCTGCTCGGAGAGATACCCGGACTGAAAGTCAGACCCCCCCAGGGTGCCTTCTATGTCATGCCCGACATAAGCAACTTTATTGGTAAGAGCTTTAACGGCAAGGTGATGAGGAACGCCGATGACCTCACTTTCTTCCTCCTCGAGGAGGGCAGGGTGGCAATGGTCAGCGGCAGCGCCTTCGGGGCCGACAACTGCATCAGGATATCCTACGCCACCTCAGATGACCGCATTACGGAGGCTGTACGCCGCATAAAAGAGGCGCTGGCAAAACTGGGGTGATTTGCCCCTGAAGACGAAACCTGCCTGGATGAAGGTAACGCCGGGTCTCAGACCCGGCGCCACCTGCCTGTGATGCAGATAACTCCGGATATGAGACCCGGCGCCACTTGTCAAAAACTATTATATGTGATCACATCACCGGGTGGTTTTCGCGATTTGGCCCTCATCTGGTTATCTGTATAACCGACAGAGATGACCAGCTCGACTTTCTTCGATGCCGGGATCCCCAGCACCTTTTTGATCTTCTTCTGGTCAAACCATCCGATGATGCACGTACCCAATCCCTCCGCAGTGGCCTGGTAAATCATCGAGGCCGCTACAATACCTGTGTCAATCACTGAATAATCCTTCTGCTTTATCAGGTCGCCGGCCCTGGAAGTGATGTTTGATTTCTCACGAACTACAACAATCAGCACGGGCGCCTGCCGTACAAAAGTGTTCATACGCAGGAGCTCGGATTCCGTCGCGGATGCCACCTCATCCCTCACGGCGGGCTCATCCACAACAACCAAATGCCACGGCTGACCGTTGCATGCAGAGGGTGACAGCCGCCCGGCCTCGGTGATCCTCACGATCTTATCCCTCTTAACTGGCGTGTCAAGATATTTCCTCTCACTCTGCCTGCTCTTAAGCAGGTCGAGCATCCCATTACCGTCGGTCATTGCGCGAAGTCAACAATCAATAGTTCTGTGCAAATTCCTCGCTGTAATTAAAGGGATGGAGGCATGCCGGGCAGTTCTTCAGCGGCTTAGTGCCAAAGTGCACGTATCCGCACTTGCGGCAATACCAGAAGATCTTCTCCTCACGTTCAAAGACCCTGTTGCCCATCACGCTGGCCAGCAGTTTCCTGTAACGCTCCTCGTGAACCTTCTCGGCTGCCGAGATGGCCTTGAAGCAGGTGGCTATCTCCTTGAAGCCCTCCTCTGCTGCCACCCTGGCAAACTCGGGATAGAGTTCAGCCCACTCCTCATGCTCACCCTCGGCTGCCGCCTCCAGGTTCTCACTGGTGGTGCCTGTCCTGCCGGCCGGGTAGGCGGCGGTGATCTCCAGCATGCCCCCCTCCAGGTAACTGAAGAAACGCTTGGCGTGCTGTTGCTCCTGGAGCGCAGTCTCCAGGAAGATGGCTGCTATCTGCTCATAGCCCTCTTCCTTTGCCACCTTGGCTGCAAATTCATAACGGTTCTTTGCCTGTGACTCCCCGGCAAACGCCTTGAGGAGATTTTGCTCGGTGCGGGTTCCTTTAATACTTTCCATATTTCTTCTTTAAAGTTGTGTTTTAGGTTATCCGGCCTAAAAATAGCATAATTCTTTAAACGGGAGATGGATCCTGAAGGTCATCTTTATCACAATGCTACGGATGGAACCTGATTGCTCAGACAGATACAGTCGCTCTTCTGCTTTTGCTTTGTGCTTTATCTCATAGCTCAGACAGAGGCGGTTGTTCTTTTTAATTAACTCTGTGCGGAATCCGAATGGTTGGCCAGAAACAGTCACTTTTTTTTCTTTCTCAGGAACCTGTTCTCTTCTCCCCTGATAAGCCTCCCGATATTCTTTTTATGGGTTACCACAATGGCGACGGCCACCACCACGGAGAATATTTTGAACAGCAGTGAAGGAGTGTCAAAGGCGGTCATCAGCAGCACCGGGAACATTACTGCTGCCGTCATTGAGCCCAAGGAGACGTAACCGCTGATCAGCAATACAACCAGGAAGATACCTGCACATATGAGTGTCAGCCACGGATGGAGGGCAAGCAACACGCCAAAGGTGGTGGCAACACCCTTCCCTCCCCGGAAACCTGCAAAGAGCGGGAAGACATGACCCAGTATGGCGGCCAAACCGCATGCTATCTGCAGGGCCATCATCTGTTCAGTGCCGCCGGGAGCGGCATTGAGGAATTCAGGCAGCATGGCGGCAAGCCACCCCTTGAAAAGATCAAATATGAGGACAGGTATCCCCGTCTTCCAGCCCAGGACCCTTACCGTATTTGTGGCACCGGCATTGCCACTGCCGTGCTCCCTGACATCGATACCGTGAAACAGTTTCCCGGCCCAGACAGCACTGGGGATTGAACCTGCTATGTATGCCAGCAGAACAGCCGGCAGTGCCAAGGTGACATTCATATGCCTCTATTTATGGCTTCGGTCCTGAAGTAACCAGTTTTGCCGTTTCTTCGTTGGAGGTGAATTTACTGAAGTTTTTGATGAATTTTTCAGCCAGCGACCTGGCAGCACCGTCCCAAGCCTCACTGTTGCCCCATGTCCGTCGCGGGTCGAGCAGCTCAGGTGAGACGCCCGCCACTGACAGGGGTATCTCAAGGTTGAAGACCGGAAGCGTGACGAACTGAGCAGTGTCGAGACTTTTGTTGAGTATGGCGTTGATGATGTTTCTTGTTGAGGGGAGGTCAATGCGTTTACCTGTCCCGTAGGGTCCGCCCATCCATCCCGTGTTGACCAGCCAGGCGCTGGCGCCGTGTGCCTTCATCTTTCTTGTCAGCTCCCGGGCATAGATCAGCGGATCAAGCAGCAGGAAGGCCGACCCGAAGCAGGCGGAAAAAGAGGGGAGGGGCTCAATGATGCCGCGCTCTGTGCCGGCTACCTTGGCCGTATAGCCGCTGAGGAAATAATACTGGGTCTGCTCTTCCGTCAGCCGTGCAACAGGCGGCAGAACACCAAAGGCATCGGCGGTGAGAAAAATGACGGTGGTCGCATGCCCGGCCTTTGAAACAGGCTTCACTATGTTGTCAATATGATATATGGGATAAGAGACTCTCGTGTTCTCAGTCTTGCCGGCACTGCTGAAGTCTATCAGCCCGTCTTCACCGACAACCACGTTCTCGAGGAGCGCATCGCGCCGTATGGCACGGTAGATGTCAGGCTCATTCTCCTTGCTCAGGTTGATGGTCTTGGCATAACAGCCTCCTTCGAAGTTAAATATCCCGTCGTCGTCCCATCCGTGTTCATCGTCGCCTATCAGCGCCCTGTCAGGATCGGTGGAGAGAGTGGTCTTGCCTGTGCCCGAGAGGCCGAAGAAGATAGCCACGTCACCGTCCCTGCCTATATTGGCAGAGCAGTGCATGGCTGCCATATTCCTTAGCGGCAGGTAGTAATTCATTATCGAAAAAATGCCCTTCTTCATCTCTCCTCCATACCATGAGCCACCAACCAGTATCATGTTCTCGGTGAGGTTGAAGAAGACAAAGTTCTCAGAGTTGAGACCGTAATCGCGGTACTCGGGGTTGACTGCCTTGGAAGCCATCAGCACCACAAAGTCAGGCTTGAAATCTTTCAGCTCCTCCTCAGTGGGACGAATGAACATATTCTTTACAAAATGCGCCTGCCATGCAACCTCCAGGATGAACCTCACGCAGAGCCTTGAATCATGATTGGCCCCGCTGTAGCAGTCAACAACATAGAGGCTCTTGCCCGACAGCTGCTTCATGGCAATATTGCGGCAGTGTTCCCATGCTTCCGGGGTAATGGCCTTGTTGTCAGAGACAGGGGCACTCTCCGACTTCCACCAGACAGTGTTCTCAGTCTTGCTGTCGAAGACAATGTACTTGTCCTTTGGCGACCTGCCCGTAAAAACCCCGGTGTCGACAGCCACGGCACCCAGGCTGGTAAGCACACCCCTCTCGGCCCCCTCCAGATCCGGTGAGAGCTCATCCTTATATAACTGGTCGTAGGAGGGATTGTAAACCAACTCTTTAACATCGGTGATGCCGTATTGCTTTAAGTTTTCAGCAGTAATCATAGATCCGGAGTTTTTGATCTCTCCCAAAGTTATAAATATTAAGCATTCTGAGGCCATGATTTTCCTCACGGCGCATGGCGATAAGAAAATATCATCTGAACAGAGTAATTCATTATCTTTAAAACGGCAATACAAACAGATATGAGAACATTTTTTCTTCTTTTGGTTTTGCTCCTCGCCGCAGAGGCATACCCTCAGAGTGTAAGGGTGAGGAGAGTAAAGAGGGTCAATCCCGAAAAGAGCGGATCATACCTTTTAGCAGGCGTTGTTCCCGGATCAGGCAATCTGCTGGTGGCAGGAGAGGGATATAACGGCCTCTCGCTGCTGGAAACTCGCCGGGGCAGGATAAAGGTGATAAGCAACGAACCCGGCGCCGGCTATGAGCCAGCGGTAACGGCTGACGGAAACAAGGTTTTCTACCGGAGTGACGACTTCACTGACAACAGGAAATATTCGTCGGTCTGGTCTTATGACATCGCCACCGGCAGCAGGGACCTCCTGCTTGAAAGGGGAAGAGGGGTTAACCCGCCGGCAGTAACAGGCAACGCCGTGCTTCTCAAATCAGACAGTGAGATGAGGATAGAGCAGCGGGGCCCGGTACTGAAGCCGGGGTCCGCAAGAACCTTCGTGGTGATCGAGAAAATGATGCCGGTGCTCTACCGCGGCGATGAGAGAAAAGAGCTCATGCCCAACGGCGACGGGTTTTACATCTGGGCATCACTCTCACCGGACGGGACAATGATCCTTTATAATTACCAGGGGCGGGGCAGCTTTATATGCAGCACCGACGGCAAAATAGTACATGATCTCGGGAGAATCAACGCTCCCAGATGGTTCAATAACACCATTGTGATCGGGATGGACGACAAGGATGACGGTCACCGTATAACCTCGTCCGACCTGGTTTACTATTCACTGGGGGAAAAGAAGAGAGTGACCCTGACCTCCACCCCTGAGCGGTCGGAGATGTTTCCCTTCGCCGTTGACAGTAGAAGAATTGCCTTCTGCACGGACAACGGAGAGATTTACATCATGAAAGTCAGGGTCAGATGAGACGGGGAAATAGTGTGTTGCTGCTGGCAATAATGTTTTGTTTGCCGGCAACGCTGTACGGACAGAAATCCGATTTCGAAGGTATCAGGATCTTCATCAACCCGGGTCACGGCGGCCACGACGGTGACGACAGGCATATGATGGCCACTGACTTCTGGGAGTCGGAGGGGAACCTTGAAAAGGGACTGTTCCTGAGAGACCTTCTGGAAGCACGCAATGCAACGGTCGGGATGTCGCGGATAACCAACTTCACCTCCGACGACCTCCAGCTCTCAGTGATTGCAAGGATGGCCAATGATTTCAATGCAGACATATTCCTCTCAATCCACAGCAACGGCTTTGACGGTACCCGCAACCAGCCCCTGATGCTGTTCCGCGGATACGATGACCAGCCTGTCTTTGCGGGGGCCAAAGAGTTTGCTGTGAAACTGTGGGGTAAGATCTTTGAGAAGAGCAACTGCTGGACTAACTCTTTTCAATGGGTGAAGGGCGACTGGACCTTCTATCCCGAATGGGGAGACAAGGTGGGACTGGGAGTGCTGCGTACACTGGCGATGCCCGGCGTCCTCTCAGAGGGGTCATTCCATGACTATGTGCCTGAGGGATGGAGGCTGCGCAACAACAGTCACCTGCACCACGAGGCGTGGGCCATGCTAAGGGCACTGGCTGAATATGAAAATGTCACTCCCGAACTTGCCGGGATCATTGCAGGAACAGTCAGGGACTCCCTGACATCGCCGGAATACTATTTCAAGCCAGGTACTCCTGATGAGGATATGCCAATGAACGGAGCTGTGGTTACTCTTTACCCGGGTGAGAAATCAGTGACGCTCGACAACCTGAACAACGGATTCTTCATGTTTGACTCGCTGCCACCGGGTGATTACGAGCTTATATGCAGCGGCATGGCAGACTTTTACAATGACACCCTCCAGGCTGTGGTTACCGCCGGGATGACCACCCTGGCAGACTTCCTTCCTGTCTTCGATACTGCAAGGGTGCCTGTGATAACAGAGCTACTGCCCTCAATATCTGACAGCCTGCTTTTCAATCAGTCGTTCACCTTAACATTCAACATCCCGATGGACAGGCAGGCCGTGGAGTCGGCATTTGTCGTTGAACCTGCTGCCACCCTGTTGTTCCAATGGGATGAAAAGGGAAAGGTGTTGACGGTGAGGCCTGAAACCGGATTTGCCAGCAAGACCAACTACCTGATCAGGATCACCACGGAGGCCAGCTCACTGTGGGATGTGCCTCTACTGTCAGAATACCAGGTCAGTTTTGTAACTAAAGCACGCTCACAGCTCACAGCAGAGATGATCTGGCCCTCTGCCAGCCTTACCGGTGTCACCATTTATCCGAGGATAACCATACATTTTGATGCTCCCCTGAACCATGCCTCGGCAAGTGAAGGTATAAGATTGCTCAACAGTCAGTCAGAGTCTCTCCCAAAGGTGCGTGAGTTCTTTGCGGCGTCAGAGGGGAAGGGTGTATACAGCTTTGAGTCCGCTACGGCGCTACAGCTCAACAGCCAGCACAAAATCGTCATAGATGCATCGGTAAAGGATGTCATGGGCGTCACCCCCGGCACTGCATCGGAGACCAGTTTCACCACGCGATCCAACGCTTTCCAGACCGGATACGTGGTTGAGTCATTCAATGACATCTCAGCCTTCTGGGATCCGGAGGCCAGCGGCAGCACTGTTGGTACTGACAATCCCTTGACTACATTCACCGCCTCCAGTGATATTTACCTGACCTCACCCTCATCGGCGAGGCTCGATTATGTCTTCACCGCCAGCAGCGGAGGTGTATGCAGGGTCTTTGACACCCGTAAGCCGGTAGTGGGAAGCAGCACCACCCTCAGGTTTGGAATGTGGGTCTACGGTGACCTTAGTTACAACTCACTGGAGTTCTGGTTCTACTCTCCGGGCACCGTTAATCAGATCGTGGATGCCGGCATTATTGACTGGGCAGGATGGGAGTTGGTTACCATCCCTTTCAGTGCTATCGGCGGCAGCGGCGAATGGCAGTATCACAGCCTGGTAGTCCGGCAGACATCCGCAGGAGCAAAGTCAGGTACCATGTTCTTTGACGATGGCATGGTGATCTCACCCAGCGCCATAGATGACAACCGGTATGATGATACTGAGATGATACTCTGGCCCAACCCTGTCAGCTCTGCCGGAACTGTTGCCTTCCTTCTCGGGTCACCCGCATATGCTGACCTCAATGTATGGTCATCCGACGGAAGGCTGGTGGCTCATCTCTTTGACGGTTTCTGCGAACCGGAGATGCACAGTGTAAACTGGAACCCTGCGGCGGCAGTAGCTCCTGGCATCTACAGTATCAGGCTGAGCCTGCACGGTGAGGGAGAAGCACTCTGGCATCATACTGTACGCAGATGGGTAGTGGTCAGGTAAAGTCCACAGTCTTCAGTCTTCAGCCGGCAGTTTAACATTCAGGACTGCCGACTAAAAAAGGAGGTCACTGACTGTGCCTCCTTTTGTTTTAATATATGGATCCGGATTACTTCCTGGCTGCCCTGATGGCTGACTGCGCTGCAGAGAGCCTGGCTATAGGCACCCTGAAGGGTGAGCAACTCACATAGGTGAGTCCGTTCTTAAAGCAGAACTCCACCGATGCCGGGTCACCGCCCTGTTCACCGCAGATACCTATCTTCAGATCGGGACGGGTTGCCCTGCCCTTCTCGCAGGCCATGGTTATCAGCTGGCCTACGCCATCCTGGTCAATGGTCTGGAACGGGTCGGCGGCAAGCATCTTCTTGTCGAGATATTCATTCAGGAAACCGCCGATATCGTCGCGGCTGAAACCGAAGGTCATCTGTGTGAGGTCATTGGTGCCGAATGAGAAGAACTCGGCTGTCTTTGCCATGCGGTCGGCAAGGAGAGTGGCACGCGGTATCTCTATCATCGTGCCGTACTTGTAATCGATCTTGCTGAGGTTGAACTTCTCGCACACCTCCTTGTAGACCCTGTCGAAGATCTTCCTGGTGACGTCCAGCTCTGATACATCGCAGGTGACAGGCACCATCAGTTCCGGTATCGGGTTCTTGCCCTCCTTTATCAGTTCGGCGGTAGCCTCGAACATAGCCCTTATCTGCATCTCGCTTACCTCGGGGTAGGTGATGCCGAGACGCACACCGCGGTGCCCCATCATCGGGTTCGACTCATGAAGAGCCTCACCCCGTTTTGCCACTGCTTCGGCGCTGATACCCAGTGCCTTTGCCACTTCAGCCTGCTTCTCGGCGCCCTGCGGAACGAATTCGTGCAGCGGCGGGTCAAGCAGACGGAAGGTGACAGGCAGGCCGTCCATGGCTTCAAGGGTGCCTTTCATATCCTTCTTCACATACGTGAAGAGCTCGTCAAGGGCCTGTCTGCGCTCTTTCTCGCCCTCGCTGAGGATCATCTTGCGGAGGATGAAGAGAGGCTGCTCGGCCCCTTTGCCATAGAACATGTGCTCGGTGCGGAACAGACCGATACCTTCGGCACCGAACTCACGGGCTATCCTTGCATCATCGGGAGTGTCACAGTTGGTGCGGACACCCATGGTACGGTTCCTGTCTACCATCTTCATGAAGGTCTGGAACCGCGGGTTCTCCGTGGCATCCATGAGGGTGATTGCGCCTGTGTATACATTCCCCCTGGTTCCATTGAGGGTAATAACATCACCTTCCCTGAGTACAATTTCAGTTCCGGCAATCTTTGCCTTCTTCCCGGTTGAGTCAACGTGCATGCCGCCTGCTCCCACGATACAGCATTTGCCCCATCCGCGAGCCACGAGGGCAGCGTGTGAGGTCATGCCGCCGCGTGCAGTGAGGATGCCTTCTGCTGCGCGCATACCCTCAACATCTTCGGGGTTGGTCTCCTCGCGGACGAGTATAACCTTCTCGCCTTTTCTGTTCCATGCAACGGCATCCTCAGCGGTGAAGACGATCTTACCCACTGCCGCGCCGGGACCCGCGGGCAGACCCTTGACAAGAGGAGTGACCTTCTTTTCAGCCTCAGGGTCACAGATGGGGTGCAGGAGTTCATCCAGCTGAGAGGGGTCAACGCGCATGATGGCCGTCTGCTCGTCAATGAGTCCCTCCTGAAGCATATCCATGGCCATGTTCAGGGCAGCGGTACCGGTACGCTTGCCGGCGCGGCACTGAAGCATGAAGAGCTTACCCTCCTGGATGGTAAACTCGATGTCAAGCATGTCGTGGAACGACTTCTCAAGGATGTCCCTGATATCAGCAAGCTCTTTGTATGTGCCCGGCATTGATTCCTGCATGCTGTGCAGATGCTTGTTCTGCTCGTTCTTGGTGTCGTCATTCAGGGGATTCGGGGTGCGTATACCTGCCACCACGTCTTCGCCCTGTGCATTCACCAGCCACTCTCCGTAAAACAGGTTATCGCCTGTGGCCGGGTTGCGGGTGAAGGCAACACCTGTTGCTGAAGAGTCACCCATGTTGCCGAAGACCATCGCCTGTACGTTTACGGCGGTGCCCCACTCATCAGGAATTCCCTCGATGCGGCGATATGATACGGCCTTCTTGCCGTTCCAGCTCTTGAAGACCGCCTTGATGCTGCCTTCCAGCTGCTCGCGTGCGTCATCGGGGAAATCGTTGCCGAGCGACTCCCTGATCCTTTTCTTGAAGGCTTCGGCCAGCTCCTTAAGCTCGTCAGCAGTCATCTCGGTGTCTGACTGGTATCCCTTCTTCTGCTTGAACTCGTCAAGCATCTCGTCAAGCTGCTTGCGGATGCCTTTGCCGTCAGCCGGCTCCATGCCCTCAGCCTTTTCCATGACCACATCAGCATACATCATTATCAGTCGGCGGTATGAATCCCACACGAAACGGGGATTGCCTGTCTTCTTTATGAGGCCGGGTATCGTTGCAGAACAGAGACCTATGTTAAGGACCGTATCCATCATGCCGGGCATCGAACTGCGGGCACCGGAACGGCAAGAAACCAGCAGTGCATTCTCACTGTCACCGTACTTCATGCCCATGGCCTCCTCAGCCTTCTTCATCGCTGCCCATACCTCAGGCATGAGCTCCGCCGGAAGCTGATGGTTGTTCTCATAATACTCCGTACATACATCTGTTGTGATTGTGAAACCGGCCGGAACCGGGAGGCCAAGGAGACACATCTCAGCCAGGTTGGCTCCTTTGCCGCCGAGCAGATTCTTCATTTCTGCCCTGCCCTCGGCACTCTTGTTGCCGAAGGAATAAACGCGCTTAACTTTTGACATATTCTATCTGATTATTATAATTAATATGGTTCAAATTTCAGAACCGCAAAATTATAATAAAACTGGAGATTAAAAAAGAGGCAATGGTCATTTATGCTTTGACCTGGGGTGATACATCAGGAGGGTATCCCTGAGGTAGCTTCTGTCTATATGGGTGTATATCTCTGTGGTGGTGATGGACTCATGCCCGAGCATCTCCTGCACGGCCCGCAGATCGGCACCGCCCTCAACAAGATGTGTGGCGAAGGAGTGACGGAGGGTGTGCGGACTGATGTTTTTTCCTATCCCCGCAGCCTCAGCTGCTTTTTTTATGATGGTGAAGACCATTACCCGTGTCAGTCTCCTGCCGCGCCTGTTGAGAAACAGTATGTTAGTGTCGGTGATGACCGGCAGCATGACCCTGCGCTCAAAGTAATTGTCGATCTCCCTGAGAGCCACTGAACCTACCGGCACAAGCCTCTGCTTGTTGCCCTTGCCGGTGACGCTGATGAAACCTTCGTTACGGTGAATGTCAGTCAACCGCATGTTCACCAGCTCCGATACTCTCAGACCGCAGCTGTACATGACCTCGATGATCGCCCTGTTCCTGTGCCCCTCCGGCCTGCTCAGATCGATGGTGCCGATCATCATGTCAATCTCTGCCACTGAAAGCACCTCGGGCAGCTTCATCCCCGTCCGCGGCGACTCGAGCAGCACCGAGGGATCCTCACCGATAATACCTTCCATAAGCATATAGCGGCAGAATGACCTTATTCCCGATATGAGCCTCGCCTGTGTACGTGCCGAATCGTCACCGGATGCCACTGTTGCCAGGAAATCACTGAGATCAATGTAGGTGAGCTCAGAGGGAGTGTCGCACCGGTTCTCTTCCGAAAGATATTCCCTAAGCTTCCGTACATCATTGAGATAGGCGGCCACACTGTTGGGAGAAAGCGACCTCTCTATCCGGAGGTACCTGCCGAACCCACTCTCTGTCTCCTGCCATGGTACTTTCATCTTATATTGCGCTGCACCTCAAAGTTATATTTTATCACCGTTATAAATCCGATCGTTTACTTATTTTTGCAGTACCGCAAGTAAACTACAGGCTGCGGTCAAAGGATGAAACCCACATGATTGATCCAAATCACAAACTCGTATGGAAATATTTCATTATCAATCATGTGTGGTTCTCCCGCTTAGACGGGACAGGCTATCCGACCTATAGGAATAAATTGTTTACGGATGAAAATTGAGATAATCAACGGACCCAACCTTAACCTCCTTGGGTCAAGGGAACCGGATATCTACGGTGACACCAGCTTTGAAAAATGGATCAGCACCATGGAAGCTGCCTACCCTGGTGTCTCTTTCAATTATTCCCAGTCCAACATAGAGGGCGAACTGGTAACCATGGTACAGAGAGCAGGAGAGCGGTCTGACGGAGTGATCATCAACCCGGGAGGATATACCCACACTTCCGTGGCAATGGCAGATGCGATCTCTGCCATCAGCAAACCGGTGGTGGAGGTTCATATCTCCAACCTTCTCTCCAGGGAGGAGTTTCGTCATACCAGCCTCACAGGCCGATACTGCACCGGCACCATCATGGGACTGGGGCTCGACGGATACAGGCTTGCCGTAGAGGCACTCATTGCAAAAATCAAATAAACCTGCACGAGCACCAGCTCACATCAGGATTAGACTGTAATATTTAATACAAGTTCCATTCGGACAATGAAATAGATTTTTCTATACGAATGAGCTTACATGAGCAGTAACGCACAATAGGAAATGATTATTTCTCTTCATGTAAGTTCCATTAGACCAATAAAATAACAATCAAATAATCTAATGAAAGTGAGCAGCATGAGAGAAGATATTATAACGAAGAGAACCAAGATAGTAGCGACTATCTCTGACAAAAACTGTGAACCCGGCTTCCTGCGCAGCCTCTACAAGGCGGGTATGGATGTGGTCAGGATCAATTCGGCACATCTCGACCCGGAGGGAGTGAAAAGGATCGTATCAAATGTACGAAGCGTCTCTGACAAGATTGCTGTACTGATAGACACGAAAGGCCCTGAGATAAGGACCACAACTTGCGACGAGCCACTAATATTCACCATGGGCCAGAGGGTGATCGTGGCCGGTAATGCCGAAGAGAAGACATCTGCGGAGATCATCAATCTCAACTACAGCGATATCGCAGAACATGTACCTGAAGGTGCACATATACTCATCGATGACGGTGAGATAGAGATCCGCATCACATGCAGGGATGGTGATACCCTTACAGGAATAATGGAGAACGACGGCATTCTGGGCTCCAGGAAAACCGTCAACATCCCCCGGGTAAGGATCAATCTCCCCTCGGTCAGTGAACGCGACCGTATCTTCATTGACCTGGCCGTGAAGCTTGATATAGAGTTCATTGCACACTCCTTTGTAAGAAACAGTGAAGATGTGCTGGCAGTTCAGAGGCTTCTCGATGCCCGCTCAAGCAAGATCAAAATAATTGCAAAGATTGAAAACCAGCAGGGTGTAGACAATCTGGAGGAGATAATGGAACACACCTACGGCATCATGGTGGCAAGGGGCGACCTGGCAGTGGAGGTGCCATTTGAAAGAATACCCGGCATTCAGCGAATGATAATCGGTAAATGCATAGACAAGAGGCAACCGGTGATTGTTGCCACACAGATGCTTCATTCAATGATAGAAAGTCCCCGGCCCACCCGCGCTGAGGTTAGCGACGTAGCCAACGCCGTTTACAGTCAGACTGATGCCCTGATGCTCAGCGGTGAGACTGCCGCTGGCCGTTACCCGCTTGAGGCTGTCAGGACTATGGCGCGGATAGCATGCGAGATAGAGGGAGAAAAGGACAGGTATATTGAGATGCCGGCCGGGACATTCAGCGGCGCAGTCTCAGCATACCTGGCAAAGGTCGCCGTCAAAACATCCGTCAGGATAAGGGCCAAAGCCATACTGTCAGATACCGCCATGGGGACAACTATCAGGAACATGGCTGCATTCCGTGGTTTTAACCCTATCATTGCCCAGTGCTATGCTCACCGCACAATGAAGGAACTGGCACTGTCATACGGCGTGGTGCCCGTTTTTGCGGAGAAGAAAATGTCTGTTGATGAGTTTATCCTTGGCTCACTGAAAGATCTGCTCGTTAAGTATGACCTTGATGATGATGACATTGTGGTTGTGGTGGCAGGCAACTTCTCAGGTGGCTCCGGTTTCTCATTCATTGAGGTGGGCTCGGTTGAATATCTTAAAGAGAGGGTCAGGCTCGGAGAACAAGACCAGATGGCTTGATTTTTGTTGCCAGGGAGGAGATGACAGAACGGAACCTGCAAGAGCTGGAGCCTGTAAGAGAATTCGAAACTGTTTTATTTGCAGGTTCATCTCGACCAATGAAATAAGGATGGTTTATGCCAATGAAACTTTTGTCACTGATAGTACCGCTTCTCCTGCATCCTGTCCATGTATCACTCACGGGTATTGAATATGACAGCAACAGCAGGGTCTATTACCTGTCGGTCAAAGTCTACAGTGACGACCTCGTGGCTGACATTAACCTTGGCCTCTTAACAGGGGAGAGGATACAGGGAGAGACAGATCAGAGATATTTTCAATATCTTTCCGACAGAATTATGATAATTGAGGATGGCAGGGCCCTTGACATGAAACTGCAGCATTCTGAGAGTGACGGGCTGGAACACAGATTCAAACTTGAAGCTTATGGCGGGAAGAGAGTTACGGAAGTGAGAGTGGTTAACCGGATTATGACGCGGCTCTATGATGACCAGGCCAACATGCTGATCTTCAGCTTCGGCAAGATGGAAGAGGGGTACAGATTTACAGCCGCAGATACCATAAGGGATTATATAGTCAGATGAGAATCAGAAAATTTAAAAAGAGAGCAGGGCCGGCATTCCTGTTGATGTTCCTGCTTGCCTTTCCGGCGCAAGCAACGCACAACCGGGCGGGAGAGATAACCTACAAGCAGATATCGGACCTTACCTTTGAGGTTACGGTAACTACATTCACCTATACGCTTAGCAAGGCTGACAGGCCCAACCTCGATATTGAGTGGGGTGATAACTCAATCACAAACGTGGCAAGGGTCTCTGAGACCTTTCTTCCGAACAATTACAAGAAGAACGTCTACGTTTCACAGCACACATATCCCGGGCCGGGGGTCTACAAAATCGTGGTACAGGATCCTAACAGGAACTACGGAGTGGAGAATATACCCAATTCCGTCAACGTGGTATTTTCTATCTATACCATTCTTATCGTCAATAACTCCATCGGACGCAACAGCACGCCCGAACTGCTCAACCCACCATATGACAAGGCTGCCCTGGGTCATATATTCATCCATAACCCCGCAGCCTTTGACCCTGACGGAGACAGCCTCTCATACAAGCTTACGGTATGTACCAGGGAAGACGGCAAGCCTATCCTGAACTACGTAAATCCTCCTTATTCAAATGCCTTTTATGTAGACTCCATCTCGGGTGACCTTGTCTGGGATGCTCCTACCGCACTGGGTATCTACAATGTCGCCATGGAGATACAGGAGTGGAGGGGAGGCGTCAAGATAGGAGTTGTCATCAGGGATATGCAGATAGAGGTTTATGATACCGATAACAACCCGCCGGAAACCTCACCTCTTCCGGACCTCTGCGTGGAAGTCGGTGAGACAGTGTCACTCGAAATCACCGCTTCGGATATCGACGGTGACTCACTCGCGCTGCTGGCTACTTCAGGGATTCTTACCCCCACAACTTGTCCGGCCAGCTTCACCACAATTAGTTCCGTACCGGGACTGACCAGGGCGCGGCTCGAATGGGTGCCCTGTCACAGCAGCGTAAGACATCAGCCCTATGACATCATTGTCAAGGCTGAAGATTACAATGCAGATCTTCAGCTGGTGGACATTGACAATATGAACATCAAGGTGCTGGGTCCGTCGCCCGTACTCACGGAGGCGGTGCCGCAGGGCAAGTTCGTCAGGCTCGCCTGGGAGAGTTACGGCACCGATGAGATAGCCGGCTTCAGCATATACAGGCATGAGGGAGCATCCACACTGACGGTTGACAGCTGTTATGACGGTATCCCGCCCACTGCTGAGTTTATAAAGGTAGGTTATGCCCCGGGTTATGATGCGGTTTCTTTTACAGACACGGACAACGGTGACGGGCTCGAGACAGGCATAGAGTATGCCTACAGAATCGTTGCCGTCTATCCCAACGGAACCGAGAGCAAACCGTCAAACGAGCAGATAACGGCGCTGATCACCGGAGTACCTCTCATCACCAATGTCTCAATCCGCACCACGGACCCGGTTAACGGATCACTTACCCTGGCCTGGCAGAAACCGCGGCAGCTTGATACAATACCTGCCGCCGGACCTTATGAATACCTTATCTACAGGGCCCGGGGCATCGCAGGAAGCGATTACCAGCTGATACAGACGCTGCCCACCGCCGATCTCAATGACACAGTTTTCATTGACACTCTCATCAATACCCTCGACTATGGGTGGATTTACAAAATTGAGCTTTACAACAACACTGCCGGAAACAGGTTTCTCATCGGCGATCCGGGAATAGCATCGTCACTCTTCCTTGAGGCCCTTCCCGGAGACAGGAAGGTCAGGTTCGTCATTAACCGCAATGTGCCATGGATAAACACCTCGTACGATTTCTACAGGTTCAACGGCACAGGATGGGACCCCGTGGGATCAACCAACCAGCTTACATTTACCGACGATAACCTGGAGAACGGAACGGAATACTGCTACTATGCAGTCTCTGCCGGAGAGTACCAGGGAGCCGGAACACCCAAGAACCTTATCAACTTCTCACAGCAGACCTGTGCCGTGCCGGTTGACAATGAGCCCCCCTGTCCGCCGGACCTGACCGTCTACTCTGAGTGTGACAGCCTTTACAACATGGTGCGCTGGAGCGTTGATGACCCCGTCTGTTACGAGGATATCGCAGGCTATAACCTCTTCTACAAGGCTACAACGGAGGAGAACCTCAACCTGCTGATTACCTTCAACGACAGGGATGTCTTCAAATATGTTCATGCACTGCCCGACTATGTTGCCGGTTGCTATGCAATATCAGCGTTTGATGACAACGGCAATGAGAGTGAACGCTCAATGATGATATGCGTTGACTCATGCAATTTCTATGAGATACCGAATGTATTCACCCCCAACGGTGACGATTTCAACGACTGGCTGGTGGCCAAAACCTCAGCCCTGGTTGAGAAGGTCGAGTTCCGCCTCTTCAACAGGGCCGGTGTGCTGGTATTCAGCACCACGGAGCCGAAGCTCAACTGGGATGGCACCTACAAGGGTAAGGTGGTGCCCACAGGAGTCTATTACTACGATTGTGAAGTTTTTGAACGCAGGATAACAGGCCTGGAACAGTTCCACCTCAACGGCTTCGTTCATGTGCTCACGGAGAAGGGCGCAGGACCGGGGGTGGTGGAAGGAAAAAAATAAAGGGAGATGAAAAAGAGCCTTCTGTATATTCTGGTTACCGCCTTTATCATGTTGCCCGCTGCGGGACAGGAGAACCGTGATGATATCCTCAGGGCTGTCTCGCTCGCCGAAAGGGGAGCGGGCGATGAGGCGGCCGGCATCCTGAGCAGGATGGAGGGTATAGAATCAAACCATATCCTGCTGTTGGTCAGGGGAGATATCTATCTCCGTGCCGGCATGACAGGAGAGGCACGGAACGATTTCATGGCAGCTGAAAACCTGCAGCAGGGAGCTGGTCTCTACGGCCTGGCCAGGTGTGCAGCAGCCGGAGGTGATGCCAGGGCTGCAGTGGCTTACCTTGAGGCTCACCTGAGGTCGCCGCAGAGAAGGGGAGAGCCTGAGATATTGCTCGATAGCGCTTTTGCAAACATCTCATCATCAGCTGAATGGAAGAGCCTGTGGAAGAGAGAGTGGTACAAGGTTTATGAGAGAAAAAACTGGGAGATAGAATACTATCTCAGGTCCGACCATACTGATATGGCTGCCGAGACATGGGAGGAGCTGGCATCACTCTATCCGGAGATGGCAGTGACAGACTATCTCAAAGCCCGGGTGATGATGGCCGGAGGAAAATACGAGCAAGCTGCCGCCATCATCGCCGGCCTTGTTGCAGGAGATGACACACCACCGGAATGGCGTTATACTCTCGCACAGGCTTACGAGAGGTCAGGCAACTGGTATGCCGCTGCTGCGACCTATGGAAAGCTAATGGAGGAAGGCCATCCTGACCCCCGGCTGCTGTTTCTCAGATCACGCATGCTACTTAAATCAGGCGACAGGCAGGCGGCCAAGCGTGACCTGGAACGATACCTCTCAATTGACCCTGATAATACCGGGGCACTGGGCCTCATAGGCAAAACCTATGCAGAGGAGGGTGCAATCTACGAAGCGCTGCCGTACCTTAACGCAAATGTGGACAAACACCCTGGAGAGGCCACTGCCTTCAATCTGAGGGGGGATGCATGGCTGGCAGCACGCTCATGGGAGAGAGCTGTAGAAGATTATGCCATGGGACTCGATCTGGACCCTGACAATGGTACAGCTAACCTGAATATGGGTATTGCTCTCATCAACAGCGGCAAGATTGATCTTGCCTGCCATTATTTGCGCAAAGCCAGGGCCCTGGGTGAGAAAAGTGCAACCCGATATCTCTCAAAACACTGCATAAGATAGCCGGGTGGAATACCGACACCGGCGACTGTTACCTTATGTTTCTCAGTATCCTGTCGTAAAGGTCTTTGGGCTTAAAGGGCTTGAGCACGTAATCGTTGATGACAAGATCTTCAATCTTGTCGTTGGCTTCCGACATGACTGCCGCCGTGAGGGCCACGATAGGCATACTGCTCACCTTCTCATCAGGTGAGTTGCGAATAATGCGGGTTGCCTCAATGCCATCCATGACAGGCATATGGAGGTCCATAAGAATAAGGTCAAACTCCTGCTTCTTTAACTCTTCGATTGCCAGGCTGCCGTTCTCGACATGCGTCACTATCACCCCCCAGCTCTCAAGGAACTTATTGGCAACAAAAAAGTTGATCTTGTTGTCTTCAGCTACCAGTATCCTTTTGCCGGCAAGTCCCTTCATGGTGTCTGCAGAGCCCTGATCAGCCACTTTTGCGGCAGTCTCCGGAAGGATATACTCAATCGCAAAAGTGAAAACAGATCCTTTCCCGCTCTCGCTGGCAACCGAAATGTTGCCTCCCTGGAGATCCACAAGCTTCCTGCATATTGCCAGTCCCAGTCCTGTGCCGCCATATTTGCGGGTGGTGTCCTCAGAAGCCTGAGCGTAGCTCTCGAAGATCACGCTAAGTTTGTCAGGGGCAATACCTATGCCGGTATCGGTGACCGAAAACTCAATAAGAGCTTTTCCTTCCTGCCTCTCCTTAACGGATGCCTTAAGCGTGACGCCGCCTTCGGAGGTGAATTTCATGGCGTTGGAGAGGAGGTTGGATATTATCTGGTTCAGTCTTACCGGGTCGCCAATGAGTGTTGCAGGCAGATCGGCGGCCTTGTCGAGGGTGAAGGTGATGCCCTTCTCCCTGGCCCGGTGACTGTATGATCTTTTGATATCTTCCAGCATGGTGATAAGGTCAAACTCAGTCTTTTCAAAGACGATCTTGCCTGCCTCCATCTTGTTGTAGTCGAGAATGTCATTGACCAGTGTGAGTAGATGGTTCGCAGAGAAGCGCAGCGTGTTTATATATTCCATCTGGTCTTCCCTGGGCTCGCTCTGGAATAGCAGGTTGCTGATACCTATCACCTCGTTGAGCGGTGTTCTTATTTCATGGCTCATCGTTGACATAAACTGCTGCTTGGAAAAGGCAGCCTCCTCGGCTCTCTTCCTGGCAGTGATGAGATTGTCAAGCATCTTACGGCGCTGCAGGGTGAGTACTATCTGGTTGGCAATGAACTCGAACACCTGAAGGTCATCCCTGTTGAAAGCGTCAATACTCTTGTAATCCTGCAGGCAGATGGCCCCGATTACCTGCTCGTCCATCCTCAGCGGTACACCCATCCATATCTTGCAAGGCGAACCCACCAGGCTGATAGACCCGGTCTTTTCTATCTTGAGGATGTCATTTTCATCAAGCAGCACCGACTTGTTGCTTTTTATCACCCATCCCGTCAGTGTGTTCTTGGCAGCCGTCTCCTGGAAATGGTCGCGTTCATCAGCAAAGAAGGGGAAGGTGAGAGTATCTTTCTCCCGGTTGTAAAGAGCAATGAAGAAGTTGTTTACATTCCACAGCTTACCTATCTCGTGCACTATGGTGGGGTAGATGTCAAAGATGTCGGAATCCTGCAGCGCCACAGTGGAGATATTGTACTGTATCTCCTGCATCAGCCTGCTCTTCACCTCACTGGTAATGTCACGGTAGATACCGAGAAAGGCGATGGTCTTGTCGTCTGATATTACCGATGAGGCTATGAGTGAGACATTTATCCTGTTGCCTGCCTTATCTCTCCTGATGGTTTCTATGGCCCCTGTGCCATTTGCAAGCGCCACCTCGTCTATCTTTATGGCCTCCTCTCTGAGCTCCTCAGGCACAACCAGATCATCTATCATCCTGTTCTCAACCTCTCCGACCTCATAGCCGAAGATCCTGGTAAATCCCTTATTGATCCGCAGTATGAGCCCGTCGAAATCAGTGAGTACGATGGCTTCCGGGGCGGCATCAATAAGATGCTCCAGCAGTGCCTTCTCGTTAGAGAGCTTCTTCTCATAATCCTTATGCTTGCTCACGTCCGTCAGCACACACCTGTAGCCGGTTACCCTGTTCCTGATGATAATGGGTCCGGCATGAAACATGACAGACACCTTCCGTTTGTGCTTGTTGATGAGTACGTATTCATCAAAGGTGATCTGAGCCATCCTGGTTAGTCCGGAGAGCTCCTTCATGAGTATGTCAAGATCCTCGGGCATGAAGAGCTCTGGCAGGGATACGCCATGCGCGAGGTCATTGTTGTCAAAACCCAGGGTGATCATTCCCTGCGTATTCATGAAGGTGACGTGCCCCGCAGTGTCAATCTCCATGATCATCTCCGGAAGGAGCTCGGCAAAGGTCTCGAAAACAATGCCCTGCTTCAGGATCTCGTTCTCCCTCTCCTTCTGCAGCCTGCCTGCTTCCCAGGTGACAACAATATCTCCTGATGAAAGGAGCAGCCCTATGTAATATCCGGCGTCATCACTTCCGTCAGGGGCGAGGGGTATCTTCAGAGAGCCTTCCCTTGACCCTATGTTGTCAATCAGTGTCATGAAAGACTCTTTGCCCGCAAAGGGAGTCTCACCTATCTCCTTGCCGATGAGTTCTTTGCTGTCAAGCTCTTCCACCTCCTCAGCCTTGCTGTTAAAGTCGATAATATATAACCCGTTGTCTTCGCCGCGTCTCAGGATCACGGCGTAACTGTTCATCGAATCAAAAATTTCCTTCTGTATCTTTTCTGACTCAGCCCTGGCATACCCGTCGTTGAGAGCGCTGATGTCATTATAATAGGTGATCAGGAAAATCGCCTCACCCATGAAGAAGGTGCGGGCACTGAAGAGGAAGGAGCGTTCCTCACCCGATCTCATCCGCAGCCTGATCTCCATGTCACTCACCCTCTTCATCCTCGACAGCAGCCTCATGTTCCTGCGGTTCTGTATCAGGTCCACATAAAGCTGGATGTCATCGGAGGTCTTGCCGATGATTTCATCCCTGCTGTAGCCGGTGGTGTCAAGAAAAGCCTGGTTTACCTCGATGTATTGCTGCGTCTCCAGATTACTCACAGTGATGAGCTGATTGGTAGAATTGAATGCCAGTCCTGGAATATCGGCGGGAAGGTTGGTCGAAGCCGGAAAGTCAGACAGTAAATCATCGTTTCTGGTTTTCTCCTTGCGTTTCTCCATCTGGGTAACTGTATCAGGCATTGGAATTCACGGGCGGCGGTTTAACCCCGGTAAAATTAACGGGTTCTCTCCACAAAATATTATTATGCCTCACTTTTTATATAATAGTGCCGGCACTCTTCCGGTAGTATTCGCACCACTCCCTGAGGCCACATCTGTTGCATGCAGGCTTACGCGCAGTACATATATAACGTCCGTGAAGCAGCAGCCAGTGATGCGCCAGCGGTCTCTGAGAGGCGGGAATCTCCTTTGTCAGCTTCAGCTCCGCCTCAAGCGTATTCCTGGCTCCGGGGATCAACCCGATGCGTCCGGCGACCCTGAAGACGTGGGTGTCAACTGCAATGACAGGACTGTTCCACACTACCGAGGCAATGACATTGGCAGTCTTCCTTCCTACACCCGGAAGCTGTGTCAACTCATCTCTCTCTGCGGGCACCCTGCCCCCGAAACGGCTGACGATCATCTCAGCCATGCCCTTGAGATGCCTGGCCTTGTTGTTGGGATAAGAACAGCTTTTTATCAGCTCGAAAATCTCCTCCTGCGAGGCCCCGGCCATCGACCGGGCATCAGGATACCTTGCGAACAGCGCAGGTGTTATCAGGTTAACCCTCACGTCAGTGCACTGGGCTGACAGAATAACGGCAACAAGAAGCTGAAAGGGATCGCTGTAGCGGAGCTCCGTCCCTGCAACAGGCATATTCCCGGCAAACCACCCCAAAACATCCTTGTACCTGTCACCAATCTTCACCGGTTTATTCATTTTACGGGATGAAAGTAATATTTTTTTACTTTTTTTATCGTAATTGTAACAGGATGTGAATTAAATCATGGTAAACAGACAATCTGTTTGCTATTTTCGGCACAGTGAACCGCATTAAATTAAATACTCCCCTGGGCAGATCACTGCTGTTGCTGGGCGGTGAGATGAAGGATATTGAACCGTTGCTGCCGGTATCAGGACTGTTTGTCATCACTGACTCAAATGTGAGGAGTCTGTACGGCAACATTTTTCCTTCCGGGATGGTGCTCACCGTTGAACCGGGCGAGCAGAGCAAGACCCTGGCAAGAGCAGAGGAGCTGTGCAAAAGACTGCTGGAGGCAGGAGCAGACCGATCATCATTCATCCTCGGCTTCGGGGGAGGCGTCATATGCGATCTTGCAGGACTGACAGCTTCAATCTACATGAGAGGTGTGAGGCACGGATTTGTCTCAACAAGCCTGCTTTCACAGGTGGATGCCAGCACAGGAGGCAAGACTGCCGTTAACCTGGGTGATTACAAAAATATTATAGGCACTTTCAAACAGCCTGAGTTCGTATTGTGCGACCACCGCATGCTTTCGACCCTGCCTGAGGAGGAGCTTCAGTCAGGGCTTGGGGAACTGATAAAACATGCAGTTATCAGGGACCGCAACCTCTTCTTTGACATAGCTGCCTCGATGGAGAAGGTTTATGAACGTGACCCGGTCATCCTGGGCGACCTGATAAGAAGGGCCGTAAGGATCAAGGCTTCGATTGTGAGACGCGATCCCCTTGAGTCGGGTCCGCGACGAGTGCTGAATTTCGGGCATACCTTCGGGCACGTGCTTGAGACATACTACCGGATCCCCCACGGCGTTGCAGTGACAAAAGGCATGCTCCTGGCAGCGGAACTCTCCGTATGGACCGGAGAGATGCCTCATTCGGAAATGAAAATGCTCGAAGAGGTCATTGAAAAGACAGGCATGCTGCCTGACCTTGAACTGCCTGACAATATTATAGGCATGATGTCACACGACAAGAAGGCTGAAGCGGGTTCTCTCAATATGATCCTGCTCCGTTCGGTAGGGAGGGCCGTAGTACGCAGATTGCCGCTGAACGAGATAGCTGCTTTTGTCGGTTTCTACCGCGAGGGCAAAGAAGAAAACAAATGATTTAACAGAAGAAAGATGAACACACTGGGAACAGTATTCAGAGTATCAATATTCGGCGAGTCGCACGGGCCCGCCGTGGGAGTGGTCATAGATGGCTGTCCCGCCGGACTGCCTTTCTGGCGTGAGGAACTAATGGCCGACCTGTCGCGCCGCAAGGGACTCCTTCCGGGTACGACAACCCGCAGGGAGAGTGATGAGCCTGAAGTCATAAGCGGCATTTATAACAACTTTACCACTGGCAGCCCGCTGGTGTTATGTACCCGCAACCAGGACTTCAAGTCCGGTGATTACGAGCAGTTTACAAGTATACCTCGGCCAGGTCATGCTGACTTTACTGCCGGATGCAAGTATAAGGGATTCAGCGATATGAGGGGGGGGGGACATTTCTCGGGCCGTCTTACCTGGGGCATGGTTGTGGCCGGTTACTTCGCCAGGAAAATACTCTCTCCGGCTATAATCACGGCCACCCTCAGGGAAGCAGGAGGAGAGACTGATATTGCCGCTGCCATAGCCATGGCGTCAGAGACTAACGACACCATCGGAGGAGTGGTCGAGTGTGTCGTGCAGAATGTTCCGAAAGGGCTCGGTGAACCAGCCTTCCTCTCTGTCGAGGCAGTTCTGAGTCAGATAGCGTTCGGAATACCTGCTGTCAACGGTGTTGAGTTCGGGGCGGGCTTCGCTTCGGCAAGAAGCTATGGTTCACTTCACAATGATCCGTTCATTGATGCCAGGGGTAAGACCTCAACAAATAATGCCGGAGGTATCAACGGAGGAATAACCAATGGCAATGATCTGGTAATGAGAGTGTCGGTCAAGCCCGCAGCCAGTACCGGCGTACCTCAGAAGACTTTTGATACCGAAAAGGGAGAGATGACGGAGCTGGAGATAACCGGAAGGCATGACACCTGCATCGCAAGGCGCATACCTGTCATCCTGGAATCTGCCGTCGCCATAGGACTGGCTGACCTGCTGCTGACAGACAGGGCAATTAACGGAACACGGGAGCGCTGACAGACAGGGGAATATACGGAATAGGGGGGGCAAACAGGGGAAAGGACCGGTGCCGGACGTGCGGGCCGCTCAGATGGTCATCATGAGTATGCGATCAGTCTTTTCAGTGACACGGTACCTGTCATCGATGCGGTAACCCATAACCCAGACTACATCTTCACCCGACAGCAGAAGTAGCACCTTCTCCTTTGACGGTACCGGAACCTTGAGGTCAATCAGGAAATCACTGATCTTCTTCATACGGGTCATGCCCAATGGCCTGAACCTGTCTCCGGGTTCCCACTGTCTCACCTTTACCGGGAATGTTATCAGACCCAGGTCAACGCATGCTGTAAGACTGGAGGGGGGAAGCGGCTCGTCGGAAGGAAGTATGACACGCAGGTCGGTGAAAAGACCTGAGAGGTGCATTTCATCAATCGAATGGAACAACTGATCCGGCGGAGGTCCGGCGCTCTTTTCAGTTATGAGAAGCCTTCCTCTGTCAACCAGCAGACGGTGGGTGGAGGTGTCCATGAATCTGCCTGTGGGCGAACTGAGTAGTGACAGCAACTCGCCGGTCTGCCCGGAGGAGATGTTGAACCTACGGAACAGCTCATAGATGTGAGTTTCCGCCGGCTGCAGGGCCTTCAGGCTGGCGATGTCAACCTCCAAACCCTCGTCCGGACACCGAAAAATCTCCTGCCGGACTTTTTCTATATAGAGATCCACGATCTCCGAACTCGACTTCAGGTGACTCATTGTGGCAGTTATCGCATTCCTTGCACCCGGCCGTACTCTCTCCATCTCAGGGATGAGTATGTGCCTTATCATGTTGCGGGCATACTTCAAACCGGCATTGGAGCTGTCTTCCCTGAAGTTGACCTCTTTTTTCTCTGCCCATGCTGCTATCTCATCTCTCGTGGCAAAGAGAAGAGGCCTGATAACGTTGTTGTGACGGGTACTCATGCCGGTGAGCCCGCTTATTCCTGTGCCCCGGAGAAGGTTGATAATAAAGGTCTCAATGTTGTCGTCAAGGTTGTGGGCAACAGCTACTGCATCAAATCCGTCGCGGCTGACCAGTGTGTCGAACCACTCGTAACGCAACTCCCGCGCAGCCATCTGCACCGAGATCTTCCTTGAAGCTGCATGAACCAATGTGTTAAACCTTACCGTATGGACCTTTATACCATGCTCTGCTCCATAGCTGACAACAAAACTCTCATCATCGTCAGATTCCCTGCCCCTGAGAGAAAAGTTGCAGTGAGCAATCTCATGTTCTATGCCGGCCCCGGCGAACAGCGAAGCCATAACCATGGAATCGATACCCCCGCTTACGGCAAGGAGGATTCTGCTGCTCTTGCTGAACAGCTTTTCCTGTTTTGAATAATCGAGAAATCTTTGAAGCATCTCTGTCTGCCTAATGCAAAGTTAATAAACAACCGGTAAATTGTTATCCGCTCAGCTCATCATGAGTGTTGCAGCCTGCTACATCACAGGAAGGGGATCATACCCGGCGGCTGTGGCTCAAAACCCGGCGGCCGCAGTCTGGGTACTCCGGCGGCACTGATCCATGAACTCTCTGACCAGGGAGGTACATTGGGATACCATGCAAGCCGTATCTGTATGGTGTTCAGTACCAGCTGATCGTTTCTTATCCTGACGCCCGCACCCAGGGCAGGGATAACGTAATAACTGCCCTCCCTGAATCCGTCACTCGCAAGAAAGCCGGCGTCGGCAAAGGCATAGAGCGCGAACCTGAAGCCGATGAGCGGCTTACTGAGAAAAAGGACCGGCTCAATAGAGGCAGTAAGCCTCTCTGTCCCCATTATCGAATCGTTACGGAAGCCCCTCACAAAGTCATTATTCCTGATGAAGAGAAATTCGTCGGTGTACCTGTTGAACCCTCCGGTGTAGTATCCGTTGAAAAATATCCGGATCCTCGACCGGCCTGCATGGATCAGGGGTGTGAAGTACCTGAGGCTGGCATTGACGACACCCTGTTCTGTCTTTCTCTCGTTGATGAACGACGAAAAGCTGATGCCGCTGTAAATATAGCCTGCGCGGTTGAAGATATTGCCGTAGGTAACCTTTATCCCGGCAAAGCTCCTCCATTTGAACTCATTCTTCTCCCTACCGCCCATCATCTCTATCATGTAACCGTAGGGTATATCCTCCGTTCGCCCGTAACTGTAAATGAGAGAGGTATTTATAAATCTCTGTGAGGTAAGTATGAGGCTGCCGGTCCACTGCTGGTAGTTCTGCAGCCGGTAATAGGAGAAGTCGTCAATCTCGGGCCTGGCTAAGACATTGTTATGTATATACCGACCGCCGGCGATAAGACGTGTTACTCTTTTTCTGTCGAGCATAAACGACCTCGCCGCCCAGTAGTCATGTCTGATAAACTTCAGCGGTACCGCTGCTGGCATGGTGTCAAGATCCTCGGTTGTGCGCGTCATTGTGAGGGATGCTGACCATGCGTATTTGGTTTCAGAGGTGACAAAGTCACGATCAAACTGACCTTTGAGACAGTTCGCCCCGAGTCCGTCAGTGAAGCCCAGCTCAAGGTCGGAGAATGTGCGGGCAATGTTCCTGACAGAATAATTTATGCCAAAGCCAGGCCATGAATATTCATTGAAATAGTAAGGCATGGACAGAGAAAGCTCATGACCCAGTCCGGCGAAGTTCCTGTCGAAGGCCTTTACCATTCCTGCTCTGAGCTCATTAAAACTGGCGTTGCCACCGTAAGGGTAGTTCTCGCGCACTATGATCGCAACGTCGGCATGGATGCTGTCGACAGGCACAATAGTAATCCGTGCGTCATAAATATACGGCAGCTGTCTGAGCAATCTTTCATTGTCGGCCATCTCCTGAGGGGAGATGGTGTCTCCCTCCCGAAAAAGGATGTATTTGTTGAGAATAAACCGTTTGGTCTTGGTGTAGGTTGAGTTCATCACCTTCTCGGAACGGGATGGGTCATATTCGCCGGGATTGTCCACATTGGTGCCAAAGGCATTGAGTCTCACCAACTCGCGGTTTCTTATGATCTTTCCTTCATAGGCATCATAGGGTGCAGTACTCGTCAGGTTCTCCCTAGCTGAGCCGGCCGGAGAGTGACTGACAATGAGCATGTCATAGAGGAGACTTGTGAAGCGCCTCTTCTCAGCCTTTATCTTCAGTGAATCGTAAAATGCACGTGACAGCGTGTCCCGAGGCAGTTCCTGGGCACAGAGCTCTGAGACCGGAAAGATCGAAAAAATCAGGATTGGAAACAGAAAACGAAAGAAAGTGTTACTATATGCACATGGCTTCACGTCTGCTTTGAATTGGCATCCAGAACATCGTCTGAGTTAAACTGGAACCCCAGTCGTTTACCCGTAATAAGCCTTGAGTGCTGTATCTTTGATTCCGCCTGGCCTACAGAGGCAATCTTGACAGTGTCATACGGCGGCACCAGGAGATCAAACTCGAGAGAGTAATTAATGGCCGTATAGACTATCTTCTGAAGTGATTCGGTGCTGAATGCCTCATTACCGAAGTTGGTGAAGAGCATGCCCATCTGCCTCTTGCCTTCGACGAAATACTGGTTCTCATGGTTGATGAAGATTCGGGCAATGAGGTAACCAAGATCATCAAGCCTTGAGTATTTGAATGAATCGGCCAGGAAATTGTAGATGTTGATGATCCCGCTGTAGGCGTTGAACTTGTTTTTCTGGATGTAGGCTGTCTTCCACGCCGGATGCTCCCGGTCAAACTGGAAGATATTGGAGTGCATGCTGAACAGAAGCATGTCTGCAGAGACCATAAGCTGAGCATCAAAGTTGCTCCTGTCTGTATATTCCAGATGTATTCTCGGATCTATTCCTGTGAGCTGGCCGTTTACATCCTTTGCGAGATTTTTCAGTATATCCTTCAGCATCATGAAAGCCGTAGCAGTATTGTCGAAGACCACCTGCTTAAGCACCGACTTGCTCTTGAGGGTGTTGACTATCATCTCCTTTCTGCGGGCTGTCTCTTCCGTCATGATAACGTATTTTGGTTCACCGACTAAATTTAGTGATTAATTTGATATCAACTCAGGGGCGCAGCATTAATAAGCCCTTGCAAAGAGCACCCTCCTGTGAGAAGGCTTTCCCGTCAGGATACATCTGCCCTCTTCGTCGGGATTGTCGAAGGGTAAGGCTCTCACGGTGGCCTTGGTGAGATTCTTGATCTGCTCTTCGGTCTCCGGTGTGCCGTCCCAGTGTGCCATCACAAAACCGCCCCTGTTCTCGATGATGTCACAGAACTCCTCCCATGTATCGCAGCTGTATGTGTTCTGCTCCCTGAAGGCCAATGCCTTCCTGTAGATGTTATGCTGTATCTCATCCATCAGAGCAGTAATATGCTCAACGATGCCGGCGCGGGCTATTGTCTCCTTCGTAAGGGTATCGCGGCGTGCCACCTCCACGGTGCCCTCCTCTGCATCACGCGGGCCTATTGCCAGCCTGACAGGTACCCCCTTGAGTTCATATTCGGCAAACTTGAATCCGGGCTTCTGAGTGTCACGGTCGTCATATTTGACTGTCAGCCCTGCCTTCTCAAGCCCTGCCTTGAGTTCTAGGGCTATGGCAGATATGGCATCCAACTGCTCATTGCCCTTGTAAATGGGTACAATGACCACCTGTATCGGTGCCAGCTTCGGGGGAAGTACCAGCCCGTTATTGTCGGCATGGGCCATCACCAGCGCCCCAATGAGCCTCGTCGTTACACCCCAGGAGGTAGCCCATACGTAGTCGAGTTTCCCCTCTCTGTTTGTAAATTTGACATCAAATGCTTTGGCGAAATTCTGGCCGAGGAAGTGGCTGGTGCCACCCTGCAGCGCCTTGCCGTCCTGCATCAGCGCCTCTATTGTATAGGTATCTATGGCACCGGCGAACTTTTCACTCTCTGTCTTCACTCCCCTGACCACAGGTACTCCCATAAAATTTTCCACGAAATCGGAATAGACCCCGAGCATTCTCAGAGCCTCCTCCTTCGCCTCCTCCATGGTGGCGTGAGCCGTATGCCCCTCCTGCCAGAGAAATTCTGTAGTGCGAAGAAAGAGCCTGGTACGCATCTCCCACCTGACAACATTGGCCCACTGGTTGATGAGCAGCGGAAGATCACGGTATGACTGTATCCAGTCCTTATAAGTGCTCCAGATAATCGTCTCTGAAGTAGGCCTTACAATCAGCTCCTCCTCCAGCCTGGCATCCGGGTCCACAATAATGCCTGAACCGTCGGGGGAATGTTTAAGACGGTAATGAGTCACGACGGCACACTCCTTGGCAAACCCTTCAACATGAGCAGCCTCCCTGCTGAAAAACGACTTGGGAATAAATAGGGGAAAATAGGCATTGACATGCCCCGTAGCCTTGAACATCCTGTCGAGTTCAGCCTGCATCTTCTCCCATATGGCATAACCGTACGGCTTGATGACCATGCAACCCCTGACTGCCGAGTTCTCTGCCAGATCAGCCTTTATCACCAGATCATTATACCACTGCGAATAATTTTCCTCCCTGTTTGTAAGAAATCTGGCCATTCCTCTGTTTTACTGTTTATATTTGTTTAACGGAAAAAAGATTGCGTAAAAATAGACAAATCTTGCGAACCAAAAATAGAGCCAGAGTAGGAAGAGTAAAATTTCGCGAAAGGAATAGATAAACAGATGACCTGCAGTCAACCACATGCCGGCGGTGGGTGGGAGAGCGAAGCTAAACAGGCCAAATATCGCAGAAAATGATATTTATGTGCTCTGCCGGCGACTCTTGGTACGAAATTTGTGTATTTTTGGTATGGATAACAACAGGAGGTGAAATGAAAAAGTTTTTGTACATAATCCCGGTGATGCTTCTGGCCGCAAGCTCGTGCTCTTCACTGCGCTTTACGGGAGCTGTCAGTGATGACCTTTACTACAGGCCCTCAGATCAACCCATAGTGGTTGAAAAGAGTACCACAGTGGTCAGAGATGCTGACCAGAGCTGGTATGACAACATATTTGCCGCTGACACACTGATAGCGGATGAATATATCCCTGAAAACGAATACGTTGACTATGCCTCCGCCGGCGAAGCCACCGTTATCAACAACTATTACGGAGGCAGTGCCTCTGAAAGAATCTATCTGTTCAACAACGACTACTTCTATCCTTACTGGAGAGACCCGTTCTACTTTTCGCCCTTCTCCATGAGTCTTGGCCTGGGATACGGGTATTACGGTTCATACGGTTATCCCTACTACGGTTACAATCCATACTGGGGATATGATCCCTTTGGATATGACTTGTACCGTCCCTATTCCTATTATCCATACTATTCCTCCTACTACTCACCGTGGGGAGGGTACTACAGCGGACTGGGGTACTACAACTCTCCTTGGTATTATGGTTATGCCTACCCCTCATATTATTACAGCGATGATCTCAGGCCTTCGGTTGCCCGCAGGGGCGGGTACAGCAGCACCGCCCGCGGTTCCTATACAACATCTGATGCCAGGAGAAAGGCAGCAGATGCTTCTGTCGGTTCAGGAACCGTAACCAGCAGGAGAGTGCCTTCGACTTCTGACGTAAACACCGGCACTACGTCCGGATCACGCAGGGGGGTACCCGAGACCGGCACAACCACCAAGGCAGGAACAGCTGAAAGCACAGTATCAAGACCTGAATATACCCGAAGGGGAGAGGCTACGGGCAATGCCATCCAGAATCAGAACAGAACCCAGTCACAGGTAAGGCCCGAGACCCAGACCAGAACACAGTACCAGACAAATCCTGAGGGTCAGACGCAGAGTCGCACCAGGACTCAGCAGCAGCAGGTTCCGGTGAGAACACAGACAGGAAATCAGACAGTTGTTAACAGGCCCCAGTACCAGACAACTGAGAGAACCTACACTCCGAGTTACAGCAACCCGAGAATGAATTCAAGGCCTTCATACAACACTACCAGGAGTGCCACACCAAATCCGGCCTACAACAGGAGCACTGCTCCTGCCACAAGCAACAGCCGGTCAACGGTGCCGACACGCAGCAGCTCACAGGGATACACGCCGTCGAGATCATCGTCACCGTCCGTTACCTACTCAGCACCCTCACGCAGCAGCTCATCATCATCAGGTTATAACAGGAGCAGCAGCGGATCATCATACTCGGGAGGACGAAGCAGCTACAGCTCCGGAGGATCATCACGGTCATCAGGAGGAAGCTACAGCTCAGGCTCTTCATCTTCATCCTCATCCTCTTCTTCATCCTCTACCTCCTCCTCATCATCAGGCGGCAGAAGGAGATAAGATTACATCCCAGAACCTTGTGTCATTGTTCCGCAAAAAGCAGGAGCACAAGGAGTTGTATACCAAAAAAAAGGAGATGAAATTGCATGAAAAAGAGCTTACTTAAGGAAATGATTAAGAATATCTCATGCAAATTCCATTCGACCCCAAAATCAAAACATTATAAACGAATGAAAACCAGGATCCTAACAATAGCCGCCACTCTGATGCTGATCGCCTCCACGGCCGCAGCCCAGACACTGGATGATGCACTGCGATATTCAAGGATATTCTACCAGGGTACTGCCAGGTTCAACGGCATGAGCGGTGCCTTTACGGCACTGGGTGGAGACATCTCTTCCGTGGCACTCAACCCTGCCGCCGCAGGCGTCTTCCGCTCTACGGAGATATCTATCTCACCAAACCTGATGTTCCGTACACTGAATACCAGTTTCAACGGCTTCAGCAATGACAATAGCGCATCCGACTTTAAACTGGGACAGGTGGGAGTGGTATCCTCACTCTCTACCGGCAGGAAGTCAGGACTGACAAACCTCAACATTGCCTATACCCTGAACCGTACCAACAACTTCTACCGTTACGCGGTTATAGACGGCATAAGTGATAACTCTTCCATGGCCGACTTCTGGGCACTGCAGGCATCTGAGTATAATGGTAACCCCGGGTACAACACCTGGGAACTTGAGGGTATGCCGTGGGTCGCTTACGACTCTTACATGATAGACACTCTCCCGGGAGAATTTAAGCAATATGCCTCCATTTTCTCATACTACGGAGAGACAGAACCGGGTTACGGTCAGAAGATGAAAAGGACGGTTGACAACTACGGCTACACCAATGAGCACAACATCGCTTTAGGGGCAAACATAAGCAACAAATTCTACCTGGGAGTCGCTTTCGGAATCACCGGCCTCTCCTATACCAGTCACTACCTGCATTCGGAGATCGATGACGCAGATCTGATATATGACTTCGAGGACTTCTCATACACAGATCATTTCGTGGCCAGCGGAGCCGGATTCAATTTCAAGCTGGGAGCGATAGTGAGACCCGTGGAATCCTTGCGTATCGGGCTGAGCTTCACAACCCCAACGGTTTATACAGTTGATGAGTGGTTCTACAATAGCTTTACCGCATTCCTCAACAATGACACTCCTGTTGATTTCACCGATGACATTGACTATTCGAGCGACTCGGGCGAGTTGACCTACCGCTACCGCATTACCACTCCCTACCGTATAAATGCAGGGGTTGCGTACCAGGTCGGCAATTTTGCGCTTCTGAGCGCGGACTATGAATTTATAGACTATGCCACTGCCAGGCTGAGCAGGGGAGAGGACGGCTATGATTTCTATAACGAGAACGAAGATCTCAAATCAGAACTGGGATCCGCGGGTAACCTGAGACTGGGTGCCGAGGTGCGCCTCGGATCACTCTACCTGCGGGGCGGTTACAGCCACTACGGCTCCTCATTCCGTGAGGGAACCCTCAATGAGAGTGCCACCAACACCGGTTACAGCACCGGCATTGGCTTCAGACAGAACAAGTTTTACATCGACCTCTCCATGGTATGGCTGACCGGCAGTGAAGGCTATATGATGTATCCCGATGATCCGAGAAGCAATCCTCTCTATCGCAGCGATCCGGTATACATTGATACTGACGATAAATATCTTACAGCAACGCTGGGTTTCAAATTCTGACAGTTGGTTTTACTATTGACGGTTTTCCAGGGACACCTGCAGCAATGCACGGGTCCCTGGTCCTTTATTGAGTAATATGTCAATGATGCTCATCCCTTCCGTAAAACCGTACCTCTCGCTGAAAACCTGGGTGTAGGGGATGGGTCTATACCCCGGAACTGATATCGTTCTCTTTGGTGTGATGCTGTAACGGTAATCCTCCTCCACGATTCCCTCCCCGGTGAATTGATCAGTGAATGATATCCGAACCTCCAGCCCTGCGGCATCACACATGCTCCTGAGGGCCCTGTCATTGAGATCGAGAAGAAACTCATATTCTGGTGAGATGATGCTCTCTATGAGGTCATAGTAGTACTCATAAAACGGAGCAGCAGCATACGCGGAGGTAATGCCTCTCAGGTGAAGTTCCCTCCACCGACGGCTGTTGTCGATCCGCAGGTCCCTCAGGGGCGTCTTATGGAAGGAGCCCCGAAGAACCGGTACAGTCAGCTGAAGAGGTCCGTTGGGCCCCAGGATCATGCACCTGTTGCGGTAGGTCTGCTTCAGGTAATTCTCATGTTTTTCGATGACGACATCTCCGGCACGGGCTATCAGGCTGAAATACTCGGCCGGAGGGAAATAGGCAGTGGAGAGAAGAACCCTTCCGGTCATACCCCGTGCAACCTGTTTATGCGGCTGGCTGAGAAACCGGCCCCGAAGCCGTTGTCGATGTTCACGACCGTCACGCCGGCCGCGCAGCTGGTTAACATGGCCAGCAATGCCGAGAGGCCTTCGAAGGAGGCTCCGTAGCCCACACTGGTAGGAACGGCAATGACAGGCATGTTCACCAGTCCTCCCACAACACTGGCGAGGGCACCTTCCATCCCGGCTATCACAATGGATACCCTGCATGAACGTATCTCCGGTAGCTGGTCGACGAGCCTGTGTATGCCCGCAACACCCGCGTCATAGATCCTGATAACATCATTGCCAAGCAGCTCTGCTGTGACAGCCGCCTCCTCAGCCACCGGAATGTCAGATGTGCCGGCAGTGATCACAGCAATCTTTGCTGGGGGGCGGGGAAGCTCCTTCTTCTTTATGCTGATTATCCTTGCCGTCTCGTAATAGACGGATTCGGGAAAGGTGTGTCGAATATGCTGATACATCTCTGCCGGAGCCCTCGTGCCAATGATGTTGTTACCATGCTCATCCATGACCCGGAAGATGGCCTCCACCTGTTCTGCCGTCTTACCGGCGCAGTAGACTATCTCGGGGTAGCCGGTGCGGAGCTCACGGTGATGGTCTATGCGAGCGAAACCGAGATCGCTGTAGGGGAAGTCACGCAGATTCTCCATGGCCTCCTCAACAGATACTGATCCGTTGCTTATTCCTTTAAGTATCTTTTCCAGTTCTACGGCATTCATACTATTCTTTATTAATATCCATACTACCGCTGCGATAACCCTCAAGGTCAACGGTGACATATCTGTAACCCGATTTCCTGATTGCAGCAGTTACCTTCTGCCTCGTCTCTTCCTCTGTCATCCGTGCCAGCTCTTCTCTCCGGCATTCTATTCTTACGAGCTCGCCGTGGATCCTCACCCTGGCGCCGGCAAACCCCAGTGCTGCAATACTCATCTCCGCTTCCTCTGCCCTCATGAGATCGCCGGCAGTGATCCTGGTGCCGTGAGGGAACCGTGTCAGCAGGCAGGTGTTGGATGGCTTATCGCTCACCTCCAGCCCGGCATCGCGCGCAAGCTCCCTGATCTCACTCTTTGTCAGGCCTGCCTCTGCCAGCGGACTCCTTATACCCAGTTCCTTCAGGGCCCTCATGCCAGGCCTGTGTTCGTTCAGGTCATCGGCGTTGGTGCCGTCGAAAACAGTATCAAATCCACTCTCCGCTGCCGCCGCCATAATCGCCCTCATCAGCTCACTCTTGCAAAGATAGCAGCGTTCCGGCGGGTTGTCGCCCAGGGATGACGGTATTTCCACGCTGATCTCTCTCTGTTCTATTGAGCGACTATGACAGAATAGGGCTGCATCTCTCAGCTCACCGTCAAACATATAGGGAGTGCTGACCGTCAGTGCCATCACCTTGAATCCCGGCACTGCTGCTGCCACGCTGGTAAGAAGGGTGCTGTCAGTGCCGCCTGAAAGGGCTATGACAGCCGCACCGCTCTCAGCGATCAGCAACCTGAGCTTGTCAAGTTTTTCCCGGCTGTCCATTACTGCTCCCACATCGTTGCTGTTATCTCCTGTATGATCTGCTTCATCGGCAGCCCTGTCTCCCTGGCTATTGCAGCACACCGGTCAGCTTCAGGCTTGACCGAGACAAGCCTGTTTTTGTAGTATGATTTCTTGATGACAACCGGGCCGAAACGCGTCTCTCTTTCCTCAAACTCCCGGTGAAGCGTCTCTTTCATCACGGGCAGCATCCGGAGCCCTATGGTAGTCGATTCGGTGAACAGTACCTTCCTCACTGCATCCAGATGCTCCTCACCGCAGATCACACTGAGGGTATAGGCCGGCCTTCCCTTCTTCATGATGACCGGGGTGAACCAGACATCACCGGCGCCGGCGGCAAACAGTCTTCCGGAGATATGTTCGGATAATTCGGGGTTCATATCGTCAATATTGCATTCCACCAGCAGCGCGTTGTGACCCGCGGGCCGCTCCTCCGCACTCTCGGCCAGAGTGATTCTCAGTATGTTGGGTCGTGACGGGTTGTTCTTCTGCCCGATACCGTACCCGCTCTTGCTGATAACATACACGATATCTGCAGGAATGGGCTCTGCCATGGCAGCAATAATCGCAGCACCGGTAGGAGTGGTCGCCTCAAAATCAACACCCCCGGTGTGTACCGGGAAGCCGCTGATGATGCGTGCCGTGGCAGGGGCAGGGACAGGTAACAGCCCGTGCGCGCATCTTACCATCCCTCCGCCGAGCTCAACGACTGATGTGTAAACCCTGTCAACCGCCAGTGCCTCAAAACATATTGCAGCACCCACAATGTCAATGATCGAATCTATCGCACCGACCTCATGAAAATGTATCTCACTGACCGGCTTGCCGTGAACGGCAGCCTCTGCCTCTGCTATATGCCTGAAGATGCCCAGAGCAGTACTCTTGACCTGGCTGCTGAGTAAACTGTAATTTAAGATCTTCTCAATGTCTGCCAGGTTCCGATGCGGATGATGATGCTCTCCAACGGCCTCAGACTCGTGATCACTGTCATAATGGTGCTCATGGTCGCGACCGCCGCTATGCTCATGATCATTATCACTGTGGAGATGGTGCTCATGGTCGTGATCGTCATGGTGCTCATGGTCACTGTGATGATGATGCGCACGACCTCTCTCCGGCTCATCTGAATGACTCTGATCAGGGCCATGGTCATGATGATGTACATGATCATCCTCTGTCACAACGGTTACTCTGGTACCTGTGATGCCGTGCCTCTGGTCGGTGGTGATCTCAAGATGCCACCCTTCCAGCTCCAGTTTGTTCAGCCCGTCAATGAGCGTCTGGCTGTCAACACCCAGGTCGAGCATCGCCCCCAGATTCATGTCGCCACTTATTCCCGAAAAGCAGTCATAAAATGCTATCCTCATCATTAGGTTTTTTTAACATTGGGTAATCCTCCGATACCATGGTGCAATGCCTTGCACTCAGGCTGCTAATATAAGCATACGGTCGCTATATATTAAAAAAAATGTTTATTTTGCACACGCTCATTTTTGGGGTAATATAAGATACAGAAGGGTATGAAAAGACGTAAATTCCTGCGTAGCTCTCTCGGTGCCGGGGTGGCTGCAGGAGCAATGATGAGTTTTGGCCGTTATGAAAACCTGTTCGGAGGTAAACCGCTTCCCTCAGGGGCCGACTATGATCTCGTGGCAGTAATGGGCGGAGAGCCTGCCGCCATGTTTGATCTCGGCATACAGGCTATGGGAGGAATGGGAACATTTGTCAGCAAGGGACAGAAGGTCCTTGTCAAGCCCAATGTTGGATGGGATGTTGTACCTGATAAGGGTGCAAATACAAATCCTGCCCTCGTTAAGAGGGTCATTGAACACTGTCTCAGGGCAGGGGCTAAAGAGGTATATGTCTTCGACAACACTTGCGATAACTGGGTCAAATGCTACAAGAACTCAGGCATTGAGCAGGCGGCAAAAGATGCCGGCGCAAAGATGGTTCCTGGCGGTTCTGAGAGTTACTACCAGGAGGTGACCATTCCCAATGGAAAACAGCTCACCAAAACAAAAGTGCATGAGCTGGTGCTCAGCAGTGATGTGTTCATTAATGTGCCCATACTGAAGCATCACAGTTCGGCCAGGATGACGGGAGCTCTCAAAAATATGATGGGTGTTGTCTGGGACCGGAGTTACTGGCACAGGAACAATCTCAACCAATGCATAGCCGACTACACTCTCTTTGCCAAAAAACCTGCGCTGAACATTATGGATGCCTATAATGTGATGATGCGCAACGGTCCCCGCGGGGTCTCGGTGGGAGATCTTTCAAATATGAAATCCCTGATGATATCCACAGACTGGGTGGCCATTGATGCTGCAGGAGCCAGAATGATGGGCAAGGAACCTTCATCGGTAGAACATATAGCTCTGGCTGCAGCCATGGGCGCAGGAAATATGGACCTCTCATCAATGAACATCCACAGGCTCAAAATGTAGCAGTTAATGAGGTCATCGGTACTCAAACATATACGAACGGTATTTTCAGTACTTGTACTGCTGATATTTGTTTATCTTTTCATTGATTTCAGGGGGACATTGGGAGAGAAAGCCTTCGGCCCGATACTCTACCTCCAGTTTGCCCCCTCTTTGCTGAAGTTTGTAATTGCCGGTGTGGCCGCCTCGACAGGTTTCATTGTCATAATTATACTAACCCTTATTACAGGCCGTACATACTGCTCTTTCCTCTGTCCGCTGGGCATCGTGCAGGATGTCTTCAGTCGTCTTGGAGGCATGATCAAGAGACGGTTCCGGAGATACGGCTACAAGAAGCCTTACACCTGGCTCCGTTACTTTATACTTGTGCTGACTGCAGGAATACTGATCCTCGGCGGCGTATATGTACTGACCATCCTTGATCCCTACAGTATCTTCGGCAGATTTATGACCTATTTTGCACAGCCGGTGGTACTACTGGTCAATAACATCCTTGCCACACTTCTTGGTAAATTTGACATATATGCCCTGTACAGGGTGGATATCGTTGCCTATGAGCTGGCAGCATACATTATTCCCGTTGCGTTTCTGGTCCTGGTAGGACTTCTGGCCTTCAGGCACGGAAGACTCTACTGCAACACCGTATGCCCGGTTGGTAGCCTCCTTGGCCTGCTGAGCAAATTGTCAGTATTCAGGATACGTTTTGAGGAGGAGAAGTGCACCCGGTGCGGAAGATGCGCCATGGCATGCAAGTCGTCATGCATTGACTTTCTCAACAAACATATTGACGTAAGCAGGTGTGTCAACTGCTTCAACTGCCTTGACAGCTGCAGTGAAAATGCCATGTCGTACGGTCCCGTACGCCTCAGGCGCAGCACAAAAAAGGAGGTAACGGACCCCTCCAGGCGCAATTTCATTACGGGTTCAATTCTGCTCCTCACCGGAGCCTCCCAGCTGGCGCGTGCCCAGACTGATCCTCCTGTGCCAACAAAGGAATCAACTGTCAGGGAAGACAGGCTCTATCCGGTTTCACCGCCGGGGTCGGTAAGCATAGAATCATACATTTCAAGATGCACAGCCTGCTCGCTCTGCGTAATTGCATGCCCTACCCGTGTCCTGCAGCCTTCTGTCAGTGAATATGGCTTTGCCAGCATCATGCAGCCACGGATGGACTTTCACAGTGGGTTCTGCAATTACGACTGCAACCGCTGTACCGACGTATGTCCCACGGGGGCCATCATGCCGCTGATGATTGAAGCCAAGAAGCTGACCCAGTTGGGCAAGGCCGTCTTCATAAAGGAGAACTGTATAGTTCATACAGAGAAGACAGCCTGCGGAGCATGCTCTGAACACTGCCCCACGAAAGCCTGCCATATGGTGCCTTATGAAGGGAACCTGCTCATTCCGGAGGTGAAAGATGATATTTGTATCGGATGCGGCGCGTGCGAATATGCCTGCCCGACAAAGCCGTACAAGGCCATTTTCGTTGACGGAAACCCGGTTCATGAGGCAGCTCTTAAGCCGGAGGCCGAGGAACTGGAGGCTGCTCCGGACGACTTTCTGTTCTGACGCACTCATTACTGCCCGGCGGTGAGCCAATGCAGACTCCCTGCAATGCCCGATTTAAAAACACCGAAAACATGATAATTGTCCTGTAAGAGGGGAGTAATTACCCTTAATTTGCGCTATCTTTTTTTTCGGAAAACATAATACCGTTTATTTTATGAAACCTACACATATTGAGCATATTGGCATTGCCGTAAAATCAATAGCCGATGCGATTCCTTTCTATGAAAGGGTTCTCGGACTCAAATGCTACAACATTGAAGAGGTGGCTGATCAGAAGGTTCGGACAGCTTTTTTCATGATAGGCCAGACCAAGATCGAACTGCTGGAATCTACCGACCCTGAAGGACCGATAGGAAAATTCATTGAGAAGAGGGGAGAAGGTATACACCATATTGCCTATGCCGTTGAAAGCATAGAAGAGCGGCTAAGGGAGGCGGAAGAGGCAGGCATAAGACTTATTGACGCTGAGCCAAGGCGTGGGGCGGAAGGAATGAGCATAGCTTTCCTTCATCCTAAGTCGACTTTTGGCGTTCTGACCGAATTATGTGAGGACAAGGATAAGGAAAACAACTAACAATAAGGTTTGATGAAGAGTCAGGATAGAATTAAGCAGCTCCTTGATTTCAGGGATAAGGCACGCAAGGGCGGAGGCGAAAAGCGCATCCAGGACCAGCACTCCAAGGGCAAGCTTACAGCCAGGGAACGTATAACAATGCTTCTCGATGAAGGCAGCTTCGAAGAGTATGACATGTTTGTCACGCACCGTACAGAGGATTTTGGACTGGCCGACAAGAAGTACCTCTCCGACGGTGTGATCACGGGCCACGGTACCATAGACGGAAGGGTGGTGTATGTCTTCGCCCAGGATTTCACCGTCTTCGGGGGATCGCTCTCTGAGACCTTCGCACAGAAGATATGCAAAATAATGGACCAGGCCATGCAGGTGGGAGCACCGGTGATAGGCATCAATGACTCCGGCGGTGCACGCATCCAGGAGGGCGTGAGAAGCCTGGCCGGTTATGCCGAGATATTTGAGAGGAATATACTGGCATCAGGGGTGATACCTCAGATATCTGCCATCTTCGGCCCCTGTGCCGGCGGCGCAGTATACTCTCCGGCACTGACTGACTTCATCGTGATGAGCCGCAAGAGCAGCTATATGTTTGTCACCGGCCCAAAGGTGGCAAAGACAGTTACTGGTGAGGATATCTCCATTGACGACCTTGGCGGGGCTGATGTCCATGCCTCAAAATCGGGTGTGGCACACTTCACCGTGGATGCAGAACAGGAGGGACTTGACCTCATAAGGAAACTGCTCAGCTTTGTGCCCCAGAACAATCTTGAGGAGCCTCCCCAGACCAATTGTGATGATCCGATAGACAGGCTTGAGGATGATCTCAATGATATCATTCCCGAAAGCCCCAACCAGCCATACGATGTAAAGGATGTCATCATTTGCGTGGTCGACTATCATGAATTTGTCGAGGTTCATGAAGCCTATGCAAAGAATATCGTTGTCGGTTTTGCGAAGTTCGACGGTATGCCCGTCGGGATCGTCGCCAACCAGCCCGCTCACCTGGCAGGAGTGCTTGACATCGAGGCCTCAAGGAAAGCGGCACGGTTTATCCGGTTCTGTGATGCCTTCAATATCCCTATCGTTACTTTTGTTGACGTTCCCGGCTTCATGCCCGGCTCAAAGCAGGAGTACGGCGGCATTATCATCCACGGGGCCAAGCTGATGTTCGCCTACGGCGAAGCCAACGTGCCTAAAGTGACAATAACCCTCAGAAAATCATACGGAGGAGCTCATTGTGTCATGTCTTCCAAACAGCTCAGAGGTGACCTGAACTACGCATGGCCCACGGCAGAGATAGCAGTGATGGGCCCGCACGGAGCCATTGAGATACTTGACGGAAAAGCTATCAGCGAGATAGAGGATCCGGTGGAACGCCAGGAGTTCGTATCCAAAAAGGAGGAGGAGTACAAGACAAAGTTCGCCAATCCCTATGAGGCAGCAAAATATGGCTATATCGACGATGTGATCGAACCTCGCAATACCAGGTTCCGGATCATTAGGGCCCTCAGGACCCTCATGACAAAAAAGGATCCGGGACCGATGAAGAAACATGGTAATATTCCGCTTTAAAGAATTACATGATGAACCAGCAGTTATTAACAGCTCTTGCAGCAGTGCAGCTCGATCCGATAAGCTGGACAATAGTGGCGGTAGGCATAGGAATAGTCTTTATGTCGCTCCTGCTCGTCTACCTCTTCTTCAGGTACATTCTTACCTTTATCCTCAATTTCAAACTGCGCAGCTTTGCACGCAGGAAGGGCATTGATCCGTCTGAAGCCGACACAGCCCGCACCATGATGTCAGGTGAGGTCAACGCAGCCATTGCCATGGCAATCTACTCCTACTTCAATGAGCTGCATGATGTGGAGAGTGGCGTGATAACAATCAAGCGGGTATCCAAAAACTATTCTCCGTGGAGCTCCAAATTATATAACATGAAAAACCTTTAAGGTCACCATAACCGTAGGATAAGATGAAACTTACATGAGCAAAAGTACACAACGGGAATTGACAGTTTATTTCATGTAAGTTCGATTCGACCAATGAAATAATATTTACGTAATCGAATGAAAAACTACAAGTTCAAGATCAACGGAAACCAGTACGAGGTTGAGGTGCTCGATATCGACGATAACGTTGCACGGATAGAGGTCAACGGGACACTCTACGAAGTGGAGATGCAGCGCGAGATACCAAAGGTAAAGATCGCCGCTCCCCCTCCGCAGAGCAGAGTCCTGAAAGAGGTAAAACCGCTTGAAGACAAGAGTGCCGGGAAGGCACTGGAGGTGAGATCCCCGCTGCCGGGGGTGATCATGCAGGTGCTGGTCAGAACCGGTGATGAGGTCAAGGCCGGACAGTCGGTTTGTACCCTCGAGACCATGAAGATGGAAAATGCCATTAAGGCGGAAAATGGAGGAAAGGTGACCGCTGTCAATATCTCACCCGGACAGTCGGTGCTGCAGGATGAAGTTCTAATTGTAATCAACCAGTGATGACACAGAGGAAATCGTTGACTATGCTTGCGCTGCTGGTGATAGTCTCACTGGCATGGCTTGCATTTGTTAAACCTGAACAGGACAGGAGCCGGTCACTTGCGGATAGCAAAACAGAAGTGATAGTCGCCACCCCACAGGACCAGCCGGGAGATAGCGGAGATCAGGGATTCATGGACGGACTGAAACGGTTCTGGGACTTCACCGGCTTCCGGAATGCCACGCCGGGCCACCTTATCATGATAATCATCGGACTGGTCTTTATCTTTCTGGCCATACGATATGAGTATGAACCACTGCTGCTGGTGCCTATCGGAACAGGCATCCTGATAGGGAACATTCCCATGTTTACTGACGGTGGTATGAACCTGCAGGTGGGAATATACCAGCAGGGAAGCGTCCTGAACTATCTCTACTTCGGAGTGCTTAAAGGTGTCTACCCGCCCCTCATCTTCCTGGGCATAGGCGCCATGACCGATTTCTCGTCACTCATCTCCAACCCCAGACTTCTTCTGCTGGGCGCTGCCGCACAGGTAGGTATTTTTATTACATTCATCGGCGCCCTGCTGCTCGGTTTCAACATGCCTGAGGCAGGTGCCATCGGAATCATCGGCGGTGCCGACGGCCCGACTGCCATATTCATCTCATCACGGCTGGCAAACGGAATAAACCTGCTGGCTGACGGGACGACGGTAAAGAACCTTATCGGCCCGATAGCCATAGCGGCTTACTCCTACATGGCCCTTGTGCCTGTGATACAACCTCCAATTATGCGTCTCCTGACCAGCAAAAAGGAGAGACTGATACGAATGAAACCGCCGAGGGCCGTGACGAAGACTGAAAAGATACTCTTTCCCATCTTCGGGCTGCTGCTGACATGCTTCATCTCCCCGGGAGCACTGCCGCTCCTCGGAATGCTCTTCTTCGGCAACATACTTAAGGAGTCAGGTGTGACAAAACGGCTGGCAGAGACAGCACGTACTTCACTTATCGATATCGTCACGATTATGATAGGACTGACCGTCGGTGCTTCCACACAGGCCGACCTCTTTCTGACCAGAGAGTCAATTCTGATTTTCGGACTGGGAGCAGGTGCTTTTGCCATCGCCACAACCATGGGCATACTCTTTGCCAAGTGCATGAACCTCTTCCTGCCGGAAGGAAGCAAGATCAATCCGCTCATCGGCAACTCAGGCGTATCGGCAGTGCCTGATAGTGCCCGTGTATCTGAGGCGGAAGGACTCAAGGCTGACAAGACTAATCATCTTCTGATGCATGCCATGGGGCCAAACGTGGCCGGCGTCATCGGATCAGCCATCGCCGCAGGGATACTACTGAGCTACCTCGGATAATTTTTGTTAAGTTTGTTAAAAATTCCCCTGAAACATGGAGATGAAGCAGGCAGTGACCGGTAACACCGGGCCAAAAGTGAGATCTGACATAGAGGTGACTCTTGAGCTGAGAGCGTCAGGCGGCGTGGAGCTTGAGATCAGGTCAAAGGTAAAAACCATGTACGGCAATGCCATTGAGAAACAGTGCCGTGATTTACTGGAATATTTCGGTATCGCAAACGCCCGCTTGAAAGTCGATGACTCCGGGGCTCTTCCCTTTGTCATTGCGGCGAGAGTGGAGGCGGCAGTCAGGGCACTGGGTCTGAGGTCCTCCGCCTTCCTTCCTGAGATGATTGAAGAGAACGGATACACCTCGGAAAAAGGCAGATTCCGCTTCTCACGCCTCTACCTCCCTGGAAACAACCCGGGCATGTTTCTGAATGCCGGACTGCACTCACCTGACGGTGTGATACTTGACCTGGAGGATTCCGTGGCCCCGGAAAGAAAGGACGAGGCACGTATCCTGGTCAGGAATGCACTGCGCGCCGTTAACTTCTACGGTGCCGAGAGGATGATTCGCATTAACCAGGGCGAACGTGGCCTTGAGGACCTGGAGTATCTGATACCACACAATGTCCACCTCGTGCTGATACCAAAATGTGAAGGCCGGGAGACGGTCATGAAGATTGATGAACGGATCAATAAGATCAGGGAGAGAGAAGAAATCGGCCGGCCGGTCTTCCTGATGCCTATCATAGAGAGTGCTACCGGCGTGGAAAGGGCATTTGAGATCGCTACCGCCTCACCCTCTGTAGTGGCCCTGGCAATAGGCCTCGAGGACTACACGGCTGACCTGGGAGTGCAGCGCACAAAGGAGGGACTGGAGTCACTCTATGCACGCAACCGTCTTGTGGTGGCAGCAAAAGCAACAGGGATACAGCCTATTGATTCAGTCTTCTCGGATGTGGCCGACATGGAAGGGCTGCTTGACAATGTACTGAGATCCAAGGCAATGGGATTTGAGGGCATGGGTTGCATACACCCCCGCCAGATACCTGTCATCAGAAAAGGATTCTCACCGGAGCCCGAAGAGACAGAGAAGGCAAAGAAGATTGTCCTCGCCTTCCGCGAAGCTCAGAAGAGAGGACTGGGCGTGGTTGCCCTGGGCTCGAAGATGATTGATCCCCCGGTGGTAGCCCGCGCTGAGAAAACAATTGCTCTTGCCGTACGGCTGGGCTTGCTGCCCGACGGCTGGGAGGAACAGGAGCCAAAGGAATAACCTAAAGAGACAACCGGTCATGAAGATGATAAAAAACGCCGCCGGACGGATGGTGGGGGAAGAGATAAACGGCCAGGAGGCTGTCCCTTTCAAGGGCGTCGGTAAGCACCGCCCCTCAGGCAGAAAATATGCCCCTCCATTAGCCACTTGTATTGATTACCCGGGCGATAATAACAAGGTTGTTGCCTCACTCCGTGAAGCCCTGGAACGCTGCGGACTGCGCGATGGCATGACCGTATCAACTCACCATCACCTGCGCGACGGCGACCTGGTCAATAACCGGATATTTGACATCGCTGCGGAGATGGGCGTGAAAGACCTCGTCTGGCTGCCCTCTGCCTCATTCCCCTGCAATGAACCGGTGATAAAATACCTCGAGGACGGAACCATAAACCGTATCGAAGGAAGCATGAACGGACCCCTGGGCAGATTCGTCTCTGAAGGACGTATGAAGGGTATGGCTGTGCTGCGGTCGCACGGTGGCAGGGTACAGGCAATACAGGATGGCGAGGTGAAGATAGATATTGCCGTCATCACCGCACCTGCTGCCGATTTCTTCGGTAACGCCAAAGGCACAGGAGGACCCTCGGCAACAGGCGTGCTGGGCTACGCCAAGGCAGACTACCTCTATGCCGACAGGGTGATAATCGTGACAGACAACCTTATTGACCTGCCGTGTTTCCCGATGGAGATAGAAGGTAATTATGTTGACTGTGTGGTGGTGGTTGACAAACTGGGCATCCCTGAAAAAATAGTGTCGGGAACAACACAGATTACCAGGAGTCCTGACAGGTTGCTGATTGCTGAATTGACTGCCCTGTTCCTTGAAAAATCGGGATTGCTGCATGACGGTGCCACAATGCAGGCGGGAGCGGGAGGGACCAGCCTTGCCATCGCTGTCTTTGTACATGAGATGCTGAAGCAGAAAGGCTGGAAACTTAGCTTTGGCTTTGGAGGCAGCACGAAATACATGGTCAAGATGATGGAAGAGGGACAGATGGGATATATCCTTGATGCCCAGGCATTTGATCTTGATGCCGTCAGGTCAGTGGAGGAGAACCCGAACCACATACCCTATTCGGTCTTCAATGCATATAACTATCATTCAAAGGGCAACCTGACAACCATGATGGATATAATGATCCTGGGAGCAACGGAGATTGACACTGAATTCAACGGCAATGTGGTGACGCACTCTGACGGTCTGCTGCTCCACGGTATCGGCGGGTGGCAGAACTGTCTTCACGCACGCAATGTAATCCTTCCCGTGCCTCTCTTCCGTGACAGGATTCCGGTGATAGTTGACCAGGTGACGACACTGTGCGGCCCCGGAGAACTGATTGACGTGATCATTACCGAACGGGGTATCGCCATCAATCCCCGCAGGCAGGATCTGCTTGACTCCGTCAGGGGCAAAGGCCTGCCTTTGGTGACAGTACAGGAGCTTAAGGAGATGGCCGAGAAGATCTGCGGCAAGCCGGAGAAGGCTGCTTTTGATGACAGGGTAGTTGCAGCCATCAAATGGGTAGACGGCACTGTGATCGACTCAGTCCGTAAAGTAAGAAGCTAACCCAAATTTTAGACTATGAAAAAATACAGGTGCCCGGTTTGTGGCTACATCTACGATCCTGAAACTGGAGACGAACAGAATGGGGTTGACCCGGGAACCTCTTTTGAAGATCTGCCCGCAGAATGGGCCTGCCCGGTCTGCGGTGCTCCTCCCGATGATTTTACAGAGGTTGAATAAGGCGAATATTTGGTCCTATCCACCCGATGAATTTACTGGGGTGGAATAAAACTTGCTATGACTCTTCCTCAGGAATATGTCTGAGGACATCGATGAGCAGGTCCCAGAACATCTGAACAGTCTCAATCTCTATCCTCTCTTCGGGTGTGTGCGCTCCCTTGATGGTTGGCCCGAAGGAGATCATGTCTATCCCTTTGTATTTCTCAAGTATCAGCCCGCACTCCAGTCCTGCATGTATGGCTTTTACCTGCGGTACCTTACCGAATAGCTTGCGGTAAGAGTCGATCATGAGCCTGAGGATGGCTGAATTCATATTAGGCTTCCATCCCGGATAGCCGTCTGAATGGGTCACTTTTGCGCCGGCAAGGTCAAATCCTGCCTCAGCTTTCATCATAGCATAATGTTTGGCCTCTTCTGACGAGCTGCGTTGGGTTGTCACTACATGGATCGTGTTGTCGTCGGTAAGCCGTATGGTAGCCAGATTGCTGGATGTCTCAACAAGATCAGGGATCTCCTTCGACCATCCCAGGACACCGTGAGGCACAAGACTCAGGGCACTCAGCAGACGGTGCTGGGTCTGGGGGTCAATAACTGCAGCCGGCACTTCTGACGGCGTGGCGGCTACCTTAAGATCGGGCTCAAGAGAGCCATATTCCTCACGCACCAGTTCATTGAAGGCGGCAGTGTCGGTAAGAATTTTCTCCTCATGCTGAGGATCAAAAGTCATGGTTGCAAATGCCTCCCTGGGGATGGCATTACGAAGGTTGCCCCCCGTAAAATTGCTGATAAGGATACCGTAATTCTTTTCAAGATTCTGCAGCAGCTGTGAGATTATCTTTATGGAGTTGCCGTAACCCTTGTGGATCTCATCACCCGAATGGCCGCCGCGCAGTCCTGTGACAGAGATATTCATGGCCCTGTGACCTGCAGCCACGGGTACGGGAGTAAACGGAAGGATGGCCTGCGTGTCTATGCCTCCGGCACAGCCTATAAAGAGTATCCCTTCATCTTCCGAATCGAGGTTTAAGAGTATGCGTCCGGTGAAGAAATCAGGCTGCAGGTTTATGGCCCCGGTCATGCCCGACTCCTCATCTACCGTGAAGAGACATTCTACCCTGCCGCACTGAAGATATGGATCTGTCAGAACGGCCATCTGTGCTGCTATGCCAATGCCGTCATCAGCACCCAGCGTGGTGCCGCTCGCGGTAATCCACTTGCCATCCATGATGGGAATGATAGGATCGGTATCCCAGTTGTGTGGGTGCGAGGCATTTTTTTCACCCACCATGTCAAGATGACTCTGCAGTACCACAGTACTAACCTTCTCCTTGCCCGGAGCAGCCTCCCTGGTGATTAGTATGTTGCCGACACTGTCTTCTTTGGCTTCCAGATTGTGCTTTCGCGCAAAGTCAAGCATGTATTCCCTTATCCTGCCCTCATTCTTTGAAAGTCGCGGTATCCGGCTTATCTCCTCAAAGTAGCTCCATACTCTCCTTGGCTTAATATCCTCTAGTTCCCCCATTAGGTTCTTATTGTGTGAAATAACAGATTAGCTGGCAAATATAGTTTTTTTCCATTGCAACCTTTATGAAATTTACTTGCTGAAACTCTTTTTTTTAACACAATAAAAACCATATTTTTACGCAACATGAAAAACAGTTAAAACAGAACAGATATGGCTAAACGTACAATTGTGGCACTGCCGGGTGACGGCATAGGTGCCGTTGTCCTGGAACAGGCAGTGCGTGTCCTTGACGCAGCAGGTTTTGATGCAGAATATGTTTACGGTGACATAGGATGGGATTTCTGGTGCCATGAAGGCAACCCTCTTCCGCAGCGCACCATTGACCTGATAGCAGAGCACAAGATAGCCCTCTTCGGAGCAATAACCTCCAAACCCAAGGATGATGCTGCCGCCGGGCTGAACCCTGAACTGCAGGGCAGGGGATTTGCCTACAGCAGCCCTATCGTGGGACTGAGACAGCACTTTGGACTTGACATCTGCGTCAGGCCGTGCCGCAGTTACAGGGGCAACCCCCTGAACTTCATCAGACGCGGTAAGGACGGAAACCCTGAGGAACCGATGGTTGATGTGGTCATATTCCGCCAGAACACAGAGGGTCTCTACGGAGGTGTTGAATGGTCAGACCCTCCCGCCCAGGTATACGACGCATTGATGACACATCCCAAATTCCGTGCTAATTTCGGGTGGTGTCCTAAAGAGGAACTGGCCGTCTCAACACGCATATTTACAAAGAAATATACTGAACGGATAGTGAGGGCAGCGTTTGAGCATGCGGTAAAATACGGATATAAGTCTGTAACCGTCTGCGAAAAACCCAATGTGATACGTGAGACCTCAGGGCTAATGTGGAAGATAGCCAGGGAGATCCAGAAAAACGAGTTTCCTTCCATTCAGCTCCGGAATACCAACATTGATGCCCAGATGATGTGGCTTACAAAGAACCCGGAGGATTACGGAGTGATAGTTGCCGGGAATATGTTTGGCGACATTGTATCGGATGCTTTTGCCGGCCTGATTGGCGGCCTCGGGTTTGCGTGCAGTGCACAGTTCTCTGAAGAGGGTATCGGTGTATTTGAGCCGACCCACGGTTCAGCTCCCAAATATGCCAGTTACGATGTCTCTATTGTTAACCCTGTGGCAATGATCGAGTCGGCATGCATGATGCTCGACTATATTGGCGAAAAGGCAATTGCCGCACGCATCAGGGATGCCGTGGCAGCAGTGATAGAAGAGGGCAAGGTACGTACCTATGACATGATGAAGATGACCGGCAAACCAGAAGTGATAGCCATGGGTGCCGCCTCTACCATACAGATGACTGACGCAATCATCGCCGGATTAAAATAGCATGCCATGACTGAAGAGATCAAGAAACTGTGGCCTGAACTGGAATGGATCAGTGACCTCGACCTGAGGGAGAAGACGGCCCGAACATGGGAGACAGCCCTCGAAAGAAGCGTTCTTACCGCTGATGACCTGAACCGTATACCCTTCACCCTTCTCTGCGGACCGGACCTGAAGGTCACCTTCATGGACCACAAGAGGTGTGTCGTGCATGTGGCCCGTGATGCCGGATTGAAGATGAACGAGTTCTTCCGCGATGAACTGCCTGTCGACATGGATACCCTCATTGCAGGAGCTGTCCTTGCAGATGTCGGTAAGATGCTTGAATATGAGCTTGATGCAAATGATAAGGCCGTTCAGGGAAAGTACGGTCAGTATCTCAGACATCCCTTCTCAGGCGTCAGCCTGGCCGAGGAGTGCGGGGTGCCACCTGAGGTGTGTCACATAATCGCGGCCCATGCTCATGAGGGAGACCTCGTGAAACGCACAACGGAAGCCTATATCGTGCACCACGCTGACTTCATGACCTTCCTTCCTTTCAAAAGCAGACTGATCGTCTGATCAGTCTGCTCTTCAGCCTTCAGTCTTCAGTCCACAGTCTTCAGCCGACTGCTTTTAGCCACCGTAGCCTGGGCGAAGGTGGCCGACTGCCTCTGGCTGCCAAAGCCACGGCGAAGGTGGCCAGCTGTCACTGCCGACTGCCGACTGCCGACTGTGGACTGACCATCGCCTTCCGCACATTTTCATACCCCATCTTGTCAACCTTGCGGTCGTAGGTCATCAGCCCGTTGGTCTCAGTCTCAACGTCAGTGGTCTGTGTATAGACTGAGGCACTGAGGCCTTTCTCCGAAACCATCTGCCTGACAGCAGCATAATACTCTTCATATTTTCCGAGCAGGTCGGCTGCATCACCCATGTTACGGTAACCCCAGTTCTTCTGCTCCCAGGTATGACCCTCCACCGGCAGACCCAGTCCTCCGAACTCACCAAGCACTATGGCTCTCTCTCTTTCAGCCGGAGGTGCCACAGGCTCCGGGTAGTGATGAACATCCCTGACGTGGCCGGTGCCCCTGTCGGTCCAGCCTGAGGCGCTGTTGACAAGGCGGGTGGCATCAAGAGCGGCAACATGATCAGTTACCGCGGTGGTATTGTACTGTCCCCACCCCTCGTTATAGATAACCCACATGACAATTGAGGGAGAGTTGTACTTCGATTCTATCATACGGGTAAGCTCTGTCATGAACTGTGATGAATCGGCTTCGCTTTTAGTGATGTCGGGCATATCTCTCCAGATATAATCATCACCGCTGGGCATATCCTGCCAGACCAGCATACCCAGCCTGTCGGTGTGGTAATAGAATCTCCTGTTCTCCACCTTTACATGTTTTCTCAGCATGTTGAATCCCATCTTCTTAAGCATCTCCACGTCGTATACCATCGCCTCATCTGAAGGAGGAGTGTAGATGCCGTCAGGCCAGAAGCCCTGATCAAGGGTGCCGTTCTGCCACACAAAACTGTTGTTGAGCATTATCCTTGTGAAACCGTTGCCGTCAATGCCCAGGGAGATCTTCCTCATGCCTGCATAGGAGAGAACCTCGTCGGTCACTGTCCCTCCCGTAATCAGCCGTACCCTGATGTCATAGAGGGCCGGATCATCGGGAGTCCAGAGCCTGGGCGACGGTATCTGCAGCTCAATGGCACTGTCAGTGACGGCTGACCCCGTTGCGATTGTCTCACCGTCATACATCACCGTCACCTCGGCAAGAGAGGGAGCCATGTCTACCGGGGGACAGCCCTCAGGACCCTGGCAGCGCTCTTCAGTAACGGAGACTGTCAGCATCTCGCTGTCAATGTCAGGTACAATACGTATATCGCCGATCCATGTTTTTTCTACGGCCTCAAGCCAGACGCTCTGCCAGATGCCTGTGGTGGGAGTGTACCAGATGCCCTTCGGTTGGGAGACCTGCTTGCCTCTGGGCTGGCTGCCGCTGTCGACAGGGTCTGTGACCCTGACCACTATGGTGTGCTTCTTTTTGCCCGAGAGGTAGGGAGTGATATTGCATGAGAAGGGGTCATAGCCCCCGCGGTGACTGATGGCGAAGTTGTCGTCTATCCATACCTTTGTCTCCCAGTCTGATGCTTCGAAATTGAGTATCAGCTGTTTTTCCTTCCATGTCTTCGGAACGACAAACTCCCGTGAATACCACAACGCAAGAGAGTCGGACATCATTCGCTTTACCCCTGAGAGAGCTGACTCAACAGGGTAGGGGACCAGGATCTTTCCTTCAGGGTCGGGGCGCTCTTCATCACTGTCGCATATGGCATAGTCCCATTGTCCGTTCAGACTCATCCATCCGTTACGTACCATTCCCGGCCGCGGGTATTCCGGCCAGGGAGTGACGGGATCGATATTTTCACCCCAACTTGTGAAAAGTGGATTCTCTGCCGGCTGCCATGCCGGAGGCCTGTCATCTGTACAAAATGTCAACAGAGCGGTTGCAAGCAGGGCAACCGGTAAAATTTTCAGTTTCATGTGAACTAAAGGTTATTGGTTGTCAGCCAAGCTTCATCTTCTCGACCTCTTCCATGTTCCGTTCATTGTAGGTGATCTTACCCATGGGAGTGTAAAGCCACTCAATCAGGTTACTGTACCTTTCGGTGATCTTGCCCCTCACAATCTTCATGGTAGAGTTCATCATACCGTTCTCTTCATTGAAGCTTTCATTCAGTACACCCAGTGCCACGGGAAGCCAGCGGTGAGGGAACATGTGACCGTACTTGCCGTTAATACGGTATTCATTTACCTCGTTCTCAATCAGGTTAAGTATGGCACGCTTGCCCTCCTCAGTGGTTGCAGTGAGATTGCGGTCTTCCAGGTAGATCTTCAGGGCATGCTGGTTAGGTACGATGAGGGCAATAGTATACGGCTTCTGGTTGTTATAAAGCATGCACTGGTCAATATATTTCGACTGCTCGGTGATGGCCTCTTCGATGCCTTCAGGACTGAACTTCTCTCCGTCATCAGCGATAAGGAGGCTTTTGAACCGCCCCATTACATAAAGAAATCCGTCTTCGGACATGTATCCCATGTCACCGGTATAGAGCCAGCCGTCACGGATGGCATCATTGGTGGCGGTCTCATTCTTCCAGTAACCGTACATCACATTGCCACCCCTGATAACTATCTCGCCTTTTTCTCCCGTGGGCAGTTCTTTGCTCTCTTCATCGCATATTTTCAGGTCCATATTGTTTACAAGGTAACCTGATGAACCCAGATTGTGACGCCTGGCTGAGTTGGAGGAGATGATGGGAGAGGCCTCTGAGAGCCCGTAACCCTGGTACATTGGTACCCCGATGGCATAAAAGAAACGCTGCAGCTCAATGTCAAGCAGCGCACCACCACCAATGAAGAAGTCGAGCTCACCGCCGAATGCCTCCCTCACCTTGCTGAAAAGGATTTTATCGAATAGCCTGAGCAGCGGTTTCTTGAGCTTCTGTATACCCTGTCCCTTGTTGTATCCCTCCTTGTTGTACGAATAGGTCATCTTCAGTGCGAAGTTGAATAGCGCCTCTGTCATCCTTCCCTTCTCCTTGATACCTTTCTCTATGTTCTTGCGGAAGTTCTTTGCCAGCGCCGGAACACTCATGAGGAGGTTTGGCTTGATCTCCTTCATGCAGATCGGAATGTTGCGGAGTGTCTCCATGGGAGTCTTGCCGACCTTCACCGATGCTATGCTGGCTCCCTTGCCCATGAAGGCGTAAATCCCTGCCGTGTGGGCAAAAGAGTGATCCCACGGCAATATCAGGAGGGTCTTGTAGTACTGCGGTATATCCATCAGGCTGTATGACTGGTAGACGTTGGTCACATAGTTGCCGTGAGTGAGGATGATGCCCTTTGGATCGGCCGTGGTTCCGGAGGTGTAGCAGATATTGGCAAAGTCAGATGGTTCAATGGATGAGGTGAACTCCTCAAATTTTTTCCTGTTGCCGGGGTTCTCAAGCCACTCACGCCCTATCTTCCTTATCTCGTTAAAGTGAATCTGGTCCTCAGCATACTCCTCCCTGGGATCCATGAATATCACCTTCTCCAGCTCGGGACAATGCTCCCTTATCTCAAGTATCTTCGGTGCCTGGGTGCTGGAGGTGATGACCATCTTAGAACCTGAATGGATGAGTCTGAATTTGATCTCCTCGGCATTGAGCTTGATTGAGAGCGGCACATTTACTCCCCCGGCGTGGAGAATCCCCATCTCACCTATCACCCAGCTGTTCCTGCCGTCGGAAAGCAGACTTACCCGGTCACCCTTTTTGATTCCCAGTTGCATCAGACCCGCACCGAACTCCTGTACCTGTCTCCTTGTCTCCTGGTAGGTGGTGCCTTCATATTTGTCCTGAAGCTTCTCCCACAGGTATACGTTGGAAGCATACTTCTCAACATTCTCTTCAAAAAACCGGATAAGTGATTTCATCTGCTTAATGCTTTTGATGGAACTTAAAATCGCGATCTAATATAGAAAAGAATTGTCGTGTAGAGATACGTTTAATTGTTTTTCATTGCATATTTGAGGTCAAATCTATACCTTTACAATCTATTACAATGAAAAACTGCCGTTTATGAAGAGAATCCCCATGGTGATACTTGCAGCGATACTGCTTCTCACCCCGTCATGTGATTTCATGAAAAGCATAAATCCTTTCGGGAAGAAAAAGGCCAGGGAGGCAGAGGCTCTGAGGCAGCAGCAGGAGGCGTTCCGTGTTGCAGATTCCATCCGGGTTGCCAATGAAAGGCAGGCAGAGGCAGAACGTCAGCGTCAGGCTGAGCTGGCTCTGGCAGCACAGCAGCAGGAAATGGAGTATTCACGCTATCATGTCATCGTGGGCAGTTTCCTGACACCTTCATATGCTGATGCGTGGCTCGAACATATCCGTGGCTTTGGCTATGATGCCATAATTGTTCCCATGAATGGTGGCAGGTGGAGCCTGGTATCAGCCAAGTCGTTCACTACCATACGAGAGGCCTGGAACGCACTGCCCGGTATACAGGATAACATTAACGGCGAAGCCTGGGTCTACAGCAGGGAATAAGGGCTACCTGTAGATAGTAGCTGACCTGTCGGGACCGACGGAGACGATCGTTACCGGCACTCCGGTCTCCTTCTCAATATATTCCACATAACCCTTCAGTGCTGGGGGAACCTCATCCCAGCCCAGACAGCCGGTGATGTCATTCTGCCATCCCGGGAAAAACTGGTAGTTGAGTCCCTCAATATCTCCAAGACAGTACGGCAATTCAGTAACCTCGGCGCCGTTGACCTGGTATGAGCGGCACACTCTGATCTCATCAAAGCCTGAGAGCACATCAGCCTTCATCATGAAGAGCCGTGTCACGCCGTTGACCATAATCGCGTATTTCAGCGCCGGCAGGTCAAGCCATCCGCATCGCCTCGGCCTTCCGGTGGTTGAACCGTACTCGTTGCCGCGGTCGCGCATCATCTGTCCGTATTCATCATCCAGCTCGGTGGGGAAGGGTCCGCTTCCCACCCTGGTACAATAAGCCTTGAAGATGCCGAAGACCTCCCCGGTGCGGGAGGGAGCCATGCCCAGCCCCGTACATGCCCCGGCAGCCACGGTGTTGGATGATGTTACAAAGGGATAGGTCCCGAAGTCAATGTCGAGCATCGTTCCCTGGGCCCCCTCGGCAAGTATGCGCTTGCCTCTCAGAAGACTGGTGTACAGATAGTAGTCGGCGTTTACGGTGGTGAACTGCTTCAGGTATTCAACTGACTCTAACCACTCCTCCTCCAGTGCGCTCATATCATTGCTGTAACCGTAACCCATGAGGGCCCTGGTGTGCTCCTTAACACGCGAACTGTAAATCTCCCTGAACTCTTTCCTGAAGAGATCGCCAACCCTCAATCCGTTGCGGGAAGTCTTGTCAGAGTAGGCCGGCCCTATGCCCCTGAGAGTGGAGCCTATCTTTAATTCACCCAGGGTAGCCTCCTGTGCGGCATCAAGCAGCTTGTGCGTGGGTAGTATCATATGGGCCTTCGCCGAGATAAGCAGCCGTTCACGCACCTGATCAATGGAAATACCCAGGCTCTCTACCTCGTGCCTGAAGACTACAGGGTCGATGACCAGCCCGTTGCCTATAATGTTGATCTTGCCCTCATGAAAGATGCCCGACGGTATCAGGTGCAAAACGTGCTTTGTGTTGTTGAACTCAATCGTATGGCCGGCATTGGGTCCGCCCTGGAATCGTGCAATAACATCATACTCAGGTGTCAGTGCATCGACAATCTTTCCCTTACCCTCATCTCCCCACTGGAGTCCGAGCAATATGTCTATCTTCATTTTTCTCTCTGATCCTGTTTTGAGAACTGGCTCCAATTTACAAAATAAATCATCGTTGCGGGCTCTCAGCAGACGATTGTTTACAACTCTGCGAATCTCCTGACAAGGGCGTCAGGCAGACGCCCCGGAATCACCGGACGATGAACCGGTCTCACGTGTCCTACTCTTCTGCTTCCGGGATTTGTCAGGTATCCCAAATACATATAGCGCATAGTGATGGAGTATGAAAGAGTTTTCCTCACATGCATTTCTTATAATATCGTTAATCCTGGGATCACTGAATTCTATCACCTTGCCTGTCTCAGTATCTATGATATGATCATGCTGTCCCGTGCGAAAGGTCTTTTCATACTGTGCCTGACTGCGGCCAAACTTGTGTTTGGTTACCAGCTTGCAGTCTATGAGCAGGTCAATGGTATTGTACAGCGTGGCTCTCGATACACGGTAGTTCTTGTTTTTCATATAGTTGAAGAGAGACTCTATATCAAAATGACCATCACGTGAGTATATCTCATCCAGGATTGAAAACCGTTCCGGGGTCTTTCTCAGTGAGCGGCTGCCCAGGTATTCTGCAAAAATCTGCTTTACAATAAGTCTGGCATCGTCGTTCGGCATTGCTTGATGCTTTTTGGTGTCGGACACTCTTATTCAATAAATTCTTCAATTCTCTTCACACTGGCAATGCCCTTAACATTGGAAAGCTGCATAATAAGATTGTTAAGGTCTCGGGTGTGGTGTACGTAAAGGTCCAGGGTTCCCTCAAAGATGCCGTCGTAAACCGATACGTTGATGTTACGTATGTTGACATTGAGCTCTGTGGAGATAATATTGGTTACCTCATTGATGAGACCTATCCGGTCAATACCATTAATGCTCACCCGTGCAAGGAATGATGCGATCTTATGTATTGTCCATCTCACCGGAATGATTCTGTTGCCCTCGCTCGACATGAGCTTTACTGCTGTCGGACATTTGGGTTTGTGAACAATGATGGCATTGGAACGGTCGATATACCCGACAACCTCATCGCCCGGAATAGGGTTGCAGCATTCGGCAATGCGGTAGGAGTCTCCGGTGTTGTCAACGTCTTCACGCAGCAGGTAAGGATGGCTCTTGTCAATCGTGCCGCTCAGCGGTGGATTATCCTTCTCGTTGGAGCTCTTGCGTGTCACGCCCCCGACAGCCAGCTTCCAGTATTTCCTGAGACTGCCCTCAGGCGCCTTCCTGAGTACCTTGCGCAACTCGTCGAGATTGATGAGTCCCAGCCCGATGCGCGAGTAAAGCTCATCCTTGGTGAGCAACTCATAGTAGTCGAGCAGCTTCTTGATGATATCTGAGTTGGCCATGATGCCAAGCTCACCAAGCTTTTCCTCAAGCATCTCCCGCCCCTTGTGGATGCGGTCGGTCGACTCATCCCTGAGAGCATCCTTGATGCTGTTTTTGGCTTTTGCCGTGTGGGCGTACTCAAGCCAGTCCTTTTCTGGCTTGGCAATGTTGGATGTGATAATCTCCACCTGGTCTCCACTCTGAAGTGTAATGGAGAGCGGCGATAGCTTGTAGTTGACCTTTGCACCGATAGCCTTGTTGCCTATGTCAGTGTGTATCTCATAGGCAAAATCAAGGGCTGAGGCTCCCTTTGGGAGGTTGACCAGCAGTCCCTTGGGGGTGAAGACCATGATCTCCGATGAAAAGAGACTCATCTTGAACTCATCGAGGAAGGTCAGCGGGTCAGACATTGGGTTTGAAAGCATCTCCCTGATGTGCTTGAGCCATTTATCCAGCTCGCTCTCCGACTGCAGCACGTCGCCCTTGTATTTCCAGTGAGCCGCAAAACCTCGCTCGGCTATGTCATCCATGCGCTGGCTGCGTATCTGTGCCTCAACCCAACGTCCTTCCGGACCCATAACCGTAAGGTGCAGTGCCTCATAACCGTTCGACTTCGGCCTGCTGATCCAGTCACGGAGCCGGTCAGGCTTCGGAGTGTAGATGTCAGTGATGAGTGAATATATCTGCCAGCACTGAGCCCTTTCACTCATCTCGGGCCCCGGCTCAAATACGATCCTGACAGCCAGCAGATCATAAACCTCCTCAAAAGGAACATTCTTTGACTGCATCTTCTTCCAGATGGAATAGATCGACTTGAACCTTCCTGAAATATCAAAGATGATGTCGTTGTTGTTGAGCTCATCAATGATGGGCAGACTGAACCTGTTGATGAGAGCAAGGTTCTTCTTCTCATCCATCTTGACCTTGCGGACTATCTCATCATAGATGCGCGGATGCCTGAACTTGAAACTGAGGTCTTCAAGCTCAGTCTTGATGGCAAAGAGACCCAAACGATGCGCCAGCGGAGCATAGAGATAGACCGTCTCACCGGCAACCTTCATCTTCTTGTATTCGGGCATGGAATCCAGGGTGCGCATATTATGCAACCTGTCAGCTATCTTGATGAGAATGACCCTGATATCGTCAGACAGGGTCATCAGCATCTTCCTGAAGTTCTCAGCCTGGAGTGAGTTTGTCTCTTTGTTATATGTGCCGGATATCTTTGTAAGACCGTCAATCAGGGAAGCTATCTTAGGGCCGAACTCCCTCCGTATCTCCTCCAGGGGTACGCCCGTGTCCTCCACCACATCATGCAGCAGCGCTGCTGCCACCGATCTGGCTCCAAGCCCTATCTCCTGATTCACGATGCGCGCTACGTGAATCGGATGGATTATGTACGGCTCTCCCGAGTTGCGGTACATGTCGCGGTGTGCCTCATTGGCAAAACTGAAGGCCTTCTGTATCAACTCCCTGTCTCCAGGGTTGTCACACCTGTAAAGATTGTCACTGAGGAGCTGATACTCTCTCTCAATCTGGCTGAGATCCTCCGCAGTAAATATGTTTGATTTAGTCTTACCCATCATTAACCTGCCCAAAAGGAAGAACAAAGATATGAAAATCGGACCATTTATCCTTTAATGATCAGGGCAGTATAGTTACCGTACCTCTTCGCACCTCAGTCTGCCCTGACGGAGTCGTAAGCCTCAGGCTCCAGAGATAAACGCCCGACGGCATCAGACTCCCGTTGTGATGCCCGTCCCATCCCTCACCGTAATCAGAGGTGCGGAACAAAACCACGCCGCTGCGTGTGTATATACTGAACTCATACCCGACAGGTATGAAGGAGAGAGCAGGCATGAAGAGGTCATTAAGTCCGTCACCGTCAGGAGTGAAGGCATTGGGCATATAGATCCTCTCAGTAATTGGGACAAGGGTCACATTTGACTGTGAAGGGGGTGTGCCTGCCGGGGACTCATCAGAGGAAGCAGTCACACGGTATGCGACAGAGGCTGATGTGACAGTACCAGCCAGGAGCGAGAGCTCTTCTGACCATAAGGTGTCTGACAGTCCGGTGGCCGCCTCCTGCCATCCCTTGCCCGTATCCCTCCATATGGAATAGACCGGTGCCGGGGAGAGGCCGGGACGGTTCCAAAACAGGTTGACCTGCGTACCCCTCATTTCTGAGGTCAGCACGATGTTACGGACCGGCAGCGAGCTGTCTGCGGCAATACCACAGCTGTTCAGCACCGCCAGGGTGTAAGGAGTGATTCTGTTCGTGTCAGCATCAGCGATGGTGAATACGACAGTGCCGTCAAACCCGGATGTCGTTCCGCACTGCGACCAGCCAGGTATACCCTCATCATAACGCAACACGATAAAGTTATCCATGGTGCTCTCCCGGTCATAGCTGCCTGTGACGACCAGTCCGCCACCCACAACGGAGAGCGCTGTAATTTGCATCCATCCGGGGGTTGTCTCAGCGCCTGTCGTTATGCACTGCCTGTTGGACGAGGAGGGGGCAGCTCCCTCTTCATCACTGGCAATAATGAAAATACAGTAGTCGCTGCCGGGCAGATAATCACTGAAATTATATGACGTGTCCGTTTTCGGGAGCGTCAGGATTAGTGCAACAGGCTCCTCCGCCACTGACAACCACAGTTCATAACGGTCAGAGGGATGACTGACATTCACGTGGGGAGTCCAGGAAAGGTTGATGCGGCTGTTGCAGCTGTCATTCTCAGCTGCCAGATAAACGGTCCACAGCGGGTCACTCATCGGGCTGCGGTTGCCGGAGGAATCCCTGGCGGCAACACTGTATCCTGTACTTCTGTAACGGGCGAATGAGTTGGCGTGCAGATACTCCGAAGGGTGGGATGCCGGGACGCTGTCTATGGCAAGAAATCCGTAAAGACTGTCCGATGCATAGATGATATATCTCTCCACATCTGTTGACACTGATGGAATCCAACTCAGGGTGCAGTTTCCGGTATACGGGTCAACAGTGACATTCTCCGGTACCGGCACTGCGGGCAGGATGCCGTCCTGCTGCCCATAAAGCCCTGGCATTGCTACGGTGAGTGAAAACAACAGTGTCAGTCTGGTTAGCGGTTTCATGCTGTGCCGGCTATTATTACGTATGCTTCTTCCTGGTTGAAATACGTATTGAACAGCTCCTTTATTTTACCGGGAGTGATGTTGTTGACTGTCTCTGCAAACCGGGTATAATAGTCATGTCCGGCATCGTAGTCCACGATGCCCTTTATGGCATCAGCAACTGAGAACGGGCCGTCAAACAGTCTGGCTATCTCACCCATGGTGTGGTTTCTGACTACCTGAAGCTCATCGTCGCTGACGTCATCCCTCTGCAGACGTGCGATCTCCTTTCTTATCTCCATTACTGTCTCCTCGCGCCAGGCATTGGCAACGTCAGTCATTACTGCAATGTACCCGATACCATGGAAAGCGCCGGCGACGGCATGTATCCCATAGGTGTAACCCTTCTCCTCCCTTATTTTCCTCATCAGCCTGGAGCCGAAGTACCCTCCGAGAAGCATGGTGGCAACCTGAAGCCCCAGATAGTCAGGGTGGTCGCGGGTTATGCCTTTCCATCCCATCCTTACCGTGCTCTGAACGGAGTCTTTGACCTCGCAATAGATGACACCGGGACTGGCACTGCTGAATAGTGGGACAGTGATCACAGGCTTGCTCCATGGACCTGAGCCCTCTCCGGAAAAATGCCTTTCAAGCAGAGGAAGAGCCTGTTCCGGATTACGGCCGGCAACAGTGATATACATGTTGCGGGGAATGTAATGTGTTGAATGGAAGTCCTGGAGGTGTGAAACGGACAGTGAGGCGTAATCTTCTGCACATGTCACTCTTCCGTAAGGGGTTTCATCACCGCACAGTGCACGGTAAAACTCCTCCCTGGCTCTTACTGCGGTTCTCTGTCTGCCGATAAGAAAAGCCTGCATCCTCTTATCTTTCATCATCCGAAACTCCCTCTCCGGAAAGGAGGGATGAAACAAAACCTCTTCTGCTAGTGACATCACCTCATCAAGCTTTCTCGTCAGCGTGACGGTTACAAGCCCGGCGGAGTCCTTGTCGGCATTAGGACTGAACAATGCACCGGTCGCATCGATGAGATTATTGACGGAAGCGGCATCATGCAAATAAGTGCCCTCGGTCAGCATGGTGTTGGTGGCTGCCGAGGCAAGATGAACACTCTCAGTTCGCTGCCCGGCATTGAAGACAAACTCAATACGTATCAGACCTTCCGGGCCGTTGCCGATAAGGTAAACAGGCACACCGTTGCTCAGCCTTGTACACGCAGGAAAGGATGTATCACCTGGAGAAGGGATGTTTAGGGCGGGGGCTCTCAGCGGTAAGGCGTCTTTCATTGCTCTTCAGGGATATAATGGATAATACTGCAATTGGAGGGGAGAAATGTGCGGGCTGCAGTCACAGCCATCTCTCCGGCAGTAACACTCATATATCTCTCCTTCTCTCTGTTAATCCCTTCAGCATCACCCAGCAGTTCGTGGAGCGCCAGGTTGAAGGCTTTGTTCGAGGCGCTCAGATGAGAGAAAAGCCTTAGCGACTCATACCGGTTGCGTGCCTTCTCCAGCTCTGCGTCGGTAACAGGCACTGCTGAAAGCTTGAAGAGCTCTTCCTCCACTGCCTCTTCCGCCATGCGGATATCAGTGCCGTTTCTGAGCTTGCCGCTGAAGATGACCAGGCCGGGGTCCGTCTCTCCTGAAAGGTATATATCAGCCTCACTAAAAATCTCTTTCTCCCTCACCAGCAGGTTAGGAAAACGCGCTGACTCGCATCCGGACAGGATATCGGTGAGCATGTCAAGGACAATGAAGTCCCTGCTGTTTCTTCCATCTGTGTGCCATGCCATGATGAGCTGGGCTGATGGCACCTTCCGCTCTACGACGATCTGCCTGCGCTCGTTCTGGCCAGGTTCAACAGGGAGTCGTCTCCGCCGCCGTGGTGCCCGGGGCTTGTCACCGAACCACTTTTCAGCAAGACGGAAGACCTCATCAGGTGCAATGTTACCGGCAACGGACAGTATCGCATTCGACGCATTGTAGAATTTCCTGTAAAATCTCCCCGCTGATATGGTGTCGGCCTTCCCGATATGGCTTATATCAATACCTATGGCAGGCCAGCGGTACGGATGAACCTTGTAAGCCAGCGGCTTGAGCAACAACAGCAGGTCACCGTACGGCTGGTTCAGGTATCGCTGACGATACTCCTCTGTCACAACGCTCTTTTGAGTCATGATTCTCTCCTCTGAGAGGTCCAGCCCTGTCATCCTGTCTGCCTCAAGCCAGAGCGCTGTCTCAAGGTTGTTGACCGGCAGCGTTATGTAATAGTTGGTAAAATCATTGTTGGTGAATGCATTGTTCTCTCCTCCGGCCATCATCACCGGAACGTCAAAGAGAGGCACCTCCCGAGTGCCTCCAAACATCAGGTGTTCAAACAGATGAGCCAGTCCCGTAGATCCCGGGTCCTCATCCCTGGCGCCAACGTCATACAAGATATTGGTGGTCACCATCGGAGTGCCTTCATCACGGTGTGCAATTACTCTCAGTCCGTTCTCAAGCGTATGCCGCTCAAATCTGATCATACAGGCAAAATATCCCAAACTTACCAAAATAAACCACCGCTCCTCAATTTATTTTATATTTGTGAACATTATGCTTTTTCATTTAACGTACCTGCCTTGAATACTCTGTTTTCCAAGCAAATACGGTATATTAAAACACTTTTTGCCGACCAGCAGACCCTGATCTACCTGCTCAGTTTTGTCGTCGGACTCGCCAGTGCAATTGCTGCGGTGGCAATGAAGAATGCAATTCATTACACCCATCTCCTTTTTACACAGGGAGTCATGAGAGGGGCAGGAGGGGTGCTTTCGATAGCCTATCCGTTATTCGGTATATTTCTCACAGTGCTGATCCTCAAATACCTGGTACGTGACAGTATCTCCCACGGTGTCAGCAGGGTCCTCTATGCCATCTCCAGGAGAAAAAGCTATATACGGAATCACAACAGCTGGTCTTCTATCCTTGCCAGCTCCATGACGATCGGCTTCGGAGGGTCAGTGGGAGCGGAGGCCCCCATTGTTCTTACAGGGGCTTCAATAGGTTCAAATATAGGTCGTTACTTCAATCTGAACTATAAGTATGTCACGCTGCTGCTCGGATGCGGCGCGGCAGCAGCTATCTCGGGTATCTTCAAGGCTCCCATCGGGGGAATTCTTTTCACCCTGGAGGTGCTGATGCTTGACCTGACAATGTCTTCAATAGTACCTCTGCTGATCTCTTCCGTCACCGCCGCCACCGTCGCCTACTTTTTTATGGGTGACAACGTGCTTCTCTCATTCCAGGTGAAGGAGAGCTTCCTGCTCAGTGAGCTTCCCTGGTACCTTATCCTGGGGCTCTTCTGTGGATTTGCGGGACTCTATTTCACCAAAGTGACAATAGCCATTGAAAAGCTCTACAGGAAAATCAACAATGCCTGGGTCAGGATGCTGACGGGAGGGATAATTCTGGGAGCTCTGATCTTTTTCATGCCGGCACTCTATGGTGAGGGTTATGATGCGGTTATGCAGCTTCTCGCGGCTGATGGCGGCACCCTGCCGGGTCACGGACTGTTCGGGATTGAGGCTTCACGATTCTGGGCTTTTTCAGTGCTGATGGCGCTGCTGCTGCTCCTTAAGGTGGTAGCTACTGCATCCACCAACGGCGCCGGCGGAGTGGGAGGGGTGGTGGCCCCGGTACTATTCACCGGGGCAGTGGCAGGTTATTTCTTCAGCAGCCTCACCAACCACCTGTTCGGACTCTCCCTGGTTGAAAGCAGCTTCACCCTGACAGCGATGGCCGGGCTTTTTGCCGCAGTGCTCCATGCCCCGCTGACAGCTATTTTTCTTATCGCCGAGATAACGGAAGGATACGGCCTGCTCATACCTCTCATCATCACATCAACCATAGCCTTTGTGACAGCCAGGAGCTTCCAGAAACACTCCATCTACAATGAGCAGCTGGCTGCCAGCGGTGAACTTATAACTCATGATAAGGATAAGGCTGTAATGGTGCTACTCGACTGGACCAAAGAGGTGGAGAAAGACCTGCTGACGGTCAATCCCGAGGGTAACCTTGGCGATCTGGTAAAACAGATTTCACGGTCAAAGCGCAATATCTTTCCCGTTGTGGATGAATACGATATACTGGAGGGTGTGGTGCTGCTTGACGATGTAAGGGACAAGATGTTCAAGCCTGAACTGTACGATAAGATCACGGTCAGGGATCTTATGACCATACCCCCTTCCTATATTGACCTGCGTGAGAGGGGAGATGCCGTCCTTCACGCCTTTGAGCGCACCGGAGCATGGAACCTGCCTGTCCTCGACCAGGGCCGCTACGTCGGGTTTATATCCAAATCGCGAATCTTTTCAGCATACCGTGAATTGCTCCGACAGTTCTCCGAAGAGTGACACACCGTTACTTTGCGGCTTGCTTCCAGGTCATCCCCCGATGATCAATGCAGATGATACTCTTTCCCTCCGAATCCGGCAGAGCTGCCTCGTAACCCGAAAGCGTAACAGTAATGTGCGGTTCTGAAGAGGATGGGGTGTAACCATACTCCTCAAGCAACCCTGCATCGGAGGCATACTCACCCTTATCCGCGGAGAGGGCACGCTGGGCATAATAGAGTTGTCTCAGCTCCCATTTGACCATCTCATGGTGAGCCATGGAGAACGGCTCCTGCTTGCCGGTGCCGTTGCCGGAATTGAACTTCACGAAACCCCACATCTCCGGGTAATGAACGTTGATAAGCCCCTGTGGCGACCAGAGCCAGTTGTATTCCGGCAGTGGCCTGCCTGTCTCGCGGTCGGTCTCCTTCAGATACCTTCCGTTTTCTGTTTTTCTCTTCCAGTTCACCCTTGAGAAGTTCATTCTCCAGACCGTGCCATCAGCGGGCATTTCTCCCCACTCCTCCAGCACCGTAAAAGGAAATGCTATCTCCAGTGTCCATTTTTCATCAATGTCTGACGGGTCATTGAGAGTGCCGTATATCTTCACGGCAGACTTCAGCCCGGCAATGTCCCACGCATCTATCGCCCGTCCGTTGTCACGGTAGGGCATGGTGAGCAGCAGGTCCCATACCGTGTTGAAGGCATTCATCTCAAACTCATAATAGCCGTGGGTATCGCCGTCCGGATCAATGAACACCTCGAAGTCGTTGTCATGAAAGATAACCGTGTCGCGTTGCCTCAGCGTTGCCCAGATATGCGGTTCCTTCAGCTCAGCGGCGATGTAGAGGTGACTGTCATCCCACAGCATTTTCATTCGGGTGTTATACAGCGGGGCGGGTTTAAGCTCCCCCTCGATATCCGTGAAGAGATTGCTCCAGGGAGCAGCTGACCACTCCTCATCGGTGATCTCCCCGTCTACAGTCATCTCTCCTGCCCTGTAACATGTATAGTGTTCAGGACTAAACTCAATGGCAGGTACAGGTATCTTTCCGGCGACGGCCGTACTGCCCCTGACATCCGGGGTCTCCCTGACACTGCATGAGGCATAGATCAGGGAAGCCAGGACTATAATTGCGGTCTTTCTCATGAAGCTAAAATAGTAAAAACAGTCTCATGAATAAAATTAATTTTTAAATGTATATTTGCCTCTTACCACTCCGTGATCAGTGATTCACGGACCTTAGAGATGGAGTAACAAAAGAAGAAATATTTATGGAAAGAGACACTGTTATCTTCGATCTGATAGATCGTGAACGCAAACGTCAGACAGACGGCCTTGAGCTGATAGCATCCGAAAACTTCGTCAGTCCGCAGGTGCTGGAAGCCATGGGCTCCGTGCTTACCAACAAGTACGCTGAGGGGTACCCGGGTGCGAGGTATTACGGTGGATGTGAAATTGTTGACCAGACGGAGCAGCTGGCCATTGACCGCCTTAAGCAGCTGTTCAATGCCGTGTATGCCAACGTCCAGCCGCACTCCGGGGCTCAGGCCAATATGGCTGTGTTCCTCACTGTGCTGAAACCGGGAGATACTTTTCTCGGGCTTGACCTCTCGCACGGCGGTCACCTCTCTCACGGTTCCCCCGTCAACTCATCGGGGATCCTCTACCGGCCGGTGGCCTACGGCGTCAGGGAGGAGACAGGCAGGGTTGACTATGACATGATGGAGGAGATTGCCCTCAGGGAGAAACCGAAACTGATAGTAGGAGGCGCATCAGCCTATTCACGCGAGTGGGATTATGCCAGGATGCGTGAGATAGCAGACAATACCGGTGCCATGCTGATGATAGATATGGCTCACCCGGCAGGCCTGATAGCTGCCAGCCTGCTTGACAACCCGCTGAAATACGCACATATAGTTACATCCACTACCCACAAGACCCTCAGGGGCCCCCGCGGAGGCATAATCCTGATGGGCGAGGACTTCCCCAACCCGTGGGGCGTGACCACACCCAAGGGTGTGGTGAAGATGATGTCGGCAATGCTCAACTCGGCAGTCTTCCCGGGCCTACAGGGAGGTCCCCTCGAACATGTCATTGCCTCCAAGGCAGTCTCATTCGGCGAGGCACTGACACCTGAGTTCCGCCTCTATCAGCAGCAGGTGAAGAAGAACGCGTCAGTAATGGCTGAGGCATTCATGGGGCTGGGATACAAGGTCATCTCAGACGGCACTGACAATCACTCCATGCTCATTGATCTCAGAACCCGATTCCCGGAAATATCAGGGAAAAAGGTTGAAAATACGCTGGTAAAAGCTCACATAACGGTCAACAAGAACATGGTGCCTTTTGATTCCCGTTCTCCTTTCCTGACATCGGGTATCAGGGTTGGTACTCCGGCAGTCACGACGCGCGGATTGAAAGAGAGTGACATGGACAGGATCGTGTCTCTGATTGATGAGGTTATAACCGGGATTGAGAATGAATCAGTCATTGCCTCTGTAGCTGAGAAGGTGGTGAAGATGATGAAAGACTACCCTCTTTTTTCCATGTAGGAAATTAGAAATTCCTTTTGTATTTTTACCTTCACAAAAGGTAGTCGCCGTGGAAGAAAAGTTAATATTTGTGGTTGATGATGATCCGTTGATAACCACTCTTGTGGCAACGCGCTTCGAGAGTGCCGGTTACAGAGTCAGAGCCTTTGCATACGGTGAAGAGTGCATCGCTGCGCTTGATGAAAAACCTGACCTGATCATTCTTGATTATTACTTCGTGAAAGAGGGAGATGAACCAATGGACGGAATGGCTGTGTTCGAAGGGATCACGAGGCTGGCACCGGAAGTGCCTGTGATAATGCTCTCCGCGCAGGAGAAGGGGGCGGTGGTGCTGGAGTTTGCACGCAGGGGAATAGCTGACTACGTAATTAAGGATAATGATCTGATAGATAACCTCCAGGCCGCTGTCAGGGATATCCTCGAGCCTTAAAATATCCCCCTTTCCCATGGAATGGTATATGTATCTGGCTGTCATTGTTGCCGGCCTCTTTGCAGGTTTTGTCAACACTCTTGCCGGCAGCGGGTCACTGATAACACTTCCCCTGCTGATGTTTCTCGGGCTTCCTGCCAATATTGCTAACGGCACTAACCGTATCGGGGTATTTGTGCAGAGCGCAGTAAGCAGCCTGAGCTTCAGGCAACAAAAGATCTTCAGCTTTCGAGATACGTTGTGGATGGCTGTGCCGGCTGTGGCCGGATCACTGGCCGGATCACTGCTGGCAGTACGAATCAACGAGAGGATCATGGAACTGCTGATAGCAGGATTGCTCATCTTCATGTTTTTCGTGATACTTTACAAGCCTGAGAAGTGGCTGAGGGAACATGCCGTAGCCATCAGCACCAAACGGCGCTGGTGGGTCATCGTGCTGCTCTTCTTCATAGGTGTCTACGGCGGGTTCATACAGGCCGGGGTAGGAATCTTCCTGCTTGCGGCACTGGTGCTGGGAGCAGGAGAGGGGCTGACAAAGGCCAATGCTCACAAGGTGCTGATAGTCACTCTTCTGACAGGCATAGCCCTCTTTGTCTTCATCATCAGCGGACAGGTAAAATATATGTACGGAATAATTCTTGCCGTGGGACAGGGTACGGGAGGGTGGCTCGCCTCCAAGGTGGCTGTCAGCTGGGGACCGAGGGTCGTACGTGTTGTGCTGCTGGTTGCCGTGATGGCCTCAGCACTGAAGCTGACGGGGGTGCTGGACCTGGTGGCGGGCCTCTTCTGACAGCGCTGGCGGAACTGATCGCCCGACTACTCTTTTGACCGGTATTACGTATCTGCTGGTGAACCTCTTTTGACAGCGTTGCCGGAACTGATTACGGACTTTCTCCCAGGATATCCCTGACCGATAATTCTGCTGCAGTAAAACGTCAGTGGGCCGCCATCGCGCGCTGCAATAGCTATTTAAGCCTGAAATTGTAGCTGATGGTGCCTTTCTGAATAAGCGGACCATCAGTCATGGGCTCAAACTTTGTCTGCAGCGCGGCTTCTTTTGCAACTTTCAGGAGACTCTCCTCAAGTGTCGTTGACCCCTTAATGCCGGGGGTAGCATCAGTGACCCTTCCTGAACGGTCAACGGTAATCGCAACGACCACGATCCCGTCTTTCTGGATCTTATAGGGCGGGCGAACGAGTGACTGGGCTTTTCTGCCACCCAGGTCATATGATATGTTGCTGTTGCCTGTGCCTCCTCCGTCAGCGTAGTTACGGACACCGTCACTGCCTGACTCTACTCCCAGGTTACCCGTTCCCCCGGCAACGCCCTCGCTCTCACCGGCAGTACCGGTAGTGGCAGCATTGCCAAAAGCACTCCTGGCACGGGCGTTGGCCGCATCAATGCGCCGCTGCTCCTCCTCCCTCTTCAGCCTCTCGATTCTCTCCTGCTCCAGCCTTTTCCGCTCAGCCTCCTGCTCCAGCTCCCTCCTTATCTGCGCAGCACGTGCTTCAGCCTGCCTCCTGATCTCTTCAGGATCAGGCTCCTTCTTCACAACCTCCGGCGCCTCCTCAAAATCCTGCGTCAGTATTGCATCATCAGAACCCTCGTCCGCTGCCGACGGCGGCGGTGCAGGAGGGGAGACAGGCTGTGGGGCGGGCTCATACAGTCCTTCACCGGTCTCGTCAAAACCGAAATTAACAAGCAGCCCCTCCTCCGTAGTATCAGGCAGCTTCACCCTGAAGGTTACAAATATGATAAGGAGAGCCAACAACAGGTGCACCAGCGCACTGATGACCAGACCCTGCGTCCTCTCCCTGGTAAGAGGCTCGCGGTTGCTATTTCGGGGTTGTGGCAAGTATAAGCTTGTATTGGTTCTTCGCCGCAATATTCATCACGTTCACAACATACTCAACAGGAACACTCCTGTCAGTGTGGAGAGAGATATAAATTTCCGGGTTGCTGCCAACCTTGGCCTGCAGGGCCGATTCGAGGTTCTCAAGCATGATGGGCTGGTCTTCAATGAAATACTGCAGGTCCCTGGTTATGGAGACAGTGGTCATGGGACGCGCAGAGGTCTGTGTGGTACCCTTGGGCAACAGCAGCTTGATCGCTGTCGGCTGAACCAGCGTGGATGTCAGCATGAAGAAAAGCAGCAGAAGGAACACGATGTCAGACATGCCCGCACTGCTGAAGTTTACGCTGACCTTATTCTTGGTTGTAATTGCCATGCGATGCTACTTTACAGGTTCATTAAGAATGTCAAGGAACTCCGTAGAGGTGGTCTCAAGCTGGAATACTACATTCTCAACCCTGACCACCAGGAGGTTATACCCAAAGTAGGCCAGTATCCCCAGTATGAGTCCTCCTACCGTCGTTATCAGCGCCACATAGATGCCGCCGCTGAGAGTGCTGATGTCAAGACTGTTGCCTGCCAGCGACATCTCATAGAAGGCCTTGATCATGCCTATCACCGTTCCGAAGAAACCCACAAGAGGAGCAGCCCCTGCTATTGTAGCAAGCGTGGGGAACCTCTTCTCCAACTTGTGAATCTCAAGCCTGCCAACATTCTCGATGGCTGCAGTTACATCGGCCAGTGGCCTGCCGAGACGGGTGATGCCCTTCTCTACCATCCTTGCCTGCGGTGAGTCAGTCTTTCTGCATAGCTGCAGTGCTGCATCAACCTTGCCTTCATACATGTAATCCTTGATGCGGTTCATGAAGTTCGCATCAACCTTTGAAGCCTTCCTGATTACAAGAACTCTTTCAATGAATATATACAGTGCAATAAATGAGAGCAGAGTAATGATGATAATCACCCAGCCTCCCGCCAGGTAGAGATCAGCCAGTGACATTGATGCCTCTTCGGCGGCCGGCGTGGCTGCTGTACCCTGTAGTAAAATGTTTGCTAATATCATTTTGTTTTTTTTAAATGTTAACTGTTTGACTTACTTTTTTATATCATCGCGCGAATATATTAAAAAAACGGCCAATACAGGTGCGAATTATCCCTCCGGTGGAAAAAAAGGGCTGTTGTTGAAAAGTTATTGTCCACTGGTGCCGGCATCCTGTCCGACAATTTTTTTCCTCCGTTCCCCGGGATTCAAAAAGAGATCACTCAACCTGTCAAAATCACGCCGGTAAAAGACACCTGCACCCTGGGTGTAGGAGTTTACAGGGTAATAGAGAGAGTTGTTAGAACGGTTGAACACGTTCAGCCGAAGCGTCTCGGTAAGTTTGAACTCAATGGTGAACTCACCGCTGAACCTGCTCGTCGACTGTTTAGCCTGCGCTCCCCCTACATCCAGGTTGCCGTTCAGTATGATCTTGTCATTCAGAAGCTGGGTAGAGAGCGCAACTTCAATCTCGTCATCGGTGAGCTTATCGCCGGGCCGGTAATTAAAGCCGATGTCAAAATCGTTACTGATCTGTGATAGCCAGTTGCTTAGCTGGTTTGAAAGCATCTCCGTGGTGGTTGTCTTACCAAGAATGGCTGCATCCTGCGTCTCAGTCTGGCTGTAGGGAATCTGTGAACTGCCGCCGCTGGTGGCACCGTAGAGAGCCGGGTCAGTATAAAAACTGTTCATCACCAGCAGGTAGAGAAACTGTCTGCTGAGCTCCTCATCCGTGTCAATGGCCATCCTCAGATAATTTCTTCTCTCCTCGTCGGCAGTAGGCAGCTGGATGTCAAATTGGATGACCGGATTGAGCAGCTTGTCGGAGAGCATAAGATGACACTCCACTGGCAGCCTCTCCTGTAGATCCTCCATGTCTGAATATGCAAACGAGAGCGGCGCCAGTGAGGCCTTGGTGCGGTAGATGGCTTTCAGGTTCAGGTCTGCATCATCAATCGCACCGTTCCATGAGATCGTGCCGCCCTCCTCGACCACAAAGCGCTTGTTGAGTATATTGCCCAGGGTGAACAGATAATCGCCGTCACTGATCACATAGTCTCCCGCCATCCTTATATCACCCTTTGAATTCATGTTTATATTAAGCTTTCCGGACCCGGTGCCCCTTATCACACCGCCGGAGGTGGCATCCATAATTAGCTGTACCCTGGCCTCAGGAGTCACTTCAAGATCAAAGTTGAGCTCCAGATTGCTTTCGTTCTCCTGCCGGGTGAAGCGGGAACCCTCCTCCTCCGCGGCCCTCTCATAACCGGCCGGATCTGTGAATACAATATAGGGATAGTCGCTGACGCTCGATGATGAATTCAGAGGTATAAATACCTCCGTGTCACCGGTAGTACGGGCCGAGATATTGAATGAGAGCCTCTCCTCATCGCCCCTGATGTCTGCATAGCCGCTGGCAAAGGCAGTGCCGTAAAAACTTTCACTGTCCCTGGAACGGGTGTTCAGCACCATCATCTTCTCCATGTTGATGTCGAGAGCAATGCCAATGTCCTTGAATGAACGATGAGACAGTATGCCGTTGATCGTCCCCTGGTTGTTTCTCTCGTCAAAAATCATGATCTTGTTGAAAAGAATGCCTTCGTGACTGAACCTGATGCTGTCTGAGAAACTGTATCTTGTCTGAAGAAAGTCGATGTTCATGGAAGCATCCCGGGCCATCACCGCACCGCTGAGCAGCAAACCCTTTAATCCTGCCTGCACTTTTATGATTCCTGTGGCTGAGCCTTTTACATCAGAGGCAAAGGCGCCTACCAGCGGATTGATGACATCAAGGGGCATGCTGTTTGTTGCTACGGTGAGGTCTGCCCCTTTTGACGATGGTGAATAGCTGCCGCTGATATCAAAATAACGCGCTCCCTCATAATCGTTGAAGACATGGATCTCAGCCAGCTTATCCTGAGGATTCCACTCGCTCATTACGGAGAGAAGACCGTATCTGTTTTCGTTGAGCATGAAGTCACTGACACTTAGATTACTCTCAAACAGGAAGTTTTTATAGACATCCGACAGGGTGATGTATCCCTCCATAATACCCCTGATTTTCATCTCAGGGGCATTGCGACTATTCTCTTTACGGCCACGCCTGTCCCTGCTGCCAAGGTTATTTACATATGACAGGTTCAGCCCCTCAAAGGTGAGCGTAAGTCTCTCATCAGGCTCTTGGGAGATTTTTCCGTCAAGCCTTATGTATTTGTTGCTGCTGTTTATAAGTATATTGTCAAACCAGGCGGTGGTGGAGTCAATTACGATACGTGCCGGGCTCACACTCCAGGGTACGCGGTCAACGGTGAACACCGTTGGGAGAATGCCTACGGTCAGGTAAGCCCTGCTCATGGAGTTACGGCTGAAGAATCCCCTTGCGCTCACCTCACCGAAAGTTTCACCTCCGTCTTTGTTGTCCCATCGTATGCCCAGATCCAGCGTGTCAGAATAACTTCCCGCTTCAGCAATGAAGTTGCCCAGCACCGACCTGTCAGGCAGAAGCAGGGTATCCGCGGCGAGGTTTACTGCCATCACGCCCCCTCCTGCAGAGCCGGAGAGATTCATATTGCTCAGTGTGGTGCCGGCATAGGTGACTGCCCCGGACCGGAGAGCAACACTTATCTCTGATCGGACGGAGCTTAAACTGCCTGCCAGTCTGCTCCCGTCAGCTATGCTAAGTCCTGTGCCCAGAAAGTCGTTGAGCTTGTCAATTTTCCTGATGGTTGCCGCGAGGGTGAAATCAGCCTCCGGTATCTCCTGCTCCTTCAGTGCGGCGGTATAACGTGCGGGATAGAGCTCCGCCAGCATCCTTTTCACTGTAGCCTGTATTGCCTCAAAGGTATACCTTCCCCTTACTTCGGCGTCGGCAAAATCAGACCTGAGCTTCAGAACATTTTCGCCCTTCTCCTGCAGGGAACTGACGAGGAAATCATAGATGCTCAGCTGCCCGTTGGAGTTGTTGAGTGTGGAATTAATGAGCCTGATCTCTCCTACGATGTTATCAGTATTGTTTCCCCTGAAACTGGCAGTGAGGAGCGCGGATGCGTTGAAAAGGGTATCGCTCCTGATCAGGTTAAGCCTATGGAGGTCGGCACGTGTAAGATTCATTGTGAAATCAAACTCAGGCATGCTCTTTTCAAGATCAAACCTTCCCATGACATCCATGACAATTGCAGGGTCTCTGACCGCCACCGAGCCGTCCCATATACTGTCTCCGTAACTCCCCTCCACAGCAATATTGCTGTAGTTGTACGAGTTGATCTCCACACTGTCAATCACCCCGCTGATGTTGGCAGAAAGATGCCTGAACGACTCCATCGAACCGTCCAGGTCAGCGTGCATCCATAGTCCGCCAAAGAGACCGCTGTTGCCGGTGACATAACCAAGGTCAAAATCACTGGTGCTGAGAAAGCCCTTGAAACTGAACCTGTTTCGGCTGTCAGGTTTCAGGGAGAGATCTGTTGAGACACTCCCTCTCTCTGTTGAGAGCTTGCCGAAAGAGACAAAATCAGTTGTGAAGCCAGTAAAACTCCCGGTATAGGCTATAACACCAAGACCGTGAACCGGTTCCGGAAGCTTGATCGGAGCTCTGCCGGGAAGCATCACTTTCTCAATGTCAGCCGCACTGGTACGCATGTCAGTGAAATCAACAAAGAGATAACTGTCAGTGATAGAGGGAAGCCCTGAAATGTCAAAGTCGAAATTCAGACTGGTGGATGTTGAATACTTTATGGCTATGTCGCGTCCATTCAACTCGGCTACCGTGCCGTTCAGCTTACCAGAAAGAGTGACCGACTCTCTAACGCCTCTCAGCGGAGTAATAAACCAGGCGAGGTCTTCGGTGGCAATGAGGGAGTTTTGAAACAGCATGTCAAATCTGACCTCGTTTACAAAGTTTTTCCATGATGCCGAATCGCGGGCAGTCAGGATTATCCTGTCGGCTAAGATCAAACTGGCATCGGTTGTGAGGTTTATATCCCTGAATGACAGTTTATTGTTGGCTATACTTGTGTTCATGTCAAGGCTTTCGGCCCTGAAACCTCCTACCTCGGTGAAGGAGAGGTCCCTGATCACCATACTGACCGAGTCCTTGATAATGCTCAGGTCCCTGACCTTTGCATTTATCTCTGAAAGCCTGAGGTCACTGAAGTTCACCTGCCCCGGCATGGTGGCAGAGGAGTCAGACATGTTGGCCAGCACATAGGCGCCGTTGTGAAGATAAATATCCGAAAATCGAATGTCAACCCTGCTGGTTGTGTCAGGTACCCTGTCACCCCTGATGGCATCAATGAACCGTGTGAGGTTCATTACGCCGGATGTGTCGGTAATCATACGGAAATCGGCATCATGCACGTCCGTCCTGCCAAAGCTGAAGAGACTCTCTGATGGCTTTATGTTCCTGATTCTCAGATTTACTTTTCTGGCAGCGAGGAGTGTGTCGCCGCTCAGGTCTTCAACGAGGAGATCCTCCAGCATCACCTTCCTGAAATAGGAGTATGAGACTTTCCCGATGGTGATGTCTGCCCCTGTCTTTCCTGAAAGGATAGCGGTGATCCTGTTGACGGTGAAAGTCTGTACCCTGGGAGCCTGAAGCAGAAGCATAATGACGGCAGGAACGATGATGAGCACCGCAACGGCAATAAGAAGTACCCTGACGATTTTTTTAATAATTTTGCCCATTCATTACGAAATTCCCGCCGCAGGCGAAGTTAATAAAAAGAGTTATACAAAAATGGCGCCAACCGTAACGATCCTTGCGATTGAATCTTCCTGTGACGACACTTCAGCGGCTGTCATCCGCGATGGCGTAGTGCTCTCAAACCTGATTGCAGGGCAGGCCGTACACCAGGCTTACGGGGGTGTGGTGCCCGAGCTTGCCTCGAGGGCGCACCAGGCAAACATAGTGCCGGTGGTCGACAGGGCACTGGCGATGGCCGGGATAACTGCAGAAGAGATAAGTGCCGTTGCCTGGACGAGGGGACCGGGATTGCTGGGATCACTTCTGGTAGGCAGCTCATTTGCCAAGGGATTTGCACTGGCTCGCAACATACCGCTTATCGAGGTTGATCACCTGCAGGCCCATGTCATGTCTCACTTCGTCAGGGAACAGGGGAGGGAGAACCCTCTGCCGGGCTTCCCGTTTCTCTGCCTGCTGGTGTCGGGTGGCCATACACAGTTGATGGTTATGCATGATCATCTATCGATGGAGATCATCGGAGCAACAATTGATGATGCTGCCGGCGAGGCTTTTGACAAATGCGCCAAGGTGATGGGACTGACTTATCCGGGCGGACCGGTGATAGACAGGCTGGCGGCTGACGGTGACCCCCACGCCTTCGTCTTTGCCAAACCGCGGATACAGGGACTGAATTTCAGCTTCTCGGGACTGAAGACGAGCTTCCTCTATTACCTGCGCGACAGGGTAGCGGAGGATCCTGGTTTCATTGACAGCCGGCTTAATGACCTTGCTGCATCATTGCAGCGAACAATCATCGAGATACTGATAGGCAAACTGGTTCGGGCTTCAAAGGAGACAGAGATCAGGGAGATAGGTATCGCGGGAGGCGTCTCGGCCAACTCCGGATTGCGCCAGGCAGCCATGAGGGAGGCGGCAAAACGGAGATGGAACCTCTTCCTGCCTGAGTTGCGCTATACCACTGACAATGCAGCAATGATCGGGATAACCGGTTATTATAAGTATCTCAGGTCTGACTTCTCAGACCACACTGCCGTTCCGCTGGCACGCTACGGTAAATGAAAAGCATACAGGCCGGTGATGATCACTGATATGGAGACGATCATCAGCCTTCCTGCGGGTAAAAAGCCTCTTTCCCCGGGTAATGATAGCGTCGACGGGCAATCTCCTCCGGGTACAGAAAGTATTCTATATCAGCCTCGGCACAATGCTTGCCCTCACCGTCGGATAGCCGGCAGTGAATATGCGCACTCCTCTCCTCCAGCCTGAATATGGCAGCTTCCACAGCTACCTTGCCTTTGCTGATGTGAACCGGTTTCAGGTACCTTACCGTCAGTGATGAGGTCACCCCGGAAGTGCCTGCCATTACGTTGATGCACCATGCCCCGGTCTCGTCAAGCAGGGTGGCAATGATCCCCCCGTGAAGAACGTTGATGTAACCCTGGAACTGGGGCAACGGATCCCAAACTGCATAAAGCTTTCCATCCTCCGCTTCGAAGTTCAGTCTTAGTCCCGCAGCATTTGAGGGACTGCAACCGAAACAGGGGTTCCCCACCGGATCAAAGGGGTTCCTGATTTTAATTCTGTTTGACATTTTTTTTCTGCTTCCTGTTTTTCTCCTGTGCAAGCCAGGCACTAAAGTAAAAGATGGTGATTATCAGATATAGAAAACCAATTGTGAATGTCACTATGGCCAGCGACAGCGAGGGCTCATCCTGTGGTGAGGTGGCCATCCTGTGACGGTAGCTGTACCCGAATACGGTCATCAGCATGACAGTGATGGCAAGCGCAAATCCCAGAAAGACCATAGTGCCGTCGATGGCTGACGTGCTCCTGTAGAGGCTGCTCTTCTTAAAGTCCGAATAGGAGTTTCTGGCATAACTCTCAGCCCTCTTCCTCGCTTCAGCCCGTCTGTAATCAACCCATGCCTGGTAATTCCTTCTCAACTCCTCCTCACTGATATTCCTGCCGTGCGGGTGGGAGGTGAGGTACTCATAGGCCTCCGTGACCCTGATGAACCGCTCCTGCGCATCCTCTGCATGATTGCGGTCAGGATGCAACTCCATCGCCTTCCGGCGGTAGGCCTTCCTGATCTCATCATCGGAAGCACCCTGCCTTATGCCCAGTATCCTGTAGTAATCAAAGAGATTCATCCATGCGTCTCAGATCACTAATTAATAGCTTTTTTTACTATGATTGTGCCCTGATGCTTGTTTTTTCAATGTTTGTTTTAAATTTGTAATTTAAATTGAATCTAAATAAGCCCTGAATGGACCGATCCCTGATAATTTTTGCTTTCGGCATCACCCTTTTCGCTGGAATGGCTACCGGAATAGGAGGACTTATTGCCTTCTTCGCAAGGCGCACCAAGACTACCTTCCTTGCCTTTTCGCTTGGTTTTTCAGCCGGTGTGATGATCTTCATCTCATTTACAGAGATCCTTACCGAAGCGGGGGATATTATGAGGATGAATTATGCTGCCGGGCCTGCTGCCTGGCTGACTTTTATTTCATTCATTCTGGGCATAGGGCTTTCGGCCGCCATAGACAAGATACTGCCGTCAGAGGGAAACCCCCATGAGCTGAAGAGAGTGGAGCAGATGCACCCGGAGACGAGAGACTCCGGCAAACCGGAATGCCAGGGAAGGCGGCGGCGAATGGGATGGTCAGGCGCCAAAGACCAGAAGCTGATGAGGGTAGGAGTCTTTGCTGCCATAGCCATCGGGATCCACAACTTTCCTGAAGGGATAGCAACTTTCATGTCTGCAATGTCAGATGTTGCCGTGGGGGTGAGCATTGCCCTCGCTGTTGCAATCCATAATATCCCGGAGGGAATAGCCGTCTCGGTACCAGTATATTATGCCACCGGCTCAAGGAAAAAGGCACTTACATGGTCGGTACTGTCAGGCTTCTCCGAACCTGTCGGGGCAGTGGCAGGCTATTTCATCCTTTCAATGTTTGACAGCGACGTAAGCCTCGGTTATGTCTTTGCCATGGTGGCAGGAATAATGGTCTATATCTCTTTTGATGAACTGCTACCGGCCGCACACAAGTACGGTAAACACCATGTTGCAATCTACGGCCTGATTAGCGGAATGATCGTTATCGGACTGAGCCTCATCATTCTGGGAGCGAACTGATATTTCCGCTTGCGTCTGATGATCTGCTTCTGCCCCAAAGTCGCGTTGACTCTTCCGCTCCTGGCTGATGACCTCCTCCAGCGTGGGATCGCGTTGACTTTTTCGCTTCTGTCTGATGATTTCCTCCAGCATGGGATCGCGTTGACTCTTCCGCTTGCGGAAATTGACCTCCTTCTGCACCGGTCACATTGATACTCACCCCGGCTGATGATGACCGTCAGTCATCTGCCAGTTTATCCGCCACCGTGGGCCTTAGAATTATCAGCTGTAGTACAAGGGCTATCAGAACCGGTATCGCCAGGAAAGCCATGTCCCTTCCAAGGTGACCCGAATCGGTTGATCTGCCCAGCAGGCTGGTGATGAGCGCACCCGCAAAAACACCTGTCATGTTCATGAGACCGTAACCGGCAGCCCTGTGCCGCGGTGACACAAACTGGCAGAGAATTGGCATGTTGTTGGCATCGAACATGCCGTACCCGATGCCGAAGAGCACAGCCCCGCCAATGATCCAGAATATCTCGCGCCCCAGACCGAAGAAGAGGAGGGAGGGTATCGTCAGTGCCAGCCCGATGGCGCTGGTAAATATGCGACCGCGCAGATTGACAGCCACCCACCTGTCGGACAATATGCCTCCCGCTATGACACCCAGGAAAGAGGAGGCAGCAATGGTTATGGTCGCAATCGGACCCGCCCTGGCCATCTCAATGCCCAGGCTTTCTGAAAAGAGTGTGGGCATCCAGTTCTTTACCGCCCACCCGGGAAAACTCGGCACTGCAAAGTAGAAGAGTATCATCCAGAAGCTTGTCATTCCCAACAGGAGGGTAAGACTCGACAGTACCGGGGGCTTCTTCGGCTTCGCTGCAACGGCGGAAGGCGCCACCCTTTTTCTCTCCGGATGCTCCCTCAGGGCAATTACCAGTACGGCACTGTAGACCAGTCCTACGACCCCGAACAGGTGAAAGGCACTTTGCCATGACCACGCATCGGCCACCGTGGCGCCGAAACCTCCCATCGCCTGACCCACGTAGAGGCCTGTCATATGTATGCCGACAGCCAGCGACCGGGTGCTGCCCCGATGATAGTCGGCAATAAGCGACAGCCCGGCAGGGATGTACAGGGCTTCACTGATGCCCATCACTGCCCTCAGGCCGTATAACACCTGGAAATTACTGGTGTACCCCATGGAAAAGGTAACTCCTGACCATACAAAGAGGCTGGCAACAATGAGCCATTTGCGGTTGATGCGGTCAGCTATCAGCCCGGCAACAGGACTCATGAACCCGTAAATCCACAGAAACACCGCCATCAGCTTCCCGAAATTCTCCGCTTTCTCAAGCTCAAGGATGTCAACCATCATCGAACTCTTCATCGTCGAAAGCATCTGGCGGTCCATGTAGTTAAGCAATGCCACAACCCACAGCAGACCTACTACCAGCCATGCGTAGCCTGAACCTCTCCCGCCGGTATTATGTCTCATATTGACATGGTATTATAATTCACAAATCTATTATGTCATACAAAAGTACATAATAAATCTAAATACGAACCCTCCATGTTTAAAACCCACAAACAAATATGAAAATAATTGGCAAACATGGAGGCTCCATGTGACCTTTAAAAATCAAATTATATACACATGAAACAGGGCGTAGAATTAACGACCGATATTTTCAACTGTCTCCGGCACATGCTTGTGCCTGAAGAGCAGGGCGAAGAGGATGGCAACAACCAGCGAATATACGGCAAAGGCCAGCCAGATGCCTTTCCAGTCGAAGGCTCCGCTCTCAAGCATGAAGTACCTGTCAATCACGATACCGCTTATCCTGCTTCCCAGGAAGGCCCCGAACCCGTTTGTCATCATCATGAAGAGCCCCTGTGCACTGGCCCTGATCTCCGGCTCACTTTGTGTTTCTACAAAGAGTGATCCTGAGATGTTGAAGAAATCAAAGGCCATACCGTAGATGATGCACGAGAGGATTATCATCCAGAGTCCGCCGGCCGGATCACCGTAGGCAAAGAGTCCGAACCTGAGGACCCAGGCCACCATACTCATGAGCATCACCTTCTTGATGCCGAACCTCTTCAGGAAGAAAGGTATGGTAAGGATGAACAGTGTCTCGGATATCTGTGATACTGACATTATAATGGCGGGGTATTTTACAGCCAGCAGATCCTTGTATGCGGGTATATCGGCAAAGTCGTGAAGGAAGGTGTCGCCGTAGGCGTTGGTGAGCTGCAGTGCCGCACCGAGAAGCATGGCAAAGATGAAGAAGATCGCCATCTTGGTGTTTTTGAAGAGCTTGAAGGCATTGAGTCCCAGCTCTTCAACCAGCTTTTTCTTGTGACCCCTGGCCAGCGGCGGACATTTGGGCAGGGTGAAAGCATAGATGCCCAGTCCGAGCGAGGCAGCAGCGGCAACGTAAAACTGCAAAGCCGATGTCTCAAAGCCCAGGAGGCTGACCACCCACAGTGCCACTATGAAGCCTATGGTGCCCCAGACCCTGATCGGGGGATAGTCCCTGATGATATCCATACCCTTGTTCTTCATTGAGCTGTATGCCACGGTGATGGCAAGGGCAATGGTGGGCATGTAAAACATCATTGTGAGCAGCAGAACCCAGAAGAAGGTCTTCGGATCATCAATGGTTGGCAACATGGCGAGGAGCACCGCCCCGGTGATATGAAAGAGACCGTAAAGCTTCTCGGCGTTGACCCACCTGTCAGCTATTATTCCCGCTATCGCCGGCATGAAGAGAGAGGCTAGCCCCATCGTCGAAAAAATCGCTCCGAAATTGGTGCCTGACCAGTTCTTTGTCTGAAACCAGTATGCCCCTATGGTGAGCAGCCATGACCCCCAGATGAAAAACTGGAGGAAATTCATTATGATAAGCCGGTTCTTCAGTCCCATGCTGTTTAGGTATTTAATCAGTTTTGATCTGCGAATATAGCAAGCTCATTCGTTCTGCAGGGTGGGGGTGAGAAAAAGTTGATAAAAAGTGGCGCTGCCATGCCAGCTGTGTAACAGTCAGAGGGTACCGAAGAGCCTGTCACCTGCATCACCCAGTCCCGGTACGATGTATCCCCTTTCGTTCAGATGGCTGTCAAGGGCAGTAAGATATATGTCAACATCCGGATGCTCCTCCTCCACCCGGGCGACGCCCTCGGGAGCACCGACTATGCATACCAGCCTGATTGTCTTTGCTCCCCGCTTCCTGATCGCTGCAATTGCCGCACTGGCACTGCCTCCGGTGGCAAGCATCGGGTCAAGGACCATCACTATGGCTTCCGACAGGTCAGAGGGGAACTTTGCAAAATATTCGGTCGGCTCCAGTGTCTCGTGGTCGCGGATGAGGCCTATGTGCCCTACCTTGGCTGTTGTTATCAGACTCGTGATGCCGTCAACCATTCCCAGTCCCGCCCTCAGTACAGGAACGAGAATTATCTCCCGCGAGAGCTCTGCAGTCTCGCATGATCCGACAGGTGTTTCAACGGTTATCTCCCGCAGCGGAATATCGCGTGTTATCTCGTAGGCCATCAATCCCGCGATCTCACTCAGATTCTGCCTGAAATCACGGGTTCCGGTCTCCTTCCTCCTGATATGCGCCAGCTTGTGGGTGATCAGCGGATGGTTGATGAGTTTGAGCATTGCCCTGCGGGAGTATCTATTTGAGAAATTTGTAAGTCAGACCTACCGCGATAACCTCCTTGAACTGTGCGCGAGCTTCTTTCTGGTCGGTTTCATCAACCCTGATCAGAATATCGTCGTCATAAATGAGGAGAGTGTTAATCGTGGCCGATATGAACTCGTTGACCTTCAGCACCAGCAGGTTCTCCCAGCTTATGTCAATGTTCTGCGGGTTATGCAGGTAGTTGCTGAAAAGGTCAAGCTTGGTCAGGAAGTTGACATTCTTGACTATCTCATCCTTCTTGTATGCAAGATTGGCATATGCACCCAGCTCCGACCTGAATTTCTTACCCGGATCTACTCCAAAGGCACCGATTGACGACAGATAATCGTCGTTGACAATTGTGTTCTTTGAGGTCAGCGGAGAGAGAAAAGCAGTAAAATTGTCATTTGGCTTATAGTCCATCCCCAGTGAAAAGAGGAGGTAGGCCGGAGAGAGCAGATCCGATATTTTAATCTTAGTGTCTGGTCCCCTCGGATAGTTGTAACCCTTGTCCATCTGAGTCCTGAAACTCATCAGACCCGAGTAGAACCACTTTTCCGATGCCTGCCGTCCGTATTTCGACTGCAGATCGATCCTGTCATCGGTCTTGACCCATCCCAGGTCATTGCCTTTTTGCAGCATCTTACCGTAGCCGATGGTCAGGGCATTATCCCATGCAGATTTGTCCTTCTTGTAATTGGCTGTCAGGTTGAGAAGCCCGTTGAGAGCCACAGAGTTCTGGCCGCCCGACGCCCAGTTCGTAAAGGAGTTCTGGGACATGTTCAGGGAGATAATACCTCCGTTGTGCCAGCCGTCAGGGATCTCTTCCTCCTGTGCCGTTGCCTTGAAATTCATTCCTGTCAGCAGCATGACGGCTGTCAGGAAAATTATGTTCCTGGTCATATCTCTATTTTTTTTTCAAGTATACATAAGTTTCATGAAAGAGGAGAGCGTGCCGTCTAATCGCATCGGTACTGAGATGTTATTGTTCGTCCAGGCTTCCGAACACCCTCTGAAGCAACGGGGTGACCCTGGCCGAGACCTCTCTCCTGATCTTCAGCTCTTCATTGGCGATCTTCAGAAAGACCCCTTCCAGAGCTTTCCTGGTCAGGAAATCATCCAGATCAGTTGTTACAGGATTGAATCCCGCAAGCCTGCCGGCAACACTGTTGGCCAACATGTTCCATTTCTCCGTAAGTGTGAGCCACGATTGCTGTGCAGAAATGCCTGCCACAATCTCCCTCTCCGTAGAGGCTGTTATCTTCGGTTTGTAGAGAGAGTACAGCTCATTCCACGCGCTGCTCCTCAGATACTCCGTTGCGGTGTTATCGGCACCGTGGAGTATGTTGTAACCGTCGGCAATGGTCATCCGCGTTACTGCACCCACAAAGACGGGTGCCGCCTCACGGGCTGCATCTTCCGCTGCCCTGTTGATGCTCAGAATGACATTCTCAATAAGTTGATCCCCGCCCGGTATCCTGCCTATGTTCTCCACTATTATCCCGGCCTCCTCAGGAAGCGGTATCTTCACCTGCTGATCACCATAGTAACCGTTTTCCGAGGCAAGCCTCTCAGCGGCATTTTTTGCCCCTATCATGAGCGCCTCCTTCAGCCCCTCAATTATGTCACCCTCTGTCAGCTCCTTAACGGCGGACACTGTCTGTAAAAGCTGTGTTATCTGCGAACATGCCGCCAAAAGAAAGACTGACAGAATGAGCGCTGTGATTCTGTATTTCATGATTGTCTATGGATTTTAAAAAAAGTCAGATTGTCTCATAGGGAATAAGCGATGGAGTCTCCTCCTCCTTGTTCTGATCCTTGATGGAAAGTATTTCGATAACGATATACCTGCTCATACCCCTCCATGGAAGTGACCTGATATACTCTTTATACCGGAGCTCGACGAACTTGCCGCTTGCCCTTTCTAGTACATGCGCCAGGCTGTCATTTACCATGCTGAATTCAAATTCGTTGCTCTGAATTGCTCCCGGAGTCGGGGTCTTGAATCCGGTCTGTATAAGCTTTCCTTCCCAGGTCTTGAAGATGTATCCCTTTCTGACCAGGTAGTTAAGGTCACCGGCTTTTACACCTTCACCGAATACAAAGAAATGACGCCACCAGAAAAACAGAGCGGCAGCAATTATAAGCACAACAAGAACAATCCTCAGGGTTTTCTTCATTGTCATCAGTTTAAAATGTTTACTGTCAGAAGGCAAATCCAAATCTGCCCGTGCGATTGATATTATCTCCTGCCGGGCAGATCAGATACCTCTTTGACCGACGGTATGTCTTCGGATTTTAGTCCTTTTTCTCCTCCTCGTCGTCGTCATGCAGCTTTTCCTTTACCTCGGCGAAGGTTGCCTTCATGGTATCCCAGATCGAGTCAGCACCTTCCCTGATTGACTCCCATGCTTCGCCGCTGGATTCCTTGATATCCTTAAGCTTCGACTTCCCCTCATCCATCTTCACCTCCAGCCTGTCAATGTTCTCCTGGTATTTAAGTTTGGTCTCCGCAGTGGCATTTTTGGCCCTGGCTCTCAGACGGTCAATATCTGCCCTCCATTCGTCAAGCTGAGATTCGATTTTCTTCTGATAGTTCTCTTTCTGTTCCTGATTTTCCATTTCTCTATGATCTATTTAAGTGATTGATTTGTTATTACGATCCCTATGCTTAATAGAGCTTGACATTGTTCAGCTTATCGATGTACGACTGCACTACAGCCTGCTGTGCATCAATCTTAGACTTCAGAACATCCTGCTCATTCTCATTCCTTGGTATCGATCTGTCAGCCTGGTTAATTGCGGATCTTGCCTTGTTGATCCTGTTCTCTGATTTGGATATCTCTTTCTGCAGCTTCTTGCGCCTCTTCTCAAGCTCCTTGATCTGGGATGCCATGGCATCGCGACCGGCCCCCACCGGCATGTTCATCATCTCATTATTCTTGTTGATGATCTCGCTGGAGAGCATGCTAAGCTCATTGTGCCTGACCTGAAGCTTCTCCTGCTCATTGTTGACTGTACCCCTCTTGTTTTTGGCAGTCTTCTGACTACGGGCCTTGCTGCTCTGCAGGCTGCTAAGCTCCCTGTTAAGATCTCGCAGGATCTTCTCTTCGGCATCAAGCTGGCCTTTGATAACTTCAATGTATTGCGATTTGGCAAATTCCTTTAGGAAATTTCGGGCAGATGTCAGCTGAATATCACCCGCGGCAGGCTCAACATACTGGTCTTTCTTGATCTCTATGCAGGCCAGCAGACGACTCACCGAATCCTCATTTACAAGACGGCTGTAGATGTTTACCGGAGTAGGAGATATCTCCCTGACATTGGCCCCGAAGATCGTCATCTCGCCATTCTCGGTCTGCATTTTTGATTTCGTACCCGTCTCCTGTAACTTGACCCAGTTCTTCAGGGTATTGTCATAATCGGCCTCAGGGATGGTCACATTGAAACCGGGATAGAGCCAGTTGCCAATCTGAACGCTGTCTTCCAGCACCTTAATTGGCTTCTGAGACTTCAGGACCGGAGTCGCAAACATGATCGCAAGGCAGGTTATAATAATGGTTCTTTTCATAACATATTTTATTTAGGTCAACTGATAAAGATACATAATTCTCACAAGATCTACAAATTATTAGCATCAAATAATCAATAGATTACCTCGCTTTGCCGGCGTCCGGGTCCAGGGCCCTCGAGGCCGCTCTCTCACCCTCGCCGATGATCTCGCCGGCTTTGTAAAAATCGTAAGTACTGAAAGAGTGGCTTGAGATCTCGATCATTATGTCAGTTTCATAATTTTTCAGGGTGAGTGCCGCTATCTGTCTGAGCATTATGCCGATGCTTCGGTTGTTGAGATTGAAGAGGCCGATGTCATCCTTTTTGTGTTCCGGAATGTGCTTCTCGCTCTTCGACTGTATCTCCCTGACCTTTTTTATGAATTTGTTGTCTTTCTCTTCATCCTTCTTTTCATTCTCCTCCGGCACCCCTTCATATGGTATGTCGGCATTGACATTAACGACAGCCAGAAGATCACCTTTTTCGCGTTTTACCCTGTTGATGGGGATAGGATTAACAAGACCGCCGTCAACAAAGTAATCCTCACCTATCTGCCAGGGCTGGAAAACCGTGGGGATCGATATCGAAGCACGGATGGCATTGAAGAGACTACCTTCGGTAAATACCTTCTCCTTGCCTTTGATGAAATTGGTTGCTACGGCACAGTATGGGATATTCAACTCTTCAATTGACCTCTCGGGCACTATCTCCTTCAGCTTCTCCATGATCTTCTTGCCCTTGACAAAGCCCTTGCTGCTCAGACTGATGTCGGTAAGCTTCAGTACCTCCATCACATCCAGGGTCCTGACCCACTCCTCAAACTCCTCGAGCTGCCCCGCGGCATAGATGGCCCCTACCAATGCACCCATTGAGGTTCCGGCCACGGAGGTTATATTGTAGCCGTGCCGTAAAAGGACCTTTATGGCTCCTATATGAGCGAAACCTCTTGCTCCGCCACTTGAAAGGACCAGTGCTACATTCTTTCCCATGATGATAGCCTCCTGTTTGTTTATGTTACAATTTCAACAGTTCCGATGACATTCCGCTGAAGCAGGCCAGGTTTTCAACCGTTGTTCCCGGCGTCACCTCACATCCGGCTGATAGGATGGCACGTCCCTGCGCCTCCATGAAGAATGCAGCTGCACTCTCGCGTATTCTCTGCTCATCGCCATCCTGCAAAACCGATATCGGGTCACTCTTGCCCGCGAAGACCTGCCTCTCGCCAAGCATTCGCACAGCCTCTGTCACCGGTCCTGTGCGGTGGTCTATGTCAATGATGTCGGTGCCCGTACTGATCACCCCGGGAAGAATGGCAGATATGTTACCGCATATGTGAATCTTGGCAAGTGCTCCCAGAGCATGAATGTGGTCCACCAGGGCCTTCTCGCGGCCCAGGCAGAACTCATCATAAAGCTCAGGCGATATCAGCGAACAGACAGAATCACCAATACCGATACAGTGTGCGCCCTCCCTGACCTGCACCGTGATGAAACCCATCGCACTCTCGGTGATGATATCCAGGGCTTTGTGAACCTCTTCCGGATGCTCGTAGAGATCGGTCATTCCGAGGTTGATATCCCGTATGTCACAGTACTCTGCCAGCGGACCCTCAACCCATCCGCAGATAAACATCTTACCCGCGGTGCTGGCCCTGTATTCCCTGATCTCGGAAGAACGCTCCCTCAGGCGGCTATGGTCACCCGGCTTCAGAACCTTCATCCTGTCAATATCACTGATATCTGCAATGGCATATTTCTGCACCATGGGCAGGTCGTCCTCAGGGTAGAAAATCTTTGTGCCGAATGCTTCAGCCTCCGCGTAGGCATCAGACATGGTGTTGACCCAGTCCGACTGAAAATCATCAGCACATTTGATGTTCGCCATGCATTTGTGAGTGTGGCTGAGACAAAAGTCCCTGTATCTAACTCCCGCATGTTTTGCGGCGAACCGCATGAGGATTGGGTGAAACGGAATACGGTCGGGGCTTCCGCCTTCAATGAAACAAATCGTTCTCTCCAGTGAGTTCATTGCCTGTAGTAGTTAACTATACCCCTGCAATCCTGCGCTTGTACTCACCCAGCGCTTCGTCAAGCCTCTCCCTGGCCGTTGTGTCGCCGGGAACGTTATGGCTGGGATGAATGTACAGCTTTACACCTCTGTCGGCAAGTATCTCTGCCACGGTCGTGATTGTCATCCATACGCAGGTGACGAAGGCCATCGTGGAGACAGGACCAATCTTATCGACATGGTTCTTAAGCTTCACCAAAGCATCCTCCAGTGGAGCACAGGTGTCCACTACAATGTCGGCCAGGTCGAAGATGGTCTTGCCGGAGCTGTGCCTGGTCTTCTTGCCTGCCGCCTCGGCTGCGGAACCGAAGACCACCACCTTCATACCCCTCTTCTTCGTCTCAAGGGCAACATCGATGTTCACATTGTTGATACCCGAATGCGAAAAGAGCCACATGGTGTCACGCTCATCAAAGGTATAGCCCCTCATGATCTCAACACCGTAGCCCTCAACCCTTTCCAGGAATACAAACTGGTGTACTCCCATCTCCCCGGTGATGTGAGTGAAGAAACTCAGCGGGATCTCAATCATGGGGTGAAACCCCACAAACCCGCCAATCCGGGGATACATCTCTTCAATGGGCAGTGTTGCATGACCGCAGCCAAAGGTGTGAACCCACCGTCCGCACTCAATGGTGTCAGCCATTACTTCGGCCGCCCTGCGTATGTTATCCGTCTGTGTCTCTTCAATACGGGACATCACGTCCCTTGCATTTTTTAGCCATTCCTGTGCCAGCATAGTTTCCGTTTGTGTTAGTGATTATCTGTTTCTGGTTATTCTTCTGAATACTGCAGCTGCAATCACCACCATGATCAGCAATTCTGCAAAGGTAAAGGTTGTGAGATGCCTGATGCCGTAGTGCTCGGCAACAAGTCCCATCGCATAGTTCACCGCCATGTTTCCCAGCAGGGCTATCACAAGCACGAAACTGAAGGCAGTACCTGACAGGTGAGGATACCTGTTGCCGACGAGACCCAGCATGGTGGGGAAGCCTGCAGCAAGCCCTGCGCCCAGCAGAAAGAGTCCTCCAGCCGCCGGCATCATTGAATTGCTGAGCCTGAACAGCAGCAGCGCAGCCAGGATAATGACAAATGATATGCTGAGCAGCCTCTTCTCCGGCATCTTTCTTAAAAGGCTCCCTATCAGAAGCCTCATGACTGTCATGCCGGTCACATATAATGAGAGTCCTATCAGGGCTGCACTCGGCGGCGCTCCAACGCACTCAATCAGATAACTGGTGGTCCAGTTGTTTATCAGACCCTCGAAGGCGCTCTGGAAAAACAGGAAGAAGGCTATCAGAATGAGAGTCAAATCCTTAACCAGTGTGCCGACCTGTTTCATTGAGATGCCCTGGGCCTGCTTCGCCGGGGGAAATTTAACAACTATGAAAAGAACGGAAGCTGCTACCGCCAGCAATCCTGTTGCGGCAACGATAGCCTGAAAGTCAAACGTCTGTCTTAAGAGACTGAGCAGTAAAGGCATCCCCAGTGCACCTATGCCGAAGAAGACGCCCAGGAGGCTCAGGTTAGCCCCTTTTCCGGTGTCGCTTATGTCGGATACAACGGCATTGGTTGCTCCGTTGAGTGCTCCGCCGCCTATACCGAACAGGAAGACGGAAAGAGAGAGTATCAATTTTGAGTGGGTGAAAGCGAGGCCTTCAAACCCAACAAACATAAGCAGTGCCGAGGTGGCAAGCAGCGCTCCGTATCCGTAGCGGTCACAGACCGGCCCGAAAAGAAGGGACCCTATGATAATACCGATGGGCAGAACCGAGAAGAGAGTACCGGCCTCTACGGCATCAAGAGAATGCCTTATCCTCAGGTCCGGCAGCACTGCTCCGAGAATGATTAACCCTATGCCGAACAATAGCATGCCGAGGCATGCCGACCAGAATACAACTCTTCTGTTAAATGTGCCGCTCATCCGTTTTCTGTTTGTCTGTTAAGATGTTTCATTGCAAGCCAGGCTGCCCCGTAGACACCGGCATCACCTGCCAGGGCCGACAGTTCAAAGGTCGCCTGCCTGATGCTTATGGGCTGAGCCCACTTGCCTGCCTCCAGCTCTATTGCCGGGATCAGCTCTGCCGCCGGTCCGAATACACCGCCGCCGAAGATAATCTTTTCGGGATTGAAGATGCTTACCAGGTTAGCGGAGGCCATCCCCCAGTACTCAATTGCAAGATCTATTATACGCGATGCGGGTGCGTCACCCTTCTTCCAGGCATTGAACACATCCTGTGTGGTTATCTTTTCCCGTTCAGGCTTGCGCAGGTCGCCTTCGTATTCACTGTGTTTTTCCAGATACTCTGCGGCCTGCCTGGCGATGCCCTCACCTGAGGCATAGTATTCAAAGTTACCGCAGACGGCATACCTGCTTTCAAACGGACGTGAGAGTGCCATCCACCCGACAGCCCCTGCAATGTCATGAGCTCCGTGAAGGATCTCTCCGTTAATGATTATGCCGGCGCCGATGCCCGTCCCTACGCCGAGGTAAACGGCATCACGGCACCCCTGTGCACTGCCCTTCCATATCTCACCGGAGATATAGCACGACCTGTCGCTCTCGATCACAACGGGTATGCCTTGAGCCACGCCCTGCATCTCCTTCATGAGGGGATAATCATCCCATCCCGGGATATTGGGTGCCCATACCGTACCTCTCTCCCGCCGGCTGATTCCCGGCACCGAAATGCCAACGGCCTCCGCAGCGTCACCGTTCTTTCCTGCCCTTGAAAGCATCAGGGCTGCCGTGACGGTTATAAGATGTCCAACCTCACTGCCCTTGCGACTGTCAAGAGTCAGGGTCTCTCTGTCAAGGATGTTGCCATCACGGTCAAACAGCGCAAAGGCAACCTTCGTTCCTCCAAGGTCTATTCCAAGAAGTGCCATCGTTTTAATTTTTATATTCCATTATGCCGTTTAAAAATACACCTTTTATCTGCACGCTGTCATCAAGCAGTATCAGATCGGCCCTGGCCCCCGGAGTTATGACACCACGGTCGTACGCTTTTATGAGCTGAGCCGGATAAAGTGATGCCATCCTCAGCGCCTCATACCTCTCAATGCCCGCATGGCTGACACAGTTCCTGACGGCATCGAGCATGGTCAGTCTGGCACCGGAGAGGGTACCATCGGGGAGGGTATAGCGGTCAGACTGCCTTATATGCTGGTATGCTCCTGCCTCATTCTCCTCAACGGCGTCAGATACCAGGAAAAGCCTCTCCTTCATGATCTTCTTGGCTATGGCAACCATCGTGTAATCGACATGGATGCCGTCGGCAATGATGCTGGCAAGGGCGCTCTCTGACCAGAAAACGGCACCCGGAAGACCGGGGTCACGGTGATGCAGCGGAGACATGGCATTGAAGAGATGGGTGGTGCTCTCTATCCCCATCGCAAATCCTTCAGATGCTTCCCTGAAGGTGGCATTACTGTGTCCGGCCGCAACGGTGATGCCATTATCATTCAGCAGCTTGATTATCTCAGGAGTGCAGACCTCCGGTGCCACGGTCATCATCCTGATGCTCCCCCCGGCTTCGGCAAGGAGCCTGGAAAGCTCTTCAACTGACGGCTTCCGGATCAGCTCCCTGGCGTGTGCACCTCTCTTTAACATGCTGATATAGGGACCTTCAAGATGCAGTCCTATGAAGGCTGGATGAGAGTTTTCAATTGCGGTGCGGAAGGCATTGCGGTACACATTGGCACTGTTGGTGGGAAGCGCAACCAGGAAACCCGTGGTGCCGGTATCCACGATGGATATTGTTATTGCTGCCAGGACTTCAGGGGTGGGATTGGAAGAGAAGAGAAACCCGCCGCCACCGGCTATCTGAAGATCAATCAGTCCGGCAGTCACCAGACAACCCTTGCAGTCAATTCTCTCAACCTCTTCGGTGACTGTGGCAGGGTCAGCAAAGCCGGTGATCCTCCCCCCGTCGGTCAGCAGAGCCATGTTGCTTATCAGCTCCCTCCCGGTAAAAAAGGTTGCATTGTACAGAAGCGTCCTCATAGTGCTCTCTCCGCTGTTTGTGCCTTCCATGATCTCATCATTCAAATATCCTTTTCAGCATGTTCCCCGATATGAACGAGGTTTTGCTGAACCGGGTGACGGCAATATCGTTTATTACCTTTAGGCGTTGGGCAACATCACTTACCATGAAGAAACCGTAACCACCCCGGTTTTTAAAGAAGGCGGTGCCGTAGACGCTGAGCCAGGTGCGACCGTCACCAAGTTTTACCGTTGTCAGCTTTTTCCCGAACCTCCTGTATTCAGGGGCAAATATCCTGAAAATTTTCCCGATATCCCTTACACTTGATATATGATGCCCGCAGTTGTCACACCTGCAGGCTGTAAAATAGCTGTTTCTGAATAGCAACTTTGGCGCAAAGGATTCGCACCAGGAACACTCCAGCTCCGCCACCGCCTCTCCGGTAGGATGATCGAACAGCTCAGTGAACACGGGTCTGAAAGGAGATATGATATTGGTGTACTGGATGATCTTCAGCGACTGATTGATTATCAGGTACAGATAGATGAGCAGCAGGAAGTTGAGGTAGGGACTGAACGCCAGTGCGTCAAAGATACCGTGAAGAATGCTGGCAGTGAGCAGGGCGCCGATAACTATCCTGACGGGTCTCTTCTCCATCTTGTGCCTGTACCAGGCGTAACCGACGATGACACTGAAGGAGATATGGGCCGGTGTGCTTATGAAAACCCTGTAGAAGAGAAGATACTGGCTGTTTTCCCCGGAGTTTGCATAGAAGTAGTTCTCAATGATGGAAAAGCCCAGTGCCACACAGGACATGTAGATGATACCGTCAGTGAGCTCGTTGAACTGCCTCCTGATAAGCCCGTAGACAACCATCAGGCCAGCGAGCTTGGCAAACTCCTCCACAGGTCCGATGACCAGGAATGAGCCGATAGTGGTGCTTATAGCACTGTCATCAATGCCAAAGACGCCGAGGATCTCGTAGATGCCAACTGCAATGAAAACCGAAGTGGCACCGCCAGCAAGAAAAGCCCACAGCATTGCCAGAAAGGTCTCTTTCTCGTAGATGTCAAAACTCCTGATCCATGCTATGATGACCAGGCCTATTATGGCTGAGACTAATATGCTGAGATGAATGAAGCTCATAAGCTTTGATAATGTGTTACTTTTTTTTCTTCAGGTTTCTGATGGCAAATGTTGTGTCAGGGTAATATTATCTCAAAGAATTTGCTCTCCAGCGGACCGATTTTCGCAGATGGCGCAATTACGCGATTGCCGGTAACATCTACCTCCCTTACCGTCAGAGGCTGGCCGGTAAATCCGTTGGTGAGGGAGAGCTCCGTCTCAGCCCCGCCTGTCTCTCTCATCTGGATGATAACAGATTCTCCGTTAGCACCAAGCCTGGCATTTACCAGGATAACACCCGAGGGCCATCCGTCAATGAAGGCACCTTCCCACCGCTCATCACCCGGACCGGCACCGGGTATTATCCTTGTCAGCAGCGGAACCCTGGCGCCCCATCCGAACCGGGTCGCAAAACTATCACTGTTGTCATCCGATGAGGTGAGGTAGTAATTCCATGAGTGGCCGCCACGCTGGTCGGCGTTGAAATTGGTGACCCAGTAATTGTTCATCGGCCACGAATAGATGTATGTTGTCTGCGGTACAGCCCCCGCCTGGTACCTTCCGGTGTTTATCGCTCCGAACTGCATCAGGGGCATCTCGCCGGAACCCATGACGACCTGCATCTGGTCATTACGCACTGCGGTGAAATTCTGAACCGTGTACCAGTCGTTTGAAGATCCGGGTATCTGATCGGTGCCGGTCCTGATGACTCCCCCGGCTACCTCCGTGAAATGTATACCGTTTTCAACGGCAAAAGGGAAAGCTATGTAAAAGCTTTCCGGGTCAGTGATGCTCTTTTTTGTTATCGAACAGGAGAGATCTATCCGTTTACAGGTATTGAAAAGCCTGATTTCTAACGAGTAACCCCGCGGACCGATTGCCGTCTCACTCTCTGCGTAGAACCTGATGCTGTTCCATACTTCACCGCCGGACATCGAGTCAAACCATATGGTATCCAGTGGCAACCGCCGGTAGTCGTTCAGCATCCTGTTCTCCATCTGTGACCTGTTGCCCAGCTGCTCAAGGATGAACTCTCCCATGTCATACTGTGCCTGACTGTCAACAAGTTCTCCTGAAAGCTCCTTGTCATAGATTGATTTAATAATTCCCGAAGAATTGTCTGTCACGATCCTGTACCAGCTGTTTTCCAGAGTATTGTTACGGTGAGGAGGTGGCGGCATTGGCTCATCAGAGTGGGACGACGACGACAGGGTCTTTTCAGATTGAGGAGGCGACGGCACTGTCTCTTCATGTTGAGGCAGTGATGGCATCGTCTCTTCCCTCTCCCGCCTGATGAGCAATTTTTTGTAACCGAATGCCGGAATGTCACTGCACCAGATTGCCCAGTAGGTGCCATCGGATCTTGATGACAAAGGCTGCGATGCCATGCGGTTCCCCTCACGGTCATAAATGCCGGCCCTCATGCCGCGCGGGACTATCTGATGATCTATATATACCTTTGCCAGCGCCGACCTCCTCCAGCTGAGGGTGTTGAAGACAACCAGGGAAGGCTCTTTCTCCCTTTCGAACATACTCTGCAGCAGGCCCATGGCTGCCTCTCCCAGCGAGGCGGTCCTGCGGACGGCCTCCCAGGCATATGACTCCTTCAGGGCTCTCTGCTCCATAGTTGGCTGGCTGTAGGGCTCGCGGACGCTCTCCGAGTAACCTGTGGTATGCTCGGTATAAAACAGCAAAGCCTCATTTGCCAGGGCACTCTTCTCCGCTGTCTCTTCCGGCAGGCTCATGCCGGCTACAGCAGCCATCGACAGTCCCCCGGTATTTGCCGTGAGCTGCACCGCCGCATTGCGTGTCGCCGCCACCTCCCGTGCCGAGGCACCGAAACCGTCGGTCCACCAGTCAGGCCATGCCCCGCGAATGACAGGGAACTCGCTGCCGTGACCGGCTTCCATCTGTGAAAAGAATGATTCCGCGGTTGAAGTGGTAAGCTTCGGCCACTCAAAAATATCATTCCATTGCAGGATCATTTCACTCATGGAGGTTGACGGCGGTGAGTTATCAGTGAGATAGCCGGAGTGCTGTATCGCCATCCTGTCATAGGGGTAGCCTTTTGCTTCGAGGCTGATAAGATAGATCAGCAGGTTGTTCTTGAACTTGTTGATGTCACCCGACTGTACCTCCATTACTGTATTGCCCGTCATGTAATGCTCCGCCCTGAATGTAAGCATTCGCTTTCCCGAGGGGGACTCCCACCAAAAGAGGGTGGGCCTGTCAAAACAGATAAGGGCACGGTGGCCGTGAGTCCCCATGTTCAGGTATTTCACCCCCAGTCCGTCATAATAGTCGTTGAGACACCATCCTATCCCGTTGACGTCGTTCTGCATCGCCACCGTGACGGGGATACCCTGCTCCTTTATCCTTCCCACAGCCTGAAGTGAGGTGGCAAGTATCTGCTCATCAGGCAACTCGTCGAAATTGAAGTACATACCGGTGACCTCGATCCTTCCTTCCCGGATTCGCCGGATGAGCCTCTCTTTCTGCTCCTGTGGCCTGCACCGCAGGTATTCATCAACGGGCCAGCTGGCCTCGCAGGTCCAGCGGAATCGTGCATTTTCGGGGTAACTGTCAGTGGCATCACAGTAATCGAGAGCATAGTCAATGTACCGGAGATGTTCGGCCAGTATCTCGTTCTGCGGCCTGGTGTAACCTATATCGGTATGGGCATGCTGTATGAAGCTGATATGCCATTTTCTTACGGGTTCAAGGGTGACAGACCTGGCTGCGGAGAAATCGCCGGCAACGATTTTCAGCCTTAGCACTTTCGGTTTCCTTACTGCGGGAAGTCCGAGGTTAACGCTATTATAACCGAAATTGAGGGTGGTCTTTTCAATCAGTTTCCCGTCTGCGAAGATCTTTGCTTCCGCTCCGTCGCCGAAGTAAAATATGCCTGCCTCCACAAGCTGCAGTGGGTTGCCCTGGTTTTTAACCATGGCAGGGAAGGCATTTAGCGTCACGCCTGTCTCCACGGGCTTGCGGTATGTCATGTACCAGGAACTGAGATTCGAGGCGCTGCCCGTGACCCTTAACTTCAGGGTTTTTCCTGGAGTTATGGAGCCAGCCGGCATCCGCAGTATCATGTACCCGTGATGGTCGCCATGCTGGTCTGTCATAACAGCCCTGAAACTCAGCATTGCTCCCCCGCTGCCTGCTATGTCCCATGATCTGCGGCCATCAGTGAAGAAGGAAAGAGAAGGCTCTCCGTTCACTGTGAGATCCATTCTGGCAGTTCCGGGTCCTGATCCCAGGGCAGCTATCCAGACAAAAGCAGCATATTTTTTCTCCGGATTCTCGGGAGCAGCAGCTGTTTCCCACTCCATCATATCCTTGCCGCCGGTAGCCCTGACGAGAATGCTCTCGCGGAGCCCCGGGATACATGAATGGTATTCAAAGTCAGTCCCTGACAGTTTCCAGGCAAACCCGTTCACTATCCGGTCATCCGGGGTGAAAAACGACTGACCCCTAAGGCCGGGAGTGGTGACTCCGAGGATAATGGCTATAAGCAGCAGAGATCTCTTCAGATTCATGATAGTCATATTGTTTCTTGCAGACTCATTATGGTTAGAATGTTTCTGGATGACTCTTTCCTGTGTTGCTTTTTCAGGAGATTCACTCCTGTGTGGGTTTATAGGGAGTCCGTCCAATTGATTTTCATTGTTTTTTCTTCAGGTTCAGATCGTGAAAGTCATAACTGAAATCAGTAAAGGGGGAGATCGCCTCCATCCTGATTATCTCCGGCCTGCCCTCCCTGTCAAGTGAGAATATCGCGAAGGCATCGGCATCAAAGGTCCTGTCATCCCACCTGACAATAAATGTGTTTCCGGTGTAGTGGAACATGTCACCCCTCAGTCTGGGTGACCTGACGGCGTTGAACCTCAGCTTGCCGTTGACCTCTGAGATGATGATGTCACCGAACCACGGGTCGCCGTATCTGCCGGTGAAATGTGAGTTGTCTACCTCATTGTCTGTCATTGAGGGCTCTGCCTCAACCTTTGCCCACACCTCTTCAGTGATCCTGGCAGCATCTTCGCGGTCTCTGAGGAGACTCTCCTTTAGCGCCTCTACCCGGTCAACACCCCTGATACCAAGATAACCGTCAATAAGTGTGTAGGTTATGGCTTCATGGGCCTCATCCACCTGATGATTGGTCAGGACAATGATACCGAGATTCAGCTCCGGGAGCATGGTCACCCTGGTAACAATGCCGGTATGAGTGCCGGTATGATACACCTTGAGATAACCGTTAATGTCTGTCAGGTTCCAGCCAAGGCCGTAGGCGGAGAAGTGGCTGTTATATGGCCCGTTCTCAGACAGGGGCTTAATCGTCTGCGGAGTCCACATCTCACTGTGAACCTTCTCTGAGAAGATCTGCTTTTCAAGGTTTGGCCCGTATCTGCCCCGGTTCAGCTGACATATGACCCATTTGCTCAGGTCGCTGATGTTGCTGTAGATGCCGCCCGAGGAGTTGTGGAGCCTGTTTTCCTGTTTGGGAGCTACCTGGAGACTGCCGTCGACGGGAACATGGGCATCAATGATGTTTGATCGTTCGCGCAGCCCTTTGAATGATGCTGAAGAGCCGGTCATATCCAGTGGTTTCATGATCCGTGTTTCCACGAACTCCTCCCAGCTCATTCCGGAGACTCTCTCAACCACCTCGCCGGCTACCACATAGAGAAGGTTGTCATAATCATATCTGGTTCTGTAGGGCGAGGCTTGCTTAAGATGCCTGAGGTTTCTGATGATATCGTCAGCAGTGAACATGGCCGAGTCAGGCCACATCATCAGGTCGCCGGCGCCGAGTCCCAGCCCGCTGCGGTGGGTGAGGAGGTCCCTGATTCTGAAATCTTCAGTGACATATGAGTTATACAGCCTGAACTCCGGAATAATATCAATAACCCTTGTATCCCAGGTCACTCTCTCTTCGCCTATCAGAATGCCCAGGGCTGCCGTGGTGAATGCCTTTGTGTTTGATGCTATGGCAAAAAGGGTCTTCTCATCGGTCTTTTCGCCGGTGGCTATCGACCTGACGCCGTACCCTTTCATGTGGATCACTTCGCCATCCTTTAACACTGCTACGGCTATGCCGGGAACGTTGAATTCCTTCAGGACTCTCTCTGTCAGCCTGTCAACCTTTTTTGACGAAAGAGGCTGCGACAGTGAAATGAGTGAGTAAAGAACAAGCAGGCAGGTGAAAAACAGTTTCTTCATCGGCGGTCAATCTTTTCTTTGTCAGTCTTCCTTTCTTGAAAAAAAGAGATCATGGAAGTCGTAGCTGAAATCGGTCAGGGGCGAGATGGCTTCCATCCGTATCTTCGAGGGTCTGCCCTCCCTGTCAAGGGTGAACACAGCCCAGGCATCGGCATCCATCGACCTGTCGTCCCATTTGACTATGAAGGTGTTTCCTGAATACCAGAACATGTCGCCTCTTAGCTTCGGTGACCGTACTGACCTGAACCTCATTTTCCCGTCATTGTGAGAGATGATTATATCGCCCAGCCAGTTGTCGGTGTAATGACCGGCATAGGGCGCGGGGTCAATGGTCTCTGTTCCGCTGTTCTGCCGGGCTTCTATCCGCGCCCACACCTCATCGGTGATCTTCTTTGCCTCAGCCTCTCTTCTGCGGGCATTGTCGCTCAGCTGTCTTACCCAGTCGTTGTCCGTGATGCCAAAATATCCGTCCAGGATGGTGTTGGTTATGGCAGTGAAGGCGCTTCCGGCCTGCTGGTTGGTAAAGACTATTATCCCGAGCTTTAGTTCCGGTATCAGGGTGACCTGCGTCACCATTCCCGAAAGTCCTCCGGTATGCGAGGCCTGCAGATAACCGCTGACATCGGTCAGGCGCCAGCCAAGGCCGTAGCCTGCAAAGTGGCTCCTGTAGGGCCCGGGTGACCTGACGGGTATGATGGTCTGGGGAGTCCACATCTCTCTGTGAATAGACTCCGAAAAGATCTGCCTGTCAAGCTTCGGACCGTATTTACCGCGGTTCATCTGCATGGTGACCCACCTGCTCATATCGGCCACGCTGCTCCAGATGCCCCCTGCCGGGTTCATCAGGTCACTTTCATATCTCGATACGACCTGCAAAGTGCCGTCAACCGGCACATGCGCATCGATGATATTCGACTGCTCCTTTATCCTGCCGAGTGAGGCAGCTGACCTTTTCATACCCAGGGGATTCATGATCCTCTCCTCTACGAACTGCTCCCAGCTCTTCCCGGAAACTCTTGCAACCACCTCGCCTGCAACAATATAAAGCAGGTTATCATAATCGTATTTGGTGCGGAACGGTGAGACCTGCCTCAGATACCTGAGGTTGTGGATTATATCTTCTCTTGTAAAGGATGAGGAGTCAGGCCACAGCATCAGGTCCCCGGCACCCAGACCCATGCCGCTGCGGTGGGTGAGGAGATCCTTTATGCTGAAATCCTCAGTGACATAAGAGTTGTAGAGCCTGAACTCAGGTATGACATCAATGACTTTCGTAGTCCAGGTCAGCTTCCCCTCATCAACAAGTATTGCCAGCGCAGCCGCAGTAAAGGCCTTGGAGTTGGAAGCTATCCCGAAGAGTGTGTTTTCGTCCGTCCTCCTGGCGGTAGCAATTGAGCTGACGCCGTACCCTTTCATGTGGATCACCTCGCCATCTTTGACCACAGCCACGGCTATGCCGGGAACGTTAAACTCCTGCATGGTTGTTTCCACTACTCTGTCAATATCCTTTGTGGCCAGAGGCTGCGACCACAGAACGCTGCAGGCCAGCGTGACAATAAAAAGCAAAATAATTTTCTTCATCTGTTTTAATGTTTGAACTGAGCCAATAAACTTACATAAAAATCAATCGATGACCTTCCTATACCGTAGGTATTCCTGTCAGCCTGCTGCCTGTCGACATAGCTAAAGTCGATGAATTCCATCTCTCCCAGATTATTCCTGTCACCATGCCTGAGATCGATAAAAGTTCAGTCGATGATTTTCCTCTCTCTCAGATTGTACCTGTCACCCTGCCTGAGCAGGTAAAAGAGGAAATCCTTTTCCGGCAGTATCTTCAGGTCGCTGCCCTCACGCGACCAGAAGGAGCCGTCATACACAAGCACATAGCTGGCACCGATCACCTCCATGGTGTCTCTCTGCACAACCACGGCTGTATTCTCATCTATCCCTATCCCCAGCAGCTCCGGGTGCTCGCGCAGGATACCGTACATGTCGAACTGCCTGTTTCTGGCCAGCACATGCTGGTCGATCGCAATGTTGCTTATATAGCAGAACCCCTTCTGATGGTCACCCATCATGACCTGGTTATTCTCCGTGTCACCCCTGGCAAGGAAGGAGCCCTGGATCGTCGCTCCGGCAGAGGAGCCGCCTATTACACCGCCCCGTTCAAGCACACGCCTGAACAGCTCTTCGGTCAGTGTGCCCCCGTAGGAGTCGACCAGCCGCCACTGCCGGCCCCCGCCGAACCAGACACCCGTGGCATCAAGCAGGGGAGCGGTGAAGAAGTCACTGTTGGCTGTGTCGCGACTGTCCGTGTGCAACATGGTGACATTCCCTGCGCCGCGCGACCTGAGAATATCAGCAGCACTGTCAGAGTAGCTCTCTGCTCCGGCTGCCGTGGGTATGTATACTATCCTGGCATTATCACCTCCGGCAAGTGATATGAATCGCTTTATTATCGTATCCGACAGCCTGCCACCGCCGGCAATGACCAGAGTGCCTTTCGATGGGCCTGATGTAATCTTATCTGCCGGAGCCTCTTGCGACATGAGTTGCCCCGCGGGAAGGAGACAAAAGATTAATGCCGTTACCCGCAGACGGTTATTCAGTTGTTTGAAGTTGCACATCGTAATGCTGTTTTGTATCTGAGCTAAAAGTATGAATTTTTCCATTGAGTTTCAGAAAGCAAGTTTCCCCCGGACTTCATCAAATCTTCATAATTCATTCATAAACTTTGCTCTGTCAATGCCGGGTGACTTGCAAAGAGAGCACCCGGCAGCGGCAACGATACAGGAAGCGGCGAAAGCTTCCAATTGTATTTCTTTCCACAAGTCCGTTTTAATGCAGCGAAGACTGCCGGCGCCCCAATCCGGCAGTCTTCCATTTTTTGATTAAACTGGCAACCATGATCCCGAATCACCGCATTGACTGCAGCCCTGGCGAAGCTGGCTGACGTTTTGATTTTATTGGTGCTTGATGCTTCGACGGTAAATAATCACAATAGCGGCCACTATAATCAATTCTCCGGTGATAAAGATCAGCCACCTGTAATGGTCAGGTGTGTAGCTTGTTATCAATGTAGTCAGTAGTTCTGCCGCCTCCTGTGATTTTCCACGCGCGAGCACCCCGCTTTCAAAAATGAGCCTGGAGTAATCGATCAGGTATGTGAAAAGAATGATCAGTGCACCGCCGAAGATGAGAATCCAGTCAATGAGACGAACCTTTACGCAGTAACCGTCCTCCTCTCTTGCCACCAGCAGCAGGGCCATTATTATCATGGTCACTGAATTCAGCACCGGGGCGAGCACCGGCCCCAGCCAGGAGACCGGGATGAGAAAGAGCAGGTCCCAGGTGAGGAGGGAGGCAGGCCACCCGATCAGCATCTTAAGGGCAACATAATAGAAAATATCCCATACACCGAAGGCGAAGAGTGCATACCAGAGTCGCTGCAGATTGTTCCTTCCGGTGATGATACCCACACCGGCGAGCATCACGAGCGTGGCGATCTCCCTGATCCACTCAATGGTGACAAGGTCGGGCGACATGAGCTTCAGGGGAAAGCCAAAACCCTCAGGGTAATAGAGTTCCCTCAGGTATACAACTACAATCGCTTCCAGGAAACCCATGGCAACCGCAAACACCGCGAGCCAGAGAAACCGTAACCGGTAGCTGAGGAAGCTGTTTTTCATTGCAGTTAATTAGTTGCCGGGAAATTTACAAAATATATGGGAAAACTGCTTTCCTTTCTATTGGATAATCGGGGAAATGATTTTTGTACCACAGGTGGTGAGAGAGTGCCCTGGGCACCAGGTTGCAGAATGTCCAGACAAAAAAGGAGAAGGCCGGCAATGACCAGCATAGAATGGCGTATCCGCCCCACTCCACCATCTCTCCCATAAAGTTGGGACAGCTCACCCTCTCAAACAAACCTCCCCGCGGTATGCGGTAGCCGTTGCTCCGGTTTTTTCTCAGGCGTATAAGCTTCTCATCAGAGGTGATGTTGATCACCATGCCTGTGAAAAAGATAAGCAACCCTGCAATGAACCGCGGATCAGTCAGCCATTCGCCGTTGTAATGAGTATGGAGTGTTCCGGTGTAGTATCCAAGGAACCCGGCATTGACAAAATTGAACAGTACGGCCATGAGGGCAACCACAAGCGGCATCTCCTTTCCGCGCACCCTGATGCGCCACGGGTATATCACTGCCCTGTTCAGATAGTGCATCACGTAGAGCGCCGCAACGATCCACACAGCCAGGGTTTTCTCAGCCGTGCCCGTAATGATGAAGAAGAGAAAGATTATCAAAGCCGGCACCTCCATGACAAACCACCCTATCCTGTCAGGAATGGTCTTTCCCCAGTTTCTTTTTGAGTGTCTGCCGTAAGGGGCCGTGACGAAGAGCAGCAGCAGGAAGATCAGCAACGCAATGGCCGTCCATATCAATACGAGCAGGTCAAATGTCTGTTTATCCATCAGATATAGTTATTATCTTTGAACCACCTTAGGGTATCTGCCATCGTTTCCTCGAATGGGCGCGCATTGAATCCCAGATTTTCCCGGGCCCTGGCAGAAGAGATGTTCCTGTGGCTGTCGCGCAGTGTCTCAAGTGACATTGAAGTATAGAGCGGAACTTTTCCGGTAAGGGTTGCGTGAAGATTCAGGATCACAGCTCCGATCTGAGCCAGCCAGAAAGGAAGAGTGAGAGCCGGGACTTTATGCCCGCCCAACTTCTCAATTGCTGCGGCCATCTCTTTCAGACTTCTCCAGCTGCCGGCAAGAAGATAACACTCACCGGGTTTCCCCCTGTCAATAGCATTGATCGCAGCAGAACATACATCCCTGACATCCACCCAGTCATAACCTCCGGGTATCAGGCTTGAATTTTGTCCCTTGTAAAATCTGACTAAAGCATTGCCGAGCAGGGAAGGTTGAAAATCATTTGGCCCCAATATGGCAGTTGGATTAAGAACTACCACCTCCGGGTCAGCCGACGATGCTTCTGTCATTATCTTCTGTCCAAGTGCCTTTGAACGGTTATACGATACGCTGCTTTCTGTTTCAAGATCCCGTTTCTCGTCCAGGATCTCTTCGTAGGGTTTCTGACTGAAAGCGTGGATGGAACTGAAATGGATTATTCTTCTGACGCCTGCAGATCTCGCTGCACTGAGAAGAGTCTCGCAGCTTCCGGTATTCACAGCCATGCATCTCTTGTCCTGTTTCCGGATACTGATAAAAGCCGCCAGATGGAACAGCGCAGAACAACCTTCACATAGCTTTCTCAGGTCATCCTCGCAATTAACACTGCCTGTAACAAATTCAATGTCAAGGTCTTCCAGTCCTTTTTTGCTATCGTGAATCAATACTCTGACAAGGTATCCCTGGTCAAGGAGCATCCTGCAAAGGTTTGTGCCTACGTGTCCGGAGGCACCAGTAACTGCAATTTTCATCCTGAGGCGGAAATCGGGTCAAAAGTAACCATCATTTTGATATTTGAATACCATTCCTGTGAAACAAATCAGCACGATGAATTAAATCAGTGATTAATCTGGATGAGTTTATAGGAAGCCTATTTTTTGTAAGGACGAAGATGGTTGTATGATACCTCTTTCAGAAAATAGATATTATAGTGAGATGCGTTTTATCATGCCCCTGAAAACCAGCTCATGGAATGGCATAACCGAGTACCAGTACAGGCGTCCTTTCAGCCCCAGCGGTCTGAAGGTGGCAGTCTGCACGAGTGTCTCATCTTCAATCTTCCACTCAAGCCATGCCTCTCCGGGCAGCTTCATCTCGGCATATAGCAACAACTTCTTCTGCTCCCGGTCAGCATAGAGAACCCGCCAGAAATCAAGTGAGTCTCCCTGTGATATCTCACTGTTGTTCTTCCTTCCCCGGCGCAGTCCCACGCCGCCCGAGAGCTTGTCAAGGAATCCTCTCAGACCCCAGAGCCAGTTGGCATAGTACCATCCGGTTCTGCCGCCTATAGACCATAGCCTGCCAAGGACTGCCTGCTCGTCGGTTACCCTTCTTTTCCTGATGTCATGGAAACAGCCGAAGGACGGGACCTTCACAAGATCAGAGAGGCCTCTCTCAAGCAGTGGCAGCGACAGGGCATCTGTCCAGCTCGACGGGACCGCCTGCTGTTCTATACGGTCAAAGGCATTCCTGACAGCCTCATCAAACCCCATGAGCTTGATTCTGAGTCTCTCGTGGAGGTCATTCTCCCTGCATATCACCTCAACCTTCATGCTGTCAACAAGGTTGACGGCCAGCTTGTATGAGGTGGAGGTGACAAAATAGAGCCAGTATGATGAGAGCTTCGGTGTCATTACCGGTACGACCCATATCTTTCGCCTGAGGTTCCTGACGGCGGCAAATCTCAGGAGCATATCCTTGTAGGTCAGGATGTCCGGCCCGCCTATGTCATAGTTGCCGTCAAAGGTATCTTCTCTCATCAGTACCCCGCTGAGATACTCAATTACGTTCTGAACTGCTATGGGCTGTGACCTGGTCTTGAGCCACCTCGGGGCCACCATCACCGGGAGCTTCTCGACGAGGTCTCGTATTATCTCAAAGGATGCGCTTCCGCTGCCAAGAATGATACCCGCCCTGAGTGTCGTGAGATGGTACGAGCCCCTGGAAAGCTCATCCTCGACGGTCTTGCGCGAGCCCAGGTGCTTAGACAGGCTTTCGGTGTTGACAATGCCGCTGAGGTAGATCACCTGCCTCACCCGCGTCACGTTCATCCTCTCCCTGAAGTTGACCGCCGACTGCTTCTCCATCTTGTCAAATTCACCCACAGTGGATGACATTGAATGAATCAGGTAGTAGGCAGCATCAATATCTTCGGGGATCCCCGAAAGAGTGTTGCTGTCAAGGAAGTTTACCGTGATCACGCTCAGACGGTCAGTCCTGGACCTTGATGTGTCAAACCTGGCGGCATCGCGTACACAGCAGATGACCTCATGCCCTTCGGCAAGAAGTATCGGGAGCAGTCTCCTGGCTATATATCCGGTTGCACCGGTGAGAAGAACCCTCATACTTTCGCTTGTTTCAGAATGGTTGTAGTTACCCTTAAAATGTTCTCTATGGAGTCTTGTGTTTTTATTACTTTTGACTGAAAATTTAATGTTTTTATGGTTTAACCCTTCTATCATGAGCAATCTTTTGACCAAAGTAGTTATTAGTTTGACAGTAATTTCAATGGTGTCATGTTCGGGACCGGAGACCGGATCAGAGGCGGAGGAGCAGAAGACAATCCTCTATGCCGAATTGATGCATGAGGTGAACAGTTTCTCACCTGTCATCACCACAGAACGTAATTTCAAGGCTGACCACCTCTTCTACGGCGAAGATGTCGTTTCATCTGCCATCGGGGAGGACAAGCAGCTTGCCGGCTTCCTCTCTGTGGTTGAAAAGAGAGGCATGGGCAGGGTGAAGGCGATACCTCTGGTACAGGCAAAATCGCTTTCAGGCGGACCTGTCGACAGCGTGTTCTACGCAAAAATCAAAAACCTGATTCTTGACGGCATCAGGAACCAGGAGAGGGTCGACGGCATATACCTGTCACTGCACGGCGCTATGGGCGTTCAGGGTGTGTTCGACCCCGAGGGTGATCTGATAGCAGCTGTAAGGGAGGTTGCCGGCCCTGAGATAGTCATAGCCGTGAGCTTCGATCTGCACGCCAACGTCAGCAGGCGCAGGGCTGAGAACGCTGATATCATAGTCGGTTATCATACCAATCCCCACCGTGATCATTTCAAGACTGCATACCGTGCCGGCGACCTGCTGATACGAAGTGTGATGGGAGAGATAGAGCCGGTAATGGTGGTCAACAAGATGAAGCTGCTCAAGGGTGGCGGCATCAATGTCGATTTCCTTCAGCCGTTCCGACCAATATTCGCGAGAATGAAGAAGATGGAGAAGGAGAATGATGTGCTGTCTGTCTCCTTTTTCCCGGTACATATATGGATTGATGAGCCGGAGCTGGGCTACAGCACCATAGCCATCACCGACGGAAATCGCGACCTGGCCGGCAAACTGGCCGATGAGCTCTCCGACATGGCCTGGGCAGTGCGTGATGTGCCGCAACCTGCCGGTAACAACCCCGAAGAGGCGGTGGCCATTGCACGCGACAAGAAGCTGGGACGCGCACTCGGGACAGTGGTCTTCTGCGATGTAGCCGACGCACCCTCGGCAGGGACACCGGGGGAGAGCACCTGGATACTCAAGGCGCTGGTGGAACATGGAAGCGACATGACCTCATACGTCTCCGTGCGCGATGCGCAGGCAGCCGAAGAAGCATGGCAATACAACGTCGGTGATGAGATAACTCTCTCTGTGGGCGGCAAACTGGATTCCGTATACAACGCATCTTTTACATATACCGGCGTCGTAGCCAGCAAACAGGAGACCTCCTTCGGAAAGACGGTCATCCTGAAACATGACGGGGTACACCTCATACTCTCAGAACTGCCCATGGCACTCAAGGAGCCCGGAGATTTCAAGAAGCTTGGACTCTCAGTCTGGAAGGCTGACATCGTTGCTGTCAAAAACCTCTTTCCGTTCAGGTATAACTACCTTTTCTACAACAGGAAGACTGTCAATGTCATGTCTCCCGGATTCAGCAGCATCGATCCCTTCGCTCTAAAATACGTGAATATTCCAAGGCCGATCTACCCACTCGACAAAATTGAGAGCTGGAGATAGCAGGACACTCTGACCGGATTCTGAGAGATAATAATCCGCGTAGCCTCAAAGGATGAAAGGGATAAGTCTCTTCGTATTGTCCATGTATTGCCGGTAACTGTCGCCGAAGTGAATTATACACAGTTTCTCATCACGCCGTGCGGTGACCCACAGCAACCATGAGGAGAGCAGGGCTACAGGCAATGTGACCGCCAGGGGTTGCTTGAACCAGATACCCCAAGTGAGAAAGAGCAGTGATGAGTAGAGCGGATGCCTGATATACTTGAATATGCCGCTGGTGACAAGCGCTGTTGTCTTTTCAAACCTGAATAGTTTTTCATCAACCCTCACTATGCCAGGCTTCCTGGCTTTTTTTAACCTGAGAGCTCCCTCAATCACAAACCATAGTGAGATGAAAAGCAGAATCCATGATATTAGCTGTCTGAGGGAGAAAGGCTCCCGGAGCCAAAGCTCATAATTTATCACAATAAGTGCAATAATACACTCCCAGCTGAAAAAGCGGGTGAAGCCGTGGCTTCTGCTGTCAAGCAGACTCTGCTTCGAGATGTAAATGACCGGCACACTCAGGGCAATGAATAAAATTATTCTATCCATTTAAGATCACTGTCGAAGTTGTAAATCTTACCTTGTTCTGTTTCCATCTCTATCATCCTGTCACCGTATGCCAGCCTTAACGGCGTACCGGAGAGCGATGTAACCGTAATGACCTCAGCTACTGAATTATGCCATTCCATCCCAACCTCGAAGTTGCCCCGTGCCTTAAGCCCGGTGACCTTACCCTCAGGCCAGGCTTCGGGCAGCGCGGGCAGGATTCGAATCACGCCGTTGTGGCTCTGCAGCAACATCTCCGCAATGCCTGCCGTGCCACCGAAGTTGCCGTCTATCTGGAACGGAGGATGGGTGTCAAAGAGGTTGGGCAGGGTAGACTTCTCAAGAAGAAGCCTCAGATGCCGATAGCTTTCATTGCCGTCAAACAGGCGGGCGTAGAAGTTGATGATCCATGCCCTGCTCCAGCCGGTATGACCTCCGCCGTGAGCCATCCTTCTCTCCAGTGTCCGGCGTGCTGCAGCATACAGCTCCGGCGTGTCAGATCTTATCTGTGTCCCGGGATGCAGCGCAAAGAGGTGCGACATGTGCCTGTGACCCGGCTCAACCTCCTCAAACTCTTCGATCCACTCCATGATGGTGCCGTTCGATGCCACCCTGTCGGGCGGAACCCTGTCAAGGATGAACTGCAGTGAATCGACCCACTCTCGGTCAACACCAAGTATCTCTGCGGCTTTCCGACAGTTGCAGAGAACCTCGCGGATGATCTGGTTGTCCATGGAGGGTGCGTATGTAAGCTTGAACGGTTTGTCCGAGCCCGGATCAAAATAACTGTTTTCAGGAGAGTAGGAGGGGACTGTCACCAGCCTGCCGCGGCTGTCTTCTGTAAGAAATGACCTGATAAAATCCGCCGCACTCTTCATCACGGGGTAGGCCCTCTCGCGAAGGTAGGCCGTATCGTTCGTAAATTCATAATGTTCCCACAGCGGCAATGTCATCCAGGCACCTCCTAGGGGAAACATTCCCCAGTACACCCCGTCAAGCACCGCCGTCTTGCCGAAGACATCCGTCGTGTGATGCAGTGCCCACCCCTGCGCACCGTACATCTCACGGGCGGTGACGCTGCCGGGGACTGTCAGCTCCTCAATGAACGTGGTCAGCGGCATCACGGTTTCCCCGAGGTTGCAGACCTCCGCCGGCCAGTAGTTCATCTGCAGGTTGATGTTCGTGTGGTAATCCGAGTTCCAGGGGGCAAGCATATCCTTGTTCCATATGCCCTGGAGGTTGGCGGGCAACTGAGCCGGCTGGCGCGATGATCCCATCAGCAGGTATCTGCCGTACTGAAAATATGTGGCTATCAGACGCGGATCATCACCTCCTTCCCGGAATCTTCGCAGCCGCTCATCAGTGGGTTTTGAGTCAACAGAAGGGTCGCCACCGAGCGACAGGCTCACACGGTTGAATTTTTCCGAATGCTCCCCAATATGTGATTCTTTAAGAAGCTTGAACGATTTCCATGATGCGGCGCTGATGGCTTCCATGCAACGCTTTCGAGGGTCGATGGAACGGTCAAAGTCGAGATGGTCAATGTTGTAATCTGTGCATGCATTGAAAAAGAGCACCATCTCACTGCCGCCCGAGTATTGCAGAACAGTATCGAAAGGGGTGAGCGTTCCGTCACAGCTCATCACCATCAGTGAGGCGAAGAATTTCATGTGCTCTCCTGCCGGCCCCTTTGATGGGTCCTCTGCATCAATCACCTGTCCCTCCATGTCTATGCGGTTCTCCGTCACCGTGATAACGGCATCCTGCGGTCGGGATAGAGAGAGAGACATGTCAAGGCCTCCCTTCCGCTCCGACTTAAATGATATGACAATGATATCATCGGGAGCCGAGGCATAGACCTCATATTCGATCCGGCCGCCATCCCTGAGGTAGCTGACCCTGGCTATTCCTTTCTCCGGGTCTAGCTCGCGGCGATAATCCGTTACTGTAACGGCGGTATCTGCAAAACGAAAGTGAATGTCGCCCAGCGTCTGGTATGACCATGTCTTGCCCGGAATGCCTGCCAGGTGCTTCTCGGCAAGCTCATAGGCCTCAGGAATCTGCCCGTCAAGGATCAGTTTTCTGATCCGGGGTAGGTGTTCCGACGCACCGGGATTATTGTTTGGCACATTAATGCCTCCCCATAACGACTCCTCATTCACCTGGAGCCTCTCAACAGAGGTGTAGCCGAACAGCATCCCCCCGAGACGGCCGTTGCCTACCGGAAGAGCTTCGGTCCACTCCACGGCGGGTGTGTCATACCATAGGGTATATTCACTGCCGGACTTCTGATGCCGGCCGCATCCCGAAAGGGTAAGCACAATTACAGAAAAAGCCAGGATGGCTTTCCGGCTTTCACTTCTCATCATGTTTCTTCAGCGTTTTCTGCTCCTGCAGCCTGTCTATCTTTATCTCCTCAATAGGTACAAAGGTTTTGTCTGCACGTTCTGCGATATGAATGTTGCTGCAGATACCTTTGAACATGATCTTGATGGTGTTCTCAACATTTTCCCTGATAGGCTCCATGATCCAGGCAAACTCCTCGGGCCCGCTCTCCAGCGAATGCTCCGTCTGCAGCCTTATCTCCTCCTTAAGTTTTTCCGCCCTGTCTGCCAAATCATCACTGGTCATCCACCTCTTTGTGGCCAGCGGAAGCTGCCGCCGGTACTCAAGTGTCTCAAAAAACTCCCATTCCAGCTTCCTGTTGCCGAAGGAGAGAAACCGTGGATTGATGTTGGCAACAACAAGCTCATCACTCTCAGGTATATATTTAAACCTCAGCTCCTTCAGGTCGATGCCGTATTTTGCCTTCAGCGACACACTCAGACTCCCGATGAACCTGATCTCCCTGTCAGCCGCCTGTTCCAGCTTGTTGATGGTTCGCTTGAATTTGGTGTCTATCTCGAAGAGATTCATCTCCAGGATGCTCTTGATCTGAGTTATCTGAAAATGCCTCTCCTTCAGGAAAGTATTCTCTTCGATCAGCTTCTCATTAATCTTAACAAGATTTTGGTTCTTCTCCTCCAGTCCGCTGATGTTGTCTTCAAATTTTGAGACTTTCACGTTGAGCTGTATGAGCTGCTGTATTCCGAGGACAATAAGCCCGGCAGCAAGAAATCCCGCTCCCCACAGGAGAAGCTTGTTCGCGAGAAGTATGATGGCTACAGCCAGCAAGACTATCACCAGGATGTAACTCTTCAGGTTGCTCATTTTGAATATTGATCTCTTCATCAGCTCATTTTTATCAGGCAATTTATTTAACACTTCTGCACTTTCTGTGATTTGGCAAATAGCCTATCTGCGGGCTATAAATCGGCTGGACCCGTGTTGGATACAAAGGCTATCTGCTTTCCGTCGGGTGACCAGCTCGGGACATTTATGGTACCCTGCCCTCCGTAAAGATAGGCGATAACTTCAGGTGCGCCACCTTCGACAGGCATCATTCTGATATATACATGTTTGTAAAATGGATGATCATCAGGTCTGACATCCGGAAGGAAGGAGAGGAAGACAATGCTTTTCCCGTCAGGGGAGATGTGCGGGAACCAGTCATTGAAGGCATCAAATGTAAGTTGTTCCTGCTCCGAACCGTCGGGCTTCATTCTCCAGAGCTGCATTGTGCCTGTGCGTACCGAGTTGAAATAGATGTACCTGCCGTCAGGCGAATATTCTGACCCGTCATCCAGTCCGGGGGCATCGGTCAGCCTGATCTCTTTCTTCTTATTAACAGAAATCTTGTAGATATCATATTCACCGTTTCGCTCTGCAGTGTAAGTCAGCCAGCGGCCGTCAGGCGACCAGCCATGGAGGTAGGAGGGACCATTTGCTGTGATGCGTTCCGGTATACCTCCACCAGCCGGCATTATAAAGATGATTGATCTATTATCTTCCTCTGCAACGTGATGGCTGATGCCCAGCATCTTCCCGTCAAATGAGAGAACGTGGTCATTGTTGTTGCTGGTGGCAAAGACTGAGTTGATTAGCTCCGGTTTTCCGGTTGCAAGGTTAATACGGTAGAGAAGTCCTTCACTGTTATAGATCAGGTATTTGCCGTCAGGAGTCCAGTTGGGTGCCTGAATGGAGTTGGGAGCCTGGAAGAGTACCCGGCGGTGGCCGGTCTCCATATCCATGATCTCAAGATTGCTTCCAAGGTAATCGCTGTAAGGCACAAAATCATCTTTTGCAGGCCTGATTATTCGCACATTTGTGAACCTGGCACTCTCTCTGACGGTGTTGTCATGAGAACAGATAAACAGTCCGGCATAGACATCACCGGCAAGTGCGTTGTCAGTGATCATTACAGTATCAAAGGGGTTTCCGGCAACTGCGCAGGAGAAGATAAACCTGTCACCCTTCCTCTCAATCTGAATTACATCCGGCGCCGTCACCGTTGATCTGCGCTCAGAGGTCTCCTCACCCTGCGCAGCGCGGTACTGCAACGATGCCAGTCCGTCGCCGTGAACCGTTCCGCTGACATACGGCGAACCTGATTCAAGACTCCCCCGAATCATCCATCCGGCCTTCCGGTGCTCATGACTTCCCTCACCAATAAACCTGAGATCAGCCCTCATGATAAAATCGCCGCTGAGTTTCCTCCAGGCGAAATGAAACTGATCGTCACCGAACCAGATGTTGTCACCCGACCCAGTAATAATATATTCCTGTCTGACAGGCATGAAGTGGAGGTCACCCTTCAGGTTGCATGCACCGATGTCCCGGTGACCGGTAAAAATATTCGCTGAGTAATCCTGTGACTGCAACATATTCACTGATAGTAAAGATAGTGTCAAAATAGCTGAAAAATACATGATTGATTTCATAATGACCTGTTTATGTGACTGTTTTAAAACCTGCGTTCCTGCTCGTCTGTCACTCGCCCGGAATTATTACCCTGTTTTCGCGGCTGATGGAGTGAGTGTCCTCATACAATTTTTCTTTTTTACAGGTAAATATCTTTTTTCCTGTAAAGCCTGAAGGAGAACAGCATGAAAACCAGAGAAAACGTGAAGAAGTAAAGAACAGAGGTGAGCTCAATCCCGTACTCCGGATTCAAGGTATCAAGACTGACGAATTTGTAGGGGCTTGCATAACCTATCATGGATAAGCCTTCAGTGATGTTTGAGATGGTAAAAATGAAATATAGGATAAGCACCAGGCCGATGCTGAGGGTGGTTATCGGTCTTGCTTTCTTAACCAGTGTTGACATAAACAGTCCCAGTGATGCGAAAAACAGGTTGAGCAGGAGGGTGTAGACAGACATTACCAGAAAGGCGTCTGTGCTGAATGGTTCTCTTTTGACTATCTCCAGGGAAATATATCCCGTCACCGCGGTCACAATATTTATCACCACGACATTCAGAAGTACAACTAACGCCTTGCTAAAGAAGATCTCGCCACGTGTCAGGGGCCAGGCAAGCAGAAATTCCGCGGTCTTGTTTTCTTCCTCCCTCAGCAGGATGCCGGAAGAGAGCACTATCGAATAGATGCTGCCCAGCACAAGCATATAGATCACATTGTTGGCGGAATAGAATCCCAGCACTGAAAAGAGATCATTCACATCCGAGATACCCTTGAACTGGAGGGTTCCCTCCGGGAGAATACTGATCATGGCAAGTATATTCTGATTGTTTTCCAGGAAGATGCCGTAGAATGACATTGTCAGGGCTGTAAGTGCTGATATCACTCCAGTCCATATCACCAGGGATAACGCATTGTTCCTTAATTCCCTGATAAATAGGTTACTGTTCATCTTGCCAACCGTGATTTAGTAATAGTAATGCATAAAGATCTCTTCCAGTGAAGGTTCCTCGATGGTCATGTCAGCAATACCCCTGTCATGAAGTGCCGAAATAAGCCTGTTGATGTCTCCGGAGTAGAGGAATTTAACCGTTCTGCCTGAAATCAGGGGTGTATCCTCAATCCCCGGCAATTCCATCACAGTATTGTTTTCACTGTTATTGAATTCGATGTATATCTTTTTCAACTGCCTCTTTCGGAGTGCTTCTATCTCTTCCACCGTGATGATCCTGCCCTCCCCGATGATTGCCACGCGCCTGCACAGCATTTGTACGTCGCTCAGTGAGTGAGACGAATAGAATACAGTCATACCCCTGTGGTTCTCTGATCTGAGCAGCTCAAAGAACCTTGCCTGCATCAGCGGGTCAAGTCCCGTTGTCGGCTCATCAACTATGAGGAGTTTCGGTTTATGCAGAAGACTCTGTATAATAGAAATCTTCTTCCTGTTCCCCATGGAAAGATCCGAGATCTTTCTCCTGCGGTCGACCTCGAAGAGCTCCGTCAGCTCCCGGATTCTCCTCTCATTTCCGTCAGACCTGAAAAATCTGCCACAATACCTAAAAAATTCATCGGCCTCCATCTGCGAGTAAGCATTTGCATCAGAGGGAACATAACCAGTGTGATATTTGATCTCTTTTGAATCCCTGGCCACGTCCAAACCCAATATCTGCGCTTTCCCGGAAGTAGGAAACAACAGGTTCAGCAAAACCCTGATTGTGGTCGACTTACCGGCTCCGTTCGGACCGATAAAACCGAATATTTCACCTTCCTCAATCCGGAGGTTGACATCCTCAATTCCCCTGTCCCTGCCATACGTCTTTGTAAGACCGGTGATGTCAATAGCCGGGGTGCTCATACGAGGTCACATGCTTCCGGGGGCATCCAGTGCGCATCCATGCCTTCCCACTTTATGTTGCAGCCGATGGGATTGGTCACAGGTACCGAGACCTCCCTGCCGGAGGTCAGCTCGTCAAGAGCCCTGTCAAGGTCGTTGACAGTCATGCGCGAGGTGTCACGGGGAGAGTCGACACCCCTGCCGGTATATACCAGCACTCTTTCCTTATTGAAGACGAAGAAGTGAGGTGTCTTCAGCGCACCGTAGGCCTTCACCACCCGCTGGTCTTTGTCATACAGGTATTTCCACGGGAAACGGTGCTCTTTCATCCGCTTCACCATATTGGGGAAACTGTCCTCCTCATAAGTTTTCTCGCTGTTTGAGTTGATGCCAACAAAGGCCACTCCTGCGCTGCTGTATTTCTCAGCGGTGGAGCTCGTAACCTCATCGGATCCGATGACATAGGGACAGTGATTGCATGTGAAGAAGACCACCAGGAATGGATGATCATCGAAGTCTGACAGGCCGTATTCCCTGCCGTCGGTGGCCGGGAGCCTGAAATCGGGGGCCTTCTGGCCTGGCTGAAGTGTGTAACTCATATGTATCTATTTTTTGACATTTGTGAATAAAGCGCTGTTATGTTTTCCTGGCTGGACAGTGTCTGCGAAATTCTTATTCATTGCAGTCTTTTTCAGCCTGTCTCACGAAAAGGATGCTCGGCACAGGCCTCTGTACCTTACCTGAGGGCCTGTTTACCACCCCGTTGCTGCCCTCGCCGGCAACTACCAGCGTTGTTGACCCGCCGCCGTCAAGGTTAAGCGCATCGCTGCATCCCAGGCTTCGCGCCAGGGCACGAAGCTCAAACAGACTCATCCCGTCAGCATAACCGGGCTGCCGGCCGTCAACAACAACGAAAAGCAGGTGTCCGCTGCCGGTGATGCCGACCATTGTGCGCGGATGACGGACGGTGTTGAAGTTGATACTGTCAAGAGGCATATCAAACGAGTCATCTATCAGCAATGGGCCGCTGACAATGGCATCTTTAGCACTTATGGCACCGGCATCTTCCCGCTCCGGACCCCAGGGCAGGATATCTGCAATCTCACCCGTAGCAGTGAAGACGCCTGTGGCACGGATTCCGAATTCACCTTCGTCCGTTACCGCGATGAGACTGTCATCAACTCTCACATAATGGACGTTGTAACCCTCTCTCATGTTGAAGAAGGTGCCGTTGATAGCCGCCAGCACTCCTTCCTGCCGCGCAATTGCACTCGTCGCCATCCTGGAGTCAGGTACGGCAACACCGAATTCGAACTTGGCTGCCGACGTGTCGACATCAACTACATAAATTGCCTGAACAGAGTTGAAGAGTGAGTAGTTGACATAGCTGAGGGTGACACCTTCAGACACGCTTTTAAATTGCCAGTCAATACCTGTTAACCCACCGTATCCGACCCCCGGCTGACCCGGGAGGAGCAGTGTGCTGAGAGCCAGGCCCAAAGTCAGTATGTTCCTTTTCATCATAATATAATTTTGATTTTACGGGTATGATGGAACCACACATGATTGTAAATCTTATTTATTCGTGTTTGTGATTGTGGTCAATCATGTGGGTTTCATATGGGATTTATTTTTAAGGTCCTGCAAAGTTTCGTAACTTTAAACAATCGGTTTCATCAATAAGTCTAGTAATATGAACACAGATCGCTCAATAAAGTTAACAGCTTTTTTTCGTCTTGCAGCCATAACGGCTCTCACCGCCCTCTTTTTCAACCCTATTTCTGCCCAGCCCTCGGGGGGGCCGTACGGCCCGGTAAGGCAAACCTGGCAGATACCACAGACAGAGGGAAGGATATTTTTTGTTGCACCCGACGGCGACAGCGCCGCAACGGGAGAGAGCATTGCCTCCACAACAACCATCGAGGCCGCCATTGAAAAGGTGGTCACCGGTGATGTAATAATAATGCGCGGCGGAACCTACCGTACCGGCAACCTTATCCTGAACCAGGGTATCACTATTCAGCCATATCAGCACGAGATGCCTGTTCTCAAGGGGACCTTTGCCGCCACGGAGTGGATGAATCTGAGAAACGGACTGTGGGTGACGAAATGGGAGAGGCTGTTTCCCTCGAAGCCAGCCGACTGGTGGATGCGCCTCAGGAGCGGGAGGGAGACACCGCTGCACCGCTTCAATGATGATATGGTCTTTATCGACGGCTGGTTCCTTCAGGCAGCAGGATATGAGGGTGAGGTGGATGAGAATTCCTTCTTTATCGATTATGAAACAGGACTGGTCTATATCGGAACGGACCCCACGGACAGGCTTGTTGAGATCACTGCCTTCAACGTCGGACTGCACCGCATAACGGGTGAGTGCCACGGAAGGCTCTCTGACGGCATAGGCCCGGTCATCAGGGGAGTAACCTTCACACAGTATGCCTACAGGGCCATTGAGGTCGATGGCAAGGATCCGGAAGGCATCTCGCCGGAAAGCGAACACGGCAAGGATGTGGTTGGTACCACACTTGAACACTGCACCATCTCATTCTGCTCACGCGTGGCGGCATACCTGAGGGGCGACAGGCTAACAATACGAAATTGTAAGGTGAGCGACACGAGCACCGAGGGGATCTACATACTAAGTTCCTCCGACGTATTGCTTGAAAGGAACATCTTTACCCGCAACAATATTGAGCGCATAACCGGATACTACCCGGCCGCGGTCAAGATATTCAACCAGTGCTACCGCGTCACCTGCAGTGACAACCTGGTGACAGACCTTCCCTTCTCAAACGGCATATGGTATGATGTCGGCAATGTTGACGGCGTTTTCATCAACAACTGGGTCGAGGGAGTGGGACTGATCAACCGTGGTGTCTCATACCTTCAGACCTGGCCCAGCGAGAGCGGCTTCTTCTTTGAGATATCGAAGGGTGCCATATGCGCCGGCAACGTCTTCGTTAACTGCGAACTGGGAGTACACATTCTCAACAGCTGCGATGTCAGGATGTATAACAATACCCTTGTCAACAGCACCGCATGTATCAGTCGCAGCGAGCGCAGCGCCGCGGGTGATCACTTCGGGTGGCATCCGGCTACGGGCCCTGATGTCGATGAACGCGACAGCCATGTATTCGTCAATAACCTGATGGCGGCTGATGCCAGCCTGAACAGGCCTCATCTCTTTGTCTGGCAGAGGAACATCCTCTGCGACAGGCTGAAGGACCCTCAGCTGAAAGAAATTGACAACAATGTCTACGCTGAAAGCAGTGACCGCAAGGATATGCCTCTGATACTCTGGAGCCCTGCTGAAAATGAGAACTGTATTACAGCCCTGAAATCACCTGCGGAACTGAATGCCCTTCATCCCCGCTTTGAAGGACAGAGCATGATGCTTACTGATCATAATGTTTTCATAAGTCCTGAGCTTCTCAATTACAGGCCTCTTCCAGGTTTTTTGGGGAATAATGCTGCAGCGGCGCTGCCTGCCGGCATACAGTCACTGCTGAAGCTGAAGAAGCAAACCAAACCGTATGTGGGTGCCTACCCCCTGGAACAATGATAGAAAGCCGGTGAACGAGAATACCTGGTAGTATTTACTGGCGGGTGTTGTGACCTGTTGATAATTAATCGGTATTTTCCTGATGCTAGCTGTTACTTCGCTATCAGATAAGTGGTATAACCGACGTAAAACAGCAGCAGCATTGCTGCCTCCCACTTGTCGAGCCGGTGCTTCCTCCATGTAAGAAGGTTGATGAAGAGAACAATTGTGCCTGCGGCAAGAATGTAGAAGTCGATGTCAAAGATTGGTCTGTATTTGACAGGACTGACAACCGAGACGGTGCCACCGATGAGGAGGAGATTAAAGATATTGGAGCCAACGATGTTACCAACCGCAATGTCGGCATTCTTTCTGAAGGCTGCCACTACAGAGGTAGCCAGTTCAGGCAGGGAGGTGCCGGCAGCAATGATGGTAAGCCCTATGACCTTTTCACTGACACCCATTGCCTTGGCCAGATCAACGGCATTGTCAAGCACCAGTTTCCCACCGATGACAAGCCCGGCAAGCCCGAGGATGATAAAAATAATCATCCTGAAGAGCGGGCCGGAAGGTTTATGTTCGGTATCCTCTGGCTTGTAATCCTTTATCTGCCGATAAACATAGTACTGAAATAATACAAAGAGTCCCAGCAGAATGATTCCGTCAACTCTCCCCAGCGTCCTCACACCACCGGGGGAGGGGATGTGTACCATCAGGTAGAATATCACCAGTGCAGCCAGTGACATCGGGATCTCCTTCCAGACGGTGCTTACCTGCACCTTCAGCGGAAGGATAACTCCTGCAATGCCAAGGATTATGAAAAGATTGAAGTTGTTGCTCCCCAGGATGTTTCCAAAGAAAATATCCTGGTGGTCGGTAGCCGATGCAAAGAGGTTTACCACCAGCTCGGGGGCTGAAGTTCCGAATGCAACAATGGTCAATCCGATTGTGAGATCCGGTATTTTGAATTTCCTTGCAAGTGAAGAAGCTCCGCTGACCAGCCATTCAGCTCCGGCTATCACCAACCCCAGGCCGGCCAGTAAAAGAAAAATCTGAAGTGTCATGACACAAAAATAACAATATTATTTAGTTGTCTTTCCCGATGGATTGGCTACCATTTTTCAAGCGGTAACGAATTGAATTGGCGGTTATTATCCAAGATCTTTTTAATCCAGCCAGTTGTGTTTTTTGAGAAGTGTCAGTCCTGTCCTGATGATTCCGTGCAGGTCATCGGGTGGCCTGTTGAACAGGCCAACATAAAGGATATCCTTTTCCGGGATGGCTACATGGAAAGCCCTGAACCCTCCCTGGTCGCCGGTGTGATATACGAGCCTGACACCAAAACTGTTTTCTTCCCCGAGAAACTGGTCCTTTCCAATGAACCAGCTGTAACCGATGAAGGGAGGAGTGGTGTCACTCCAGCCCTCCGGGAGGTAAATACTCCTTGATTTCTTTGTAAGCTCCTTCCCGAGGAAGAGGTTTTGCCTGATAGCCATCTCATAGCTTGCCAGTTCTTTGACCGAGCTCCACACTCCCCCGTTGCCGGCAGCGGGAAAAGTAGGAAATTCTCCGTAGTCTGACTCTTCCCACTTGCCGTTCACGAGCTCATAGGCATGAGCCACACCCGTCTCGGGGTGGTGACCGTCGGTGATGGTGCTGGTTGTCATTCCGGCAGGGGCGAAGATCCTCTCAGCGATGAACTGCTGCCACTTCTCTCCGGTCACCTTCCCGATGATCAGCGCCAGGCCGTTGAAGGCGGGATTGGAATATTCATACCTCTCCCCGGGAGAGAAATTCAGCTTCCCAGCCTGCATGACAGGCGCGAAATTCTCATAGTCCTTTGCGGTGATGAAGAATTCGCGATTCTCATTCACGGGCCTTATATCCGGCAAACCCGAAGTATGGGTGAGGAGATGTGTGATAGTAACCGCATCGGCTATCTCCCTGCTCCTGAATTCAGGGAAATACCTGCTCATGGGGTCGGTCACCGAGAGCCTGCCTTCCTCTTCCAGGATGAGTATTCCGTTGGCCACAAAGGTTTTGGAAATGGAACCGAGGTTGAAAAGTGTATTCGGGTTGATCTCCTCGCCCGTAACCAGGTCGGCCAGCCCGATGCATCTCATGTATACGATACTGTCACCCTTCATGACCAGCACCGCCCCTCCTGGCTTAGCTGACCGGAATTGGGCCGTAAGCAATGAATCAAGTCCGCTTAACATAATCTTTTCCGATTGTTTTGTTGAACATGAAGCCAGCAGCAGGCAGGCTGACAGAATTATCACTCCTCTCATACACTTATCTCTTTGGCGTTAATGCAATGCTGAAGGCCTGGATTCGCGGCTTGGCCTCTGGCGTCAGGGTAAACCCCACAGTAATGTTGTTGTCCCTGCCCTCCATTATGAAAGTGCCCCTGAGCGCGTTCTTCGGGACAATCTCCCTGATTTGTAATATCTCACCCGCTTTTCTAAATATTATGGCTGATTCAGCCTTCAGATCCTCCGGAAGATTATCAATAAAGAAATTATCCGAAAAGAGTGACTCGTACCCGGGAATATCCCATCCGGGGAGGATCCTGACCAGGTCATTCTTTCTGCTTTGGAGAGTACCGGTCACCTCGGGTGCGCGGGGCTGGATATCCATTGAATCTATGAGTAGCTCCAGCACTTCCTGGTTGACAGCCCAGGTAGAACCGTAAGTACGGTTGCTGAAGGCAATAATGCCAATCCCGTATTCGGGCATGATCGTCCAGTTGCTCCCGAAACCGGGAAGCCCCCCGTTGTGATAGATTTTCTTTCTGCCCCTGCAGTCGACTGACCACCTGAGACCGTAGCCGTAGGCCACAATCACGTGACAGTCGGGGCCGCCGGGGTAGAGTCTGCTGCTGCTGTATGCCACGCCTGATGAAATCGTATGCATATCCCTCAGGGTGCTTCGTCTTACCGGCCAGTCATCGAGGCCGTCACCGGCCGGCCCGTCATCCGGCCCGTCACCGACTGGCCTGGCCTGCTGGGCGTCCCTGGCTGGCCAGGCAGAGAGGTGCATGATTGCATAGCTGGCGAAATCACCGACCGTGGAGATCAATCCTCCCATGGCACCAAAAGGACCGTCATGCAGGAGAGCCTCCTCGCTCCATTCACCGTTGCGATACCTGTACCCCTGCGCCATGACCCCTTCCGGAAGCTCAGCATACTCCCAGACAGTGCTTCTCATGCCCAGCGGTCTGAAGATTTGTGAAGAGATGTATGCCTGGGAAGACTCCCCGGTTATAGCCCTGATGACCCTTCCCAGAAGGGTGTATCCCAGGTTGCTGTATTCGTAAGTGATGCCAGGGACGTTAGACATGGAAATACCCTCCGCAATCAGGGCATCGAGCTCTTCCTCAGTAGTCTCAAGCCTCCTGTCAGCCCACGGGTCGTCCTGCGGCAACCCGCCGGTGTGGGTAAGGAGATGCCGGACGGTCAGCACAGGTGCATCAGTTGTCAGGTATTGAAGATCCTTCAGTTCGGGGAGAAAATGGTGCACCGGATCATCGAGGTTCAGCTTCCCCTCATCGCGCAGCTTCATTATCGCCAGAGCCGTGAAGCTCTTGGTCATTGATGCCACCCTGAAGGCGGTGGATATTGAAACCGCAGTACTGTCTGCAAGACTTGACAAGCCGGAGGCACCGGTATGCACCACCATCGTGTCAATGATTATGCCATACACTATTCCCGGAAAATGATTTTCTTCGGCATAGGCCCGGTAGAGGCTGTCAATGTCATGTTTCAGGCCTGCAGAAAGATTCTGGGCCGACAACGGCATAAAGGTGACAGCAAGGGCCAGAACCGATATGGAAAATACTCTCCTGGCACTATTAATTGAGATGGAACTCATTTTTCAGTTAACCTGTTGTATTTCCTGAGTATCTTCAGTGTCTCCGCAACAGGAAGGGCTTCAACTGTGACTCCGTTCTTTGTTTTTACTGTCACAGCTGCCAGCAGAGAGTTGATGATAGCCTCCTCGGTGGCCTCGGCAACTGCCTGGAACAGCAGATCGAGCTCGTCATTCCTCAGCTCCCGCCACTCCTCGTACATTGAGTCGGAAGAGTAGGGGATACGCAACTCCTCAGCCGTCGATGCGGCAATGATATAGTCTCCGCTGCCGTTCGATCCCGATGCTCCTGTCCGCATCATGCCGGCGAAAGCCCTGGAACTCAGTCTCCTCAGGTTCCTTGCTGTTAGAGGGGCGTCGGTCATAACCACTATCATGCATGACCCGTCTTCCCTGCATTCATGAGCCGCACTTTTAAAACTGTAACGTCCGAGTTCCAGACCTACAGGCACACCGTTGATCTGAAGTATGCCCCCGTAATTGGACTGTACCATGACCCCGATGGTGTAGCCTCCCCTGGCTGCCGGCAGCACCCTTGAGGCTGTGCCTATGCCCCCCTTGAACCCGAAGCAGACGGTGCCCGTACCGGCACCCACATTGCCCTCCGCAACGGGACCTCCGTCGGCCTTCCTGATGGCCTCAAGGACATTGTCTCCGGTAACATGCCTGCCCCTGATGTCATTCAGCCTGCCGTCATTGGTCTCGCCCACAACGGCATTGACGCTCATCACCCCTTCGTTGCCAGGCTGGGAGAGAGTATGCTCAATCACTGCTGCCGCGGCAGCAGGCACATTCAGGGTGTTGGTGAGTATTACCGGCGTCTCCAGGTTACCAAGCTCCTCCACCTGCGTGCAGCCGGTCAGCTTGCCGAAGCCGTTGGCCACGAAGATGGCTGCCGGGACCTTGTTCTGAAAAATGTTGCCGCCGTGGGGAAGGATTGCGGTGACTCCGGTGTTTACCGAGTCCCCCTGCCGTACTGTTACCTGTCCCACCTTCACGCCGGGCACATCGGTGATGGCATTGAAACTACCAGTCTGCAGTATGCCAATCTCAATACCGAAGTCTCTTGCTCTTTTCATCTGAGCATCAGTGTTTTGACAGCTCAGGACAAGCAGCATCAGCATCACCGCTGCCGCTGGCCTGATATAATGTCTGTTAATCATCGCGGAATCTCAGGTTACTCTTCTTCAGTACGGTCAAACACTTTCTTTCCTCCAACCCAGGTCTGCCGTACCTTCATATCCCATATCTCCACGGGATCAATGGCGGTGATGTCACGGTCAAGCACCACAAAGTCAGCCAGCTTGCCGGGCTCGAGGGTGCCTTTTATATCCTCCTCGAAGGAGGCATAGGCAGCATTGATGGTATAACCTTTCAACGCCTCCTCCAAGGTGATCTTCTGCTCGGGCACCCAGCCATCGGGATTTTTGCCGTCCAGAGTCCTGCGCGTCACGGCAGCGTAAATACCTTCCAGGGGGGTGGCCGGCGCTACAAACCAATCGCTTCCAAAGGCAACAGTCGCACCGCTGTCAATAAGCGACCTGTAGGCATAGGATGTCTTCATCCGATCAAGGCCGATGTATTTCTCTGCCCACCGTCCGTCATCAATGGCATGGTAAGGCTGCATGCTGGCAATCACCTTCAGCTCGGCATATCTCTTTATGTCACCGGGAGCAATATGTTGCGAATGTTCAATCCTGAACCGCCTGTTGCGCTCGCCGTTCTCCCTGGCCACCCTCTCGTATGTATCGAGAAGGAAATTGACAGCCCTGTCGCCTATGGCATGTATGACCACCTGGAGTTCTGCCTTGTCAGATTCTGATATCCACCGGTAAAGATCCTCCTTGCTGTTCACGAACAGGCCGGAATCGGTCTGCAGGTCACTGTAGGGTTCAATGAATGCAGCAGTGTGCGAGCCCAGGGAGCCGTCGACAAACCCCTTTACACCGCCGGTGCTGACCCACTTGTCACCCTTGCCTTCACGTTCAATCTGCTCTTTCATATCCATCCACCTGCTAATGGTCTTAAGGTAATAAATACGGGTGATCTGTTCGCCCCTGGCTCTTACCCTGTCAATGGCGTCAGCATAACTTGCTGCATCAACACCATGAACGGATGTGACACCGTTTGAAGCCATGTAATTCATCGCTGCCACCAGAGCCCTGTCGACCTCCTCATCTGATTGTTCGGGGATCTTGACAGATATGAGGTCCATGGCATTGTCCTTAAAGATGCCTGTAGGTTCACCGCGGCTGTCTCTCTCAATAGTCCCGCCAGAGACATCCTTCACCCTGCGGTCAACACCTGCCAGCTTCATGGCCAGTGAGTTGGCCAGCGCCATGTGCCCGTCGAGGCGCGATACAAATACCGGATTGTCAGGAGTGACGGAGTCAATCCATTCCCTGAGGGGAATACTTTCCCATCCCTTTCCGTCCCAGTCGCCCCCGAGAATCCATATCCCTGGCTTCTGCAGGGCGGCATAATCCCTGATGCGGGTGATGAACTCCTCTGTTGTGGAGGCATCCCTCAACTGCACAGAGGCGAGGTTTGATCCTCCCTGCAGCAGATGGACGTGAGAATCAATGAAACCCGGGGTGACGAATTTGCCTTCAAGGTCAATAATTGCGGTAGCATGAGACTTGTATTTCATCACCTCTCGGCTGCTGCCCACGGCAACGATGGTGTCACCGGAGACAGCCATCGCTTCCGCAACAGGCTGCTCCTCGTTCCCGGTCCATATTTTAGCATTGATAATGATCATTTCCGCGGGCTGTTTTAAATTATTGCATGAGACGGCAATTACTACCATTAAAATTGCTGTCAGGCATCTGTACGTTTTTTTCATAATCTTTTTTTTTTGCCTGGGATCACTCTTCGGTTTCTTCCTCCTGCTGCTGCTTATTTATCTCATCTATCAGGGGTCTGGCCTTCTCCATATCCTCCTCAAAGATATAGAGATCGATTACTGCAGGTGCGGCGCCAAGATATCCCAGGCCTGAGTCATTTTTGATCAGCGATTTGACCCCGGTTTCCTCAAGCCTCTTCATAAGAAGCAGGGCCGTGGGTTCGGGGCCTGTAAACACCTTTACAAGATTTTCTTCTCTTTCCATTTTATTGGTTTTTATTGGTTTATCAGGATAAATGGTTCCTCCTTTGGTGAGCCATGAGATGCCGAAAGCAATGAGAGTAACTGTCTCAGCAAAGAGAACGAATCTCGTGTCGGAATTTTTTCCGTCGAAAAAGAGGAGGAAAACCTCAATGGCAGTCAGGGCGGTGAGCATCACGATGCCACATACCCTGTAAACCAGGTTCCTCTTCTTCTTCATAGCGGTCGGGTAATTCTCGCCGCGGGTAAAGAGGAAGATGGAAATTAGAGCCAGTGTTACCAGGAAGCAGGCAGCGCTGTAAAAATGAACCTGTGCTACCCAGTCCCACGAACCCTCCTCCACAGTCGGGAAGAAGGCCACCCCCAGTGCAAAGAAGCCTGCCAGGTTCGCGGAGATGTTATCCCACCTGTCATAGCCCCTGTAAAAGAACAGGAAGAGGGCGATTGCACATATGGCCCCCACGAACAGATCACGCATGCCGGTGTGGTAATAGACGCTCATGTTTGTGAGCAGCCTGTCGCCACCGAAAATGATCTGGTGACCGAGCACCAGCACGAAGGGAAGCAGGATGCCAATCCACCCCACTGCCTTGCGGAGGGAGAGGTATGAATGTATCTGAGGCGTATGGTCGGACTTAATTGCCATAAAATCAACAATCTCATGACAGGCTGATCGCATTCCCGGGAGAATAGGCGCCGGCCTGCTTTACACCGTTAAAATACTACAATTATCCCTTATGACAAAAATCCCGGGTCAGAGAACCCGGGATTCCAGTGTACAGGGTTATTATACATGTTAATCTTTTGAAATGCCGAGATCACTTACTGCTTCAGGTCTCTGATTACCCTGCATGGATTACCGGCTGCAAAGACATCTGAAGGCACGTCTCTGGTGACAACACTTCCTGCCCCGATAACCGACCTGTCGCCGATGGTAACCCCGGGGCAGATCACTGCACTGCCGCCAATCCAGACATCGTCTCCTATGGTAACCGGCTTCGCATATTCCAGCCCTGCAGCCCTCTCCCTGTGATCCATTGTATGCGTGGCGGAATAAATCTGTACATTGGGTCCAAACAGAGTGCGACTGCCGATTGTGACCTGCGTCACATCCAGCACAACACAGTTAAAATTGAAAAATACATTATCCCCGGTTTTAATATTGTACCCGTAATCACAATAGAAAGGAGGTTGCAGCCATAAATTACTGCCAGCTGCGGGAAGTAACTCCTTTAAGATCCTCTTTCTCTCCTCTCTTTCATCCTCTCCGGTTTGATTGAGTTCCTTAAGGAGGAGCCTGGTCCTTAAACGTTCTACCGACAGTTCCCGGTCAGTTGCATCGTACAACTCTCCGGCAAGCATCTTCTCCTTTTCAGATTTCATATGTTATAATTGATGAACATAATTCTGTAAATAGTCACTATTTCTGTCGCTGAAAGATATTAACATAATCTATATCATGGTATTGGGGAAAAACTGTGGTCGAATCGGGATTGCCGGGCCAGCGGCCGCCAACAGCTGTATTAAGTATCAGATAATGAGGCGTATGTGGAATGCCGTTGACTGTGGAGTGGATGAGATGGTCGTCAATATACCACCTGATTGAGTCAGGTTCCCATTCCAGGGCGTACAGATGAAACCCCGCAGAATAATCGGTGGAGCTGCGCCAGGTTCCGGAACTGGTTCTCTTCTGCCCGTCAAAGGTGTAATAGTGAAGGGTACCGTAGAGCACACCGGTCTCATGTCCCAGAAACTCCATGATATCTATCTCGCTGTACCATGGCCGTTCCTCAGGTATCATCGATTCTTTTCCGTTGGCTACCGCTTCAGCCATGATGTACTCCATCTGCCAGTTGCGGTTCTGCGGATAGAGCCAGTGCGCGGGCCACATCCCCTGTCCGCCGGGAAGCCTGGCCCGGATCTCAAACCGGCCGTAAACAGGAGCACACTTGCCCCTGGTGTCCAACCTGCCGCTGGTGTAATCCTGCGAACCGTAATTTCTTTTGCTGCTTCGTATACGCAGAAGTCCGTCCTCAAGATATATTTCCTCCGGGATGTAATACTGCAACTCATTGTGCTTGCTGGTCTCCCTCATAAGCACATTCCACTTTGAAGTGTCAAGGCTGTTTCCATTGAACTCGTCAGACCATACCAGCTTCCATCCTTTCTCCTTTTCACCTTGAGCGAATGATGGCGACAGGGGGAGTGTGATAATTATGATCATCAACAGGGCCAGAGTGTTTTTCGTTTTCATGTGAGTAGCTACTTTTGGTTGAACTATATATTAAAATCGGCTATCCCCGCCTCATCGAAGCTACAGTTGAGCCATTCGCCGCTGATCTCAGCCCCGCACTTCCTGTAGAAGCTGATGGCAGGCTCATTCCAGTCGAGCACCTGCCACCTTACCCTCCTGCACTTCTCAGCCCTGGCAACCTCAAACACCTTGTTCAGCAAGGCAGTGCCTATCTTCTGCTGCCTGAGCGACCTCTTCACATAAATATCGTCGAGATAGATCGACTTGCCGACCCATGTGTAATAGGCCATGAAAAAGAGAGCCATACCGACAATCTCCCCTGTTTCGGTCTCCGCGACAAAGCATCTGAAGAGATCCTGTTCCTGTTTCATCTGTTCAACACTGTTGGTTACCTTCTCAGGGGCTCTCTCAAATTCGGCTAGCTCCTTTATGAGTGACACTACAGCAGGGAAGTCATCCTCTGTGGCAGGTCTGACAGTTATGTTCATTGGTTCCTGGCTTTAGGGACATCATCCTCTGTGGCAGGTCTGACAGTGATATCCATTTTCTTTCGGCCTTATTTCAGATGTTAATTGTTTCCAGGCAACCTTACATGTATGGTTCCTTCGCCTCTGGCGGTACAGTTGCCTATGTGGGCCGCAGAGAGCAGCCCGGCCTCCCTGAGCTCCGCCAGCAGCCTCTCCGTCTCGCCGGCCGGTACGGTCACCAGCAGTCCTCCGGATGTCTGGGCATCGCATAGGAGAGTACGTGTAATTACTGGAATCTCTTCGCCCCAGTTTACGTGCCTGGAATAATAGCTCAGGTTGTTGGTAGTGCCTCCCGGTATAATTCCGGCTGCTGCAAGATTTGCCGTCTCGGGGAAAAGGGGCACCCTGTCGGCAAACAGCTCAATGTTCACGCCGCTGGCAACCGTGACTTCACTAAGGTGCCCGATAAGCCCAAAGCCTGTAACATCAGTACAGGCATGAACGGTATAATTATGCAGTATGTCCGCGGCATTTCTATTAAGTTCCGCCATTGAGGCTGTCACCTCAGCTTTGGCCTTCTCTCCCAGCAGGCCGCGTTTCATGGCTGTCGTCAGGATTCCTGTACCGACCGGCTTGGTGAGGATGATTGCATCGCCCTCCCGGGCGCCTGAATTCGCCCATATCCTGTCAGGATGAACGGTGCCGCTGACTACCATTCCGTATTTGGGCTCAGGATCATCAATGGTGTGACCTCCCAGTATACAAATCCCTGCTTCCTGAGCCTTGTCAGCAGCCCCCCTGAGTATCTCCCTGAGCACCTCCATCGGGAGACGGTTCGACGGGAAACCGACGATGTTAAGAGCAAACAGGGGCACTGCACCCATGGCATAGATGTCGCTGAGCGCGTTGGCCGCGGCTATCGCTCCGAAGTCATAAGGATCGTCAACAATAGGAGTGAAGAAGTCAACGGTCTGCACAAGTGCCGTGGTTTCACTGATACTGTACACGGCTGCATCGTCAGAGTTACTGGTGTCAACCAGGATATTCGGATCAACTCCCGCAGGTAGCTCCTTCAGTATCTTCTCAAGCTCCTGCGGCCGCATCTTGCAGGCACAGCCGAGTCCCTGCGTGTATTTGGTGAGTTTTATCTTCTCACCGTCGGAGATCTGCTCCTGCGGACGCGCGACAGCGTCAGGCCGCAGACGTCCGGCGATACCGGCGATAATCTGCGATGCCTTGTCTATCTCATCGGCAGTGGTAGAACGTCCGACCGAGAACCTGATGGTTCCCATGGCGTATTCCATCTCCAGTCCTATGGCGGTGAGTACCGGAGAGAGATCAACGGAATCGGTATGACAGGCAGCTCCGGCTGATGCGGCAATACCATTCATCTCCATCTCGTTTAGTAGGATATTGGCTTCCGTGTTCCTGAAACTCAGGCTGAGAGTGTTGGAGAGACGTAACCGGGGATGACCGTTGAGCTTCACCTCCGGGATCTTTTTTGCCAGCTGCTGGTGAAGCAGGTCGCGCATCTTCCTGAAATGAGCGATGTTCTTTTCAAGATCACGACCCGCTATCTCGCATGCCTGTCCCAGCCCGACAATCTCCGCGACATTCTCTGTTCCCGCTCGCCTGTTCTGCTCGTGGTCAGCACCGTGGATAAGCTTCTCAAGTACTATTCCGTCCCTGATGTAGAGTGCCCCGACACCCTTGGGGGCATAGAGCTTGTGACCGGCAATGGTCAACATATCCACTGACAGCTCCTTCACGTCAACCGGATGCTTTCCGACCGACTGTGCCGCGTCAGTGTGGAATGCGATGTTATGCCTGTGCGCAATGGCGGCAATCTCGCTTATGGGCTCAATGGTGCCTATCTCATTGTTGGCATGCATTACAGTGATGAGAATCGTTGCCGGTGTGATGGCCGCCTCAAGTCCGGCCGGATCAACCAACCCATATTCGTTAACCGGGAGATAGGTGACTTCAAACCCCTTTCCTTCAAGATACCTGCATACCTCACTCACCGCCGGATGCTCAATGGTGGAGGTGATTATGTGATTCCCCCTGTGACGGTTGGCATATGCATATCCCTTGATGGCATAGTTGTTAGACTCGGTGCCCCCGCTGGTAAAGATGATCTCACCGGGCTGGCAGTTGATAAGAGAGGCAACCTGCCCGCGGGCTTTCTCCACGGCAAGCTTCGTCTCAGTACCAAAGCTATGAGCACTTGACGGATTGCCAAAGTGCTCATAGAGATAGGGTTGAACTGCCTGTGCTACATCCTTGTCAACAGGAGTGGTGGCGTTGTAATCGAGATAAATTGTCATCAGGGATAAAATTAGAAAATCTGCCCTGGCTCTGTTATGTAACTATTAACGTTTCTGCTATAAAACTCTTCAGGTACACAGTTTATTCTCGTGGCGCCCACAAAGTTATTACTTGTCAGAAATCTCTTTTTTAAAGGTCTCGAGACTCTTGGCAAAGGCCTCGTTGAGCTGTTCAATGTTTTCCTTCATGGCCTCCTTTTTGTCATCGGCAGCTTCATTGTATTCGGCCATCTTGTTGTCAATCTCCTGCTTCTCCTTTTCCAGGGCGTCAAGCTTTTCCTGGTACTCAGCCTTCAGCTCATCACTGAGCGAGTTGAATTCTTCCTTCACCACATCCACCTGCTTGCCGGCATTCTCGGCAAAATTTTCAAAATCAGCCTTCAGGTCACCCAGCTTATCTGCGGCGAATTCCTGAGTGGCATCTACAGCCTCCTGAACTTCTTCTTCAACATCTTTTGCTGTGGTCTCTTTCTTTGACTGGCCGCAGGATACAAAAATTAATACTGCAACAGCAAGAAATAATTTCATGGTTGTTTTCATAAGTCTTAAATTTTTTATTTTGCCTACTCTTGAGGATTTTCGGCTTCCTCCTTATGGTTGTCCGATCTGTGGTTTTAGGGTTACAGCTCCTGGCTCCAATTGGATGACGCCCGGCAAAAGCAACTGCAATATCGGTAAAATCAATGACATAAAACAATTTGACCTGCCGTAATTTTAATTCTGTACCCTCATATAGTGGAAACAGACTGGCAGCTGATGACAATTTTAGAAACGTGACCTGTTACCGTTTTCTGCAGCATCGCAAAACCTCGGTCTCCAGCAGGGATAATTGGTTCATTCTTTTCTGAAGGGAAAGTTTGTATAACATCAGTTCTGTGCCTCACTTTTTCAAACTTTTATTTTAGTTTAGCAACCTGATATTTTCGTGAAGGTAGTTATTCTATATGATATTGATCTGGGCTGGAACAGTCTCGAAATCAGCAGTGCCAGAAGCTCGGCGGGCGAACTGTGCAAAGCACTGAGGGAAGAAGGAATAGAGACAATTTCTGAAGAGTTAAACAACACGGGACTGGCACAGGTCCTTGACAGGTACACTCCTGATGACACCCTGCTGTTTAATCTCTGTGAAACACTGCCCGGGATCCCGGAAAGCGAAAGCAAGGTTATCAGAACGATTGAAGAGAAGGGATTCTCTTACACAGGTAACATACCGGATGTAATTGATCTGAGTTACGAAAAACAGCAGGTTAAGGTGGTTCTGGCTTCCTTTGACATTAAAACTCCCTATGGTAAAATCCTCACTCCTGAAGAAGCTGAAGGCTGGAACCTCTTCCCGGCTATCGTAAAACCTTCACGGGAGCATTGCAGCCTGACAATAAGTGAAGATTCGATTGTCAATGATACCGTGTCACTCAGGAAACAGATCGCCGTGGTAAACAATGAGCTGAAACAGCCGGCCCTGGTGGAGGATTTTATTGATGGCCGTGAATTCCACGTATCTATATGGGGCAATGGCAGGCCTGAGATGCTGCCACCGGCAGAGATGGATTTTTCATACTTTGATGAAGCCAGGGACAGACTGTGTAACTACGATTCGAAGTTTATTCCCGGTTCAAAACATTACGAAAGGATTGAGACCCTGATGCCGGCGCCTCTTGATGAATCAGAGCTGAAAAACCTGGAGGATGTGGTAATTAAAGCCTGGAAGGGACTGGGGTGCCGCGACTATGCCCGGTTTGACCTCCGCCTTCGTGATCAGCAGTTCTATCTTCTCGATTTCAATCCGAATAACGATATAAGCATTGACACCAGCTTTGCTATGGCAGCAGAGATACATGGCTACTCATATGGAGCCCTGGCAAGAAAGATTGTGTCTATGGCGGCAAACAGACACCCTGCCTTCGCTATTGCCTCATGGCGATAGGATATCTTTTCTCGAAAGCCTCTCGTAGTTGCCTGCCGGTAAACCCCCAGACGCTATTTCTGACTGTCGTGTTTAACCCAGATAAGGTCGGAGACAACATACCCGATATTCCCGGCAATCTTCAGGTATTTCTCCTTTATGTTCTCAGGAATCGTGGTCTCACGCGAGAGTATCCACAGGTACCTGAGACTCTATTTGCTATTCCTCAATCTCTTCTGTCAGGCTGTTCAGCGCCCTGGTCACAGATCTGGCTTTTTCACTCCATTCACTGCTTGGTTCGTGATAATTACTCATGAATAACAATGATTTAGTAGCTATACTATTCACTTGAAGATTTAGCCATTCTCAATAATACAAGATTTTAAGTTTCGTCATACTGCTGCTTCTGCTTTCTGAGCTCAGCAAAGCCAACCCGGATGAAATATGTCAGTGTAAACTGTTAGTACATTATTAATCAGTGATATTTTTATACCAGACATTCATGTTTTCAATATTTCCGGATATTTGTGTGTTTTGTATTAAGGTTCCGGAATATTTATAACCTGAGTTATAAAATGTCTTATTCATGGATAAAGATTTAAGGCGACTAATTGTGTAAAACGTTTTAAAGTCACTTCTCACTAATTCTTTTTCCATGAATGATAAAAGGTGAATGGCTAAGCGTTTTCCCCTGTACTTAGGTAGTACAGCAAAATCTGTCATCTCAGCATTTTTGTCAGCAGTATTACATTCGGCAGAACTAACTGCAATCAGATTGTGATCATGAAAGACACCAAAATATCGAGTTTCATTTTCCTGCATACTCTTCAATAAAAATGAAGGCTCGAAAATAGGGAAAGGATATGTTTTAAAAACTTGCTTAAAAATTGTAATCATATCATTGATGTCTGCCACCTTGAGCGGTCGTATGGTAAAGATGTCATCCAACGGTTTCTTATTGGCAGTAGCCGGTTTTATCAGCATGTCCTGAAATGCTTGCAGAGCATCATGTTCCGGAATGTGACGTTCTTCAGTCATGTATTTCATCAGAAACAGAACGTCGCCTTTTCCCTTAAAAAAAAGGGGGATAGATGCCTCAATAATATAGCCTGCATTGAAGAATGCAGGAGCATATTTCGAGGGTACCTTGGCAAATATTTTGGTGTATTGAAATTTGTCTGCTAACCAATCTATATAGTTTATGATTTCAGGAAAATCATCACGATGAAGATTTATCAGATAAACACGATCACTTCTTTTATCATGTGACAGCGTGGATTTCATATTCTCATTATTCATTCTTAGTCCTTTCCCTTCTTTTTAGACGCTCATTTCTGGCAGGAATAAGAGATATTGTATCATCATAATCCGCTAGTAATTTTTCTATACCGACCGTATTCATTTCGTTACCTTCTCTTAAATCAAGCTCCAGATTGCAGTTAGTACAACCCCTGTCGCAAAATGTTTTTGTGTAGTTTTCGGGCTCCTGATATGAAGTAATTACTCCTTCATAGTTTCTGAGAATAACTTTGTTCGTATTCCAGGAAATGAGATAATTTGGCATTACGGGGATTTTACCTCCACCCCCCGGAGCATCAATTACGTATGTTGGTATAGCAAAGCCGCTCGTATGTCCAATAAGACTTTCAATAATTTCGATTCCTTTTCCAACGGGTGTTCGAAAATGAGACAAACCTTTGGAAAGATCGCACTGATACAGATAGTATGGACGAACTCTGTTTGCCACCAATTTATAAACCAACTCTTTAATAATGCGTGGGCAATCGTTTACTTCAGCAAGTAGAACAGATTGATTACCCAGAGGTATTCCTGCATCGGCAAGCATGGCAAGAGCCCTCTTTGACGACGCAGTAAGTTCACGAACATGATTAAAATGGGTATTAATCCATATTGGGTGATGTTTTTTTAACATTTTTACCAAATCATCGGTAATTCTGTATGGAAGAACAACAGGGGTACGGGTTCCTATGCGAATCACCTGCACGTGCGGTATTGCCCGCAGTTCTGTTAAGATCCAGTCAAGGTAATCATTAGACAATAAAAAAGGATCACCCCCAGACAACAGAACATCTCTGACCTGAGGAGTATTTCTGATATAATCAAGTCCTTCTCTGATCTGCTTTCTGGTGGGAATATTGTCAATATCGCCTACTTTCCGTTTTCGCGTACAATGACGACAATACATGGCACATACATTACTAACCAGAAACAAAACTCTGTCCGGATAACGATGCGTAATTAGAGGTACCGGACTGTCATGATCTTCTGCAAGTGGATCTGTCATTTCACTTTTAGAGTTATACAGTTCCCGGGTATCTGCAAATGCTTGTCTGAAGACTGGATCGTTCTGATAATTTTCTCTGTCAATGAGTGAAAAATAATATGGTGTAATAGAAAGGGGAAAGTGATCAATTGTTTTTTGAAGTTGTTTCTTTTCCTTCTGGGAAAAAGTAATCCCGGATAATCTTTCAAATTCAGAGACAGTCTTTATGGCGTGGCGAACATGCCATTTCCAATCCATCCAGTTACTTAACTTGGTTTCTGGTTGAATCTTTTTTGCAATTGCTTCCTGGTCTTTTGTGTAAATAGTCATATTTCTCTTCTGATTCTTTTTATTATAATGTCTGTTTTGCCTGACGTGCACCCGCATGGTGGGCTGCTCGTTGTTCAGCCTTCCCGATGCTCTTGTATTCGTCTATTCTGGATCTCATTTCTGCATCTATATCGTAATCATTCTGAATGCCCAACCAGTACTTGGGTGAGTTTCCAAAATAATAACCGAGTCTGAGAGCTGTATCTGCCGTTATCCTTCTAACTCCCTTTATTATCTCAGAAGTTCTAGTCTGTGGTATGCCAATGTCTTTTGAGAGTCTGTAGGCAGAAATATTCATTGGTTGCAGGAATTCTTTAATAAGAACCTCCCCGGGGTGTTTATTTAGTAAACTATCCATACTGGTTATTAATGTAATTCGATAATTGTTTCTTCTGTTGCCATTGTGTTATCATAACGGAATGTTATTCACTACCGCTGATTAATTTGGATGTTATATAGGTTTTCCGTTCTGCAGTTCATTTTATAAATTTATTGGAGGCGGGAATTCTGATATAATCAAAAATCCAGGAGTTGTCTAACATTCAGTATTAACGCCTGACGATTAATATAATATCTGTAGACAGCCTGCTACGCGTGCAGTGTCATGGAATCTTCAGAGGCTCTCCTGATCTGAAAAATAATGCTATGTAATGTTTTGCGTTAGTATCGGCAAAGATAAGTATTTTTTTTACTTGCAAAAAGGTTTTATCGTTCTGCCGGCCGATGAGCAGCTCGTGAGTGTGGCAATGGAATAGAGCCACTAAGCTTTATTTTCGGGGAATTATCACTTAAATGCGCTGACATTCAATTTATTAGTTGACTCGCTATTGTCAAATGTATGTTGTTAGTGGCTGAGATTATTTTTTTCTTTTAATAATTGAATATATGTCGGTTCTTCTGTCATGAAGGTTACGAACGCTACCGTACATGTTTAATTCTTTCAACAGATCTAAATCTACATCAACTATCAGTGTCATTTCTGTATTCGGAGATGCCTCTGCTTTTATACCGTTTGATGGAAATGAGAAATCACAGGGGGTAAATACAACAGCTTGAGCATACTGAATATCCATATTATGAACCTTTGGTAAATTCCCGACATTTCCGGCTATTGCCACATAGCACTCATTTTCTATGGCTCGCGCCTGAGCACAATTCCTGACACGGGAATATCCGTTCTGGGTGTCAGTTAAAAACGGTACAAAAAGAATATTCATTCCTTCATCAGCAAGTATTCTGCTCAATTCGGGGAATTCAATATCGTAACATATCAGTATGCCGATTTTACCACAATCCGTATCAAAGGTTTGAAGACTGTTTCCGCCTTGTAACCCCCATACTTTTGCTTCATCGGGGGTTACATGGATCTTATCATATCGTTCTGTTCCACCATCTCTTTTACATACGTATCCGACATTGTAAAGTTGATCATCCATCATCTCGGGCATACTGCCGGTAATGATATTGATATTGTACGATATTGCCAGTTCCGCAAATCTTTTAACAACATCTTCAGTGTATTCTGCAAGTTTTCTGATTGCTTCAGGCTCTGAAAGATGATTGTATTCTGCCATGAGCGGGGCATGAAAAAACTCTGGGAACAAGGCAAAGTCTGATCTGTAACCGGAAACTGCATCTACAAAGAATTCAGCCTGTTGCATAAGCTCATCAAGGTTCTTGTAAAAACGCATTTGCCATTGAATCAACCCTAACCTGACTATCTTTCTATTGCTGACGGCTTTATTTGAAGCATGTTCATAATACACATTGTCCCACTCAAGAAGCAATGCATATTCCTGAGACTCCAGATCTCCCTCCAGATAACCGCGAATAATCCTTACCGGATGAAAATCGTTTGACATTTGAAAGTCGAGCACAGGGTCATGAATCTCCTTTTTTCTGACTTTATCAATATATTCCCGGGGCGTCATTTTGTTGGAATATTCATGATATTCAGGAATACGGCCGCCGAAGGCAATTCCTTTTAGATTAAGTTTTTCACATAATTCTTTGCGGTAGTCATAAAGTCGTCTCCCAAGCCTGAGTCCTCGGTATTTTGGTCGAATGAAAACATCTATTCCATATAATGTATCTCCTTTTGGATTATGGGTACTGAAAGAATAGTCTCCTGTTATCTCCCTGTAGGTGTGCTTGCCTTCAAGTTTTAATGATGCGACAATAATTGACAAGGCACATCCCGCGAGTTCATTATTTATTTTAATTCCGACCTGTCCTTCGGGAAACATATCGTTTAAAGTATTAATATGATGCTCCTTCCAATATGCATTCTGCATATTGGAATAGGATTCAATCATTGCATTCTTGATCTCTTCGTAATCTACTGTTCTCAAGAAAACTATTTCAATGTTTTCTATTGAACAATTTTCAGTGTTTGTTGTCATTTCGATATTCATTCTTCAGGTCATAAAATGCACATGATAGCCAGCTGTATGGTCAGCAAATGTTTACCCGGTCATGCTGACATGAAAAATTCGCCGTTGCTGGGCAATATACCACCAAGGTACAAGAAAAGTCCAATTAGGCTATAGCCTTGCGAAAACCGCAGAAACACTTAGTGGCTATAACGATTGCTATCATCCGGCTTTAATTCATTGAATATATCCTCATATTTTCCCGTGGTATTCCAGAAAGAAAAGTATTGACCCCCGCTTTCTGTGGTTGTCAATTATCTTCTTCATATTAAGCAATCATTTGTCTTCTTATTATGCATTTAACGTTTGGCCAAACCCGGACAGCAAAGCGAGTGGGATTATAAGCCACGAACTGATGTTAGTGGCGATTAATGTTCAGATGTTACGGCAGCTGGCAAACGGTTGTGCGGCCTCACTTCGCTCCGGTTGGCTCGCTATCACTCGCTCAACTTCAAGCTCCCAGCTACCACTATGTACGCCACCAACGATGCAGCAATCCCAAAAATATTCGGATCAAGTCCGAAGGGTAGTTTCACATCAAAAATAATTAGAACCAACGTAACTCCGCCACCTGTTATCATCGATACTAAGCCGGCAAGAGCATTGGGTCTCTTAGTGAAGAGTGCTGCCAGCACCGGAATGATCATTCCCGATACCATAAAGGCATAGGAAAGCAACATCAGTTCCAGCACATTTTCCATTTTCAGAGCAAGGAAAAGGGCAAGCACACCAACAACCAGTGTAATAAGCTGCGAATATTTAAGGCCATGAGCCGAGTCGTGCCGTTTAATTACATCAGTAAGGATATTTCCCGATGAAGCAATGAGGCAACTATCGGCGGTTGACATGATAGCGGAAAAGTAAGCTGAAAGCACCACCCCGAGGAAGCCTACCGGAAGAATGGTTTTCAGAAGTACCGGCAATCCCATCTCGGCATCCAGATTTTCTGCAGTATATCCGGGCAGCATGCCATTCTCAAGGGCTACTTTGGCAAACATACCCAATATGACTCCCATAAATGCCATGACCGGATACTCGAAAAATCCGGCAATAAACCATCCGCGCTGGGCAGTTTTGGTGTCTTTTGCTGCATAAATGCGCTGGTAAAGGGTCATGCCAATAAACCAGATGGGAACTATGGTAAACATCCAGTTTACAATCTGCTGCCAGCTTACATTGCCCAGACTTAAATATTCATGTGGCAGAGTGTTTATTATGACCTCAAGCCCGCCAATTTTTACATAAGCTATTGGGATTCCAACCAGAATCAGGCCGCTCATCAATACGATCCACTGTATGGTGTCGGTATAAATTACGGCTTTTAAACCACCTAACACAGTATATAATACTGCAATTACTCCCATTAACAGCAGGGCATTGTTCAGGTTTAATCTCTCAAAGGTCGATGATGCGAGCTTGGCACCGGCCAGTATCTGTGAACTGGTAAATCCCAGGTAGCCAATGGCCGATATTACTCCTGCTACCATCGCTACGCGTTTATCAAATACGGCGGCCAAAAACTGGGGAAATGAAAGAAATCCTTTCCGGCGGGCCATTTGCGATACTTTAGGAATTAGCAGCACACCACTAAGCCATGCCCCCAACAAACCGGTAAACAGCAACCAACTGCCTGAGAGCCCCATTACAAAACCAAGTCCGCCCAGGCCAATGGAAAACCCGCCACCTACATCGGTAGCTACCACTGAAAGACCAATGTGCAGGCTATTCATTTTTCGACCTCCTACATAATAATCGTCAGTTGATTTATTTTTCCGCAGAAAGAAAAAACCTACGCCTAGCATGGCCAGCAGATAAACAACAAAAATGGTAAGATCGATCCAGTGCATAGTGTAAAAAATTTTCAGGCTATGAGTTCAGTCTCTTCATAATTAGGGTTTGCTGAGAAAATCAAGTTAAGCAATAAAGCAACCTAAGATTTCTGCTTTGTTGAAAGTACTACCCATTCTTAGGACCACTTTTTTCTATTCTTAATTGATTATTATCATAATGATGATGTAAACCAGTGTTACATAACCGGAAATAACTCGCAGAGTTATTCTGGTTATTAACACCTTTTCTTTTGGGGTTACTTTTTTCTTTTGTTAACATCTCCATTTTCTGTTAATATCATGCCACATACTTGTACAGGCTCGCCGGGATCCTACGACCAATACCCTGATGATGACGGGTATGATTGTAATATTGGATGTACTCTTTTACCCCCTGATACAACTCCAGCCCATCATTGGCCGGATGCAAGTAGACATAATCGTATTTTATTGACCGGAAGAATCGCTCAATATAAATATTATCCACAGCACGACCCTTCCCATCCATGCTGATCCTGATACCTCTCCCCTTCAGATATTCTACCCACTGTTCACACGTGAACTGACTTCCCTGGTCAGAGTTGACAATCTCGGGTTTGCCGTGATCATCTATGGCCTGTTTGAATACAGATAAAGAAGCGTCAGCATCAAGGGTGTTTGATA